>NZ_FTNI01000037.1 GCF_900156315.1 Microbispora rosea | reverse complement strand
TCCGGCGAGCCGTTCCCGCACCCGATCTCGGTCGGTTACATCTACATCCTGAAGCTGCTGCACCTGGTCGACGACAAGATCCACGCTCGCTCGACCGGTCCGTACTCGATGATCACCCAGCAGCCGCTGGGTGGTAAGGCGCAGTTCGGTGGCCAGCGCTTCGGTGAGATGGAGGTGTGGGCCCTGGAGGCCTACGGCGCGGCCTACGCGCTGCAGGAGCTGCTGACGATCAAGTCCGACGACGTCCTGGGCCGGGTGAAGGTCTACGAGGCCATCGTCAAGGGCGAGAACATCCCCGAGGCGGGCATTCCGGAGTCCTTCAAGGTCCTCATCAAGGAGATGCAGTCGCTCTGTCTGAACGTCGAGGTCCTCTCCAGCGACGGCATGTCGATCGAGATGAGGGACACCGACGAGGACGTCTTCCGCGCGGCCGAGGAGCTCGGCATCGACCTGTCCCGGCGTCCCCACGAGGGCGCGATGACCGTCGACGACATCTGAGGAACGGCGGGCCCGGTCAGCGGGCGGCGCCGGGGACGCGGAGCCGGTCGACGGCCTCGCGGCGGCGCCGCTCGGGCCGCCGGTCGTAGCGTGCGGTGGTGGCGGGGGAGGCGTGGCCCACCAGGGCCTGGGCGGTGGCGAGGTCGACCCCGGCGTCGAGCAGTTCGCCGATGAACGTGCGCCGGAAGTCGTGCGGCGTACGGGGGGAGGCCCCGGCGGCGGCCAGGCGCCGGGAGACGATGTCGGCGATGGCCTGGCCGGTCATGTGGGCCAGCCGCAGCCGCCCGCCCTTGTTGATCGGGCAGAACAGGGGACCCGTCGCCCGTCCGCGTACGGCGAGCCAGAGGTCGAGGCGCTCGACGGCCTCCGCGGTGAGGTAGACCAGTCGTTCCTTGTCGCCCTTGCCGCGCACCCGCAGGGAGCGCGCGTGGGGATCGAAGTCGGCCAGCGCGAGCCCGGCGATCTCGGCGCGGCGGCAGCCGGTGGAGTAGAGGGCCGCCAGCATCGCGCCGTCGCGGCGGCCGGCGGGGGAGTGGTCGCCGTCGCACACCTCGAGCGCGGCCGCCAGCGCCTCGGCCTCAACGTGTCGTCCCGCCGGGACCCTGGTGTGCTTGTAGGCGGGCAGGTCGGCGGCCCGCTGGTAGTCCTCGCCGCTCATCAGGCCGAGCCGCCACGCCTCCTTCAACACCCGGCGCAGGGCGACCAGGTGCTTGTTGACGTGCGAGGGGGACCAGCCCTGCTCCCGCATGAGCGTCCGCAGCCGGATCGTGTGCTCGTAGCGGAGCAGTTCCCAGGGCTGGCCGGCGCCGGTCGCCTCCGGGTCGCCGGTGATGAGGCGGGCGATGCGGTCGAGGCAGCCCTTCATCGTGCGCTTGGACTCGGGGCTCTGCAGCGCGTCGAGATACACCCGGTAGGGGTCGCGCTCGGGCCGTGCGGGGGTGTTCCGCTCGGGGACGGCGGGGGTGTTCATCGCATCGATCCTACTATGAATCTACATTGTAAAGGCGGTGGGTCGTGGCAAGATCATTCCGCCACCCGTCAGACCCCTCGACGACAATGAGGGAACCATGCGGATCGGGATTCTCGGGCCGTTACAGGTGGCCGACGGCCACATCAGGGGTGCGCGCCTGCGGGTGCTGCTGGTTCGGCTGGCCCTGGAACCCGGCAGGGTGGTCACCTCCGACAGCCTCGCCGCGGACCTGTGGGAGGAGCCGCCCGCCAACCCGGTGGCGGCGCTGCACTCCCTGGTGTCGCGGCTCCGGCGTGAGCTGCGGGATGGACCGCGCGAGGGGCTGCACAAGGGACTGCACGGCGGGCTGCAAGGTGTGGTGGTGTCGCATCCGGCAGGTTACCTGCTCGACGTCCCGCCGCAGGAGGTCGACGCGGTCGAGTTCGAACGCCTGGTGCGTGCGGGCCGGGCCGAGCGCGATCCCGAGCGTGCCGCGGCGTTGCTGCGGTCCGCCCTGTCACTCTGGCGGGGTGCGGCGCTCGCCGACGCGGCGGGCCTGCCGTTCGCACGGGTGGCGGCGGCGCGCCTGGAGGAGCTGCGCCTTTCCGCGCTGGAGGCCTGGGTGGGGGCCGACCTCACACTGGCGGACGCGGCGGCGGCCGGAGCGCTGGTGGCGGAGCTGGAGGAGATCGTCGCCGCGCATCCGCTGCGTGAGCCGTTCCACGGCCTGCTGATGCGGGCGCTGCGCGCGGCGGGGCGGCGCGGGGACGCGCTGGAGGCGTTCGAAGGCGTCAGGCGGCGGCTGGCGGACGAGCTGGGCGTCGATCCCGGGCCGGAGCTGCGCGCGACGCATCTGGAGGCGCTGCGCGAAGCGCCTCAGGCGAGAGCCGCGCGGGTCGTACGGGGGAACGTGCCGGCGCCCGTGTTGAGCCTGGTGGGGCGGCAGGAGGACGTGGCACGGGTGCGGAGCCTGCTGTCGGCCGCGCGGCTGGTCACGCTGACCGGACCGGGCGGGGCGGGCAAGACCAGGCTGGCGGTGGAGGTCGCGGGCGGGCTCGCCGCCGCTTCGGGTGTGTGGCTGGTCGAGCTGGCCTCCACCGGGGATTCGGCGGGGGTGGTGGCCGCCGTCCGGGCGACCGTACCTTCGGGCGGGCCCGAGCCGGACGGGGACATCGCCGCGCGGCCGGCCGTGTCGTCGCTTGACGCGCTGGTGCGGGGGCTGGCGGGCCGGGAGCTCGTGCTCGTGCTCGACAACTGCGAGTACGTGGTGGCCGGTGCGGCGGTGGTGGCGGAGGGGTTGCTGGCGGGGCGACGGCGGAGGCGGCGCTGCGGGTGTGCGGGGCCGGCCTGGAGACGGTGGCAGGTCTGGTGGACAGGTTGCTGGTCGTCGTGGCCGAGCCGGACGGGCCCGCGGACCGGGCGGCCAGGACGCAGGCGGCACAGAGCGAGGCGGTGAGCGAGGCCGCGGGGATTCAGGCGGCACAGGTCCAAGAGGCCCAGGTCCAAGAGGCGCAGATCCAGGCGGCGCAGAGGCGTCCGGCGCAGGTGCGTTACCGGCTGCTGGAGACGGTCCGGGCGTACGCGGCCGAGCGGCTGGAGGAGGCGGGCGAGGCGCGGGCCGTGCGGGACCGGCATCTGGGCTACTTCCTCGGGACCGTGGAGGAGTCCGAGCCCGGTTTGCGCACGGCCGACCAGCTTGGGCTGCTGGCGATGCTGGACGCCGAGCGGGGAAACCTCGACGCGGCGCTCGGCCATGCCGTGCGGACCGGGCAGGAGCGGCAGGCGTTGCGGCTGTTCATGGCCAGGCTGTGGGCGTGGACGGTGCGGGGGCGTGGCGACGAAGCGGCGGGGTGGGCGCGGGCTGTCCGGGCGGTGCTGGGTGAGGCCGCGCCGCCCGGGCTGGAGCTGCCGCACACGTTGTGCGTGCTGCTGGCGTCCGACGGGCCGTACGCGGCGCCGGAGGCGCTGCGGGTGGTGGAGGAGTCGGGTCATCCCGTGGCGTTGTGGGCCTGGATCGTGGGGGTCAGGCCTTCGGGCGGGGCGGTGGACCACTGGCGCAGGGCGCTGGCGGCGATGCGGGCGTTCGGCGATCACGAGGACCCGTGGGCGCGGGCGACGGGGCTGTTGATGGGCGAAATCGGGGAGTTCGAGTACGGCCGGGGGAGGGCGCGGGCGGCCGAGGGGTGGTTGCGTGAGGCGCTGGCGCGCTACCGCGCGCTGGGGGAGCGGTGGGGGCTGTCCCTGGCGCTGTACTGGCTGTCGCTGGCGGCGGAGAACCGGGGTGACGCGGCGGAGGCGCTGGCGCTGCTGGAGGAGGCGGCGGAGCTGGCGGGGCTGCTCGGAGGGCTTGAGTCGGTTCCCGTTCCGTTGATGCTGCGGGTGCGACTGGCCCAGTTGCGTGCCCGTACGGGTGATCTGGTGGGGGCGGAGCGGGAGCTAACGTGGGCCGGCGAGGTGGTGGGCCGCACACGGGATTTGGTGGCGGCGGCGCGGGTGCGGCAGGCCGCGGGGGAAGTGGCGCGGCGGCGGGGGGCGCTGGGTGCGGCGCGGACGCTGCGCGGGCTGGACGGCGTTCTCGACGGCGTTCTCGACGGTGTACCCAGGGTGTGCTCGGGCGGGGGCGCCCCGCGTCCGCGGCCGCGGCCGAGGTTCGTCAGGGCAGTTGCGCGCGCACCCATCGAGGGTCGGGATTGACGTGCGGCTCGCCCGCCACGACCACGGTGGGCACCGTCTCGTCGCCGCCGGTGGCGGCCCGCACCGCCGCGGCGCCGTCCGGATCGCTCCATATGTCGACCCAGTGCATCCGGTAGGCGTGGCGGCCGAGCCGGGTGCGCAGCCGCATGCAGAAGCGGCAGCCGGGGCGCCAATAGACGATGGGCCGGCCGTCGGCCGCGCTGCGGTGCAGCGCCTCCGCCGTGCTGACGGACCTCGGGAAGATCAGGGGGGACAGCAGGACGGCGCCGACCAGGAAGATCAGGAGCAGTGTGACGGCGGCGACCGGGGACCCCTGGGCGATCTGCCGCGCCGCTGCGGCGAGCCCGAGGGCCAGGAAGAGGATCGGCAGCATCCATCGGCGCAGCATGGCGATCACGCTAGCGCATCCGCCCGGGGTGTCTGCGGCCGAGGGCGGCCGGTTTATCGACGACCTGCTGGAACGTGCCTCGGCGAAGAGCGCCGCGGGTGCGCGACGACGGTCTCCTCCGGCTCCGCCCACCGGTGCTCCGGCCGGCGCCGTGTCCGCCCGGGTTTGACCTTGACGCTGCGTCAACTTCTAGCATCGGTGGCCATGTCGATCACCATTCTTGACACCTGTTCCGCCATGCGGCGGATCCTGCTGGCCCCGGTCGCGGACCGCGTCGACCTGCTGCGTTCGATGCTGGAGGCCAACAGGGGCATGTACCGCTACCAGCCCGGCGAGGTCGACCTGGTGGCCGTACACCGCGAGACATCCGGGTTTCCCGTCGACCGGGACGAGGAGCGTTGCCTCGACGCGCTCGAAACCCTGGCGGCGGCCGGGGCCTGGGAGCGGATGCAACGCGCGCTCGACCACGCTCTCGCCGTACTGCTGGAGGCGACGCCGGGGCTGCGGGTCCCGGACATCACTGTGCTGCTGGTGCTCGGCGATCCAGGGGACGAGCACTTCATGGGTCCCTGCTTAGGAGTGACCGGGTTCGGCGGCATCTCGGGCCACATCGCCATCACGGTGTGGCCCTTCCCGGAGAACGTTGAGCGGCTGGAGGCCACCGCCGTGCACGAACTCCACCACAATCTGCGGTTCGGCCCGGGCGGGGTCGTGTGGGACCCGATGACCGTCACGGTCGGCGAGCACGTCGTCTCCGAAGGATTGGCCGACGCCTTCGCCCGGCAGCTCTACGGCGACGAGCTCGGTCCCACCCGCATCGGCGTGCCGCACCTGCACGACGACGAGGTCTTCGGCAAGGTGCTCACCGGGCTCGACGTGACAGACATGCGGAACCTCACCGCCTGGGTGCACGGCGACCCCAGCGCCGAGCGCTACGGCCTCACGCCGGTGGGACTGCCGATGGGCGCCGGGTACGCCGCGGGCAACCGGCTGGTCGACACCTACCTGGCGGCGACCGGGCAGACGGCGGCGCAGGCCCTGCACGCCGGCAGTTCGGAGATCATCGCAGCCACGCTCCGCCGCGGGTGAGACTGGGACGATGGAGTGGACGATCCAGGAGCTCGCGGCGAGGGCCGGCGTCACCAGCCGCACGCTGCGTCACTACGACCGGGTCGGGCTCCTGCCCCCGTCCCGGGTCGGCGCGAACGGGTACCGCTACTACAACCCCACCGCGGTCGCCCGGCTCCAGCGGATCCTGCTGATGCGCCGCCTCGGCATGGGCCTGCCGGCCATCGCCGAGGTCCTGGCCGACGAGGTGGACGCCTGTGACGGGCTCCGCGCCCACATCGCCGCGCTGGAAGAGGAGCGGGACCGCGTCGAACGGCAGATCCGGTCGGTGCGCCACACGCTGGAGGCCCTGGAGTCGGGGGCGGAACCGCGGATGGACGTCATGCTGGCGGGGTTCAACGACGGATACAAGGACGAGGTGATCTCACGCTGGGGCGAGCGGGCGTTCCAGGCGAGCAACGACTGGTGGCACGGCAAGACCCTTGACCAGCAGCGGGCCTGGAAGCAGGCCGCCGAGGACCTCGTCGCCGCATGGGTCGCCGCGGCGAAGGCCGGGGTCTCCCCGGCGTCGGAACACGCGCAGTCGCTTGCCGCCCGGCACGTCCGGTGGCTGAGCCGGATCCCGGGCACCCCCACGGCGGAGGGCGACCGGGAGCGCTCGATCGAGATGGTGGAATGCCTGGGGGACATGTACGTCGACGACCCCCGCTTCGCGGGCATGTACGACGACGCCATGGGGGCGACGCTCGTCCGCGACGCCCTGCATGTGTACGCGCGGACCCGGATGTAGCTCCATCGAGGAGACTCGCCAGGCACGCCGGTCACCTGGACACCGTCAGAGAACTGCTCGACGGCGAGACAGGGTAAGGGGCTGAGGAACATCCATGTCAGACCGTGCGCTAAGGGTTCGTCGGGTTGTTTGGCGCTTTGCAACGCGCAAATCCGAAGTAATTCGGCCGTCGGGGCGGTGCGACCTGGCTGAACATGATCAACCACCAGGCGGCGGGCCTGGGCGGGAAGGTCGTGGCCGGCACCCCGCGCGATTCCCTGTACGTGCTGGACGTCCTCTACGACCGCGACGGCGGCAAACGCCCGCAGATGATCGTCACCGACACCGCCTCCTACAGCGACATCGTGTTCGGGCTGCTGACCCTGGCCGGGTTCGCCTACGCTCCGCAGCTCGCCGACCTGCCGGAGCAGAAGATGTGGCGCATCGACCGTACTGCCGACTACGGCGCCTTCCAGGACGCTGCCCGCGGCCGGGCCGGGCAGCTCTACCAGCGCTACCAGGACGGCATGGAGGACCAGATCGGCGCCCTCGGCCTGGTCCTCAACGCGATCGTGCTCTTCAACACCCGCTACATGGACGCCCCCGTCGTCCAGCTCCGCGCCGACGGCCTCGAGGTCGGCGACGAGGACGTCGCCCGGCTCTCACCGTTCGTGCGCCACCACATCAACGTGCTCGGCCGGTATTCTTTTCAGCTTCCCGACCTGCCGGGCGGTCTGCGGCCCCTGCGCGCGCCTGATGCGATGCAGGAAGGATGACACGCATCGATCACCAATACAGTTCAGCGCCGTAGCGCTGCGAGCACCATGTCTCCGTAGCGGCGCCACGTTGCAGGGTCGCGTTCGGCCAACCGCACCAGTTGCAGAGCCGTACCACACAGGACGACCCGCAGATCCATCTCAGTGACGTCTTCACGCAGCTTCTCGGCTGCCCGCGCCCTCTCCATCGCCCTCACCAGGGTTTCCAAGACGGATGCGGCGGCCGGGGAAGTTGCATCCGCAAGCCTCTCCGCGAGGAGACGATCGCGCGCCAAGGCGTCGAAGAGTTCGAGGACATAGAGGTGGAATGCCTCGTAGGGGTCGGCTTCGCGCAGTGCCGAGGCAGTGTGCTGTTCAAGCCGCTCCAAGCTCAGCCCCGTGATCGCCTCCAGCAGGTCTTCCTTGGCAGGAAAGCTTCGGTAGACCGTCGCCTTCCCGACCTGGGCACGCGCCGCGATCTGGGGAACGGATGCCTGTGTGCCGTACTCGCGAAAGATCTCGACAGCAGCAGCTACCACGCGCTCGTGGTTACGGCGGGCGTCCGACCGCCTCGACGTACCGACTGTCCGCTGGTCAGATCCGGAATCCTTGGAAGGGGACATCTTCGGGGAAACCTGCCTTGAAGTGGTGGACGATCACGTTGACGGCATAAGGTGCGCGATGCCGTTGGGCGACCGCGGGCGTGCCCACCGGTGAACCTGGTCGGTGATCCATCCGGCTGAATCACGGACGGTCTGGCGCAAAAGGATTCAGTCAGAGGTGCTGTCGGTCGGTGTGTTCAGTATTGGTTCGTCGCCGTAGACCTTGGTTACTTCAACGTCTAGGACCGTTGAGATCCGGCCGAATGACCAGTAGTAGCCGATTACCTGCAGTACCTCGACCAGTTCGCGTTCGGTGAGGAACTTGCAAGCCTGCCCGAATATCTCGTCGGAGATATGGGGGCGCTGCACCACGTCGACCGTGAAGCGGAGCAGGGCGCGGTCGGAAGGCGAAAGCTCGTGACTGTCGATTTGCCTGGAGCGGATCAGCTGCCGCGTCCGCTCGTCGACCCCAGCCGACTGCGACATGGGGCTGTGCTGAGCTGCGACGAACGTGCTGTCGGTGTACTCGGCGACGGTGAGGATCACCAGCTCACGTGAACGGGCCGGTAGTTCCATGGCGGTGAACTGCGCTTTCGCAAGCTGAACGAAGGGCTTCACGGTGCCGGCCGAATGCGACAGCATTTTGACCATGGGGTCGGGCGGCAGGGAAGTGAGGAACTCGCGGACCTCGGCCGGGAACGACGCGGGGTCCGGATCGGTCAGGCGGGGCATGCTTACTCCGATCGTCAGGGAATCAGTGGGTCTCGTCCGCGTCGATGTCGAAACCGGTCTCGCTCAGGTGCTGAAAGCGGCCGTCCTCGGCGAAGGTGCCGAAGATCGCGATTTCGCGGCTCTGGGTGGAGCCGTTCTCGAGGGTGATGTGGAAGACATGGCGCTCGGCATAGGTGGAGCCGTCGCGCAGTTCGTCAAGAACGGTTACCGCGCCGTTGGTGACCTGGCTCCTCACGCGCGCCACCATCCCCCCGAACTCTTCACGGCTCAGCGTTTTTCCGTCGCTGCGGTGGGTGTAGTCGGGGGCGTAGTACCGGTCGAGGACCTGACGCAGCTCCTCGTTTGGGTCAGGCTCGAAGACCAGGGCCCGGAGAGCTTCGCTGATACGAACGTGGGGCATAGGGAAGTTCCTTGCATGCTGACGGCAACCCGAAAACGGACCCGAGGGTCCGGTAGTAAGAGTACCGGACCCCAGGGTCCATTTCCAGCCCGGTCTTCGTCTGCCCTGGTTCTTCGCCATGAACATCAGCAGGCTCACGCCGGCTTCGCCGAGGTGGGTCAGGCCCGAGTGCCGCCACTCGTGCAGGTCCCAGCCGGAGCCGGCCGCGCCGCCGACGGCTGTATGACGGTCCAGCAGCGCGCGGGCCTGCCCGTACGACAGCCGGGCCAGCCCGGTGTCCGGGCACACGTCACGCGGCGCGAGTACCCTGCCGGGACCCGCGCGGCGGTGGGTGACGAAGACGGGCCGCGGGTCCGGCCGCGCAGCAGGCGGGGCAGGAGGCGGGCGGTGCCGGCGTCCCAGTAGACCGTCTCCAGCACGAAGTCCTCCCGGGCCCGCGGTGCCGTAGCTGCGGGCGGTGTTCGGGTTGGTGAGCGAGCCGAGGAAGGCATCGCCGGCCGCGCGGACGGTCAGCGCCTTCCCGCCCGGAGCTGGACGACGGCGGGCACCGCTTCCCCCTTGTCACGGATGCCGGGGCCGCTTCGCGCACCGGCGCGGCGGCCGTTATCCGTGGAACGGCTTCAGAAGGGCCCGGTCGCCGACGCTCTGTCAGCCGCCCACCAGGGCCGGCGAATCCTTAGCGCACGATCTGACATGGATGTTCTTCAACCCCCGGGTACTACTGGCCGCCCGCCGGAGGCGGAAGGGGATGCCGCCGGAGGGCCGTGCCGGCACTGTCCTGCTCGTGCTCGCGCTGACCGTCGCCCGAGCCCGACCGGCGCAGCCCGTCCAGCACGAGGGTGATGACACCGTCGGCCTCGGCCCGCCAAGCGGGGCGGTCATGGGCGGCGCCGATGCCGTGCAGCGCCATCATGACGGCGCCGGCATCCACGTCGTCGCGGACGGCGCCGTCCTTCACGGCGGCGGCCACCAGGTCGGTGACAGCCTGCTCCAGCGCCCGGCTGCCCTCGGCGAGGGCACCTGAGCCGGCGGCCATGAGCGTGGCCAGCGTCCGGGCGAGGCCCTGGTGGGCGTCTATGTGGTCGACCATGCCGCGTAGGAAGGTCGCCAAAGCCTCCGCCGTGGGCAGCGTGGCCTGCAGTCGGCGGGCGCGGTCGCACAGCGCGGCGACTTCGCCGTGGTAGACCGCCTCGGCCAGTGCCTCCCGGGTGGGGAAGTGGCGGTAGAGCGTGCCGGTGAAGATCCTGATGTTGGGCCGAGGCGTGATCGCCACCGTCTACGGCTGGGTCCTGCAACAGGCGGGACACGACGTCGAGTTCTACGTCCGGCCGGGCCGCGCGGCGACGTACGGAGACGCAGTGGACCTCGACCTGATCGATATGCGGCGCCGGGTGTGGGGGCAGCGCGTCGTCGAGAGGTGGCCGGTGCGCTACCGCGAGGCGCTGGAGCCGGACCACGACTTCGACGTGATCGTGCTCAGCGTGCCGCACCATCGCCTCCCGGAGGCGACGGCCTTCCTGTCCCCGCGTGTCGGCCAGGCCACGGTGCTGGTCTTCGGCAATATCTGGACCGAGCCGCTGGCCGCGATCGGCGCACTCCCCGTCGACCGGATCGCCTGGGGCTTTCCCCAGGCCGGTGGCGGTTTCGGCGCGGACGGCGTGCTCCGTGGGGGGCTGCTGTCGTCGGTCGTCTTCGGCACCCTCGACCGGCCGCCGACCGACCGGGAACGGGCCGTGCGCCGGGCGTTTCGCGAGGCCGGGCTCCGGCTCAAGGAGCACCCTGACTTCCGCGGCTGGCTATGGGTCCATTTCGTGTCGGATGCCGGTCTGTTCTCGCAGGGTCTGCGGCTGGGTTCCCTGTCCAAGCTGGCCGGGGCGACGCGCGACCTGCGCGAGGGGCTGCTGGCCGGCCGCGAGCTTCTGCCGCTCCTCAAGGCGCGCGGCGTCGACCTGCGACGTCACCGGGGCGGGGTGATGCTGTTGCGCGCGCCCACCTGGCTGACGGCCCCCGTGCTCGCCTGGCTGACTGCTCATTTCGAGCCGGTGCGCGCGAATTTCGCAGCGCACTCCGACCCCGACGCCGAGGAGCCGCGTGAGGTCTGCCGGGACACCCTGGCCGAAGCACGCCGGTTGGGCGTCGCGGTACCGCGGCTGGAAGCGGCGGAACCGAGCTTCGCCCGCGAGGTGACAGGCTGAGTGAGCGGGCCCGATGGAGTCGCTGGAGCGCTTCGCGGTCGCAGCCGGCGTCACGGGCCGTGCCGCCGTCCGGGGGCGGCAGCGTGGTGAGCATCCGGACGGCAGTGGTCTTGCCGGGGTGCGCATAGAATTCGCAGGCGATGACGGAGTACAGCTCGCAGGGAGACCCGGCGCGGAGTCTGGCCCTGCTGTGGCGCACGGGGGAGCGGACCGGGCGCAAGGGCAGGCCGGAGATCGGGGTCGACAGGATCGTGCGTGCGGCGATCGAGGTCGCCGACGCCGAGGGCCTGGCCGCGCTGTCCATGCGCAAGGTCGCCGAGCAGCTCGGCGTGGGGACGATGTCCCTGTACACCTACGTCCCGGGCAAGGCCGAGCTGATCGACGTCATGGTCGACACGGCGTACGGCGAGCTGCCCGCGCCCGCGGAGGTGCCGGGCGGATGGAGGGGCAGGCTGGAGCTGATCGCGCGGGAGAACCTGGCGCTCTATCGGCGGCACCCGTGGATGCTGCAGGTGTCGACGGCGACCCGGCCTCCACTTGGCCCCAACCTCATCGCGAAGTACGACTACGAGCTGCGGGCGGTCGACGGCATCGGCCTGGACGACATCGAGATGGACTCGGTCGTCACGCTGCTGAACGGCTACGTGAGCGGCGCGGCGCGGGGCGCGGTGGAGGCGGCGCAGGCGCCGGGGGACACCGGCGTCACCGACGAGCAGTGGTGGTACGCGCACGCGCCCTACCTGGCCAAGGTGTTCGACCCGGGGCGTCACCCGGTCGCCGCCCGGGTCGGCGCGGCGGCGGGCGAGGCGTACAACGCGGCCTACGATCCCGGCCATGCCTTCGAGTTCGGCCTCCAGCGCGTGCTCGACGGGATCGAGGCGTTCGTCGCCGCCCGCACCGCCGGGTGAGGTGCTGTTCAAAGAGTCGGTAGGCCAGGCGCCGGGTCCGCGCGTGCCTGCGTGACTACGCCCTCGCGTCCGGGGAACCTGCCCTGGCGGAGATCCGCACAGCGGCGCGGGGGACGGAGGCACGGTGATGGCGACCACCGCGGGCGAGGCCGGGGCCGGTGCGACGCCGGTCAGTCTGCGGCTGCCGGGCATCGTGCTCGGGGTGGGACTCGGCGGGTTCGTCGACGGCATACTGCTGCACCAGCTCCTGCAGTGGCATCACATGCTGAGCAGCACCAACAGTGACCGCATCGGGCTGAAGTACTACAACCCCCGCACCGTCTCCGGGCTGCAGATGAACACCGTCTGGGACGGCGTCTTCCACGCCGTGTGCTGGCTCGCGGTGCTCATCGGCATCGCGATCCTGTACTCCAGGGTCACCCGCCACCGGCGCCGGGTGTGGACGTCGCGGGTGCTGTGGGGGTGGATCCTGGCCGGCTGGGGGATCTTCAACCTCGTCGAAGGCGTCCTGGACCACCACATCCTGGCCATCCACCATGTGCACGGCGGCCCCCACCAGCTCTGGTGGGACATCGGTTTCCTCGTCCTGGGCGCGCTGCTGCTCGCCGGGGGATACCTGCTGGCGCGCAGCGGCCGGTCCTTCGATCCCGCCGAAGTCTCCGCAGAGAGCCCCGCGTGACGGACCACCACGGGTTGACGGACCACGGCGTGATGGACCACGGCGCGCACTCCGCGGGGTCGCCCGGCGTGCCGGCGCCGGTCCTCGCCCTGATCGTGCTGACCGTGCTGATCGCGTACCTGCACCTGGTCCGGCGGGCGCGCCGCCGCAACCCGGTCGCGGGCTGGAGCCGGTGGCGTGCGGCCTGCTTCGCCACCGGGCTCGCGCTGTCGGCGGTGGCGCTCCTGCCGCCCGTCGCGACGTTCGCGCACACCGACTTTCGCGGCCACATGCTGCAGCACCTGCTCATCGGCATGTACGCCCCGCTCGCGCTGGTGCTGGGCGCTCCGGTCACGCTGCTGCTGCGGACCCTGCCCGTCGCCGGCGCGCGGCGGCTGTCCGCCGTCGTGCACAGCCGTGCCGGCCGGCTGCCGGCCCATCCGGCCACCGCCCTGCTGCTGTCGACCGGCAGCCTGGTGGTGCTGTACTTCACCCCGCTCTACGACGCCGTCATGGCCCGGCCCGCCGGGCACTGGCTGCTGCACGCGCACTTCCTGCTGTCGGGCTGCCTGTTCGCGCACGTCATCGCCGGTCCCGACCCCGCGCCCGCCCGGCCCGGCGTACGGGCACGTCTGGTCTACCTCGGCTGCGCCATCTTCGTGCACGCGGTCGTCGCACAACTGATGTACGGAGGCTTCTGGGTGGACGTCCACGCGCCCATCGCCGAGGTCCGGGGCGGCGCGGAGATCATGTACTACGGCGGCGACATCGCCGAACTCCTCCTCGCGGCCGCCCTCGTCTCCACCTGGCGTCCGGAACGCCGTTCCCGGCCCGTCGCCGGCCGGGCCGTACGGGCCTGAAACGCGCCGGCCTGCCGCCGCGGTGCGGGGCAGGCCGGTGGGGGAGTGCGAGGGTGTCAGGCGCGGCTGGCCACGCGCACGAGGAGCGGCTGGACCAGGCGGGCCGCCAGGGGACCGAATGCCGCCAGGATGAGGACGTACGCCGCGGCCAGAGCGCCCAGGTCGGGGTGGGCGCCGGCGGCGACCGCCAGCCCGGCGATGACGATGTTGAACTCGCCGCGGGGGATGAGCGCGATGCCCGCGCGGACCCGGCCGGCGCGGGCGATGCCGGCGCGGCGGGCCGCGTAGATGCCGGTCATGAGTTTCGTGATCATCGTCACCAGGGCCAGGCCCGCGGCCAGGCCGGCGGCGGGCAGGATCTTGGTGGGGTCGGTCTGCAGGCCGAAGAACACGAAGAAGACCGCGGCGAACAGGTCGCGCAGCGGCGCGAGCAGCGCCTGGGCGTCTTCGGCCAGCTCGCCCGACAGCGCGATGCCGACGAGGAACGCCCCGACCGCGGCCGACACCTGCAGCTGCTGGGCCAGCCCGGCCACCAGCAGCGCCAGCCCGACGACCTTGAGCACGAGGACCTCGGAGTTGGGGCTGGCGACGAACGCCTCGATGTAGCGGCCGAAGCGCAGCGCGACGAGCAGGACCACGCTCACCGCGGCGAGCGCGATGGCCACGGTTACCGCCCCGGCGACCAGGCTCAGGCCCGCCAGCATGGCGGTCAGGACCGGCAGGTAGACCGCCATCGTGAGGTCCTCGAACACCAGCAGCGACAGCACCACGGGGGTCTCCCGGTTGCCGATCCAGCCCAGGTCGGACAGGACCTTCGCGGTGATGCCGGAGGAGGTGGCGTAGGTGACGCCGGCCATGGCGACGGCGGCGACCGGTCCCCAGCCGAGGAGCAGCGCCAGGACCGCGCCGGGCGCCGCGTTGAGCACGAGGTCGACCAGTCCGGCGCGGGCGTTGCCCTTGAGGCTGGTCATCAGCTCGTCGGCGTTGTATTCCAGGCCGAGGGTGAGCAGCAGCAGGATGACGCCTAATTCGGCGCCGGTGGCGGTGAACTCCTCGCTGGTGGCCAGCGGGAGGATGCCGCCGGTGCCGAAGGCGAGGCCCGCGATGAGGTAGAGCGGGATGGGGGAGATGCCGACGCGTAGCGCCAGTGCTCCGAGGATGCCGAGTCCGAGGACGACGGCGCCGAATTCCAGGAACAGTATCGCGGTATTGTGCACGCGCTGCCCTCAGCCGCTGGCGAAGATGTCGGCGACGGCGGCGGTGCTGTCCTCGCTGCCCACCACGACCACGATGTCGTCCCCGGAGAGGATGAAGTCGGGGGCGGGGCTGGCGAACACGTGCCCGGCGCGCGCGACGGCCACGATGGAGGCTCCGGTGCGGGTGCGCACCTGCGCCTCGCCCATGGGCCGGCCGGCGTACGGGGAGTGCGGCGCGATCGGAAGCTGGACGCTGACCAGCCCTTCGACCTCGCGGTGCAGGGCGTTGAGGCGCTGGACGATGCGGGGGGCGCCGAGGAGCTCGACGAGCGCGTCCGCCTCCTCGTCGTTGAGTTTCACCGTCTCACAGGCCCTGTCGGGATCGTCGGGATCGTAGATCACCAGGTCGCGACGGCCGGTGCGATGGGAGACGACTCCGATGCGCCGCCCCGAGCGCGTGGTGAACTCGTGCCGCAGTCCGATCCCCGGCAACACCGTCTGCTCGACATCCACGGCGCTGCTCCTCCGTTTCGATAAGTCAATACTTATCCAGGAACCTACCAACAATGGGCTGAGGTCTCATTTTGGGTCGTCTTGGCACGTGTCGTTGCCGGTATGGCAAGCTGACGGCGTGGACGACGACCTCGAGCACGCACTCGTCTCGGTCGGGCCCAGGCTGCGCGCCCTGCGCAGGCAGCGCGAGACGACGCTCGCCGATCTGTCGGCGGCTACCGGTATCTCGGTGAGCACGCTGTCGAGGCTGGAGTCGGGCGCGCGGAGGCCGACTCTCGAACTGCTGCTGCCCCTGGCCAAGGCGCACGGGGTCACGCTGGACGAGCTCGTGGACGCCCCGCCGACGGGGGATCCGCGCATCCACCTGCGGCCGGTCGTCCGCTACGGCATGACGATGCTGCCGCTGACCCGCCGGGCCGGGGGCATCCAGGCGTACAAGCTGGTGATCGCGGCGGGCAGCGCCAGGAGGCAGCCGGAGCCGAAGACCCACGAGGGTTACGAGTGGCTCTACGTGCTGAACGGGCGGCTGCGGATCGTCCTCGGCGAGCAGGATCTGGTGCTGTCACCGGGTGAGGCGGCCGAGTTCGACACCCGGCTGCCGCACTGGTTCGGCGCCGCCGACGACAACGCGGTCGAGTTCCTCAGCCTGTTCGGCAGCCAGGGCGAGCGCGCCCATCTGCGCGCCCGCCCGAAGGCGAAGGGGGAGCCTACGCGGGACGGCGGGCGAGGGTGAGCATGTGCCCGCTGACCCCGAGCAGCGACGGCACGCGTTCCAGCGTGCGCTGGGCGTCGAGCATGTGCCTGCGGCGTTCGGGGTCGTCGAGCCAGTCGTCCACGTCGCCGTACAGCCAGAAGGCGCCCTCCAGACCGTAGCGCTCGGCGCCGGGAAGCCCGGCGTCGGCGAACTCCCCGGGCACCTCCTCGGGCTCGTGCAGGTAGGCCGGGAAACCCTGCCCGGGACCCAGCAGGCGGCCGTTCTCCATGGCCTGGCGCGCGGCCAGGCGGTGCGGCTCCTGCTCGTAGACGCCCAGGTAGACCATGTCGTGCACCGCGGCGTAGCGGTTGATGGTGGCGGCGGCCACCAGCCCTCCGGGGCGCACCACGCGGCGCGCCTCGGCCAGGGCGGCCACCCGGTCGGCGCGGTCGGTCAGGTGGTAAAGCGGGCCCAGCAGCAGGACCGCGTCGGCGCTCGCGTCCGGCAGGGGCAGGTCGCGGGCGTCGCCCAGCCGCGCGGTCAACCCCGGCAGGGCCCCGGCCCGCTCGACGTGGAGCGGGACCGGGTCCAGCAGTTCGACCTCGTAGCCGTCGGCGACCAGCCATTCGGCGTGCACTCCGGTGCCGCCGCCGACGTCGAGCACCCGGGCGGGCGGTGACGGCAGTGCCCGGCGCAGCACGTCCTGCGTCCGCCACAGCTCCAGCCGGCCCCGTCCCGTGCGGAGCCTGCCGTCCTCCCTGTCCTGCTCGTAGTAGGCGAGCACTTCAGGGGTCACCGTCATAACCGTTCACACTCCGGTTCGTGTGCGAGGGGGGCGGGGCGGTGGTGCGGGGTCCGGGTCAGGCCGCCGGCTCGGCGGGGAGCCAGATCTGGTGGCTGCCGGGCTTCTCATGGTAGCGGCGCAGCGCGGCCAGGCCGCTGAGCCATCCGGTCCAGGCGGCGTACGGCGGGTTGGCGGTGTCGAAGCCGCTCTGGACGAACGTCAGGCGGGTCTTGCCGCCGCTGTCCTCCAGCTCCCAGGTGACGACGCCCCCCGGTCCCCAGTCGGCCGACATGGTCCTGCCGGGCACCAGGTCGATGATCTTCGCGGGGTGCGGGTCGGCGTCCAGGCCGCCCATAGCGAAGCGCCCGCCGACGTGCGGCTCGATGCCGATGGGGTATCCGAACCAGTCGCTCGCCTTGTCCGAGTCGACCAGGGAGTCGAACACCTGCTCGACTGGCGCGTCGACGACCGTCTCGCCGCGGAAGTCGGCCGAGGTGAAGTCGGGCTGCGGCCCGATCTCACGCCCCTCGACGTAGTCGGCCAGGTTGGACAGCGCCAGCGACCAGAAGCTCTGCAGCACGCCCCGGATGCTCGCCCCGGTGATGACGTCCTGGAAGTCGAAGTGGCTCTGCGACAGGGTCAGGACGGTCGTGTCCTGGGTCTCCTCCTCCAGCGTGATCTCGGTGGTCGTCTCCACGCCGTCCAGCAGCCAGGCGAAGCGCAGCGTGTGGTCGTCGGCGTGCAGCGGGCGCTGATGGGGGGCGTCGCCCTCGGGGGTGCGGTGGCCCCAGAACGCGTAGCGGTCGGGCAGGTCTGACTCGGCGTGCTCGGCCAGCCACACCCGCATCGCGGCGGGGTCGGTCAGCGCGTGGCGCACCTCCTTCACCGGGGCGGCGAGGCGGACGCGGACGATCATCGGTTCACTCACGGTCGTCTCCCTGGGGATAGTGGGGATAGCAGGCCACGGCGAGTTTGAAGGCGTCGCCTTCCGCGCCGCCGTAGCGGGTGAACAGGTCCTGCAGCGCGGTGCGCAGGTCGGCCATGAACTGCTGGCGTCGTTCCGGTGGCACCCGCACCTCGCCGGACACGCCGACGGACGGCAGCTCCGGCGCGGTCCGGTCGAGGGCGGCGATGTCCGCCTGCACCTCTTCCATGAGGTCGAGCAGGTAGCCGAGGCTGAGCTCGTCCTGACGCCGGTGCAGCCCGCCGATGCGGCCCACCAGGCCCGGCGACAGCCAGTAGGAGCGGGCGCTCGCCTGGTAGATGCCTTCGCTGATGCCGCGCACCCGCCGCTCGGACACCTGCTCGACCAGGCCCGCCTCCACCAGTCGTTTGACGTGGTAGTAGACGCGCTGCGGCGTCTGGTCGAGCACCGCGGCCACCTCCGTGCACGTGCGCGGCTCGGCCAGTTGCCGCAGCACCTCGATGCGCTGCGGCTTGAGCAGTGCCTCGGCCTGCTCGATCTGTTCCAGGTACAGGACGTCTCTCATCGCAAAAACAATGTTGTACGTAAAAACTGTTTTTGTCAATGGGTCGCGGAGGAGGCCCGGGAGCGCCGGTCAGGGGGTCGGCTATCGGCAGTCGGCGGCTATGCGCACTCGGCGGCACGGGCCAGGAACAGGGCACGCTCCCGCTCGTTGCCGGTCAGGGCCGCCGCCCGTTCGAACTCCCGCCGCGCCTCGTCCGCGCGGCCCAGCCGGGCCAGCAGGTCCCCACGTACGGCGGGCAGCTGGGGGTAGCCGCGCAGGGCCTTGTCGTCGCCGACGGCGTCGGCGATGTCCAGCCCGCGTGCGGGGTCGCCGGCCATCGCGACCGCGACGGCGCGGTTGAGCTCGACCACGGGGGAGGGCGAGACGTGGGCGAGCACCCGATAGAGCGCGGCGACGCGCTCCCAGTCGGTGTCCTCGGGGCGGGTGGCCCGGGCGTGGCAGGCGGCGATGGCCGCCTGCAGCGCGTACGGCCCGAAGGCCCCGCCGAGCGACTCGGCCCGCTCCAGCGCCTCCAGCCCCCGGCGGATCAGGAGCCGGTCCCACAGACGCCGGTCCTGGTCGGGGAGCAGGACCGGCGCGCCGTCCGGTCCGATGCGGGCGCGCAGGCGGGAGGCCTGCAACTCCATCAGCGCGGCCAGGCCGTGCACCTCCGGTTCGCCGGGGAGCAGGCCCGCCAGGAGACGGCCCAGGCGAAGCGCCTCGTGGCAGAGATCGGGACGGGTCCAGTCGTCCCCCGCCGTGGCCGAATAACCCTCGTTGAAGATCAGATAGACGACTTCCAGCACCGACGCCAGGCGTTCCGCCAGGTCGCCGGGGGCCGGCATCGCGAACCTGACCCCTTTGGCGGCCAGGGTGCGCTTGGCGCGGACGATCCGCTGGGCCACCGCCGGCTCGGTGGCCAGGAACGCCCGGGCGATCTCCCCGGTGGTCAGGCCGCCGAGCAGGCGGAGCGTGAGCGCGACGCGCGCCTCGGTGGTCAGCGTCGGATGGCAGGCGGTGAAGACGAGCCGCAGCATGTCGTCGCGGATGTGGTCGTCCATGTCGGCGTCCGGGTCCGGCTGCGGCCTGCTCCCGATGTCGCGGCCGAGCTCCTGGAGCTTGCGCTCGTAGCGGCTGCGCCGCCGCAGGTGGTCGATCGCGCGGTGCTTGGCGGTGGCCATGAGCCAGGCGCCCGGGTTGTCCGGCACGCCCGCCTCAGGCCACTGCTCCAGCGCGATGAGCAGCGCGTCCTGCGCGAGTTCCTCGGCCAGGCCGACGCCGTCGACGAGGCGCGCCAGCCCCGCGACGAGCCTGGCGGACTCGATCCGCCAGACCGCCTCGATCGCGCGGTGCGCCGCGAGCAGCGCGTCGGTGCCGGTCATCCGGGGTCAGCTCACAGGGGCTCAAACGGCAGGGGTTCGGACAGCAGGAACCCCGGCCGGAGATGCTCGGATCAGGGGTGGGATCGGGGTGGCTGGGATCAGGGGTGGCTCAGGCCGGCGGGGCGAAGTCCTCGGGGCCGAGCACCTTGACCACCTCGGCGTCGCCCTCCCAGCCCTCCCACAGGTCGCGGTGCAGGCGCATGAAGCGCGCGGCCCACTCGACCGCCTCCTCCTTCGACCGCACGTCGTACAGGGCGTAGCTGATCAGTTCCTTGGACTCGGTGAACGGGCCGTCGGTCACGCTGAGCCCGCTCTCGGCGACGCGCACCCGCGCCGCGGACGCGCTGGGGGCCAGCCCGGCGGTGTCGAGCAGCGCCCCGGCGACGGTCGCCTCCTGACCGAGCTTGGCGATGGCCTCCATGAGGTCGGCGGGCGGCGGGGTGCCGGGCTGGGTGGCCCTGAGCAGAACCAGGTAACGCATCGTGTGTCTCCTTCCGGACAATGATCTATCAGGTGAACGCGGGACAGGTCAGGCGTTCCGGTAAGCGTGCACGGCCACGGCGCTGATCCAGGCCCAGCCGAGCACGACGGCGCCGGTGAAGGCGAGGTTGGCCCAGGCCGCGCCCGCCGCCGAGCCCGCCCCCGAGGCCACGGCCAGGAACCCGGCCGCGAACAGCGCGCCGGTCGCCCGCGACCCCCACGCCCAGGCCGCTCGCCCGCGGCGGGCGAAGCGGCGGGCGAGGACGAAGCAGGCCGCGACCAGGCAGGCGAATCCGATGCCGCCGGAGGCCAGGTGCGCGATGCCGTGCCAGCTCACCTCGCCCGCCGGCACGCCGCGGGGAAAGCCGCCGGCCGGGTCGGCGCGGAAGGCTCCGGCCGCCAGCAGGCTCAGCCCGTACACGGCCAGCAGGCGGGGGGCCCAGCCACCGCCGTGAGCGCGGCGCAGGCCCGCGGCGAAGGTCATGGTCATCGCCCCGGCCAGCACGAAGTTCACGATGTGGATCCAGCCGAGGTCGCCGTTGGCCAGCAGGCTCCAGGCGTGCCGGGTCAGGTCGAATCCGTCCCGGGTCAGGGCCTCGGTCAGCGACACCACGACGTAGACGGGGCCGGCGATCACGCCGTACCCGAGCAGGCTGCGGGTGATGCTGGTCTCACGGTCGCAGGCGCGGGCGGCATCGGTGCCGGTGTGGGCGGTGGCGGTGTGGGCGGTGGTCATCGGGGTTCTCCCTCTCCGGCGGGGCCGGTCCCTCACCGGCCCTTCACCCACTCCTCGAACGGGACGCCCCCGGATCGACACGCCTCCCGGATTTTCTTCAAGATTTTTCCCGGCGGCGTCTCCCGGGGGAGCGCCGCGCCCGGCCGAGACCACGGACGGCCTGGTGAGCGGCGTGATGCAAGGGCGGAGTGGCGCCGCCCGCCGCCGGTCACAGGTCGTCGGCGGTCCGGCCTGAGATCGTCCGACTGGGGCGGACGAGACGCCGCCCGCCGATCGCGTTCCGGTCGAGGAGCGGCAGCCGGAGGACGAACCGTGCCCCGCGGGGCGAGTCCTCGATCTGCAGTGTGCCCCGGTGGGCGCGGGCGATGTCGCGCGAGATCGCAAGCCCCAGCCCGGTGCCGCCGGCGTCCCGGCGCAGCCCCTCGTCGAGGCGGGTGAACCGCTCGAAGACCCGTTCACGGTCGGCGGGCGCGATGCCGTTCCCGTCGTCGGTCACCGCGACGACCGCCCGGCCGTCATCGGATCCGACGCAGACCGTGACGCCGGTCGCGGCGTGCCGCCGCGCGTTGCTCAGCAGGTTGCCCACCAGCCGGATCAGCTGGATCCGCGAGCCGTGCACCCACACCTCCCCGGTCGTGCAGACCTTCACCGGCGTGCCGCCGACGTGAGCGTCCACCTCTTCGGTGACCAGCGCCGTGAGATCGATCGGCTCGTGCGGCGACGACTGACCGCCGCGTAGTCTGGTCATCGTCAGCAGGTCATGAACGATCGCCTCCAGGCGGCCGGTGGCCGACAGCGCCCCCCGGATGGTGTCGCGGGGGTCGACGTGATCGGGGTTGAGCAGCGCCTCCTCCAGTTGCACCCGCAGCCCGGCGATCGGTGTCCTGAGCTCGTGGGAGGTGACGGAGGCGAGCCGGCACTGCTGCTCGGCCGGGCCCAGCGCCCGGCCGATGATCCACCACATCAGGCGGGCGCCCGACAGGACGAGGAGGAGCCCGGCCCCCCCGACGAGGTATTCGAGGCGGTGCGTCGCGCAGAGGGGCGGCTCGACCGTTCCGGCGTAGACGACGGGGGCGTCGGGGGCCGGGGACACCCGGTTGGCCATGAGCAGGAGGCACCGCTCGCCCGGGGGGCACTCGACGCGCCGTTGGAGCCGGTCGTCGGCCGGGGGCCGGAGCCTGCTCAGCCGCGGCCGCCCCGCCGCGGCCGGGCTGGCAACCAGGATCCTGCCCTGGGCGTCCACCAACTGGACCAGGTCGATGGTGCCGGAGGCGGACCCGGAGCGCGGCAGTGCGCCACCGCGCACCTGCGCGCTCCACTGGGCAACGACCTGCTCGGCCTCGAAGAACACCTGGCCCTCCATCCTGTATCGGATTGCCAGGTCCAGGCTTACGCCGCCCAGGACCGTGAGAAGGAGTAACAGCATCGTCGCCGCTGTCGTGTAGCGCGCCTGCATCGAGTACACAGACGGCATCGGCCTCACCATTCTCCTGCCGCACTCGGTGGGCCACCACCAAGGCAAGTGGACGATTTCGTCCACTTTGCGGTCAGTTGTCCGATTCTGTCAAATCGGCGGTAGGAGTCCTGACGTGGGCTTTCACGTGGTCGAGCGCCATGTCGACGGCGATCAGGAACGGCCGTTCGTCCTGCATGGTCTCGGCGAGCAGGTAGCCGCCCTGCAGGGCGGCGACGACCGCGACGGCGAGTTCCCCGGGTTCCGCGGCGGGGCCGAGTTCGCCGCCCTCCCGAATTCGGGTGAAGCCGTCCGCGAGCAGCCCCTGCCATCTGCGGAAGACGGCCGCGAGGGATTGGCGGGCGTCGTCGCAGCGGCTGGAGAGCTCGCTGGCCAGCGAGCCGATCGGGCACCTGTAGGGCAGGTCGCGCTCTCGAAGGCTCGACACCAGCGAATCGCGCCATCTTTCGAGATCCCGCATCGAGCGCACCCGGTCGAGTTGCGGTTTCTGGGCGGACACCACGAGGTGCTCCCACATCGCGATCACCTCGGCGATCAGCGCGTCCTTGTCGGGGAAGTAGTGATAGAGCTGCGACTTGCTGACACCGCAGGCGTCCACCACCTGATCGAGGGGCGTCGCCGCCATTCCCTGCCGGAACATGAGGTCCGCGGCGGCTGCGACGATGCGCTCGCGAGTGGCCGCGCCGCGCGCAGTGAGCCTCGGAGAACCCTTTCCCGGCCCTCGAACAGCCATGCGACACCCCACCTTCGGGCGCGGGAGCGCCACCGGAGCCATGCCGGAGTACGGTCTTGACAACTACCTCATACCATCACAAACTGGTCGAAACCGTCCAGTCCTTTGCCGAGATTGCGCGCCCGGCGAGCATGTCGCCCGCAGGACGCGGATCGGCCTGCGTCGCGCGAGGGAGGGCGCCGAGGTGACGGTCGCCGACGACGGAGAGGGCATCGCCCTGGCCGGGCCACGAGCGGATCTTCCACCGCTTCGCGTGGCCGTACGCCGTCCGCGCCCGGGACCGGGGAGGCGCCTGTCCCGGCCGCCGCTTCCGCCAGGTGTGATGCCATGAGCGGCATGGAATTGCGGGAACTGCGGGCGTTCGTCGTGGTGGCCGAGGAAGGGGGCATGTCGGCCGCGGCGCGCCGGCTGCACGTCAGCCAGCCCGCGCTGTCGCAGACCGTCGGCATGCTGGAGCGCCGGTTGGGGGTGAAACTGCTGGTCCGCAGCAGCGCCGGAGTCCAGCCCACCGAGGCGGGGATGACGCTGCTCGCCGAGGCGCGCGCCGTACTCGCCCGCCACGACCAGGTGCTGCGGACGATGGCCGCGTACACGAGCGGGGACGGCGGGGTCCTGCGGGTGGGGGTTCCCATCGAGCTGCCGTCCGATCTGCTCGGACCGGCGCTGGAACGGCTCGCGGTGGCCCACCCCGGCACCCGCGTGCAGGCCCGCCATCTGTCCACGGCGGCGCAACTGACCGCGCTGCAGGCCGGTGAGCTCGACGTGGGTCTGCTCAGGGAGCGTCCCGCCGGGCGCGAGTTCGACGCGATGCTCGTGTCCAGGGAGAGGCTCGGCGTGCTCCTCACCGCCGAACGGGCGGCCGAGCTGCGCGGACCCGACGGGATCCGCCTGGAGGAGCTCACCGGGCTGGAATGGGTGGGCTTCCCGCGCTCAGGCAGCCCCGCCTGGTTCGACGAGCTGACCGCGATCCTGCGCAGCCACGGCCTGGACCTCGGCCCCGCCGCCCCCGAGGGACAGGAGCTGATCGCGGAGGTCAAGCTCGCCGCCGTGAGCGCGGGCAGGGCTTTCGCGCTGGCACCGCCGAGGTGGCCGCAGCCGCTGCCCGCGGCCGTCGCGTGGTCGGCCCTGGCCGGTCACCCGCTGATCCGGCGCACCTGGGCGGTGTGGCCGGCGACCTCGCGCCGCCACGACCTGGCCGGCTTCGTCGCGGGCTTCCGCGACCCGGCCGACGACCGGCCGGGATGACCGCCGGGCTGGTCCACGATGGTCCCGCCGGCTCAGCGCGGCAGGTGAGGACTGATCGGGGGGACGGGAGCCCGCACGCGTGAACCGCCGCCCGGCGACAAAAGCCGGCCGCCCTGCACTCGTTCAGTGGGATACGTTCTAGCTGGGCGCCGGGACGGCGAGCGACGAGGCGGCGCCGATCGAACACGAGGAGACCAGGCACGTTGCCCCACACGCACGACCGCGGGGACGTCCGCGCGGACGACCCGGCCGGCTCCGGCCCCGGCAGGCGGACCGGCCTGCGGGCCGACTGCGCGAACTGCTTCGGGCTGTGCTGCGTCGCGCTGCCCTTCGCCGCCTCCGCCGACTTCGCGATCAGCAAGGACGCCGGGCGGCCGTGCCCCAACCTGCGGGACGACTTCCGCTGCGGCATCCACGCGCGTCTGCGCGACAGTGGCTTTCCCGGCTGCACCGTCTACGACTGCTTTGGGGCGGGGCAGAAGGTCTCGCAGGTCACCTTCGGCCGCAGCTGGCGAGACGATCCGGGGTCCGCGGCGCGGATGTTCGAGGTCTTCCCGGTCATGCGGCACCTGCACGAGCTGCTGTGGTACCTGGACGAGGCGATGTCCCTGCCGGTGACCCGCCCGATCCACGCCGAGCTGCGCGGCGCGTTCGAGGAGACCGAACGCCTGACCGCGGGCACCCCCGGCGACCTGCTGGGCGTGGACGTCGCCGCCCACCGCGACAAGGTCAACGCGCTGCTGCTGCGGACGAGCGAGCTGGTGCGGGCGTCGGCCGGGGGCCGTGCCGCCGCCGATCACAGGGGAGCCGATCTCATCGGCGCCCGGCTCAGGGGGGCCGACCTGCGCGGAGCCAACCTGAGGGGCGCCTACCTCATTGGGGCCGATCTACGCGGAGCCGATCTGCGCGGCGCGGACCTCATCGGAGCTGACCTGCGCGGGGCCGACCTCGGCGGCGCCGACCTCACGGGCAGCGTCTTCCTCACCCAGGCGCAGGTGAACGCGGCCAGGGGAGACGACGCCACGAGGCTGCCCCCGGCCCTCACCCGTCCGGCGCACTGGCCGACCTCGCCGGCCGGTCCGGCCGCCGCGCCGGGCCGGGCCTCCACCCGCCGTCCGCGCCCCCGCCGCCGGCGCGGGTAGCCTCCGCTCGGCCGCATACGCGCCGGCGGTCTTCCGGCCTGCGGTTTTTCAGCGTATTCCGGGGGATTCAGGCGAACGCGGCGCGGTGATCGTGCGCCCAGTCGGAGAATGTGCGGGGCGCACGACCGAGCACGTGTTCCACGTCCTTGCTGATCGTGGCGTTGCCGCCCTGTGCGACAAGCCTGGAGCCGTTGACCGCGATCTCGGCGAAGGCGGGATCGACGCCGGCGGCGAGCATCCGCTTCTTGTAGACCTCAAGCGGCACGTCGGCGGTCGTGACGCGGCGCCCGACGGCCCCGCCCAAGATCGCGGCCTGGTCGGGAACGCTCAACAGTTCCGGCCCGGTCAGCGTGAGCACGCCGCCTGCATGATCACTGGACGTCAACGCCCGCACGGCCACTTCGGCGACGTCACGAGGGTCGACGACGCCCTGCCTGCCGGTCCCCGTCGTGTTCGGGATCGGCTCTCCACGGCGGATGTGACCGGCCCAGCGCACCGCGTTGGAGGCGAAGCTGGACGGGCGCAGTATCGTCCATCGCAGTCCGCTCGCTCGTACGGCCCGCTCTCCCGGCAGATGCCAGTCTCCGACCCCGGCCCCGGTGCTACGGCCTGCGCCGATGGCCGACACCTTCACCACCGTGCCGACACCGGCGGCACACGCCGCGGCCAGCATCGCCTCGTCATGCTCGACCAGCTGGGGGCCCGGGGCGCTGAGCAGGAAAAGTGCCTCCGTTTTGTCCGCCGCCCGCGCCAGGGAATCCGGCTCGCCGAAGTCGCCCCGCACGACCTCCACGCCCGGGGGAGGCGTGATCGCCGCGGGGTTTCTGGTCATCGCCCGCACCCGCTCGCCCATGGCCGCCAGCAGGCGAACCGTCTCACTGCCGATGGTGCCCGTCGCACCCGTCACGAGGATCATGGCCATCACCATGTCAGCGCCGGCGCCGTGATCCATAGGAACTTTCGGCACGGTCGGCGTGCCGAGCGCCGCCGGGTAACGTGAGGCCATGCCCCTCGAAGTCCCGATGACCGTGCCTGCCCCACTGCGGTGGCTGGTCAGCGAGATCACATCCATGAGGGCCTGCGCGCCGGCTGAGCGGCCGCCGCTCGTCCACGTTCCCGACGCCGACACCTCGCTGATCTTCCGGACGACGTCGGCGCGGCGCAGCGCCCTGCTGGTGGTCGGGCCGCGTACCCGCGCCTCCTACCATGTGGGCAAGGACTTCCCGCTCTGCCTCAGGCTCAGGCTGCGCCCCGGCGCCGCCCGGCTCCTGCTCGGAGTCCCGATGACCGAGCTGGTCGACCAGGTCGTCGGCCTCGAGGAGCTGTGGGACGACGCAGCGCTGTGGGACGGCGCAGCCGGGCTGACCGCCGCGCCGGCTCCGCCGGGAGACGACGTGACGCGCGTCCTCGGGCGTCTTCAGGCGGCGTTGCCCGCCAGGATCGCCGCCCGGTCCAATGCCGACCTGGCCCGCAGCGAGCTGGTGCGCGCAACCGCGCAGGCCCTGCGCGACCAGGCCGGGCAGCAGCGCGAGCCCGTCGCCGCCATCGCCCGGCGGCTGGCCGTCAGCGAGCGCCACATGCGCGATGTCGTCCGCGACGGCATCGGCGTGCCGCCCAAGCGCTTCGAGCGGATCGAACGCGTGCGCCGGGTGCTCGCCCGCGGCAGGGCCCACACCGCGCGATGGGCGCAGCTCGCCGCGACCGCCGGGTTCTACGACCAGTCCCACATGGCCGCGGAGTTCCGCACCCTGATGGGCGTGCCTCCGGCGGCCTTCTTCGCGGGCCGTTTCCCCTCGCTCCAGCCCTGCTGAGCGACGATCCGCAGCGGGCAAATCAGGGTCACGACCGGTTCGGCGCGACTCCCGCCAACCGTCACAGCGCGGCCGACAGGTCGTCCAGGTGCGCGGACACCGGGCCGAGCGTCAGCACGCCGCTGCCCGCCCCGGCCAGTTCGCCCGCGGCGGGCAGCAGCGCGGCGTAGGCGCGTCGCATCGTCGCGCGGTCGCCCAGCGTGAGGGCCGCACGGGCCGCGAGGCACCACAGGGCCTCCGTCAGCAGGTCGTGCGGCGGCTCGGGCAGGGCGCGCAGCGCCGCCGCCGCCTCGGCTCGGCGGTCGCGGGCGAGCAGCACCAGAGGCCGGGCCCACGGCGCGTACGGCCCCCAGTCGATGTGCTCGGCGATGTGCT
The DNA here is from genome assembly GCF_900156315.1 of Microbispora rosea. GTDB lineage: Bacteria > Actinomycetota > Actinomycetes > Streptosporangiales > Streptosporangiaceae > Microbispora > Microbispora rosea. Next base: position 62,550 of record NZ_FTNI01000037.1, on the reverse strand, counting down.
CGTCGGCGGGATCGCCGGCGGGACCGGCGCCGGGCGGGGGCTGCCCGTGCCGCAGGCGCAGGCACAGCAGCGCGAGCGGCAGCAGGCCGTGCTCCACGCCCGGCATACCGGCGCCGTCCAGCCGGGCGGCGGCCTCCCGATAGGCGGCCTCGGCCTCCTCCAGCGGCGCAGGGCCGGTCGCGTCCAGGCGCAGCGCCCGATACCACGCGGTGAACACGCCCGCCAGGGGCCGCTCGTGCCGTACGGACAGGCGTTCGGCGGCGGCGGCGTGGGCGTCGGCGGCCGTGAAGTCCGCGAGCGCCGACCGTGCCTGCATCCGGACCAGATGCCCGAGCACCTCGAAGGTGACCAGGCCATGCCGGGCGGAAATGTCCACGAGTTCGGCGCCGATCTCGTCGCGCCGGGCGGCCAGGCCCGTCCGGTGGAAGGTCTGCATGAACAGGCCGCTCAACGCGAACGCCAGCAGCGCGGGGTCGTTCAGGCGGCGGGCGATCTCCTCGGCCTGCCGCGCCGCCCGCGGCCCCTGGCAGGAGCGGTCGCCGCGCGACTCCAGCGCGATCGTGGCCAGCAGCCGGGCCCGGGCCGCCTCGTGACCAGTGACCTCGTGACCAGTGACCTCGTGACCAGTGACCTCGTGACCAGTGACCTCGTGACCAGTGACCTTGTGACCTTGGGCCTCGTGACCTGGGGCCTCGTGATCGGAGGGCAGCGCGGCCAGGGCGGTCAGCGTGCGCCCGGCCGCCGCCACGATGCGCGCCGCCTGCCCGGGGTCGTCGGACCGGGTCCAGATGGCCGGGACGTCGAAGGCGCCGATCACCCGTGCGGTCAGCTCCGCGTCGCCGAGTTCCTCGGCCGCCTCGACGGCGGCCACGCGGTGCTCGCGCGCCGCCTGCAGGCCGCCGCCCCCGGTCGTGGCGAGGTCGCGCAGCAGTCCGGCCGTCGACTCCAGGCGGGCCTTCGCCCCGGAGGCGACCGCGCGGTCGTAGGCGGCGGTGGCCTGGGCCCACACGCGCTCGGCCGCGCCGCCCGCCGAGGAGTCGAGATGATCGGCCTGGCGCAGGATGTCGGTCTCCAGGCGGCGCAGCCCCGGGCCCGGGTCCACTCCCAGCTCGTCGACGAGCAGTGCCCGCGCCCGGCGCAGCACGGCGAGCGCGTCGCCCTGCCGCCCGCTGCGATACAGCGCGAGCGCCAGCAGCCGCCATGCCTCCTCCCGCCAGGGGTGCCCAGACGCGTGCGCGTCCAGGTCGGGCACCGCCTCGGCCGCCCGCCCCAGCTCCAGCCGCGTCTGCGCGTGCCGCTCGACCGCGTGCAGCCGGAGCTCGGCCAGGCGGGAGCGCTCGGCGCGGGCCCAGTCCTGGTCGGCGAACTCCGCGTAGGCGGGACCGCGCCACCACCCCAGCGCCTCCTCCAGCCGGGCGAGCCCGTCTTCGGGGGGCAGGTCCGCGGTGGCGGCCACCGCGTGTTCGAAGCGCCAGGCGTCCACCGCGTCGGCGCCGGCCCGCAGCGCGTACCCCGGCCCCTCGGTGACCAGCAGCCGCGCGGGGGTGCGGGGCGGCCGGTCGGGCTCGAGCGCGCGGCGCAGCGCCGCCACGAACGTCCGTACGGCACCGGCCGCGCCCGCCGGAGGTTCGTCCCACAGGTCGTCGATCAGGCGGGTGACCGGCACCACGCGGCCGCGGGCGACGATCAGCCGGGCCAGCACCGCACGGTGCCGCGGCCCCTTCAGCGCGATCGCGCCGCCGGTGCCGTCCCAGGCCGTCACCGGCCCCAGCACCCCGAACGCGATCCCCACCGTCGGCTCCCCTCCAGGTCACGGCACCTGTCACGGTAGCGCGCTGACCGGATGCTCATTCACGCGCGGCAGCCTGGGGACCATCCGATCCCGCACAGAAAAGGAGCGCGTCATGGCGCCTGTCCTTCCCGGTTTCGACTACCTCCGCGTGCCGGTCGCCGACGGAGTGTCGCTGAACGCGGCCGTCGCCGGCTCGGGGAGCCCGATCGTGCTGCTGCACGGCTTCCCCCAGACCCACCTGATGTGGCGGCACGTCGCCGCCGACCTGGCCGCCGGCCACACCGTGATCTGTCCCGACCTGCGCGGCTACGGCGCCAGCGACAAGCCGGCCGAAGCCGGCCGCGACACCTATTCCAAGCGCACGATGGCCACCGACGTCGTCGCCCTGGCGCGGGCGCTCGGACACGAGCGGTTCGCGCTGGCCGGGCACGACCGCGGCGCGCTGGTCGCCTTCCGCGCCGGGCTCGACCACCCGGCGGCGATCAGCCACCTGGCGTGCCTCGACGTGCTGCCGACGCTGGACATGTGGGAGGTGATGCACGGCGCGGGCGCCGCCGTCGGCTTCCACCTGTACCTGATGGCCCAGCCGCCCGGCCTGCCCGAGCAGATGATCGGCGCGAGCGCGGACGCCTTCTTCGGCCACTTCCTCGACGTCTGGACCCTCGACCGGGGGGCGATCCCCGACGGCGTACGCGCCGCCTATCTGGACGCCTGCCGTACGGCGGTGCCCTCGATCGTGGCGGACTACCGCGCGTCGGCGGGGATCGACGTGGACCACGACCGGAAGGACCTGGAGGCGGGGAACCGGCTGCGGATGCCGGTGACCGTGCTCCAGCAGGACTGGGGGGCCGCCCTCGGGTACGACGCCGGGGCGCTGTGGGGCGCCTGGGCCCCCGACCTGGTGCACGAGACGGTCGGGTGCGGGCACTTCATGGCCGAGGAGGACCCGGCCGGTGTCGCCGCGGCCCTGCGCGCCCTGCTCGCCCGCTGATCGAGGCGCCCGCCCGCGGGCTCACCGTCAGTCGCGCCGGTCGTTGCGGTTGCCGATGATGACGGCGAACGGCGGGATCACCAGCGCCACCGCGGACATCACCAGGGCGGCCACGGGCGAGACCTCCCGCACGACCGTTCCCGCCAGGACGAACAGCGTGAGGCACGTGGTCATCATGATCAAGTACGTCCGCTTGCGACGCTGCACGACATCCAGACTATTTCCGCGTCCAGCCTGTTTCCGCGGAGTGGCGGCGCGCCGTGCCAGCCTGTGCCGGGCCGTGCCGGGCCGACGGGGTCAGCAGGCGACGTCGGCGGGCGGGAGCGTCCCGGTGGTGAGAAACGCGCCGACCTCCCCGTTGAGGCAGGCGTCGCCGAAGGCGGGGTACGGCGCGTGGGTGTGCGCGTCGACGGTGACCATGCGCGAGCCCGGGATGCCTGCCGCCACGGCGCGGCTGTTGGCCACGGGCACCGCCACGTCCCGCAGCGCGGCGGTCACCAGGACCCCCGGCGCCCGCCCGGCCGGCCGCCGCACCGGCTCGTCCTCGATCCGCGGCCAGAAGGCGCACGGCGTGATGTTGGCGTTGGCCGGGCCGAACAACGGATATCGCGCGCTGTAGGAGGCGAGGTCGCGCCGGTAGTCGTGGAGCTCGCGGGGCCAGGGGCCGTCCCCGCACCGGTAGGCCATGTTGGTCGCCGTGTGGTTGTCGGCGGGAACGCCGGGCACCCCCGCGGGCGGCAGCGGACGGACGGGGAACGGCACGTAGGGCTCCCGCCCGGCGGCGATGTCGGCGAACGCCGCCGCGACCAGCCCGAAGGAGCGCTCGTCGTAGATGCCCGCCACGAGCAGCGTCCCCAGCTCGCCCGACGTCCAGGCGTGGCCCGCGACGACGACCGGGGCCGTCGCGGCGCGCCGGATCAGCTCCGCGACGGCGTCGCTGACCTCCCGAGCCGTGCCGCCGAGGCCGTACTCGGCGTCACCCTCGGCCGTCCAGGCGGCGAAGGCCGCCGTCCCGGCCTCGAACGCCGGGGTCCGCCCGAGCTCGTACGGCCGCCACGCCGTCTTCGGGTCGACCGGGCTGTCCAGCACGAACCTGTCCACCCTGCCGGGGAACAGGGCGGCGTAGACCGCCCCGAGCATCCCCGCGTACGACCCGCCGAGGTAGGAGATCTTCTCCTCGCCGAGCGCGGCCCGGATGACGTCCATGTCCCTGGCGGCGTTCGCCGTGGTGGCGTACGGCAGGGCCCACCCGGCGGCGCGAACGCAGTCGCGGGCGTACGCGCGGGCCTCGGCCGCGTCGGCCGGGAGGCTCCCGGGGGTGGCCGTACGGACCCGGTAGCCGCCGGGCTCCTCCACCTCCTGCCCGCACCCGATGGGCGTGCTCCGCTCCACGAACCGGATGTCGAAGCCGATCAGGTCGTAGCGCGCCCGCACCTCGGGGGGCAGCAGGGGGGCCAGGCTCGACGGCAGCGGCACGCCCGGCCCGCCGGGGCCGCCTCCGGTGGTGAGCAGCACGCCACGGCGCAGGGCCGGGTCGGTCGCGGGCAGCCGCGAGATCGCGATCGAGATCGTCCGGCCGCGAGGACGGCGGTGGTCGAGCGGCACGGCGACCTCCGCGCAGCGCAGAGCGGGGTCGCCGACCCCGGCGCAGTCACCCCAGCGCAGCTCCCGCGCCGGATGCCGGTGCGGCTCCTGCGGGGGATCATGCTGCGGATTCCGGTTCGATGAGAGGGCCGCCGCGTCCACCACGTCCACCGCGTCCACCACGCCTGCCGCGCCCGCCGCCGGGAGCGCCGGCGAGAGCAGCACGATGGACGCCACGACGGCCGCGATCCGCGATGCGCCTGCCCGGTGCGTCATGTCGCACACACTGATCAACGGGAGCCGGGCACGCCACCGGCCGGCTTCCGCGTGCCCCCCGGCGGGGGAGTGCGCGCTGCTCCCGGGCGCGACCCCTGGTTCCGGCGCGTGAAACTTTCCCGGTGTTCCCTCGCTTGACAAGGCCCGCCGCCGCTCCGGCACAGTGGCCGGGCGTCTTTCTCCCCGAGAGTGTCCGGATCCGGGGGCCGGCTTCGACGTCCCGGGTGAAGCGGCGCGGAGGACGCCCGCCGGAGAGGAACGAACCGTGAAATACATGATCATGCTGTACGGCTCGCAGCGGGACTACGACGCCCTGGCGGGACGGCCGGGCGACGGGCCCGCCTGGTCCGCCGAGGACGCCGCGGCCATGCACGCGTTCATGACCGAGTGGAACGACGACCTGGTGAAGTCGGGGGAGTTCGTCGACGCGCAGGGACTGACCGCCCCCGTCCACGCCCGCAGGATCCGGCTGCGTGAGGGCGTCCCCGTCGTCACCGACGGCCCATACGCCGAGACCGAGGAGGTCCTGGCCGGCTACACGATCGTCGAGTGCGACAGCTTCGACCGGGCGACGCAGATCGCCGGGCGCCTGGCGCACACCCCCCATCCCGAGGGCGTGACGCCGGCCCGCGAATGGTACGTGGACGTGCGCCCGATCGACGAGTGGCAGGCCGAGCCGGAGCTGTGACGACGCCTCGCGGCGAGACCGAGGACCTGCTGCGCCGCCTGGCGCCGCAGGTCCTCGGCGCGGTCGTGCGAAGCTACGGCCACTTCGACACGGCCGAGGACGCCGTGCAGGAGGCGCTGCTCGCCGCCGCCGTCCGCTGGCCGCAGGACGGCCTGCCGGACAACCCGCTGGGCTGGCTTGTCACCGTCGCCGCCCGCAGGCTCACCGACCTGCTGCGCAGCGAGCAGGCCCGGCGCGAGCGGGAGGACGCCGCCGGCCGGCGGGCGCTTCCCGAGTGGCGGCTCGCTGCCGACGCGGACGCGCTCACGGCCGGGGCCGACGACACGCTGATCCTGCTGTTCATGTGCTGCCATCCCGCGCTGTCGCCCGCGTCCCAGATCGCCCTCACCCTCCGCGCGGTCGGCGGCCTGACCACCGCGCAGATCGCCCGGGCGTTCCTGGTGCCGGAGGCGACCATGACCCGGCGCATCACCCGGGCCAAACACCGCATCAGGGACAGCGGCCTCCCGTTCGGCATGCCTGCGGGACCCGACCGCGACGCGCGGCTGCACGCCGTCCTCCACGTGCTCTACCTGGTCTTCACCGAGGGGTACGCGGGGGAGGCCGGGCTTCGCCGGGAGGATCTGACGGCCGAGGCGATCCGGCTGGCCCGCATCGTCCACCGGCTGCTGCCGGACGACGGCGAGACGGCCGGGCTGCTCGCGCTCATGCTGCTCACCGACGCCCGCCGCGCCGCGCGCACCGCCCCCGACGGCACGCCGATCCCGATGGCCGAGCAGGACCGCGCCCGGTGGGACGCCGCCCGCATCGCCGAGGGCGTGGCGCTGGTCGAGGCGGCACTGTCGCGGGGCGCGCCCGGGCCGTACCAGGTCCAGGCGGCGATCGCCGCCCTGCACGACGAGGCGCCGAGCGCGGAGGCGACCGACTGGCCGCAGATCGCCGCGCTGTACGAGGTGCTGACGGGGATGTCGGACAACCCCGTGACGCTGCTGAACCACGCGGTCGCGGTGGCGATGAGCCAAGGCCCGCGCGCCGGGCTGGAGCTGCTCGACGGGCTGGAGGGCGATGAACGGCTCGCCCGCGACCACCGCCTGCCCGCGGTGCGCGCGCACCTGCTGGAGATGGCCGGACAGCGGGCGGCGGCCCGCGAGGCCTACCTGGCGGCGGCCCGGCGGGCGGCGGCCCTGCCGCGCCGGCGCTACCTCAACGCCCGCGCCGCGCGCCTCGGTGACGACGCCTGACGGGCGCGAGACCGGCGACCAGGGTTGACAAAGGACGGCCGGGGATGGGGACGTTCGTCCGGCAGGGGATCGCGGGCGCGACCCTCGCCGACCACACGCGGCTGCGGCGCGGCCTGGAGGCGTGGGTGCGTGAGGCCCGCGCGGCCGGGCTGGACCAGGAAGACCTCCGGGCGCTGTTCGCCGTGGTCCTGGCCGACGCGGCGAAGGAGGGCGTGGCATGAGCTCCGCACTGGAGGTCACCGGGCTCGGCGTCCGGTATCGCCGCACGTGGGTGTTGCGCGACTGCTCGCTGGCCGTACCCGCGGGGCGCGTGGCGGCGCTCGTCGGGCCCAACGGCGCGGGCAAGACCACCCTCATGCACACTGCCGTCGGCCTGGTGCGGCCCGCGCTGGGGAGCGTCCGCGTGAGCGGCGAAGCGGCGTTCGTGGCACAGGACAAGCCGTTGTACGAGAGCTTGACCGTCGCCGAGATGCTCGCCTTCGGCCGCCGCATGAACCGGCGGTGGGACGGCGACGCCGCCGCCGCCCGGCTCGCCGGGCTGAGCATCCCGCTGCGGCGGAAGGTGGGCAGGCTGTCGGGCGGCCAGCAGGCGCAGGTGGCGGTGACACTCGCGCTGGCGAGCCGGCCGGACCTGCTCGTGCTGGACGAACCGCTGGCGAACCTCGACCCCCTCGCCCGCCACGAGGTGATGCGCTCGATCATGGCGGAGGTGGCCGAGCGGCGGCTGACCGTGCTGCTGTCCTCGCACGTCGTCTCCGACCTGGAGGAGACGGGCGACTGGCTGATCGTGCTCAACGCGGGCCGGCTGCAGGTCAGCGGTGACATCGAGGAACTGCTCGACGGGCATCTCGTGGTCACCGGGCCGGACGAGGCGTCGACCGCGGGAACGCAGGTGGTGAGCGCGAGCCGCACCGGCGGGCAGGTCGGCATGCTGGTCAGGGGTGCGCCTCCGCTCGATCCCCGCTGGCAGGCGCGGAGCCCCGGGCTGGACGAGCTCGTCATGGGCTACCTGCGCAGCCCCGAGTCGGCGGCACTGCCGAAACTGACGGGGGTCGGGGCGTGATCTGGGTGACGTGGCGCCAGCATCGGGCGCAGATCCTCGTGACAGCGGCCTTCCTGGCGCTGCTGGGGGTGCTGCTGCTGGGCTCGGCGGTGGAGGCGATCAGGTACGTGGCCGGGCACGCCCCGCCCGGCTGCCCGGGGCCCGCCGTGGCGTGCGGAGACCTGGCGGCGGCGCTGGAGCGCCGCTATGACGCGGTCTACTCGGTGTTCGGCTGGATGCCGCTGGTGGCCCCGGCGTTGATCGGGGCGTTCTGGGGCGCGCCGCTGCTCGGCCGGGAGTACGAGCGCGGCACCCACCGCCTGGCCTGGACCCAGTCCGTGCCCGTGGGGCGGTGGCTGGCGGTCAAGCTGTCGGTCCTGGGCGGGGCGGTCGTGGCGGGCGGGCTGCTGCTGTCGCTCATGGTGAGCCTGTGGCGGCCGGTGTTCAGGGCGGGGGGCGACTCGACGTTCGGCAACATCGGCGTGTTCAACATGGTCGGGGTGGATCCGGCGGCGTGGTGGCTGTACGCGTTCGCGCTGGGTACGGTGGCCGGCTCCCTGTTCCGGCGTACGCTGCCCGCGATGGCACTGGTCGTGGCCGGTGTGGCGGTGACGATGTTCACCCTGTTCCGGCTGAGCCACTACTACGCCGAGCCGGCCCGCACCGAGCTGACCGGCACCGTGGTGCTGGACGACCAGGACGCCCGGCTGGTGAGCGCCGCCTGGGTGGAACCCTCGGGAAGGGAGGTCGCCGACCCGTCGGACAGCGGCTGCCCGCGCCGGGTGGACGCGGGGCAGAGCAGCAAGAACACCGAGGCGTGGCAGGCGTGCCTGTTCGGCAAGGGCTACCGGTTCGCGGTGTACTACCACCCGCCGTCGAGGTTCTGGCGCTTCCAGTGGACCGAAGCGGGGATCCTGACGCTCACGTCGGCGGCCCTCGGCGGCCTGGCGGTGCGCCGCACCCTTCGCCGCCCCGGCTGACGAGCCGGTCGTGTCGGGGGGCGGCGCATGCCACCGAGCGCTGCCGCCTCCTCGACGTGTACGCCCGCATGTTCGTCGAGCGGCCCTCGCAGAAGGCGACGAGCCGGTCGAGGTCCGTCCGTCACTCGCCGGGAGTGAAGCGGGACAGGTCGTAGATGCCGAGCGCCTTCTCGATGTCGGCGACCTGGTCGACCACGCCTTCGAAACCGCGCGGCCCGAAACGCCGGTGCTCTTCGTCTTCGAAGACCTCGCCCAGGCGGAGGAACTCCTTGGCGGGGACGACCTCACGGAAGGCGGGGAACACCACCGTGTCCTCCCGCGCCTCGTGCGGCTCGTACATGCGCACGAACGCCGTCATGTCGGCGACCAGGGGGTGGGCGGCCCTTGCCCCTCTGGAACGCCCGGTGGCGGTGAGAATGCGCCCCGTCAGCTCGCGTCCCCGGCGGTGTTGCAGCAACAGGACCGAGACGGTGCCGGTGAGCCTGCCGGCCTCGCGTAGCCGGGGAAAGACGTACCTCTCCTCCAGGTGCTCGTGGTAGTCCTCGATGAAGCCGCGGATGATGCGGGCGGCGGCGTTCAGCGGCTGCGCGGGAGCCCGCTCGCCGCCCTCGATCCGCCGGATGCCCTCCCGGTAGACGAGCAGGAGACGCTTCAGCACGCCGTGCTCGCGCATGAGGTCCTCGGGCGGAGTCACCTCCGCCCCCTCCTCAGGGGTTTTCGGCGCGGCCGCCGCGGGGGCCGCGACCGTAACCGCCCCGGCGAGGGCGGCGGCGGACAGGTTGAGCAGGTCGCGGCGGCGCACCGCCGGTGAATCACGATCGTCCACGCCGTCTCCGTCCTCCGCCCGGTCGTCGGGCTCCGCCCACGTGCTCGTACGCGATCGGAGACTCCCCCGTACGGCCGGAGGCCACGCGGGGGCGCCGGTAAACGCTTGGCCTGGCGATCCGTCTCACGCGATCGGCCTGGCCGGCCGGCGTCAGGGCCGATGGGCGGGCTGGAACAGCTCGACGAGATTGCCGGCGGGGTCGGGGAGCAGGATCTGCCGGCCGCCGGGGCCGGTGACGATCTCGCCGAGGAACGGCAGGCCCGCGGCGTGCAGCCGGCCGATCTCCGCGTCCAGGTCGTCGACGACCAGCTGGATGCGGTTGCGGCCCGTGCCGGTGGCCTCGGCGGGCGTTGCCCGGGCACCGGAGCTGGCGGGTCCCGACAGCAGCAGCCGCAGCGGCCCTCGTACCACGTCGGCGAAGGCGGGCGCGGCGCTGCTGTTCAGGGTGAAGCCGAGGTGGGTGGTGTAGAAGCCGACGGCCGCCTGGACGTCGTCGACGAGGTAGCGGACGCTGGCGTAGTGGTCGGTCGCCGTCATGAGTGAGCCTCCGGAGTCTGAGCCAGGACGGGCAGTAGGTGACGGATGCGCGTGTCGATGTCCGCCGTCGCCCGGCCGAGCGCGGCATGGACGTCCTGCTCCGACCGGCCGGCAGCGGCCGGGTCGGGGGTGCTCCAATGGATCCGCCGCGCGTGGTCGCCGAACTCGGGACAGGCTTCGCGGACCTTGTCGCACAGGGTGATGACGTAGTCGAACCGGCGACCGCGAAGCGTGTCCAGATGGCGGGGCCGCCGGTCGGCGATGTCGATGCCGTACTGCTCACGCAGCACGCGTACGGCGTGGGGATTCATCCGTGCCGCGGGCCTGCTGCCGGCACTGGTCACGGTCACGTGACCGGCGGTGTGATGGCGCAGCAGAGCTTCGGCGACCGGTGAGCGGGCGCTGTTTCCCGTGCAGGCGAACAGCACAGAGAGACGGGGCCACCGCGGAGGAGGCGCCGGCGGCTCGGGAACGCCGCGCAGTGCGGGATGCAGGGCGGCCCCGGCGCCTGCCAGGGCCTGGGCGCAGCGGTCCAGGTCGAGCCGGTAATAGCTGTCGCGGCCGTCGTGACTGCTTCGTGTGGCGGTGACCAGGCCGCCGTCGCGCAGCAGCCGCAGGTGGTAGGAGACCAGGTTCTGCGGTGCCCCGACCAGTGTCATCAACTCACGGACCCGCAGGTCGCCCACCGCGAGCTCGGTCAACAGCCGCCAGCGCAGCGTGTGGGCGGCCAGGCGCACGAACGCCGGAAGGGCTTGCTCGGACGACGCCATGACCTGGACAATACATCAAATGCATTTGATGGAACACTGTCGAGGAGGCGAGCTCGCGGCATCAGCCTCGTGGCGTCTCGGGACCAGACGCCGGGCTCGCGGTGGTGAGCACGGCGGCTCGAAGTGGAGGAGTGATCGTGGGGGAGAACGCTGTGGCGGGTTCGATTCGTGATCTGTTGCGGGGGCTTCCGGTCTTCGACACCGCATTGCCGGAGTTCGACGTCGACGCCGCGCCGTCCGACCCGGTCGCCCTGTTCGTGGAATGGCTGACCTCGGCCGTCGAGGCGGGGGTGCGCGAACCGCACGCGATGTCGCTGGCGACCGCCGACAGCCGCGGACGGCCGTCCTCCCGCGTGCTGATCTGCAAGGACCTCGCGGCGGACGGCACCTGGTATTTCGCGACGAGCGCGGGCAGCCGCAAGGGACGGGAGCTGGCCGCCACGCCGTACGCGGCTCTGTGCTTCCACTGGCCCGAGCAGGGCCGTCAGATCCGGGTGCGGGGCGTGGCTGTCCCTGCGGACGCCGAGCGCGGCGCGGCCGACTTCCTGGCGCGTTCCCCCGGGGCCCGCGCCGACGCGCTGACCGGCCGCCAGTCGCAGGTCCTGGACGACCCTTCCGACCTCGACGCCGCCCTCCGCGCGGCACACGCCGCGATCGAGGCCGATCCCGGCGTGGTCGCGCCGGGATGGACCCTGTACGGCGTGCGCGCGGAAGAGGTCGAGTTCTGGCAGGCCGACCGCGACCGCCGGCACACCCGCCTGCGCTACACGCGCGAGGAGGCCGCCTGGGCGCGGCACCGCCTGTGGCCCTGAGACGACACGCCGGCCAGGCCCGAATCCTCGGCCGGAAAGCACGGTGATCGATGTCGGGATCGGAGGTAGTCGTGGGAACACCGGCCCGCGCAGGGGAGGGGCCGCTGGAGCGCCGGCTCGGCGTGGCCGACGCCGTGACGATCGGGCTGGGTTCGATGATCGGCGCGGGGATCTTCGCCGCCCTGGCGCCGGCGGCGCGGGCGGCCGGGTCCGGGCTGCTGCTCGGGCTGGCCGCCGCGGCGGTGGTCGCCTACTGCAACGCGACCTCCTCGGCCCGGCTGGCCGCGCGCTACCCCGCCTCCGGCGGCACCTACGTGTACGGCCGGGAGCGGCTGGGGGACTTCTGGGGCTACCTGGCGGGGTGGGCGTTCGTGGTCGGCAAGATCGCCTCGTGTGCGGCGATGGCGCTGACCGTCGGCTCCTACGTGTGGCCGGAGCGGGCCCACGCGGTGGCGGTGGCGGCCGTGGTCGCGCTGACCGCGGTGAACTACGCGGGGATCCACAAGAGCGCCTGGCTCACCCGGGTCATCGTCGGGGTGGTCCTCGCGGTGCTGGCCGTCGTGGTGGTCGCCGGTCTGACCTCCGGCGCCGCGGACCCGGGACGGCTGGACGTCGGATCCGACGCCACCGCCGGAGGGGTGCTGCAGGCGGCGGGTCTGCTGTTCTTCGCCTTCGCCGGATACGCCCGCATCGCCACCCTCGGCGAGGAGGTCAGGGACCCGGCGCGGACCATCCCCCGCGCGATTCCGCTCGCACTCGGGATCACCCTGGTCGTCTACGCGGCGGTCGCGGTGTCCGCGCTCGCCGTGCTGGGCGGCGGGGGACCTGGTGACGGGGGACTGGGTGACGTGGCCGCCCCCCTGGCCGCCGTCGTGCGGGAGGCCGGGCATCCCGGGCTGGCCCCGGTCGTACGGGCGGGCGCCGCGGTCGCCGCGACCGGCTCGCTGCTCGCGCTGATCCTCGGGGTGTCCCGCACCACGCTGGCCATGGCCCGCGACCGGCACCTGCCGCACGCGCTGGCCGCCGTCCATCCGCGCTTCGCCGTGCCCCACCGCGCCGAGCTGGCCGTCGGCGCGGTCGTGGCGTTGCTGGCCGCGACCGCGGACCTGCGCGGCGCGATCGGGTTCTCGTCCTTCGGCGTGCTGGTCTACTACGCCCTCGCCAACGCCAGCGCGTGGACCCTCGGCCCCGAGGAGGGACGGCCGCCGCGGGCCGTGCCCATCGCCGGCCTGGCCGGGTGCCTGGTCCTGGCCTTCGCCCTGCCGCTGTCGTCGGTGGTCTCCGGGGCCGCCGTGCTGGCGGCCGGCGCCGCCGTCTACGCCCTGCGCCGGGCCGTCACCTGACGAGCGGGGCTTGAGACTCGCGGGCCGTTACCATGAGCGGATGCGACCCGAAGCCTCAAGTCCGGTGAGCCACAGGTGAGTCACAGGGCGCTGCGCCCGGTCGACCTGGCGCGGGAGGCGGGGGTCTCCACCCAGCAGATCCGCAACTACGCCGACACGGGGATTCTCCCGCCCGCGGAGCGGACGGCCGCCGGCTACCGCAGGTTCGACACGCGGCACCGCGAGGCCCTGCTCGCCTACCGGGCGCTGGCCAAGGGATACGGGTGGGAGGCCGCCCGGTCGATCATGCTGGCGGTGCACGACGGCGACCTGACGGGTGCGCTCGCCCTCGTGGACGCCTGCCACGCCGCGCTGCACGGGCAGCGGCTCGCCCTGCGGGCGACGGGGGAGGCGCTCGAAGCGGTGGCCGGGCAGGATCCCGGCGGCCCGGCCGCGCCGCAGTCCGCGCTGCGCATCGGGGAGGTGGCCGCCCTCCTCGGCGTACGCGCCTCGGCGCTGCGGGTGTGGGAGGCCGCCGGACTGCTGACGCCGCAGCGCGAGCCCGGCACCGGCTACCGGTGGTACGGCCCGGCCGAGGTCCGCGACGCCCGCATGATCCACATGCTCCGGCAGGGGCGTTATCCGCTGACGCGGATCGGGGACGTGCTCGACGGCCTGCGCGCCACCGGCAGCACCGAGGCGCTGCGCGCCGCCCTCGCGGAACGCGGCGCCGCCCTCGCCGCCACGGCCGTCGCCATGCTCGAAGGATCGGCCCGCCTGCACGACTACGTCGCCGGCGCACGCCGACAGGCCTGATTCCTTGATCCTTACGATCTCTTAACAACTACACTCCTAACGTGCTAGGAACCTAGTTGAATAGAGGTTGCGATGATCGAGTTCTACCTGGACGGCAGGTCCGGTCTCTCGCCGTACCTGCAGCTCGTCCAGCAGGTGCGGCACGCGCTGCGGCTGGGCCTGCTGCGCGAAGGCGATCAGCTTCCGACCGTCAAGGACGTGGTGGCGCGCCTGGCGATCAATCCGAACACGGTGCTCAAGGCCTACCGGGAACTCGAGCACGAGAGCCTGGTGGCGGCCCGGCCGGGGGTCGGGACGTTCGTGACCAGGACGCTGACCGACGCCTCACTGGCCGCACACGGCAGGTTGCGGCAGGACCTGCGCCGATGGCTGACCAAGGCCCGCCTGGCCGGCCTGGACGACGAGAGCATCGAGGCCCTGTTCATGACCACCTTCCGCACCGCCTCCCAGGAGGACATCGCGTGAGCGCCGTCCTGCGGGCCCACGACCTGGGCAAGAAGTACGGCAAGCGATGGGCGCTGCGCGACTTCACCGTCGACATCCCGGCCGGCCACGTCGTCGGGCTGGTGGGCCCCAACGGCGCCGGCAAGACCACCCTGCTCAAGCTGGCGGCAGGTCAGCTGACGCCGACCTCGGGAACCATCGCCGTGCTCGGCGGCCGTCCCGAGGCAGAGCCGGCGCAGCTGGCCATGATCGGGTTCGTCGCCCAGGACACCCCCGTCTACGCGGGGTTGAGCGTGGCCGACCATCTGCGGCTGGGCGCCCGGCTCAACCCCGGCTGGGACGCCGCGCTCGCGCGCGACCGCCTCGAACGGCTCGGTCTCGATCCCCGGCATCGGGCCGGGAAGCTGTCGGGCGGGCAGCGCGCCCAGCTCGCCCTCACGCTGGGCCTGGCCAAACGGCCCGATCTGCTGATCCTGGACGAGCCGGTCGCCGCGCTCGACCCGCTGGCCCGGCGCGAGTTCCTGCAGGGCCTGATGGAGGCCGTGGCCGAGCACGAGCTCAGCGTGGTGCTCTCCTCTCACCTGGTCTCCGACCTGGAACGGACCTGCGACTACCTGATCGTCCTGGTCGGCTCGCGGGTGCGGGCGGCGGGGGAGGTCGAGGAACTGCTGGCCACCCATCACCGGCTCACCGGCCCGCGCCGGGACCCCGATCGCCTGCCCGCCGGGCAGCATGTCGTGTCCGCCCGCCACACCGACCGGCAGAGCACGCTCATCATCCGCACCGACGCCCCGATCCACGACCCCGCCTGGAGCGTCAGCCAGGTCACGCTGGAAGACCTCGTCCTGGCCTACATGGACGAACCCGCCCCTGCCCCCCTGAGACCGGTCCTGGAGGTCAAGCGATGATCTGGCTGACCTGGCGCCAGTTCCGCCTCGCGGCCTCGGCGACGGCCGCCGCGCTCGTCGTGCTCGCCGCCGTCCTGGCACTGACGGGCCCCGGCCTGGCCTCCGGCTACTCCGCCGGGATCACCGCCTGCACCCGGAACGGCGACTGCCCACGCTTCTTCGACCACTTCTTCGACGACTACCAGACGCCGTTCCTGGCCGTGGCCGTCGTCGTGCTGATCCTGCCGGCCCTGCTCGGTCTCTTCTGGGGGGCGCCGCTGATCACCCGTGAGCTGGAGGCGGGCACCCACCTGCTGGTGTGGAGCCAGAGCATCACCCGCACCCGCTGGCTGGCCGTCAAGCTCACGTTCACGGGCCTGGCCGCCGTGGCCGCCGCCGGAGTGTGCAGTCTCGTCGTGACCTGGTGGTCCACTCCTCTGGACAGGTCCGCCGCCCCGGGCTTCACGCTCATGGACCCCCTGGTATTCGGCGCGCGCGGCATCGTCCCCATGGCCTACGCGGCGTTCGCCTTCGTGCTCGGCGTGACCGTGGGGATGCTCGTCCGCCGCACGGTGACGGCCATGGCCGTCACCCTGGCCCTTTTCGCGGCGGTTCAGATCGTCATGCCGCTGGCGGTCCGGCCCCACCTGCTGCCTGCCGTCAGCGCCTCCTTCGAGCTCGGCCCGGAGAACGTGGACTCGTTCAACAAGCTCAGCGACCAGGAGTTTCCGCAAGTGATCCTGGATGCGGCGATACCCGGGCAAAGGGGCGCGTGGGTGCTGTCCAGTCGCCTCACCGATCCGTCGGGACGCGTGGGCGGCGACGGCGCTCCCGTCACCGTTCGCGTGTCCACGACATCAGGACCGTGCGCGCCGTCCCAGCATTCCCAGGGTCCGGGCAAGGGCTTCGACACCTGCATCGCCGAGATCAACCGGCTGGGCTACCGGCAGGAGGCGGTCTATCAGCCGTTCGAGCGGTTCTGGGCGTTCCAGTGGATCGAGACCGGGATCTACGTCCTCGTCACCGCCGGCCTCGCCGGTCTCTGTTTCCGGTGGATCCGCAGGCGTCTGTCATGACCGCCAAGTCCACGGTGGCCGGGCTCGTGCTCCTCCTGACGGTCGCCTGCACGGCGACGACCCCGCCGCGGACCCAGCCCGCCACGGCGACCGCCGCCGGATCCCCCGTCTGCGCCGAGCCCCGGGGGAATCCCCCGCCGGAGTCGCCCACCACGATCGACGTCGTCGAGCAGGCGTACTTCTGCATCCTCGCCAACTACTACAGCGGGGCCACGCTGGACGCACGCTCGCTGCTGACCGCGGGATTCGCGGCCTTCGTCCAGGAGCTCAACCGCGGCGGACGCGACGTGCCCGAGGCCACGATGCCGGCGTTCACCGGGGACCGGACCACCGACTGGGCCGCCTTCGAGACGGTCTATCGGCGCGTCACCGGCCGGTTGCCGGACGACGCCGAACTCCAGGGGAAGCTCGCCGCCGCCACCCTGCAGGCCGTCGTGGCCGCCCTGGACGACGACCACGCGCGCTGGAACCACGCAGGCCGGCGTCCGCCGGATTCCTACGACGGGGACCAGTACGGCCTGGGCCTCCACGCCAACATCGGCCGGACCGCGAACCCCGGGACCGCCCTGCCCCCGCTGTTCGTCACCACTGTGCCGGGCGGACCGGCGAAGGAGGCCGGGCTGCGCCCCGGCGACGTCATCGAGTCGATCAACGGATCGGCGCCCTTCGCCGGCGGAGAGGTCACCCCGGCCGCCGTCGCCGCGCTGTATCCGCACTACCCGGAAGCCGGAGCGGTCCGGCTCCGGATGCTGCGGCAGAAGACCGGCAGGCACTGGACCGTGACGCTGAAGCCGAGGTTGTACCGGCCCGATCCGGCCACCCTGCAGGTGGTGACACCGACGCTGCTGGGCGACGGCATCGCCTACGTGCGGCTGAGCGGTTTCGCGCCCGACGCCGCGGACCGGGTGTTCCACGCGATCTCCAGGCTGCGCGCGGGCCGCACGCTGACCGGCGTCGTGCTCGACCTGCGCGGCAACGGCGGCGGGAGCCCCGACGAGGCGATCCGCCTGCTGAGCGGGTTCGCCCACGGCAAGGTCACGGCCTACCAGTGCGCGGCCTCCCCGAACACCGGGGACGGCGCGTGCGACCCCATGCGGACCGACGACAGCGTGCCGCTGCTCGGCCTGCCCCTGGTGGTGCTCACCGACCGCGGCTGCGCCTCGGCCTGCGAGCACTTCAGCTCCGCCGTCAAGGACCTGCGTCTCGGACAGCTGGTCGGTACGCGAACCGCGGGCGCCGTCTCGGGTCCGGCGCGGCCGTACCTTCTCGGCGACAACACCACCCTGACCCTCCCGTCGACGCACCACCTGGCGCCCGGCCGCGAGGTGATCGACCGGGTCGGCGTGGCACCCGACCACTACGTCCCACTGACCCCGCAGGACGCCGCCGCCGGGCGCGACCCCGCGCTCGGCGAAGCCCTCAACCTGCTGCACACGTGACCGGCGCGCACGCAGACGTGCGCCGCGGGAAAGGACGGACCGCTTCATGAGTCACGCCGTCAAGCACCTGGCGGTCGCCGGGCTGATCGGCCTCGCCGCGGCCGCCTGCACCGCGCCGCCCCCGCCCAGGACCGTCGCCGCCGCGGCCACCGCCCCGGCGGCCGCACCCACCGGCGCCGCGGCCCTGCCCGCGCCCACCGGTTCCCACCCGGTGGGCGCGACCACCCTGTACCTGAAGGACGCCTCCCGCCCCGACCCGTGGGTGCCCGAAGTGAAGGCCAGGGAGCTCATGATCACTCTGTGGTATCCGGCTCGGGCTGGGGAGGGGCGGCGGGCCCCGTACATGACCGCCAAGGAGTCCGAGCTCACGCTGCGGGGCAAGAAGGTGACCGGCGTGCCGTACGACGTGCTGAGCCGCACCCGCACCAACGCCGTCGACGACGCGAAACCGGCCGGGCGCGCGGGCAGCCTGCCCCTGGTGGTGCTGTCGCCGGGGTTCACCATGCCGCGGAGCACGCTCACATCTCTGGGCGAGGAACTGGCCAGCAGGGGATATGTGGTGGCCGGCGTCGACCACACCTACGAGAACTACGCGACGACCTTCCCGGACGGGCGGGTCGCCGAGTGCGTCGCGTGCGACAGCGACACCGACCCCGGCTTCGGCGCGAAGGTGGCCGACGTCCGCGCAGCAGACGTCTCCTTCGTGCTCGACCAGCTGACCGGACCGCACGCGAAGTGGGAGGGCTCCTCCTTGATCGACCCGTCCGAGATCGCGATGGCGGGCCACTCGATCGGCGGGGCCGGAGCCGTGGCAGCCATGCTGAAGGACTCGCGGGTGCGCGCCGGAATCGACATGGACGGCACCACCTACGCCCGGATCCCGAAGAGCGGGCTGTCGCGGCCGTTCCTGTTCATGGGCTCGGCCGGGCACGAGCCCGCGGGCCGCGACAACTCCTGGGACCGCGACTGGAAGCTCCTGACCGGATGGAAGCGCTGGCTCGTCCTGCCCGGCGCGGACCACCAGTCCTTCACCGACGTGCCGCTCCTGGTCGGCGCTCTCGGCATCGCCGTCCCCGGCGACCTGTCCCCGGACCGCTCCGCGGAGATCACCCGCACGTACGTCCGCGCCTTCCTCGACCGGCACCTGCGTCACGAGCCGCAACCCCTGCTCGACGAGCCGTCGCCGCGCTACCCCGAGGTGCGCTTGTGCACCCCGGGCGGGGCCGCCTGCCGGTAACGCGGCGCCCCCGGGCTACAGAGCCCACCAGTGCGCGGCCAGGCAGTCGAGGGTGGGCCGCGGCGGCGCGGGCAGCCGGGTCAGATACCAGGCGAGGCTGCTGTAGCGGTGCAGCAGGGCGTAGGCCAGCAGCCTCCTGCTCAGCTCCTCGCCCAGGTCGCACTCGCGGTAGCCGTACGCGAGGAGCAGACGGCGCAGGATCCCGGTCTCTGCGCAGGAGAAGAACAGCCCCACCGAGGCGAACTCGTACTCCCGCGCGCCCCGCATCGCCGGTTCGAAGTCGAACAGGCCCGCCGGCCGCCAGCCGTCGCCGTCCCGCTCCACCCTCAGGTGCTCGCGCATCACCTCCGTGTGCAGCAGTACGGGCGCGGACGGCGGGAGCTCGACGCTGTCGAGGAAGCCCGGGATCTGCGCCAGCCACACCTCGTCCAGCCCGTCGGCCCGGTGGTGGGCCACGCACTCCTGCCGCCGCGTACGGAGGAAGCCGTCCCAGTCGGGCGGGCCCACGGCGGCGTCGACGGCGGGGGAGGAGGAGACCGAATGGAGCGCCGCCAGCGTCTCACCCACGATGGCGGCGAGCTCCATCCGGTCGTCTCGTGGGATGTGCGGCCAGGCCCCGGCGAGGCTCTCGCCGCGCAGGCGGGTCATCAGGATGTAGCTCCACCCCTCGAGATGCTCCGCCCCCATGACTCGCGGTGTCGGGATCGGCAGGCGTCCCTCGACGGCCCGCAGGACGGTCAGCTCCGTGTCGTATTCCTCAGGCAGGTAGACCTCGGGGTAGAGCTTGAGCACATGCCGGTCGCCCACCGCGTAGACCGGCAGCGACCCGTCGGCGAAGCGCTCGACGCGTTCGCCGCCGAGCCCGAGATGTTCCAGCAGGGCCGACACGGCCGGTCCGAGACGGGACTCGTCCCGCCGGACGGCCATGAACTGCTCCTGCGTCTCGGCCGGAGGCAGCCGCACGTCGGATAGCACGGCCCCGACGATAGACGGGGGCGCCCGAAGCCGATCAACTGGTTTTCCCGCGGCGACCGCCCCTGCGCGGCCTGCCGCACGTCGAGGAGCAGTCCCTCGTGTCCTCGGCTGAGCTCACGGCCTCCGCCGGAACGGGGCGAGCGTGGCCCGCACGAGGTCGGCGGCGCCCCAGTCGGGGTCGAACTGGGCGATCACCGCCAGGTGCTGGCGCAGCTGGAGGATCGGCATGCGTTCACGCCAGTCGCGGTCGAGCCCGGTCAGCTCGGCGTACAGCTCGAAGAACACCTGCGCCTCGGGCGGCGGCGCCGTCGTCCAGAGGTGCGCCAGGTCGACCTCGGCCCACGTGTACGACACGGCCGGGTCGATCAGCGCGGGCCGCCCATCGGGGGTGGCCATGACGTTCAGCGCCCACAGGTCGCCGTGCGTCAGGCACGCGGGCCTGACCGGCAGCAACTCGGGCAGCCGGTCGCACAGCCGCTCCAGCGCCGCCCGGTCCGCGGTGTCGAGCGCCTCCCGGACGCGCGGCTCGCCGAGCCAGCGCAGCAGACGGTGCCGGGCGAAGAACTCGAACCCGTCGTCATTCCAGGTGTTGACCTGGCGGCGACGGCCCAGCCAGTTGTCCCGGTGCCATCCGAATCGCGGGGACCGCGTGGTGGTGTGCAGGTGGGCGAGCGCGTGCGCGAACCGCTCCCAGAAGGCCCCGGTGTCCGGCCGGGGCTCCAGCACGGACAGCACGAGCAGGTCCCGGTCCGCGAGGGTGATCTCGGGCGTGGCGACGCCGCCCGCCTCACGCAGCACCGTGAGCCCTTCGGCCTCCGCGGCGAAGACGTCGTCCGAGGGCGACTCGCCGAACGCCTTGACGAACACCGGCGTGCCGTCGCCGCGGCGTGCGAGCCCCGCCGTCGCGGCGAGGCCGCCGGTGGCGGGCTCGACCGCGACGACGTCGGTCAGGCCGGCCGCGTGCAGGCGTTCCAGCAGGAAGGACGTCGTATTTGTCACGGGTGAGCTCCTCTACTCCCCAAAGGCCCGGACACGGGCGCCCGAAGCCGATCAACCGGTTTCCGCCGTCCCGGCCGCCTCAGCCGGCGGGGCTCGGCCTGGTTCCGATCACGGTGGTCGCGTCCAGTTCCTCGTCGTACGTCAGGCGCGCGGTGAGCCCCGCGCGGGACACGGCGTCGGTGGTCGCCCGGGCCTGGCCCTCGCTCGTCTCCACCAGCAGGTGGCCGCCGGGCGCGAGCCAGGCAGCCGCCTCGTCGACGACCCGCCGTACGATGTCGAGCCCGTCCGCGCCGCCGTCGAGCGCGACCTGCGGCTCGTGCACACGCGCCTCCGGCGGCAGCAGCCCGATCGCGCCGGTGGGCACGTACGGCGGGCTGGCGAGCAGGACGTCCACCCGGCCCCGCAGGTCGGCCGGCAGGGCCTCGTACAGGTCGCCCTCGTACACGCCGCCTCCCATGGCCCTGCCCCCCACGACCCTGCCACCGGTCGCGGCGAGGTTGCGGCGGGCGCAGCGTACGGCGGCGGGATCGACGTCCACGGCATGCAGCTCGACCGGCCCGACGGCGGCGGCCAGCGCCGCGCCGAGCGCGCCCGAGCCGCAGCACAGGTCGACGACGACGGCGCCCGGCCGGGCCAGTGCGGCGGCCTGGCGGACCAGGAACTCGCTGCGCGGCCGGGGCACGAAGACCCCCGGGTCCACGGCCAGCCGGAGACCGCAGAACTCGGCCCACCCGAGGACGTGCTCCAGGGGAAGGCCGCGGGCGCGCCGGTCCACCATGTCGTCGAGCTCGGCGGGCGTACGCGCGGCGGAGACCAGCAGACGGGCCTCGTCCTCGGCGAACACGCATCCGGCGGCGCGCAGCCGGGCCACGATCGGAGAAGGAGCGGGGGAGAAGGACAGTGACAAGGGAGAGCCTTTCGGTGTGCAGAGGGCGCTCCCGCGGTCGCCTGCCTCTACGCGACCGAACGCATGGGGAGAAGGGAGCACCCGACCTGTTCAGCGGTAATGGGGCTCACCTCCTCGCGTCGTCGCCGCCGTGAGCGGCACCCTACACCAGGCCGCGGGCGCACCCTCACATCGCGGGGCCCGGAAAGGCGGGGCCCAGAGAAGCAGGGTCCAGGAAGGCAGGATCCGGGAAGGCAGGGTCGAGAAGGGCAGGGTCGAGAAGGGCGAGATCCAGCGCGTGCAGGCGCGCGGGGTCGGCCACCACGTCGATCTCGGCGATCCGCTCCCCTTCCACCGCCAGTGCGAGAGCGAGCAGCAGCCGGCCGTGCGGCGCCACCACCACGCCCACGGCCCCGTTGACGAGCGCCGGTTCGGCGAACCGGGCCCGCCGGCCGAGGACGACGGTCTCCTGCGCGACCGCCCGCGCACCGCGCACCACCGCCGGCACACCCGGGGGCAACGCAGCCGGATCGGCCCTGCGCACCACTTCGGGCGCCAGCACCGCCATCAGCGCGTCCATGTCGCCCTCGCGCGAGGCGATGAGGAAGGCGTCCACGACGCGCCGGTGCCGCGCGGCCTCAGCGCCCGCGGCCTCCGGTCTGCCCCGCAGCCGGTGGCGTGCCCGGCTGGCGAGCTTCTTGGCGGCGACCGGCGACCGGCCCACGATGGGGCCGATCTGGTCGAACGGCACGGCGAAGACGTCGTGGAGCACGAACGCGACCCGTTCGGCGGGAGGCAGCGTGTCGAGCACCACGAGCAGCGCCCGGCCCACGGAGTCGGCCAGCACCGCCTCCTGCTCGGGGTCGCCCCCGCCGTCCAACGCCCTGCTGTCCCACTCGCTGCCGTCGACCGCCTGGCCGTCCCGCCCCCGGTCGTACGGCCGCGGCGCGGCCTCCTCCCGGCGGGCGCGGGCGCGCAGCATGTCGAGGGACACGCGGGAGACGACCGTCGTCAGCCATCCGCCCAGGTTGGCGACCCCGCCGACGTCGGAGCGGCTCAGCCGCAGCCAGGTCTCCTGGACGGCGTCGTCGGCCTCGCCGCCGGTGCCGAGCATCCGGTGGGCGACCGCGCGCAGATGCGGACGGTAGGTCTCGAACAGCTCCGCCAGCCCGTCGTGCTCGCCCATCGGTCACCTTTCCCCCGCCCGCCTCGTCACCACCATGACGTACACGAGGCAGGAGAGGTGACAGGTGACGTCATTGCTGCATGTCGATTCCAGCGCGAGCCTCGCGGGCGATTCGGTCACCCGGCGGCTGACGGCGTCGTTCGCCGATGCCTGGTGCCGGCGGCACGGAACGAGCGGGTACCGCTATCGGGATCTGACGGCCGACCCCGTGCCGCTGGTGTCCCACGCCTACACAACCCTCGGCCGCCGGGTGGAGCGGCACGGGGTCGTCCCGCTCGCGCGGGTGACCGCGATGACCGGCGGCCCGGCCGAAGAACGCGAATGGGCGCTGACGCTGCCGCTGATCAGGGAGCTGCTGGCGGCGGACACCGTGCTGGTCGGCGTCCCGATGTACAACTTCACGGTGCCGGCCGCGCTCAAGGCGTGGATCGACCGGGTGACGTTCCCGGGAGCGTACGTCGATCCCGTCACGGAGGCCGGCCGCCTGCGCGACACGACGGTGGTCGTGGTCGCCGCCAGGGGCGGCGCCTACGGTCCCGGCACCCCGCGGGAGGGCTTGGACTTCCAGACGCCCTACCTGCGGACGTACTTCCGCGAACTCGGGGTGGCCGAGGAGAACCTGCACGTCGTGCAGGCCGAGATGACCCGCGCCGGGGACGTCCCCGCGCTGGCCCGCTTCCGCGAGCTGGGCGACAGGTCGCTCGCCGACGCGTACGCCGCGGTGCGCGTGCTGGCCGGCGGCGGGGAGGGCGACCGGGCGTTCCCGCAGGATCTCGGCTCACGACTGTGACGCCGTCCACCTGTGACGCCGTCGGATCCGTGACGCCGTCTACTCCCGGCGCAGGGGCGGCCGGCGGGTCCAGGTGGCCCAGCGCCACAGCCATTCCAGCGGGCCCTGCCGGTAGCGGCGCAGCCACAGGGTGGACCACACCCATTGGACGGCGAGGATGACGCCGGCGATCAGGGGCACGGCCGCGACCGGCCAGGTGTGCGGCGGGCTGCCGAGGGCGCGGCCCGCCACCAGCACGAGGACCGTCGCGGACAGGTAGTTGGTCAGCGCCATCCGCCCGAGGGGTGCGAACACGGCCCGCAGCACCGGACGCAGCGGCGTCCTGAGCACAACCAGCAGGGCGCAGACGTACACCCCGGCGATCAGCAGTCCGGCCCCGGCCAGTGAAATGCCGAAGGCGCGGCCGGCCGGGTCGGACCGGGCCTGGAGCCACAGCACGGGCGCCGCGGCGGCGGCCAGGACCAGCCCGAGCGTGGCGGGCACGCGCGCCGACTGCTCCAGCCGGTCGATCACGCCATAGCGGACCAGCGCCGAGCCCAGCAGGAACAGTCCGGCGATCAGGGCGAACCGGTCGCCTCCGACGAGCAGCGACACCGCGATGAACGCGGGAGCGAGGGCGGCGACGGCCAGACGGGGCAGCCAGGTCGAGGGCAGCAGCACCAGCAGGCCGATGACGGCGTAGGTGCTCAGGATGTCGCCGTGCCACAGCAGCAGGAAGTGCGCCACGCCAAGCGCGAGCAGCGCCAGGAGCCGTCGCAGCAGGATCACCCGCGGGCGGGCGGTGCGGGTGGCCGCGGAGTCCAGCAGCAGCGAGAAACCGACGCCGAAGAGCAGGGAGAAGATCGGGAAGAAGCGCTGCTCGACGAGCACTCCGAGCCAGGCGGCCTCGCTTCCCCCGGGGGTGGACGGCGGGACGAACGCGCCGGTCGCGGCGATCGGCTGGACGTTGGCGAGCAGGATCCCGCAGAGGGCGAACCCGCGCACGACGTCGAGTGCGGCGATGCGCGGGCGGCCCGCCGAGGTGGTGGCGTGGCCGCCCTCGCCGGGCCGCAGGTGCACGGCGGGGGAGGTGACGTTCTCACGATGCATGGGGCCTCATCCTGCGGGCGGCGGCCCTTCGCCGTTATCGGCCGGAAGCATGGTTCCGGCCGCCCGCGACCGTACTTTCGGCCAGTTCCGGAGGCCGGGCTCGGCGCGGCGGCGCCGGGGGTGCGCCCTGACCTCCCTCGTCCCGCTCGGCGGGGCCGCCCGGCAGGCCGCCGGGCGCCGGTCAGGGGCTCCCGGCCGCCGCGACGATCGGAGTGACGTGGTGTGGGCTCAGCCCCGGCCGGCTTCCCGCGCCGTCTGCTCCAGTCGGTTGCGGTAGTCCTCCCACCACTTCTGATCACCGGAGGGCAGGTTGAGGTTGCCGTCCCGCATCCCGGCCTCTCCGTCGATGAGCTCCCTGACGATGTCGGCGTGGCCGGCGTGCCGGTTGGTCTCGGCGATCACGTGCACGAGGATCTGGTGCAGCGTGACCTCGCTCCGCTCGTCCGGCCACCACCGCACGCGCCCGGTCGCGTCGAGCGCCAGCGCGGCGATCGTGGTGTCCGCGTGCTGCCACACCCGGCGGTACAGCCCGGCGATGTCGTCACGCGACTCGTCGGCGGTCGCCCACATGTCGGCGTTGTCCTCGGCGTCGTCCGCTATCCACGGCAGCGGTTCGCCGAACGGCCGCCCGAAGGTCTCGCCGAAGTAGCCCGCCTCCACTCCCGCGAGGTGCTTGACGAGCCCCAGGAGGTTGGTGCCGGTGGGCGTCAGCGGGCGGCGGATCTCATACTCGGAGAGCCCGTCGAGCTTCCACAGAAGAGCGTCACGGGCGGCTTGCAGATAGCGGTGCAGGTCATTCTTCGGTTCCCATGCGGTCATCCGCGCAGTCTTTCAGCCGGCACCTGCAGCACGCACCGGCGTTTTCCGGGGGAGCGGTCGTCCTCATGTCATGCGGTCGTCCTCGGGCAGCGCGGTCGTCTTCGTGCAATGCGGAAACGTCCCGCCCCCGGTGGGCACCGGGGGCGGGACGCGGCGGAGCCGGGGTCAGCAGACGATGAAGATGCTCTTCCAGCCGACCGGAGTCCTCTGCTCCGCGTTCCTGTCGGCGGCGAGTGTGAAGTGGGCGACGCCCTGCGCGTCGGGCTGGTTGTACATCCGGCCGCTCTGGCCGTCGCCATACCAGCGGTAGGACCCGTGGAAGGGGATGTTGGACACGCCGCAGCGGTCGATGACCACCGACCTGCCGCTGAAGCCGGGGCCCTCATAGGCGACGTACTGGGAGGCGTAGGCGGCGCCGGCGCTGATCGCGATCGTCGCGGCCGTCAGGGCGGGGACGAGGACGAACCTTTTCATGACACTCCTTCGGCAGACCTTTGTCCTACTCTCAGTAATCAAATGGTAACGCTCAGTGCTCACCTCGTCATCCCCTGGGGCGTGGCGGGAGCTCGGGTGATCGCCGGCGTCGTCGCCTCGTGAAGTTTTTGAAGAAATCCGGAAGGCGGGTGTCGGATCGAGGCGGCGGTGTTCGTAGCAGGGGTGTGGCCGCCCACGAGGGGCGGCGCCCAGGAGAAGGAAGCGCGATCATGAAGCTGACCACCATCACCCAGATCACCCTCGACGGAGTGACGCAGGGGAACGGCGGCGCGTCGGACGAGGACCGCAGGAACGGATTCGAGCGCGGCGGATGGGCCCTGGGCAAGGGCGACGACGAGACCCACGCGTTCATCAATCAGACCTACCAGCACGCCGACGCGTTCCTGTTCGGCCGGCGGACCTACGAACTGTTCGCCGGCGCGTGGGGGACCATGACGGTCCAGGACGCGCCGGGCTGGGAGCCCGTCGTGCGGGCGTTGAACACACGACCCAAGTACGTCGCGTCGGCCACACTCGCCGATCCGGCCTGGTCGGGCACCACCGTTCTGTCCGGCGACCTCGCGACGGCCATCGCGGACCTCAAGGCCAAGCCGGGCGGTGAGCTGCAGGTGCACGGCAGCGGCATCCTGATCCGGTGGCTGCTGGAGAACGATCTGGTCGACGAGATGACGCTGATCGTCGTTCCCGTCATTCTCGGCCAGGGTGCGCGGTTGTTCCCGGACGCGGGCCCGGATCATGCGCTCGACCTGGTCGAGTCGCGCGTGGACTCCAAGGGTGTGACGATCCAGGTCTACCGGCCGGCGGGGCGCCCGCAGTATGCGACGGCGTGAAGCGCCCGACCGGCACGCCCCCAGTCTTGACACCACCGTCTTGACATCGCTGTCTTGACACCACTGTTGCGGCTCCACTTGTTCCGGCACCCAAGGAGATGATCCTCAGATGCAGTACCTGCTTTCCGTGATCCACGACCAGGCCGGTCTCGCCACCCCGGAGGAGGACGCCGCGATCGACGTGTTCAACGACCGGCTCCAGGCCGAGGGCCACTGGGTCTTCGCCGGCGGCCTCGCCTCGCCCAGCACGGCCACCGTCATCGACAACCGGGGCGGGGAGGCGATGGTCACCGACGGGCCCTTCCTGGAGTCGAAGGAGTACCTCGCCGGCTTCTGGATCATCGAGGCCGCCGACCTCGACGTGGCGCTCAGGCTGGCGACCGAGGGGTCCGAGGCCTGCAACCGGAAAGTCGAGGTGCGACCGTTCCTGTGAGCGGGATCGACGTCCGCGAGGCGATCACCCAGGCCCACCACGAGGAATGGGCACGGGTGGTCGCCGCCCTGACCAGGCGGTTCGGTGACCTCGACATCGCCGAGGAGGCGGCCGCCGAGGCGTTCGCGACCGCCGTCCAGCGGTGGCCGGCCGACGGCGTGCCGCCCAATCCCGGCGCCTGGCTGACCACCACCGCCAACCGAAAGGCCATCGACCGGATCCGGCGCGAGAGCAGACGCGACGACAAGCACAAGGAGGCTCAGATGGTCTACGACGACGACCCGCGCGAGCCCGTCGGCGCCATCGACGACGACCGGCTCCGGCTGATCTTCACCTGCTGTCACCCGGCACTGGCGATGGAGAGTCGCGTGGCGCTGACGCTGCGCATGGTCGCCGGCCTGACCATGCCCGAGATCGCCCGTGCCTTCCTGGTGGCCGAGAGCGCCATGGGGCAGCGGATCACCCGCGCGAAGGCCAAGATCAAGGCGGCCCGCATCCCCTATCGAGTGCCGTCGGCGGAGGACCTCCCGGCGCGCGTCTCCGGCGTCCTCGCCGTCCTCTACCTCGTGTTCAACGAGGGCTACCTGGCCACCGGCCCCGACACCGATCCCGTACGGCACGAGCTGACCGCCGAGGCGATCCGGCTCACTCGCCTGATCCGTGTCCTCCTGCCCGACGACGGTGAGGTGGCCGGACTGCTGGCGCTGATGCTTTTGACCGAGGCCCGCCGCCCCGCACGGGTCTCGGCCGACGGGCAACTGGTCGCTCTCGACGAGCAGGACCGTGGGACCTGGGACGCGGCGCTGATCGCCGAGGGGCACCGGCTGGTGCGCGAGCGCCTCGCGGCCGCCGCCGCCGGAGAGGCTCCGGGCCGCTACCAGATTCTCGCGGCCATCAACGCGGTGCACACCTCCGCCCGTGACATGCGCGACACCGACTGGTCGCAGGTCCTCGCCCTCTACGACCAGCTCGTCCGCCTCGACCCATCGCCGATCGTCGCGCTCAACCGGGCCATCGCGGTCGCCGAGCTCGACGGCCCGGAGGTGGCGCTGGCGGCCGTCGGCCGTCTTGAGCCCCGGTTGGCCGGCTATCACGCCTACCACGCCACCCGTGCCGACCTGCTGCGCCGGCTGGGCCGTGATCATGAGTCGCGCGCGGCCTACGACAAGGCCATCGGCCTGGCGGGCAACACCGCGGAGATCGCGTACCTGACCCGCCGTCGCGACCACCTGCGGTAGCGCCTGCGGACACATCCTGTCCGCCAGGTCCCGCGACGAGGGCCGCGCCGCCCGCACGGCCCTCGTTCCGCCGGCGACGCTCACGCGCCCGGGACCTGACCCTGACCCTCGGACTTGCCGATCCGGGTGAGGAAGAAGTCCCGGACGTCCCCGGCGAGCAACTCCGGCACCTCCATCGCCGCGAAGTGGCCGCCGCGCTCGAACTCCGACCAGTGCCTGATGTCGTAAAGCCGCTCGGCCAGCGGCCGCACCGACTGCGTGATGTCGTGGGCGAACACCGCCACGCCGACCGGCGCCGGGCACGGCGCGGCTCCCCGTGGGGTCTCGTGGTGCAGTCGCGCCGAGGAGGCCGCGGTGGCGGTCAGCCAGTACAGCGAGACGTCGGTGAGCATCCGGTCGTCACCGATGTCCGAGCGGGGGTCGGTCCACTGTGCGAAGCGCTCGGCGATCCAGACGAGCTGGCCGACCGGCGAGTCGGTCAGCGCGTAGCCGATGGTCTGAGGGGTGAGAGCCTGCAGGGCCTGGTACGGCGGACGGTTCGCCATCAGGCGCCTGACCTTGCCCAGCCGGGCCTCGTCCGTCTCGGACAGCTCGATGCCGGCATCCGGGACCGGCCGGGTCGGAAGGTAGTTGACGTGGACCCCGACGACCCGCTCGGGTGCCACCGCGCCGAGCGCCAGGGAGATGCCCGCGCCGAAGTCGCCGCCCTGGGCGCCGTACCGCTCGTACCCGAGACGGCGCATCAGCTCGGCCCAGGCCCGCGCAACCCGGACGACGTCCCAGCCGCGTTCGTGGGTCGGCCCGGAGAAGCCGTATCCGGGGATGGACGGGATCACCAGATGGAACTCGCGCGACAGCGGCTCGATGACATCGAGGAACTCCAGGAACGAGCCGGGCCAGCCGTGGGTGAGGA
This sequence comes from Microbispora rosea, assembly GCF_900156315.1. GTDB lineage: Bacteria > Actinomycetota > Actinomycetes > Streptosporangiales > Streptosporangiaceae > Microbispora > Microbispora rosea. The sequence goes on along the minus strand of NZ_FTNI01000037.1, from coordinate 33,137 downwards.
TCAGCGCCAGCGCGTCCGGCTTCGCGGACCGGACGTGGACGAAGTGGATGTTCTGGCCCTCGATCTCCGTGGTGAAGTGCGGGAGCCTGTTGAGCTCGGCCTCGTGCTCGCGCCAGTCGTACCCGGTCCGCCAGTATTCGGCGAGTTCCTTGAGTTGCGCGAGCGGGAAGCCGTAGTCCCACCCGGCGTCGGCGACCTCGTTGGGCCAGCGGGTGCGGGCGAGCCGGTCGGCCAGGTCGTCGAGGTCGGCTTGAGGGATGGCGATGTGGAACGGCTTGATCATGGTCTCAACTCCGGAGGGAATCGTTTGTTTCATAAACGTTAGGCTGGCCAACGTTTGCTTGCCGAACGATAGCACAACCATTAGTGCGCCAAACGATTCGTTAGACTTGGCTGCATGGAGACCGAGGAGACGCCCGCCCGGTGGGAGGGCCTGCCCAGCTGGCTGCTCGGCCAGACCGCCAACCACGCGCACCGCCTGGTGGGCGACGGGTTCTCGTCGGTCGGCGGCCGCGGCTACCACTACCGTCTGCTGGCGACGCTGGAGGAGCGCGGCCCGGCCAGCCAGGCCGCGCTGGGCCGCCGTAGCGGCATCCACCTCAGCGACATGGTCGCGACGATCAACGAACTCGCCGAGCGCGGACTGGTCGAGCGCGCCCCGGACCCCTCTGACCGGCGGCGCAACATCGTCTCGCTGACCCCGGAGGGCGCACGGCAGCTGCGGCGGCTGGAGAAGCGGCTGGCCGAAAGCCAGGACGAACTGCTGGCTCCGCTGTCACCCGAGGAGCGACAGCAGTTGACCGAGCTGCTGTCCAAGCTGCTGGTTCACCACAGTCGGCGAACCGGCTCCCCCGAAGAGCGGTGGCGGTGAGCACCCGCGGCCGGTCGGGTACGTCCTGCCGCCATTCCTAGGATCCCTAGGAGAAAACTTAATCAATTGCCCTGAAAACCGGCCACCGATAGGTTCGTGCCTATGAGGCCAATTGCCGAGCGCGAGATCCGCGCCTCGTTCGTCAACTGCACCAAGGGTGAGGTCAAACGCCTTGCCGTACCGAGGGACCTGGATGGGCGGCCCTGGGACGACCTGGACTTCCTGGGCTGGCAGGACCCTTCCTCCCCGGGTCGCGCCTACCTGGTCGCCGAGCAGGGCGACCGTCTGGTGGGGGTGGCACTACGACGGGCCGCCCCCAACGCCGGACACGTACGGCGCAGCATGTGCTCGCTCTGCCTGACCACGCACACCGGTGACGGCGTGTCGCTGATGACCGCCCGCCGCACCGGCGGAAGCGGCAACTCCGTGGGCGCCTATATCTGCACCGACCTGGCCTGCTCCCTCTACCTGCGAGGCAAGAAGGACGTCGGTCCCGGCGGGCGGATGCCGGAGTCCCTCACGCTCGAAGAGAAGATCAGCAGAACCGCGGTCAACGTGAGCGAGTTCCTCCAGAAGGTGACCGGGTGACCGCCACGCTCCGCGCGCACGGCGCGACGGAGCCGCATCCCTTGCCCGTCATCTGACCGGCAAGGGGTGTCGCCGCCCTGACCTGGTCTCATCCGGCACGGCGGTCGATGTGATCGGCCGGGCGATGGCGAGCACGATCGCGCCTCGGGCATGCCTCGGAAAGCGCACTCCAGACGTGGACGAGGGCTCAGGCGGCGCCGGCGTCGTACGTCGCGCGGTTGGCGAGCACATCGTCCATGTGCATCTCGGCCCAGGCCTTCAGGCCGCGCATCAACTGGTGCAGGGAGAGACCGAGGTCGGTCAGCTCGTAGCAGACCGTTACGGGCACGGTCGGCGTCGCGGTGCGGGTGATCAGACCGTCGCGCTCCAAGGAGCGCAGCGTCTGGGTGAGCATCTTCTGACTGACGCCGGCCAGCTGGCGGGACAACTCCGAGTAGCGCATCGACCGCGGCTCACCGGCGCAGTCGGCGCCCGGCTCAGGCGAGCCGCCGCCGCTGCCCAGCGCGGCCAGGATCAGCGTGACCCACTTGTCGGAGATCCGGTCGAGCAGCTTGCGGCTGGGACATACGGCGAGGAAGGCGTCATACTCCGCCTTGGCCTGTGCCCTCTTCTGTGCCGCCGTCATCGTCGTCATCGACCGCTCCTTGGATCTGTGGGTGCCTTACGCACTCCGAAGTGCCTACTTCCTATCGGTGCGTTGCACACCAATACTGATGCATCGAACCGTTATGCACCACTTAGTTCGACACGAAAGACGTAAGGCATGAGCACGCTCTCCACTTCGCTTCCCGGCGGCACCTGGACCCTGGGCGATCTGACCGTCACCCGGTTCGGCTACGGCGCCATGCAGCTCGCCGGGCCAGGGGTCATGGGCCCGCCCGCCGACCACGACAGCGCCGTCGCAGTCCTCCGCGAGGTCGCCGACCTCGGAATCACCCACATCGACACCGCCGGCGCCTACGGCCCGCGCGTCACCAACCTGCTGATCCGCGAAGCGCTGCACCCGTACGCGGAATCGCTGCACATCGCGACCAAGGTCGGCGCGACCCGCGACGAGCACGGCGGCTGGCCCCCGGCCCGACAGCCCGAAGACCTGCGCCGCGCCGTCCACGAAAACCTTGAAACCCTCGGCCTCGATGTGCTCGACCTGGTCAACCTCCGGCTCGGCGACGCCCGGGGACCCCGGCCCGGCTCGCTCACCGAGCCCTTCGAGACGCTCGTCGAGCTTCAGCGGCAGGGTCTTATCCGCCATCTCGGAGTCAGCAACGCGACGGCCGAACAGGTCGCAGAGGCACGCACGATCGCGCCGATCGTCTGCGTGCAGAACATGTACAACCTCGCCTATCGCCAAGACGACGAGCTGATCGACGAGCTCGCCGAAGAGGGCATCGCCTACGTGCCCTTCTTCCCCCTCGGCGGCTTCAGCCCCCTGCAGTCCTCGGCGCTGTCGACGGTGGCGGCACGGCTGGATGCGACGCCGATGTCTGTGGCCCTGGCCTGGTTGCTGCAGCGGTCGCCGAATATCCTCCTGATCCCCGGCACCTCGTCGCTGACGCACCTGCGCGAGAACGTCGGCGGCGCCGGGCTCTCGCTCTCCGACGAGGAACTCGCCGAGCTGGACAAGATCGGCCGCTGACGGGGTGTCCACGGACCTTGGCGGGGTCGGTCACCGCGCCGGGAGGAACCTCCGGTCCTCGCGAAGCCGGCTCCGCTCCACCCGCGGAAATGCCTCCACCGAGCTCGTCCGCTCGGGGGCGGGGGTCAGAGCTCGGCCGCGGCCCGCTCCACGGTCTCGAACTGGACAAGCGCGCGTTCGAGGCCGGTCAGGTTCAGCACCCGGGCCAGCATCCCGCGCGTGTCAGCCAGCACCATGCGGCCGCCGTCCGCGACGCACCGGTCCTGCAAGCGCAGCAGCATCCGCAAGCCGTAAGAGTCGCAGAACCTCAACGCCCCCACGTCGAGGATCACCTTCCGGTAGCCCGCCTCGCACTCCCGCACGAACGCGTCGTCGAGGTGTGGGGCGGTGGCCACGTCGAGTTCCCCGTCGAGAGCCAGCACCGTGTGGGGCGGTTTGTGGCCGACGACGATGTGTAGCCTGCCCATCTCGTCCTTCCCAATCTTGTCAGCCGCGACCAGCTTCAGCCGGGGGTAGCACTCCACTCAGACCCGGCCCGCGTGGACCCCGCCCACGGAGACACCGGTTCACGGAGACCCGGTTCACGGAGACCCGGTTCACGGAGACGCGGGGCGCCGTACCCCCTCGGGGTTGGGCACGAGCGGCTCCCTCTCAAGCCTCCTCGGTAGGGCCGCGGCCGGCAGATCGCGTTCTCTGTCATGAAGGTGGCTCGCTCCTGTTCCGTTGCAGGGAAAGCGGCGGCCGTCAGCGACGGACCTTGGAGGACAGCTCGAACCAAATGATCTTTCCCCTCGGGGTGCGATCGGTCCCCCAGCAGCAGGCCAGTGCGTCCAGTATGTGCAGCCCTCGGCCGCTCTCGTCGTCGGGGGCGGGCCAGCGCATCTTGGGGATCCCCTCGCTGCAGTCCTCGATCTCGCAGCGCAGCAGCCCATGCACCGTCGACAGTCTCATGGTGAGGTCGTCGCAGCACGTGTGGCGCAGCACGTTCGCGACCAGCTCGCTCACCAGGAGCTCCGCCTCGTCGGCCAGGTAGTCCATGCCCCATGTGCTCAATTGCTTGCGGGTCAGACGGCGGGCCCGGCCGCATGAAGTCGTCTCCACGGGCAACCGCCAGGAGGTCACTTCGAAGTCGGGGCTGTCCGCGAGCTGTATCGCCAGGTCGCCGACCACCCGTAGCAATGTCTGCCAGCGGTCACGGATGAACGAGTGCCGGCGCCGCGGGCGGTTGCCCGCCTCGCAGCCGTACGAGGCCGGCACCGGCTGGTTCCGGAAAGGAGAGTAGATCATGCTCACACCGCACACCCCACCAGCTCGCGGGCGGGGATGCTCCGTCCGCCGGCCGTGAGCTCGCCGCTGTCGGCCAAGAGCACCACGCCGTCGCCCAGCGGTCCCCATCCCTGCCGGAGGCCGTCCCCGATCCGGCAGGTCACGGCGCGGTCGGGAGCGGTCGCCGACGGGCGCTGCGAGTGGTGCCGGCACATGGTCGATTCCCCCTTGCTGTCATGCACTGCTCCAGGGACTTCCAGGTTGCCTGCGCCCGTCGTGTGGTTGGCAGGGGGAAAACACCCGTATCGCTACCCCATCGCGGCATATCCGCCGCAGTGGGCGCCGGCCGGGAGAGCGGAGGGGTGACGCCGGCCTGGCTGCGCCGCATGTCGCCGGGGACGAATTGGCGGTGAAGCGGCGGGAGCTTACGTCTATCGAGGAGTGATTCCCGGACGTACGCTGTCGGAGTGGAGCTGGCCGAGATCCGTATGTATCCGGTGAAGTCGGTTTCTGGGTGGGTTGTTGATTCGGCGGTCGTGGAGCCGTGGGGGCTGGCGGGGGATCGCCGGTGGGCCGTGGTGGACGAGTCGGGCAACCTGCACTGGGTCGGGGAGAATCCGCGGATGCTCTCCGTCGTGGCCACCCCCACCGCCGAGGGCGGCCTTCTGCTTGAGGCTCCCGGTCTGCCGCAGCTGAAAGTCCCCCCGGCCACCGGTGAACACGTCCCCGTCCACTTCGTGGAAGTGGACACGGTGGTCCTCGCCCATCCGGAGGCCCACACCTGGTTCACCCGATTGCTGGGCAAACCCGCCCGCCTCGTATGGCTCGACGACCCCCGGCGCTGCGCCGTCCCGGCCTCCCACGGCGGCCTCCCCGGCGACGTCGTCAGTCTGGCCGGGGACGCCCCCTTCCTGATCACCTCCCGTTCCTCCCTCTGCCGGCTCGACGACTGGATCGCCGAGGGCGCCCTCGAACGCCAGGAGGAGGTCCCCGCCCCCCTCGACATGGCCCGCTTCCGCCCCAATCTCGTCGTGGACGGCTTCGCCCCCTATGTCGAGGACACCTGGCGCGAGATCCGCATCGGCGCCCTCCGTTTCCGCATGTCCGAACTCTGCGACCGCTGCGCCGTGCCCACCTACGACCCCACCACCTTGGAGAAGGGCAAGGAACCTCTCCGCACCCTGGCCCTCCACCGCCGCTGGGACGGCAAGACCTGGTTCGGCGTCCGCTTCGTCCCCCGCGACTACGGCGAAATCCGGGTCGGTGACCCGGTGACCGTCCTCGCCACCCAGCCCTGATCCGGCAGCGCGGGGCTAAGGCGTGTCCTTTGGATCATGGGACGGGGGGCGCGGAGCCAGATATTCGCGAGTTGATGACGGATCGTCACCTGAGTGCTCAACCGAAGGTCCAGGCGCCGCCACCGAGCAGGTGGTCCAAGTCATTCGCGACCTGCTCGATGAGGTCATCTCCGAAGACGACGAGGGCTTGTTCGGCGTAGTGGGCGAACGTGCCGAGGCGGGCGTCCGCGGTGGCGAGGAACTGGAACTCGTCGTCGGCGATGGCGCTACCCGGCCAGGGCGGCTGTCCCGGACCGCCGACGCGGTGCGGGTCGAACTCCCAGCCGTTGAGATAGGGGCGGCACTCGTAGATCCATTCGCCGGGCCGGACGCAGGCGCGCAGGCCGCGCTCGATGACGCCTTCGGCGGCTGCGATCGCCGAAGTGCCGCGGTCGAGCATGCCGTAGAACCAGCGGCGCGAGTCGAGCGGCGCGGTATACCGTCCGCTCCCGCTGGCGTAGTCGAAGCCGATGCGGGCCTCGCAGCGACGCGCTATCCGTCCGGACCCGGCGTCGTGGAGAGAATGCCTCGCGGGCGGGGTCGCAGCGGGCTCGCCCGGCGGTGTCCAGTGGTGGGACCGGACCGTCGTGACGTCCCGTAACCCAACGGCCATAAGGGCGCTGCGCAGCTGCCCGTCGGCCTCGGCGACCAGGAACCCCTTCGTCGGCGGCTGGAACCGCCACCATGGCAGCTTGGCGAGCAGTTCGGGACGTGACGCGGTCAGGCCCCCGACAGCAGCGAACGCGGTGCCCCGGACGGTCTCCAGCCAGCAGGCCGCGGTAACCCTTCCGTGGTGGGTCAGCACACGGACGTCGACGTCCCAGTATGGGGTCGAGCCCATCGCGTGCCAGGCCGACAGGGGAACGCGGTGCGGCCCGGAGCTGGCGGAGAGGTCGAGCGCCTGCTGCGCCTGCAGCTCGTCCCACCGGACCGATTCAACTTTCCACTCCGGCTGCAGCTGGGGGAAGTGGAGCTCGGCGACTTCGCCGACCAGGACACTGCGCTCCCATCCCGCGGTGAAACCTGCCGCTTCGAGCGAGGCCGTCAGCTGCGACGCTTCTGCGTCGTGGGCGAACACGCGCCACTGCACAGGTTCCACACGCGCGGCCGCGCTCTGCTGCACTTGCGTAGCAAGCTGCGCGGCCGAGGTCGAGGCGTCCAGGGCGGGGTGGTCGACAATGCAGTGGGTGCCGTAGTGCGTGAGGGTCAGCGGTCCGATCCGCTCGACCACGGTGCCCAACCGCGGATGCGCCGAACCGGAGCCACGCAGGCTGCGATCGTGCGCTGCCAGCAGTTCCCCCGCGTCCAAGGCCACTGCGGCATTCAAGCACTGCGGTTTCCGCGACGCCATTGGTTAAATGCGAACGGGTCTCGGCCCTAAGGCGTGCCCCGTGGATCTTCAGTGGTGGTTTGGTGTAGATCAGTCACGTGGAAGATCGCCCGAATCGTCATGACTTGTCCGATGAGGAGTGGCAGCGGCTGTCGCCGCTGCTCCCGGTCAATCCTCGGCAGGGTGGCCGGTGGGCCGACCACCGGACGGTGATCAATGGCGTTTTCTTTCGGGTCCGGACCAACATTCCCTGGCGTGATCTGCCGCCTTGCTACGGGAACTGGAAGACGGTCTACAACCGGCATCGCCGCTGGTCGATGGACGGCACGTGGGAGCAGATCCTGGACAGACTGAGGGCGGGATGCGATGAGGTCGACGGCCAGGACTGGACGGTGAGTGTGGACTCCACTGTCGTGCGGGCTCATCAGCATGCCGCTGGGGCCCGGCATTCGCCACCGGCCGATGTCCCGCCAAGGGGGAGGTCGTAGATCACAAAACGATGACGCATCGGGAGGCCTTGGGTCGCTCCCGCGGTGGGCTGAGGACCAAGATTCACCTGGTCGCCGACCGGCGCTGCCGTCCCCTCGCGCGGATCCTCAGCCCTGGCCAGCACGGTGACAGCCCGTACTTCCAGCGCGTGCTGAACACGATCCGGATTGCACGCCGGGGCTTGGGCCGCCCCCGCAGGCGGCCGGCGACCGTGCTGGCGGACAAGGCGTACTCCTCTCGGCAACCGTGTTCGGCGCGCGGTCGACCTGCTTCTCATGGTCTTCAGGCCGCGCCCGGGCCGGGGAGGAGGTCGACGTCGTCGGCGTGCATCGGCTCTCCGCAGTGGCTGCAGCGTGGGTCGACGTGGCCGATCTGGCCGCAGGCATGGTGACGGTAGAGGACGGGAGGCCCGGCCTCGCCGGCGAGCCAGCGGTCACCCCACCGGGCCATCACCATGAGCATCTCGACGAGATCGGCGCCCTTGGCGGTGAGGTGGTACTCGTAGCGGGGGCGGGCGTCGTAGGGCAGCCGCTCGAGCACACCCTGTTCGACCAGGTGGTTGAGCCGCTCGGTGAGCACCTTGCGGGAGATCCCCAGGTCGGCCTGGATGTGGTCGAAACGGCGCACCCCGGCCCACACGTCGCGCAGGATCAGCGGCGACCAGGGCTCGCCGATCACGTCCAAGGTGCGCGCGATGGAACACGCCATGTCCCCGAACCGCGTTCGCTGCATGGCAGCAATCTAGCAACTGGGGTTCCCTTACGGAACTTCGGGTGTTACCTTTTCGGCGTCTCTTAAAGAAACCCGGAGGGGATCCGATGACATTCATCAGGCGCTTCGACCACGTCGGCATCACCGTCGCCGACCTCGATGCCGTGACGGCGTTCTTCGTCGGCCTCGGTCTGGAGGCCGATCCGAAGATGGCCGTCGAAGGCGAGTTCCTGGACACGGTGATCGGCATGACCGGCGCCCGCACCGAGATCGTCATGCTGCGAGCGCCCGGCGGAGGCACGACGCTGGAGCTGTCGAGCTTCACGCGGCCGGATCACCTCTCGGGTTCGCCTGCCGCGCCGGCCAACGAGCTGGGCCTGCGCAACGTCGCCTTCGAGGTGCACGACCTCCATGCCGCGGTCGAGCACGCCGCCGCCGACGGCTACGGCCTGGTGGGAGGCGTCGGCGAATACGAAGGCGTGTGGCGGATGGCCTACGTCCGCGGGCCCGAAGGAATCATCGTCTCGCTGGCCGAGCGCATCGAGAAGTAGGGAGACGTCATGAGCACGAGCGTGACCGACGAACAGATCCGGGCTCTGGCCGCGACCGCGAAGCCCTATAGCCTGGCGCTCCTTTCGTGGGGGCCGGAGCGAACCATGGACGGCGCTGACGCGATCGAACTCGAACACCAGCGGCGTATGGTCTCGCTGCGCGCCGAGGGGGTGATCGCGATCCTGTGCCCGGTCGCCTCCGACACCGTGGCGGGCGTCGCGATCATGACCGTGCCGGCCGAAGAAGCCGCGGAGATCATGGCCGGGGACCCCTGCGTTCGAGCCGGGATGATGCGGTGCGAGGTTCACCCGTGCTACGGCTTCCCCGGAGACTCCCTCCCCGATCTGCCCGTTGGCGCCGGCTGAGCGGAAGGTGCGCGGTTCAACCCGGTCCGTCGCTCGGGCATAGCGTTGGCGGCGTGGCACTGCGACTTGTCCAGATGGATTTCAAGGCGCGGGACGACGTGGCGCTCGGGCGGTTCTGGGCGGACGCGCTCGGCTGGGGTGATTCCAGCGAGGGACCCGGGTGACCAACGTCGAACCCGTGGACGGTCCTGGCCGACCCGGAGGGCGACGTGTTCTGCGTGCTCGCTCTGTCCTGACGCCTACGTTCGCCCCGTATCCGGCGCCTCGCTGAAACAAACCCCGCCGGGCACGGCCGGCGACGGCCGGGCGGCATCGATCAGCCCAGCGACGCGGTCGCCGCGCGCAGGTCCTCCAAGGCCGCCAGCGCGTGAGGCGCGAGCCCTCCCGCGTCGTCACGACCACTTTCGCACCACCGGGCGTAGCCCCGTTTGAACGCGAGGACTCCCAGCTCGCCGGCGAGATGCGCCGTCGGCTCGGGGACACCCCGGTCGATGAGCGCGGCTGTCATGGCGGCCGCGAGACCGACGCTCTTGAGGGCGTCGCGCTCCTGAAGTTCGGAGCTGGCCGCCACGGCCGCTTTGAGGCGGGGGCCGAGTTCACGGTTCGCCGGGCCCATGGCGCTCGATGCGCGCTCGAGACCGGCTGCCACCGCCTGAAGCGGGCTGGCGCTCGCGGGCGCCTCGGCGATGCCGTCGGCGAGCAGCCTGCTGAGCGTCTCCTGACCGGCCACCAGTACTTCACGTTTGTCGGAGAAGTGCCGGAAGAAGGTGCTCTTGGTGACGCCGGCGCGCTCGGCGATCTGCGTCACCGTGGTGGCGTCGTACCCCTGCTCGGTGAACAGGTCGACGGCCGCTACGACGAGTCGCTGGGCCGCCCCCGGTTGCCATCTGGCCATGAGACCAGGATAGGTGATGCGACTGTTGTCCCGTCACCATGTAAGGTCGGTGATGGGACAAAGGTCTCATCACTTTGGGGAGGGCTCATGCACGTCTTCGTCACCGGCGGCACCGGCACCATCGGCTCCGCCGTAGTCGCCGAACTGCTCGGCAACGGCCACACCGTTCTCGCACTGGCTCGCTCGGACGGCTCCGCGCAGGCCCTTGAGAGCGCCGGCGCCACGGTGCTGCGAGGAGATCTGGCGGACCTCGACGTCCTGCGTTCCGGCGCTGCACAATCCGACGGCGTGATCAGTCTGGCGTTCGGACGCGACTACGGCAGCCCGGACGCGCTCGCGCAGGCCGTCGCGGAGGAGAGCGCCGCTCTCGCCGCGCTGGGGCAGGAACTGATCGGCAGCGACCGCCCGATCGTCACGGTCTCGGGTACGCCCTGGGTGCCGGGGCGCGCCTCCACCGAGGCCGATCCGCTGCCGGCCGACGGACCGGTGGGGGGCCGAGGCCGTTCGGTCACAGCACTGCTGGATCTCGCCTCGCGCGGCCTGCGTGGCATGGCTGTCCGCATGCCGCGCACGGTCCACAACGAGGGACAGGGCGGATTCGCCGGTCTGTTGGTCGATGCGGCGCGCCGCACCGGAGTGGCCGGCTACCCGGGCGACGGCACCCAGCGCTGGCCGGCCGTGCACGCGCTCGACGCGGCGGTCCTGTTCCGCCTGGTCCTTGAGTCGGCGCCGGCCGGGACGTCCTGGCACGCCGTCGCCGACGAGGGTGACGCGGTGCGGGACATAGCGACGGTCATCGGCCGGCGGCTGGACCTGCCGGTGGGGGAGGTCCCGCAGGAGAACTTCGGCCCGTTCGGCCCGATCTTCGCTATGGACCAGCCCTCGTCCAGCGCCCACACCCGGGAGGCCCTCGGGTGGCGGCCGACGCACTCCAGCCTCCTGGAGGACCTGGAGAACATTCAGCCCTGACGCGCGTCCGTACGAGAGCCGCACTCGTCTTCGGTGGCTTCCCGATACGTGTTCATCGGAGACGGCGCCGGAAGGGGGAGGGGAGAGGCGGGGCGGGCGCGAGCCGTACGCGCGCGTCCACGGCCACCGCCCCGCCCGGCGTCACGATGACGGGGTTGAGGTCGAGTTCGGCGATGTCAGGCTGGTCGTCCATCAGGCGGCCGACGCGCACGATCTGGTCGGCCAGCGAGGGGAGGTCGGCCTCCGGCCGGCCTCGATAACCGTGCAGGAGGGGCGCGCAACGCAGCTCGCCGATCATTCTCCCGGCCTCCGTGCGGTCGATCGGCGGCACGCGGAAGGCGCGGTCGGCGAGCAGCTCGGTCGCGACACCGCCGAGCCCCACCATGATCAGTGGCCCGAACGTCTCGTGCGCGACGCCTCCGATGATCAGTTCGGTGCCCTCATCGGCCATGGCTTGGACGATCGCTCCCTGCATGGCGGGGCCGAGGCGGGCCGACATCTCCCGGTAGGCGTGCCGGACCTGCTCAGGTGTCCGCAGACCGAGCCGGACGCCGCCGACGTCGGATTTGTGGACGAGGCGTGGGCCGGTCGCCTTGAGCACGGCGGGTAGTCCGGTGAGCGCGGTCGCCTCGGCGGCGGCCTCGGGTCCGTCGACGGTGACGGATTCGGTGACGTGGACGCCGTAGGCCGACAGCAGGCGGGTCGTCGTGCGCTCGTCCAGCCAGCGTCCCTCGGGGTGGGCGGCCAGGTCCGCTGCGACGATCCGCCGGACGGCGGCGACGTCGATGCCCGGGACGTCTCCCATCGGGGCAGCCGGCCGGGCGCGCCACGCGGCATGGCCGACGGCCTGGGCGAGGGCGTGCACGGCCTGCTCGGGGAAGGCGTACGCGGGCACGCGGCCGTCGATCAGCTCGTCGTGCCCGGCCAGGCAGGCGAGCACGGGCTTCGCTGCCCCCGTGGTGGCGGTCGCGATCGCTTCCCTGGTCGCGTTCAGCCCTGCGCCGAAGGGCGGGGTGTAGACGACCATCACGGCGTCGGCGCCCGGGTCGGCCAGGACGGTCGCGATCGCGAAGGCGAAGTCGGCGGCGTCGGCCTCGGCGGTGAGGTCGACGGGGTTGCCGACGGCCGCGGCCGGGCGGAGCCGGGCACGCAGCGCCTGTGCGGTGGCGGGGTGCAGGTCCGGCACGACCAGGCCGAGCCGCTCGCAGGCGTCCGCGGTCATCGCCTGGGGGCCGCCGGAGTTGCCGACGATCGCGACCCGGGGACCGTCCGGAAGCGGTTGACAGGCCAGCAGCCGGGCGGTGTCGAGCAGATCCTGGACGCTGTCCTCCCTGATCGCGCCGCATGCCCGCAGCAGCGCGTCCACCGCGACATCGGGGGTCGCCGCGGCCGCGGTGTGCGAGTGGACGGCCCGGCTCCCCGAGGCGCTGCGTCCGCTTTTCACGACGATGATCGGTTTGCGGGCGCTGATCCTGCGGGCGATCCGGCCGAACCTGCGCGGGTTGCCGAACGATTCGAGATACAGGGCGATGACGCGGGTGGCGGGATCGTCTTCCCAGTATTCGAGCAGGTCGTTTCCGCTGACGTCCGCCTTGTTCCCGACGGAGGCGAACGAGGAGACGCCGAGGCCGAGCCGTCCGGCACGCTCGATGACGGCGGCCGCGACCGCGCCCGACTGGGACATCAGTCCCAGCGGACCCGCGGGTGGGCGTCCGGGCAGGAAGCCGGCGTGCAGGCGGGCCACGGTGTTCACGATGCCGAGACAGTTGGGCCCGACCAGCCGCATGCCGGCCTCGCGGCAGACGTGCAGCAGTTCCCGTTGCGTCTCGCGTCCGCCGGCTTCGGCGAAGCCGGCGGTGAGGACGACCAGGGCGCGCACCCCGTGACGGGCGCACTCGCGGGCGACGCCGAGCACGGCCGGGGCCGGGACGGCGATCACCGCCAGCTCGGCCGGTCCGGGCAGCGAGGCGAGGTCGGGATAGGCCGGCAGGCCGCGCACCTCGGCGGCCCGGGGATTGACGGGATAGATCGGCCCGGGGAAACCCCCGTCGACCAGGTTGCGCAGCACTCGATTCCCCACGCGCTCCGGACGACGGCTGGCCCCGATCACGGCGACCGAGCACGGGGTGAACACGTGTGCGAGGGAGTTGCGCTCCGCCTCGTGTGCCCGGGCCTCGATCTCGGCCACCAGGCTCTCCGTGGGCCGCGTGGCGATGCGGATCTCGACCTGCCCGTGCTCGTACCGCCTCTCCACGGGCAGGCCGAGATCGTTCAGGACGCGCAGCATCGCCCGGTTCTCGGACAGGACGGTGGCGACCAGATCCTCGATGCCCGCGTCCGCCGCGTCCAGCGCGATGTGTTCGAGCAGCAGCGTGCCGAGCCCCTGGCCGTGCACCAGGTCGTCCAGCAGGATCCCCAGCTCGGCCTCCGCGCCGTCCGGGTCGGGGATGCATTCGGCGACGCCGACCACGAGGCCGCCGACCAGGGCGACCAGCGCGCGCCCGCGGTAGCCGGGGCCGGTGATCCGATCCATGTAGGCGTGGGCCGAGGCGGCGCCGCCGGTGAAGAACCGCAGGTAGGCCGAGCGCGGCGAGGACCTCCCGATCAGCGCGTGCAGGGCGTCCCGGTCCGACGGCCGCAACGGCCGGATGTGCGCCACCCCGCCGTCACGCAGCAGGACGTCACATGCCTCGGCAACGGTTGGAGCCATGCTCCCAGCGTCGACCGGCGCCCGGCAGACCTCCAGGGGCCTCCTCCCCCTCTCGGCAGGGACCCTGGTCCCGAGGTTCTCGGACGGGCTTCGACCCCGGCGGCCGGGTCGTGAGCGGGCCGCCAGGGTGGCGGCGGGGGTGCGCGCTGCGCGTCGGGCGTGCTCGGCAGGTCGGAGCCGTGCTTCCCGATGGTCTTCTCGCTGTGCCCCTCCGCCGGGGCCGAAGGTCCTCTGGGCCGATGGCTTTCGCCCGGAGCCGTCGCCGATACCCGGGTGATCTGCTGAGGGCATGGAACCCGCTGTGCGGACCCTGACCGGGCTGACCGAGGAAGTGGCCGCGCGCCGCCTGGCCGAGCACGGGCCCAACGAGATCCCCCAGCCGAAACCGCCCAACCTGCTCGTCCGGGCCGCCCGCCAGCTCGCGGATCCGATGTCCGTCCTGCTGCTCGTCGCCGGTCTGGTCACGCTCCTCGTGCTCGGCGAGGTGCCCGAGGGCGCGGCGATCCTGGCCATCCTGCTGGTGAACGTCGTCATCGGGGTCACCCAGGAGACCAGGGCCGACAAGGCCGTGCGGGCCCTGCGCACCCTCACCGCGCCGATGGCGACCGTCGTGCGCGGCGACGTCGTACGCCGGATCCCGGCGGCCGAGGTCGTCCCGGGCGACATCGTCACCGTCGCGGCCGGGGACAGGGTCCCCGCCGACGCCCGGCTGGTCGAGGCGGGCGCGCTCGCCGTGGACGAGGCGCCGCTGACGGGGGAGTCGCTGTCGGCCGAGAAACACGCGGGCGGCGCGGGCGGCCCGGGTGTGCCCCTCGGCGACCGCGCGGGCGAGGTCTTCTCCGGCACGCTCGTCGTGCGCGGCTCGGGTACGGCCGAGGTGCTGCGCACGGGATCCGGCACCGAGGTGGGGCGCATCGCCTCCGCCCTCGGCGGCGGGGGCAAGGGGCCGCTGGAGATCGAACTCGGACAGGTGTCGCGGCGCATCGGCCTGCTGGCGGTCGCGGCGGGAATGATCATGGTGCTCATCGGGCTGACCCGGGTGAGCAGGGGCGAGGCCGCCCTGATCGACATCATTCTGGCCGGGGTGGCGCTGGCCATCGCCGCGGTACCCGAGAGCATGGCCGCCGCCGTCACCACCGCGCTGGCTCTGGGCGCGCAGCGGATGGCCCGTCTCGGAGTGATCGTGCGCAGGCTGCCGGCCATCGAGGCCATGGGCGCCACCACCGTCATCGCCACCGACAAGACCGGCACGCTCACCACCGGCCACCTGACCGTGGCCGACCATGTCACCGTCCCTGGCGCCGATCTGTGGCGGGCCGCGCTGCGCTGCAACGACGCCCGCGACGGGCTGGGCGACGCGGTGGACGTGGCGCTGGCCGACGCGGCCGCCCGTCACGGCGTACGGCTGCCGCCCACCGAGGCCAGACTCGACGCGCGTCCCTTCGACGCCGAGACCCGGTCGATGGCCGTGGTCACCGCGCCGGACGGCGGGCCGCCGCTGCTGACCGTCAAGGGGGCGCCGGAGGCGGTGCTGGCCCGCTGCGCGCCCGGCGGGCAGACCGACCGGCTGGCGGAGGCTGTGCCAGGGCTGGCCCGGAGCGGGCTGCGGGTGCTCGCACTGGCGGAGGGACGGACGGGTGACCTCGACGCCGCCGGGCTGCGTCCGATCGGTCTGGTGGCACTTCGGGACGAGATCCGGGCCTCGGCCCGCCGGGCCGTGGCCGACTGCCGGGGCGCCGGCATCCGGGTCGTGATGGTGACCGGTGACCACGCGGAGACCGCTCGCGCCGTCGCCAAGGAGGTCGGCATCGACCCCGAGCCGCTCGTCACCGGCGCGACGATCGAGGGGGACGGCGGGCGGGCGCTGCTGCCCGAGGCCGCCGTCGTGGCACGGGTCGACCCGGAGACCAAGCTCGGCCTCGTGCGGGCCCTGAAGGAACGCGGCGAAGTGGTGGCGATGACCGGCGACGGCGTGAACGACGCCCCGGCGCTGCGCCACGCCGACGTCGGCGTGGCCATGGCCGGAGATGAGGGCACGGACGTCGCCCGCGAGGCCGCCGCCGTCGTGGTGACCAACGGCGAGCTCGGCACGATCGTGACCGGCGTGCGGGAGGGCCGCCGCCTGCACCACAACGTGGCCTCGATGATCGGCTACCTGCTCACCGGCAACCTCGCGGAGATCCTCATCGTCCTGACCGGCCTGCTCGTCTGGCCCGACATGGTCGTGCCGCTGCTGCCGGTGCACCTGCTCTGGATCAACCTGGTCCTGGACGGCATCCCGGCGATCGCGCTGGGCGTGGACCGGCCGGCGGGCGACCCGCTCGCCCTGCGCCCGCGCCGCGACGGGCTCCTGTCGTGGCGGGTGCTGCGCCGCATCCTCGTGCGCTCGGTGGTCGTCGCGGCGCTGGTGTTCGCCGTCGTGGAGACGGCCAGGCGGCTCGGCTGGAGCGACGAGCAGGTGCGCACCCAGGCCGTGCTCGCCCTGGTCTTCGCCCGCCTGACCCTCGCGTACGTGGTCAGGGCGCGCCGGCGGACGTTCGAACGCGACTGGTGGCACGGCCGCGCGGTGGCGGCGGCCGTGTCGGCCACGCTGATCCTGCAGGCCCTCGTGACGGCGGTGCCCGTGCTCGGGGCGCCGCTGGCCCTCGCGCCGCTGCCGCCGCTCGGCTGGGCGATGGCCGCCGCCGCGGCCGTGCTCACCGTGCTGCTGTGCGACGCCCTGCGCGCGAGCGAGACACGGCGCGGTGCCGCATGAAGTCGTGCTCGCCTGACGGCGCCTCGCCGCAGCGCCCGATGGGGGAGGGGGACGAGCGGCGCGAACCAGGTCGATTCTGAGGGTGGTCGCCGATGTCGGAAACCGAAGGCCGGCCGTCGGATCCGCGGGAACCCGTCGTCCGGCTGTTCCGTGATCTGCGGACGCGTCCTACCGGGCTGTCCTCCAGGGAAGCTGCACGTCGCCTTGTGGTGTACGGGCCGAACCAGCTGGTCAGGAAGGCCCGGGGGAACTGGGCGAAAGAGCTCGGCCGCCAGTTCACCCATCCGCTGGCGTTGCTGCTGTGGGCGGCGGCGGGTCTGGCGATGGCGGCGCACACGGCTCCGCTCACCATCGCGATCATCTTGGTGATCGTCTTGAACGCGCTCCTGGCCTTCGCGCAGGAGCAGCAGGCCGAGCACGCCGTCGAGACCTTGGCCCGCTACCTGCCGGCCAAGGCCAAGGTCGTCAGGGACGGCGGGCTCCAGGTGATCGACGCCGGCGGGCTCGTGCCAGGTGATGTGCTGGTCGTCGAGGAGGGTGACCGGGTGTCGGCCGACGCCCGGATGCTCGACGGCGCGGCGGAGATCGACCTGTCGACGCTGACCGGCGAGTCGTTGACCGCGTACAGGTCCGCCGCCTTCGACGATCGCGCCGGTCCGCTGCTCCAGGCGCGAGACCTGCTGTTCAGCGGCACCACATGCACCGGTGGGCAGGCTCGGGCGCTGGTGTTCGCCACCGGAATGCACACGGAGCTGGGCAGGAT
Source organism: Microbispora rosea (assembly GCF_900156315.1). Lineage (GTDB taxonomy): Bacteria > Actinomycetota > Actinomycetes > Streptosporangiales > Streptosporangiaceae > Microbispora > Microbispora rosea. The sequence goes on along the minus strand of NZ_FTNI01000037.1, from coordinate 15,900 downwards.
AGCCGCGCTCTCCCAGCGCGTCGGCAGGGACGAGTCGCCGCTGGAACTTCAGGTCAAACGGGTCGCCTGGTTGATCGCGATCGTCGCGGTCACGGCGGGCGCGGCCGTCCTGCCCGTCGCCGCCCTGGTGGCACGCCTCCCGCTGGCCGACGCGTTCAAGTTCGCCGTCGGCCTGCTGGTCGCGAACGTCCCCGAAGGACTGCTGCCCACCATCACCCTCGCCCTGGCCGTCGGGGTCCGGGCGCTGGCCCGCGGCGGCGCGGTGGTCAAGCGGCTGAGCGCCGTGGAGACCCTCGGCTCCACCACCGTGATCTGCACGGACAAGACCGGCACGCTCACGCTCAACCGGATGCGTGTGACCGACATCTGGACCAGCGCCGGCCCGATCCGGAACACCGGCGGAAAGTGGGCCGGCCTCTCGTCTTCACCGCCGCTGAGGGCGGTCGCAGGGGTGGCCGCCCGCTGCAACAACGCCGCTCTCGAACCGGCCGAGACGGGGGACCCGACCGAGATCGCCCTGCTCCGGATGAGCGTCTCACTCGGGGAGAGCGGCCACAACGGCGAGCGGCGACGGCAGTTCCACTTCGATCCCTCTCTGCGGATGATGTCGACGGTCGACACGGTCGACGGGACGCCGTGGGTGCACGCCAAAGGCGCTCCGGAGGAGGTCCTCAAACGCACCACGATGATGATGACCGCCGACGGCGCGACGCGGCCGATCGGGGAGCGGGACCGCGCGGAGATCGCCGAGGTGGTGGACGGCTACGCGTCCCAAGGGCTGCGCCTGCTCGCAGTGGCCCGGCGTCCCCTCGACGCCGGCGTGCCGTTGCCTGCCCGGCGTGAGCATGCCGAGGCCGAGCTGACCTTCCTCGGTGTCGTCGCCATGCTCGACCCGCCCCGCCCCGAGGTGCCCGACGCGGTCGCTCGCTGCCATACGGCGGGAATCCGGCTCATCGTGGTCACGGGCGACCACGGGCTCACCGCGGCGATGATCGCCAAGCGGGTCGGCATCGCCCGCGACCGCACTCAGGTGGTGACGGGGTCCGAACTGGACGCGATGACCGACGACGAATTGGACGCCCTGCTCCGCAAGGGCAACGAGCTGATCTTCTCGCGCAGTTCGCCGGAGGCCAAGCTGCGCATCGCCGATGCGCTGCGGGCCGAGGGCCACGTGGTGGCGATGACGGGTGACGGAGTCAACGACGCCCCCGCCCTGCGCAGTGCCGACATCGGCGTCGCGATGGGGGTCTCGGGGACCGACGTCGCCCGCGAAGCGGCCACCATGGTGCTGACCGACGACAACTTCGCCACGATCGTCGACGCCGTGCAGGCGGGCCGGCGCGTCTACGACAACGTACGCAAGTTCATCTGCTACATCTTCGCCCACGCCACACCCGAGGTGATCCCGTTCCTCGTGTTCGCGCTGTCCGGAGGCAGGGTCCCGCTCCCGCTCACCGTGCTCCAGCTCCTCGCGATCGACCTGGGCACCGAAACGCTGCCCGCGCTCGCCCTGGGCCGCGAACCCGCGGAACCCGGCCTGATGAACCGCCCGCCCCGTCGCCGATCTGAGGGGGTGATCCAGGGCGCCATGCTGGCCCGTGCCTGGGGTCTGCTCGGCGGAGTGTCGGCGGTTCTGGTGCTGGGGGCCTTCTTCGGCACGCTCCTGCTGGGCGGCTGGCATCCGGGCGCGGCCACGGGACCCGGCTCGGCGCTGCACCACACCTGGCAGCAGGCCACCACCATGACCTTCCTGGGCATCGTGGTCTGCCAGATCGGCACCGCCTTCGCCGCACGCACCCAATCGGCGTCCCTGCGGGCCATCGGCGTGACCAGCAACCGGCTGCTGCTGTGGGGGATCGCGTTCGAGATCGCCTTCGCCGCCGTGGTCGTCCTCGTGCCGCCGTTCCGCGCGGTCTTCGGCACGGCGCCGCCCGAGCCGGCTCAGTTCGTGCTCCTCCTTCCCTTCCCTCTCGTCGTCTGGGGCGCCGACGAGGTGTGGCGATGGAGACGCCGTCGCGCACGCACCCGGTCACGAAACAGCCGGCCTGACGGGTAGGCGCCATCACGAAGAGCTGGAGGCGAGAGAGAAGTATGCCTCCTCCTCCTGAGCGAAGTGGAGGGTGAGCACGGCGTACAGGCCGTACAGGCAGGCCCGCAGGTCGTCGAGTTGTTCCGGGCGCAGACCGTCGTCCGCGGCGAGGTCGAGATGACGGCCCAACCGGCGGACGAGCTTGTCGATCTCGGCGTGGGCCCTGCTCATGGTGACCGTGGCCTCAGGGTCGCGAAGGAGCCGCACCATGGCGGGATACAGCCGCGCCTCCTCGTCGTGCTCGTGCGGCAGGAGGTCGCGAGTCAGGAACACGTGGACGTCACGGAGGTCCGCCAGCGCCTCGCGGGGGTCGCGCCGGCCCAGGCGGCCGGCCACGTCCCGGATGAGTTCGAGCGGCCGGCGCAGATCGGCGTGCTCTCGCTCGAAACGCCGCAGCAACTCGGAGGTCGGCCGGTCGAGGGGCAGCCGGGTCCCCCGGATCGGGCGCAGGGCGCGAAGCGCGTTGAGGATCACGGCGACGTCGATGGCCTCCTGCAGCACGGCGCCGGCGCTGGGCGGCAGCGCGCCCACGGCGGCGACGGCCATGGCGATCAGAGACAGCGCCATTCCGGTTCCCGCGCTCTGGACGGCGATCCGCCGTGTGCGGCGTGCCACGTCCATCGCGTCCGCGATCCGATCGAGCCGGTCGGCCGTCAACACCACGTCTGCCGTCTGGGCGGAGGCGGCCGCACCGCGGGCCCCCATCGCCACGCCGACGTCGGCCGCGGCCAGCGCCGGTGCGTCGTTGATCCCGTCGCCCACCATCATGGTCGTCGCCCGCCGCGCCTCGTCCCGCACCCCCTCGACCTTGGCCGCCGGGGTCTGCTCGGCCAGCACGCGGTCGATCCCCAGCACGCCGGCGACGGTCTCGGCCACGTCGGCACGGTCGCCGGTGAGCATCACGACCCGCTCGATTCCGGCGGCGCGCAGCCGCCGCAGCGTGCGGCCCGCATCCCCGCGGACGGCGTCGCGCAGCAGAATGACGCCGCTCACCTGGTCGTCCACCGTGATCCAGACGGTCATCGCGCCGTCGAGAGCGGCGCGTGCGCGCTGAGCGGCCTCCCAGGGGGAGGACCGCGCGCCCGTGGCCTTGCCCACGCGGACACGGCGCCCCTTGACCAGCGCCGACGTGCCCGTGCCCGGCACCTCCGACACGTCCTCGGGAGCGGGCAGGGCCAGACGCCGCCCGTGCGCCGCGCGCACGATGGCGGCGGCCAGCACGTGTGAGGACATCTGGTCCACCGCGGCCGCCAGTCGCAGGACCTCGTCGGAGTCCCCGCCGGGGGCCGCGACCACGTCCATCACCTGCGGGCGGCCCTCGGTGAGGGTGCCGGTCTTGTCGAGGACGAGCGTCCGCGCCCGGCCCAGGGTCTCCAGTGCTCCGCCGCCCTTCACCACGACACCTTGCCGCGCGGTGCGAGACAGGCCGGAGGCGATGGCGGCGGGGGCGGCCAGCAGCAACGGGCAGGGTGTGGCCACGACGAGCACGGCGACCGCCCGCACCGGCTCGCCAGAGATCAGCCAGGCGCCTGCGGCCAGCAGGAGCGTGGCCGGCAGGAACCAGGCCGCGAACCGGTCCGCGAGCCGGACGACCGGGGCGGACCCCGCCTCCGTCTCCCGCGTCAGCCGCACCACACCCGCGTAGGCGCTGTCGTCTGCCGTCGCCGTGGCACGCATGTCGAACGCCTGCCCGGCGTTGACCACGCCACTGGCCACGCTTTCCCCCGTCCGGTGCTCGACCGGCAGCGACTCGCCGGTGAGCGCGGACTCGTCCAGCAGCGCGGAGCCGGACTCGACGACGCCGTCGACCGGCACCAGCTCGCCGCCGGGCACCAGCAGCCGATCTCCCCGGCGCACCTCCTCGGCCCCGATCAGGCGGGGGACGCCCTCCTCGTAGCGCCGGGCGGACCGTGGCGCCCGTTCGTACAGGGCGGTCAGATCGCGGCGTGCCCGTCGCAGCGCGTAGTCCTCCAGGACCCTGCCGCCCGCCAGCATCACGGCGATCAGCGCTCCGGCGAGGAACTCCCGTACGGCGAGCGCACCGGCGAGGGCGAGCACCGCGATCGCGTCGACGCCGAGCCTGCCGGCGCGTAGGGCGGAGGCCACCCACCAGGCGGCGGGGGCGAGCGCCAGGACGGTGCCGCCCGCCCAGAGGGCGTCACCGGCTGGGCCGGCTCCGAGGAGGTGGAGCACGCCTCCGGCGATCACGGCGCCGAGCGTGCCTGCCAGCAGTGCGATCCGCTTCACCTGGCCAGATTCCCCCGGGACGGATGTCGCGAAATAGGGTCTCTGTTCCCTGGGCCAGGGCCGAAAGACCGTGTCCCGGCCGTCCACGTCACGGACCGGCGCGTCATGGGGAATCCTGCCGGAATCTCTCCTCCAGCTCCCGCACGAGGGCGTCGATCGCGGACAGCACCGGCGGCGTGATCGGCGCGCCGATCGTGAAGTCTCCGCCCTCGACGCCGATGACGACGAGCTGGGCGGGCATGCGGCCGAGCACACGGCCGAGGTCGACGGCGTCGGCCAGGCCGAAGGAGTGGGAGCTGCCGTGCCAGGACGGCCCGCCCTCGACGCCGGTCCGGCGATGCACCGTGCCCGGCGCCGCACCGGAGGAGACGGCGTCGATCACGACGGCCAGACGGGCGCCGGTCCAGGCCTCGACAAGCTGGGCCGGGTCTCCGGCGCTCTCCACGATCACGACGGACGACGAGAGGCGGCCGCGCAGTCGCCGTACGACCTCGAGGCCCGCGGCGTCGTCGCCCCGGCCGTCCCCGCCGAGGCCGATCACCACGATGTCATCGCGAGTCGACATGGAGGTGGAGGAAGTGCGCCGAACAGGAGATGCAGGGATCGTGGTTGCGGATGGCGCGCTCGCACAGCGTGGCCAGCTCCTCCTCGGGCAGGTCGAGCCGGGGCTCGATCAGATGCCGCAGGTCCGCCTCGATACGCGCCTGGTTCTGCGAGGTCGGGGGCACGATGTCGGCCTCGCCGATCAACCCGTCGGCGTCGATGCGGTAGCGGTGGTAGAGCGTCCCGCGCGGCGCCTCCGAGGCTCCGTGGCCGGTGGCGGCGCGGGGCTCGACGGGCACGTACGGCGCGTCGGGCTCGGCCAGATCATCGATGATCCGCAGGGCCTCGTCGCAGGCGTGCACGATCTCCACCGCCCGCACGACGATGCTCAGGAAGGGGTTGCGGCAGGCGGGCCCGAGTCCCGCCGCCGCGGCCGCCTCCCGCGCGAGCGGCGACAACTGGGCGGAGTTGAGGCTGTAGCGGGCCATCGGCCCGACGAGATAGCCAGGGGAGCCGTCGAGCCGGGCGTGCAGCGCCGTCGAGTGCGGCACCTGCTCCTCGATCACATGCTCGGGCCACTCCCGTACGCCGAAGCTCCCGCCGTCGCTGGTGATCAGGGCCCCGGACAGGATCGCGTACTCGCCGGGGTGACGCAGCGCCAGGAAGCGGTAGCCGTGTTCGACGTCGGGGAAGTCGAAGCCGGCCACCCAGGAGACGGTTCGGAGGGCGATCTCACGGGCGCGGCGCAGTCGCTCGGCGGCGGGGGCCAGTTCGCGGCGGGAGGGCACGCGGTAGAAGCCCCCGACGCGGACGTTCACCGGGTGGATGGGCCTGCCGCCGATGGCCGCCACCAGGTCGTTGCCGGCCTTCTTCAGCGCCAGCCCCTGCTGGATCAGGTCCCGGTGGTCGGCCGCCATCGCGATGCCGCTGTCGTAGCCGAGGAAGTCGGGCGCGTGCAGCAGATACACGTGCAGCGTGTGTGACTCGATCCATTCGCCGTAGTACAGCAACAGCCGCAGGTCGCGTAGCGGACCGGTGACCTCGACCCCACAGGCGGCCTCGATGGCCTGGCAGGCGCTCATCTGGTAGGCCACCGGGCAGATGCCGCAGATCCGGGCGGTGATGTCGGGCGGCTCGGTGTAGGACCTGCCACGCAGCAGCGCCTCGAAGAACCGGGGCGGCTCGTAGATCCGCAGCTCCAGGTCCTCGATGCGCCCGTCGCGGGCGCGTACGAGCAGAGCGCCTTCCCCCTCCACCCGGGACAGGCCTCCGACCGTGATCGTCTTGTGGGTCACCGTCGGCCTCCCCGGTCCTCGCCCGGTGCCTTCTCATGGCCGAGCAGTTCCGGGTCGGCGTCCTCGGACGCCTGCCGGAAGGGCTCCTCGCCGGCGTTGAAGGTCCGGTAGACCCGCACCAGCTCGGGCGTGCTCATTCCCAGCTCGCGCAGCTGCCGGTTGAGGGCACGCACGTTGGGGCTCTCCATGGGGCCGAAGCAGCCGTAGCAGCCGCGGTCGAACGCCGGGCACAGCGCCCCGCAGCCGGCCTGGGTGACCGGGCCGAGGCAGGGCGTGCCGTGGGCGACCATGACGCAGGCGTTGCCACGGGCCTTGCACTCGACGCAGACGCTGTTCGGCGGCACGACCGGGCGCCGCCCGGCGAGGAAGGCCGAGACGACCTCCAGCAGTTGCCGTTTGTCGATGGGACAGCCGCGCAGCTCGAAGTCCACCGGCACATGGGCCGAGATCGGTGTCGAGCGGTCCAGCGTGGCGATGTAGTCGGGCCGGGCGTACACGACCGACAGGAACTCCCGCACGTCGGCGAAGTCTCGCAGCGCCTGGATCCCCCCGGCCGTGGCGCAGGCCCCGATGGTGACCAGGCGCGTGGACACCCGGCGCACGTGCCGGATCCGCTCAAGGTCGTCCGGAGTGGTGATCGACCCCTCCACCAGCGAGAGGTCGTACGGGCCCGGCCCGGGGGCGCTGGAGGCCTCCAGGAAGTAGGCGATCTCCACCTGGGCGGCCACCGACAGCAGTTCCTCCTCGCAGTCGAGCAGGGTGAGCTGGCACCCGTCGCACGAGGCGAACTTCCACACCGCCAGCCGGGGCCGCGCGCCGCCCGGCCCCCTCGCCGGTGTTCTCCCGGATGCGCCCATCACAGCTCCTTCACGGCCAGCAGACGCGCCGCGCGCTCATAGCTCAGCACGGGGCCGTCCAGGCAGACGAACAGCGGGCCGAGCTGGCAATGGCCGCACCAGCCGATTCCGCATTTCATGTTCCGCTCCAGCGACAGCTCCACCCGGCGAGCCGCCACACCACGCCCCACCAGGTCGTCGGCCGTGGCCCGCATCATCGCCTCCGGGCCGCACACGAAGGCGAACGTGCGCCGCGGTTCGAAGACGATGCGGTCGAGGAGCCGGGTGACCAGGCCGACCGGCCCCTTCCACACGTGATCGGGGTGGTCCACGGTCACCTGGACGTCGACGCCGTTACCGCGCCAGCGCGCCAGCTCCGGCCCGTAGACGAGGGTCGCGGGCGTACGGGTCCCCGCGATCACACTGATGCGCCCGTACCGTGAGCGGTGGCGCACCAGCTCCCGCACCAGGGGCCGCAGCGGCGCCAGGCCCAGCCCGCCCGCGGCGACGACCACGTCCATTTCCGCTGCGGCCGGGATGTCCCACCAGGTGCCGTACGGCCCGCGCACCCCGACGACGTCTCCGGGCCGCTTGCCGCACAACGCGCCGCTGACCGCGCCGACCGCGCGGATGGTGTGGACATATCCACCGGAGCTGGCCCGGCCGCTGATCGACATCGGGACCTCGCCGACCCCGGGGGCGTACAGCATGGTGAACTGGCCGGGCAGATACGGCGGGCATCCGCCGCGTACGGGCACGAGCTGGAGAGTGACCGTGTCCACCCGGTCGGCCCGCCGCGAACGCACCCGGTAGAGCTCCGGCGTCATCGGACGGACCGGCGTGCACGCACGGCTCAGGCCCGGGCGCGGTTCGTCGCGCTCGGCGCGCGGCTGACGCGCCTCGGCCGTCATGGCAGGTTGGCCAACTCCTCGGTGACGTCGATCCCGACGGGACACCAGGTGATGCACCGGCCACAGCCCACGCAGCCCGAGGTGCCGAACTGGTCGAACCAGGTGGAGAACTTGTGCGTGAGCCACTGCCGGTAACGCCCGGCCCCCGACCCCCGCACCGGCGAGCCGCCGACCTCGCTGAACCCGAGCGTGAAGCAGGAGTCCCACCGTTCGATCCGCTCGGCCGCCCCTTCAGTGAGATCGGTGGAGTCCTCCACTGTGGTGCAGAAGCAGGTGGGGCAGACCATGGTGCAGTTGGCGCAGGTGAGGCAGCGGGAGGCGACCTGCTGCCAGCGCGGCGAGTCGTGGGCGCCGGCCACCCGCTCCTTGATCCCTTCGGTGTCCACCTGCCGTCCCATGTGCTCGGCGGCCGTACGGGAGACCCGCTCGGCCGCGTCGAGATCGGCCTCGGCGGCCGGAACGCGGGGGAGCGCCCGGAGGATCTCCGCGCCGCGCGCGCTGCCGGCGTCGGCCACGAACCGGTGCGGGCCGGCGAGCTCTGTCAGCGCGAGGTCGTAGCCGGCGGTCGCCTTCGGCCCGGTGCCCATGGAGACGCAGAAGCACGTCCCTCCAGGCACGGCGCAGTTCACCGCCACCAGAAAAAGCGCTTCCCGCCGCTTCCGGTAGTCGGGGTCGGGATGCCTGCCCCCGAGGAACACCCGGTCCTGCACGGCCAGCGCGGCCAGATCGCACGCGCGTATGCCCAGCAGGGCTACCCGCGGCACCTCCGCCTCCGGCTCCTCGATGTTCTCGCCCCTCATGCGGAACAGGGTCCGGCTGGGCGGCTGTGTGTAGCGCTTCGCGGAGTCGGGACTCGCGGCGAAGCCGAACAGCATCTCGTCGTCGCGCTCGCGCAATCGATACCGGCCGGGCGCCTGCTCGTCCCCGTGCCCCCTGGGCAGCTCGCTCTCGGAGGCGATCTCGTCCATCCGGATGACCCTGTCACGAGCCTTCGGCGCCACCACAGTGAAGCCTCGTGCCCGCAACTCGGCGATCAGTGGTTCCAACGATCGAATGACGACGGTTTCCATGGGCGGCCCTCCTTCGCCCCTATGGGCGGCCCTCAGACGCGTCTCCTCCACGCTACGCCGATGTCGCACTCCGTGACACCACGGTCGCCTACGGAAAGTGGCGGACCACGATCACGGGTGCGTACGCGTGATGGAGTACGGCGTGAGCGGCGGCGCCCAGGCCCTGCCGGTGCCCTCTTTGGCGCGCGGTCAGCTCGTCGAGCGCCTTCCTAGCTGAGCGCCGCCTGAGCTTCCTCAGCTGATCTACGATTTTCGGCGGTTATCCCACCAGTGGCTCGGCTCACCATTCTCCGACGTCATCCGTTTCTGAAGGGAAGTCCTGTGGCATCCATCAAGGACATCGTCTTCGACAGCCCTCATCCGGCTTCGACCGCCAGATTCTGGGCGCAGGCCCTGGACGGCTACGAGATCGCGCCGTACGACGAGGAGGAGCTGGCACGGCTGCGCTCCATGGGCGTCGACGACCCGGAGGACGACCCTACGGTCCTGCTCGTCCACACCGCCGGCAGGCTGCCGCGCATCTTCTTCCAACTCGTGCCGGAGAGCAAGCGGGTCAAGAACCGGGTTCATCTCGACCTGGGCACCACCGACGCGGTCGCAGAGGTCAAGCGGCTGTGTGCGCTGGGGGCAACGGTTCAGGCCGAGCGTGAGGACTGGATCACGTGCGGGATCCCGACGGCAACGAGTTCTGCCTCACGCGTTCGTGAGGCAGAACCACGCCCCCGGCCAGAGGACGCGACTGATCCCCGCAGAGACTGCGCCGCGGAGCTTACTTGAGGAACGGATAGCGCCGGACCAGCGCGGTGTTCCCCCACCACCTGCCGATCCCGAGAGTGTCCCCCGCGTTGATCAGGGCCAGTCCCACTATGACGAGTGTGTAGAGAAGGCGGTAGTCCATGAACGGGTTGTGCTCGGGCGGCAGCTCGGCGGCCCACATGAGAAGCAACAGCAGCCCGCCCAGGACCGCTGTCAGGCGCAATCCGATCCCCAGGATGAGCGCCACGCCGACACCCAAGAGGCCGATCATGAAAAGCCAGTCGGCCCACGCGTAACCGGCCAAAGGAGAGAACACAGCGCCGAGCGGTTTTCTCGCTGTGCCTTTCAGGTATCCGGTCGTCGGGCTCGCGCCCCTGATCCAGGCCTGGTCTGCGGGGGTGCTGAAGCCCCAGCCGAAGGCCTTGTCCAGGAACGCCCAGAGGAACACCCAGCCGATCGAGATCCGGACGAGCGCCCAGACGTAATCGCCGGCACGAGCCGCCGTACCATCCGCGCGGTGCCGAGCGGTGTGAACAGCCGCGGCCCCGCGTCCGTTTTCGGAACCGGCCATCGCAGCTTCCTAGGAGTGTCGCGCAGTCCCTGACGAGGATGTCTGCCTTGTCTGCCCCCGCAGTGGGGCACTGTGATCGGTCAGCTCGGTGTGGCGCACTGCTTGCCGAGCTTGGACACCTCGCCGGAAAAGGCCTTCGCGTGCTTCAGCTCATCTTTCGCGGTATCGCTGAGCACCTTCGCCGCCTCGGTGTCGCCGGCCGCTGAAGCCTGGCGGGCGTAATTGGGGTACATCTGCGTTCCCTCGTGTGTCTCCCCCTTGATCGTCGCGCACAGGTTGGTCGCGGTGTCGCGGACCGCGCCGGCCAGATTCGCGTGCTCGGCGAAGTGCTCGGTGCGCTCGACGGCGGCCGTCCGGTGGAACAGCTTGGCGAGTCTGGGCTGTCCGCTCTCCCGTGCCTTGTCGCCGTACAGCGTGTACTTGGCGTAGGCGAGGGCCTCGCCCTTCATCGCCGTCCGCAGGTTGTCAAGTGTCCGGCGGGAGGAGACCTTGGGCGGGCCGGCCTGGATCTCCACCGGCTTGGCCTGCACGTCGGTCGGGATCGTCGCCCGGGACGCCCGGTTGGTGATGGCCTTTTCCGCCTGGAGGAACTTCTCGCGGTGATTGGCCTCGTCTTGGCCGACTTCGGAGAAGAGCCTGGCGGCTTCCCGATCGCCGTCCGCCTTGGCCTGCTCGGCGAACTCTTTGTACATCGTCGTCGCCTCGTAGGACTCGCCGCCGGTGCTGGCGCGGAGGTTGGCCGCGTTGCCGCCGACCAGGCCGATCACCTTCGCCTGCTCGGTGAAGTGTTCCCGCAGCTCCGTCTGCGCGGTGCGCCGGTACAGCTCCGCGACGTCGGGCAGGTTCTCCCTGTCCGCCTGCTTGGCATAGGCGCGGTACTTCACGTGTGCTAACGCCTCGCCCTGCATCGCGTTCGAGACGTTGGTACGTGTCGACGGGTCTATATCGTCGCCATGGGGAACGCGGGCCGCCGTGGCGCTGCCGACCCCCGCAGCGAGGAAGGTGACAACGCCGGCAGTCGTGAGACACGCTCTCCAGCAGACGAAACCTCGGCTTCTCATACGCCCCCCTCGGTAGGTGCGATCTCGGCGCGACCACGCCATCAGAGTGCTTTCGCCCAGCCGCCGTCGTCACGACGGCATGAGGAGCCTCTTGACGGTGCTACCCCAGTGCGCGAGCGGAACCTCCTGAAGCACCCTGGATTAGGCCGCACTTGGGCAAAGGGCAGGGCCGCGGCCTGCGTGACTCCGTTGCTGGGGGCGTTGGATCGATGACGCCTTCGTTGATCCGAGCGGTTTACTCAGCGTCCCCTGCATGTCAGGCCGGCCCGCATCTTGTGCAGAAACAAAAGACAATACGTCCGGCTATACGAGTTCGCATGGCAAAAATGGGAAGCGGCGAGGTGCGGAGAGGGCTAGGCTTCCTGGTGTTCCAGGTGCGAAGGCCCCGGCTACTTCTTCGGGTGAAACTATGCCGGCACCGTCCGCGCACCTCTGGAACGCACAACTGGATATGCACCTCCCGGTGCGAAGGCAACGGCTACTTCCTCTACCGAAGGAACAACGCGGGTTCGAATCCCGCCGCCGACTCGTTCGGCGTCGTCTAGTGGCCTAAGACACTTACGTATTCCGTCGCCGAATCTGATCTCGGGAGGCCATAACTTGATATGCACTTCCCGGTGCGCCGACAGCGGTTACTTCGAGGTTCGATTCCTTGCAGCCCCACCCATGGGGCTGTCGCCCATCTGGTGGGCGTGTCCGCCGTCACCTTGATCTCGGGGGGACCACAACTTCAGAGCGTGCCCGGTGCGCAGGCGAGGCCTACTCTCACATCTCGGGCGCGCTTTCTGGACGCGGGCTCCTCCCATCGCGGAAGGGGCCCGTTTTCATGGCCAGATTCAACCGTGGCACGGCCCGGGCCACGACCGACAGCCCGGTGACCACCGAGGCGCAGCCGACCGGCCGCACGTACGAGGGCGCGCCCGGCTACATCCGCGACGCCAGGTCGGAGCTGTTCCTGCTCGCCGTCTCCAACATGGTCGGCGAGGACACCTTCTATGAGAAGGCGGGCGACCGCGACGAGCGCTTCCGCGCCCTCGTCCACCAGGTAGCCGTCGAGGACGGGGACTGGCTGGCCTGCTTCCTGCCGTGGCTGCGTGGCGAGGCGAACATGCGGTCCGCGCCGGTCGTGGCCGCGCTGGAGGCCGTACGGGCCCGCCTGGCGGCTGGACTGCACGGCGGCAACCGCGAGCTGGTCGCCTCCGTGCTGCAGCGTGCCGACGAGCCGGGCGAGGCACTCGCGTACTGGACGTCGCGGCACGGCCGGGCCATCCCGAAGCCGGTGAAGCGCGGCATCGCCGACGCCGTTCAGCGGCTCTACACGGAGCGGTCCCTGGCGAAGTACGACAGCAATGCCCGCGGCTTCCGCTTCGGCGACGTCATCGATCTCGTCCACCCCACCCCGGCCGGCGACCGGCCGTGGCAGGGCGACCTGTTCGCCCACGCGCTCGACCGGCGTCACGGCCGGGACAAGCCGATCCCGCAGTCGCTGCGGGTGCTGCGCGACCGGGCCGAGCTGCTCTCCATCCCGGTCGGGGAGCGGCGCTCCGTGCTGGCCGACCCGCGCCGCCTGGCCGCCGCGGGCATCACCTGGGAGGCGCTCGCCGGCTGGCTGCAGGGCCCGATGGACGCTCAGGCCTGGGCGGCGGTCATTCCCTCCATGGGGTACATGGCGCTGCTCCGGAACCTGCGCAACTTCGACGAGGCAGGCATCGGCGACGAGCTCGCGGGTCAGATCATTGCCAAGCTGACCAACCCGGAGGAGGTCGCGCGGTCGCGGCAGCTGCCGTTCCGCTTCTACTCGGCGTACCGGACGGCGCCGTCGCTGCGGTGGGGCCACGCGCTGGACACGGCGCTGACCCTGGCCGCGCGGAACGTGCCCTCGTTCCGGGGACGGACGCTCGTGCTGGTCGACACGTCGGCGTCGATGTCGTCCGGCGCGGTCTCCGCGCGGTCGACGGTCACGCCGGTCCAGGCCGCCGCGCTGTTCGGCGTCGCCGTGGCGGCACGCGGTGACCAGGTGGACCTCGTGGGCTTCGCGAACGGCACGTTCCGGCACGAGATCCGGCCGGGAGCGTCGGTGCTGCGCGAGGTCGATCGCTTCTGCGGACGGATCGGCGAGGTGGGCCACGGCACGCAGATCGCCGACGCGCTGCGCAGCTCCTGGAAGGGGCACGACCGGGCGGTGATCCTCTCGGACATGCAGACCATGACAGGCCACTACGCGAACGGGGTCACGACCGCGGTCCCGTCGCATGTGCCGCTGTACGGGTTCAACCTCGTCGGATACAAGGCGGCGGCGATGCCGACCGGCTCGGGCAACCGCCACGAGTTCGGCGGGTTCTCCGACGCGTGCTTCCGGCTGATCCCGCTGCTGGAGGCGGGCCGTCACGCCGGCTGGCCCTTCTGACGACGAGTCCGCGTGCTCGGCGGCCGTACGGCAAACCTCCTCGGCCGCGTGGCGATCGGTCTCGGCGGCCGGAACATGCGGGAGCGCTTGGAGAATCTCCGCGCCGCCGGACCGAGCCCGATCAGCTCGCCGCTGCCGACCGGAACCGCGTCGGCACTGGTCAGGCGGGTAGTTCCGACTTGACCGATCGCCTAGCCACCGGGCGGCGAAGATGACGCAGAATGAGGAAAGTTCACAGCAGCAGGTGCGTCTGCGCCTGGGCGCCGAGTTGGAACAGATCGCCGATCAGCTCAGGTCCTTGGCCCGGGCCCAGGACCAGCTGCACGATCTGTATGAGGCCGTTCTGTCCCGGGAGGTGGACCTGTCCGTCGTGCTGGGTTTGATCGTGTCCACCGCGATGAACCTGGTCGGCGCCCGCTATGGCGCGCTAGGCGTACTTGATGAGGAAGGCACAAACATCGCACTGTTCATCCCCATGGGGCTGTCCGAGCGGGAAAGGGATGAACTGGCCGGAACGGAGTTTCCCCACGGGCGCGGCCTGCTGGGCCGCCTGATCACCCACCCTGAACCGCTACGCGTCGATGACATCTCCGCCCACCCGGACTCGGCAGGCTTCCCGCCCGGGCATCCACGAATGCGCACTCTGCTGGGAGCCCCGATCATCATCCGTGGCAAGATCTACGGGAACCTGTACGTCTCCGAGCGGCTCGACGGACGGCCTTTCCTCGTGCGTGACGAGACCTTGATCGTCGCGCTGGCCAGCGCCGCAGGTCTGGCCATCGACGATGCCCGCCTGCACGAGCAGACCCGCCGTGACGCCGAGCGCTTCCAGCGGCTCCTGCTGCCACGGCTCCCTGAGCACATGGAGCCGTTCGACGCTGCCGCCGCTTACCGCCCCGCCATCGTCCCCGGCAACGTCGGCGGAGACTGGTATGACGCGATGCTGGTTCCCGACCAGGCCTGTGCAGCAGTTATCGGCGACGTCGTCGGACACGACATTCAGGCGGCCGCCGCCATGACCCAGATTCGCAATATGCTGCGCGCCTTCCTGTACGACCAGTGCACTGCGCCGAGCGTCGTCCTCGCCCAGCTCGACCGCGCCGTTCACGGCATCACCGACGACCCCGTCACCACCGCATGCCTCGCCCGCATCGAACCCGGAGGTCAGGGCTGGACGCTGCGGTGGAGCACCGCAGGCCACCCCCCGCCGCTGTTGATCGCCCCGGGGCAACGGGCCCACTACCTGCACGCCGACCCTGACCTGCCCCTCGGCGTCGACGCCGCCCAGCCACGCCGGGACCACACTCACCGCCTACCCCCGGGCGCCATAGTGATCTTCTTCACCGACGGACTCATCGAACACCACGAGCGTCCGATCGAAGAGGGGATGGAGCGTCTCGCTGTCATCGCCACCGCTCACGCCGATCAGCCCCTGCACGACCTTGTGGAAACGCTGATCGCCGAACACCCCAGCGATGGCCGCGACGACATGGCCATCCTCGCCCTACGCGCCCCGAACGGGGGGTAGACGGCGCTTACCGCTTCGCCCAAGCAGATGGAGCGCAAGGTGCAACGGTTGCGCCGTCGGCGGCCCTCGGTACAGATGTCCCTCGGTTGCGGGACCTCCTGCCCTAACCAGTAGGTGCAACCCCAGCCAGGCTGAATAGCGGCAATGGGGGTGAGCTATATGATCACGTTGAGCATCATCAAAGCGGACACAGGGGGGTTCGTCGGCCACACCGCCGTCCATCCCCGGCTGATGGCCGAGGCACGGCGGGAGATCGAGCGGGCGAAGTCCTCCGGACTCCTCATCGACGGCCACGTGGAAAGCTGCGGCGACGACATCTCGCTCATCATGACCCACACCTACGGCCAGGAGGCGGGGCTGATCCACTCCTTCGCCTGGGACACCTTCCAGGCGACCACCCACCTCGCCAAGGAGCTCGGCCTGTACGGCGCCGGCCAGGACCTGCTGTCGGACGCCTTCTCCGGCAACCTGCGCGGCATGGGCCCGGGCTACGCGGAGCTGGAGTTCGAGGAGAGGCCGTCGGAGCCGGTGCTGTGCTTCCTTGCGGACAAGACCGAGCCGGGCGCGTGGAACCTCCCGCTGTACA
>NZ_FTNI01000025.1 GCF_900156315.1 Microbispora rosea | reverse complement strand
CTGATCGGTCACCTTCCAGTACGGCTGGCCACTTTGGCCACCCGAGGTCACATACTGGATCTTCCAGCCGAAATCATCGGCCGTCTTGTAGGTGCCCGAATCCGAATCCCGCACAATCTGCGAAGAGCGACCCCCCACCGACAGCGTCAGGGCCGAACCCGAGGCCGTGCCATCCGGCGACTCCCAGCACAGATGACCTTTTAACCGGTCCTCATACGCGCCACACGGCACGAACTGCCGCTCGATGAACCCCGCGTTCAACTCCCAGCCCAACCCCGCTACTGAGGCCTGGTTGTTGGTATAAGACGTCAGCGAGTCCACCGATGACGACGAATACTGCAGGGCAAGCCCGGGTGCCGAGCCTCCCGGCGCCGGCACGGCCGGAAGCGGGTAGCTGTAGGAGAAATCCCCGCCGGAAAGCCCGACCTGCCACGTCCCGGACGGCTTCAGATCCGTCGCCGCGAACGACCCCGTCGCATCCGATGCCGTCGACGCAGCCGAGGCAGCCAGCACATACACCGACGCATCGCCCGCCGCCTCCGCAGCCGCAACACCGGAACCGGCCGCAGGCGCCGGATCCGCGTCCAGCACCGCGGTCACCCTGCCGTGCACCACGTCATTGACGACCGGCAGCGTCCGCGTCGTCGCCTTGGCCCGCTCCACGCACTCCTGCGACGGCCGGCTCTCAAGCATGCACGCTGGCACCCGCTTGAGGGTGAGACGTGAGGCGAAACCGCCCGAATAGGCATTCCGGAACGAGGAGTAATCCAAAGCCACCCGGGCAGGAGCCGCATCCGTACCGCCGTCGCCGCGCGTCAGCCGTACCGCGAGCCCGACCCCTCCCAGACGGCGCGCCACCGCGTTGTCGAACGTCTCCACCTGAACCGACGACGGTGACTTCCGTGGCGATCTCCTGGTCTCCGAAGCGGACGGCGATGTCGCAGTCTTCTTAGAGCGAGGCATCGCCCTGCGGGTGGGCATCGGCCGGTGAGCCGGCGTGCGGGTCACCGTCGGCCTAGGGGTGGGCGCGGGCGCTATCTTGGGTGTGCGCATCGGCTTGGGTGCGGGGGTCGCCTTGGCCATCGTGGAGGCATCCGGCGCCTCGACCGGAGCCACCGAAACCGGCAGACCCGCAACCGCGGCCGCGTCCTTGCCCTTGGACAGATCGACCTGGCCAGACCCCGCCTTCGGCCACACCGGTGCTGGACGCTTCACCGGCTTCTGCAGATCCTCTGCACCCTTGGCCACCGACTTCACCCGAACCGGCTGCCCGTCAACACTCCGCTCAGAGCTCGGCGACGGCGCGTCAGCAGCAGCCGGCTGCACCAGTCCATCCGGCACACCGACCCCGGCGACGAACACGCCGAGGGCGACCACCGCCCCGACCCACGCCCGTGAAAAACGACCGCGAATCGTGCTGGGCAGCAGTTTCCGGGCACGCGAAATCGGCACGCCGAACCCCTCCGCACGCAAAGCGAAGCGCGCGGCACGGCACGGCCGCTCACCTCTATAAAGCCGAAATAAAATGACCAAATGGGATCATGCGTGCCTGACAACCGCAGGTCAAGACCTACTTCGCATCTGGATGATCACCTGCCGTTATCTAGACGACAGCCATCATTCCCGTCCATAAGGTCCCATCAGGCACGTTCCAAACGAGGAGGAGAGCCACGAAGCGAGACGTGCGATTTACATCACATCGCAAGCCGTCCCCTTGACATGGCGAGCGCAAAGCGTGCGCAAGCCGCGGACTTCCCCGGCGCCTGCCTGTCTCATCAGCAAGAGTCACCACGAGGTGCGGCGACGACGGTAAGCCGTCGGGTCAAGGCAATACTCTCGGTGTGGGGCCACCGAGTGCTGATCAACGCAGTGACTACCGGCGGCGATCCCATGCCTTGAGGAGATTGCGTTCCCGCTTCAGGGACAGCCCATGGTGAGCTTGTCGAGCGTAAGCGAGGGGGCCGCCGGTCTTGGTGAGCCAGAGGTGCGTGTCGCGGACAGTCGCCGTGATCGATCGGCATACCAGGCCAGCCGCCAATTCTGCCGTCGAGTCCACCTGCCATGTCCCCAGGGGAGTCCGCCACAGAGGTATCTCAGTCCACTGCCTCACGTCGTGCTCAACGAGAAAGGCGTCGTCCACCCAGGTCAGTTCGGCCGCCGAGCTCGTGACCGTCCTGCAGGCGTCGAGCATCTCCCCGAAGGTCGCGCGGCCCTTCGGGGCGGTGACATTGAAGGTCCCTGTGGTGCCCTGTGCAAGGCAGCTCAACGTGAAGGCCGTCAGGTCCCGGATGTCGATGGGCTGGATTGGCTTGGCCGGCTGGCCCGGGGCCAGGACCCGGCCGCCTTGAGCTATTCGTCGCAGCCACCAGGTGAGCCGGCCGACGTTCTCCTGTGGTCCCAGGATCACTCCGGGGCGCAGTACGGTGACAGCTCCTTTGAACGCCTCCTGTACGGCGCGCTCGCAGCCGGCCTTGTAGGCGCCGTACTGTGCGGCGGACCAGTTCGCCTCATCTTCGGCGGTACCAGGGGCATCCGGTGGACAATCGTAGACGTTGCTGTCCTCGTTGACCGGCTCAGCAGGCCAGCCTGGATACACGGAGATGGTGGAGAGGAAAACGTACGCGCTCGCCCTGTCGGATAGGAGACGCGCGGCGTTTCCGACAACCTGAGGAACATAGCCGCTGGTGTCGACCACCCAGTCCCACTCCCGTCCTTGAACCAAGGACAGCAGGTCGGATCTGTTCTCCCTGTCCCCGCGAACGGCCTCGACTCCGGGTACGTCGTGCCCCGTCTGACCGCGATTGAATGTTGCCACCTGATGCCCTTGAGCGAGGGCCTCTTCGACGAACACTCTGCCTACGAAGCGCGTCCCGCCGAGCACCAGAATCCTCATGCCTCCGATCATCATGTAAACGGGCAGTGGCGTCGACATGATCACATGTCCTCGGCGGCGAGCAGCCTTCCGATCACCCCTCCTGATAGCCGCCCGGCTGGCCATCCTGCTTAATCGGGCGCCTCCGGTGATGCATTCCCGCTGGTAGAGCCGCTGGCGCCAGGGCCGGACGTCACCCCGACTTGAGAGCCGCTAAGGCACTCACAGATGTTCTCGCGGGGAGTTGCCAGGACCCACATGACTACTCGAAATCAAACCAATAACCCCCATCGAGAGCCCACTTACAGAATGTCGTCGCCATACAAGTGTGGCAATCATGCTCATTCTCTTCGCATTTCTCCTACCGGCGCCTACCGTCTTTGACCTGGTAAAACATAGCAAGAATGGCCGCAACCTCGTTGATTCGATCTCCGTTTCGCGGTTCAATTGGATTGACCAAGAAAACGGGTGACACACGCAATTGTGTGTCGCAAGCCAATCGGAGAGCGATCATGCCGAACGGAGTTTCCGGGAAATGCGTTCCCACAAGCGTCCCTGGTGTCAGCCTCAACCCTGAGGACATGGCGCGCGTAACGGCGGACGACTGGGCAGAGATTCAAAGGCTCGCGCGCGGCTACTGCCGTACCGTCGATGCAACGCGTTCGCGTAAGCGCATGGACGGAAGCGCAACCATCGTCAAGGGCGGGCACGCGCCGTACGGAACCGACGATGTATCAGACGACGTCACACAGGACGCCGTTCTTCTCTTCGCTCAGCGCCTGCGTGACGTACTCGCGTCCTGTGCCCCTGCCCAGGACAGCGGTCCTACTCGGGAGACTCAGGCATGGGTCTACGTCCGTAGGGACGGCGGAGAGATGACGATCACTCGTACGACTCTGCAGAGGTGGGCGGTTCGCGATGCCGCCGCGCGGAACGGCTATCGGGTCGACGTTCCGGCGGATGAGATCGACGCGACGCCGGGGGCTCAGGTCATGCGCGGTGTGCCGCGTACGGAGACGGTTACGGGGGCGACAGTGGCGTTCTGCGTGTCTCAGCACAGCGCAGAGATGTTCCGCACGGCATTCGGGGACGGCACGGACTTCCCTGTCCTGCGTCGGGCTCTCAGCATCGCCGCTCAAGCGGATGACCTGGGACGCGCGGGCGTTCTCGCCAAGACTGCGCAGGCTCAGCACGGCGGAGCGTACGGCTCCCGTCGTGCCGTGATCCGGGTTCGGGACGCCGGACGGGCCGAATGGCGAGAGCTGTCGGCCCGCCTGGACGACGCCAGGAGCGCCATGGTGCACGGAGGCACCGAACCCACAGAGAACTAGCCAGAAAGCCGCTACAGGGCTCCGGAGGACCACTCCGGAGCCCTTTGGTTATCGGCGCACTGTAACGCTCCCACCGGTCGGACTCAGATAAAGAATCTTGGGAACGGCGGACGGTCGAGAGGTCACAGGACCCGTATTTAAGTGAGAGCGAAATCCGCCGGAGCGCGTCTAACACGTTCGCCCTGGCGTTCACTCTCGCGCCCGTTCTACGGTTTGCGTAGCCGTACGGAAGAATGGGCGACTGGTCGGAACGGTCAGGCTGTCGGTGCGGCGCGCGCGGCAATGCTGCGGAAATGTTGCCGCGCGCGGACGGTCGGGCCGTTCCGGCCACCGTATTTAAGTGAGAGCAATTCGCGCCGCGAAAGCACCGGGCACACTCCTGCCGAGACGCGCGGAAAGCCTCCGTTCTGAGAGTTCCCGCCCTCCCGGTTCACAAGCATGCCCGCCGACGGCACGAAAGGGGGTGATCGCATGGAGGTGAGGTCTGCCGGCCCGCCAGGCTGGACCGTGGGAGACCTGACGGTCTGTGGCGGGGGCCGCGTGATGCGGGTGGCCGCGTTGGGTGAGGTTCGCCCGGACACCGCAACTCTGGTTTCGGCCGCCGATCCCGGCGGGGTGCGTGAGTACGTGGTGATCGTGGCGCTCACTGCGATGCCCAAGGGCGCCGAGGTCATCACCTGTCTGGGCTGTCTGGCCAAGACCCATCTGTGGATCGACGCCACGCACACCAACCGAACATCGGGAGCGGGCGTGCGGCTGATCCGCTGCTCACGCTGCTACACCGATGCCCTGGATTTCCGGGACTGCGAGATCCACGCGGTCAGCACGACCGTACGACCGCATCACCTGAGCCGCCGTCGCCGGTACTGACGGCCGCCATTCCATCTTTCTGAACCTTGGAGTCCGCGATGGCGATGACGCATGCCCTGACCCTGCCACCAGGGTGGATCATCAGCTCTCGGCTGGTGCCCGCGTGGCAGATCGACACGGACCACCTATTGGAGGTGGAGGCCGCCGGGCGGACCGATGAGGGCCGGATCCGCTGGCGATACCGGCTGTCTCGGCGCCGCCGCACAATCTTCGCCGGGTCCGACATCTGCTCGGGTGTCGGCGCGGTTCTGACGCCCGGTGAGCTGATCAGCGCGGCCCGGACGGTCCTGCACTACCTCACCCTGCGACCGGGCGACACCGACGCCGACTATTTCGACTCCTACACCAGGGCTCAGCTGGAGTGGCGCGACCGGTACGCCGAAGAGCTGTCGCTCTACGCCATGGACGAGTGGTGCGGCTACTGCGGCGGCGACCACGCCTCGCCCGGCTGCCCGTCGCGCAACTGAAAGGGGGCAGGCACGATCATGGGACGGTGGTTCGGGCTCTGGTCCGGCGGCAGCGGCTACGGCCCACCACAACCGGATGACCTGGAGGAGTTCTCTTCCCTGACCGAGGCCCGGCGCAAGCTGGCCGATCGGCACCGGTACGGCTACTGGCAGCGCTCCCACTTCGCCTTCGCCCGCCGCGAGGCCGCCGACGTGCTCACCCCGTGCGTGGGGGACGACTGCGAGATCACGCTGTACGGCTCCGCTGACGGGCTCGACTACCCCGATCGGCGGATCTTCCTTGGACCGCGCGGCGGCGTGCGAATCGAGCGCTGCTGACTCCGCCCTTTCTCATTCCATCGCCCTCGGCTGATCGCGCCGGGGTTTCTTCATGTTCAGGAGGATGCTCATGACCTCTGGTCTGGATCACACGGTACGGCTGAACCGTCCTGCGGACTTCATCGCGATCGTGCCCTACATGCTGGGATTCCATCCCCAGCGCAGCATCGTCGCGATGGCGTTCGAACCCACCGCCGACCCTGACAGCACGGCGCGGGGGTTGCGGTTCAGCGTGCGTGTCGACCTGCCGGACCGCTCGGAGGACACGCCCGACCTGGCCCAGCACTTCGCCGAACTACTCACCCGAAACGGCACCGAGCGGGCGATGCTGATCGGGTATGGGCCCGGGTGGCACGTCACCCCCGTCATCGACGCGGTACGCGGCGCCTTGTCCGATGCGGGCATCGACACGATCGATGCCTTGCGAGTTGAAGACGGCCGCTACTGGTCGTACACATGCCCCGATCCCGACTGCTGCTCCCCCGACGGTGTCCCGTACGACGCGGGAACCAACCCGGCTGCCGCGGCGGCGGTGTTCGCCGGGTACGTCGCCCGGCCCGACCGCGCGGCACTCGAAGCCATGCTCGCCCCGGCCGGCGGACAGGACCGGGAACAGGTGCGAGCCGCCACGCGCGACGCCTGCGCCGAGGCACGCAGCCTGCTCGCTGATGAAGACGATCGCGACTGGTATCACGTGGGCCTTGCTCAGGTCGCCGCCGCACTGGACCGTACCCAGGCCGGGCAGGACCTTTCCGCCGACGCGGTCGCCTGGCTCGGCGTGCGGCTCACCGCGATCTTCGTCCGCGATGCCGCCATGACCTTGATCGGCCGATACGACGACGACACGCACATCAGGCTGTGGACCCAACTCACCCGCAGGGTGGAACCGGACTTCGCCGCCCCTCCCGCCGCGCTGCTGGCGTTCCTTGCACTGCGCACCGGAGACGGGCCGCTGGCGCGCGTCGCCGTCGAACGGGCGCTGTCGGTCGATCCCCGCTACAGCCTGGCGGGTCTGATTCGTACGGCCTTGGACTGCGGCCTACCGCCGGAGACCGTCTGCGGCATGGACTTCGCCGGGATGGCCGACGAAATCGCGGACAAGGCCGCGCAGTGCCCGGACCTTGCGCAGCCGGTGCTGCCGGTGGGGTGGTGAGGCATGGGTCACGCCTCAACCCGGTCGGTCGCCCTGATCGGCCTGTCCGCCCATGTGGTCGACGTCGAGGCCGATGCGGCACCAGGGGACTCGGAGTTGCATCTGGTCGGCCTGCCGGAGATGTCGGTCTGGCCTGCCCGCGCGAGGATCCGGGCCGCGATCCTCAACAGTGGAACAGCCTGGCCGGACGCGCGGATCACGGTGAGCGTGGCACCGGTGATCCCGCCGGTCTACGACGCGGCGGCCGATCTCGCGCTGGCTGTAGCGCTGCTGGCCGCCGCCAGCGTCATCCCGCCCGAACGGATCACGGGGCGGGTGTTCCTCGGTGAGCTGGCGCTGGACGGCGGGATACGCCCAGTCAGAGGCGTCCTGCCGATGGTGGCTGCCGCCGTCCGGGCCGGAATCAGCAGAGTCGTCGTCCCCGCCGACTGCGCGCGGGAGGCGGCGCAAGTGCCCGGCGCCGTGGTGATGCCCGTGACCCAGCTGGCCGACGTGGTCGACCAGCTCCGCCACGGGGCCCTCCGCGATCATGACAACCAGGAGCCGGAGTGTGCGCCGTCATCGCCCTTCGCCGTCGACCTGGCCGACGTGTCCGGCAACCAGGCGGCCCGCCGCGCGCTCGAGGTCTGCGCGGCAGGCGGGCACCACCTGTTCCTGTCCGGCGACGGCCCAGCCACGATGCTCACCGAACGCCTACCGGGCATCCTGCCGCCGCTGAGTGAGCAGGCCGCCCGGGAGGTCGCCGAGATCTACTCGCTGGCCGGACGCCTCCACAGGGCACCGGGGCTCAGGCCCCCGCTGTGCGCACCGCACCATTCGGAGACTCCTGCAGCGATCTTCGGGAGCGTGGCGGCCAACCGCCCCGGTGCGCTCTCGCTTGCCCACCGCGGCGTACTGCACCTGGCCGACGCGCCGGAGTTCACCAGCCCGGTCTTGGACGGCCTGTGCCAGGCACTGGACAGCGGACAGGTCCACCTCGCAGGGCACGGCCGGAGCATCCGCTACCCGGCGCGGGTCACCCTGGTTCTCGACTCTCGCCCCTGCCCATGCCCCGAAAAGCGCCGGTGCGCCTGCACACCGGAGGCGAGGCGCCGCTACCGCGCGCGCCTCGCCCTGCTCCTGCCGCGTGTCGCCGTACGCGCGCCTGTCGAGTGGGGGGATCGCGGGGCACGGGAGGGTGAGCCGAGTGCGACGGTGGCCGCGAGGGTGCTCGCAGCGAGAGTGCGGGCGGCTCACCGGCTGGCCGACACACCGTGGTGGACCAACGCCGAGGTACCCGCGCCGGACCTGCGAACACGCTTTCCCGCCGCTCCAGAGGCCTCCGAGCTGCTCCGATCGGCGGTCAACACCGGGCTCGTGACGGCCGACGGGCTTCCCCGGCTGTTGCGCGTGGCCTGGACTCTGGCCGACCTGCGCGGCGCCGGCCGCCCGCAGCTCGACGACGCGGCGGGCGCCCTCGAGTTGTGGAAGGGAGCAGACGGCGATGGAACCCGGTGACCGCGTCCTGGTCCGCCCCTCCTTCCACATCCCGGTGCGGCCATGGTGGACCGAGTCCTACCAATCGCCCTTCTACTACCCGGGCACGGTGACCAAGGTCAACAAGCAGCGCGGACGCGTCATGGAACTGGACGACGGTGGGCGCTCATCACGGACGTTCATGACCTAGCTGAACAACAACGTGGTCAATGTGGCGCTCCCGACGATCCAGCGCGACCTGCCGCTGCCAGGAGTGCGCCAGGCCCGGCCGGGACATCTACCAATTTCGCGCCGAGCAAGAGCGTATGTGCAGCGAAGAGCAGCCGTAAAGCCGCCCAGATTCCAGCTCGACATGCGCTGCCCTGAGCGCATAAGCACCCGCAATATCCGCGGCGCCTGTGCCGTCAATGCAGATCAGCGCGGATGGCGGACGTTCGCGCCACGCCACCACCCGCATTCAAATGTAAGCCGAAACCAACCGGAAACCGTAGCGGCCGCATGCCCGCCGGTTGATTTGCTGCGCTCTTTTCGTGGGCGAGATACCGCTTGGACTATCCAACGTTTCGAAAGGAGCCTACCCATGAACGCGTGGGAGGTTGAGGAATTGGTGATCGAAGTCGCGGAACACCTCGACGGCTTCACACCGCTGATCCGGGCCGGACACCCGGCCTACCTGATAGGCCCGGCCGGCGCCCGGCTCGTCGTCCACCCGCTGTGGAGCCAGAGGGGTCGCATCCGGGTGCTCGGCGTCTACCCCGACGGAAGCAGAAGCGTCCTGCCTGATCAGAAGCGACACGAGATCACCGTCACCGCAGCCCGAGGTGCTGCATCCATCGCCAAGAGAATCGAGCGGCGCCTCCTGCCCCGCTACCGGGACGACCTGGCGACTTGCCGCGAACGCCTCGCCGCCCGAGCCGCTCAAGACGGCACCCGAGCCGAACTCGTCGAGGCCATCGCCGAGCTGCTGCCCGACGCGACGCTCACCGAGAACGAGCGCGCGACCGTCATTCGGTGGCGGCTGGGCGCCACTTTCGGCACCTTCACCGTCCACGGCGGCGCCGCCACCACGATCCAAATCCACGCGGCCGACCGCGAACTCACGGAACGCATCGCAGACGCCGTAAATCACCGCGCCAGCTGACCGGCGCACTGCTGCCCTTCTCATGCGCACCGAACGGAGAAAGAACATGTCCAAGGAGACGCTGGAGTGGCTGAACGCCAACGCCCTGATCGGCTACACCGACAAACGCGGCACCGCCTGGCACTACCGCGCGAGCATGCAGGGCGAGGAGCCCAACCACTACCCAGGGCCGATCCCCGTCGACGACGTCAAACGTCGCCTGTTCGGCTGGGACGCCCTATCCCGGCCGATCTACGTGGAAGACCCCGTCACCGGTGGTCTAGCCGCCGTCCCCGAACGGCAGGCCATCGTCCGCAGCGACACCGGTCACGTCATGGGCATATTCTCCGACGCCTACGAGCCACACCCGTACGTGGAGTGGCTGGTCAACACCATCTCGCGGCTTCTGGACGACGACCTGTTCATCGGCTCGGCCGGGCTGCTCAAGGGCGGAGCGGTCGCCTGGGTCTCGGTGGAGGTACCCGAGAACATCACCACTCCTGAAGGCGTCGAGTTCCGGCCGCACCTCATCGGGGCGACCTCATTCGACGGGTCGCTGGCCACCACGTTCAAGAGAGTCGTCACAAACGTGGTGTGCGACAACACGATGGCCGCCGGCCTCGCCGAGCGCGGACAGCAGGTGAAGATCAAGCATTCGAAGCACTCAAAGCTGCGCCTGAACGAGGCACGGGACGCGCTCAACATCGTCTACCAGGTCGCCGACGACTTCGCCGAGCAGGTCAAGCGGCTGTGTGAGACGAGCGTGAGCGATCGCCAGTGGGCTGCCTTGCTGGACGAGTTCACGCCCGTGCCGGAAGAGCGTGGCCGGTCCCGGAGACTCGCCGAGAACAAGCGCCAGGCGCTCGACCGCATGTGGCGCTACGACGACCGGGTCTCACCCTGGGCCGGCTCGGGCTGGGGTGTGATGCAGGCCGTCAACACCTACGTGCACCACGAGCAGAGCGTCCGCGGCGCCTGTCGGGCGGAGCGCAATGCGCTTCGAACGGTCACCGGCGGCGTCGATGACCTCGACCGCGAGACCATCCGGATGCTGGAGAAAGTGCTCCACCGTCCCGTCCTGTCCCCCGCCGCCTGACCGCTCACCTCGTACGGGCCGCCGACTCTCGTGCGGGCCGTACGAGGCATCGCGCATCCGAGCGAGACCTCATCGGGCAGGATCAGAGATGGCGACTGCTCGGGAGGGCGAGATGAACGACAAGACGGCGGACCTGCTCGACGACGTCGTCTCTCGGCTGGAGAAGAGCATCGTCGCTCGCGACTGCCCCGCCATCGTCGTCCTGGACGGGGACCGCAGGCTCGTGCTCAGCGACTTTGACTATCAGCGCGACGAGGCGACAGCCGCCGCCTTCGAGACACGAGCCGCCGTTAAGGCCCACGAGATCGGCGCGACGCGGTGGGTGCTCGCCGTACCGCAGGTGTGGGTGTTCATCCCGCCGAGCACCGTGGCCATGCGCGCTGTGTCGAACCATCCCCTGCGCGAAGGCGAGCAGGAAGCCATCACTTGGATGAGCTGTGACAAGGACGACGGCGTCGACTACGGCCGCGTTCCCTACGCCCGGCGTCCAAGCGGAGAACCAGTCTTCGACGATCCAGAAGTGTTTACCGTGGGTGTTCGCCCGCACGAGACCATGCCCGGCTTCACCCTGCTACAGGCATACCTCACTAATGAGCCGGGTGGTCCCACGCACGTATAGAAGAAAGCCACAGATCAGGATGCCGGTCCAGCACTCGACGGCAGCATTAAGCACATACTGAGACATCACTCCAGTAGCGTTACGGCCGCCGGCGCGACCGCCCTTCAATCGCCGAATCCCTCCTCTTGTGCCGACATCTACCGCTTCACCGCTTGACCCGGCTCCGTATGGCAAGCGCCGCCATACCCAGAAATAGTGGGCCCGCAATCCGCAGCAAGAATCTCAATCCCTGGCCCCACCGAGTCAGATTTTCCGATAAATTATTTATTTTGACGTCAAGCGACAGGATGCACCCGACCGCATAAAGAAAACTGTCCCACAACGGCTTTACATCTGCGGTATAGACATGACCCTTGGCTGCAAATCCATAGCGAGAGAGAGTAAGGCCACCGACGGCGATAAGTGCAGTTAATGCGACGAGAGCCCGCGAAGATCGCAGCCCATAACCTGCCACCAGCCAGTACAGGGGAAGAACAATACGCCTCTCCACCCAAGGGGTGGAATTCGCTTTACGCCGCATTTCCATCTCACCATAATAGAAGTCTGCAGCCCCCGGTTCGTCCTTGCCGTCCTCGCGAGCCTTCCGAAAGGAGCGATAGAGCGTGACCAAGCGCTCCGCGCTCAAGTCCACCAATTTGTCAGCTGAATGACGGGGGTCGCACCAGCCGGCCTTCTTGCGGGACATCTGAGACCGCCAGGCAGCTTCTTCCGCGAGAATTTGACGGCGGGTCCACCACCAAATTGGGATCCAGTGCATCCCTAGGTGTAGACCGGACGGAGTGCGGCCAAATTTTATTCGCCCTTCGAGGCGAAGTTTATCCAGGCTATGGCTGCCAGAAAACTGACAACTACTTAAGTCAACGTCGGCGAGAACTAGCTGCCCAAGGTCGGTGTCTCGCAGTGAGGTGACCTTGCATCTGGGGTGACCGAATATGGCGGAAGGACCGCCTAAAACAGCCTGATCGAGAGCGCATTGCTCTACACCGTCTAGCCGAAGGGTCGCGCCTTCCTGAAATACGGTTTTGCGAGCAGTAAGACGTCGAGCAGTCGCCTCCACCACGACATGCGCATTGTAGTGCGCCTCATCTAAATTGAGATCCCTCACATGGAATGAGCCGAGATGTATGCCTTGATCGAACTGGCAGTGGCTCAGTATCAAGGATCCACTGACTTTCACATCGCCAAACCGGACGTCACGACAGAAGTGCGCACCTCCGAAGCGAGCATCTACAACATAGTTATCTCTACCGAATTGAGCATGACCGAACCTCACATTGCCTTGAAAAAGCGCTGCACCGAAACGCGCCCCACGATCAAATCGCGCTTCCACAAAGTAAACGTCACCAAGGAATTTGGTAGCGCCAAATTTGGCTATGGAAGCGAAATGTGTCTGGCGAAACCTGGCGTCACCGAAGGTAGGGTCTTCTCCTTTTTCACAAAATGCAGCGAGCAGCATGCCTAGCAACCGGGCATCAATGCGTGTGCCGGATATATCTATATCTGCACCGGGATGGTATCTTTCGAGAGCCGCCTCAAGTTCCTCAGGCTCCAGGTGTGCAAGGCATCGACCAAAGGGCTCTATCTGGATACCGAGGCAACCCTCAGCTTGGTGGGAGCAGATAGCCCAAGCGGGAAAAGTGTCGCTCCGCATACTCTCGTATCTACTACAGAACGAGCCATCTTGAAACCACCACCGAGCGGCATCTACTCCTCCATCCCCACGAGGGGCTGAGGTGACTCAAGAGTGCCTCCCGTCCGATGCCTGGACAGGCTCGACGGACCTAATTTCGGTCAACCTGTCCGGCGAGGCTGGATGAGTTGTATCTAAGGCAAGACGGACAGGTGGGGGACGAGCTCGTTACTGCTGAGAGGGCCGGCCCCAGAGGGACCGGCCCTGACCTGCCTCACTGCAATCGACCAAGAAAACGGTGAGAGCGGTCGCTCATGAGCCTACGTCGGATTGAGGCCGGCGGCAGCCCGAACCCCATGCTCACCCACCCTCTGACGTGAGAGGGCGCATCGCGGCCACTCGGGCGGCCAGAATCGCGGACAGCGCCTCGCAGTCGTCGAGGGTGAGCGGGGCGTACGGGATCAGATAGAGCAGGCCGGTGGGGCCATCGATGAGATCAACAGGCAGAGGACGTGCGGAGTCCTTCGGCGGAGCGGTCACGATAAAAGTGGTTCTTCCGAGACATAGCGGATAGATCGCGGGCGTACGACGCGGGCGAGGACTCTCTGCGGGTTTTCAACTGACGGACCGGCGAGGTCGTCACTTTGGAGCCGCTCTCTGGAGTTGCTCCCCCCGCCGGTCCATTCCTTCTTCACCTGCGGCTAAGGGTTCAGCGGACAGAGCTGGCCTGCAGAGGCTGCCTGAGCTACCGCTTGATCCAGACGGGGTTGTTGCACTCGCGGCTGACGTGGTTGTGCCGGAAGCAGATCTTGAAGACGGTGATCGTCCCGAAGAAGACGCTGTCCTCGCCACATTCGAAGTCCCCGCCCTTCTCGTCCTTCACGGTGTGCTTGAGCAGGTAGGTGGTGGCGTACTCGACGTAGACGGACGTCTTGTCGGCGTAGCTGTCGCAGACCTTGATGTGCTTGCGGTCGGCGCTCACCTGGACGTAGCCGTACCGACTGTCACCGTCGCTCCAGCCGGGGCCGTTAGCAGCGGCAGGGGACGCGAGCGTGACAACGGCGAGCAGAGCGGCCACGAGCGTGATGATTTTGGACATGAGTAACCTCCGAAGTGGTGTTTCTGGGAATGGGCGACCGCTACCGGGCCGTGTTGGGTACGGCTCAGCAGTGACGTGGTCGTGGTGATACGGGCTGACCGCTGATGCCGCGAGGGCCACTTGTGCGGGGGCCGTCAGCCCAGGTCGAGATAGGTGAAGACGTCAGCGAGGGCGGACGGCTCCGGCGAACTCCCGTTCTCGATACGGGTTTCCGACCCAGGTGTCCACGCGGACGGTGCTGCCGGTGGACGGCGCGTGAACCATTCGGGTGTCGTCCAACGCGATCCCCACGTGGTGAATGGTCGACGGGTTCCGTGGATTCGTCGCGAAGAAGAGCAGGTCACCGGCCCTGATCTGAGGCCGCGGTACGTGAACGCCGGAGGTCCACTGAACCGAGGTGTGGCCGCCGATGCTGACACCAGCCTTGCTCCAGGCGTATTCGGCGAGCCCCGAGCAGTCGAACCCTTTGGTGCCGGCGCCGCGACCGATGCCGTAGCTCGGCCCGTTCGAGCCACCGCCACCCCAGGAGTACGGCACTCCGCGCATGCCGAGTGCAGCTTGCACGGCTATCACTCCTCGGCCGGCTCCGAGGTCGATACCCGCAGGGAGTTCGCCCAGCGGACCGCACAGCTCGAGCTGAACCCCATTGAGGATCTCCTCAGCCTTCCTCTCTGATCCTGTGCGGTCCCGGTCGCCTTGCCCGAGGCGAGAGGCAAGATCGGCCACGATTGCCTCGCGGGGAACCCCGAGTGAAGCGGCGGCCTGAACGCTGGCCCGTATGTCCTGCAGTTCGTGCGGCGGAAGACCAAGCTCCAGGGCCGTGCTGTTGGCGCTTTGCGGTCCCCTCAGCTGGTCCACGATCTTCTCGGCCAGGGGTTCGTGCTTCGCGTACTCGCCGCGCAGATCCTCCCGAGGCTTTTGGACGATCGCGGCCACCTTGGTGAGCGGCAGCGATGACCAGTTAGGCACCCTGACCAGCCGGGAGAAAAACGCCCTTGCTGCGTAGCGGGGGTCGGTCACCTCGGCCTTGGTCCCCCACCCGCTGACGGGGCGCTGCTGGAAGACCCCGAAGGACGTCCCGTGGTCCCCAACCACGTCGTTCTTCAGGCCGGACTCGTGCAGAGCCGTCGCAATCCCGATGACCGCGGCGCGGCGGGGGAGCCCCATGGCGGTCGCCGTGTCCACGATGATGCGCGCGTTCGTCGCCTGCTCGCCGATCAGGTCGGCCGCTGCCGTCGTAGTGCTCGGCTGGACGTGCGAGCAGAACGCCGCGGTATCGCCGGAGGTCGCGGCGACCTTCGCACCGCCGGCCACCCCGGCGATCAACGCGATACCCGACACGATGCCCCCTCCAGCGATCACAGCCTTGGCTCCCAGACCGGTCTCGGCGATCATTCGCCAACCTCCCGGGCCGGGTTCTCAGGCGGTGCCGCGGTCGCGCGCGATCCCAAATCAGGCCAGTGCAGGGCCAGGCCGGCTAGACGGAGTCGAGGCCCCTCGGTGTCCGAGGGCAGCCACTTCTCTCCTGCGGGCCCGTCGTCCACGGGGCCGACGAGCACGGACGGGTTGCCGGTGGCGATCGGCACGTAGGCGTTCGCCGGTTGCTGCACGAGCTTGCGCCGGAGATTCACCTCGCGCCGCTCGCCCTGCACCCAGAAGAGGACGGGGGTGATGACCCGGGTGGCCTTGCTCAGTGCCGCATATCCGTCGAGCTTCCGCACGACGCGGTCCAGCGGCTCGCTGCCGGTGTCGTATTCGAGGAAGAAGTCGACGGAGTGCTCACCCTGGCGCCATCGGCCGTACGCGTCGGGCCGGACGGTGTCGCCCCAGATAGTGGTGCAACGGTCCTCCGGCCACCAGTCGAGCAGTTCGGCGTCCTCGTAGCGCCGCGCGAAGGCTCGCAACTCGGCCCCGAAGCCGTTGGTACCGACGGTGTGCGCGAGACGCTGGCTATAGGCGATCGACAGCACACGCTCTCGGCGGTAGCCGGAGGTGCTCGGGTCCACGCCGTCCTCCGAGGCGAGCACCGCCGCCCCGGCAGGACCGAGGACGTAGTGGTACGGCGCGGTGCCCATGCCCGGCGGCAGGTTGGGCCGGAAGCGGTCGAGCACGCCCATGTGGTTCAGCGCGAGCAGGCGCTTGCGCGCGGCGTCGTCCGTGTCGAAGGCGATCTGGGCGATCTGTGTCGAAGTCAGGACACGCTGGTCTCTGACCATCCGCAGCAACTCGCGATCCCGCGCTGTGAGCCGGGCAGCGAGCTGGGCCAGGACCGTGGGAGTGAATCGGGTCGTGGACATCTGCTTCTCCTTCAGTGGTGGAGCCGGGGGTCGTCCCGGCGGATCGTGGGCGGTGTGGTCGTGGTACGCCCGTGGGCCTTGGCCGCCGCGGCCCTGACGACGCGCTCGACCTCGCGCGAGGGTTCGGGGAGCGGCCGGGTGCGCAGTGTGAAGGGAGGCGCCTCGGAGGACCGCGACATGAGGCGGGCGGCGGCTTGATAGGCCCCGAGGTTGGCTAGGTCGTGCGCTCGCAGGTAGGGGGTGAAGTGGTGCTCGACCTCCCGGGCGTCCTCAGGGGACAGCGAGAAGTAGATCTTGTTGCGTGCGTCGGAGGAGATGGCCTGGCGGAGTTCCCTCGGAAGCTGGGCGAGGTGCTGGTGAGCGATCACCAGCGAGAGCCGGTACGCCCGGGCCTCCGCGAGCATGTCGCTGAGTGCGTGCGGCAGCGTGAGGAAGTTGTGCGCCTCGTCGACATAGAGCGCGGCCGGCGAACGCTGCTTGCCGAGCTTGGCGCGGTGTGACGCGGCCTGCCAGATCTGCGCCAGCACCATGGAGCCAAGCAGACGGGCGCTGTCGTCGCCGAGCACTCCCTTAGGAAGCCGGACGAGCAGGATCCCCCCGTCCAGCACGTCGCCGAGGTCGAAGGTCGATTGTGCGGAGCCGAGGACGTCGCGGACGAACGGCCGGAGCAGGAAGGCCCGCAGCTTGTTCATGATCGGGCTGGTGACGTGAGCCTTGGCGGAGTCGGACAGGCTCTCGTACCACTGCCAGAAGCCGAGTAGGAGCGGGTCGCGCACGCCGGCGACGAGACGGCGACGGAATTCGGCGTCGATGAGCAGTGTGGGAACGTCGGCCAGGGTGCCGCCGTACGAGGCCAGGGTCAGAGCGCAGCCACGCAGGATGTCATCGGTACGAGGTCCCCAATAGTCGGCGTAGATCTTGTGGAAGATGCCGACGAGGTTGTCCACGCCTCGATCCAGCTCGGCGCCGCCGAGGACGTTGAGCGAGGGGCGGGCGTGCCGGTCGTCGGGATCGATCAGGACGACCTTGTCGGCGGCGGACTGGGGGATCAGGCCCAGCAAATCGCTGATAAGGTCGCCTTTCGCCTCGATCACCGCGGTTCCACGTCCGGCCTCGATGTCGGAGAGGATCATCTGGGCGAGCAGCGTCGACTTGCCGGTGCCGTTCGGACCGAGGACGTGCACATGATGGAAGGAGTCGGCGACGCGCAGGGCGACCGGCCGTCCGTGCCCGGTGTCAGAGAGGCCGAGCACCTTGGCGTGCTCCCCGCCGTACGCGATCTGCGGTGAAGGCGGGACGCTGTTGGCGCCGGCCCGCTGGAGTCCGGGCACCGCGACGTCGAGCGGTAGGTGGGCGAGTGCCGCGAGCTCGGGCAGGGAGAGCAGGAAACCCTTGCCGAGTCGCCGTCCCGCGAGCTGCGCGGCAGCCAGGGGCAGGTGTTGCCGTTCGAGCCGGTTGTGCCCGGAAAAAAGGGCGAATGCCGAAGCAATCGCGTGTGCGCGCCCCCGGATCGCGTTCCGCCTGGCTGCCCGCGCCGTTTTCATCGCCGACTCGTCACCGCTGGTAGGCGGGTCGGCATGTACGGCGTAGCGGACCGCGACAACGTAACGCGGCCGGAGCGACTTGTCCCTGATGGCGCGGGCCTCTGCTGACTCCTCCAGTTGGGCCGTCCGATCCTTCATGTATTGGCGCAGGTGCTGAGGATGCAGGTGTTGGTGCATCGGCCCGGGAGTAAGCAGGTCGAGACCGGCCCGCACCAGCCCGGCAGGTCCGCTCTTGATCGTGCTGGTGAGGCGGCGTCCGGTCGCCGGCCGGGCGAGGATCTGCACAGCGGCGTGCTGCCATGCGGGCATGCCGACGGCCGCACCAACAAGCGCCCGGATCGGGTCGGTGTTGTGGTCGTGCCGAATGGGGAGCCGCTCGGTGCGGGCGATCTTCAGCTGTCCGCCGTACGACAGGCCAGTGGGGGGCACGGGCGGCGTCGCTTCCCGCACTTGGGTACGCGCAGACGGCCAGGCGGCTTCGATGGCGTGCTCCACCAGATGCTGGGGGATGGCCCCAGGCACCCAGATCCGGATGCTCACGCCGCCGGAGCTGAAGACGTACTCGAAGGCCAGGTGTGGTTGCCCGAGCAGGGCACGCTTCCAGGCCGGGCGGAGCAGGCCGATGAGGTTGCCCCACAGGGCCTCGGCGCCCGGCATGTCGGCGACCGGCGGCGCAAGGATCTCGACGCAGCGGGCATCGCGGGACCAGGGCCGGTGGCGGAGGCGCACCAGGGCCTGTCCGAGCAGGAGCTGCCCGATGTCCAGGCCGACGAGGAAGGCGATCACGTGCCACACGTGCGTCTCCAGCCAGGCGTACGCCGTGCTCAGGAGGGCGGACGGGTCGGTGATGAGGTCCTCGATCACAGGTAGTTCTCCTCGTCGTAGTCGATGCGAGACAGCTCCTGTGGCGAGGAGGTCACCAGGTCGTGCTCGCGCTGGCTGGCGATCACTTGCAGGGGCACGCGCTGAGCGCCGGCACCGGCGGTGAGCAGGCCGGCCCCGCGTTCGGCGGACAGCAGGAGCTGTCGCTCTCCCTCGGAGAGCTGGAAGGCGTCGACGACCTTGTCGATCGCCTGAGGTGCCTGCTTGAGCAGGATCTGAGTGGTGGAGTTGGCGATGATCGCCTGGCCGATCTCCGAGCTGAGCAGATCGCCGGCGTCCTGGGTGACCACAGAGAGCCCGGCCCACTGCTTGCGGGCGGCCTTGGCCATGCGCAGGAGGAACCGGGCACCTTCGGGATCCCGCATAAGCAGCCACGCCTCGTCGACCACAACGAGACGAGGCCGCCGGTCGTGGGGATCGGAGACGCGACGCCAGATGGCGTCCAGCGTCAGCAGCGTCCCGACCGCCTTCAGC
This sequence comes from Microbispora rosea, assembly GCF_900156315.1. Lineage (GTDB taxonomy): Bacteria > Actinomycetota > Actinomycetes > Streptosporangiales > Streptosporangiaceae > Microbispora > Microbispora rosea. Next base: position 118,765 of record NZ_FTNI01000025.1, on the reverse strand, counting down.
TCCTCCGGCAGATCGCGAAGAGAGAAGACGATCAGATGGGAGTCCGGCCGGGTGCTGGTCGGTCCGTCGAAGAGTTGCCGGTGGCTCCCTGTGACGTACGGCGCGAGCCCCGCGGCCAAGTCCTTGGCCTTGGGATCGGCATCATCGGTGAGCACGATTACCAGATCCCGCAAGAGCGGCGGGCGACGGTTCCAGGTGCGCGGCTCGAAGGTGATCCCGGCCCTGCGGTAGGCGGCGATGATGGCGCGGTCGAGCGCCGCCTTGCTCGCCTTGTCCAATGCCTCGCCGAGCATGAGGCTGATCAGGGTGTGCAGGAACAGCGCGCGCCGGGTGAGCGGGTCACTGTCGCGCTGGCTCCTGGGCGGCAGGTCGAAGGGGTTCAGCCGCACCTTGGGCGCGCCGAGGTGGATGTAGGCGCCGCCGACGGCGGAGCACAGCCGGGCGTACTCGTCCTCCGGATCGATAACCGCGACCTCGACGCCCGTGTAGAGGGAGCGCAGGGCCTCCAGCTTGGCGAGGTACGACTTGCCCGCTCCCGACCGGGCGAGGATCACCGAGTTGTGGTTGTCCTGCGCGAAGCGGTCCCAGGCGACCAGGGACGAGCTGGCGGTGTTCGCGCCGTACAGCACCGCCGTAGGACCCAGCTCTGCGGTGAGGTCCGGGCTTGTGAAGGGGAACGCCGCGGCCAGGGCCGGCGTGTCGAACGACCGGCGCGTGCCCACGTTGTCGTACGCGAACGGCAGACTGCTGATCCAGCCCTGCATCTGCCGGAAGGTGGCCACCCGGGCGTCCAGGAGCAGCGATGCGGCCAATGCGCGGACCTGGGCGCAGGCATCGTCGAGCTCTTGCTCGCTTCCGGCGTGGACGGTCAGGTAGATGGCGGCGCGGAAGAGCTTGGCCTGACCCCGTGCGATCCTCGACGCCAGCTCCTGTGCATCCTCGGCCGCGGCCTCCGTGCCGGGATCCAGGAGCCGCCCGTGCTCCTGGTCGGAGCGGAGCCCTGATTCCAGGCGGGCGAGCTGCTTACGGAGCCGGTCGGCGGCGACCAAGGAGGGCAGCGGGTCGATGTGCACCGAGACGTCGAGCCGGCCCGGGTATGCCAGCAGCGGCTCCAGCCATCCGGAGGCAACCTCTCGGGGGAATCCCGTGATGACGAGCGTGGCGCAGAAGCCGTCAGCCAGATGCAGGCAGCGGGGCCGGACCTGGATCGAGTTTGGGCCGATGCCAGAGGGCGGAGCGGGCGTACGGCGGAGACGGAACTTCATCGGCGGCCTCCCCTGCTGATCACTTCGTCGGGGTGGGCGAGCAAGTCCGCAGGCAGGGGCGGGGCCATCGGATCGAAGCAGGAGGCCAGCAGCGCGCTGACGGCTGCGGCGTCCAGTGGGCGTACGGTGAGCCCGCACGCGCCCAGAAGCCGGGCCGCCTCAGCCAGGCGGCGGTAGGCGCGAGCCGCGGCCGCGGTCGTGCCGTTGGCGCCGACATCGGGTTCACGGATCACCAGCAGGACCTGCCGCCGCAGCAGCTCGTGACGGGTGGCCAGATCCGTCAGGAACATGGCGTGCTCGCGGGCGGCATGAGCCAATGCCGGGTGGGGGAGCAGGGGGATGCGCTCCTCGAGAGCGCCAATCGTCGTGGCGAGGTCGACGCGCTCGGCGCGGACCAGGATCTGCACTCGCCCGGACAGCGAGTTCAGCCAGCGTCCGAAGGCGGCGACAAGCCCGTCCTGCTCGTCCGGGGTCCGCAGGGCGAAGCTGACGGTGGAGACTTCGGCGATCGCGACGATTCCGTCCGGCCCAAGGTCGATCAGGCCGTCCTCCGCCACTCCGCGCGCCGGCAGTTTGAGCAGTGCTGGGACAGGGGCGCGGCTGGCCACGATCCAGGCGGGCGGGGGTGCGACCACGTCGGGCGTCGAGACCAGGCGCTTCGCGGACCAGTGGTATCGGAGAGCGGCGAGGAGGAACCGATCGAGGCTGACACCGTCATGCGTGGCGACGCCCAGCAGGATTCCCAGCACCGCCACGAGCAAGGTGATCGCCGCGAATACGGCGAGAGGAAGTCGCTCACCGAGCGTCGTATAGAGGAGGTAGAGAATCGCACCGGTGACGGCGAGGATGGCCACTTGCCGAGCGGTGAATCCCCAGACGATCCGGTCGGGCTGTTCCACATCGGCGGGGATCCGGACGGCATCGCTCCAGCTCATCGTTCATCACTCCCTCGCTGCCCGCGTGTACGGCGGCGAGGCGGAGGTGGCGGCTTACGTCGTCCGGGGTTCTCGGGCCAGTCCACGGAGCCCGGGACGGGAGCGTTCGGCGGCACGATCGGCTGCACCGGTCGTTTGGGTGCCGCCGGAGGGACGACCGTCTGGCGTGGGGGAGGCGGCGAGCTGGTTCCCGCGCTCCGCAGCCGGTACATCTGGCTGAGCCCGGCGGGCCCGGCGGCGTAGTAGTTCTCGCGCGGGTAGCCGAAGACGGGAGTGGACGGCGGAACCGGGCGCGAGGGCGCGGGCGTCGGGCGGTACTTGCCCTGGACCGGTGGGGCACTGGGAGCGTGCTTGGCGACCGCCGGCTGCCAGTCGGCCGCATTGAGCGGACGGCGAGCGGCGACGGGGGCGTGTTTTGCCGGTCCGGCACCTCCGCGCGCTGCGGTGGCGGCAGTTGCCGCAGTGGCAGCGGACGCGGCAGCCGTACCGGCAGGGCCTGCCGCCAGGGCGGGCAGGGCGTGCCTGACCGTTGCCGTGTTCACCGCGCGCTTGGCCGCACCGGCCCTGGAGCCCTTCTTGAGGTGCAGGGCGCTGAGAAGCGGACTGGTGACCTTGTACGCCAGGGCGTACTTGACGATGCGGATCACACCGAGACCGCGGCCGCCGGGCAGGAACATCACCCGTGAGATCCAGGTGGGGATGCGCACCAGGACGATCAGCAGGACGAGGGCGAGCAGGAGGTTGTAGAGCGGGCCTCGGCCGGTCAGCCCCATGACCTCACGGCCGTCCTGGTTGAAGAAGACCCGTACGGCCGTGACGAGCGTGAGGGACTGACAGATCTGGATGAGCAGCAGTCCGGTGAAGACCCGCCACCACAGCCGGGCCAGGCCGTCCGTCTGAGGCAGGGCGTGGCAGGCGAGGGCCAGCGGAGCCGCGACCACCAGCAGGGTGGTGAGGGCCACCCGCAGCACGAAGGTGATGAGCAACACCACGAGCAGCACCACGGCCACCAGGGCGAGCAGGATGTAGAAGATCGGCGATGCGTCGGGCAGCAGGACGAGGAGGCGGATCGCGTTGGCCGCCCTGCGCGCGTCGAAGCCCTGGCCGAGCAGCGCCTGGGCGATCGCGTTGCCTAGATCGATGGCCTTGCTGGTCAGCAGGAAGCTGGCGTTGGCGACCAGGAAGGCCACGACGAGCCGCGGCAGGATCTCCTTGATCGCGTATCTGGTCTGGATGGTCTCGTAGCTCATGGCCAGGATCCCGCCGACGGTGGCGAACAGGATGAAGGATCCGTTCGCGATGACCAGGGTCACGTGCCACAGGTCCTCGATCCGTGCCTGACCGTCGATGCTCGGCGTGGCCAGGAGCGTGGCGGCCAGGGCGTCCAGCAACGGCTTGATCGCGGATCCGACGAGCTCGGTGAACCAGGCGTTGATCTGGTTGGTGATCCAGTCGCCGATGCCGAAGCTGATCCGGGTGTGGCCGCTCGGAAGCGGTGGCAGTTCGACCACCGGCGACGAAGTGGGTGAGGGATTAGTCCACAGGGTGTGGATAAGAATCTCGATGGCCATCCTCGTCACCCGCCGACGACGTGCTTGAGCACGTTGACGAACAGCGGCGCCAGCACGGCCAGGGCGTAACCGAGGGCGGCCGCCTTGAAAGCGACCTTGGCTTTCTGAACCTCGCCGGGATCCCCGCCGGCGACCAGGTAGCGCAGGCCGCCGATGGTGCACATGAGCGTCGCCAGCGTGGCGAGCAGCCCGACGATCCAGTTCCGCAGGTTGGTGAAGACCTGGTCGAGCTGGTCTGGCCGGGTCGGCGGAGCAGCGGCACGAATCACGGCAGTCGCGTTGCCGCCGTCGGCCAGAGCCGCGGCAACGAGGACGGCAACGATTGCCGCCGCTATGCCGACGACGAGCAGAACGCGGACGACGTGCCGCCGCGGTTTCCGCAGTGCCAGCAAGTGAGGGATCCGCGCGGAGCCGGTGAGGCTGCCCCAGCCTCCTTTCCTCGTGGTGGTGTCGGGTTGCGTATCCGAGCTCCGGCTCCGCGCGGAAGTCATGGGGACGTCCTTCTCCACCTCTCTAGAAGGGGTGGAGGAGATCGTTAGGGACGTGGCTGCCTCGACTTCGCCGCTCAGAACGGCTTCGACGAGGATCGGCTCGCAGCGCTGGCGGCGCTTCTTGGCAGCTTCGGTGGTCAGGCCGAGCTCTTGGGCAGCGTCGGCCAGGGTCCGCTTCTCCAGACGGGTCATACCGATCAGCTCGGCGTCGACCTCACTGATGACGCCCTTGGCAACGGCGTCCAGGAGGACGAGGTCCGGATGTCCCCAGGGAACGGCAGGGGGTGAGGACTCCTGGAGCGGAAAGCGCCGGGCCGCTCCCGCCTCCGCGTTCTCCCGGGCGCGCTCGCCGGCCCGCTTGGCCGCGGCGCACATCCTGGGGAAGACGCTCGGGCTGTCGAGGCCGGCCGTACGGATCGCCTCGATCAACGCGGTCAGGACCTCGGTGTCGATGTCTTCCGCGTCTCCGGCAACGTAACCGCGACAGATCCTGCTGCTGATGCCGCGCAGTGCCGGTATGGCAACGCCGACGGCACTCACCATCCACTGCGGCCCGTCCTGCCGGGCCCGCGTCACGAGCAGCCGCCAGACCGCGTCGCGGGCGGCGTTCGAGCAGGAGGGGTGGATCAGCACATCCCGCAGCTCGATCAGCGACATTCGCCGGCGGGGGAGGCCGTGCCCGACCTCCCTGCCGTCGATGGCGAGGCTGCTGGGCGCGCAGGCGAGCATCTGGAAGGCGCGCTCGGCGATGTCCAGGGGTGACCGGTCCTGGCCAGCAATGTCGGATGGGTTCGTGCTCATCAGGTTCTCCACGGCGAGAGGGATTTCGCTTCGTCGAACCCGGTTGTAGGAGGGGCCTCTGGCACGGCTCCGGCGCCAATCCCCGAGAACCTCTGGCACGCCTCTGGCGTTCGTGGGTGCGGCATTTGGAGAGGCGTGCGCCAGAGCGACGCCAGAGGTACTGGGTGCTCTCACCAGGGCGGACAGCTCACGCCAGAGCGGTGCCGAAGGCCGCTGCTGCACTCGAAGCGCGTATCTGAGTTCCGCCCCGAAACAGAAATGGAAGTAACGAACACAACCTGGCTACAGGTCCACTGCCAGCCGGCCTCGGCCGAGCGGGCCACTCTCATGAGGGCTCTCTCCGTGCAGGAGGAGGCGCGATGAGGGTTCCGTACTGGCGAGACGACCACGCCACCCTGCACCTCGGCGACGCGTGCGAAGTGCTCTCCGAGATGCCCGACCGATCCGTGGACTGCCTGGTGACCAGCCCGCCCTGCTACGGGCTGCGCGACCACTGCCCCGACGAGTACGGCCAGGAGTCGACGACCGACGAGTACGTGGACAACCTCCGCGCCACCTTCGCGGAGGCCCGGCGGGTCCTGGCCAACGACGGCACCTGCTGGCTCAACCTCGGCGACGTCTACGCCGCCAACTCCGACGGCTACGCCCGCGGCGACAGCTACAACCAACGGCAACCGGTCGTACGCCCTCGCTCTCGGCTTGCCGTGCCGCCCAAGAACCTGCTCGGCATGCCCTGGCGGGTCGCCTTCGCCCTCCAACAGGACGGCTGGATCCTGCGCAACGCGATCGTCTGGTCCAAGCCCAACGCCATGCCGCAGCCGGTCCTGGACCGGCTCTCCACCCGCTACGAGCTGATCTTCCTGCTCGTCAAGCAGCGTTTCTACTGGTTCGACCTCGACGCCATCCGCGAGCAGTACACCGGCAACCGATCACTATCCCGCCGGGCGCGGCGCGGGGGGATGAAGCCCAACGCCATCCAGACCCCCTGGCCACCGGTCGCCACGCCGGAGTCAGCCAGCCCATTGCACGGCACCGGCAGCCGCCCGAACCACCGTGCCATTGTTGCGGCCAACCCGAACGGCCGCAACCCCGGCGACGTCTGGACCATCTCGACCAGGCCCTACCGCGGCGCCCACTTCGCCCCATTCCCGATCGACATCCCGCTCCGCGCCATTGCCGCCGGCTGCCGCCCCGGCGGCACCGTCCTGGACCCGTTTTCCGGAGCGGCAACGACTGCCCTTGCCGCCCGGCAACTCGGCCGGCAGTTCATCGGCATCGAGCTGAACGCGGACTACTGCGCGCTCGCCAAAGCACGCCTGCTGGCTGCCGGAGCGGAGAGAGGAGGGGAGGCAGAGTGACGCCCATGACCATCGAGGAGGTACGTGCCCTCCCGGCCGTCGTCCCTCTGCTGACCGCCGCCCGCGCCCTGGGTCTCAGTCGCAACACCGCCTACCGCCTGGTCAAACGCGGCGAGTTCCCCTGCCGAGTGATTCAGGCTGGCGACCTCTACAGAGTCCCCACGATCGAGATCCTCACCGTACTGGGGCTACCGGCGGCGGATAGCTGAGGACGGCGGTGCCGGGGGGAGGTCCGCGCTTCAAAGCACCCGGTCACCCCCGGCTAGGGGACGATGAGCTTGTTTACGTTGCCGTCGCCGAACTCCAGGCGACACGTGCCGCGCGGCATCACCTACTCGTACACGCGAACACGCCCGCGCGGCATCTATGTCGGTGTCACGGGCCGAGCGGTAGTGGGCATACTCGCAGCGGCCGCCCTCGAGTCGTACCCATTAGTTCGGTCGGGCAGCGGCGGAGCTCCGCGCTCGAAGTCAAGATCGAGTATTGGCATGACCTGTTCACCGATCTGATTTCCGGCGATTTCACGGAGGAACCGGACGGCAACTACCAGCAGGTAGTGGTGTTCGGGGGTAAACAGCTGACCGAAAGCGGGAGCAGTATAGCCGGAGTCCCCGAGTAGAGCGTCAAAGCACGCCAGTTCCACCGTCTGTAGCAAGGTTGACGCGACCGAGGGGTTAGCTCTGAGCCGTTGGACGAAGTCAAGATATCGCTCGACCCACGTCGGTGGATCGGCGACAAGCTCCCTGAGGCTCGCCGGTTCGAGACTCTGCCGTCGCGCGCCTGCGGCGGCGTAGCTGTCATGGATCCGGTTGACCATAAGCGCGACCAGCGCGTCGGCTTGGTCGAGTACCCGAAGGATTCGGTCGTTTTCCGGGTCTCCTAGAGTGACTGACCGCTCCACCCTGATCTGAAGTTGCTCAGGTGGTACGACATCAAGCCGTGCAGCGTCCTGCAAAGCGGCGAACAGCAACGTGACGAGCGCGTGACTAGCCAGGATTTTTGCTGTCGGCTGAGGAAGCGCTCCGCCGGACTCCACTGCCCCTTTCAGCGCGTGCAGGGCATTGATACAGCGAGTCGGGTTGGCTAGAAACGCCTCGTGACGAAGGAAACTGATGAGCTGCGACGGCAGGTGCGGCAGCGCCTTTAGGTGCGCATCTGCTCGGGTCTCAGCTGCCGCACATGCCTCTCCGTCAATGTGTGCGAACTTGCTGGGCACCCAAGCGTGGGCCGCCTCCCGCCCCTCCAGTGTGGACACGTCCAAGATTTGGACCCCTAGCGAGGCGGCCACTTCACGCCCACGACGAGTGATCGTCTGGCGGACCAGAACAGCCCGGTCAGCGCGAACGAACCGCTGAAGTCCTGCGAGCCACAGAAGTCGGTCGGGTTCACCGGCCTGTCCCTTGCCGCTCTTGCACTCTAGAATTGAGCGCGTAAGCCGGAGACGCCGATCGAAGTCAAGCGCCAGCACATCCAGGTCAGTCAGCACTCCGCGACCGGGGTCGGCGTCCACACGAACAGGCACTCGGAGACGGGCGAGTGCGCCTTCGGCGAACTCCAGTCGCGCTACCCGTCGCTCGAGGTCCGCACCGGGCGGAGGCGTACTTGGTCTTGTTGATCTCCGGTCAGCCACTAGAAGTCCCTCTTCGCCGTCGTATCGCGCAGCGCGTCGATGATCCGGCGTGCGTCGGCGTCGTCAAGCGTGACACGGCTGGCTAGCTCCGCTCGCTCCCGTTCAAGGTGGGTGTAGGAGCGCAGGTCGCCGAGGGACTCGACTCCATCGATGCTTCCGCCAACGTGTGATCCGCGGCTATCGATGATTTCGAGCGCAGCTTCCGCGACATCGGCCTGTAGCAACTGCATCGCCGCGTTTCGACCGGTGCCTACGACTCGGATGGTCCCCGCTGTCTCCAGCATGGGATAGTCCTCGGCAATCCGTTCGTGACCACCTGCCTGCCCGTCACGAATCAGCACGTACAGGAATGCTCCCGGGCTTCTGAGCTTCCAGCTCGCGAATGTCGAGGCGTAGATCATGCTGCCGACTAGCTGACGCACGTGACCCGACGGATCACCATGCGCCACGCCGAACGGATCTCGGCCCATGTGAGGCGCGAACAGGAAACGCTGCTCTGCGCCGTTCGCGGTCTGGACGACCGTCCGCTCGATCAAGCCAACGCCCACGGCGAAATCAACCCAGCGCTGCTCGGTACTCGTAACATGAGCCTCGGGTAGTCCCGGAGATGCCCCGACCTCTTCCAGGAGCGCCCCCACCTCAGTGCGTACGCGGGCATCCTCCGTCTTGAGAGCGGCAGCCGCAACCTTCTCGTTGCCGACCCAAATGTTTGGGTTGAAGACGGCCGTGCGGCCGTCATCGCCACGTACCTGGCGAACTAGGTTGATGGCCGTGAGATGCCGCAGAGCGGCTTCAGCCTCCTGCTCACCGTGAGCCGCCGCCTCGGCGAGGCACGCAGTACGTTCAAGCGGCTGCCGGGTCGTGGCTCGGAGGATGGTGAGCGCGGCTCGCTGCGTCTGGTCCGCGAGGACAATGTCCAGCAGTCGCGAGGCGCTGGCGATGAGTTCGTTCGCCGGAGGGATGAGCGCTGCAACGTTAAGAAGTTGGCCGTTGGTGTCGCGCTGACACTGGACCCACCCAAGCTGCTCAAGAGTAGGCAGTACCTCACGCTCAAGCTGTCTTGGGCCGATCTTGGCTTCGATCGCGATGGCCCGGATCCGCTCTGCCGACGATAGTTGAGACTGCCGCAGACGCCACGCGAGTTCATAGACCTGGCCGGCGAACTGCAGCGAGTCAAGGGCTGCGTGTACCGGAGATATCGAATATGCAGACAGATGCCGTGACAGGCCGAGCAGCAGCTGCGCATCGTGGATCATGGGCAGCCCTTCTGGGGGACGAAGGGATCAAGTGCGACCTTCGACAGCTTACTTTGCGCAGTATCAGGCGTCGTACGGCTTTTTGGTGATTCGACTGCGGCTCACATGATGCAGTAGTCCTCAGCCGGGCCCGCTCCCCCCAAGGCGGTCCCTGACGCAGCTCTGCCTCGCGCAGCCTGGCGAGACCCTTCCCACTTATTGATCCTGCTGGCCAGCACCGCCGAATTCTCGTCCCGCGCGGCTAGCTGAACGGGACGTGCACGCTTGCCATGCCGCCTGCCCTTCTGGAGAAGGGTACGTGCGAACTTACTTGAACTCACCGGTGCCCGCTGGTGACGGACAGCGCGACGGTCAGATGACGGTCAGACGATCAAAAGGCCAGATCCCGGATCTTGGGATCTGGCCTCTGAGCTGGTACTTCGTGGTGGGGCTACCAGGACTTGAACCTGGGACCTCTTCCTTATCAGGGAAGCGCTCTAACCGACTGAGCTATAGCCCCGCACCGCGCAACGAAGGTTACCGTATCCCGTTTCCGGTGGCGAATCCGTCGTTCCGAACGAGGAAAAGCTTACCGTCTCCGGGCCCGTGGTCGTGCCATCGAGGCGCATCCGTACGGCGGGCCGCTCGTGTGGGCGGCCTGCCGTACCGGTAGGGTCACTCGGCTTCGCTGAAGGTGACTTCGACACCGCCCACGAGGTCCGCGGAGATGTTGTAGATCACGGCACCGAGGGTGGACAGCGCGGTGATGAGCACGACGTTCAGCGCGCCCAGCAGAGCCGCGTACCCGAGGATGCGGACCGGCTCAAACCATTTCGCGATGTCGATCGTGCCGGCCCCGGCGCCACCGGCGCCGCTGGTGAGCTGGTTGACGGTGTCGGTGATCGAGGAGAAGACGCCGAGTGCCGACAGCACGCCGTACAGCACGGCGACGGCCACGAACAGCACGACGAAGCACACCAGCGACACGACGAAGCTGAACTTCATCGCCGACCACGGCTCGATCCTGCGCAGGACCAGGTGGGCCTTGCGCGGCGGGCGCACGCCGAGCTTCTTGTCCTTGTCCTTCTTGGAGGGCTCGGCCCGGTCTCCGCCCGGCCCCGGCCCGAAGCTCAGGCCGCGTACGGAACCGCCGTCCACGGAAGGACGAGCGTCCGTGGAGGGACGAGCGTTTTCCACAGGCGGACGGCCGTTGTCCACAGGGGGTGTGGACGTACCGAGGCCGGCGGGCCGGGGGTACTGCGCGGTCGCTCCACCGCCGTCAGACCTGCCGTTCTCGGACCTGCCGTTCTCGGACGCGCCGTCCGTGCCCGGCTGCCGCTTCCATGGCTGGTCGGCGGCCGAGGTCCGGATGCGCATGGTGTCGTCGGCCTTCGCCTTGTCGGCGGCGGTCACGTCATCTCCTTCGGAAGCCACCTTGGCGACGCTACCGCCATCGTGCGCCCGTGCGGTAACGCCGTTCGAAGACGACGCCGGGCGGGCGCCCGTGGGTCTCTGCTTGCCGCCCGGTGTCCGCGGTCCGCCGGTGTCACTCATGCCACGCCCTCATCTGACGGCTCGGGTGCGCATCCGCGAATCGCGCTGTGCTCAGCGCTTCGCCCGCTACGCTCGCTCATGCCTCGCCTCCTGCCCCGTTCTCCTCGGTCTCCAACGACTCGGCGTTGCGAGCGAGGGCCACAACGCTGTCACCCTCGGCCAGGTTCATCAGGCGGACGCCCATGGTCTGGCGGCCCGACTGCTTGATCTCGCCGGCGCTGGTACGGATCACCCCACCGGCAGAGGTGATCGCGAAGACCTCGTCCTCGGGACGCACCATGACGGCTCCGACCAGCTTGCCACGAGCGCTGACAATCTTCGCCGTCAGTACGCCCTTGCCGCCCCGGCCCTGGACCGGGTACTGGTCGGCGGGTGTCCGCTTCGCATACCCACCCTCGGTCGCGATCAACACGTCATCGCCGTCGCTCATGACGTTCATCGCGAGCAGTTCGTCACCGTCGACGAAGCGCATGCCGATCACACCGCTGGTGGCGCGGCCCATCGGGCGCAGCGCGTCGTCCGAGGCCGTGAACCTGATCGACTGCGCGTTCTTGGACACGAGCAGCAGGTCGTCACCCTCGGAGACGAGACGGGCGGCGATCACCTCGTCATCCTCGCGCAGATTGATAGCGATCAGGCCACCGGATCGCGGCGAATCGTATTCGGACAGCCGCGTCTTCTTCACCAGGCCGCTGCGGGTGGCCAGCACCAGGAAGGGCGCGACGTTGTAGTCCCGCAGGTCGAGGATCTCCATCACGTGCTCGTCGGGCTGCATGGCGAGCAGGTTGGCCAGGTGCTGGCCGCGGGCGTCCCGCCCCGAGTCCGGCAGCTCGTACGCCTTGAAGCGGTAGACCCGGCCCTTGTTGGTGAAGGCCAGCAGCCAGTGGTGCGTCGTGGTGACGAAGAAGTGCTCCACGATGTCGTCCTGGCGGAGCTGCGCGCCCCTGACGCCCTTGCCGCCGCGCCGCTGCGCCCGGTAGAGGTCGGTGCTCGTCCGCTTGGCGTAGCCACCGCGCGTGATCGTGACGACCACGTCCTCCTCGGCGATCAGGTCCTCGATGGACATGTCGCCCTCGTACGCGATGATCTCGGTCTTGCGCTCGTCGCCGTACTTGGAGACGATCTCCCCGAGCTCGTCCGACACGATCCGGCGCTGCCGCGGCTCGGAGGCCAGGATGTCCTGGTAGTCGGCGATCTGCGCCATCAGGCCGTCGTACTCGTCCTGGATCTGCTGCCGCTCCAGCGCGGCCAGCTTGCGCAGCTGCATGTCGAGGATGGCCTGCGCCTGGACCTGGTCGATGTCCAGCAGCGTCATCAGGCCGCCCTGCGCCTCGGCCGCCGAGGGCGACCGCCTGATCAGGGCGATGACGTCGTCGAGCCGGTCGAGCGCCTTGAGCAGGCCGCGCAGGATGTGGGCCCGCTCCTCGGCCTTGCGCAGCAGGAACCGGGTCCGCCGGACCACGACCTCGATCTGGTGCGTGATGTAGTGCCGGACGAACTGGTCGAGGCGCAGCGTCCGCGGCACACCGTCCACCAGCGCGATCATGTTCGCACCGAACGTGGTCTGGAGCTGGGTGTGCTTGTAGAGGTTGTTCAGCACGACCTTGGCGACCGCGTCGCGCTTGAGCACGATCACGAGCCGCTGGCCGGTGCGCGAGGACGTCTCGTCGCGGACGTCCGCGATCCCGGTGACCTTGCCGTCCCTGACCAGCTCGGCGATCGTGAGCGCGAGGTTGTCCGGGTTCACCTGGTACGGCAGGGCCGTGACGACCAGGCACTGCCGTCCCTTCGGGTCCTCCTCGACCTCGACGATGGCCCGCATGATGATCGAGCCGCGGCCGGTGCGGTAGGCGTCCTCGATGCCACGGCGGCCCACGATCAGCGCGCCGGTCGGGAAGTCGGGACCCTTGACCCGCGCGAGCAGCCCCTCGAGCAGTTCCTCGTCGGTGGCCTCGGGGTTGTCGAGCGCCCACTTGACGGCCTCGCCCACCTCGCGGAGGTTGTGCGGCGGGATGTTCGTCGCCATGCCGACCGCGATGCCGGCGGATCCGTTGACCAGCAGGTTCGGGAACCGCGACGGAAGGACGATCGGCTCCTGCGACCGCCCGTCGTAGTTGGGCTGGAAGTCGACGGTCTCCTTGTCGATGTCCCGGAGCATCTCCATGGCGATCGGCGCGAGACGGCACTCGGTGTACCGCATCGCGGCGGCCGGGTCGTTGCCCGGCGAGCCGAAGTTGCCCTGGCCGTCGACGAGCGGGTAACGCAGCGACCACGGCTGCGCGAGCCGTACGACGGTGTCGTAGATCGACGTGTCGCCGTGGGGGTGGTAGGAGCCCATGACGTCGCCGACGACGCGGGAGCACTTGAAGTAGCCGCGGTCGGGCCGGTAGCCGCCGTCGAACATCGCGTACAGCACGCGGCGGTGCACGGGCTTGAGGCCGTCGCGGACATCGGGCAGCGCGCGGGACACGATGACGGACATCGCGTAGTCCATGTAGCTGCGCTGCATCTCGGCCTGGATGTCGACCGGCTCGATGCGATCGGCGGGAGGCCCAGGCGGCGTGTTCACTTCCGTCACGAAAAGTCCTTCTGGTCGGCCACGCTTGCTCAGACGTCGAGGAAGCGGACGTCGCGTGCGTTGGTGATGATGAAGTTCCTGCGGGCCTCGACGTCCTCACCCATCAGCACACTGAACAGGTCGTCGGCCTGGGCGGCGTCGTCGAGGGTGACCTGGCGCAGCACCCGGGTGTCGGGGTTCATCGTGGTGTCCCACAGCTGGGCGGCGTTCATCTCGCCCAGACCCTTGAACCGCTGCACGCCGTCGTGGAGCCGGGGGTCGCGCCGGCCGCGGGCGACGCCGTCCTCGATGATCGCGTCTCGCTCCCAGTCGGAGTACGCGTACGACGCGTCCTCGCCCTTGCGGTCCCACTTGATCTTGTAGAGCGGCGGCTGGGACAGGTAGACGTGCCCGGCCTCGATCAGCGGACGCATGAAACGGAACAGCAGCGTCAGCAGCAGCGTGGTGATGTGCTGGCCGTCCACGTCGGCGTCCGCCATCAGGATCAGCTTGTGGTAGCGCAGTTTCGAGATGTCGAACTCGTCATGGACGCCGGTGCCGAGGGCCGTGATGAGCGCCTGGACCTCGTTGTTCTTGAGGACCTTGTCGATCCGGGCCTTCTCGACGTTCAGGATCTTGCCGCGGAGCGGGAGGATCGCCTGGAACTTGGGGTCGCGCCCGCCCTTGGCCGAGCCGCCGGCCGAGTCGCCCTCGACGATGAACAGCTCGCACTTCTCCGGCTCCGACCACTGGCAGTCGGCCAGCTTGCCGGGGAGGCCGCTGCCGCTCTCCAGCAGCGATTTGCGCCGGGTGAGGTCGCGGGCCTGCCGGGCCGCGATGCGGGCACGGGCCGCCTGGAGCGACTTGTTGATGATCTCCTTGGCCTCGCCCGGGTTGCGCTCGAACCAGTCGCGCAGGTGGTCGTTGCAGGCCTTCTGGACGAACGACTTCGCCTCGGTGTTGCCCAGCTTGGTCTTGGTCTGGCCCTCGAACTGCGGGTCGGCCAGCTTCACGGAGATGATCGCGGCCAGGCCCTCGCGGACGTCGTCGCCGCTGAGGTTGTCGTCCTTGCCCTCCTTGAGGAACTTCTGCTCGCGCGCGTACCGGTTGACGATGGTGGTCAGCGCCGCGCGGAAGCCCTCCTCGTGGGTGCCGCCCTCAGCCGTGTTGATCGTGTTGGCGAACGTGTAGACCGACTCGGAGTAGGAGGCGTTCCACTGCATGGCGATCTCTACCGAGATGCCGTCGCCGTGCTCCTCGAAGTCGATCACCGAGTTGTGGATCGCGTCCTTCTTGGAGTTGAGGTGCTTCACGAAGTCGGACAGGCCGCCCTCGTAGTGGTAGGTGAGCACCTTGTGCTCGCCGTCGATGATGTGGTCGGGCCGCTCGTCGGTCAGCGTGATCTTGAGACCCTTGTTGAGGAAGGCCATCTCCTGGAACCGGCGCGCCAGCGTCTCGAAGTTCCAGGCGGTCGTCTCGAAGATCGCCGGGTCCGGCCAGAAGCTGATCGTCGTGCCGTGCTCCTCGGTCGGCTCGCCCTTCTCCAGCGGCGCCGTCGGCTTGGCCGTCACGTACTTCTGCCGCCACACGTGGCCGTCGGTGCGGACCTCGACCTCCAGGCGCGTCGACAGCGCGTTGACGACCGAGGCGCCCACGCCGTGCAGGCCGCCCGAGACGGCGTACGACTTGCTGTCGAACTTGCCGCCGGCGTGCAGCACGGTGAAGACGACCTCGACGGCCGGCCTGCCCTCGGCGGCGACGATGCCCACGGGAATGCCGCGTCCGTGGTCCATCACGCGCACGCCGCCGTCGGCGAGCAGGGTGACCTCGATCAGGTCGTTGTAGCCGGCCAACGCCTCGTCGACCGCGTTGTCGACGATCTCGTAGACGAGGTGGTGCAGCCCGCGCTCACCGGTGGAGCCGATGTACATGCCAGGGCGCTTGCGGACCGCTTCCAGCCCTTCGAGAACGGTGATAGAGCTAGCGTCGTAGGACAAGTGCGAAATCCTCCTGCCGCGGACACGCGGCGGGCGACACCGTGGATTGGCTGCCCCTGCCGTGCCCGTCACCGTCGTGAGTGCCCCGATGCGCACACCCAAGGGAGATCGGCCCATGGGACCGGGGTGACGCAAACCGGACGTGTCCTTGAGTCCGTTTACATTCTACCGGTCCGACGGACATCAGGTGGCATTCACGGGGGCTGTGGTGCCCTGTCGCTTGACGATCATGTTTCTGAGCACCCCCCACACGGAACGGGGGTCGGAGCCTCAGACGCGATTTTGGGCCGGTTCGGCGCTCTTCACGGGTCGGTTCGGGCTCTGGATGCGCCGTTTCGGGCTCTGCGCGGAGCGGTTCTGCGCCCGTAACGGGGGCCGCGGACGGGCGGCGGACGGGCGGCGGACAGGCCGCGGAGGCACCGCGGAGGCACCGTGGAATGCGCCCACCGTCGCACCGTCAGCCGTACGTGTCGCCCGGCCCGCGGCTCCCGCGTACGCGCAGGCCGCCCTCCGGGCGGTGGCCCGCGCCGGGGCCGTGCACCTTGACGCGGGTCACGGTGCCGTCGCCGAGCTCCTCGTTCAACCTTCTGACCAGGGTGGGCGCGAGCAACCGGACCTGGGTCGCCCAGGCGGTCGAGTCGGCGGCGACCACCACCTCGCCGTCCTCGAAGGTCTCCGGCCGGGTGTGGGCGGCCAGCTCGGGGCCGACGATCTCCGCCCAGCGGCCGAACACCCCGCCCACCGCGACCGGCTGCTCCCAGCCCCTGGCGGCGAGCAGATCGCGGATCGCCCGGCCGAACGGCAGCGGGTCGCCGGAGTCACGCCGCGGGCCGCCCGAGCCGGAGCGGCGGCGCGGCTCGCTGCGGGGGAGCTGCCCCCGCTTCAGTGCGTCGGACTTCGCCTGCGCCAGCTTCTCCCGCGCCAGCGCAGCGCCCCGCGCGACCGAGCCCTTCGGGGACTGTCCACCGCCTGTGGATATCTCATCGGACACGGGTCACGCTCCCTTCCATGACGTCGAACCGGGCGCCGGCCAGTTCGGGAGGCACGTCGTCCGGCACCGCCGCCGTGATAAGCACCTGCTCGGCCGGGGCGACGATCTCGGTGAGCCGCCTGCGCCGCTGGCCGTCCAGCTCCGCGAAGACGTCGTCCAGGATCAGCACGGGGTCGCCGCCGTCGGCTCGCAGCAGGTCGTAGGCGGCCAGCCGCAACGCGAGGGCGAACGACCACGACTCGCCGTGGCTCGCGTAGCCCCGGGCCGGCAGCTCGCCCAGCCGCAGCAGCAGGTCGTCGCGGTGCGGGCCGACGAGAGTCACGCCGCGTTCGAGCTCGGCCTGACGCGCCTCCGCGAGGCCCGCCCGCAGGTGCTCGGCCAGTGGTTCCCAGTTTGTCCCCAGGGTGGGGATATCTGTGGATAAGCCCGACGGCCGGTATTCGAGGTCGGCGAGTCCGGACGACGGGGCGAGCGTGGCGTACGCCTTCGCCGCGAGCGGACGCAGCGCGTCCACCAGGCGCAGCCGCGCCGCCAGCAGTTCCGCGCCGTGGCGCACCAAGTGGGAGTCCCAGACCTCGAGCGTGCTCAGGACGTTCCCCGCGCCGGCGGCGGCGAAGGCCGCGTCGTCCTCCTGCCTGCGGCCGCCGCGCCGACGTCCCGCCCGCGTCGCCGCGGCCGTACGCAGGAGGGCGTTGCGCTGCTTGAGCACCCGCTCGTAGTCGGCGCGCACGCCCGCGAACCTGGGGACGCGGGCGACGAGCAGGTCGTCAAGGAAACGGCGGCGCTCGGACGGGTCGCCCTTGACCAGCGCGAGGTCCTCCGGGGCGAACAGCACGGTCCGCAGCAGGCCGAGGGCGTCGCGCGGCCGGGGGACGGGCGAGCGGTTCACCCTGGCGCGGTTGGCCCGGCCCGGGTTGATCTCGATCTCGATCAGCGCCCGGCGGTCGTCCCTGACCACCGCCGCCCGCACGATCGCCCGCTGCGCGCCGTGCCGCACGAGCGGCGCGTCGGTGGCCACGCGGTGGCTCGAATGGGTCGCGATGTAGCCGAGCGCCTCGACCAGGTTGGTCTTGCCCTGCCCGTTCGGCCCGACGAACGCCGTCGCCCCCGGTTCCAGCACGAGTTCGACCTCCGGGTATGACCGGAAGTCGGTGAGGGACAGGCTCGCCACGTGCACCCCGCCAGGCTAGTGCCCCTCCCGCCAATCCTCGCCCCGTCGCGTCGCCCAGAGCGGCACCTCGCTGCGTTGTCGCCCCACCCACGAAAACTCCTCGCAAGCTCGGACTTTCCGCGGGGCCCGAGGATGTCGGCCGCGGCGGGCTGTGGAGAAACGACGCAGTGTGGAGAAGCGGGTGGGTGCGGGGTGGTTCGTCCACAGCCTGTGGAGGAACCACGCAACCGGCCCGCGGTCAGGCAGCGTCACCTGGGGTGCGGCCCGGTATCCACATGCGTGTGGACGAAGCCGGGGCCGGGCGTGGACGCCGAGGTCCGGCCGCTGGTCAGCCCTCGGCCTCCACCGGCGGGGTGACGTCGGCGCCGGGGGCGTCGGCGCCCTTGCCGGTCTGGCCCTCGACCGAGGCGACCGCGTGCCCGCCGAACTGGTTGCGCAACGCCGCGACCATCTTCATCGCCGGGGAGTCGGTCTGGCGCGAGGAGAAGCGGGCGAACAGCGCGGCCGTGATGGCCGGCAGGGGCACCGCGTGGTCCACGGCCGCCTGGACCGTCCACCGGCCCTCGCCGGAGTCCTCCGCGTAGCCCTTCAGCTCGGTGAGGTCGCGGTCCTCCTCCAGCGCCCGCACCAGCAGGTCGAGCAGCCAGGACCGGATCACCGTGCCGTGCCGCCAGCTCTTGAACGTCTCGGGGACGTTGGTGACGACGTCGCTGGCCTCCAGCAGCTCCCAGCCCTCGGCGAAGGCCTGCATCATGCCGTACTCGATGCCGTTGTGGACCATCTTCGCGAAGTGCCCCGCGCCCACGCTGCCCGCGTGGACGAAGCCGTCCTCGCCTTCGGGCTTGAGCGTCTCGAAGATCGGCATGAGCCGGCGGATGTGCTCCTCCTCGCCGCCGGTCATCAGGGCGTAGCCGTACTCCAGCCCCCAGACACCGCCGCTGACGCCCACGTCGACGAAGCCGATGCCGTGGGTGCCGAGGTCGGCCGCGTGCCGCTGGTCGTCGAGGTAGTGCGAGTTGCCGCCGTCGATGACGATGTCACCGTCCGACAGCAGGTCGCGCAGCTGCTCGACCGTGCTCCGCGTGGGCGCCCCCGCGGGGACCATGACCCAGACCGCGCGCGGCGCCTGAAGCCTCTCGACGAGCTCCTTCAGGCTGCCGACGTCGCTGATGGAGGGATCGCGGTCGTAGCCGACGACCTCGTGGCCGCCGCGCCGCAGCCGCTCGGCCATGTTCCCGCCCATTTTGCCGAGCCCGATCATGCCGATCTGCATCTGAGCCACCCCTCAACGTCTGCGTCGTCCACGAGGCACGCGTACCCCTACGTCAGGGGTCCATGCCCGCAGGAGATCGTACGCCCGGGGTGTTCCGGCCGTGTCAGCTGGACAGGCGGATGGGCATGATGAGGTAGCGGTAGTCCTCGCTGCCCCCGTCGTCCACAGGCTTGCCGCCGGTGAGGATGGCCGGCTTGGTCGGCGTGGTGAACTGGAGCCGCGCGACGTCGGAGTCGATCGCGCCGAGGCCCTCCAGCAGGAACTGGTGGTTGAAGGCGATGTTGATCTCGTCGCCGTCGAACTCGACCGGCAGCGCCTCCACGGCCTGCGCCTCGTCTCCGCTGCCGGCCTCCAGGACGACCTCTCCGCCCCGGAAGGCCAGCCGTACGGGGGTGTTGCGCTCGGCGACGAGCGCGACGCGCTTGACGGCCTCCACGAACGAGGCTGTGGACAGGTCGGCGCGCGCAGAGAACTCGGTGGGCAGCAGCGAGCGGTATTTGGGGAACTCGGGGTCGAGCAGCCGGGTCGTCGTCCGCCGGCCGGAGCTGGAGAACCCGATCATGCCCTCGCCGGTGCCGCCGGCCGAGCTCAGTGCGATCTCGACCTCCGCGCCGGTGCCGCCCAGCGCCTTGGCGGTGTCCGCCAGCGTACGGCCGGGGATCATCGCCACGGCCTGGAAGTCGGGCTGCTCGGGCTGCCACTTGAGCTCGCGTACGGCGAGGCGGTAGCGGTCGGTGGCGGCGAGGGTCACGGTGTCGCCCTCGATCTCCATCCGTACGCCGGTGAGCATCGGGAGGGTGTCGTCCTTGCCCGCCGCGACGGCCACCTGGCCGACGGCGGAGGCGAACACGTCGCTGCCGACCCGTCCGGCGGCGGGCGGCATGGCCGGCAGGGAGGGGTAGTCCTCCACAGGCATGGTGAGAAGTGTGAACCGTGCACTGCCACAGGTGACGACGGCCTTGGCGCCGTCCACAACCAGTTCGACCGGCTGTGCGGGGAGCGCGCGCGTGATCTCGGCGAGGAGCTTGCCCGAGACGAGAACCACGCCCGGCTCTCCGGTCTGCAGGTCGAGGGTCACCTCGGCGGAGACCTCGTAGTCGAAGCCGGAGAGCTTCAGCCGCTGGTCGTCGGTCACCTCCAGCCGCATGCCGGCGAGCACCGGCACCGAGGGACGGGCCGGAAGGCTCCGTGCCGTCCACGCCACGGCCTCGGCGAGCACGTCGCGATCGATCCGGAACATCACGTGGATCAGCCTCCTGGGTGTCGCTGCTTCGTCAAGTCTTCACTCTCCCGCACCTGTGTGCCTCCAGAACCCCTTCTATGGTTCTTGAGTTCTTAGGGAGAGAGATACAAGTCGTCTTATTAGGCAGTGTGGATATGTGGATGTCGAGCATTTTCGCAGCTCAGCGGAGCTGCTTCATCCACTGCCGGTGTGGGGGAAACGTGGACGGACCCCCTGTGGACTGTGGGCGGCCCCGCTGTCCCCACACCCGTTCCCCAGCCGGAGGGCCCTCTGTCCACGAGTAATCCACGAGGTTTCCACCGGTTGTCCACGGGGTAAAAGGGACAGCTGAGTTGCGTGTGACGAGTACGCACAGGGCGTCCCCAGGTCGTCCACGAGTATTCCCCAAACCATCCCCAGGTTCTCCCCAAAGTTGTCCCCAAGTGGGGACGGCGCGTTGGCGGGCCGGAGAGGGTGGGGGTAACGCGACGGAGCCGCCGCCGAGGGCGGCATTTTTGATCCACAGAGTTATCCACAGCTGTGTACTAAGCGTTGCGTGCCCGCTGCTTGATCCGTGTCGTCAGCTCGTTGACCTGGTTGTACATCGAGCGCCGCTCGGCCATGAGCGACCGGATCTTACGCTCCGCGTGCATCACGGTCGTGTGATCGCGTCCGCCGAACTGCTGGCCGATCTTGGGCAGCGACAGGTCGGTCAGTTCGCGGGCCAGATACATGGCGATCTGGCGGGCGGTGACCAGGGCGCGCGAGCGTGAGCTTCCACACAGGTCGTCGAGCGATACACCGAAGTACTCGGCGGTTGTGGACATGATGAGGGAGATGGTGATCTCCGGGCTCGCGTCCTCGCTGATGAGGTCCTTGAGGACGATCTCGGCGAGCTGGATGTCCACAGACTGCCGGTTGAGGCTGGCGAACGCGGTGACCCTGATGAGCGCGCCCTCGAGTTCGCGGATGTTGGTCGCGATGCGGCTGGCGATGTACTCCAGCACGTCGGGCGGAGCGGCCAGGCCCTCCTGGATCGCCTTCTTGCGCAGGATCGCGATGCGGGTCTCCAGCTCGGGCGGCTGGACGTCGGTGATCAGCCCCCACTCGAACCGGTTGCGCAGCCGGTCCTCCAGCGTCACGAGCTGCTTCGGCGCCCGGTCGCTGGAGATGACGATCTGCTTGCTGGCGTTGTGGAGGGTGTTGAAGGTGTGGAAGAACTCCTCCTGCGTCTGCTCCTTGCCCTCGAGGAACTGGATGTCGTCCACGAGGAGGATGTCCACAGCCCGGAAACGGGAACGGAACCCGTCGGCCTTGTGGTCGCGGATGGAGTTGATGAAGTCGTTGGTGAACTCCTCGGAGCTCACATACCGCACCCGGGCGCCGTCGTACAGGCTCTGCGCGTAGTGGCCGATCGCGTGCAGCAGGTGGGTCTTCCCCAGCCCGGAGTCGCCGTAGATGAACAGCGGGTTGTACGCCTTGGCGGGGGCCTCGGCGACCGCGACCGCGGCGGCGTGCGCGAAGCGGTTGCTGGCGCCGATGACGAAGGTCTCGAACGTGTACTTGGCGTTCAGCCGGGCCGGCTCGCCCGAGGTACGGCCGCCGCGGGCGTCCCAGCGGTTCTGCCCGGGGCCGCCGGGCACAGGACCGGACACAGGGCCCGGCACCGGCTCGGGCTTGGGCGCGGCGGGCGGTTCGGGGGAGTAGCCGCCGTGCCGCTGCGGGTGGTCCGGCGGGGACATGTGCTGCGGAGGCTGTGGATACTGCTGGCCCTGTGGATAGTGCGGCCCGTGCGGCTCAGCCTCACGATGGATCGGGCCGTCCTCAGCTAAGGGAAAGCGCGGAGCCTGAGGACGGGGCTGTGGATAATCTGTGGACGGCGCCTGTGGGCGATGGTCGGCCGGCGGCGCCACGGAGGGGTCCGAAGCGGCGGGCAGACCGGCGCCGGGATCCACCATCACGGCGATCCGCACAGGGCGGCCGAGCTCCTGCGACAACGAGTGGACGATCAGCGGGCGCAGTCGTACCTCGATGACCTCTTTGGCGAAGTCGTTGGGGGCCGCCAGGAGAATCGTGTCGTTGATGAGGCCGGAGGGCTGCGTCATCTGGAGGAACGCGCGCTGCTGCCCCGAGACGCCCTCGTCGAGCAGGGTCCTGAGCGCCCGAGCCCATACAGCGTTGAGATCGACGCCTTCCATGGCTCGGCCCCTCCTCTCGTTACGCGGCCCCGCTCGCCCGCCGCGATCCGTGTCGTTTCTCAGTCCTGCGCGCCTCGCCGCACCGGTCCTCGTCCGGCTGCCATCCACATATGATCCACATGATGTGCACAGCCCGTGCATCCTCCCCGGGCACATTCACGCTGATGAGGGGAAGGGCCGGACGGCCGACGGTAGCGGTATGCGCAACCTGCGTTCAAGGCGTTGTCCACAGCCTAACGGCCCATGGTCGCTCGCCGTACTCGCTTGCCGTCACGTGTGCCGGTTTGACCTGACGTACGGTGGGCCCGTAACGTGTCCCGGTCGGCTAATCACGCGACGGCTATTTCGCATGCCCGCGCATCTGACGAGCCGTGACCATGGAATGTACCGCGCCCGCGGAACGCCGCGGACGTACCTGAAGCCTGGAGCCCACTCGTGAGCAAGCGTACTTACCAGCCGAACAACCGTCGCCGCGCGAAGACCCACGGCTTCCGGCTGCGCATGCGCACCCGGGCCGGCCGCGCCATCCTGGCCGCGCGCCGCCGCAAGGGCCGCGCCGAGCTGACGGTCTGACCATCAGACGCCGCCCGCCCGTGCCGAGCGGAGCGGGCGGCCATACGTCGAGGAAGGCCCGGTGCTGCCGTCCGCGTCCCGCATGCGGCGGGGTGACGAGTTCGCCGACGCGATTCGCCGTGGGCGGCGCGCCGGACGTCCGACGCTGGTCGCACACCTGAACCTGCGTGACGCCGACGAGCCACCGCTGGTCGGCTTCGTCGTGAGCAAGGCGGTCGGTGGCGCCGTCGTGCGGAACCAGGTCAGGCGCAGGTTGAGACACCTCGTGCGGAGCCGCCTGTCACTGCTGCCGAGAGGTAGCCTTCTGGTGGTACGCGCCAATCCACCGGCCGCGTCCGCGCGTAGCGAGCACCTGGCCGCCGAACTCGACGTCGCGCTGAGTCGTTTACTCCGGCGGCGCGGGTCCGATTCCCGGACCCCGACGGATGGACGGTCATGACAGCGCAGCAACCGACCCCGGCTGTGGTGCCCGGGGAGGCCGATCGGCCCGCGACCGGGCCGGTCGCTCGCGTGCTGCTCGCGATCATCCGGTTCTACCGCGCCTTCATCAGCCCGATGCTGGGGCCGAGGTGCCGGTTCGAGCCGTCCTGCAGTGCCTATGGTCTGGAAGCCGTCGCCGTTCATGGAGCGGCGCGCGGGGTATGGCTGACCGTCAGGCGAATCGGACGGTGTCACCCGTTCCATCCTGGAGGTTTCGACCCGGTGCCCCCACGCCGAGTCCGGTCTCACGACGAAACGCAAGGGAGCTAGCTCGGTGGAGCTGCCATTCCTGAATTGGCTGTATACGGCGGTGGCCTGGGTGATCACCCAGATCCACGCCGGCTACAGCACTTTCATCCCCTCCAGCAGCGGTCTCAACTGGGCGCTGACCATCATCACGCTGACCGTGCTGATGCGTCTGCTGATCTTCCCGCTCTTCATGAAGCAGATGCGCTCGTCGCGCAAGATGCAGGAGCTGGCGCCCAAGGTCCAGGAGCTGCGGAAGAAGTACAAGAACGACAAGCAGCGCATGAACCAGGAGGTCATGCGGCTGTACCAAGAGGGGGGCGCCAACCCGCTCGGGGGCTGCCTCCCGATCGTCGCGCAGTTCCCGATCTTCATCTCGATGTTCACCGTGCTGCGGGCCATCGCCGAGGACCGGGCCGTTTTCGGCATGACCAAGGAGCTGGTGAACAGCGCGCGTGCCGCGCATGTCATCGGCGCGCCACTGGCGGCGAAGTTCTTCGACAGCGCTGAGGTCATCAGGAGCCTCGGCGCCCAGCCGCTGATGACGAAGATCGTGCTCGCCTGCTTTGTGGCCGTCAGCTCGTGCACCACGTTCCTCACCGTCCGGCAGAGCGTGAAGCGCTCGGTGGCGCAGATGCCGGACAACCCCATGGCGCAGCAGCAGAAGATCCTCATGTACATCTCGCCGCTGTTCGCCGTCTTCAGCTTGAACTTCCAGCTCGGTCTGATCCTGTACTGGGTGACCACCAACCTGTGGACACTCGGCCAGCAGCACTGGTTCTACAGCCGTCACCCGATGCCGGTCGTGGACGAGAAGGGCAACATCACCACCCCCGAGCCGACGAACGGCATCTTCACCAAGTTGGTGGGAAAGCCCAAGGCGGCGGCGGAGCCTGAGCCGGAACCCGCCCCCAAGATCGTCCGTCAGCAGCCGACGCGCCAGCCCCGCAGCAAGCGCACCGGCAGCAAGAAGTCGTAGGAGAAGGAGAGTCCGGACGTGACCGAAGCTGAGGAGACCCTCAAGCCTGCTCCCGACATCGAAGCCCTGGAACAGGAGGGCGAGATCGCGGCGGACTACCTGGAGGGCCTGCTCGACATTGCCGACCTGGACGGCGACATCGACATGGACGTCGAGGGAGACCGCGCCGTGGTCTCGATCGTCGGCATCAAGGGCGACGAGCTCGTGGGCCCAGGCGGGGAGGTGCTGGAGGCGCTGCAGGAGCTGACGCGCCTGGCCGTGCACCGGCAGACGGGGGAGCGTTCGCGGCTCATGCTCGACGTGGGCGGTTATCGGGAGCGGCGCCGCGCCGAGCTCACCAAGGTGGGCGCCGCGGCGGCCGACGACGTAAAGCGCACCGGCGAGCCGAAGGCGCTCAAGCCGATGACGCCGTTCGAGCGCAAGATCGTGCACGACGCGGTCGCCGCGGCGGGCCTGCGCAGCGAGTCCGAGGGCGAGGAGCCCCGCCGCTTCGTGGTGGTCCTGCCCGCCTGATCGCTTTTCACAGTTCCGACGCGGGGAAGCCGCCGGTCCCGACTAAGGGACCGGCGGCTTTTCCGTCCTGTACGTCCCTTCCTCGCCCTTCTCCTTCGGCCGGGTCCACACCGCCGGATGTACGGCCGGCCGTCGCCGAAGGGGAAGGACGGTTACCCTTGGCCAAGAGCGTTCCTGGATGAGTGAGTGATGACGGAGAGCAACGAGCTGCCCGAGGCGCCCCCGGTGGCCCGGGAGATTTTCACCGGTGAGGCGTTGGAGCGGGCCCGGGTGTTCGCCGAGTTGCTCGCCGGGCCGGGCGTGGTGCGGGGACTGCTGGGACCGCGCGAGGTGCCCCGCATCTGGGACCGGCACCTGCTGAACTGCGCGGTCGTGGAGGAGGCGGTCCCGCCGGACTCGACTCTGATCGACATCGGCTCGGGCGCCGGCCTGCCCGGCCTTGTGCTCGCGATCGTCCGGCCCGATGTGACGGTGACGTTGCTGGAGCCGCTGCTGCGCCGCACCGTTTTCCTGTCGGAGTGCGTCGAGGCGCTCAAGCTCGACAACGTGGAGGTGCTGCGCGGGCGGGCCGAGGAGCTCGCCGGCAAGCGCGTCTTCGACGTGGCGACGGCGCGGGCGGTCGCGCCGCTCGACCGTCTGCTGTCGTGGTCGATGCCGCTGCTGCACGAGGGCGGGGAGTTGCTCGCGATGAAGGGGGAGCGGGCACAGGAGGAGCTGGACGCCGCCCGTCCCCAATTGGATTCGTTCGGCGTGAGGCACGTCGAGTTGGTCACAGTGGGGCGCGGTAGGGTCGAGCCGCCCGCGACCCTCGTTCGCGTCGTCGCCGGACGGTCTCCGCGGACGGACACGCGGAGGCGACGAAAGAGGTGAACCGGTGGCGGACGCCGGATCAGGCGGTGTGACAGCGGGTCTGGGTTGGCCGGAGACTCGGCTCCCCCTACGCTGGGAGATCGCGACAGCAGGCCGGTCCTCCGGGGTGGGCTGGCCTCGTCCCCCTGTCTCGCCGGTCGAAAGGACGACGACCGTGTCCCAGACCCCCCTTAACTCTGGCGATTCGCCGCTGGTACGAGAGGCACTGAGTTCTGTGGTTTCACGTGAAACAGCCGCCACGCCCCCGCAGGCGGCTGCGCCTTCCGTCGGTTACTCGACGCGCGACGAGGGGGCCTGGCCCCGGCCTTCCCGGTGTCGCGTGATGACGGTGGCCAACCAGAAGGGCGGCGTGGGGAAGACCACCACGGCCGTCAACCTCGCGGCGGCGTTGGCCATGCACGATCAGCGCGTTCTCGTGGTCGACCTCGACCCGCAGGGCAACGCGTCCACGGCGTTGGCGACCGAGCACCGGTCGGGGATGCCGTCGGTGTACCAGGTCCTCGTGGACGACATGCCGCTGTCGCAGATCGTGAAGCCGGTCCCCGACATGCCCAACCTGTACTGCGCTCCGGCGACACTCGACCTTGCGGGTGCGGAGATCGAACTGGTTCCGATGGTCGGCCGGGAGACCCGTCTGCGGCGGGCGCTCGCCTCGTTCGACGCGATGGAGTTCGACTACATCCTCATCGACTGCCCGCCGTCGCTGGGCCTGCTGACGGTGAACGCCATGGCGGCGGCGCAGGAGGTGCTGATTCCCATCCAGTGCGAGTACTACGCCCTGGAAGGGCTCACCCAGCTTCTGCAGAACGTGGAACTGGTGCGCGCACACCTCAACCAGACGCTGTCGATCTCGACCATCCTGCTCACGATGTACGACGGGCGCACCCGCCTCGCCTCTCAGGTGGCCGAGGAGGTTCGTTCCCACTTCGGGGACACCGTGCTCGACGCCGTCATCCCCAGGAGCGTCCGCGTCTCCGAGGCTCCCAGCTACGGCCAGTCGGTCATGACGTACGACCCGGGATCGAGCGGGGCACTGGCGTACATGGGCGCCGCTCGTGAGATCGCCTATCGCGCTGCGGCTCTCACCGGCGCCTGACGGAGCCGCGATCCTGGCGTAGGCGCCGCGGCATGGACGGCGGGAGAGACTGCGGCGTGCGGACGAGGACGTGGGCTGGGCGTCACGGCCTCCGCACACGCCGGCGTCCTGATTCGGCGCGTCACGGCTTGGGACATTCACGGCTTCGCCGGGGACGTCACTGCGCCGGGCAGAGACTCCGGTCTTCGCGAAGCCCGCTCCGGTCAACCCGCGGGGCCGCCGGGTCTGGGCGTTGGCTGCGGTCCTCGCGCCCGCCCGCCCCGCTCCGTACGCCTGACCCACACACGGGGATCTGGCGGAAGGGGTGTGCACAGCCGGATGCGTGGAGACTCATGGCAGGGCTTCGCAGCGGTACTCTCTCCTGGTGTGTGCGTGCTGGTGCCCAGTGACCCCGAGTCGCTGGGCACCGGCTTCTGTGCGGGTGCGGGCATGAAGGAGCAGCGGTGAGCCAGCAGCGTCGGGGACTGGGCAAGGGACTTGGGGCTCTGATCCCCACGGGACCGATCGTCGATCCGGCGTCCGCCGCGAGCGCTCCACCTCCCGGTTCACAGGCGACCGTGCCGGGGACGCAGGCGGTGGGCCTGCGTCCGGTCGAGGGCGCCTACTTCCAGGAGATCGAGGTCGGCTCCATCTCCCCGAACGCACGGCAGCCGCGAGAGGTGTTCGACGAGGACCGGCTCGACGAGCTCGCGGCGTCCATCAAGGAGGTCGGCCTGCTGCAGCCGGTCGTCGTCCGCGCCGTGGAGGACGACCGCTTCGAGCTCATCATGGGGGAGCGGAGGTGGCGCGCCTCGCAGATCGCCGGCCTCGACCGCATCCCCGCGATCGTCCGGAGCACCCAGGACGACGAGATGCTCCGTGAGGCGCTGATCGAGAACCTCCAGCGGGAGCAGCTGAACGCGCTGGAGGAGGCGGCGGCCTATCAGCAGCTCCTGGACGACTTCGGAGCCACCCACGAGGTGCTCGCCAGGAAGGTCGGACGGTCGCGCTCGCACATCAGCAACACCCTGCGATTGCTGAACCTTCCTCCCGAGGTGCAGCGGCGGGTGGCGGCGGGGGTGATCAGCGCCGGGCACGCCCGGGCGCTGCTGACGCTGAACGACCCCGCGGCCCAGGAGCGGCTGGCGACCAGGATCGTGGCCGAGGGGCTGTCGGTCCGGACCGTCGAGGAGATCGTGGCTCTGGGTGAGGCGACCGCGGGGCCGGCTCCACGCAAGCCTCGGGCGAAGAAGCCGACCGCCCCGGCGCTGCGCGACCTGGCGGACCGCCTCTCGGACCACTTCGAGACGAAGGTGAAGGTCGATCTCGGCAGCCGTAAGGGGCGCATCGTGGTCGAGTTCTCCACCATCGACGACCTGGAGCGCATCATCGACACGATGGCGCCGGATGCCGCCCACGCGATGCGCAGCCGGGGCATCACGGCGGACTGACCGCAGGGCCTGCGCTCGTACCCGCGACCTGACGCAGGTTTCACGTGAAACATCGCGCCCAGTGCCTGGTAAGTGAGGCCCTGCGACGTTCCCACTGCGGGCAGGTTCGCGTCCGTTCGCTTGAAGACAGCCTGCGCGAGCCTCATCGCCGACTTCATCGCCGACCCACGCACGCCTCGTTGTGCTCCTTTCGGCTGCGCAGCCGGATGGCCGTGGCGCCCACATGGCTGGACGGCCACAGGAGGCCGGCGGCTCGGCAGTCTCGGCGGCTGCGGTAGCCGGCGTTGATCCGGGTTGCCCACGCGGCGTCGACCGGGTTGATCGGTGCGATGCCCCCGAGGGCGGGGCCAAGGCGATCGCCTCTCGTGGGGACACCTCCACCGAGGAGGAGCTCCTCGACCAGGCAGCCCTGGAGCAGGCAGCCGTGAAGCGGACAGCCATGGAGCAGGCAGCCATGGAGCTCGGCGCCGACTGACAACCACGACTGGGGACCCATGCCGCCCCGACGCGGATGGCCGTGATTGCCATGGGCCGCCTCGCCAGCCTGGAGAGTTCCTAGGCCGGCGACGCCGACGTCGTGATCCGGCGCACCCAGCGCATGAGGCAGATGCGACTCCCGGCCGCGGCGGCAGAACGGCCGCCGGGAGTGTAGGCGGCCGTGGGGGAGAGCACGTGGGATGGCCGGAGACGCCGCCACAGGGACCGCGCGGACCTCAACCCGCCACGGTGCCCCCGTGTCACCGGGTGGAGGGAGCGGAGCGGAAGGGTGCGAGGACCGCAGCGAAGACCCAGAGCGGGTGGAGTGGACGCCACCCCTGCGCGCGTCCTGCTCACCGCACGGCGCACCGACCGGTCCCTGCCGAGAAGCTTGCACGCTCCATCGGCGTGGTTCCTGGGCGGCTGTCTCGCGCAAGAGGGCACCGCACTGTCACCGGGCCATTGGATCGAGCGGCCTCGCCTGTGCCCCCGCCGCCCGTAGAAGGGCGGCTCGTGCGGTTGAGCCGCCCCTCCAGGTGAGCCTGGAGGGGAGTGTTTCACGTGAAACGAAGGCGGATCAGCCTCGGGCGGCGGCGAGCTCCAGGAGCCCCTTGCACAGCGTGCCGAGATCCCGGCCCGCGGCCTCCGCGGCCATGGGCAGCAGAGAGGTCTCCGTCATGCCTGGGGCCACGTTCACTTCGAGGAAGTACGGCTTGCCGTCGGCGTCGACGATGAGGTCGGTGCGGGAGATGTCCCGAAGGCCGAGCGCGGTGTGGGCGGCGACCGCCATGCCCGCGCATGCCTCGGTGGCCTCGTGGGAGAGCCGGGCCGGCGCGAAGAACTCCGTCTGTCCGGCCGTGTATCGGGCTGCGTAGTCGTACACGCCTCGGTCGGGCACGATCTCCACCGGCGGCAGGGCGACCGGCCCATCGCCGAGATCCACCACGGAGACCGCCACCTCCACGCCCTGGACGTACCGCTCGATGAGCGCGGTGTCGCCGTAGGCGAAGCAGCCGACCATGGCGGCGGGCAACTCCTCGGCCGTGCGCACCATGGAGGCGCCCAGCGCGGAGCCGCCGCGCGAGGGCTTGACGAAGAGCGGCAGGCCGAGCCGGTCGATGATGCGGGCGAGCACGGCCGTGGCGCCGAGATCGTGGAACGTCTCCTTGGGCAGTGCCACCGAGTCGGGCGTGTTCAGCCCCCAGGAGCGGACGACCGCCTTCGCCGTGGGCTTGTCGAAGGCGACCCGGCAGGCGTCCGGGGTCGCGCCGACGTAGGGCACGTCGAGCAGCTCCAGCACCGAGCGGATGGCGCCGTCCTCTCCGGCGCCGCCGTGCAGGGTGACGAAGACCGCGTCCGGAGGGTCCGCCAGCACGGCGGGCACGAGAGTGGCGTCGGCGTCGCGGGTCTCCACGTCCACACCGGCAGTGCGCAGCACTTCCGCGACGCGGCGTCCCGACCGGATGGAGACCTCACGCTCGTAGGAGAGCCCTCCCGCGAGGATGAGCACGTGGCCCAGGTCGCTCATCACGCCTCACCGCCCGTGCGCTCCGCCACGGCGCCGACCACGGTCCGGCGGTGATCGGTTCCGCCTGGCCCGAGTCGCGTCCCCCTCCACGGACGCGCGGGGGGCGATCCTTGGGTCATCGTTCGCTCGCTCACGAAGAGGGCCTTTCTCGCCTCGAGAAGTCAGTACGGCCAGCCTGAACAGGCTAGTGCCCCGCCCGTGCCGCCGCGTCGTCGCCGTCACGTCTCGGACAAGGTCGTACTTGTGCCGGAGCCGCCCATGAGCGGTGCCATGGGCGGCTCCTCTGTCACGTGCGGGCAGCGGCCGTACCGTGTCTAGTGCGCTGTCCGTCACCATTCACCGGGCGGAGAGAGCGGAGCGGAAGGGAGCGAGGACCACAGCGAAGACCCAGAACGGGTGGAGCGGAGCGGGCTTCGCGGGGATCTGCGTTTCCTTCCGGCGCAGTGACCGACCCGGCCAAGGTTCGTGGACACCCCGCTAGGCGAGATCCGGGCCGGGAGTGTCGACGCCGGCGTGCCCCGGGGTGGAGCCCGTGCCGAACGTGTCCCGCAGCCTGAGCTCCTGCTCGATCACGCCGGCCAGGCGGCGCACGCCCTCCTTGATGCGGTCGGGCTCCGGGTAGCAGAACGACAGGCGCATGTTCCGCGCGCCGCCGCCGTCGGAGTAGAAACCGGTGCCGGGCACGAACGCGACCCGCTCGGCGACCGCACGGGGGAGGATCGCCTTGGAGTTGAGCCCCTCGGGCAGTGTCATCCAGACGAAGAACCCGCCGGCGGGGCGGGTCCACGTGCAACCGGGCGGCATGAGCACGTCGAGCGCGCCGAGGAGCGCGTCGCGCCGCTCGCGGTACAGCTCACGGAACGACTTGATCTGCTCCCGCCACGGCTGGGTGGCGAGATACTGGCCGACGGCGAGCTGGGTGAAGGACGAGTGCGACAGCACCGCCGACTCCATGGCCAGGACCAGTTTGTCGCGTACGGCGTGCGGGGCGAGGGCCCAGCCGACGCGGAAGCCGGGGGCGAGGGTCTTGGAGAACGAGCCGAGGTAGACCACGCCCTCGGGGTCGTCGGCCCGCAGCGCCCGCATCGGTTCCCCGTCGAACCCCAGCAGGCCGTAGGGGTTGTCCTCCACCACGAGGACGCCGGCGCGGCGGCAGATCTCCAGCACCTGGCGGCGGCGCACCTCGTTCAGCGTCACGCCGGCCGGGTTCTGGAAGTTGGGGATCGTGTAGAGGAACTTGATCCGGTTGCCGGCCGCATGGAGCGCGTAGATGGTCTGCGCGAGGGACTCGGGGATGAGGCCCTGGTCGTCCATCGCGATGTGCACGACCTTGGCCTGGTAGGCGCTGAACGTCCCGAGCGCGCCGACGTACGAGGGTCCCTCGGCGAGCACGACGTCGCCGGGGTCGATGAAGATCCTGGTGATCAGATCGAGCGCCTGCTGCGAGCCCACGGTGACGACCACGTCGTCGGCGTTCGCCTCGATGCCCTCCATGCGCATGACCTCGCAGATCTGCTCGCGCAGGGCGGGGTCGCCCTGCCCGGAGCCGTACTGCAGAGCCACGGAGCCGCGCGAGGCGACCAGGTCGGCGACGAGCTCGCTGACGAGGTCGAGGGGGAGCGCGTTCACGTACGGCATGCCGCCGGCGAGCGAGACCACCTCGGGCCTCGACGCGACGGCGAAGAGAGCTCGGATCTCGGAGGCGACCATCCCGGCTGCGCGGGCGGCGTACCTGTCGACGTAGGCGTCAATGCGCGACCCATGAGTCGCGTTCGTCCGACCGTGATCAATCTCTTGTGCCACGGTCCACCTCCGATCACGTAGCCGAGAAATCCAGGGTACGGTAACGCGCCACTCCGATCACAACAGGGTATTGACCATCAAGGGCCCCTTTTCTTGCATTCCCGCACCACTGGTTTCGGCCCGCCCAACCCCTTTAATGGTCGTCGGCGGCCGTTGTGGCGGACCCGCTCCCGCCCTTCCGCTGAGTTACGATGCGAGCTGGAGACGCC
Source organism: Microbispora rosea (assembly GCF_900156315.1). Taxonomy (GTDB): domain Bacteria; phylum Actinomycetota; class Actinomycetes; order Streptosporangiales; family Streptosporangiaceae; genus Microbispora; species Microbispora rosea. The sequence goes on along the minus strand of NZ_FTNI01000025.1, from coordinate 86,312 downwards.
GTATTCGCGCGCTTTTCTGGCAGGACTCCTGACGGGGATTGGGGCATCACGTGTCGCGTCGGCTGGTCAATGTCACCCTGGACAATCTCGATGACCTGCCGCGGCGGTGCCGGCGGTGCGTGTTCTGGGAGCTCGACCCCGTCAGCGGTGAGCGCGCCGCGGAGGCCGGCGACCCGGCCCTGGAGAAGGAGGCGTGGATCTCCGCGACCCTCCTCGAATGGGGAAGCTGCGGGAAGATCGCCTATGTCGACGGCGTGGCGGCCGGATTCGTGCTCTACGCCCCGCCCTTGTACGTCCCGCGCTCCGTGGCGTTTCCGACCTCCCCGGTCAGCTCGGACGCCGTGCTGCTGATGACCGCGCACATCGTGCCGGAGTTCACCGGCGGCGGGCTGGGCCGGATGCTCGTGCAGGGCGTGGCCAAGGACCTGACCCGCCGCGGCGTACGGGCGATCGAGGCGTTCGGCGACCTGAAGTGGGAGCAGGTGGGCGGCTGCGTGCTGCCCGCTGACTACCTGCTGTCGGTCGGGTTCAAGACCGTGCGCCCGCATCTGCGCTTCCCCCGGCTCCGGCTGGAGCTCAAGACGGCCGTGTCGTGGCGTGAGGACGTCGAGGTGGCACTGGAGCGCCTCCTGGGGTCCATGTCTCCGGAGCGGGCCCTGCGGCCCGTCTGAGGCGCTTCCAGGGATCCCGCACACGGGTCCCGCACGCCCCCCAGAGAGCCGGTCCCGTACGGACCCGGGAAACGCGAGAGCCCCCCGCACACGCGGGAGGCTCTTCGGGTGGTGCCGGCGGAAACCGCGTCAGATGACGCCGTCGAGCTCGCGCAGCAGCATGGCCTTCGGCTTGGCGCCGATGATCTGCTTGACGACCTCTCCGCCCTTGTAGACGTTCATCGTCGGAATCTGGAGCACACCGTAGTCCCGCGGCGTGACCGGGTTCTCGTCGATGTTGAGCTTGACGATGGTCAGCTTGTCGGCGTTCTCGGCGGCGATCTCCTCGAGGATCGGCCCGACCTGACGGCACGGACCGCACCACTCGGCCCAGAAGTCGACCAGAACCGGCTTGTCGCTCTTGAGGACCTCGGCCTCGAAGCTCGCGTCGGTCACGCTCTTGATCGCGCCCACGGTATCTCTCCCCTTGCGTGAGTGGTGTGGCGGTGCAGTCAACCGCGGGGACGGTCCCCGCATTCCCGATGCCGGGACTCAGGCGTTCAGCGTCAGCCAGCGCTCGGCGTCCAGCGCCGCCGCACATCCGGTCCCGGCCGCCGTGATGGCCTGACGATAGGTGTGGTCCACGACGTCCCCGGCCGCGAACACCCCGTCGATGTTCGTCCGCGTCGACGGCGACTCGACCTTGATGTACCCCTGCTCGTCCAGATCGATCTGGCCCTTGAGCAGCTCGGTGCGAGGATCGTGTCCGATCGCGATGAACAGGCCGCCCACCGCGAGATCGGACTCCTCACCGGTCTTGACGTTGCGCACCCGCACACCGGAGATCCGGTCCTCGCCGAGCACCTCGACGATCTCGCTGTCCCAGACGAAGCGGATCTTCTCGTTCGCGAACGCCCGGTCCTGCATGATCTTGCTGGCGCGCAGCGAGTCGCGGCGGTGGATCACCGTCACCGACTTGCCGAACCGGGTCAGGAAGATCGCCTCCTCCATCGCCGTGTCGCCGCCGCCGACGACCACGATCTCCTGGTCGCGGAAGAAGAACCCGTCACAGGTGGCGCACCACGACACACCCCGCCCCGACAGCCGCTTCTCGTTCTCCAGCCCGAGCTCGCGATAGCCCGATCCGGTGGCCAGGATCACGGCCTTGGCGTAGTAGGTGTCGGTGTGGGTCTTGACGACCTTGGGGTTCGCCTCCAGGTCCACCTCGACCACGTCGTCGGCCACCAGTTCGGCGCCGAACCGCTCGGCCTGCTTGCGGAAGTTGTCCATGAGGTCCGGGCCCATGATGCCGTCGGGGAACCCGGGGAAGTTCTCCACATCGGTCGTGTTCATCAACGCGCCGCCGGCGGTGACCGACCCCTCGAAGACGAGCGGCTTGAGGTCCGCGCGCGCGGTGTAGACGGCCGCCGTGTAACCGGCCGGACCCGACCCGATGATGATCACGTTACGAACGTCGCTCAACGGACCCGCCTTCTTCGCTCCCGGTGGATGTGCAGTGCCGTCAACAGATCCTAGGCCCCGGTCATTCCCGTGCCGAGCCCCGATACGGCGAAGCCCCCCGGAGGTCGCGGGGGGCTTCGTCACTGCCGATGGTACGGCTCGCGCCGCGCGTTCACTTCCAGGAGGCCAGAACCTCGGGCCGCAGCTTGTGGCACTGCGAGTCCACCACGACCACCCGCACGGCGTTACTGCTCTTGTCCTCCCAGAACGCCATCACCGTGGCCTCGTTGCCGTTGTAGAGGGCCTTGTCGACGCCGATCGGTGTGCGGTCGAGCTCGGTGGAGAACCGTTTGACGCAGGTGTCGAGGTCCTCGTCGTCGTTGGTGCCCGAGCCGGGCGCCACGCCGAAGTAACCCAGCAGCGGACCGTGCAGCTCCCGGCTGGTGTAGTTGTGGCCGCTGGCGTACGTCGAGTAGGTCAGCGCCTCGACATTGTCCGGGCTCTGGCCGGGGTCGCCCTGGCTGACCACCTGCTGGGCCGGCGAGTCGCCGAACGAGAGCAGGCCGGTGGCGAGACCGCCGCTCCCGATCACCACGGCCGCCGCCGCGGCGACCGCGGCCGGCAACGCCCACGTGCGCCGCCTGGACGCCTTGCGGCCCGCCGTACGCGGTCCCGATCGGCGCCTGGCCGGCACGATCGTCCCGTCGTCGGCGACGACGCCCAATGGAGCCGCCGTCGCGGCCACCGGCGCCGGCTCGCGCTCCGGCTCCACGTCCGCAGCGGTTTCCGCGGTGGTTCCCACGGGGCTCGCGACCGGAGGCTCGACCGTCTCCCACGGGACGTCATCCCATGGGGCGCTGTCCCACGGAGCGGTCTCCTGTGGAGCGCTTTCCCATGGCGCGTCCCGCAGGACGCGGTCCCAGTCCGGAGCCTCGGCGGCCAGCGCCCGGTCGATACGCCTGGCGACGCCCAGGGGCATCGCCGGCACCGGCATCGCCGCCAGGACCTCGCGGACCGCGGCCAGGTCGGCGAGACTCTCCCCGCAGGGGTCGCAGACCGCGAGATGCTCGCGGACCCGCCGGGCCGTCGTGTCGTCGAGGAGACCCTCCGCCAGTTCGGCGAGAACCTCCAGGTCGTAGTGCGTGTCACCCGTCACGAAGTTCTGCTCCCTTCCCGGATGAGACGCGAGTGAGGTCGGATCGGTTCCGCAGATGCGAAAGAATCGGGGCGAGTTTGGCGCGCCCCCGTGCGCAGCGGCTCTTCACGGTGCCCGGTGGGACGCCCAGCACCGCCGCCGCGTCGTCCACCGCGTACCCCATCATGTCGACCAGCACGAGAGCCGCCCTCTGGTCGGGTGGCAGCAGCTTGAGCGCCGCCGTGACCTCCAGGGAGACCTCGCGCTCGCCTGCCTGGTCGGTCGCCGGGGACTCGCGCTCCGCGGCCTCGATGAGTTCGTCGTCGGCGACAGGGCGCACCGACTTGCGGCGCATGCGGTCGAGGCAGGCGTTGACCACGATGCGGTGCAGCCAGGTCGTGACCGCCGCCTCGCCGCGGAAGCTGTCCGCCTTCCGGTACGCCGAGACGAACGCGTCCTGGACCGCGTCGGCGGCCTCGTCGGGATCGCCGAGCGTACGCAGGGCGACCGCCCACATCCGGTCGCGGTGCCGCCTGACGATCTCGCTGAACGCGTGAGGGTCGCCGCCGAGATGGCGGGCCAGCAGGTCGGCATCGGACGTCGCGCGTCGCGCGTGCTCAGCCGTCGGGGGATTGTCTGGTGGGGAATTCACAAGTCCCTGCTATGCCGATCCTGGGGAATGCACCGTTACGTCGTAGATAGTGCCACGATACTGCCCGTTGTAGGGGGGAAGCCGAGTGAACCAGATCAAAACGTACTGACCCGTTGTGGCCTTTTCCGGAGTGAGCGTCACCGAACCCGATGCGCCCTTCTTCTCCGCCACGGTCTTGAGTGAGGACAGTTCCGCCGCGTCGCCCACCTTGAGCTGCACGGTCGATCCGCCGGCGCTACCCAGGGAGACGACCACGTCGGCGATGGGGACCGGCTTGCCCATGTCGAGGATGAGCCCGACCCCGTCCTTGAGCCGTCCCAGGTCGGCGCTGCTGTAGCTGTCGGTGTGCCAGTCGGTGGACGGCTTGCCGTCGACGGCGAGCGGAGCGATCTCCGGCTTCTCGGCGCGGTCGGTGCCCAGGGGGTCGAACCCGGCCGCGCTCACCGGCTTGACGGTGACCGGCTTCCGCGAGGGGGAGGGGGACTGCGCGGCACCCGACTCGGCCACGCCCCGCGGGGTGTTGCCGAGGTTCTTGCCCACGGTCCAGGCGCCCACGCCGACGGCCGCCATCACGAGCAGGACGATGACGGTCAGCAGGATCTTGCTCGCGGCGCCGGTCTGCGGGCGGGGCGGGGGCAGCGGCGGCGGCGAGGTCATCGCCATCTGGTGCGCCAGATGAGACGGCATGCGGGGCGGCATGGTGGACATGCCCGGCGCGTCCGGCGCCTCGCTGCGCAGGTTCAACGCGGGCGGCGCGGTGGTGACCGGCGCCGGCGCGGGGCGGGGCACCACGGCGAGCGCCTCGGCGACGTCGGCCGGGGTGGCGAGCGGCGGCTGCCCCCGCCGCGGCTCCTGCAGCAGCGCGCGGCAGGTGATGGCGTCGAGATAGCCGGGGACTCCGGCGGTGACCTGCCGGGGCGTGCAGATCTTGCCGTCGTCCAGGGGCGCGGGGGGCAGCCCGCAGTCCAAGTCGCCGGGCCAGTGGCCGGTCAGCGCCGCGTAGAGCAGGCGGCCCAGCCCTTCGGCGTCCTCCCTGGCGGGATCCTCGCTGCTCAGGTCGAGGATCGCGGCGTCGACGGCGAGGCCGAGGAGCTTGACCGTGCCGCCGCTCGTCCAGACCAGGCGGCCGGGGGTCAGGTGCAGGTGGGTGAGCCCCGCCGTGTGCGCGTGCGCCAGCGCCTCGGCGGCCTCGGCGACCAGGGCCGCGCCCCGCTCGGGCTCGACGGGCCCGCTCTCCAGCAGGTCGAGGAGCGACTCTCCGCTGACCCACTCGCTCACGACGTACGCCGTGCCGTCCTCGTCCGCCGCGTCGAAGACCTGGGTGAGGCGGGGGTCGGTCAGGCGGCTCGCCTGGCGTGCGGCGGTGACCACCTCCTGGACCCGGGAGAAATCGGGTGTGAACGTGTGGACCGCGACCGGGCGGGCGAGGATCTCGTCCAGGGCCTTCCACAGGGTCGCGCCGCCGGACTCGTGGACCCTGTCCTCCAGGCGGAACCGATCCGCCAGCCGGGTCCCCGGTTCGACCGTGGACATGCTCATGCGGCCGCCCCGCTCCGCGGCTTGTCGGCATGCATCAGCCGATGCCGGGTGGTTCCGCCCACGCCTTCCCGCTTCCGCTCGCCGGTCCGAAACTCCAGATCGCGCCCCTAAGACCTCCTGCCTGCCGTGGTCGCCGAGCGGAGCACCGCCGGGTCGGCGAGACCCCGGAGACGAGCATCCGCGGGGCCGGAACAGGCCCGCACGGCCGCCGCCGCCGGTCCTCCTCCGCCTCGCGGTCGCCCGCCCGGCCGAATCCATCGGTAGGGCAAGTTTCTGCGGGACGTTCCCTGAGTGTGTCTCAACACTCCCTGGCGCACCATGCTAGTGCCGTGCCGCTTGTGCCCGCCTTCCCGATCGAAGACGTCCGAATCGGACTTTCGAGTTACCTTCCAGTTGCCGGTCGTTCTTGAGGACTCTTACCGTCCTACCCGGCTTGCGACAAGTCCAATGATGGAGCGGACCTCGGGAACCCGCAGCCGGTGCGCGGCCAGCATGTAGAGCAGCATTCCGGCGCCGCCGCCCACCACGAGCACCACGGCCGAGCTGACGGGGGTGATCGAGGTGATCTCCCTGGCCAGCCACAGGACCGCCAGCGCCAGCGCGGCTGCCGGGATCGCCGCCGCGTACATCCGGCCCAGGCCGGCGGTGACCTCACGGCCGGCGAGCCCGCCGATCTTCCGGCTCGCCAGCACCCACGCGACGCCGCAGAGCGCGACGTACGTGATCAGGTAGGCGAACGCCAGCCCGATGACGATGTACCGGTCGGGGAGCGTGAAGTAGGCGACGAGACTGAGCGACGCGTTGATGACCACGTTCACCCCGGACATGATCGCGGGGGTGCGGGTGTCGCCGAAGCTGTAGAAGATCCGCAGCAGGAGCTGGAAGACCGAGAACGGCATGAGCGCGACGCCGAACACCTGCAGCACATGACCGATGTAGATCGCGTTGCCCGTCGTCATGTGGCCCCACGAGAAGATCAGCGTGGTGACCGCCGGGCCGAGCACCATCAGCAGCAGGCCCGCCGGGACGATGACGCAGGAGACCATCCGCACCCCGGAGGAGAACTCCTCGCGGGCCGTGGCGAAGTCCCCGTCCGCCACGAGCCTGCTCATCCGCGGCAGCATCGCCGTGATCACCGACACCGCGATGATCCCGTACGGGAGCTGGAAGAGCTGGAACGCGTACGCCCACGCGCTGTTGCCGGCGCCCGGGGCCCGGTCGCCCGCGCCGGTGGCGAGCTTGGTGGTGACCCAGAACCCGATCTGGTTGACGCCGACGAAGACGAACGTCCACACGGCGGCCCTGGCCGCCTCGCCGAGCCCGGTGTTGCGCACCCCGAACCGGGGGCGGAACCGGAACCCGACCCGGTGCAGCGCGACGATCAGGACCAGCGCCTGGGCCAGGATGCCCGCGGTGGTGCCGAGGCCGAGCAGCGTGAGGTCGCGCTCGCTCACCTTCTCGATGTCGGACGTCCCGACGACGTAGTAGGCGGCCAGGACCCCCATGACCACGATGTTGTTGAGCACCGGCGCCCACATCGGGGCCGCGAACCTGTCCCGCGTGTTGAGGATCGCCCCGGCCAGCGAGCCGATCCCGAAGAACGCGATCTGCGGGAGCAGATACCTGGCGAGCGTGGTGGCCACCGCGACCTTGTCCTCGGACCAGTTCGAGGCGGTGTAGAGCTCCATGATCGGCCGGGCCAGCAGCACGCCGATCACCGCGACGGCCGTCAGCACCACGACGCCCAGGGTCATCAGCCGCTGCTCGAACGCCTGGCCCCCGTCGGGGTCCCGCTTCTGCGCCCGCACGATCACCGGCACGACCACGGCGCTGAGGACGCCCTGGAGCAGCAGGTCGAGCAGGATGTAGGGGATCTGGTAGGCCGCGTTGTAGGCGTCGCCGAGTGCGAGAGTGCCGATGGCGGCGGCGAGCATCGCCGTACGGACGAAGCCGGTGAGCCGCGAGACCATCGTCCCGGCCGCCATGATCGCGCTGGCCCGCAGCATCCTGCTCATGGTTGTCCTTCGGTTCGCGGCGGCCGGACTTGGGGTGGCCGCCTTCCTCCAGTGGTCCCGGGCGTGAGAGTGGTGGTCCGGATTACGGCGACCCAGACTACGGCGACTGGGTGCGCTCGGCCGGGACGGCTCCCTGCCGGTCGCCGGGCGGGCCCTCCTCGTCACCGGAACCGTCGAATGGGAACGCCTTGCGCGACCTGCGGCGCAGGACGCGCATCACCACGGCGGCCAGCATGATGACCACGGCCGCCCCCACGATGACGAGGGCGATGCCGGTGTAGCCGGTCGCGCGCACCACGACGCGCACGGCACTGCCGTACTTCTCGTCACCGTCGGTCAGCAGCTGCACCGCGATGCTCGCGTCGCCGCCCTCGTTGCGCACGATCACCGGCACGTTCACGAGCTGGCTGCGCCCCGCGAGGATCCTGGTGGTGGGGGTCAGGTAGACCCCTGCGGGCGCGTCGATCGCGAGCCGCGACTTGCTGGCCGACGTGACCCGGATCTTGATCTGGATGTCCTTGTCGAGGTTGTTGGCCACGCTGACCGGGACCTGGCCGTTGCTTCCCGCGACCGCGCGCGGGGTGTCGAGCACGGACACGTCGTCGATGCGTTCGTCGATGGCCTTCTGCACCTGCCCGGCGAAGGACAGCGCCCGCTTGCCGTCGCCCCGCCAGGAGGCTGAGGACAGCCGGAGTATGGCCGTGTGGAAGACGTCCGTGTGCTCCTCGGTCACGGTGGCCACGGCGTCGGCCTTGCGCTCCAGCTTGCGTACGGTCGCGAGGTAGGAGCGGCTCAGCTCGGCCTGGCGGTCGCGCTCGGTGTACGTCAGGTCGGCGCGCGGCACCCCCGCCCGGCCCGGCTTGATCGAGTCGAGCGAGGTCATGCGCAGCCAGGGGGCGCTGGAGGCGGCCTGCAGGAGGCTGGAGACGAACGCCGGGTCGGGCGTCCACAGATGCGACTCGGGGGTCGCGATCACCGTGCGCGTGGCCGCCTTCGCCGTGTCGCCCTGCCCGGTCCCGCCGGTCGGGCCCGTCTGTCCGGACGGACCGGTCTGCTGCTCGAAGGCGATCATCGCGGTCTCGGCGAGGAACCGCTGCCGCGCGAGCATCGCGGCGCCGGGAGCGGACATGTTCCCGCCGAGGACCTCGCTGAGCGTGGGGTCGGCCAGCAGCGCGGTGAGCGGGTTGTCCGCGACGGTGTCGAGCGTGGCGGCACCGTCGGGAGTGGTCTGCGCGGGCGGGGGGACGGGCTGTCCGTTCTGCGGCGCGTTCTGCCCCGTGTTCTGCCCTGTGTTCTGCGCCGTGGCCCGCGGCGGCAGCGCGTCTCCCGAGAGCAGCACGGACGTCACGCCCGACATCGCCAGCTCGTCCACCGCGTCGCGGTCGATCTTGCCGTTGGGCGGCCACGCGGTGGTGCCGTGGATCTCCCGGCCGAGCAGTTCGCTGGCGAGCGCCGCCCCGCGCTGGACGGACGCGGCGGCCTGCTTGTCGAGGCCGTGGTGGACCAGCGCGGCCATGTCCGGGTCGGCGTACGGCGTGGCGAGGACGGTCTTGTCCGTCAGCGCGCTGCGCAGGCCGTTCAGCCACTGGCCCGCGGCCGGGTCGGCGTCCTTGCGCGTGCCACGCACGTTCCTGGGACCGGAGGACAGGACGCGGACGTCGTCGAGCAGGGCGGGGTCCACGAACCAGGTCACCCCGTCGCCGGTGTCCTGCGCCGTCTGGAGCAGCGACGCCAGGCGGCCGGAGGTGAGCGAGGCCGACAGGTCGTCGTCCATGAACGTCGCGTCGTCGGCGCGGTGGGGCCGGTCGACGATCGGCAGGGCGACGGCCAGCTTGACCTTGGGGATCTGCTCGCCCTTGGGGGCGTACGTCAGGAAGGTCCGCTCGACCCCGAGCCGCTGCCCGGTCCCCGCGTCGGTCAGCTCGATCTCGAAGGGATAGACCCCGGGCCGGGGCATGCCCAGCTCCGCGGGGGTCACGGTGAACTGGAACGGAAGCTTTCCCGACTGGTCGAGCGGCGTGGCCTGGATTCTGGTGCTCCAGTTGGTGGTGCCGTACCCCTGCTCCGAGAGGTAGGCCGCCATCTCGGCACGGGAGGCGAACGGTCTGCCCCGGGAGTAACGGACGGCGACCCGGACGAATGATCCCGGGGTGCCGGAAACGGTCCCCGCGACCGTGATGGGGGAGGTGGCGACGCGCACGACCTCCGGCGTGATCTCGCTGACGGAGAGCGGATCGGCCGGTGCCGCGGCCGCGACACGACCCGGAGGAGGTGCCGCGACAGCCGTACCGGCCATGCCCGCGGGGGAGGCGAGCAGGGCGGTCAGCAATGTCAGCAGCGCGGCCTTACGGATCATGTGCCGGCCGGCGGTGAGGTACGGCGCACGCCCAGAATGCTATGGCCTAAGCCGTCCGCATAGGACTCACCAGGCTCGCCAGTCCCCTCCTGTGGGTGGCGCTCAGGTCGACGGGCTTGGCCGCGACCAGGTCGAACAGGTGGATGGCACGCAGGCGCAACGCCGTGCGGCGCTCGCCGGTCGCGGTGTGGACGACCTCGTCGGGATCGATGCGGTCCATCAGGCGCTGGTCCACCAGAACGGTCAGGTCGTCGGGCAGCAGGAGCGGGCAGACCAGGCCGTGCGCGTAGTCGGTCGCGGAGTTCACGGTGAAGGCGGACGCGGGGGTTACCCTGTGGGCGCGCAGGACGGCGCCCACAGCCGCCGGCACGGGGCAGGCGTTCACCGCGCTCACCACGGCCACCTCGTGGGTCCGCCCACGCGCCGACACCTCGAACAGCGACACGCACAGGCACTTCTCGGGAGTGACCCCCAGCACCTCGGGGAGCTCGTCCGAGCATGTCAACGGGCGCGGAAGACGTACGATCTCATGGTGGATCTGGTGGGCGAGGAGCCAGCGGTGAATCGCGAGAGCGTCTTTCATCTCGTGTGCTCCTTGCGTCGTCCAGCGCCCCCGAACCGTCCGTAGCCTGGTGATCGCTAGGTGTGTCTCCCCTGGGTGACACCCGAACACCTGGGCCATCGGGGGAGAGTTTCTGTTCCGTGACCGAAGGACCTACCCAGCCTTGTCCGTTTCAAATCTGAGCGACAGCCAGCAGCACGCCGTGAACGAACTGTTCCGCCGGATCGCCCCTGTCGCCGACGAACTCGGTGAGCTGTTCTCGGCCCGGGGGCACGAGCTGGCCCTGGTCGGCGGTTCCGTCCGCGACGTCCTCCTCGGCCGCGCGAGCAAGGACCTCGACCTGACCACGGACGCCCGCCCCGAGCGGGTGCTGGAGATCGTCAAGGACTGGGCGGACGCCGTCTGGACGATCGGGATCGACTTCGGCACCGTCGGCGTGCGCAAGGGCGGCTGGCTGCTGGAGATCACCACCTACCGCAGCGAGTCGTACGACCCCGCCTCGCGCAAGCCCGAGGTGATGTACGGCGACTCGCTCGACGGCGACCTCGCCCGGCGCGACTTCGCCGTCAACGCCATGGCCGTCCGCCTGCCCGGCCACGAGTTCGTCGACCCGTACGGCGGGCTGCCGGACCTGGCCGCCAAGACGCTGCGGACCCCGGGCAGGCCCGAGCAGTCGTTCGACGACGACCCGCTGCGGATGCTGCGGGCGGCCAGGTTCGCGGGCCAGCTCGGGTTCACCGTGGCCCCCGAGGTCGTCGAGGCGATGACCGCGATGTCCGGCCGCATCGAGATCGTCTCGGCCGAGCGCATCCGCGAGGAGCTCGACAAGCTGATCCTCGGCGCGCACCCGAGGCTGGGGCTGGCGCTGCTGGTGAACACCGGGCTCGCCGCCCACGTCCTGCCCGAGCTGCCCAAGCTGCGGCTGGAGATCGACGAGCACCACCGGCACAAGGACGTCTACGAGCACACGCTGATCGTGCTGGAGCAGGCGATCGGGCTGGAGACGGCCGGTCCCGACCGGGTGCTGCGGTGGGCGGCCCTGCTGCACGACATCGGCAAGCCGAAGACCCGGCGCAACGAGCCCGGCGGCCGGGTGTCGTTCCACCACCACGAGGTCGTCGGCGCGCAGATGGCCAAGAAGCGGCTCACCGAGCTCAAGTTCCCCAAGGACGTGGTGTCCGACGTGTCCAGGCTCGTGGAGCTGCACCTGCGCTTCCACGGCTACGGGACGGGGGAGTGGACCGACAGCGCCGTGCGCCGCTACGTCCGCGACGGGGGGCATCTCCTCGAACGCCTGCACAAGCTGACCAGGGCCGACTGCACCACCCGCAACAAGCGCAAGGCCCAGGCCCTGTCGCGCACCTACGACCAGCTGGAGGAGCGCATCGCCCGGCTGGCCGAGGAGGAGGAGCTGGCCAAGATCCGTCCCGAGTTGGACGGCAACGAGATCCAGGAGATCCTCGGCGTGCCGCCGGGACCGGTCATCGGCAGCGCCTACAAGCACATGCTGGAGATCCGCATGGACCAGGGCATGATCGGCAAGGAGGCCGCGCGGGAGGCCCTGCTCGCCTGGGCGCGCGACAACGGGATCGTCTCGTAGGTGGACGCCGGGGAGGTCCTCCGGCTCGACCGGGAGCACGTCTGGCATCCGTACACGGCCGTGCCCTCGGGGACGCCCGTGCACGTCGTCCGGCGGGCCGGGGGCGTGCGGATCACCCTCGGCGACGGCCGTGAGCTGATCGACGGCATGGCCTCCTGGTGGGCGGCCATCCACGGCCACAACCACCCGCGTCTCAACCGGGCCGCGCGCGATCAGATCGACGACATGGCGCACGTCATGTTCGGCGGACTGACCCACGAGCCCGCCGTACGGCTCGCGCACCGGCTGGCCGGGATGACCGGGCTCGACCGCGTCTTCCTCGCGGACTCGGGCTCGGTGGCGGTCGAGGTCGCGATCAAGATGGCGGTGCAGTACAGCGGGCGCTCGGCCCTGCTGACCGTGCGGGGCGGCTACCACGGCGACACGTTCGGCGCGATGTCGGTCTGCGACCCGGTCAACGGCATGCACCATCTGTTCACCGGAATGCTCCCGCGACACGTCTTCGCGCCGGCGCCGCCGGACGACTACGGCCGCCGCCCGGCCGCGAAGTCGGAGGCAGGTCCCGACGAGGCGTATCTGGCGGAGCTGACCGCGGCCGTCGAGGTCCACGCGGCCCGGCTCGCCGCGATCATCGTCGAGCCCGTCGTGCAGGGCGCGGGCGGCATGCGGTTCTATCACCCGGCCTACCTGCGCCGGCTGCGCGAGCTGGCCGACGAGCACGGCATCCTGCTGATCGCCGACGAGATCGCCACCGGCTTCGGCCGCACGGGGGAGATGTTCGGCTGCGACCACGCCGGGATCAGGCCGGACATCATGTGCGTGGGCAAGGCGCTCACCGGCGGTTATCTGACGCTCGCCGCCACGCTGTGCACCGCGCGGGTGGCCGACCGCATCGGCGTGCTGATGCACGGCCCGACCTACATGGGCAACCCGCTCGCCTGCGCCGTGGCCGGCGCCTCGCTCGACCTGCTCGCCGAACGGCCCTGGCGGGAGGAGGTCGCGCGCATCGAGGCGGCCCTGCTCGACGGCCTCGCCCCGGCCGCTGCCGCCCCCGGCGTACGGGACGTACGGGTGCTGGGCGCGATCGGAGTGATCGAGACCGACCAGCCCGTCGATGTCGCGAAAATTCAGGACATCGTGATGGGGCATGGCGTGTGGCTGCGGCCCTTCGGCCGTCTGATCTACACGATGCCGCCGTACGCCTGCACGCCCGACGACGTCGCCCGCATCGCCGATGCCATGGTGGCCGCCACGGCGGCGCTCTGAGTCAGTCGGCGTCAGCCGGAGTCAGTCGGTGGCGGGGACCGGCGGCCTGCGTACGGCGGAGGGCAGGGTCAGCCGATACGCCACCGCGCCGAGCAGGTAGCCGACGGCGATCACGGCGAGCGCGAGATAGGACTTGCCGTCGGGCGGCAGCAGCGCCGCCGCCAGCACCGCGCCGAGGACGGTCATGCCGTTGAACAGCATGTCGTAGACGGAGAAGGCGCGGCCGAGATAGGCGTCCTCGACGTCACGCTGCACGACGGTGTCCACGCAGATCTTCACGCTCTGCCCCGCGACCCCGATCACCAGCCCGGCGCCGAAGAACGCCCACTCCCGGAACGTCGCGCACAGTGCGAACTCCAGGACTCCGCAGGTGACGAGCATCATCGGAATCCAGACCTCGATGCGGATCCGCTCGGTGGCCCACGGGGTGACCACGACCGCGGCGAAGCTTCCCGCGCCGACCGCGCCCAGCACGAGCGCGATGCCCTTCAACGCCTCGTCGGCGTCGGTGGTGAAGTGGTAGCGGTAGAGCATCACCACGGCCGCCGTCGAGATGCCGAACATCAGGCGGTGGGTCGCGATGCCGCCGAGGGCCGCCGCGGCCGAACGCCGGTGCGCGATGTGCCGCGCGCCGTCCACCAGGCCGGCCAGCACGTGCCGTACGGCCTCGCGGGCCTGCGGACGGTCCGGATCGTACGCGGGGCCGAGCAGGGAGCGCTCCATCGTCCGCGCGATCAGCGCGCTCAGGCCGAAGACGAGGCCGGAGCAGACCAGCAGCACGGCGACGCCCTTGTCGTCCGATCCGGAGATGATGCGGAGCACGACGCCGGCGCCCGCTCCGACGAACGTCACCACCGTGCCCGAGGTGGGCGTGACCGCGTTGGCCATCATCAGCTGATCGGACGGCACGACGTGCGGCAGCGCGGCGCTGAGGGCCGACAGGAAGAAGCGGTTGACCGCGAGGACGCCGAGGGCCGCCGCGTAGAAGACGACGTCGGAGGCCCCCGCCGCGATGAGGCAGGCGGCCAGCACCAGCAGCGTCCCGCGCACGATCGGCGCGATCACGAGGATCTGCCGCCGGGACCAGCGGTCGATGAACACCCCGACGAAGGGCCCGAGCACGCTGTACGGCAGGAGCAGCACGGCGAGGCCCGCGGCGATGTCGGCGGCGCTCGCCTGCCGTTCCGGGCTGAAGAACGCGTAGCCGCCGACGGCGAGCTGGAAGATCCCGTCAGAGAACTGCGAGACGAGCCGTGTGGCGAAAAGCCGCCGGAAGTTTCGGCCCCGCAGGACCACCCGCAGATCGGAGACGTAGGACACGGCGACAGCCTACGCGGGCGATCACGCACGGGCATCAGGAGCAACCCCGATAAAGCCCCGTACATCTCACTGAGATCGAGGTGATCACGTACTCTCGCAGAGTGACTTCACAGGAACATGTCGTGCTGCTCGACGGCGAGGGCAACCCGATCGGCACCGCTCCCAAGTCCACCGTCCACGGCGCGGACACGCCGCTGCATCTCGCGTTCTCCAGCTACGTCTTCGACCACCAAGGGCGCGTGCTGCTGTCGCGGCGGGCGGGCACGAAGCTGACCTGGCCCGACGCGTGGACCAACAGTTGCTGCGGGCATCCGCTGCCGGGTGAATCGCTGTCGTCGGCGGTGATCCGCCGGCTCGGGTTCGAGCTGGGCCTGGCGGTCGAGTCCGTCGACCTGATCCTGCCGGGCTTCTCCTACCGGGCCGTGATGGACAACGGCATGGTGGAGAACGAGCTGTGCCCGGTCTACCGGGCCGTGGTGACCGAGGAGGCCGCGCCCAACGCCGAGGAGGTGGGCGAGGTCCGCTGGGAGCCGTGGACGCGCTTCGCCGCCGAGGTGATGAGCGGGGAGCTGGACATCTCGCCCTGGGCCCGGGAGCAGGTGCCCCAGCTCGTCGCGCTCGGGCCCGACCCGCTGGCGTGGCCGGTGGCCGACGCCGCGGCTCTGCCGCCGGCCGCGCGCCCGCTCACGCATCGCTGAGGTGTAGCGGGCGGGGACATGCGACCGCCCCGGTCCGATCGATCGGACCGGGGCGGGACACGCGGTGAACGACGGACGTCAGCGCTCGAGCTGGCCGCGGATGAACTGCTCCACGGCCTCGCGGGCGTGGTCGTCGGAGTACTGCTCCGGCGGCGACTTCATGAAGTAGGACGAGGGCGACAGCAGCGGGCCGCCAACGCCCCGGTCGAGGGCGATCTTGGCGGCGCGGACCGCGTCGATGATGATGCCGGCGGAGTTGGGCGAGTCCCAGACCTCGAGCTTGTACTCCAGGTTGAGCGGGGTGTCGCCGAACGACCTGCCCTCGAGGCGGACGTAGGCCCACTTGCGGTCGTCCAGCCACGGCACGTGGTCGGACGGGCCGATGTGGACGTCGGCCTTGGCCATCTCGTGCGGGATCTGCGACGTGACCGACTGGGTCTTGGAGATCTTCTTGGACTGGAGACGGGTGCGCTCCAGCATGTTCATGAAGTCCATGTTGCCGCCGAAGTTGAGCTGGTAGGTGCGCAGCAGCTCGACCCCGCGGTCCTCGAACAGCTTGGCCAGCACCCGGTGCGTGATCGTGGCGCCGACCTGGGACTTGATGTCGTCACCCACGATCGGGACGCCGGCCTCGGTGAACTTCGCGGCCCACTCGGGGTCGGAGGCGATGAAGACCGGCAGCGCGTTGACGAAGGCCACCTTCGCGTCGATGGCGCACTGCGCGTAGAAGCGGTCGGCCTCCTCCGAGCCCACCGGCAGGTAGGACACCAGGACGTCGACCTGGGCGTCCTTCAGCGCCTGCACGACGTCGACCGGTTTCTCGTCGGACTCCTCGATGATCTCGCGGTAGTACGTGCCCAGCCCGTCGAAGGTCGGGCCGCGCT
This sequence comes from Microbispora rosea, assembly GCF_900156315.1. Classification (GTDB taxonomy): domain Bacteria; phylum Actinomycetota; class Actinomycetes; order Streptosporangiales; family Streptosporangiaceae; genus Microbispora; species Microbispora rosea. The sequence goes on along the minus strand of NZ_FTNI01000025.1, from coordinate 70,174 downwards.
GCACGGTGACGCCGAGCGGCGGCACGTCGCAGATCTTGATCGTGTTGTTCTCGGAGGCGACGATGGCCTCCGACAAGTCGCGGCCGACCTTCTTGGCGTCCACGTCGAAGGCCGCGACGAACTCCACGTCGCCGACGTGGTAATCACCGAACCGCACGTGCATGAGGCCCGGCACACGGCTGCTCGGATCCGCGTCCTTGTAGTAATGGACGCCCTGCACCAGCGATGAGGCGCAGTTGCCCACACCGACGATGGCTACGCGCACCGAACCCATAGCACTCGCTCCTTTACCTATCTGCCTCGGGCGTGTCCGCCCTCTGGGTCTCTTCCTGTACGGCTTGCGCGGGATCCGGGGGGTGATCCCCCTCGCCGGGAACCGAACGGCTCCGCCGTTCCGAGTCGATCAGCTCGTTCAGCCAGCGGACCTCGCGCTCGACCGACTCCAGCCCGTGGCGCTGGAGCTCAAGCGTGTAGCTGTCCAGCCGCTCTCTTGTGCGGGCGAGAGCCTCACGGACGCGGTCGAGGCGCTCTTCCAGGCGGCTGCGGCGGCCCTCCAGGATGCGGAGCCGCACTTCCGCCTCCGTGTGGCGGAAGAAGGCGAAGTGGATGCCGAAGCTTTCGTCCTCCCAGGAGGACGGGCCCGACTGGCTGAGCAGCTCCTGCAACCGCTCCTTGCCCTCCGCCGTGATCTTGTAGACGATCTTCGACCTGCGGCCGAGAACCGTGTCCTCAGGAGGCTCCTCCTCGGCGATGAGGCCCTCGTTGAGCAGACCCCTGAGGCAGGGATACAGCGAGCCGTAGGAGAACGCACGGAACATGCCGAGCAGCGTGTTGAGCCGTTTGCGCAGCTCATAGCCGTGCAACGGCGTTTCGTGCAGCGATCCCAGGACGGCGAGCTCCAGCACACCTCCACGAGAGCCCGTCACTGGAACCACCTCCTGTGTCCGACCGATGTATCGACTCGATACATCCGCAGGATACGTCGGGGTGTCATAGATGGCAACGGGTCAACGGTTGGGCAAGATTTGGCAAAGGGTCGTAATCTGGCCGTATGTGGTCACAGCGGTCGGTCGTGGACTACGGCCTCGCTAAGCGGGCGGCCGTGCAGTCAGTCCGCTCCGGCCGCATGCGGGCGCGGGACGTGTGTGACGCCCACCCTTACCTGCTGCGCGCGGCTCGGTTCCACGGAGAGCCGACGGCTCGCAGCTGCCCCATATGTGAACGAAGGAACGTGACCAACGTCACATACGTATATGGGGATGAATTAGGACGAGTGGCCGGCCAGGCAAAAGGGATGGCCGAGCTCAGCGCGATGGCCCGGGAATACCGCGAATTCCGGGTCTACGTGGTGGAGGTCTGCCAAGGTTGTTCCTGGAACCACCTGGCGGTGTCGTTCGTCCTCGGAACAGCCGATCCCCCGGGCCCTTCCCTGTAGGGCGACCTCCACCTCCAGGAGGCAGCCCGCCGGCCTGCCGGCCGACGTCGACAAATTCCCCGAACCATCTGACGAGGACGCGTGACTTACAGCAGCTATGGACCGGAGCCGACCGGCCGTCCCGAGGACGCCTCGGGCTCCGGTGGATCATCCCGCCCTGGGCGCCGTCGTCGCTCGCCCCGGGAATCCGACGAGTACGACGAGTACGGCGAGCCCGCCCCGCCGCGACAGCCCGGCAGGGGACCGGCCCCGCAACCGCCTCGGGCCGCCCGGCCGGCCGCACCCGAGCACCACCGCCGTGAGGCGGCCGCCTTCGAGGACACGGCGGCCATGAACGCGGTGCCCCCTAGGCCGGAACAGAGACCGGAGCAGGGCCCGCCGCAGAGGCCGGTCCGGGGGCAGCAGGGCGCCCGGGGACCGGTGAGCGGCGGACGCCCGCCGGCGGGCCGTGACCCGCGCTACGCGGCCGGTCCCGGCGGCCCCGCGGGTCCCGGCCGTCCCGGCGTTCCCGGCGTTCCCGGCGTTCCCGGCGGGGACGAGCGCACCCAGGCGCTGGGCATGCCGACGGGCGGCTTCCCCCGCGACGCCCGAGGGGACGGGCAGAGCACCGAAGCGATGCAGACCGGCGGCCGCCGCCGCAGGCCCTCGGGCCGGGGCGGCCACGGTCCCGGCGGCCCCGGAGGCCCGGGGGGTCCAGGGGGCCCGGGTGGGCCCGGCGGGCGCGGCCCCCGGGATCCGGGCGACTTCGACGACTTCGACGAGGACGACGAGAGGCCGCGCCGTACGGGCTGGAGGCGCTTCGTCCCGAGCTGGAAGATCCTGGTGGCGGCCTTCACCGTGCTGGCCGCCGGCACCTTCGGCATGATCGCGGTGGCCTACGCCAACACCCCGCTGCCCGCGGCGACGCAGGCGGAGGCCGTGGCGCAGGGCAGTGCCATCTACTACAACGACGGCAAGACGCTGATCGGCAAGGTGGGCACCCCGCGCGTCATCCTGGACAACATCAACAAGGTGCCGAGGCACGTCCAGGACGCCGTCATCGCGATCGAGAACGACACCTTCCGCGACGACAGCGGCATCTCGATCCCCGGCATGATCCGGTCGGTCTACATGACGGCGACCGGGCAGCAGCTCCAGGGCGCCTCGACCATCACCCAGCAGATGGCCCGCAACTACTACGACGGCCTCAGCCAGGAAGTGTCGATCAAGCGAAAGATCAAGGAGATCTTCGTCTCGGTCAAGCTCGACAAGTCGATGACCAAGGACCAGATCCTTCTGCAGTACCTCAACACGGTGCCCTTCGGCCGTGCGTACGGCATCGAGGCCGCCGCGCAGGCGTACTTCAAGAAGCACGTCGAACAGCTCACCCCGGAGCAGGGCGCCTATCTCGCCGCGCGCATCCAGACGCCCGCCCTGGACGCCGACTCCCCACGGCTGCAGAGCCGGTTCAAGGACGTCGTCAACGCCATGGCGAAGCTCGACCCGGCCAAGTACGGCAAGCTGCCGAGCACGGCCAAGTTCCCCAAGACCGTCCCGGCGAACACCAGAGACGAGTACGGCGGCCTCAGGGGTTACATGATCGTCCAGGTGCTGCAGGAGCTGAAGACCCGGATGAACCTGTCGCCCGACCAGGTCAGGAGCGGCGGCTACAAGATCATTTCTACCTTCGACAAGAAGCTCATGCAGGCCGCCAAGAAGGCGGTGACCGCGACCACCTCCACCATGTCGAAGGAGTTCCACGCCGGCCTGGCCGCCGTGGATCCCAAGACAGGGCGCGTGCTCGCGTTCTATGGCGGCAACGACTACGTCAAGGATCCCTGGAACGAGCCGTTCGACTCGAAGAAGCAGGCCGCCTCAGCGTTCAAGCCGTACGTGCTGGCCGCCTGGCTGGATGCCGGCTACAGCCTGAACAGCTGGCTGCCCGGCAACCAGACCGTGCCCAAGGAATTGCCGGGTCAGGCGAAGGGCGGAATCACCAACGGCCACTCGGTGCCCGCCGCCATCAACGCCATCTATGCGACCTCGCACTCGATCAACACGGCCTTCGCCTCGATGGCGTACAAGCTGGACGAGGAGAACGGCACGATCGGGCAGCTCAGCGCGGTGAAGCAGATCGCGGAGGACGCCGGGCTCGACAAGACCCGGCTGGAGGACGACGTCAAGGAGCACCAGTACCAGTTCTCCATCGGTAGCGCCCTGGTCACTCCGGTCGAGCAGGCCGCCGGATATTCGATCTTCGCCAACGAGGGCAAGCACGTCGACTACCACGTCGTCAAGGAGGTCCGGAAGGACAAGGCGGTCGTTATCGCCGAGCGGCGGGACATCAGGCAGGTGATCACGCCGGAGGCGGCGGCGGACTCTGTGGCGGCCATGGAGGAGGTCCTCAAGACGGGTACGGCGATGGGCAAGGGCATCGGCCGCCCCGCCGCGGGCAAGACCGGCACGAACAACGACGAGAAGGAAGCCTGGTTCGTCGGCTTCACCCCGCAGTTGTCGGTCGCGGTCGGCATGTACCGCGAGCAGTGCCTGACCAAGAGCGGCAAGATCGTGGAGCCGATCTACTCCAACTGCCCGGTTACCCCCGGCGGCAAGGAGAGCAAGAAGTACGGCCCCAACACCCCTTACACCCGGCCGCATGAGGTGTCCCTGGGCTTCGAGGGCGCCGGCCCGCCGACCACGATCTGGCGGACGTTCATGATGGATGCGCTCGCGGGCAAGCCGGTCGAGCAGTTCCCGCAGAAGGCCGGACTGGGCAGTCCGGAGAACATCGTGCCGAGCCCGACGCCGTCGCCCAGCCCGGAGCCGGACGACGCCGGGTTCCCGACGGACTTCCCGACGGACTTCCCCGACGACGGCAGCTGCTTCGACGGCGGCCCGGGGTGTGACAGCGGCGACGGCCTCGGCGACGACCAGGGCACGGGCGGTCAGGACGGCGGCCCCGGGGGCGGCGACGTCCCGTTGAACATCAACCAGGCCCCGGCCGCCATGCCGACCGGTTCGGGAAACGGCAGAGACGGCACCGGCGCCTGATCCACGATCCGGCGTCCCGAAGGGGCCCGCGGCGACTCCCGCCGCGGGCCCTTCCGGTGCGCGGAGTCGCCAAGCCGAGGCGTTGAATGGTGCAATACCGAGCATGACGACCCGGATCACGAACGCCTTCGCCCCGTTGCTCAGGGTCGCCGCGCGGGCGATGCCGTACCTGCCTCTCGGGCTTCTCGCGGGGCTCGGCGCCGTTCTCGCATACCTGTGGAAATATCCCTGCCGGTTCGGCGGAGCATGGAACGGCGGTGTCGGGCAGTTCACGAACTTCTGCTACACCGACATCTATCCGCTGTTCTGGGCCGAGAAGCTCAACGAGGGCAAGGTCCCGTACGTCGACTACCCGGTCGAATACCCGGTGGGCATCGGCGGGATCATGGAGTTCGCCCGCCGGCTCGCGAGCGGCGACGGGGTCGTGTTCTACGACGTCACCGTGATCCTGATGGGGATCGCGCTGGTCGCGGGCGTGCTGCTCACGGCCGCGCTCGCCGGACCGGCCCGTCGCTGGGACGCGCTCTGGTACGCCGTCGGCCCGGCCGTCATCCTCTGCGCGTACATCAACTGGGACCTGGCCGCGGGCGCCCTCGCGCTCGGTGGCCTGCTGGCCTGGGCCCGCAACCGGCCGTGGCTCGCGGGCGTGCTGCTGGCCCTCGCCGTCGCCACGAAGTTCTACCCGCTGATGTTCTTCGGCGCGTTGTTCCTGCTCACGGTGCGTACGGCGAAGTGGGTGCCGTTCCTCAAGACGGTCGCCGGGGCCGCGGCCGCGTGGCTGCTGGTGAACGTGCCGATCATGCTGGTGAACTTCGAGGGCTGGGAGAAGTTCTACGCGTTCAGCAGCGAGCGCGGCGCCGACTGGGGTGGGCTGTGGTTCTTCTTCCAGAAGACCCAGTGGTTCGGCATGGAAAGGCCCGGTTTCCTGGCGCTTCTCGGCGACGCCGAGAAGCTGAACACCATGGCCATGGTCGCGCTGGCGGTGCTCCTGCTGGGCGTCGCCGTGCTGGCGCTGGCCGCGCCGCGCCGCCCGCGCCTGATGCAGCTGTGCTTCCTCGCCCTGGCCGCCTTCATGATCACCAACAAGGTCTGGTCGCCGCAGTACGTCCTGTGGCTGGTGCCGTTCGCGGTGCTGGCCAGGCCGAGGTGGGGGGCGCTGGCCGCCTGGCAGGTCGCCGAGTGCTGGTACTTCTTCTCGATCTGGCTCTACCTGGTCAGCCAGTATCCCGACCACGCCGGGGAGGGCATCGGCGACGACCCCTACTTCCTGTCGGTCTGGGCCAGGGCGCTGACCATCGTCATCCTCATGGCGCTCGTCGTGCGCGACATCCTGCGGCCCGAGCACGACGTCGTACGCCAGAGGGAGGCCGACGACCCGTCGGGCGGGGTGTTCGACCACGCCGAGGACCGTCTCGTGCTGCGCCGTTCGCTCCTTGCGCGAGGCGTGCGGCAGGAGCCGGAGACGGCGTGAACCCGTGAAAGTTACATCGGATTTCGCGCCCGTCGCGGCGCGGCCCTGAGCCGTCCGAGCGGAGGCATCGCGTAGCGTCGCGTGAGAGTCTGCGCGACGAACGGGGGAGACACGATGCGCCGGAGGCCACCATGGCTCCTGCTGCTGGTGTGGGCCGCGACCAGGGGGGTGCTCCTCCTCGTCGCGACCCAGACCATCCCGACCGGGCATGGCGAGGCGTTCAGGAACGACGTCACCCTCTATCGTCGCTGGTCCGAGATCCTGATGGAGGGGGAGTTCCCGGCGGGTGACGAGAAGTGGCAGTATCCGCCGTTCGCGGCGGTGCCGCTGCTCGCCCCCCGCCTGCTGCCGCTGGGCTATCACGTCGCCTTCTTCCTGCTGGCGGCGCTGTGCGACCTCGTGATCCTGCTCCTGTTGTGGCGGTTCTCGAACTCGCGGCGCGGCGGGGGCCGCACGGGCCCGTGGGCGTGGACCGTGGGCGCGGCTCTGCTCGGCCCGGTGCTCGTCTCCCGCTATGACCTCATGGTCACGCTCGTGGCGGTGCTCGCGCTGACGGCGTCGGCCAACCCGGCGGTGCGCGGGTCGCTCATCGGTGTCGGGCTCCTCGTGAAGGTCTGGCCGGTCGCGCTGCTCGCCGGCCTGCGGCGGTGGCGCGAACTGCTGACCGCGTCGGGGCTCACGCTCGTCGTCGCGGTCGCGGGGTGCGGCGTGGCCGCCCTGCTCATGCCGCACGCGCTGGACTTCCTGACCGCGCAGGAGAAGCGGGGGCTGCAGATCGAGTCGCTGGCCGCCACGCCGTTCGCGCTCGCCCGGGCCCTCGGCTGGTGGGACGGCTACACCACCTACCGGCACGGCGCGATGGAGGCCGTCGGCGGCGGTGTGGGCGTCGCGACGACGCTGAGCCTGGTCGCCACGCCCCTGGCGCTGGCGCTGATCGGCCTGTGGTGGCTGCGCGCGGCCCCCAGCCCGCGGTCGTACTACGACGCGGCCCTCACCACCGTGCTCTTCCTGGTCGCCACCAGCCGGGTGCTGTCACCGCAGTATCTCGTGTGGGTGATCGGCATCGCCGCCGTCATCCTGTCGGTGCGGCGCGACCGGCCGGGCCCAACGCAGCGCCCGGCCGCACTGCTCGTCATGGTCGCCGCCCTGCTGACGGGCATCATGTACCCCTGGGTGGAACTGGACTACAGCTGGCGGGGCGCCCTGCCGGGAACGCTCGTGCTGGTCCTGCGCAACCTCGTCTTCCTCGCCGCGGCCGTCACGTCGTACGTGCAGCTGTGGCGTGCCACGCGCAGGCCCGGGAGGGTGAGGGACGAGCGGGGCCTTCAGGCGGTCGTACCCGCTTCCTGATGGTTTCAATCCGCAGAGTTATCCACAGGGTGTGGACGAGCGTCTACAGGTGCTTTCGCAGGAACGCGATGTCGTCGGCCTGGCCCTCGAACGGCGTCTCCACCACGATCGGCGCGCCTGCCGCCCGGCAGACCTCCAGGATCAGCTCGGGGTCGATCTGGCCGCTGCCGAGGTTGGCGTGGCGGTCGGCCCCGGAGTCGAACGCGTCCCGTGAGTCGTTGCAGTGGACGAGGTCGATGCGGCTGGTGATCGCCTTCACCCGCTCCACGAGGCCGAGTAGTTCCTCGCCGCCCGCGTGGAAGTGACAGGTGTCCAGGCAGAAGCCGACGACCGAGGGGTCAGGCGCCCCCGACGTCACCGCGTCCCACAGCCGGGCGATGCGCTCCAGCTTGCGCGCCATCGCGTTGCCGCCGCCGGCCGTGTTCTCGATCAGCACGGGGATCGGGCACTCGGTGCGCTCGAAGACCTTGCGCCAGTTGTCGAAGCCGGTCTGCGGGTCGTCGCCCGCGTTGACGTGCCCGCCGTGGACGATCAGGCCCTTGGCGCCGATGGCCGCCGCCGCCTTGAGATGCGAGTCGAGCAGCTTGCGGCTCGGGATGCGGATGCGGTTGTTCGCGGTGGCCACGTTGATGACGTACGGCGCGTGCACGTAGACGTCCACGTCCGAGGCGCGCAGGGCGTCGGCGGTGGCGGGTGTCACGGGCCCCTTCCACCCCTGGGGGTCGCCGAGGAAGAACTGCACCACGTCGGCGTCGCGGGCCGCCGCGTGCGCCAGCGGGTCGTCCTGGTCGACGTGGGCTCCGATCCGCGGGCGGGCGCCGTCGTGGCTGTCCATGCCGTTCCTCCACCTTTGCTTGCCTGTCAGGGGGCTGCCGGACGCGGAGGGCGAACTCTAGGCGCTCTCCAAGAGCGTTTCAAGAGGACACGCTGTTTCAAAAGTGCGAGCCAGGGCAGTCGCGTGGTCACGCGCCCCCGAAATCCGCGCGCGATACTACTTCGTCGTCAAGGAGACGAGCATGAGATATCGCTTAGGCAGCTTCATCCTTCTCATCTACATCCTCGTCGGCCTCTATGTGGCCTGGCTCCACCACTACATCACCCCCACCCTCCTCAAGCAGGTCGCCCAGGCTCTGATCGCGGTCTTCCTGTGGTTCCTCGTGCTGCTCGGCGTGGACCTCCACATCGGCGGCTGATCGGCCACGCCGCGACCGCCCGGGCTTCGGTCGCCCGGGCTTCGGTTGCGTGGGCTTCGGTTGCGTGGGCTTCAGCCGCGCAGGGTGAAGCCGCGGGGGAAGAAGCCCCCGTGCGCGATGCCCAGCGCGGCGCCGACGAACGACCCCACGATCCCCACGATGATCAGCGCCCGCTGTCTGGTGGTCGACGAGGCGTACTGGGCGTACAGGCCGCCCCAGAACCCGATCGCGCCCACCCACGACGCGATCATGTGGGCCATCACGATGAAGCCCGTGACGAACGCCACCAGGCCGCACACCAGCGTCGCGATCGTCATCGCGTTCTCCCGCGGGTGCGGCCTGCCGTCCGTGTTCAGCGTGAGGTGACCGGGGTGCCTCCTTTTGCGGCCGATGGCGTTTCGCATCGCGCCTACCCCCTCTCCGACCTCCAGTTTCACTCTCCGGGCCGGGTACGGCCAAGTGGCTGGTAGCCTTATTCGACTGCGTCTGATAAGGGCCGGGGGCATTGCCGCCCGGCGCCGAGCGCAGGGTCCTCCTGTCACGGCAAGGCGTCGTGACCGCAAGAGTCCAGAGGAGGTTGGATCACACATGCGTCGCTACGAGATGATGGTCATTCTCGACCCGTCCCTCGACGAGCGCACCGTGCAGCCGTCGCTCGACCAGTTCCTCACCGTCGTCCGCAATGACGGCGGCACCGTGGAGAAGGTCGACGTCTGGGGCCGCCGCCGCCTGTCCTACGACATCGCCAAGAAGTCCGAGGGCATCTACGCCGTGGTCGACCTGACCGCCGAGCCCGCCACCGTGAAGGAGCTGGACCGCCAGCTCAACCTGAACGAGGGCATCCTCCGCACCAAGGTCATCCGCCCCGAGCTCCACTGAGCTCCACTGGCAGAACCCGAAGCCCGGCGGTTTGTCGGGCCCGGGCCGTACTCTGAGCCTTTGACGGCTCAGCTGACGGGATAGGAAGGCGAAAGCGACCGATGGCAGCAGGCGACACCCAGATCACGATCGTCGGCAATCTTGTCGACGACCCGGAGCTGCGCTTCACCCCGACGGGGCAGGCCGTGGCCCGGTTCCGCATCGCGTCCACTCCGCGGTTCCTCGACAGGCAGACCAACGAGTGGAAAGACGGCGAGGGCCTGTTCCTCACCTGCAACGTCTGGCGGCAGGCGGCGGAGAACGTCGCCGAGAGCCTCCAGCGCGGCATGCGGGTGATCGTTCAGGGACGGCTGCGCCAACGGTCGTACGAGACCAAGGAAGGCGAGAAGCGCACGGTCTACGAGGTCGAGGTCGACGAGGTCGGCCCCTCGCTGCGCAACGCCACGGCGAAGGTCAACAAGACCTCGCGCCAGGGCGGCGGCAGTGGCGGTGGCTTCGGCGGCGGACCGTCCAACGACCCGTGGGCGACCGCGGCACCCGCTCCGCAGGGGGGCTACGGCTCCGGCGGCGGTGGCGGTGGCTTCGGCGGCGGCCCGCAGGGCGGTGGCGGCTTCGGCGGCGACTTCAGCGACGAACCGCCCTTCTAGGTCACCGGGGCCTTCCGGTCCCACCACCGTAAACACAACCGAGCGACCATTCCCGCTTCATGCGGGGCTCTGAAAGGAGCACCACGATGGCGAAGCCGGCAGTGCGCAAGCCCAAGAAGAAGGTTTGCCTCTTCTGCCATGACAAGATCTCCTACGTCGACTACAAGGACACGGGGCTGCTGCGGAAGTTCATCTCCGACCGCGGCAAGATCCGTGCCCGCCGGGTGACGGGCAACTGCACCCAGCACCAGCGCGACGTGGCGACCGCTATCAAGAACGCCCGTGAGATGGCCCTGCTGCCGTACACGAGCACCGCGCGCTGAGAAAGGAGACTCAGGACAAATGAAGCTCATCCTCACGACTGAGGTCTCCGGCCTCGGCGCTCCCGGCGACATCGTCGAGGTCAAGGACGGCTACGGCCGCAACTACCTGATTCCTCGTGGCTTCGCCATCCGCTGGACTCGCGGCGCCGAGTCGCAGGTCGCCTCGCTGAAGAAGGCGCGTGCCGCCCGCGAGATCCGTGACCTGGGCTCCGCCAAGGAGGTCGCCGGCCAGCTCGGCGCCCTCAAGGTGCGCCTTAAGACCCGCGCGGGCGAGTCGGGCCGGCTGTTCGGCTCGATCACGACCGGCGACATCGCCGACGCCGTCAAGGCCGCCGGTGGTCCGCAGCTCGACCGCCGCCGCATCGAGATCGGCAACGCGATCAAGAGCGTCGGCACCCACAAGGTGAGCGTCCGGCTGCACCCGGAGGTCGCCGCCACCCTCGACGTCGAGGTGGTCGCGGGCTGACACCCGTCGCAGTCCGTCGAGGGCCCTTCTCCGTCCACCGGAGAGGGGCCCTTCGCGGTTCCCCGAGTCGTCCGGCGAAGAGACGATTCCCCTCAGGTAAACCGGGGTTATACGGAACGCTAGTATCTTGCCGTCCGATTTACCGGATTTCGTGGAAAGACCCTCTGATGGAGGCTGTGATGCGCCGTCCCTCACTTCTGCTGGCGTCCGGCGCCCTCGTGCTGGCGGCCGCCGCCTGCGCTCCGGCGGACGACACCTCCACCACCGCGAGCGCGGCCGCGAGCCCGGCCGGTTCCGGCGCCGCCGACGCGTGCGCGAAGGAGAGCCTGAAGCTCACCACTCCCGGCAAGCTCACGATCGGCACCGACAAGCCGGCGTACGAGCCGTGGTTCAAGGATGACAACCCCTCCAGCGGGCAGGGGTTCGAGAGCGCGGTCGCCTACGCGGTGGCCGGGAAGATGGGCTTCACCAAGGACGAGGTCGCCTGGGCGGTCGTGCCGTTCGACTCGTCGTTCGCCCCGGGGCCCAAGCAGTTCGACTTCGACGTCAACCAGATCTCGATCACCCCCAGCCGGGCCAAGGCCGTCGACTTCAGCCAGGGCTACTACACGGTCAAGCAGGGCGTCGTGGCCCTCGACGGCACGAAGTTCGCCTCCGCCACGAGCCTCGCCGAGCTCAAGGACGCCAAGATCGGCGTGCAGGCCGGCACCACCGCACTGGAGGCGGTGCGGTCGGTCATCCAGCCCGCCAAGGACCCGAGCGTGTTCAACCAGCAGGTCGACGCGGTCAACGCGCTGAAGAACAAGCAGATCGACGCCATCGTCGTCGACCTGCCGACCGCCTTCTACGTCACCGCCGCCCAGGTGGAGGGCTCGAAGATCGTCGGCCAGTTCGCCGCGAACGGCGGGGAGCCCGAGGAGTTCGGCCTTCTGTTCCAGAAGGGCAGCCCGCTGGTGAGCTGTGTCGACAAGGCGCTCGGCGAGCTGAAGTCGTCCGGTGAGCTGGCGCAGATCGAGAGCCAGTGGCTGACCGCCGCCGCGGGCGCTCCGGAGCTGAAGTGACCGACGGGCAATCCGCCGCCTCGCCCGCGCCGTCGCAAGACGCGGAGCAGGTGGGGCCCGCGTGGGTGAAGAGCGAGCGGCAGCTCCGCCGGGAGGCGGAGCTGCGCGGCCGGGCGCGGCGGTCCATCTCCATCGCGACCGCGTCCACGATCGTCGTGGTGGTCGCCCTGGTCGTCGGAGTGGCCTCCTCGCCGGGATGGCCCCGGGTCCAGGAGTTGTTCTTCAGCCCCCAGGCGTTCGTCGACGCGCTGCCCGACGTGCTGCGCGGCTTCCTGCTCAACATCAAGATTTTCCTCATCGCCGAGGTGTTCATCCTGGTGGTGGGCCTCCTCGTCGCCGTCGTACGCGGCCTGCGCTCACCGGTGTTCTTCCCGCTGCGCGCCCTGGCCGTGCTCTATACGGACGTCTTCCGCGGCATTCCGACGATCCTGCTCATCTACCTGGTGGGGTTCGGCATCCCGGCGCTCCAGTTGCAGGGCACGCCGAGTGACCCCGTGACGCTCGGCATCATCGCGCTCGTGCTGTCCTACGGCGCGTACGTCGCGGAGGTGTTCCGCGCGGGGATCGAGTCGGTGCACCCGAGCCAGCGGGCGGCGGCGCGGTCGCTGGCCCTGAGCCACGGTCAGACCATGCGCCACGTGGTGCTGCCGCAGGCCGTCCGCCGGGTGATTCCGCCGCTGCTCAACGACTTCGTCTCGCTGCAGAAGGACAGCGCGCTGGTCTCCGTGCTCGGCCCGCTGGAGGCGCTGCGCCAGGCCCAGATCCACGTCGCATCCTCCTTCAACTACACGCCCTACCTGGTCGCGGCGCTGCTCTTCATCGCGCTGACGGTGCCGATGGCGCGGTTCACCGACCATCTCGCCGCGCGGGCCGCCCGGCGCCGTACGGGAGGCGGCACGGCATGAGCCTGCTGAAGATCGAAGACGTCTGGAAGCACTACCACGGGCTGAGCGTGCTGCGCGGGATCGACCTGGAGGTCGCGCCGCACGAGGTGGTCTGCCTGATCGGGGCGTCCGGCTCGGGCAAGTCGACGCTGCTGCGCTGCGTCAACCTGCTGGAGACGATCGACGACGGCGCGATCCATCTGGACGGCGCGGAGATCACCGACGTGCGGGCCGACGCCGACGACGTGCGCCGCCGCATCGGCATGGTGTTCCAGGCGTACAACCTGTTCCCGCACATGACCGTGCTCGACAACATCACGCTCGCGCCGCGCAAGGTCCACGGCGTGCGGACGGAGGAGGCTGAGGCGCGGGCGCGGGAGCTGCTCGACCGGTTCGGGCTGGCCGACAAGGCGGGGGAGTATCCCGACCGCCTGTCCGGCGGCCAGCAGCAGCGGGTCGCGGTCATCCGCGCGGTCGCGACCGACCCTCGGCTGCTGCTGCTCGACGAGGTCACCTCGGCGCTCGATCCCACGCTGGTCACCGAGGTGCTCGGCGTGATCCGCGAGCTCAAGGAGACCGGGATGACGATGATCCTGGCCACCCACGAGATGGGCTTCGCCCGCGACATCGCCGACACCGTGTGCTTCCTCGAAGGCGGCGTGCTGCTGGAGAGCGGCCCGCCCGAGCAGATCTTCAGCGCGCCGGAGCATCCGCGCACGCGGGCGTTCCTCCAGCGGGTGCTGGAGGCCCGCCGCATGTGAGTCAGGCGGCCGTCCGCGAGGCGCCCGTGACCATCCAGGCGGTGCCGTACGCGCGGAGGGCGAGCGTGACGAGCCGGGCGGCCATCCAGACGCCGAGCGCGAGCCACAGAGCGACCAGGGTGCCCGCCACGGCGGCGAACGGCAGGTAGGCCAGCGTCGTCCACAGCCCCGCCCAGGCGAGGTAGCGCTGGTCGCCGGCCCCGATGAGCACCCCGTCGAGCACGAACACGACGCCCGCGATCGGCTGCAGGAGCGCGACCGGCCACAGCACGGCGAGCAGCTCGGCGGCCGCCTCGGCGTGCGCGTCGAACAGGGCCGGGACCAGCGGGCGCGCCAGCAGGACGGCCGCACAGAACACGACGCCGCATCCGATGCCCCACATCACCATGCGCCTGGTGGCCGCCCGGGCGCCCGCGGCGTCGCCCGCGCCCAGTGCGCGGCCCGTGATGGCCTGCCCGGCGATTGCGATGGCGTCGAGGGCGAAGGCGAGGAACGTCCAGATCCGGGCGGCGATCGTGTGCGCGCCGATCTGGTCGTCGCCCATCCGGGTGGCGAGCGAGGTGGCGACGAGCAGCACGGCCTGCAGGCATGCCGTACGGACGACCAGGGCGAACCCGGCGGCGCCCGCGGCCCGCACTCCGGCGAGGTCGGGCAGCAGCGAGGCGCCGTGCGCGCGGGCGGTCCGCACGACCAGCGCGAGGTAGGTCGCGGCGGCCAGGGACTGCGCGACGACCGTGCCCCAGGCCGATCCGGCGATCCCCCAGCCGAGGCCGAGCACGAACCAGATGTTCAGCAGCCCGTTGAGCCCGAACGACGCGACGGACACGGCCAGCGGCGTGCGGGTGTCCTGCAGCCCGCGCAGGACGCCGGTGCCGGCGAGGACCAGCAGCATGCCGGGGGTGCCCAGGAGGCTGATGCGCAGATAGGTGACCGCCTGCGCGGCGAGCTGGCCCGTCGCTCCGAACAGGTGTACGATAAACGGAGCAAGAGGCCAGCACGCCACACTGACGGCCAGTCCGATGATCGCGGCCAGCCACAGGCCGTCCATCCCCTGGCGCATCGCCTGCCTGACGTCCCCCGCCCCCCGCCTCCGCGCGACCGCGGCCGTGGTGGCGTACGCGAGGAACACGCACAGCCCGACGAGGGCCGACAGGGCCGCGCTGGCCACGCCGAGAGCGCCGAGTGCAGGATCGGGGAGGTGGCCGACGATGACGGAGTCGGTGAGCAGGAAGAGCGGCTCGGCCACCAGTGCCCCGAATGCCGGGATCGCGAGCCTGAGGATCTCCCTGTCGTGGGCACGGCCGTGTCCCGTCTCGGTGGTAAGTGGCATAAGACTATTTTGCGGCTTACTGGGCCATGCTCGATCGGTATCGGAAATCTCCGGTGACTTTCTTTCCTCCACAGGCCGTGGATATCGAAATCCCAGGTGGGAGCGCCCTTCGCCGACGTGGTCACATCGCTGTCCACAGGGTCGTCCCCAGGGTTTTCACATGTCCGGGGAGCGGACTGCACATGTTGTCCACAGGGTTGTCCACTGGTCAAGTTGCCGCCCGGCCCTGAGGTTGGGGAGACTTGCGGACCGGGCTGGGGATGCTGTGACCGCTGGGCAGGGGGTGTGAGGGTGAGCGTGCTCGACTTCCCGGGGGGACCGGGAGGCTCCGATTCGACGTTCGAGCGGACGCCACCGCACAACATCGAGGCCGAGCAGTCGGTGCTGGGCGGCATGCTGCTGTCCAAGGACGCCATCGCCGACGTCATCGAGGTGCTGCGCGCCGACGACTTCTACCGGCCGGCCCACCAGATCGTCTTCGAGGTGATCACCGACCTGTACGGCCGGGGCGAGCCCGCCGACTCGGTGACCGTCTTCGACGAGTTGCAGAAGCGCGGCGAGGTCGCCCGGGTCGGCGGCGGCGCCTACCTGCACACGCTGACCGTGATCGTGCCCACCGCGGCGAACGCCGGCTACTACGCCAAGATCGTCCGGGAGCAGGCCGTCCTGCGCCGCCTCATCGAGGCCGGCACCCGCATCGTCTCCTACGGGTACGGCGGCCAGGGCGAGGAGGTCGACGACCTGGTCGACCGCGCGCAGGCCGAGATCTACAAGGTCACCGAGCGCCGCACGTCCGAGGACTACCTCCCGCTCGCGGAGATCATGCCGTCGGCGCTGGACGAGATCGAGGCCATCGGCAGCCGTGGCGGCCAGATGGTCGGCGTCCCGACCGGCTTCCAGGATCTCGACGCCCTGACCAACGGCCTCCACCCCGGCCAGATGATCGTCGTCGCCGCCCGTCCCGCAATCGGAAAAAGCACATTGGGTCTGGATTTCGCCCGATCTGCGGCGATCAAGCATGGGATGACCACGGTCGTCTTCTCGCTGGAGATGTCGCGCAACGAGATCACCATGCGTCTGCTGTCCGCCGAGGCGCGGGTGGCGCTGCACACGATGCGCTCGGGCATGATGAGCGACGACGACTGGACGCGGATGGCCCGCCGGATGGGCGAGGTCGCCGAGGCGCCGCTGTTCATCGACGACTCCCCGAACATGTCGATGATGGAGATCCGGGCGAAGTGCCGCCGCCTGAAGCAGCGCCACGACCTGCGCTTCGTGATCGTCGACTATCTCCAGCTGATGAGCTCGCCCAAGAAGACCGAGAGCCGCCAGCAGGAGGTCTCGGAGCTGTCCCGTGCCCTGAAGCTGCTGGCCAAGGAGCTGGAGGTGCCGGTCATCGCGATCTCCCAGCTCAACCGTGGTCCCGAGCAGCGTACGGATAAACGCCCACAAGTGTCAGACCTGCGTGAATCGGGCTCCATCGAGCAGGACGCCGACATGGTCATCCTGCTGCACCGGGAGGACGCGTACGAGCGGGAGTCGCCGCGCGCGGGCGAGGCGGACCTGATCGTGGCCAAGCACCGAAACGGCCCCACGGCCACGGTCACCGTGGCCTTCCAGGGCCACTACAGCCGCTTCGTGGACATGGCCACGCACTGACGCCGGGACACGCGTACGACCGCGTCGGAAGTCGTCATTCCGCCGCGGACTGCCCGGCCTTCTCCTGGTCCAGCGCTGCCACCCGTCCGGCGGCCCACTGGGCCCAGTCGCGCTGCGCGGCGGTCAGGCGCAGGCCCCACTCAAGCGCGATGTCGCCGTACAGCCGCAGCGCGTCGTCGCCCTGGCCGATGACGAACTCGCGGATGGCGAGGAGCTGGTCGTGCTCGTGGACGGCCCGGTCGGCCAGCCGCTCCAGGTAGCCGCGGGCGGCGTCGCTGCCGACCTGATCGAGGAAGAAGACCCGCAGCAGCATGTCGCTGCGCCGGCTCATGGTGGGCGGCACCTCGACCAGCCAGTGGCGCAGCTCGGCCCGGCCCTCCTCGGTGATCTCGTATTCCTTACGCCCGCGCGGGCCCTCCGCCGCGACCTCCACCAGCCCTTCCTTGGCCAGCCGGCCGAGCTCGGCGTAGAGCTGGCTTTGGGTCGCGGGCCAGACGTTCTCCAGCGACAGTTCGAAGGTCTTCAGCAGGTCGTAACCGCTGGCGGGCCCGGCTGACAGGAGGCCGAGCATGGCATGACGAAGGCTCATGGCCCGATCCTACATTCCTGTGTTGACATGTCGCTAGTGGAGGTTCTACTTTCGACATGTCACTTATGGAACGTCGAATCGAAGGAACCCCCCGGTGCTCCGCTACGTCCTCACCTTCCTCCCGTGGATCGCCTTCGCCGTTCTCAGCACGAACGGCGAGGCCAGGTTCGGAGCCGCGGCCGCGCTCCTCGTCTCGCTCGTGCTGCTCGCCATCGACCGCCGGGCGGGGCGCGGCTGGGACGAGATGGTCATCGAGCTCAGCTCGGGGGTGTTCTTCGCCGGTCTGACGCTCGCCGCGTTCACGGTCACGCCGGCGCCCTTCGGCGAGTACGGCCCGGCCGTCTCGGTGGCCTGGCTGGCGCTCACCGCCTGGGGGTCGCTGGCCGTCCGCAAGCCGTTCACGCTGGGCATCGCCCGCCGGACGACCCCGGCCGCGGTGCAGGCGACCCCGCTGTTCTACCGGGTCAACGCCGTCATCACCGCCGTGTGGGCGGTGGGCTTCACCCTCAACGCCGTCGGCCTCGCCCTGCTGCTCGCGTTCGCCCCGCACGCCACCGTCGCGATCATCGCGGTGAAGGTCTGCGGCTTCGCGCTCCCCGCGCTGTTCACCATCCGCTACCCCCAGATCGTCCGCGCCCGCTACGCCGCCTGAAGGGAACCACCGAGATGAGTGCCTCCTACCTGACCGGCCGTCTCGCCCCCGTCCCCGACGAGATCGACGCCGTCGACCTGCCCGTCGAGGGCACGCTGCCGCCCGAGCTCACCGGCCGCTACTTCCGCAACGGCCCCAACCCCCGCCCGGGGGAGGACGGCGGGCACTGGTTCGTCGGCCACGGCATGATCCACGGCATCCGGCTGCGCGACGGGCGGGCCGAGTGGTACCGCAACCGGTGGGTCCGCACCAAGCGCCTCGCCGGCGCGCCGTACGTGCACGAGCGCGGCGTGGACCTCGCGGCCGTGCCCGCCAACACCCACGTGATCCGGCACGCCGACAAGATCCTCGCGCTCGTGGAGAACGGCCTGCCGTACGAGATGACGCCGGAGCTCGGCACGGTCGGCCCCTGCGACTTCGGCGGGCGGCTCGCCACCGCGATGACCGCGCACCCGAAGGAGGACCCGATCACCGGGGAGCTGCACTTCTTCGGGTACGGCTGGGCCGAGCCCTACCTCACCTATCACCGGCTGTCGGCCGACGGCGAGCTGGTGGAGACCCGGCCGGTGGACGTGCCGGGTCCCACCATGGCCCACGACTTCGCGATCACCGAGCACCACGTGGTGTGGCTCGACCTGCCGGTCGTCTTCGACTTCGGCCTGGTGGGCCGCGGCATGCCGTACCGGTGGGACGACGCGTACGGCGCGCGGCTGGGCGTGATGCGCCGCGGCACCGGCGAGGTGCGGTGGTTCGATGTCGACCCCTGCTACGTCTTCCACGTGGGCAACGCGAGCGAGGACGAGCACGGGCGCGTCGTCGTCGACGCGGTGCGCTACTCGCCGGGGGCGTTCTGCGGCTTCTGGCCGACCATCGGCGGCGTGGCCAACCCGGCCGCCCACACCGGCGGCGCGGCCCTGCACCGCTGGACGCTCGACCCCGCCACGGGCGTCGCGCGCGACGGGCAGCTCGACGACCTGGACGTCGAGTTCCCCACGATCAACGAGACGCGCACCGGCCTGACCAGCCGTTACATTTACGCGGTGAGCAAGGGCGCGATCGTGAAGTACGACACCGCGAACGGCGCGAGCCGGGCCCACCAGACGGGCGAGCGCTCGCCGGGCGAGGCCGTGTTCGTCCCCGCCGCGGGCGCCAGGGCCGAGGACGAGGGCTGGCTGTTGTCGATCGCGACCACCGAGCACGGCGCCGAGCTGCTGGTGCTCGACGCGTCGGACCTGGCCCAGGTGGCGTCCGTACGGCTGCCGCGCCGGGTGCCGTCCGGGTTCCACGGCTCGTGGATCCCGGACGAGGTTCCCGGCGACGTCCTCGGCGCGTGAGCCGTACGGACGCGCACTGGGGTCAGACCCGGGTGACCCGGACGGCGTCGGCCACGACGTAGCCCGTGCCGGAGGTCCAGCGGTTGACGCCGACGGCGTTGTAGGTGCCGGCGTGCGCTCCTGGCTCGACGGAGTACTAGGCGGTACGACCGAGCTGGTGGATGCGTCGCACCCGGCCGTCGTCGGCGACGTCGCCGATCAGGATCCAGTCGATCATCACGTGCCCGCGCTTGCGGTGCTCCGTTATGAGGCGGCAGCGTGCGGCGAACTCGTGGCCGCTGACGAAGAGGTCGTCGATTCGCATCTCGATGGAGGTGACGTTCTTGCGTGCCGGGGCCGCATGGCCGACCAGTTGGTCGCGGGTGAGCGTTGTGCCGTCGGTTACCCAGACCGCGTCGGCGGTCATGGTGCGGTCCACGATCCGCTCGGGGTCTTCGTCGGAAAGGGCCATGTCGCGGGTGTAGTCGATCAGAAGACGGCGTGCCGCCTGCTCAGTTATCTCTGACATGGTTGTCAGCATTAGGGTGGTGGTTATGATTGTCAACCGTGTCAGATATAAGGCGGCGGCGTCAGCGGGTGGAGGTCGTCCGCAACCGTGACGCGCTGGTGTCGGCGGCGATCCGGGTTCTCGCCCAGCACCCAGAGGCGAGCATGGCGGAGATCGCATCCATGGCCGGTGTGACGCGGCAGACCGCGTATGTCCACTTCGGGACCCGCGAGGCGCTCCTTGCGGCGGTGCGTGACGAGCTGAGCCGCCGTGCGTTCGCCGTGCTGGACGCCGCTGATCTCGAGGCAGGTACCGCCACCGAAGCTCTCGGCCGTTTTCTCACCGCAGCCGGAACACTGCTGACCGAGCAGGCGGCAGTCGGTCATGGGGATGCCACCCAGGAGGAAGACGCGTCGCATCACCTGCCGGTCGAGGAGAGCTTGGAGAGCCTGATCCGTCGCGGCCGCGACAGCGGCGAGTTCGCGACCGACCTGGACACCGGCTGGTTGGTCGCGGCGACGATCGCGCTCGGCCATGCCGCCGACCGTCACATCCGCGCCGGCCGCTTGGACGCACGGGGGGCGGCCAGGCACTTCCGGGCCTCGGTGATGCGCTTGTGCGGCGCCGACGATCCTGACCCCGTGTAACGCGCGATGTGCGTTGGTGCCGCAGGTGGGAGCGCCGTGGATTTGCGTCGTGCCTGGCCGGGGGCACCTGGCTAGGGCACGGGGCGGTAGTGGGTGGTGATCCGGCCGTCGTCCAGCACGTGGAGGGCGATGGCCGGCGGCAGGTCGTAGTCGACCGGAGGGCGCGCCGAGGTCTCGGACGGCAGCAGCACGGTGCTGACCACCCCCGGCGCGACCAGCAGCGGCAGCCCGGCGAACGTCGTCGCCGCCGCCGTGTGGGCGTGCCCGGCCAGCACCGCGACGGCGTGCGGATGGCGGCCCAGGACCTCCGCCAGCCCCTCCGGCCGCCCGAGCCGGATGCCGTCCACGTACGGGATGCCGAGCGCGACGGGCGGGTGGTGCATGCCGACGAAGGCGGGGACGCCGGGCGTGGCGGCGAGCACGGAGTCGAGCCAGGCCAGGGTGTCGTCGGACAGCGCGCCGTCCGGGCGGCCGGGGATGCTGGAGTCGCACAGCGCGATCGTCGCGTGGTCGAGGTTGAGCGCCTGGTTGACCGGGTGGTCGCCGTCCTGCTCCAGCAGGACCTTGCGGAGATCGCCGCGCGCGTCGTGGTTGCCCGGGCACAGCACGAGCGGCACGTCGTCGCCGGCGATCAGCTCGCGGACGGTCTCGTACTCCTCCACCGCGCCGTGGTCCGCCAGGTCACCGGTGAGCACGATCGCGTCGGGCCGCAGTGACCGCGCGTAGGTGAGCGCGCGTGCGGCGCGCGAGGTGTTCCGCTCGCTTCCGTCGATGTGGATGTCGCTGACGTGCGCCAGCACGAGCATGTGATACCTCCGGGGCGGAAGGGGAACTCCAGCTTCTCACGCAAGGCCGCGTTGCATCGGCGGGAAACCGGCCGGAGCGTGCCTGCCGGAGTCCGTTCACGAACCGTGCGCAGACCGCGCGGACAGCCGTTCGGCGAGGATCCGGGCCCTGGCGAGCTGCACCTTGCGCGCCTGGCCCGCCGCGAACCCCATGACGAGCCACGAGGCGCTCAGGTCGAGCCGGTCGTCCACCCGCGTGCCGCCGGCCTCCGGGGACATGTCGAAGCGGTAGCCCATCCGGACGCCGCCGGGGCTGCGCACCTCGCCCCGCACGGACAGTCTCTCGGCGGTGCGCTCGGTCAGCAGCGTGACGGCGATGGGGTTGTCGTACTTCAGGCCGAGGAAGCGGAACCGCTCGACCGAAACGTAGCGCACCACCCCCGGCTCGGACCGGTCGACATCCCGGACCGCCACCACGAGCGGTGACAGGCCGATGTAACTGTCCGGCGTCGTGAGGTGCGCGAACACCTCCTCCGGCGCGGCGTCCACGTGGAACGTGTTTTCCAGCACCCGTGCGGCCACCCCGGTCCCCTCCCCTGATCCTTTTGCGGGAATTGTGGCAGGGCCGTATCGCTGCACGGACGCCGGATGATCACGAAGAGGTGTCGCGGAGGAAGGCCGCCGTCGCCGCGTCGGCCGGGTAGAACGACTCGATGGCCAGCTCGGAGACCGTGATGTCGAGCGGGGTGCCGAAAGTGGCCACGATGCTGAAGAACGACAGCTCCCGCCCGGCCCGCCGCACCCGGAGCGGCACGAGGATGTCACCGGGGCCGGGCAGCTCCACCTCGGGTTCGGGCTGGTCGCAGGGGTATTCGCGCAGTTCGGCGTACAGCTCGGCGAGCTGCGGATCGGTGGTGAGCGTGATCTGCCGCCGCAGCCGGCCGAGCAGGTGCGCCCGCCACTCGCCCAGGTTGACGATGTGCGGGGCGAGCCCCTCGGGGTGCAGGCTTCCCCGCAGCACGTTGCCGAGCAGGTCGGGGTCGATGCCCTCCGCCAGCAGCCCGATGCCGTCGTTGGCGTCGACGAGGTTCCAGAGCCGGTCCACCACCACGGCCGGGTAGGGATCGTGGGCCGACAGCAGCCGCCGGATCGCGTCGTACACCGCCGCCATCTGCGGCGAGGCGAGCGGGGACTCGCCGTAGACGGGGGCGTAGCCCGCGGCCAGCAGCAGGTGGTTGCGCTCGCGGAGCGGAAGGTCGAGGTGCTCGGAGAGATGGAGCACCATGTCCCGGCTCGGCGTGGACCGGCCGGTCTCCAGGAAGCTGATGTGCCGGGTGGAGATCTCCGCGCGGTTGGACAGATCCAGCTGGCTCATCCGCCGGTGCTCGCGCCACTGACGCAGGAGCTCACCGAACGGCCGCTGATAGGGCGTTGCGACGGTCACGTCCTGGACGCTATCGGGTCGCCGATCGGCCCGGCGATTACCTCCGAGGTAGCCGCCGGGCCGTCCGTACCCGCATCGATCACTCCCAGCGGAACAGCCGGGCCGCGACGAGACCGGTGGCCAGCGCCCAGCCCGCCAGTACGGCGAGGTGGAGCGGCTGGGGGGCGTGCCCGCCCAGGGCGTCCATCAGCCCCTGCCCGAAGGCGCCGGTGGGCGTGAAGTCGCTGATCCGGCGCAGGATTTCGGGCATCAGCGGCCGGGGCAGCCACATCCCGGCGAGGAACAGCAAGGGGAACATGAGGGTCGAGCCCACCCCCTGGACGACCCGGGAGCTCGGCGCGACGGCGGCCAGCAGCAGCCCGATGGCGAGGACGGTGAGCGTGCCGAGGACGAAGACCGCCACGAACGCCAAGGGGGAGCCCGGCAGCGGCACCCCGAGGACCAGGTGACCCAGCACCAGCGTCAGCGTGGTGGCGACCACGGACACGACCACGTTGATCAGCAGTTGGGCGGACAGCAGCGCGCCCGGCCGCACCGGCGTGGTGGACAGCCGCCGCAGCACGCCGCGCTCCCGGTAGATCACGAGGCTGCTCGGCAGCACGCTGAGCCCGAGCGTCACGACCGACAGCAGCACCATCATCGCCGTGAAGGGCGCGTCCACGAACCGCTGCCCGCCCAGCGACGGATCCGCGTCCCGGAAACCGGGGATCGTCAGGCCCAGCGCCAGCAGCAGTCCCACCGGCAGCACGATCGCGAAGAACACCGCCATCGGCTCGCGGAGGAAGAGCCGGGCCTCCACGGCCGCGAGCTTTCCGAAGGACTTCGTCATGACTCCTCCTTGCCGGTGAGGGATTCGGCGGTGAGAACGAGGAACGCGTCGTCGAGGGAGGTGCGCTCCATGCGCAGGCCCCGCGTCCTGGACGGGGGCAGCACGGCGGCCACGGCGCTCAACAGGTCGCCGGTGCCGGTGACGGTGACCTCCGTGCCGTTCCTGTCGGCGACGGTGACCGACGCCACCTCGGGCAGCGCCCGCAGGCCGTCGACGGGATCGTCGGTGTGGAAGATCAGGCGCTGCTCGCCGCCGGCGCGGGCGACCAGTCCGGCGGGGGTGTCCACCGCCCGGACCCGCCCCCGGGAGATGACCGCGACCCGGTCGCACAGGCGCTCCACCTCCTCCATGAAGTGGGTCACGAGCAGGATCGTGACGCCGCGCTCCCTGATCCGGGCGATCAGCTCCCAGGTCTCGCGGCGGGCACGCGGGTCGAGGCCGGTGGTGAGCTCGTCGAGTATCGCGACGCGCGGGCTGCCGACCAGCGCGAGCGCGACCGACAGCCGCTGGCGCTGCCCGCCCGACAGCTTCCCGAAGGGCGCGCGGAGGTCGAGCCCGGCCTCCGCGGCCAGGGCCCGCCAGTCGGCCGGCCGGGAGTAGAACGAGGCGTAGAGCGCCAGCGCCTCCCCGACCCGGATCTTGTCGGGCAGCGAGCACTCCTGGAGCTGCACGCCGACCTGTTCCTTCAGGTCCGCGTCCACGGTGACCGTGCCCGCGGTGGGGGTGCGCAGCCCGGCGACGCACTCGACCGTCGTCGTCTTGCCCGCTCCGTTGCGGCCCACGATGCCGAAGACCTCGCCCTCCTTCACGGAGAACGACACGTCCTCGACCGCGACCCGCGTTCCGTACGTCTTGCGGAGGTGGTCCACGGTGATGATTGCCATGCCGACGACGCTAGGAATCTGGCGGGCGGCCCGGAATGCGGCTGCGGACCCGATGGGGGTGCACTTTCCTCCACCCCCATCGGGCGGCTTCGCCCACTGTGCCCGCCCGGCGTCAGCGCCCAGACTGAACACATGGCCTCAGCTCGCTCGACCCTCACCGCCCTGGCCCGGAGCACCGCCCTCGCCGGCCTCGCCCTGCTGGGCCTGGCCGCCGGCCTGGCGATGCTCGTGGCGGTGATGCTCACCTTCCTGGTCGGCCTGGTCTTCGTCTTCCCGCCGGCCGTACGGTTCGCGCGGGCCGTGACCCGGCGGCAGCGCGGGCTGGCCTCCCGCTGGTCGGGCGTGCCGATCGACGACCCGTACCGGCCCGCGCCGCCCCCGCCGGTCCCACAGGCCGACGGCTGGTATCGCGACGGCCGCACCCTCTACAGGAAGCCCACGATCCCGGCCTTCAACAAGCGGTGGAACTGGATGACCAAGGACCCCGCCACCTGGCGGGACCTCGCCTTCCTGGTCTCCGCGCCGTTGGCCGGCGGATTCGTGGCCGCCGCTCCGCTGCTGGCGGTCGCGTACGGCGTCGCGTGGGCGGCCGGGGGCAACCCGGCGATGGGCGCGGTCTGGATCCTGCTCGCGGTGATCGTCGCGCCCTGGTACGCGCCGTGGGCCGTGCGCCTGCACGGCCAGGTCGCCGCCGCGCTGCTGGGGCCCACGGAGAAGGCCAGGCTCGCCCAGCGGGTCACCCGCCTCGACGCCGCCCGCACCGAGGCCGTCGACTCCCAGGCCGCCGAGCTGCGCCGGATCGAGCGTGACCTGCACGACGGCGCGCAGGCCCGCCTGGTGGCGATCGGCATGACGATCGGCGCGGCCGAGCAACTGCTGGAAAGCGACCCGCAGGCCGCCCGGGCGCTGCTCGGCAAGGCGAGGGAGGCGTCGGCGACCGCGTTGCAGGAGATCCGGCGGCTGGTGCGCGGCATCCATCCCCCGGTGCTGGCCGAGCGCGGCCTCGGCGACGCCGTACGCGCCCTCGCCCTGGACAGTCCGCTGCGCGTCCACGTCACCGTCGACCTGCCCGAGCGGGCCTCCGCGCCGCTGGAGTCGGCGGCGTACTTCGCGGTGAGCGAGCTGCTGGCCAACGCCGCCAGGCACGGCGACGCGACCGAGGCGTGGGTGGACGTGAGCGCGCAGGGCCCGGCGCTGCGCGTGACGGTGACCGACGACGGCCACGGCGGCGCGGACCCCGAGCGCGGCACCGGCCTGCGCGGAATCGAGCGCAGGCTCGGGGCCTTCGACGGCGTCCTCGCGGTGAACAGCCCGGTGGGCGGCCCGACCACGGCCGTCATCGAACTTCCCCGGGCGTTCCGGACGAGGCCGGCGCCGACGACCCCGTGGCGCTACTTCGGCCGCCTGTGCTGGGCGCTGTGGCCGATCGCGCTGTTCCCGCAGGGACTGGTCGCGATGGTGTTCAAGCTGGTGGGGTCGCCGGTGAAGTCCTGGTTCCTGGCCCTGTACATGCCCGGGCCCTTCCAGTGGCCGGCCATCGTCGGCATGATTCTGCTCGGCGGCGGCCTGCTGGCCGTCGCGCTGGCGACGACGGTGCGGACCAGGGAAACGGAGGGCGGCGGGTGCGCGTAGTGCTGGCCGAAGACCTCCACCTGCTGAGGGAGGGTCTGGTCGCCCTGCTGCGCGCGCACGGCTTCGAGGTGGTCGCGGCGGTCGAGTCCGGCCCCGAGCTGCTCACCGCGCTCGTGGGGGAGCGTCCCGATGTGGCCGTCGTGGACGTGCGGCTCCCGCCGACCTTCACCGACGAGGGGCTGCAGGCCGTTCTGGCCGCGCGGCGGCAGGTGCCGGGCCTGCCGGTCCTCGTGCTCTCCCAGCACGTCGAGCAGCTGTACGCCAGGGAGCTGCTGGCCGACGGGTCCGGCGGCGTCGGCTACCTGCTGAAGGACCGGGTGTTCAACGGCGAGCAGTTCGTCGACGCCGTACGCCGGGTCGCGGCCGGCGGGACGGCCATGGACCCCGAAGTGATCGCCCGGCTCCTGGCGAGCAACGCGCGAAACGAACCGCTCGGCCGCCTCACCCCCCGGGAGCGCGAGGTGCTGGAGCTGATGGCCGAGGGCAGGTCGAACGCCGCGATCGGGCAGCGGCTGTTCCTCAGCGACAGCGCGGTGGGCAAGCACACGGCGAACATCTTCACCAAGCTCGGCCTCGCGGCCTCCGACGACGACAACCGCCGCGTGCTGGCCGTGCTCGCCTTCCTCAACAGCAAGTAGCACCGCCGGGATTGTCGGTGCGGGCCGCTACGTTGGGAGCGAGTCGTGGCACAGGCAGGAGGTCGGGATGAAATTCCAGGTGAACCGCGATGTGCTCGCCGACGCGGTGGCATGGGCGGCCCGGGTGCTGCCCGCCCGGCCCGCCGTGCCCGTCCTCGCGGGCCTGCTGCTGGAAGCGGGAGACGACCTGCGGGTGTCCGCCTTCGACTACGACGTCTCGGCCCGTGCCGACGTCGAGGCCGATGTCGCCGAGCCGGGGCGGGTGCTGATTCCCGGCAAGGTCCTGGCCGAGATCACCCGGAGCCTGCCCGCCCGGCCCGTCGAGATCGTCAGAAGCGGCTCGGAGGCGGTGCTCACCTGCGGCAGCGCGGAGTTCGGGCTGATCACGATGCCGGACGAGGACTTCCCCGCGATTCCGCCGATGCCGCCGAAGGTCGGCGCCGTGGGCGGCGGCGCGTTCGCCACCGCTGTCGGGCAGGTGGCCGCCGCCGCGAGCCGCGACGACACGCTGCCCATGCTGACGGGCATCCGCGTGGACATCGAGGGCACGCGGATGTCGATGGCCGCGACCGACCGCTACCGCATCGCCGCCGCCGAGTTCCTGTGGCATCCCGAGCGGGAGGACGCGCAGCACGGCGTGGTCGTGCCGGCGCGGGTGCTGGTCGAGGTGGCCCGATCGCTCCGGGGCGGCGAGGTGGCGATCGGCCTGGGCGACAACGTGGCGGGTTTCGAGAGCCAGGGACGCACGACGACCGTGCGGCTGCTGGACGACCAGTTCATCGACTACCGGTCCCGGCTGACCTCAGAGTGGACGATCCACGCGGACGTCGAGGTGGGACCGTTCGTGGAGGCCGTCAAGCGCGTCGTGCTGGTCGCCGAGCGCAACGCCGCGGTCCGGTTGTCGTTCTCCCAGGGACAGGTGCTGATCCAGGCCGGGGGCGGTGACATCGGCAGGGGCGCGGAGGTCGTCGAGGCCGAGCTGGCGGGTCCGGACATCCAGATCGCCTTCCAGCCCCACTTCCTGCTCGACGGGCTGGCGGGGGTCGAGACCGGGCGGGCGCGCCTCCACATGGACTCGCCGACCCGTCCCGCGCTGATCACCGACGAGGGCGAGGACCCCGGTTTCCGTTACCTCGTCATGTCCCTGCGGCTCGGCTGAGCACGCTTGCCTGGCCGCGTGCTCGCCTGATCGGGCCCCGCGGGTGCCGTTCGCGCGGCCCCGCCGGGCGGTGGGGTTTCGGGGCGGGGCTCAGGAGGGGATGGCGGCGGAGTCGGTGAGGGCGATGAGGATGTGCTCCATGCACGCGTGACCGGCCCGCTCGGCCGCGGTGGCGTCGCCGGCGACGATCGCGCGCACGATCGCGTCGTGGGGGATGTAGTTCTGCTCCAGGGAGCCGCCGGCCGCCGCGATGCTCGCCCGCAGCGCCGCGGAGAAGTCGCTGTAGAGGTCGATCAGCACCCTGTTGTGCGTAGCCTCGACGACCGCCACGTGGAAGGCGAGGTCGGCCTCGACGAACGCGTCGGGGTCGCCGCCCGACCATGCCTTCTCGCGCGCGGCCAGCGCGGCCTCGATCGACGCGACGTCCCCGCCGGTCCGTCGCGTCGCCGCGAGCCGGGCCGCCTCGACCTCCAGGGCGCGCCGGACCTCCAGGATCTCCAGCTGCTCGGCAGCACGCAGCCGCCTGGCCATCGCACCCGACAGCTCGCTGGTGGCCCGCACGTACGTGCCGTCGCCCTGTCGGCACTCCAGCAGTCCGGCGTGCGTCAGCGCGCGGACCGCCTCACGGACCGTATTCCTGCCGACCCCGAGGTGCTCGGCGAGCACCGTCTCGGTGGGAATCTTGGCATTCATCTGCCAGGAGCCGGAGGTGATCTGCTCCTTGAGCTGGTCGATCACCTGGTCCACGAGAGACGCCCGCTGCGCCGTCCGCAGGCTCACGTCAGCCTCCTTTGGGTTGCCAATCATCCGATGATGGAATGAGTGGTAGACCCTCATTATTCCAGAGCCTCCAGAACAAGTCCGGAGCCCCAGGGGAGGCTATCGAGCGAGCACCGTCGTGGTCATGGAGCCCGGTATGTTCACGCGGATTCCGACCGCTTCCAGGGCTCTACGATATGCCCCTGACTGCCGGTCGAGGGCACCGGCCTGTCCCCACAGGTCGCCGAGCATGCGCCAGGCCCGGGCGGTCTCCCGGTCGGGCGCCTCGTCGTCCAGCAGGTCGTGAGCACGACCGAGCGCGGCAGCCGGATCTTGGGACCGTGCCAACGCGATCTCGGCCAGGACCATGTTCGCGGTCGCCGCGGTGGTCCCCTTGGCGCCGTCCAATAGATCCAGTGCCTCACCGGCGAGTGCGGCTGCGGATTCCGCGTCTCCGGTCCGGAATCGTACGAAACCCAGCACCACAAGGCTCCGCGCGTGGTTCTGCCGCTCGGCCGGGAAGCCCGCGAAGACGTCCACCGCGGACTTCGCCAGGTCGTTGGCTCGATCCAAATCGGCACCTTCGGGATCCGCCGCGGTGATGCGAGCCCAGTGCATCGCGATGCGCGCACGGCGCACGGCGATCCGGGCCGGACGGCCCGCCGCGAGGGCGTCCTCCGCGAGCTGCACGGCCAGGGCCGAGTCCTCGCCTTCGGCTGCCGTGACGCTGGCCTGCCACAGCGCGAGGATCTCCGTGCTGCGGTCGCTCGCGTGCGCCGGACCCGCGGCCGACAGCACCCGCTCGACGTACGGCAGGCCGGTCTCGACCTCCACCAGCGCCAGCGCCAGCTCGACGGCCAACTCGCCCTCGATCACGCCGAGCCGGTCGATCTGGCCGAGCGCCTGGGCGCCGAGGTCGCGCGCCCGCAGCCGGTCGCCGGCCCGCTGGTAGCAGCGGCACAGCGCCACCGTCAGCGGCAGGTCGGCGAGGCGCTCGGGGTGCGCGGCGGCCTCGCGGCGCAGCCGCTCGTACGCCTCGACGGCCCGGCCGATGCGGCCCTGGGCCTCCAGCGCCCGCGCCACACCGAGGCGTGCGTGGGCGGCCAGCATGGCGTTGTCCTCACCCGCCGCCTTGACGATCTCGCCGAAGCGGTCGGCCGCCACGGCGGGATCGCCGTGATACAGCTCGAGCTCGGCATGTCGCAGGCCGAGCTCGGTGTCGATGCGCTGCCGGGGTTCTATCCCGTGGAGCAGGAACTCGGTGGTGCAACCGAGCCGCTCGGCGAGTAACCGGGCAACGACCGGTGTGGGCGTCCGCTTTCCGGACTCAATGAGTGAGACGTAACTGTCGGACAGGTCGGGTCCGGCCAACTGGGCCTGTGACATGCGCCTGCTCAACCGCAATCCGCGGACGCGGTCGCCGATGGTTCCCTGACTCGGCATCTGGTCTCTCAGGGCGGGGGAAGGGTCAATAGTGTCGCCATAATGGCACGAAGCGACCGAATCGTGTAACCCTCCGTCAAGAATCACGACGGTGAAGGTTCGATCACGGTGTCGAGATATCGGACGGTGGACCGTCGGTCAGTCGTCGTCTCCGTCCTTGCTGGGGAAGATCATCTGACAGACCTCGAGGTACAACGTCTCCGGATAGGGGATGTGGGGGACGGTGCGCAGGGCCTGATCCTGGCCGGCCGACTCCATCACGAACTCGCCGTAGCCGAGCATGCGGCCGAGGAGCGAGCGCTGGAAGCTCATGTCGGTGACCTTGCTCAGGGGCATCATCGCGACCTTGCGCGTGATGAGGCCCGTGGTGAGAAGCATGCGCTGGGAGGTGACGACGAAGTAGTCGACCGACCACTCCGCGACCTTCCAAACGAATCGAACCAGCAGGAGGAGCCAGGCCCACCAGACGAGGGCGAGGGCCTGGCTTGCGCCGTTGTCGCTCAGGAACTTGCTGAGGACTCCGGCGAGGATGAGGCCGCCGAAGATCTCGGCGATAGGGCGCAGGAGGACGGCGGGGTGACGCCGGACCATGATGACTTGTTGTTCGTGGGGGAGGAGGTAACGGTTGACCGACGACGGGGCCGAGTCCCCGTGGGTCACAAGTCTCATGTCAGGGTGGCGAAGAACTGCGCCATCGAGTCGGCCGCGCTGATGATTCCGTTGAAGGCCCCGTGGACCGTCTGAGCCGCGTCAGTCGGTCTCGTGAGCAGGTAGAAGCCCGCCGACACGATGAGCGTCCACTTGATGACTTTCTTCGCCTGCACCGCCGTCACCACTCCCATGACCAATACATTACCCAGACGCCCCGTTTGGTAAAGCGGCTAATCGCCAACGGGTTTTCGTGATCGTGACGGCCGTCAGCCCCGCTCCGCCGCGGCGGTCGCCAGGACCCGCAGATGCTTGCGGGCGATGCGCTCGACCAGTGCGGGGTGCGCGTGTCCGGTGACCTCGATGGCGCCGTGGTGGGCGGCCTGAACGCACCGGGTCACCGTCGCGGGAGGATGCACCTCCGCGAACTCGTCCCTGAGCAGGGCCTCGAGCTGTTCGTAGTGCTCGTCGGCCGAATGCTGGATCATCGCTCTCCCTGGTGGCGCGCCGCTCGCGAGAGCGCGAGGTGACGTCGTCATCACACTGAGTACCCTACTGGGCGCGCAGTGTAACCAGAGGTGAGATAGGGACGGACCACGCGGAAAGGAAGAGAAATCAGACCCCGGGGAAATCGCCCCCGGGGAGACGGGCGGCCGGCAGGAGTCAGACGACGCCGTACAGGCGGTCGCCGGCGTCGCCGAGGCCGGGCACGATGTAGCCGTTCTCGTTCAGCCGTTCGTCGAGGGCGGCCGTCACCACCCGGATCGGCCGGTCGCCGCCGCGGAACGCCTCGTCCAGGTATGCGATGCCCTCGGGGGCGGCCAGCAGGCAGATCGCGGTGACGTCCCGGGCGCCGCGGTCGAACAGGAAGTTGATCGCCGCGGCGAGGGTTCCGCCCGTCGCGAGCATCGGGTCGAGCACGTAGCACTGCCGGCCGGACAGGTCCTCCGGCAGTCGCGTGGCGTAGGTCTGGGCCTTGAGCGTGGACTCGTCGCGGATCATGCCCAGGAAGCCCACCTCTGCGGTCGGCAGGAGCCGGGTCATCCCGTCGAGCATCCCCAGCCCCGCGCGCAGGATCGGCACCACGAGCGGCGCGGGGCGCGCCAGCCGTACGCCGTGGGTGGGGGTGAGCGGTGTGTCGACCGTCACGTCGGTGACCCGGACGTCTCTGGTGGCCTCGTAGGCGAGCAGCGTGACCAGCTCGTCGGCCAGGCGGCGGAACGTCGGCGAGTCGGTCCGCACGTCGCGGAGAGTGGTGAGCTTGTGGGCGACGAGCGGGTGGTCGACGACGAGGGTCTCCATGGGTAGAAAAGTTACCGTCTCCTGGGCAGACTCTCGACGTCGGCTGAGTCTTTGATCACGATTTGGAGTGAGCACCGTACGGTGTGACTCCGATTCTGCGACCATTGCCTGCGTGAAGAGCGCGCGGTGGGGAAGACGATGACAGACGTGGACACACTTGACTTCGCCATCGTCGTCTATCGCGAGGAGGACCGCTGGGAGGCGGAGATGCTCCCGGTGGCGCTCACCTCGGACCTGGACGGACTCATTCACGCCCTCCGCCAGACCCCCAGCATGGGGACCACGATTGGCATGGTCGCCGTAGGGGATGACTTCTTCGTGGCGTTACGGGTCTTCGGTGAGCAGGTGGACGTCTTCCTCTCGGACATCACGGCCGCCTGGGAGTGGCCGCTGGCGCAGCAGGTCCTCGAATACCTCGACGTGCCCGTGCCCGAGGAGGAGGAGCTCGACAGCGTGCTTCCCGCCGGGGACCTGTCCATCTTCGCCGACCTCGGGCTCGACGAGATGGAGCTGGGCGCGCTGTCCGGCGACCTCGATCTGCTGCCCGACGAGGTCCTGTCCAGCATCGCCGCGCGGCTGGGCTTCTCCCAGCCGTTCGAACGCGCCGTCGACGCCGCCATCGGCTGACCTGGGGAGACGGCAATGCCCTCCAGATCCAACCTCTTCTCCGCCGGTTTCGCCCGCATCGACGGCCGCTGGGCCGGCGCCGAGGTCGATCTCGGCGAGGCCGAGATCGCCGACGACCTCAGTGACGCCCTGCAGGAGGCCCTCGGGCTCAACGGCGACGAGCTCGCGCTGCTCTGCGTCGAGGTCGAGGACGAGTGGTTCGCGATCATCCGTTATGAGGACGACCTCGACCCCCGCGTGTTCATCTCCGACGCGCACGCCGTGCAGAACGACCCCCTGGGCGAGATCTTCGCCGAGCTGGCCGGCGTCGTGGTGGACAAGGACGCGCCCGACCTCGGCATCCGTCCCGTCGGCGACCTGGAGCTGCTCGGCGACTTCTCGCTGAGCGCGGAGGAGCTCGTGGAGCTCAGCATGGAGGAGGGCGTGCTGCCCGCCGACATCCTCTCCCTCATCGCCGAACGGCTCGGCTTCGCCGACGAGCTCGACCGGCTGCGGTGACCGGCTCGCCCTCGGACGCGTACGAGGCCGCCATGCGGCTGGCGCTGGCGGAGGCCGTACGAGCGGGCGAGCGCGGCGAGGTGCCGGTCGGGGCCGTCGTGCTCGGCCCGTCACGGCCTGGGTCGGGGGCGCCGGGCGAGGTGCTCGCCGCGGCGGGCAACGACCGCGAGGCGAGCGCCGACCCCACGGCCCACGCCGAGCTGCTCGCCCTGCGCGCGGCGGCGGCGCGGATCGGCGACTGGCGGCTGACGGGCTGCACGCTCGTCGTCACGCTGGAACCCTGCACGATGTGCGCCGGGGCCGCGGTCCTCGCCCGGGTGGACCGCGTCGTGTACGGCGCGGTGGACGAGAAGGCCGGGGCCGCCGGATCGCTCTGGGACGTCCTGCGGGACCGCAGGCTCAACCACCGGCCCGAGGTGGTCATGGGCGTGCTGGCGGGCGAGTGCGCGGCCGTGCTGACCGAGTTCTTCTCGGGCCGCCGCGCCTGAGCCGGCGGGCGGAAGAAAACGGATGCACGCGCAGTGGTGTTCGTCCGGTAAGCTGCTGCGCGGTGGAGTCGCCTAGTGGCCGAGGGCGCACGCCTCGAAAGCGTGTGTAGGGCAACCTACCGTGGGTTCAAATCCCACCTCCACCGCTCGACGTGAGAGCCGCCGGTCCTGATCACAGGGGTCGGCGGCTTTCGTGCGTTCAGGGGTGCCGCCCGGCGCGGCCGGTCAGAGCGCGTTCGCCGCCCGGCTCCCGGCCAGCCGCCGTACGCCCGCCGCGACCCAGATGCCGGCCAGCCCGGCATAGGCGGTGAGCAGCGCGCCGGAGGGGGAGGACAGGGCCATCGCCAGGGCGGCGGCCAGTCCCAGGAGGACCGCCCAGCCGTACAGGACGGCCCGGCCCCGGGGTGCGCTCGTGTGCGCCGCCTCCTGCACGGGGGTGATCAGCGCCAGGACCGCCGCGCCGCCCATTCCCACGGCTTCCTGGGCGGTCGCCACGCCCGTCACGAGCAGCACCGCGCCGATGACCAGTAGGCAGCAGCACACGAGGGCCACGCGGGCCTCCGTGCCCTCGAAGAGCAGCCGGGTGGCCCTGGCCCGGGCCAGGCGCAGGGTGGTGGCCGCCTCGGCCACCCAGGCCGCCCAGTGCAGGAGCGCGATGAGGACGAACAAAGCGATGACCGGAGGCGCGACCGGCAGCAGGAACAGCATCCGCCACCCGCCGAAGAACGTGCCGCGCAGCCGCGCGAGCAGGCGATAGACGGGGTTGCGCCGCTTGAGCGCCGCCACCAGGAGGTCCCTGGCCTGGTCGAACCCCGGCGACAGGCGGAGCACCTCGCGGAACGCGCGGGCGGCCTCGCCGGGTGAGCCGAAGGCGAGCTGCGCGCGTCCGTACGCCAGGTGGGCCAGGGCGCTCTCGGGGTCGAGCCCCACGGCCCGCGCGGCGGCCTCCGTCGCCCCGGCGGCGTCGCCGAGCATGGTGAGGGCCACCGCGAGCAGGCTCGCCAGGTCGGCGTCCTCGGGCGCGAGGGCGAGCCCGTGGCGGGCCGCGTCGGCCGCCTGCGGCCACTGCTCGACGTGGATGTGCACCCGGGCCAGCAGCTCCCAGGCCGGCGCGTGCTCGGGGGCGAGCTCCAGGCACGCCCTCGTGGCGTCGGCGGCCTCCCCGGGCCGGCCCGCCCGGTAGTACGCCTGACCAGCCACGTAGTGCGGGAACCAGTGGTCCGGCGCGAGCCGTACCGTCTCCGCGGCCTCGCCGATCGCCTCGGCCGGCCTCCGCTGCTGCGCCAGCGCCACCGCGAGGAAGGCGTGCCCGTTGACGTCCTGGGGGTCCTGGGCGAGCAGGCCCCGCAGCTCCCGCTCGGCCTCCACCGGACGGTTCAGCTCCAGCAGCGTCCGCGCCCGCTCAAGCGGTGCCGCGGCGGTCACCATCTGCCTCTGCTGCCCTTCTTGCCGTCGATCCAGGGCATCAGCTCGTCCCATGCGCCGGAGTCGTTGGCGTGCAGGACGTAGTTGCGCGCCGTCCCCAGCCACTCCTTGACGGCCGTCGGTTTCGTGCCCTGGGCCACGGCGAGCAGGTCGTGGGTCGTCAGCGGGAGGGGACGGCCCGCGCTGATCGACTGGCGCAGCTTGGTCTCCACCGCGCGGTCGACCACGCCCTTGAGGTCCGCGCCCACGAAGCCGTCCGTCACCTTCGCCACCGCGTCGTAGTCCATCTCGGCCAGCGGCTTGTCGCGGCACAGGATGCGCAGGATGGCGGCGCGGGCCGAGGCGTCGGGCGGGGGCACGAACACCATCTGGTCGAACCGCCCGGGACGCCGGAACGCCACGTCGATGTACCAGGGCGCGTTGGTGGCCGCCAGCACCAGGACGCCCTCGTTGGCGTTCTCCTCCACGCCGTCGAGCTCGGCCAGGAACTGGTTGACCAGCTGCCGGGTGTGCGCCTGCCGCATGTCGGAGCGGCGCGCGGCCAGCGCGTCCACCTCGTCGAAGAAGAGCACGCACGGCCGGTTGCGGCGGGCCATCTCGAACGTGGCCCGCAGATTGCGCTCGCTGGAGCCGATGTACATGTCGAGGATGTCGGCCAGCCCGACGCTGATGAACGCCGCGCCGAGCTCGCCGGCCGCGGCCCTGGCGAGGTGGGTCTTGCCCGCGCCCGGAGGGCCGTACAGCAGCACTCCGCCGCCCGCCCGCTTGCCGAACGCGGCGAACAGCTCGGGCTGCTGGACGGGGAGCAGGAGCTTCACCCGCAGCGCCTCCTTGACCGCCTCCATGCCGGCCACGTCGGCGAACGTGACACCGGAGCGCTCGGCGTTGTCCGGGGGTGTTTCGGGCGCGTGCGGCGTGGCGGGCTGGGGCGTCAGCCGGGCGGCGAGGTCGGGGTCGGCCAGCGAGGGATCACGGGAGACCGCGTCGTGATACCGGCGCGCCGCCCCCGCCACGTCGCCCTCGCCCAGCAGCGCCCTGGCGGCGAGCAACCCGGCGCGCGGCGCGTGGCCGGGAGCCGCCAGGAGCGGTTCCAGCGCCGACAGCGCGGGGCCGTACGCACTCTGCCGCACGAAGGCCTCCGCGAGACCGGCGATGACGTCCGGGTCCTGGGGTGACAGCACGAGGGCGGCGCGGAACTCGGCCTCGGCCTCTGCGAGGTAACCCTTGGTCAGAAGCTGCTCGGCGAGGTGGCGCCGCAGGGGAAGGTTGTCCGGAGACAGCCGAGCCGCCTCGCGGAGGGCGTGGAGTCCGGCGTCGTCGAGCACTGCCCGGCTCCCTTCTTTCTAGGGCTGGTCAAGTCAAATGACCGCAAGGCTACCGAAGCAGTCAGACACTTGATCTCGCCCAGGGAGCGTCCGGCTAGTCCTGCACCTCCAGCACGCGGGCGTGCAGCACCGAGCGCTGGTGGAGGGCGGCGCGCAGGGCGCGGTGCAGGCCGTCCTCCAGGTACAGCTCGCCCTTCCACTGCACCACGTGCGGGAACAGGTCGCCGTAGAAGGTCGAGTCCTTGGCGAGCAACGAGTGCAGGTCCAGCACCGCCTTCGTGGTGACCAGTGTGTCGAGCCGGACCTGCCGGGGCGGGATCTGCGCCCACTCGCGGGACGACAGTCCGTGCTCTGGATAGGGCCGTCCGTCACCGACCAACTTAAAGATCACGGTATGTAGTTTAGGAGACGACGCAAAGGTTCGCGCCCAAGGCCCTTTTCAGGTCTCAGATGCCCCCGGAGAAGGTGTCGCAGCGCGCCGGGTCGCCCGACGAGTAGCCGTTCGTGAACCACTTCTGCCGCTGGGCGGAGGTGCCGTGGGTGAACGCGTCCGGGTTGACGCTGCCCTGGGCCTGCTCCTGGATGTGGTCGTCGCCGACCGCCGCGGCGGCGTCGAGCGCCTCCTGGATGTCGGCGTCGGTGAACGGCTCGGCGTAGAAACCGGTGTCCACCGCGTTCTTGGCCCACACGCCGGCGTAGCAGTCGGCCTGGAGTTCGAGCCGCACCGAGCCGCTCTCCGCGCCCTGGTCCTGGCCGACCCGGTTCATCGTGCCGAGCAGGTCCTGCGCGTGGTGACCGTACTCGTGGGCGATCACGTACGCCTGGGCGAACGGGCCGCCCTTGGCCCCGAACCGCGACTGCAGCTCGTCGAAGAACGACAGGTCCAGGTAGACGTGCTTGTCGGTCGGGCAGTAGAAGGGGCCGACGGAGGAGTCCGCGGCGCCGCAGCCGGTCTGCACCCCGCCGGAGAACAGCGTGGTCTTCGCCCCGGAGTACCCCTGGATCTGCTCGCTCCAGTATTTCTGGATGCTGTTGACGACGCCCACGACCCGGCACTTCTCCGACTGGTCGGCGTCGGCGCCGGTCTTGCACTGCGCGCTCAGATCGCTGGTCGGCTGCAGGCCGGCGGGGTCGTCGCCGCCGGTGATGTTGCCGGGGTTGACGCCGAAGATCAGGGCCACGATGAGGGCGATGATGCCGGCGGCTCCGCCGCCGACGGCCAGACCCCCGCCGCGGAACCCGCCTCCACGGCCGACGTCCTCGACCTGCGAGGCGTCGAGTTGCGCTCGGTCATCGAAATCCATCTGCGACGCTCCCAATGGAGTTGCCGGTGGTTGGCGGGGCTACTGCCCCGGATGGCGGTGATCATGCAGGACGGTCGCCATGCCGGATCCGTCTTGCCCTGATCTTCGCGTTTTGCCGGGTTAGGATCACCGCGTGCCTCTGACCGCACTACCCCGGCTGGTGCCGCCGATGCCGGGCGGGCGGGGGTGGCTCGGCCCGCTGGCCGTGGCCGCTTTCGGGGGATTCCTCCGGTTCTATCGTCTCGATGTCCCGCAGGCGCTCGTCTTCGACGAGCTCTATTACGCCAAGGACGCCTACTCGCTGATCAGGTTCGGGGTCGAGCGGCAGTTCGCCGACGGCGCCGACCAGGTGTTCGCCCGCGGTGGCACGGACGTGTTCAGGGCGTGCGGGACGGTCGAGGAGTGCGCCGCGTACGTCGCCCACCCCCCGCTCGGCAAATGGCTCATCGGCGCGGGAGAGTGGCTTTTCGGCGTCACGCCCTTCGGCTGGCGCTGCGTCGCCGCGCTCGCGGGCACGCTCAGCGTGCTGGTCCTGGCGCGGACCGCCCGCCGGATGACCCGCTCGACGCTTCTCGGCTGCCTCGCCGGTCTGCTGCTGGCGCTCGACGGCCTGCATCTGGTGCTGTCGCGCTCCGCGCTGCTCGACGTCTTCCTCATGTTCTGGGTGCTCGCGGGCTTCGCCTGCCTGGTCGCCGACCGCGACGCGGCCCGCGCCCGCCTGACGGAGTGGTATCGCACCTCCCCCCTGCACGGGCCGGCTCCACGGCTCGGCGCACGGCCATGGCGGCTGGCGGCCGGCGTGTGCCTGGGCGCGGCGACGGCGACCAAGTGGACCGGCCTGCTGTTCGTCGTGGCGTTCGGGATCATGACGTTCGTCTGGGACTGCGGGGCCAGGCGTGCCGTCGGCCTGCCCCGGCCCTGCCGGCAGGCGGCCCGCCTCGACTGGCCGCTCGGCCTCGCCTGGCTCGGCGCCGTGCCGGCCGTCGTGTACGTCGCGTCGTTCGCCGGATGGTTCGCCTCGGCCGGGGGATGGGGCCGCAACTGGGACCGCGCGACCGCGAACGGCTGGGCCTACTTCGTCTTCGACTCGCTTCGCTCGCTGGTGCGCTACCAGAGCCAGGTGTTCGGCTTCCACCAGGGGCTGAGCTCGCACCACGACTACCAGTCGGACCCGTGGACCTGGCCGCTGCTGCTGCGGCCGGTCGCGTTCTTCTACCGGTCGCCCGACGGCACGTGCGGCGCCGCCTCCTGCTCGCAGGAGATCCTCGGGACCGGCACCCCGGTGATCTGGTACGGCGGGCTGCTCGCGCTGATCGCGATGGTGGTCCGCTATCTGCGGACCCGCGACTGGCGGGCGGGCGCCGTCCTGCTCGCCTACGGCGCGGGATGGCTGCCGTGGTTCTACTTCGCCCTGGCCGACGACCGCACGATGTACCTGTTCTACGCGCTCCCGGCGGTGCCGTTCATGGTCCTCGGGCTCGTGCTGGCGTGCGGGCTCGTCCTCGGGCCGCCGGGCGCGCCGGCCGTGCGGCGCTCCACGGGGGCGGCGGTGGTGGGCGCGTTCACGCTGCTCGCACTGGTCAACTTCTGGTGGCTGTCGCCCGTGCTCACCGCCGTGCCCGTGCCGTACGACGTCTGGCTGAGCCGCATGCTGCTGCGCGGCTGGATCTGACCGGATCGCTAGGCGTAGACGATGAAGTCGGGATGGACGTGGACGCCGGGCCGGCCGCCGATCTCCGCCACCGCGTCGCGGATCCGCCGCAGCTGCTCCACCGTCATCTGGAGCGGCGGCTCGTCCGGCTGATACGTGGTGCGGATCGGGTAGTCCTCGCCCGGCACGCCGGTCATCTCGATGTGGCAGCCGAGAACGTGGGTGACGGGACGGGACTCGGCGAACTTCACCAGGCGGTCGATGGTCTGCTCGAACGCCGGCCAGTCGGCGACGTACAGCCGCCCGGGGTAGACGGTGTCACCGGTCAGGAGCAGGCCGGTGGCCCGATCGTAGAAGGTCACCGCCGAGCCGTGGTGCCCGGGGCTCGCCACCGCGTCCAGAACGCGGCCTCCCAGGTCGACGGTCCCGGGCACGTCGAGATCGTCGCCGAGCCCGAAGAACTCGCGTACGCGCTCCGCCGCGGGGTCCACGATCACCGTGTCCGGGCGGTCGCGGAACTGGCCGTCGCCCGCGATGTGGTCGCCGTGGCCGTGCGTGTGGGCGACGAGCAGCCCGTAGCCCTCGCGGGGGTGATCGGCCAGCCAGCGGTCCACGATCTCGTCCACCGTCCGGCGCAGCGGGAAGTACGCGGGTGAGGCGGTCGCGCCGGTGTCGAGCAGGAGGGCCCGGGCGTTCCCGAACATCAGGAACATGAAGGGCGCCTCGTAGTTGATCGCCTTGTTCTGCCGCAGGACGTATGTGTGCTCGTCATACCGGTGCACCTGGATGTCGGGGTCGGTGTTGTGCTTGGCCGACTCAGAGCCGTGGATCCACCGGACGTCGAGGTTCCCCGCACTCGGAATCGCCGGGAAGCAGATTTGTTCCATGCGCCCCAACCTAGAGACGGGTGGCGGCCCGGACCAGGCCGGCGACGGCCTGCGAGCGGCTGTGCGGCGGCCACGCGATCAACGTCGTCACCTCCGGGGCGTCCAGCACCGGCACCGCGGCGAGGCCGGAGGGCAGATAGGCCCGGGTCGACTCCGGCAGCACAGCCGCGGCCCGGCCGAGCGCGATCGTCTGAAGAAGCTGCGTATGATCGCGGACCTGCGGGCC
This sequence comes from Microbispora rosea, assembly GCF_900156315.1. GTDB lineage: Bacteria > Actinomycetota > Actinomycetes > Streptosporangiales > Streptosporangiaceae > Microbispora > Microbispora rosea. The sequence goes on along the minus strand of NZ_FTNI01000025.1, from coordinate 30,022 downwards.
TGGACCGTCCGGATAGGTGCCGTCGAGGTTCGGCCAGCGCGGCATCGGCAGTCCGGGCAGGGCGGTGATGTCGGCCATCAGCACGTGCGCCCGGGAGGCCAGGGAATGCCGGGCGGGCAGGACCACGATCTGACCTTCCGTGCGCAGCTCCTCGGTGTCGAACCCGGACGCCGAGTCGAAAGGCCGGTGCAGCAGCGCCACGTCGGCCCGCCCGTCGCGCAGCAGCCGCTCCTGCTCGCCGATGCCGCACAGGAGCACGTCGACGGCGACCGCGCCCGGCTCGGCGGCGTACGCGTCGAGCAGCTTCGGCAGCAGTTCGCCGGCCGCTCCGGCCTTCGTGACGAGGACCAGGCCGGGGCTGCCCGTCGCGGCGAGCGCGGTACGGCGGGTGCGGCGCTCGGCGGCCTCGACCGCGTCGAGGGCGGCCCGGCCCTCGCGCAGCAGCACCGACCCGGCCGCGGTCAGCGCGACGGAGCGGCTCGTGCGCTCCAGCAGCGTCACCCCGAGCCGCCGTTCGAGCTGCCCGATCGCCCGCGACAGCGGCGGCTGCGCGATCCCGAGCCGCTGCGCGGCCCGCCCGAAGTGCAGCTCTTCGGCGACGGTGACGAAGTACCGCAGCTCACGCGTCTCCATGCCGCCACGGTATCGCCGGAAGCGGGCGATCGATATCGGGGAGGTATCGATGCCCACCCAAACGGTGTTGGAGGTTTCGCGGTGGGCGCGGACAGGATGAGATCCATGAGCGAACAGACGATCGCGCTGGTCACCGGCGCGAACAAGGGGATCGGATACGAGATCGCGGTCGGCCTCGGCGCCCTCGGCTGGAGTGTCGGCGTCGGCGCCCGGGGTGACGAGCCCCGGGAGTCCGCGGTGGAGAAGCTGCGCGCGGCCGGTGTCGACGCGTTCGGCGTGCCGCTCGACGTGACCGACGACGCGAGCGTGGCCGCCGCCGCCAGGCTGATCGAGGAGCGCGCGGGACGTCTCGACGTGCTCGTCAACAACGCGGGGATTACCGGGGGCATGCCCCAGACGCCGACCACGGTGGACCCCGCCACGATGCGGGCGGCCGTGGAGACCAACGTGATCGGCGTCATCCGCGTCACCAACGCGATGCTGCCGCTGCTGCGCCGCTCGGCGTCGCCGCGGATCGTGAACATGTCCAGCACCGTCGGCTCTCTCACCCGGCAGACCACTCCCGGCGCCGAGACGGGCCCGATCTCCGCCGCGTACGCGCCGTCTAAGACGTTTCTCAACGCCGTCACCGTGCAGTACGCCAAGGAGCTGAGCGGCACGAACATCCTGATCAACGCCGGTTGCCCCGGCTTCTGCGCGACCGACCTCAACGGCTTCCGCGGCGTCCGTACGCCCGAGCAGGGCGCGGCGATCGCGATCCGGCTGGCGACCCTGCCCGACGACGGCCCGACCGGCGCGTTCTTCGACGACGCCGGGCACGTGCCCTGGTGAATCCGAATACGCGAAAGGCCCGGTTGGATGGACCGGGCCTTTCGCGTTTTTGCTGCTCAACCAAGCGCGGAGGATAGGAGATTCGAACTCCTGAGGGGTTGCCCCCAACACGCTTTCCAAGCGTGCGCCCTAGGCCAACTAGGCGAATCCTCCGTCGGACAGCTTAGCCCACTTTCCGGCGTGGTTTCGACTGTTGTCTCGACGGCCCGCGCACACCCGTCGAGTGGCTAGACTGTGCAGCGGACCCCTCGCGCGGCGTCATCCTGTGAACCTCCCCAGGGCCGGAAGGCAGCAAGGATAAGCGGGCTCTGGCGGGTGTGCGAGGGGTCTCTCCGTTAGCGGGGCACTCCGGCCGGGTCGACCCTCCGAGGAGGCGGCATGAGTCTTGCGCTGTACCGCAAGTACAGGCCCGGGACGTTCGCCGAGGTCAAGGGGCAGGAGCACGTCACCGACCCGCTGCGCCAGGCGTTGCGCAGCGGCCGCATCAACCACGCCTATCTCTTCAGCGGCCCGCGCGGCTGCGGCAAGACCTCCAGCGCCCGCATTCTCGCCCGGTCGCTGAACTGCGAGAAGGGCCCGACGCCCGACCCCTGCGGGGAGTGCGAGTCCTGCGTCGCGTTGGCCCCCACCGGGCCCGGCCACCTCGACGTCATCGAGATCGACGCGGCGTCGCACGGCGGCGTGGACGACGCCCGCGACCTGCGTGAGCGGGCCTTCTTCGCCCCCGTCTCGGCGCGCTACAAGATCTACATCATCGACGAGGCCCACATGGTCACCCGTGAGGGCTTCAACGCGCTGCTGAAGCTGGTGGAGGAGCCGCCGCCGCACCTCAAGTTCATCTTCGCCACCACCGAGCCGGAGAAGGTCATCGGGACGATCAAGTCCCGCACCCACCACTACCCCTTCCGGCTGATGCCGCCCGCGACCCTGCGCCGGCTCATGGAGGAGATCCTCGACTCCGAGTCCGTGCCGTACGAGCCGGCGGCGTTACCGCTGGTCGTACGGGCGGGTGCGGGATCGGCCCGGGACACCCTGTCGATCCTCGACCAGCTCCTCGCGGGCGCCGACGAGTCCGGCATCACCTACCAGCGGGCGGTGTCCCTGCTCGGCTACACCGACGGCGACCTGCTGGACGAGGTGGTCGACGCGTTCGCCAAGCGGGACGGCGCGGCCGTGTTCCAGGCCGTGCACCGGGTGATCGAGGGCGGTCACGACCCGCGCCGCTTCGCCACGGACCTGCTCGAACGCTTCCGCGACCTGGTGATCCTCTCCAACGTCCCCGAGGCCGCGGGCAGCGGCCTGCTCGACCGGCCTGCCGACGAACTGGAGCGGCTGCAGGCGCAGGCGGCGTCGATGGGCCCCGCCGAGCTGACCCGGGCGGCCGAGGTGTTCAACGCCGGGCTGACCGAGATGCGCGGCGCGACCTCCCCCCGCCTGCTGCTGGAGCTGATGTGCGCCCGCGTGCTGCTGCCCGGGGCCGACCAGGGCGAGGCCGCGCTGCTGACCCGGCTCGAACGGCTGGAGCGCGGCGCCGCGGCCGGGACCTACGCCGCCGCGCCGCAGGCTCCCCCAGCTCCACAGGTTCCCGCAGCTTCACAGGCTCCCGCGGCACCGGCACCGGCACCGGCGCCGCAGGTTCAGGCGCCTGCCGCCGCCCCCGCTGCCCCGACTGCCCCGGCCGCGGACGACTGGCCGACTCCGGTACGGCCCGGCGCCGGGACGGCGCCGCCTCCGCCGCAGGCACAGGCACAGCAGGCACAGGCGCCGGCCGCGGGCGGTGGGCCGGTGCAGCAGGCCTGGCCCCAGGTGCTCGAAGCGATCAAGAACCGCCAGCGGGTGGCCTGGATGATCCTCAACGCCCAGGGCAGGCTGCTCGGCGTCGAGGGCAACGTCGTGACCGTCGGCTTCGAGAAGCCGGGCGACGTGCAGGGCTTCCTCAAGGGCAAGCGCGACGAGGTGGTGGCCGCCGCGCTCGGCGACGTGCTCGGCGGCACCTGGCGCGTCGATGTCGTCGTCGGCGGTTCGGGCCCCGGCCCGGCCGGCCCCGCCACGCGCGGGCCGTCCGGCCCGCAGACGCCCGCGCCGCCTTCCGTGCCGCCTTCCACGCCACCTCCTGCGCCGGCGGCTCCGCCGGCCGCGGCCGCGGCCGCGGCCGCGCCCTCCGCGCCCGCGCCCGCGCCGGCGCCGGCCGCTCCCGAGGCCGCCCCGGCGTCGGAGCGGAAGGCCGCGGCACCCACCACACCCGCCGCGCCCCCCGCGACCGACGAGTCGTGGCCGGACGCGCCGTCCGACGACTACGACGCCCCGTCACCGTCACCGTCCCCGGCCTCGCGGCCCACGCCGAGCCCCGGCCTGGCCGCGGCGCGCTCGGCGGCACGGTCGGCGGCGCGGGCCGCCGCCCAGACCGGTCCCCGGCAGGCCTGGCCGGAGACGGTGCCCGGCCGCAAGGGCGGGGCCTCCCGTCCGGACGACGACGTGGACCCGCTCAACGACGACGACGCGGACGTCAGCGAGCTGTCCGGCATGGCCCTGATCCAGCGTGAGCTGGGCGGCCGCGTCATCGAGGAGATCGACCACTCCTGAGTGCCTTCCCCGCCCGAGGGACGGTCGCCGCATGGACGGAGACTGGTGGGGTAACCGGTGTCCGTCCGCCCACGACCCGGCGCGGAACACGTACGCACGCCGGTGCGGAAACCGGGGCGGACGCCGTAGGCTCGGTCGCGACGAACATGTCGCTGGACGCTGAGGAGCGCAACCATCGTGAATCCAGGGGATGTCAACCTCCAGCAGTTGCTGGAGCAGGCTCAGCTGATGCAGCAGCAGCTCGTCACCGCGCAGCAGGAGCTCAGCGACGCCGAGGTCGAGGGCAGTGCCGGAGGCGGCCTGGTCGTCGCCACCGTCAACGGCAGCGGCGAACTGCTCGATCTCGAGATCAGCCCGCTGGCCATCGACGCGAGCGACCCGGAGGAGACCGCGCAGACGATCGCGGACCTCGTGCTCGCCGCCGTGCGGGACGCCGTACGCGCCGCGGGGGAGCTGCAGCAGGAGAAGCTGGGCCCGCTCGCGCAAGGACTCGGGGGCGGCCTCGGCGGCCAGCTGCCGGGGTTCTAGAGCATGTACGAAGGGGTCGTCCAGAACCTGATCGACGAGCTCGGGCTGCTGCCCGGCGTCGGTCCCAAGAGCGCGCAGCGGATCGCGTTCCACCTCCTCGCGGCCGACCCGGCCGACGTCAAGCGGCTCGCGCACGCGCTGCTCGAAGTGAAGGAGAAGGTGCGCTTCTGCCGCGTGTGCGGAAACGTGGCCGAAGAGGACCAGTGCCGGATCTGCCGGGACCAGCGGCGTGATCCGCACGTCATCTGCGTGGTCGAGGAGTCGAAGGACGTGGTGGCGATCGAGCGGACCCGCGAGTTCCGCGGTCGCTACCACGTGCTCGGCGGGGCGATCAGCCCGATCGACGGCGTCGGCCCGGACGACCTGAAGATCCGCGAGTTGATGACCCGGCTGGCCGACGGCCAGGTGACCGAGTTGATCCTCGCGACCGACCCGAACCTCGAGGGCGAGGCGACGGCCACCTACCTGGCCAGGCTCGTCAAGCCCCTGGGATTGAAAGTGACCCGACTGGCCAGCGGTCTGCCTGTGGGCGGTGATCTCGAGTACGCCGACGAGGTCACTTTGGGCCGCGCTTTCGAAGGACGGAGGCTGCTGGATGTCTGACGAGTGGAACGACCTGGCCGCACGCGTCGCCGGACACGCGCAGAACTTCATCGACGGCCTCACCCGCCTGGCCGGCGGTGAGGGCGGCGACGCGACGCTGCCGCTTCTCCTGGTGGAGGTGGCCCAGGTCAGCCTCGCGGGCACCCAGCTCGGGGCCGCCCAGGACGTGATCCTCCAGGGCAACGTCGAACCCGCGCTGAGCGACGACCCCGACATCGACCCCCTCCGTACGGCTCTCGCCGCCCGCCTCGCCCCGGTGGACGACTACGCCGAGGTGTTCGACCCCTACAAGGACACCGTGGTCACCCCCTACCGGCTGTCCGACGACCTCACGGCGGTGGCGGCCGACCTCATCCACGGGCTGCGGCACTACCAGGCCGGCCGTCCGCTGGAGGCGCTGTGGTGGTGGCAGTACTCCTACTTCAACACCTGGGGCAACCACGCGGGCGCGGCGCTGCGGGCCCTGCAGGCGCTGGTCGCGCACACCCGGCTGGACGTGGTCGAAGAGGGCACCGCGGTCTGACCCGGCGGCGGGGCGTCCACATGCTGGTCGGTGCCGGTCTCAGTTTGGGACGTCCAAGTACACTGTGAGCTCCACGTCCTGATTCGTTGGAGATTCCAGTGGCGCTCGTTGTGCAGAAGTACGGTGGTTCCTCCGTAGCCGACGCGTCCTGCATCAAGCGGGTCGCCCAGCGGATCGTCGCGACGAAAAAAGCGGGCAACGACGTCGTGGTGGTGGTCTCCGCGATGGGCGACACCACCGACGAGCTGCTCGACCTGGCCCAGCAGGTGTCGCCGCTGCCGCCAGGACGCGAGCTCGACATGCTGCTGACCTCGGGTGAGCGGATCTCGATGGCGCTGCTCGCGATGGCGATCGCCAACCTCGGCCACGAGGCGCGCAGCTTCACCGGCTCGCAGGCCGGCGTCATCACCGACTCGACGCACGGCAAGGCGCGCATCATCGACGTGACGCCCAGCCGCATCCAGGAGGCCGTCGACGCCGGTCAGATCGCGATCGTGGCCGGGTTCCAGGGCGTCTCCCAGGACAGCAAGGACATCACGACGCTGGGCCGGGGTGGTTCCGACACCACGGCCGTCGCTCTCGCGGCGGCGCTCGGCGCGGACGTGTGTGAGATCTACACCGACGTGGACGGCATCTACACCGCCGATCCCCGCATCGTCCGTACGGCGCGGCAGATCCCGCGGATCTCCTACGACGAGGCCATGGAGATGGCGGCGTGCGGGGCGAAGATCCTGCACCTGCGCTGCGTGGAGTACGCCCGCAGGTTCGACCTGCCCATCCACGTCAGAAGCTCGTTCAGCACGAGGGAAGGCACCTGGGTCGTCTCCGACCCCTACAGCGAAGGAACCGAAGTGGAGCAGCCCATCATCTCCGGGGTCGCGCACGACCGGAGCGAGGCCAAGATCACTGTGGTCGGGGTGCCCGACAAGGTCGGCGAGGCGGCCGCCATCTTCCGCACGCTGGCGGACGCCGAGATCAACATCGACATGATCGTGCAGAACGTGTCGGCCGCGGCGACCGGTCGCACCGACATCTCCTTCACGCTCCCGGCCAACGACAGCCAGACGGCCCTCACGGCGCTGAAGAAGATCCAGAACCAGGTGGCCTTCGAGTCGCTGCTGTACGACGACCAGATCGGCAAGGTCTCCCTGATCGGCGCGGGCATGCGCTCGCACCCGGGTGTCACCGCCAAGTTCTTCGGCGCGCTGGCCGACGCCGGGGTGAACATCGAGATGATCTCGACCTCGGAGATCCGCATCTCCGTCGTCGTGGGGCAGAACGAGGTGGACACCGCGGTCGCCGCCGCCCACCGCGCGTTCGACCTCGACGCCGACCAGGTCGAGGCCGTTGTCTACGGAGGTACCGGACGATGAGCCGCAAGCCCACCCTCGCCGTCGTCGGCGCGACCGGTGCCGTCGGCACCGTCATGCTCGAAATCCTGACCGGCCGCACCGACCTGTCCGACGCGTACGGCGAGATCCGGCTGATCGCCTCGCCGCGGTCCGCGGGCAAGGTGCTGAGCGTGCGCGGCGAGGACGTCGTCGTGCAGGCGCTGTCGCCGGAGGCGTTCGACGGCGTCGACATCGCGATGTTCGACGTGCCGGACGAGGTCTCCGCCGAGTGGGCGCCGATCGCCGCCTCGCGGGGCGCGGTGGCCGTGGACAACTCCGGCGCCTTCCGGATGGACCCGGACGTGCCGCTCGTGGTGCCCGAGTGCAACCCCGAGCAGGCCCGCAACCGGCCCAAGGGGATCATCTCGAATCCCAACTGCACCACGCTCTCGATGATGGCCGCGATGGGCGCGCTGCACCGCGAGTACGGCCTGCGCGAACTGGTCGTCGCCTCCTACCAGGCGGTGTCCGGCGCCGGGGTGGCCGGGCCCGAGCGGCTGTACGCCGAGATCGAGGCCGTCGCCGGCGACCGGACGATGGGCACCGTGGCGGGCGACGTGCGCAAGGCCGTGCCCGACCTGGCCGGATCGCCGTTCCCGGCCCCGCTGGTGCTCAACGTGGTGCCGCTCGCGGGCTCGCTCAAGGACGGCGGCTGGACCTCCGAGGAGCTGAAGGTCCGCAACGAGTCGCGCAAGATCCTCGGCATCCCCGACCTGAGGGTCTCGGCGACCTGCGTGCGCGTCCCCGTGGTGACCACCCACTCGCTGGCCGTCCACGCGACGTTCGAGCGGGAGGTCACGGTCGAGGGCGCCCGCGCGATCCTGGACGCCGCCCCGACCGTCGTGGTGCTCGACGACCCCGCGAACGGCGTGTTCCCCACGCCGGCGGACGTCGTGGGCACCGATCCGACCTACGTCGGGCGGATCCGCCAGGCCCTCGACTTCCCGAACACGCTCGACCTGTTCCTGTGCGGCGACAACCTGCGCAAGGGCGCCGCGCTCAACACGGCCGAGATCGCCGCGCTGGTCGCGACCGAGTTCGCGTAGGGGTCACCTGAACAGCACGTCCCAGTGGGTGGGCTCGTCCGCCCACACGTCCGCCCTCACGTCCGACGGCGCGGCGCGGTACAGCGCCGCGCCGTCGGCGCGCGTGCGCCAGTGGCGGTAGGTGCCCGTGACGTACGCGTCGAGGCACCGGTTGTGCGCGAGGTCCACCTTGTAGCCGTTGCCGTGGCTGTAGTGGCCGTCGGCGTGCCCGGTCTCGGTGCCGCCGGTGACCGTCACCGGGCACCCGCTGTCCCGCCGCAGGTCGATGGTGCGCATCAGCGTGCCGTACCGGATGTCCTCCAGCGACGTGCAGTACGGACGGCGGCGGTCGGCGCAGTCTCCGGTCGACTTCCGGCGCACTCCGGCGTCCAGCAGCAGGCCGGTCGCCCGCGCGTGGCCGATCCGCTCGTCCGCCGCCATCGTGTCCCAGGTCTTCACGGTGGCGACGAACGTGCCGGCCAGCAGCGGCGGAAGGGAGACCTCCCCGCTCACCTCCACGCTCACCTCCACACCGGGATCGGCCGCGGGCGGCGGCGCCGGAGGGGGGAGGGGGTCCTTGCCGTGGTGCTGCATGGGCAGGGAGATCAGTACGGCGGTGCCGATGCCGGCCAGCCCCCGCCGTGACGGGCGGACGTCCACGTGCCTCGTTTCCTCACTCGACGACGGGGGCTGAGGTCTTCAATGCCATACGCGGGGGCGGGTGGGCTTGCTGCCACGAGGCGGTTTGCCACGACCCGTGGATCATCTTGTCGGTTCATGACCGGACGCGGGCCCGAGCCGTACAGTGACGAGCGTGGCCGAGAGTACACGGGAGCAGATCGTCGAGACGGCCCTCCGGTTGTTCAGGGATCGGGGGTACGAGGCGACCACGATGCGTGCCATCGCCGCGGAGGCGGGCGTGTCGGTGGGCAACGCCTACTACTACTTCAGGTCCAAAGAGCAGCTGATCCAGGCGTACTACGACCGGGCGCAGGAGACGCACGAGGCGGCCTGCCATGAGGTGTTCGCCGCCGAGCGGTCGTTCGCCGGACGGCTGGGCGGCGTGCTGCGGGAGTGGGTGCGGATCTCCGAGCCCTACCACGAGTTCGCGGTGAAGTTCTTCAAGCACGCGGCGGAGCCCAGCAACCCCCTCAGCCCCTTCAGCGCCGAGTCCGCGCCCGCCCGCGAGTCGGCCATCGCGCTCTACCGGGAGGTGGTCGAGGGATCGGCCGGGCGGATGGACGACGAGCTGCGCGAGGAGCTTCCCGAACTGCTGTGGCTGCTGTGGATGGGGGTCGTGTTGTTCTGGGTCCACGACAGCTCGCCCGGCTGCGCGCGCACCTATCGGCTGATCGACCGGGTCGTCCCGCTCGTCGACCGGCTGGTCGGCCTGTCGCATCTGCCCGGCATCAAGGGCGTGGCCAGAGAGGTCATCGAGGTGGTCCACGAACTTCGGGCGTGACCGCGACTCCATACCGTCCGGTTGGTATGGTCGGGGCGAGACCTTGGAAGGGGTGGCCGTGGACCGCTGGGGCATGACGATTCCGTTCTTCGGGCAGACGCCGGTCGAGTCGAAGGAGCTCGTCGCCGAGCTGCCCGCGCTCGGCTACACCGACGCGTGGTCGGCCGAGGTGGGCGGCACGGACGGGTTCGTCCCGCTGGCCCTGGCGGCCGAGTGGGCGCCGTCCCTGCGCCTGGGCACCGCGATCGTCCCCGTCTACACCCGCGGCCCGGCCCTGCTGGCCATGTCGGCGGCCACGCTCGCGGATCTCGCCCCCGGCAGGTTCGTGCTGGGCATCGGCGCGTCGTCCCCGGTGATCGTGGGCAACTGGAACGCTGGCGAGTTCGACAAGCCGTACGCGCGGGTCCGCGACACCCTGCGCTTCCTGCGGGCGGCGCTGGCCGGGGAGAAGGTCGGCGAGAGCTACGAGACCTTCGCCGTCAAGGGTTTCCGGCTGGAGAAGGCCCCCGCGACGCCGCCGAAGATCGTGCTGGCCGCGCTGCGGCCCGGGATGCTCCGCCTGGCCGCCCGCGAGGCCGACGGAGCGATCACCAACTGGCTGTCGCCCGGGGACGTACGGAAGGTCCGGGCCGAGCTGGGGCCGCAGACCGAGCTGACCGCGCGGCTGTTCGTCGTGGTGACCGAGGACGCGGCGAAGGCCCGCGAGATCGGCCGCCGGCTGCTGGCCGCCTATCTGACCGTGCCGGTGTACGCGGCGTTCCACGAGTGGCTGGGCCGGGGAGAGCTGCTGCGGCCCATGCGGGAGGCGTGGGCGGCCGGGGACCGGAAGGCCGCGCTGAAGGCGATCCCCGACGAGGTGGTGGACGATCTCGTCGTGCACGGCGACGCGGCGACCTGCCGGGCCCGGGTGCGGGAGTACGTGGCCAACGGGCTGGACACGCCCGTGCTGGCCCCGCTGCCGGGTGGTGATCTGCCGCTCGCCGACACCGTGCGGGCGCTCGCGCCCGGCGCCTGACGGAACCGGCCGGGTGCCGCCGTACGTTAACCAGAGGGCAAAGCGGGCAGAGGTGTTCCCCTGGAGGTGTCCTCATGGTGAAGGCAGGACGTGCGGCGGCCACCTGGCGCGCCTACCGCGAGGTCTCCAAGCCCGGCTCGCCGGGAGTCCGGGCCCGGCTGCGGGCGGTGCCCCGGATGCTCCGCGCCGCGGTGAAGGGCGACTACCCGGGCCTGACCAAGGGCAAGCTCGCCATGCTCGGCATGGCCGTGGCGTACATCGTGTCGCCCATCGACGTGGTCCCCGACTTCCTCCTCGGTATCGGCGTGGTCGACGACTTCGGCGTGTTCCTGTGGCTGGCGACCGCGCTGCTCGGCGAGAGCGGCCAGTTCGTCGAGTGGGAGAGGGACCCGCGCGCCACAGTGAAGTGATCAATTGGTCATAATCCTACCGAATATGTAGGGTAATGCTCAAACATCAGCAAAGGTGCTGATCTACCTCGAAATGAGCGTTACCTCCATGTCTTCACGCGCCTCCGCAGCCACGATCGAAGCCGCCCGCGCGGGGTGGAACGCGTGGCGGGCGGAGCGGCTGGCCTCCGTGCTGGCTCCACAGGGCAACCTGGCCCTGGTGGAGACCCTGTGGCCGGCCCCGGGCGAGGAGGTGTCCCCGGAGGAGGCCCTCGCCGGCCGGCCGTGGAGCGTCACGGCGACGCGGATCGAGCGGTCCCACATCACGACCGGCGAGCCCGAGCACGGCATCCGGCTGTGGGACGCGGACGCGCCCGCCGTCCGCCACTTCGAGACCATCGACGTCTTCCCGTTCGCCCCCGAGTGGGTCGTCGAGGCCGTCTTCACACCGGTGTCCGACGCGCGGCGGCTGCCCTTCGAGCACGTCCAGGACGCCGGCGGCACCCGTGACCACGCCGTCCCCGGCGACATCACCTTCACGCTCGACGGCACGCCGTACAACCTGGCCGCCTTCGACGACGGGGGGACGCTCCTCCTGGTCGTGGGCGACCGCACCAACGGCTCGGTGACGTACGGCGGCGGGCGGTTCCTGACGGTGGAGCCCGAGCCCGGCGGCCGTGTCGTCCTGGACTTCAACCGCGCCTTCGCGCCGCCGTGCGCCTTCTCGCCCTTCTACAACTGTCCGCTGCCGCCGCCGCGGAACCGGCTGGACGTGCCCGTCGAGGCGGGGGAGAAGCTCCCCGTCTTCCGCGACGGCTTCCTGCCGCACTGATCTCCCCCCTTTCCTCACCGACAGCACCAAGCGAGCGGCCGCATGGCCGCCGACCAGGAGAAACAGTGAACAGCAAGACGACGTCGCTGATCGGCGCCGCGCTCGTGCTCGCGCTCGCCCTCGCCGGGTGCGGTTCGGGCTCCTCCGGTTCGGCAGGGTCCTCCGGCTCCACGAGCGGCGCCGGGGCGACGGCGGCGTACGACCCGGACGCGACGGTGGAGATCGGGTCGCTCTACGAGCCGCAGAACCTCGACAACACGGCCGGGGGCGGACAGGGCGTGACGGAGGCGTTCAACGGCAACGTCTACGAGGGGCTGTTCCGGCTCACCGACGACGGCAAGGTCGAGAGCCTGCTGGCCGAGGACCACACGGTGAGCAAGGACGGCCTCACCTACACCTTCACGCTGAGGAGCGGCGTGAAGTTCCACTCGGGCAAGCCGCTCACCTCGGCCGACGTCAAGTACAGCATCGAGAAGGTCATCGCTCCCGACTCCCAGTCGGCCCGCAAGAGCAGCCTCGAGGTGATCAAGAGCATCGAGACGCCGGACGACTCCACGGTCACGGTGAAGCTCTCCGGCAAGTCGATCTCGCTCGTCTACAACCTCAGCTACGTGTGGATCGTCAACTCCCAGGCCAAGAGCCTGACGACCACGGAGGACGGCACCGGTCCCTACACGCTGGGGACGTGGAAGCGCGGCTCCGCGCTCACCCTTGAGCGCTTCCCCGGCTACTGGGGCACCCCGGCGACCAACAAGCAGGTCGTGTTCCACTACTTCACCGACGCGACCGCGCTGAACAACGCGCTGCTGACCAAAGCGGTCGACGTCGTGACCAGTGAGCAGAGCCCCGACGCGCTGGCGAACTTCAAGGGCAACGGGGACTACAAGGTCAACAACGGCCAGTCGACGACCAAGCTGCTGCTGGCGTTCAACGACCGCAAGGCGCCGTTCGACAAGGTGCTGGTCCGCAAGGCGATCACCTCGGCGATCGACGACAAGAAGCTGCTCAGCTCGATCTGGGGCGAGTACGGCACGCTGATCGGCTCGATGGTGCCGCCCACCGACCCCTGGTATGAGGACCTCACCTCGGTCAACCCGTACGACCCGGACCTGGCGAAGAAGGAGCTCGCCGAGGCGGGCTACGGGAGCGGCTTCTCCTTCACGCTCGACACGCCGAACTACGACCCCCACCCCACCGTCGCGACGTTCGTGAAGTCGGAGCTGGCGAAGGTCGGGATCACCGTGAACATCAACGTCATCACGGCGGACGAGTGGTACACCAAGGTCTACAAGAACCGCGACTTCGCGGCGACGCTGCAGGAGCACGTCAACGACCGCGACGTGGTCTGGTACGGCAACCCCGACTTCTACTGGGGCTACGACAATCCGCAGGTCGCCAAGTGGGTCGAGCAGGCCGAGCAGTCCGACACGGCCGACGGGCAGACGGAGCTGCTCAAGAAGGTCAACCGGCAGATCGCCGCCGACGCGGCCAGCGACTGGCTCTACCTCTACCCGCAGATCGTCGTGGCGTCCTCGTCGCTGTCGGGCTACCCCGTCAACGGCCTGAACTCCCAGTTCTACGCGTACGGCATCAAGAAGAGCGGCCGGGGCTGATGCCCTCGTCTGCGGCGTCCTCATGACCGTCTACCTGCTGCGCCGGACGGCGTTCCTCGTCGTCTCGCTGTTCCTGGCCGCCGTGGTGCTGTTCCTGCTGCTGCGCCTGCTTCCCGGCGACCCCGCCAACGCGCTGCTGTCGGTCGGGGCGAGCCCGGAGCAGATCGCCGCCGCCCGCCACCAGATCGGGACGGACCAGCCGCTGCCCGTGCAGTTCGTCTCGTGGCTCGGCGAGATGTCGAGGCTCGACCTCGGCGCCTCGTTCGTCAGCACGCTTCCCGTGGGCCCCGAGATCGCCGCCCGCCTCGTCGTGACGGTTCCGCTGACCCTGCTCGCCTTCCTCCTGGCCGTCGTGATCGCCGTGCCGGTCGGTTTCGTCGCGGCCTACCGGGCGAGCACCTGGTATGGCTCGGTGCTCAGCGCGCTGTCGCAACTCGGCATCGCGGTGCCCGTCTTCTGGGTCGGCATGCTGCTGATCACGGTGTTCTCGCTCCACCTCGGCGTGCTGCCGGCCGGAGGGTTCCCCCAGGACGACTGGGCGCACCCGGGTGACGCGCTCACCTCGCTGACGCTGCCCGTCGTCACGATCGCCCTGGTCATGTCGGCCTCGCTGATCCGCTACGTGCGGTCGGCCACCCTCGACGTGCTGGGCAGCGACTACCTGCGTACGGCCCGGGCGCTCGGGTCTTCGTTCATCGGGGCGATGTGGCGGCACGGCCTGCGCAACGCGGTGGTCCCGGTCGTCTCGATCCTGGGCATCGAACTCGCCACCACCTTCCTCGGCGCGGTCGTCGTGGAGAGCGTGTTCGCGCTGCCGGGGCTCGGCGGCATGCTCGTGAAGGGCTTCGCGCAGCACGACTACCCGGTCATCCAGGGGATCCTGGTGGTGAGCACGTTCGCGGTGCTGCTCATCGGTTTCGCGGCCGACCTCGTCCAGCGGCTGATCGATCCGCGGCTGCGCCGCTCCCTCGGCGGCGACCTCTCCGGGGACGGCGCATGACCGCGGGCCGCCGCGTCCCCCGGTCGGCGACGCTGGTCGCCGGCTGCGTCCTCGCCGGTCTCGTCCTCGCCGTGGCCGTCGTGTCGTTCTTCTGGCTGCCGTTTCCGCCGGACGACACCTCGGGCGACCGGCTGATGCCGCCGGGCCTGCCCCACCTGATCGGTACCGACAAGCTCGGCAGGGACCTGCTCACCCAGCTCATGATCGGTGCGAGGGTCGCCCTGGAGGCGGGAGCGGGGTCGGTGCTGATCGGCGCGGTCGTGGGCCTCGCGGCCGGCCTCGCCGCCGGTTTCGCCACCCGGTGGCTCGACGACACGGTCTCGGCCCTCCTCGACATCCTCATCGCGTTCCCGACCGTGCTCCTGGCCATGCTGGTGACCGCCGCGCGCGACGCGTCGCTCGGCTCGGCGGTCATCGCGATCGGGCTGGCGATGTCGGCGATCGTGGCCCGGCTGACCCGGGTGCTGGTCAAGCGCGTCCTGGCGCAGGACTTCATCACGGCCTCGCGCACCTCGGGGACGTCCTGGCCCCGGATCGTCGTCGAGCACGTGCTGCCGAACATCTGGCCGACGCTGTCGGTCAACCTCGCGCTGCAGTTCGGCCTGGCCGTCCTGGCGGAGGCGAGCCTGTCGTATCTCGGCCTGGGCGCGCCGCCCCCGAACGCCTCCTGGGGGCGGATGCTCCAGGAGGCCCAGGCGAGCGTGTTCATCGCTCCCGCGGGGGTGATCGCCCCCGGCGTCCTGATCGTCGTCCTTGTCGTCGGCGTCAACCTCATCGCCGACGGCGTGCGCGACGTGGCCGACCCGACCAGGAGGAGGACGAGGTGACCCTTCTCACCGTGGCGGGGCTGCACGTGCGCGGCCCCGAGGGCCGCGACCTCGTCTCGGACGTGTCGTTCACGCTCGGCGCGGGCGAGCGGCTCGGCCTGATCGGAGAGTCGGGGTCGGGCAAGTCCATGACCGCCCTGGCGATCACGGGTCTCACGCCTCCCGGGTTGACCGTCTCGGGCAGTGTCGTGTTCGACACGCCCGGCCTCGACCGGGGCCTCGACCGCATCGAGGTCGTGGGGGCGGGGGAGCGGCGGCTCACCTCGCTGCGCGGCCGGCTGACGAGCACGGTCTTCCAGGAGCCGCTCACCGCCCTCGACCCGCTCATGCGCGTGGGCCGTCAGGTGGCCGAGCCGCTCCGGCGCAGGAGGGGGCTGCGCGGACGGGCCCTGCACGCGGCGGTGACGGCCGCGCTCGAGGAGGTGCGGCTGGCCGATCCCGAGCGGATCGCCCGGGCGTACCCTCATGAGATCTCCGGCGGCCAGCGTCAGCGGGTGGCGATCGCCATGGCCCTCGCCTGCGATCCCGCTCTGCTCATCGCGGACGAGCCCACGACCGCCCTGGATGTCACCGTGCAGGCCGACGTCCTCACGCTGCTCGACGGCCTGGTGGAGGAACGGGGGATGGCACTGCTGTTCATCAGCCACGACCTGGCGGTCGTCTCGCGGATCGCCGAGCGCGTCATCGTCCTCAAGGACGGCGTGGCGGTGGAGTCCGGGAGCGTCGGCGAGGTCGTCAACGCGCCGCGCCACCCGTACACGAGGGAGCTGGTGGGCAGCGCACGGCGGCTCGACGGCGCACTCGACAGCGCCATCGACGGCGCCATCGACGGGAGGACGCCATGACCCGGCCGATCCGGCCCATTTTGGAGGTGCGGGGCGCGCACTTCGCCTACGGCCGCTCGGCCCCCGTGCTCACGGACGTCTCCGTCGCCGTCACGCCCGGACGCAGCCTCGCGCTCGTGGGAGAGTCGGGCGCGGGCAAGACCACACTGCTGCGCCTGCTGCTCGGACTGGCCAGGCCGACGAGCGGACAGGTCCTCTACGAGGGCAAGGAGCTCGCGCCGCGTGACCGGGCCCTGATGCGGGAGTTCCGGCGGGGCGTGCAGACGGTGTTCCAGGACCCTTACTCGTCGCTCGACCCCCGGCAGCGGGTGGGCAGGATCGTGTCGGAACCCCTCCGTTCGCTGGGCCTCAGGGAGGACATGACCGCGCGCGTCGCGGCGGCCCTGGACGCGGTCGGACTCCCCGAGGACGCCGCGAGCCGCTATCCGCAGGAGTTCTCGGGCGGGCAGCGGCAGCGCATCGCCATCGCGCGGGCGATCGTGTGCGAGCCCCGCGTGCTGCTCGCGGACGAGCCGGTCAGCGCGCTCGACGTCTCCACCCGCGTACGCGTCGTCGACCTGCTGCAGGATCTTCGGGAGACCCGCGCGCTGACGGTCGTGATGGTGTCGCACGACCTGGCCGTGGTGGCCGCCCTCTGCCAGGAGGTGGCCGTGCTGGAGCGGGGCCGGATCGTCGAGCGGGGGGACACCGCCCAGGTGCTCGGCGCTCCCCGCCACCCCTACACGCGACGGCTGATCGACAGCGTCCCCCGGCTGCCCCCGCCCAAGGGTTGAGAAAGAGCGGGTCTAGCTAGAGCTGCTCCTGCCGCAGCCAGGCCCGCGAGGGCAGGGGGTGGCCGAACAGGCGGGCGGCGTTGCCGTACGAGACCCTGGCGATGTCGGCGGGGGGCAGGCTGCCGAGGTTGCGGGCCACGGCGCGCTGGGTGTCGGGCCAGGTGGACTCCGCGCGCGGGTAGCCGGCCTCCAGCAGCACGCGCTCCATGCCCACGGCGAGCCGCACCGAGCTCAGCGCGCTGTCGTCGAGCGTGCCGAAGAAGAAGTTGCGCCGCAGCACCTCGCTGGGCTTGAGGCCGCCCTCCCAGCTCGGCTCGCCGGCCACGGGGTGGTCGAGCGCGTAGTCGGCCCGCTCGGCCAGCATCGGCAGCCACCCGACGCCGCCCTCCACGATGAGGACGCGCAGCTTGGGAAAGCGCAGCGCCACCCCCGACCACAGCCAGTCGGCGCAGGCGAACATGGCGCTCGCCGGGATCAGCGTGGTGATCGCCTCGACCGGGGTGTCCGGCGAGGGCACCGGCGCCCAGGAGGACGCGCCGGTGTGCAGGCACACGACCGTGCCGGTCTCCTCGCAGGCGGCGAAGAACGGGTCCCAGTGGCGGCTGTGGATGGACGGCAGCCGCAGCCGCGTGGGGAACTCGGGGAACACGACCGCCTTGAAACCGCGTGACGCGTTGGCCCTGATCTCCTTCGCCGCGATCTCGGGATCGGGGAGCCAGGGAAGCTGCAGCGCGATCATGCGCTCGGGGTAGGTGCCGGCCCACACGTCGACGTGCCAGTCGTTCCAGGCCCGGACGAGCGCGAGCCCGAGGTCCTGGTCGCGGGTGCGGCCGAACGCCACCCCCGCCTGGCTCGCCAGCATGCCGGGGAAGCACAGCGCCGCCCAGATCCCGGCCCGGTCCATGTCGCCGATCCGGGACTCGATGTCGTAGCAGCCCGGGCGCATCTCCTCGAAGCGGACGGGGTCGAGCGTCCACTGTTCCTTGGGCAGGCCCGCGCCCACGTCCAGCCCGGCGCAGGGATAGGTGGCGCCGCCGTACCGCCAGACCTGGTGGCCCGAGTCGGTCTCCACGACCTTGGGCGCGAGGTCCTTGTACTTCTCCGGGAGGCGGTCCTCGAAGAGGTCGGCCGGCTCGATCAAGTGGTCATCAACTGAGATGATCACGTAGTCCCGCCGCCTCGGCTCTGGGTCGGGATGCAGCGGCGTAGTCACGGTAGTAAACGGTAGGGCCAAGGGATAACACCGTACAAGCTGCGAGGTCTCCGGTTGGTATCCGTTCGCTCACCTTGCGGCGCGTACCGTCACGTCCTGTGACGCCTGCTCCGTCTGGAGGTCGCGGGCCTCCCGGCGCACCAGGAGCACCCAGCCGCCCACCGCGATCCCGATGAACAGCCACCACTGCACGGCGTACGCCAGGTTGAGCCCGCCTCCGGCGCCGACGTCGGGCGGAGGCAGGAGTTCGGGGGCGGAACCGCCCTGTGGCTGCTGCGCGGTGAGCTCCACGAACCCGCCGAAGACCTTGTACGGCAGGCCTCCGGCGATCCGGGGCGTCTCGATCAGCAGGATCTGGCCGTTCGGCAGGCCGGACCGGTTCCTGATGCCGGTGTTGTCCTGCGTCTCGGCGAGACGGAGCCGTCCGGTGACCGTCACCTCTCCCGTGGGCGGGGCGGGCACCTGCGGCGGGGCGTCGGCGGTCGCCCCGGCCGGGACCCACCCCCGGTTCACCAGCACGGCGCCCTGGGGCGTGACGAGAGGGGTGACCACGTAGAACCCGACGCGGCTGTTGAGGGTGCGCCTGCGCACCACGAGCTCGTGGGCGGTGTCGTATCGTCCGGTGGCGGTGACGAGGCGATACTTGTCCCGCTCCGGCGCGGACGCGCCGATCCGGTCCAGCCGGTCGAGCGGCACGGGCGCCGCGGCGAGGTTGGCGGTGATCCTCGCGCTCTCGGCCGACCGCTCCTCGAACCGCCCCCACTGCCACCTTCCCAGGAAGAAGAAGGCGGGGATCAGCACGAGCACGAGCAGGTGCAGCCCGACCCAGCGGCGCGAGAGGAGGAAGCGGTACACGTCACCAGCCTAGGCAGCCTGGTGAGTGCCCCCGATTTCAGGCTGGGGTGCTGAGGCGGGCGCCGGGGCCGGGGCGCGGCGTAACCTCGCGTGGGCCGGCGATCCGGTGGCCCTCCTCGCACGCCAGGTGCAGCTCGACGGGCGCGCCGCAGTCGCGGTGGGTCACCACGACCGGCGGTCCCTCGGGGTCGGCCAGATAGCGGTCGCCCCAGTGCATGAGGGCGATCATGATCGGGTAGAGGTCGAGGCCCTTCTGGGTGAGCCGGTACTCGTCGCGCTGGCGCTGGCCGGGCTCCTGGTAGGGCACCTTGCGCAGCAGGCCCTCCTCGACGAGCCGGGACAGCCGCGCGCTCAGCACCTGCCGGGGCGCGCCGGTGCGCGTCTGAAGGTCGGCGAAGCGCCGGATGCCGTTGAACGCCTCCCGGAGGACCAGGAACGTCCACTTCTCGCCGAGCACGGCGAGGGTTCGCTCGATGGAGCAGTTGTCCACCCGATAACGCCGCATGTCGCGCATCGTAACCACAACAGCCTCCTCGCATCTAAGTCTACTTGACAGACTCAGCTCGTTCGGGAGAGGCTGAGTCCATGTTGGGAACTCAGGTGAGGCCCATTGCGGACCTCCGCGCGGCGTGCCCCGGCGACGACGAGGAGCGGGTGCGCCTCTTCGTGGAGGGCCTGTCGCGGGACACGCTGACGAACCGCTTCTTCGTCGGCCCGGGCCGGCCGAGCGCGAGCCTGATCCGCGCGATGGTCGCGCGCGACGACAGGCGTGACGCGCTGCTCGCGCTGGACGGTGACGCCGTGATCGGCCACGCCATGAGCCACCTGTCCGACGGCGCCCGGGGGGTCGAGGCGGAGATCGCGGTCGTGGTGGACGACCGGTGGCAGGGCCTCGGTGTGGGGTCGCGGCTCGTGCGCACCCTCCTGCGGCGGGCGTCCGTGCGCGGCGCGGTGGTCGTCGGCATGGACGTCATGACGGAGAACCGGCGGGTCCTGTCCATGGTGCGCAGAGCCTGGCCCTCTGCCACAATCGACACGTACGGCACATCCGTCGAGATCAAAGCCGACCTCGCATTTGCAGAACAAGGTTCTGTTGGTTCACCATTGACTTTGTGAAGAACGCGAAGAGCGGGCGAGACGGCAGGGCCAGGATCATCGAGGGCGCCCTGCGCAGGTTCAGCCAGAGCGGGGTGTCGGCCACCACCCTGGCCAGCCTGCGGCAGGAGAGCGGCGTCAGCGTCGGCAGCTTCTATCACCACTTCACGAGCAAGGAGCACGTCTTCGGCGTGCTCTACGCCGAGATCCAGGAGATGTACCAGGAGGCCTTCGTCGGTGAGCTCGTCCGCCACGAGGACGCCCGCGCCGGCATCGAGGCCATCGTCGCGATGCACATGGCCTGGTGCGGCGAGCATCCCGAGCGCGCCCGTCTGCTGATCAGCGAGCGCCCGCCCCGGCGCAACGAGCCCGGCGGGCCGGAGGTCGCCGAGTCGAGGCGCGAGTTCTTCCGGCAGGTCGCCGACTGGTGGCGGCCGCACATGAAGGACGGCGTGCTCCGCCCCGTCCCCCCGACCATGTGCTACGTGCTGTGGCTCGGCCCGGCGCAGGAGATGTGCCGTCTGTGGTTCAGCGGCGCCCACCAGCCCACCGAGGAGGAGATCCGCGAGCTGGGCGAGGCCGCCTGGAACAGCCTCAAGATGCCCTAGTGGTGTCTGGCCCCGCGATAGATTCGATGCGTGGACGCCCCTTCTGACCTGGTCCGGCGGCTTCGCGGCAGATTCGTGGAGACCGGATACACGATCGACGGCGTGCGTGAGCGGCTGGGCGACATGGCCGCCTCCGCACTGGCGCGTGAGGAGATCGTGCCCGCGCTGCGCGCGACCAGGGACGCCGACCCCCTCGCCACGCTGATCCGGCTGTGGTGGCTGGGCGCCCCGGTCAGCATGGCCGCCGCCGACCTGCCGGTGCAGGACCTCATCGAGGCCGGGCTGCTGGTGCGCCTCGGCGACTCCGTGCAGGCCACCGTGCACCTCCAGCCGTGGGACACCGGGACGGGCGACCCTGCGTACGTGGTGTCGGACCGCAAGGTGCGGCCCGGCGATCCCTCCCTGCGGCCCGATCACGTGGTGGGGGCGGGCGGCGCCTCGGCCAACCTCGCCCAGCTCGGCTGGACCGCCCCGGTCGGCCGGGCGCTCGACCTCGGCACCGGCTGCGGCGTGCAGGTGCTGCACCTGGCCCCCCGCGCGGACCACGTGGTCGCGACCGACGTGAACCGCAGGGCGCTGCGGCTGGCCCGCCTCAGCTGGGGCCTGTCCGGCGTGACCGGCGCCGAGGCGCGCGAGGGCTCGATGTACGACCCGGTGGACGGCGAGCGGTTCGACCTCGTGGTGTCCAACCCGCCGTTCGTCATCGCGCCCGAGGCCAGGTACACCTACCGGGAGGCCGGGCGGCGCGGCGACGAGTTCTGCCGCGACCTCGTGCGGCGCACCCCCCGGCACCTCGCCCAGGGCGGTCAGGCGCGTTTCCTCGCCAACTGGCTGCACGTCAAGGGCGAGGACTGGCAGGACAGG
Organism: Microbispora rosea; assembly: GCF_900156315.1. Lineage (GTDB taxonomy): Bacteria > Actinomycetota > Actinomycetes > Streptosporangiales > Streptosporangiaceae > Microbispora > Microbispora rosea. The sequence goes on along the minus strand of NZ_FTNI01000025.1, from coordinate 8,514 downwards.
GTGGGCGGCTGGCTCGCCGAGACCGGCTGCGACGGCTGGGCCGTGCAGCGCGACGTGCAGGACCCGGCCGAGTACGTCGAACTGTGGCTACGGGACTCCGCCGAACACGGCACCTCGGCCTACCGGGAGCGTTACGACGAGTGGCTCGGCTGGTTCGATTCGATGGACGTGACCGGCGTCGGCTTCGGCTGGATCGCCCTGCACGATTCCGGCTCGCTGAGCCCGCTCGTGCGGGTGGAGGAGATGACGCAGCCGGTCGAGCCTCCGTCCGGCGCGCTGGTTGAGGAGGTCCTGCGCGCGGCACGCGCCGCCCACGAACTGTCCGACGACGACCTGCTCGACGCGCGGCTGCAGGTGGCCGAGGGCGTCGTGGAGGAGCGTGTCGGCCCGCCCGGCGCCGACGACCCCTCCCGCATCGTCCTGCGGCAGACCCGGGGCGCGCGCCGTACGGCCGCCGTGGGGACGGTGGAGGCGGCCCTGGCCGGGGTGTGCGACGGCGATCTGCCCACGCGCCCGCTGCTCGCCGCGATCGCCGAGCTGACCGGTGAGGACCCCGGCGACGTGCTCGGGCGGGCTCCCGCCGCGCTGCGGTCCCTGATCGCCGAGGGCTTCCTCACCGTTGCAAGCCCACGTTGATCGGAGTTTGAACGGCCGGGCCGACAGTGGTCCTGGGCGGGCTTCGGGGGGGTCGGAGTCCGCGCACGAAGCCCGGCCGGTCGCCGACGTGAGGCGGCGAGTCGTCACGGGGCGCACCGGTAAGGATCCGGGCCCCCTGCGCGTCCCAGTGACGACCGGCGGCCGGCCGGGCGTCCAGCCTCCCGCACGCGAAGATGGGTGTTCGGTGTGATCAACCACGTCCGCATGAGCCGGCTCGACGAGGACTTACGTCTCGACCTGTTCGCGCAGGAGGGCGCGGATGTCGTCGGCCTCGGGCGAGCCGAGCCGGGTGAAGATGTCGAGGGCCTTGACCAGGGCCTGCCTGCCCCGGCCGGTCTCCCCGAGGCTCGCGAGGGCCTTGCCGAGGGCGGCCAGTGACTGCGCCTCGCCGTACGGGTGGGTGATCTCGCGGCTCACGGTCAGCGCCTGCTCGGCGTGCCTGGCCGCCTCTGCGTACCGCCCGGCGGCGATGAAGGTGGCGGCGAGCCGGTAGCAGACCCGCTGCTCCCAGACCCGCTGGTTGCTCGCGCGGAAGAAGGCCAGGCACTCGGCGTGGTGGACGACGGCCTCGTTGAGCCGCCCGACATAGGACAGCACGTTGCCGAGGTGGTAGCGGGCGCGGGCCATCCCCGCGCCGCTGCCGATCTCGGAGAAGACCGCCAGCCCGCGCTCGGCCGCGGCGATGGCGTCGTCCGGCCGCCCGAGGCCCAGGTGGTCGCGGGCGGAGTAGCACGACGCGAGCGCCTCGCCCGCGGGGTTGCCCGTCTCCCGGTGGACCGCGGTCGCCCGGTCGAACCATTCGAGCGCCTCGGTGTGGCGGCGTCGCCGGCCGGCGACGACCGCCAGCGCGTTGCACGTCTCGCCCAGGACGATGTGGTCGCCGGTCTCCTCGCCCAGCGTCCGCGCGGCGAGGAAATGGGACTCTGCCTCGGCCAGCCGGTTCGCGCCGAACAGCACCCGGCCCAGCACGTAGCGGCAGCGCACCTCGCCGCGCCGCTCACCGGCCCCGCGCGTCGCCGTCAGCAGGGCCGAGGTGCGCTGCTCGAAGTCCCGCTGGTTGGTGCCCGACTCCAGCAGCGGCTCCATCGCCAGCAGCAGGTCGGCCGCCGCCAGCAGGTCTCCGCCCGGCACGTCCTGGGCCCCGGCCGTTTGGGCGACCGCTCCGAACATGTCCTCGGCCTCCGCCGACAGCCAGGCCACGGCCTCGTCGGCGGAGGAGAAGGAATGGCCGCGCACGCCCATGTCGGTGAGGTTGTCGGCGATCGCGCTGCCCTCGTACGCCAGCCGGTGGGCCGCGCCGGCCGACGCCAGGTAGAAGCCGAGCAGCCGCCGCAGGGCGAGCGCGCGGGCCGCGGGCTCCTCGGCGTCCTCCGCCTGCCGCCGGGCGAACAGCTTGAGCAGGTCGTGGAAGCGGTAGCGGCCCGGCGCGGGCGCCTCCAGCAGGCTGGCGTCGACCAGCGACTCGATGACGTCCTCGGCCGCGGCCGGGGTGAGGTCGAGCACGGCCGCCGCCGCGAAGACCGAGATGCCCGAGCCCGACGGCAGCGACAGCAGCCGGAACGCCCGCGCCTGCCGGGCGTCGAGCTGGCCGTACCCGAGGGCGAACGTGGCCGAGACCGCCAGGTTGCCGATCTTCATCTCGTCCAGGCGGCGGCGCTCGTCGGCGAGCCGGGGGACGAGCGAGGCGACCGTCCACGACGGCCGGGAGGCGAGCCTGGCCGCGACGATCCGCACGGCCAGCGGCAGGAAACCGCAGGCGGCGACCACGTCCATGGCGGCGGCCCGTTCCGCCGCCACCCTCTCGGGTCCCGCGACCGCCGCGAGCAGCGACAGCGCCTCCTCGGGCTCCATCACGTCGAGGTCGACGAGCCGGGCCGCGGGCAGGTCGGCCAGTTTGCCCCGGCTGGTGATGATCGCGGCGCAGCCGGCCGAGCCGGGCAGCAGGTGCTCGACCTGCTCGGCGTCGCGGGCGTTGTCGAGCAGCACCAGCATCCTGCGGTCGGCGAGCAGCGAACGGAACAGCGCGGAGCGCTCGGCCAGGCCGTCCGGTATCACGTCCATCGGGATGCCGAGGGCGCGCAGGAACGCGACCAGCGCGGTCTCGGGCGCGGTCGGCTCGGCGCCGTATCCCCGCAGGTCGGCGTAGAGCTGGCCGTCGGGGAACAGGTCGTCGGCGAGGTGGGCCACATGGACGGCCAGGGTCGTCTTGCCCACGCCGCCGATGCCCGACATCGCCGCGATCGGCACGCCCTCTCTCGCCCCTTCGCCGCGCAGCAGCGCGAGCAGCCTCCGCACCAGGCCGGTACGGCCGGTGAAGTCGGGCACGGCCGCCGGGAGCTGGGCCGGCCGCGGCATCTCGATCGCCGGGCCGGTCTCGGTCGCCGAGGCGTCATCGTGGACATCCTGCGGCGAGAGCCGTACGGGAGGGGGTGTGGGGGCGAGGGAGGGGTCGGCGGCGAGGATCCGCCGGTGCAGGAGTGCCAGATCGGCACCGGGCTCGATGCCGAGCTCCTCGACGAGCGCATGGCGGGTCTCGGTGAAGACCGACAGCGCCTCGGCCTGCCTGCCGCAGCGGTAGTAGGCCAGCATGAGCTGGGCGCGTAACCGTTCGCGCAGCGGGTGCTCCGCGGCGAGCGCGACCAGTTCGGAGACGATCTCCGCGTGCCGGCCCAGCTCCAGGTCGAGCTCCATGAGCGTCTCGACCGCGCTCATCCGGCGCTCGGCCAGCCGGTCGCGCTGGTGCTCGGCGAACGGGCCGACCGCGCCGGTCAGCGGCTCGCCCGACCACAGGCGCAGGGCCCCGCGCAGCCGCCGGGCGGCCTCGTCGGCCCGGCCCTTACGGCGGTCGGACTCGGCGGCGGCGCACTCGCGCTCGAAGACGGCGAGGTCGAAGCGGGCGGCGCCGGATTGAACGGCGCCGGATTGATCGGGGCCGAGTCGCAGCGCGTATCCCCGGCCAACGGAGGTCAGCAGCCGCGGCGGGGTCCTCGGGGAACGGTCCGGCTCCAGGACGGTGCGCAGGCGGGAGACGTAGGTGCGCAGCGCGCCGAGCGCGCGCGGGGGCGCGTCCTCGCCCCACACGCCGTCGATCATCTCGTCGGGCGTGACCGCGTGCCCCTCCCTGAGCAGGAGCATCGCGAGAATGGAGCGTTGCAACGGTGTGCCGAGGTCGAGCTCGACGCCGTCACGCCAAGCAAGGACGGGTCCCAGCACGGCGAAGCGCAGGCCGTCCGCGGCGGCGTGATCAGGCATGTGACCTGTCTCCCATTGGCAAGATTTCCGACCAAATGATAGATCGTGTCACGCGGCAGCAGTAGGAGTGACCGCGCCGGTTCAGTGTGTGTTCAGGTGCTTGAAAGTGGCCTGCAAACCACGGCGACAGCGCTGAAAGCGGGTTGCAGGCGGGCGGGCCTATCACTGAGGTGCAACCCCGACAGCACCCCGCATCGGGGGATCGTCCTCGAACAGGAGAACCGAAATGCGACGCTCCATCACCCTCGGTCTCGCCGCCGCCACCGCCGTCGCCGCCCTCGGGCTGCCGGCCCTCGCGACCGCGGCCAACGCCGCCCCCGCCTCCGCCTCCTCCGCCTCCGCGCCGCACCACAACGACTGGGACTACGACGGCTGGTGGGGCACCTACTGGTCGTCCAACCACCTCGCCAAGGCCAAGGGCTACGTCGACGTGAACTACGACGACGAGGAGTCGAACCGGGTCCACATCACCGGCAAGCTCTACGACAACGACAACCGCACCTACAACCACGGCGGCAAGTGCGCGTACATCAAGTTCCGCGTGTCGTCCTGGGACGACGACGAGGACGACTGGTCCTCCAGCTACAAGTCGTACAAGTACTGCGGCGCCGGCGGCTACAAGCCGATCAACTTCTGGCGCTACGACGTCGCCCAGGTCCAGGCGAAGGTCTGCCAGATCGGTCTGTACAGCAACCAGCCCGTCAAGTGCGGCTACTGGCGCGACATCTACAACGCCTACGACGAGGACTTCGGCTACGACGCCTGACGACCGTCCCCCGTCGGCACCCCCGCATGACGCGGCCCGTCCCTTCCGGGACGGGCCGCTCTTTTCTATGGGCTGATCACGCTGCTTCCGATGCCGTTTCCAGGAGGCCCAGCCGCACCCGCAGGCGGTCGCGTACGGCGGGCCACTCAGGACTCAGGATCGAGTAGTAGGCGGTATCTCGGACCGTGTCGTCGGCGCCTCGGCTGTCCGCTCGTCGCACACCGTCGAGGTGTGCGCCGAGGGCCTCGATGGCGACCCGGGATCGGGTGTTGCGTACGTCTGCCTTGAGGGTGATCCGGTGAACCTGCCAGGTCTCGAAGGCCAGAGAGAGCAACAGGTACTTGCTCTCCCGGTTGACACCGGTGCCCTGGGCCGACGCGGCGAGCCAGGTGTACCCGATGTCCGCGACGGACGGGACCTCGCCCACCGCGCCCTTGGTCCCCGGCGGCCAGGGCATCGGGCCCTGCCAGTACTCCAGGTTCATCAGACGGGTGGCACCGACCACGCGGTCGGTGTGCAGCCACCGGATGGCGAAGGGCATCGTGCGGCCCTCCGCCTGCTCAGCCATGGCGGCCTCCACATAGGAAGCCATCTCATCCCGGCTGGCGGGAACGCGAGTGAAGGCGTATGTCGAACGGTCTTCACTCGCCGCGGCGACGAGGTCGTCGAGCGCCGCGAGGCTGAGCGGTTCCAGGCGCACGGAGCGCCCGGACAGGGTGACAAAAGCGGGCATGAGCACATGATGGGGGCTGCTGACCACGACTGATACCAAATGACACGAGACATCTTGGCGGGGTACGGGTTAAGGGGTGTGCTCGCATGTTAAATCGCAGGTCAGAGCGTTGATTCAGGCACCGTGCAGCAGGCGGCCAGGGTAAAGATTTGGCCAAAGATCCATGGAGTCCGCCGAACGGTTCAGCCGAGGGTGGCGGGGACGTCCGCGGGGGCGCCGAACCAGGTCTCCAGCGCGTTCGCGAGCCCCTCGGCATCGGCCGCGTCCGGGTCCTCCGCCCATGCGACGACGCCGTCCGGGCGGACGAGCAACGCGCCGGGAGCGTGCGGCTCGCCTATCGCCGTCGTGAGGGTGCCGACCCGGTCGCCGTGACCGTCCGCCGCCGCGCCGTCGAGCCGGGATCCGCTCTGGCGGACGAGCAGGCCGCGACCGTCGTGGAGGTGGTCGGCGAGCCGTGAGCCGTCCTCGAACTCGTAGTCCGGCGCGCTCCGCCCCACCAGGGGGTGCCCGCTGTCACCGGGCATGTCGTACCGCTGCCAGACGCCGGAGATCTTCTTCACGAAGTAGGTGGTGCCGGTGACCGTCCCGAGCAGGTCGGCGACCACCGCCCGTGCCGCCCGCGCGTGGGCATCGGGACGCATCAGGGCGATCTGGGCGCGTGTCCAGTCGAGCACCCAGGCGCCGATGGGGTGCCGCTCGCGCGTGTAGGTGTCGAGTAGCCCTTCCGGCGCCTGCCCGCGTACGACCGCCGCGAGCTTCCAGCCCAGGTTCACGGCGTCGCCCAGCCCCAGGTTCAGCCCCTGGCCGCCGAAGGGCGAGTGGACGTGGGCGGCGTCGCCGGCCAGCAGCACCCGGCCGAGCCGGTAGGTCGTCGCCTGCCGCGCGTTGTCCGTGAACCGCGTGACCGACGTGATCTCCTTGACGACGACGCCGGAGCCCGTGACATACCTGACCGCGTCCTGCAGTTCCTCCGTCGTCACCGGCGTGGTCTTGTCGGCCCTGCCGGGCGCGCCGCCGTCGAAGCGCGCGACGAGGATGCGCCCCGGCACCGGCCCGTGGGAGTAGATCCCGGTGGGAGTGGCCTGCCAGCCCACGCCGAGGTGCTCGGTGCCCTCCATCTCCGCTACGGCCTGGTAGGCGGTGATCTCCGGGTCCGTCCCGGGGAACTCGAAGCCGGCCAGCTTGCGCACCGTGCTCCTGCCGCCGTCGCAGCCCACCAGCCAGCGGCCGTGCACCGGGCCGCCGGTCGTGGTGACCGTGACCTGCTCGCCGTCGTCGGCGAAGCCGGTCACCTCCACGCCGCGCCGCACCTCGACTCCCAGCTCGGCCGCGCGTACGGCGAGGATCTGCTCGAGCTGCTGCTGGGGCACCAGGCCGATCTCGGTGATCGGTCCCCGGCCGGACAGGTCGGGGTCTTCGGCGTCCAGCAGATCGGCGCTCAGCATCATCCCGGCGAAATGGCCGGCGAACCTCGGCGGAGTCCGGCGCGGCCCTCCCGTGGAGGCCTGTTTGCGCATGAAGGCCTGCACGAGCTCCATCGCCCGGGCCTGCACCTCCTTGAGCTCGGGCAGCAGGCCCCGCCGGTAGAGCGCCTCCACACTCGGTGTGTTGAGCGCGCCGGCCTTGAGCGTCGGGTCGATCTCGGTCAGTCGTTCGAGCACCACGACCGACGCCCCGCCCAGCCGCAGCTCGCAGGCCAGCATCAGGCCGACCGGCCCTCCGCCGGCCACAACGACGTCGTACGACATGTGTCCTCCCCGTAGTTACCGTTGCTAAAAACTTACTGTCGATATAAGTTTTTAGCAACTAGAGTGAGGAGGGTGACGGAGAGCTTGGGGTTGCGGGAGCGGAAGAAGCGACAGACCCGTTCGCTCATCTCTGACGTGGCCTCGAGCCTGTTCATGCAGCGCGGGTTCGACAACGTCACGGTCGCCGAGGTCGCCGAGGCGGCCGGAGTCTCGACCAAGACCGTCTTCAACTACTTCCCTCGCAAGGAGGACCTGTTCCTCGACCGCTATCCCGAGGCTGTCGAGCTGGTCACCCGCGCCGTACGGGAGCGCGCCGAGGGGGAGAGCCCTCTCGCCGCGCTGCGCCGGCTGTTCCTCGACATGCTCAGGGAAGGTCACCCGCTCGGCGGGATCGCGCCCGGATACGAGGTGTTCTGGCAGGTGATCCTGGACTCGCCCGCGCTCAGGGCCCGGGCGAGGGAACTGGTCGAGGAGTTCGAGGGTGTGCTCGCCGGCCTGTTCGCCGAGGCGGCCGGAAGTGAGCCGGCCGACCCGGCCCCGCGGCTCGCGGCCGCCCTGGTCGTCGCCGCCTACCGCGCCGTGTACGTCACCAACATCGACAGGATCCGCGCCGGTGATCCCATGCAGGACGTGATCGCCGACCGCGCCGCCCAGCTCGATCGGGCCTTGTGCGCCGTCGAAAGCGCCGTCGCCGCTTTCTGAGCAGTCCCCCGGCGTCACCACCCCTTTTGCTGTGGAACCGGGGCTGACCTGCTGCTCCAACTATTCGCCTCCGGCGGTTGCCGGGGGCGATCGTGAGCTGTGACAATTAATACAAGCTTTCGAATTCATTGAGGGGGTGCGATGGATCTGTTCGATTCTGATCCCGACTACCCTCGTCGTTCGAATGACGTCGGCGGTGAGTGGTGGGACCGGTTGACCTCCGGTTCGCCGTTGTGGTCGTCCGATGGCTCATCCGCCCGCGAGCACTTTCCGATCATCGACCTCGACCCGCCGCGGCACACGAGCGCGAACACGAGCGACGGCGCGGATGCCGCCGATGCGGGTGGTCGTCCCCGTGCTCGGTCGTCGTGGGTGCTGGTGGGGTCGTTGCGTGAGTCGGCGCAGGCGTTGGCGTTGGCGCCGCTTCCCGAGGATGCGGATGTCTGCCTTGCTGAGGCGGAGGATTTGCTGTTCGCGCGGGATCGGATCACGTGCGCGCTGGCCGATCGGGTGGGTCGGGTGCATGGTGCTGGGCGGGCCAAGCAGCATGGGCATGCCTCCACCCGCAGCTGGCTGCGTACCGCCGCCGGGATGAGCGTCGGCGGTGCGGGACGTCTGCTGACGTTGGCGGTGGAGCTGGCGCGTCTGCCGCGGGT
>NZ_FTNI01000011.1 GCF_900156315.1 Microbispora rosea | reverse complement strand
CGCCGGCCCGGTCCGGTACGTGTGGGCCGCCGCCCGCATCGCCGTCGGCTGGGTGTTCCTGTGGGCCTTCCTGGACAAGCTGTTCGGCTGGGGTTTCGCCACCCCCGCCGCCAAGGCCTGGGTCAACGGCGGAAGCCCGACCACCGGCTTCCTCAAGGGCACCGCCGACCACACCTTCGGCGGCCTGTTCACCACCCTCGCCGGCCAGCCCTGGGTCGACTGGCTGTTCATGATCGGCCTCGCCGGCGCCGGCATCGCCCTCACCCTCGGCATCGGAATGCGCATCGCCGCCGCCGCCGGCGGACTGCTCCTGCTCATGATGTGGGCCGCCGAACTCCCGCTGACCACCAACCCCTTCATGGACGAGCACATCGTCTACGCCATCGTCCTGGCAGGCCTCGCCCTCACCGGCGCCGGCACCACCCTCGGACTCGGCACCCAGTGGGCCGCCACCCCCCTCGTCCGCCGCTTCCCGATCCTCAAGTAAACCGATCCCCAGCAGACCGACCCCCACACAGTGTCCGACCCGCACGCAACAGGCTCCGATGCCCGCCGCCGGCCCCCGGGGGTGGGCATCGGCATGTCCGCGGTGCGAAACTTCGCATCATGACGGAGAACGAGCCGCGGTCGCTGATCCCCAGCATGCGGTTGGACGATCTGCTGGCGGAGTTGCAGTCGCGCCTGGAGGCCGTGCTGGCCACCCGGGATCGGGTGCACGCGTTGCTGGAGGCGGTCGTCTCGATCGGCAGCGACCTCGATCTGGAGGTCGTGCTGCGACGCATCGTCGAGACCGCCACCACGCTGGTGGACGCGACGTACGGCGCGATGGGCGTGATCGGGGAGGAGAGCACGCTCATCCAGTTCGTTCCGGTGGGGCTGAGCGAGGAGGAGATCGCCAGGATCGAGCACTGGCCGCACGGGCTCGGCCTGCTCGGCCTGCTGATCAAGGAACCGCAGACGCTGCGACTGGCCGACATCTCCCAGCATCCCGAGTCGTACGGCTTCCCGCCCGGTCACCCGCCCATGGGCAGCTTCCTGGGCGTGCCGGTCCGGGTGCGCGACGAGGTGTTCGGCAACCTTTACCTCACCGAGAAGCGCGGCGGCGGGAACTTCGACGAGGACGACGAGGCGATCGTGGTCGCCCTGGCCACCGCCGCCGGCGTCGCCGTCGAGAACGCCCGCCTGTATGAGGAGAGCCGCCGCCGGGAGACCTGGCTGCAGGCGTCTTCGGACATCACCACCCGGTTGTTGTCGGGCGCCGAGCCGCGGGAGGTCCTCACGCTGATCGCCCGGCGCGCCCGCGAGATGGCCGACGCCGACGCCGTGGCGATCCTGCTGCCCGACCGGAGCCGCGACGTGCTGCGCGTCGCGCTGCAGGAGGTCGAGCCGGTCGAGGACGGGCCGGGTGCCTGGCTCGCCGGCAACAACGTCGAGGTCGAGGGCTCGCTCGCCGGCCGGGCGTTCCTGAGCGGCGAGCCACTGGCGTTGGACGATCCCGACCAGAGTCAGGTGCACCTGATCTGGACCGGCGACCTGGACCCGGGGCCGGTGGCGGCCGTGCCGCTGGGCGCGGCCGGGGCCGCACGCGGGGTGCTGGCCCTGGTCAAACGCTCGGGACGGATGCCGTTCAGCCAGTCGGAGCTGCGCACCCTGCACGCCTTCGCCGGGCAGGCGGCCGTCGCGCTGGAGCTGGCCGAGACCCGCAGGGACGCCGAGCGGCTCGGCCTGCTGGAAGACCGCGACCGCATCGCCAAGGACCTGCACGACGTGGTCATCCAGCGGCTGTTCGCGGTGGCCATGACCCTGATGAGCGCGGTGCGCCTGGTCGAGCGGCCGGAGGCCTCCTCCCGGTTGCAGACCGCGATCGACGAGCTGGACACCACCATCCGGCAGATCCGCTCGACCATCTTCGCCCTGCAGACCCCCCGCGAGGACGCCCCGCCCAGCCTGCGCGCCCAGGTCGTCGACCTGGTCGAGGGCGCCCGGGGGCACCTGGGCTTCATGCCCGGCCTGAGTCTGGAGGGCCGGCTCGACAACGACGTGCCCGCCGAGGTCGCAGAACACCTTCTCGCCGTCCTGCGCGAGGCCCTGTCGAACGTCGTCCGCCACGCCAAGGCCACCCGCGCCGACGTCGCCGTCCTTGCCGGGGGCGGGCGGCTGACCCTCGTGGTGGAGGACAACGGCGTCGGCATCCCGGCCGAGGGCCGGCGCAGCGGCCTGCGCAACCTCGCCGACCGGGCCGAACGGCTCGGCGGCACCTTCACCCTCGCCTCTCCGGACGCCGGCGGCGCCCGCCTCGAATGGAGCGTCCCACTGGGCTGATCACCTCAGGTCGTGTGAGCACGCCGCGGGCGTCCTCTGTCGGCGGCACGGCGAGCGCCCCTACAACCGGCGCAGCATCCGCATGGCCTCCTTCTCCACCCGTGAGAGATCGTGGAGGATGGCGCCGGCCTGGTCGAGGCAGCCCGCGTCGCCGCTCTCTCCCGCCTTCGCGATCAGGGTGGACACCTGCGTCCAGAGGACGGCGGCCTCGGCGTACAGCCGGTGACCTGCGCGGAGGTTGTGGTCGTCGATCAGATGGGTGCACTCGGCGAGGAAGTCGCGGTAGAGGGCGCGGAAAAGGGCGCCGCCGGTGCCGCCCTTCTCCATCAGGAGGGCGGCCTGCGGCAGATCCCGCCGCGGGTCGCCGGCGCGCCGGAGCCAGCCGGGCACCTTCCTACCGGCCTTCTCGATGCCGCGATAGCCCAGATTCGCGATGGGAGGGGCGAGGAACGCGTCGGCGCAGGCTCTGATGGCGGGGACGATCCGGTCCTGCCAGGTGAGCGGGTGAGCCGGCGCGGTGATGGTGAACGATCGGTTCCTCGCGGTCATCGGGCCGCGTTCTGCACGTGCCATGGCGAAGCCGGCCCGGCTGGTGCGCACCGCTCCTCCCTGCTGGCCGGTGTCCACGAGGTAGACGTCGTGCTCGTCGTAGCCGTACATCGCGACGACATGACCGCCGAAGTGCACCGTGGAGCGGAAATAGTCCAGGTGGTAGCAGTCGAGCTGGACGCCGACCGGCCGACCGGCGTCGACGGGGGCGGCCACGTTCCGCCACGCCTTGCGCGGTGAGGTGGTCTCCTCGGTCGTCAACGTCAGTCCCAGCCTGGCCGCCAGGTTCACGGTGAGCTCGAACGGCCTGACGCGGCCTCCGAGCAGGGGGAACGGCATGCCCTTGCTGTCCCAGTAGACGAAGGACAGGCCCGAGCCCAGGCCGAACAGCATGGGCTCGGACACGTCGAGTCCCTCATGCCGCAACAGCACTCCCAGCGCCGTCGTCTCGCAGTGCTGCATCCCCCGGGCCTCGACGTCCTTCACGACGGCCATGCTCGCTCCCCTCATCCTGACGGCGGTGCACCGGTAGCGTCGGGCCTCCCACAGGGGGAGAGTCCACCGGGAGGCCCTCTGCCCGATCATGCGGCCCGGCTACCCCTGCGAGAGGTCGTCCCGCTGCCCGGCCAAGGCGCGGTTGACGGCGGCGAGCACCGCGCGGGCGGACGCCGTCACGGCGTCGGCGTCCTCACCGGCCCCCCAGACGGGCGTGCCGCCGACGCGGCACCGGGCGTAGGCGACGGCGCCGCCCTCCGCCGGATGCCCACCCTGCCAGAGCAGCCGCACCGCGATTCCCGACGCCTCCAGCGCGGCGGCGAGGGCCGCCACCGGCTCGGCGCCGGTCCCCCCGCTCTCGCGCCCGTCCCGCCGTACCCGGCAGTGGAATCCGTCGCCGCCGGCGGTCAGCGACGACAGCGTGACCGGCCCGTCCTCCAGCACGTACGCGGCGCGGAACAACCGGAGCAGGTCCTTCGGCGTGGCCTCCTGCCCGCTGCGGTCCGTCGCGTCCTGGACGACGCGGGAGAACTCGGCGCGCAGCGCTTTCGGCAGGTCGAGCCCGTGATGGACCTGGAGGAGGTGGGCGATGCCGCCCTTGCCCGACTGGCTGTTGACCCGGATGACCGCCTCGTACGTGCGTCCGACGTCGGCCGGGTCGATCGGCAGGTAGGGCACCGACCAGGGCGCCTCCCCCACCGGCAGGCCCCGCTCGGCCGCGGCGCGTTCGTGGTGGGCGAGGCCCTTGCTGATCGCGTCCTGGTGGGTCCCGGAGAAGGCCGTGTAGACCAGGTCGCCCCCGTACGGATGCCGCACGTGGACGGGCAGGCGGTTGCACTCCTCGACGGTCCGCCGGATGACGTCGATGTCGGAGAGGTCCACCATGGGGTCGACGCCCTGCGCGTACAGGTTGAGCGCGAGGGTGACGAGGTCGACGTTCCCGGTGCGCTCGCCGTTGCCGAACAGGCAGCCCTCGACGCGCTGGGCCCCGGCCAGTACGGCGAGCTCCGCGCAGGCCACCCCGGTGCCCCTGTCGTTGTGCGGGTGGACCGAGAGGATGACCGCGTCACGCCGTTCGAGGTGCCGGTGCATGTACTCGATCTGGTCGGCGTACAGGTTCGGCGTGGCGATCTCGACGGTGGCCGGCAGGTTGTGGATCACCGGCCGGTCCGGCGAGGCGTCCCACAACCGGGTGAGCCCGTTGCAGACCTCCAGGACGAAGTCGGGCTCGGTGCAGTTGAAGACCTCCGGGGAGAACTCGAACCGCACCGCCGTGCCCGGCACGGCGTCGGCGAGCAGCGCGATGTGCCCGGCGGCGTCCCGGATCAGCGCGTGCAGGCCGGCCCGGTCCTGCCCCAGGACGACGTCGCGCCAGACCGGCGCGGTCGCGGTGTACAGGTGCACCACCGCCCGGGGCATGCCCTGGATGGAGGCGAAGGTCTGCTCGATGAGGTCGCGGCGGGCCGCCGTGAACACCACAGGGGTCACGTCGTCCGGCACCGCGCCGCTCACGGCCAGGTGACGGACGAAGTCGAAGTCGGTCCGGCTCGACGACGGATAGCCGACCTCGATCTCCTTGAACCCCATCGCGACGAGGAGGTCGAACATGCGGCGCTTGCGCGGGGTGTCCATCGGCTCGGCCAGCGCCTGGTTGCCGTCACGCAGGTCGACGGGCACCCACAGCGGGGCACGCTCGATCCGGTGCCCCGGCCAGGTGCGGCGGATCTCGGGAATCTCGACCCGTTCGTGCGCGGGCCGATAGCGGTGGTGGGGCATCGCGCTGCCCCGCTGGGGATTCCAGGCGGGAGCGTCGGCGGGCACCGGGCCGGCCGGGGTGCGAAGCGTGGGGAAAGCAGTGGAGACGGCGGTCACGACGGTGATCCTTCGGTCGGAGGGCGACCGGCGGCACGGCACCCCGCGGCGGGGCGCCGGTCATCGGATCAAACCCCGCCGCGGCGGCCGAGAAGCAGGCCGGGAAAACGGCCGGAGAACCAGCGCGACGACATGGCGGTAGACTAACCACACGACAACTCCTCAGACAACCTGAGAGGTGAAACGCGATGGCGCTCGGCGCGCTCCACCGCAGCCCCCTCGTCGACCAGGCCGCCGAGAGCCTGCGCGAGCAGATCGCGGAGGGCCTCTGGCCGGTCGGCACCCGGCTGCCCGGCGAGACGACCCTGGCCAAGACCCTGGGCGTGGGCCGTTCCACCGTCCGCGAGGCCCTGCGCGCGCTGGCCGGCGCCGGGCTGGTCCAGGCGCGGCAGGGGGCCGGCGTCTTCGTCATCGCCACCAGTCCCGCGGAGGACTGGACCTCCCGCCTGCGCCGTGCCGCCGTGGCCGACGTCTACGAGGTGCGCATGCTGGTCGAGGTGCAGGCCGCCCGGCTGGCGGCGCGGCGCCGTACGCCGGACGACGTGACGGCGCTGCACGCGGCGCTGGAGGCCCGGCGGGCCGCCGCACGGGACGGTGACGCCGCCTTCGTCGACGCCGACATCGCCCTGCACGCGGCTGTCGTCGCCGCCGCGCACAACCCGGTGCTGACCGACCTGTTCGCCGAGTTCGTCCCCCGGCTACGCGAGGGGCTGGTCGCCCTGGTCGACCTGCTCGATCTGCGGGCGGGCGACCCGAACCCGGGAGACCACACCCATGCGGCGTTCGTCGACGCCGTCGAGCGCGGCGACGCCGACGGCGCGGGCCGCGTGCTGCAGGAGGAACTGGAGCAGACCCTCGGCCGACTCCGCCGCGCCGGCTGACGATCGGGCCCCGCGGCTGCAGGGCAGAGTGCGGGGTCAGGGCATGCTGCGGGATCAGGGCTCGACGTCGGCGAAGAACTTGGCGTCAAAGGTGATCTTGGCGAGCGCCTTCTGCCCGTCCGCGTTGGGGTGGAAGTAGTCCCACGCGCTCACCTGCTTCAGCGTGAAGGGATAGGAGAAGACCGCACCCCCGTCGTAGCGGCAGGCCGGGCCGTAGCTCTCGCACGCCTGCCTGAGCTGCTCGTTGTAGTCCATCACCCGCTCGCGCACCCGGTCGCGCCTGGCCTCGTCCTTCTTCGCCGTGGACTTCGGGTTGGCCAGCATCGACTGGCAGATGTGACCGATCCCCCAGAAGACGCGTGCCCACCCGTTGTCCTTGCCGACCTGCCACAGGCGTTTGACGTCCGGAATGCTCGCGACGTAGACCCGCGCGCCGGCGGGCCGCAGCACGTCGAAGGCGGCGTCGACGTTGCGCCGGAAGGCGCCCACCGGGGTCATCTCCTTCTCCGTGCCCACACAGGCGTCCTGCGCGCCGATCAGCACGGTGACGTAGCCTGCCCCGGCCTCGACGGCCTTGCGCGCCTGTCCGGCCAGGTCGGCGCTGGTCGCCCCCGGGACGGCGAAGTTCAGGTTGTGCCCCTTGATCGCGCTCCCCATGGCGAGCAGGCGCAGGTAGTGGCTGTTCACCGATGACGAGTCTCCCGCGGACCATGAGCGGGACGTGCAGGCGACGTACCAGCCGCAGGCGTTGAACCCCGCGCTGATCGAGTCGCCCAGCGCCGCCATCACGGCGGGCGTCGTACGGGCATGAGCGGCGGTCGGCACGAGCAGGACGGCCGTGGCCAGGACCGGCGTGATCTTCTTGATCATGGGCACCTCCGGGAGATCAAAGGTAGGGATCGCGTGGAGGTGCGCTCTATCGCCACCAGGGAAGTCGAGCCTTCCATGACCAAGTTCCTATCGCGGCTTGACAGAGGGAACCCGGGACCGCATGGGGGGCCTCTTGTCGAACACGTTCAGATCCTGCGTAGAGTGAGTCGGGTGACTGTCGCTCTTATCCGGCCCCTCGTGGTTCGCACGGTCGCGGTGAGCGACCCTGACGATCTGCTGGCGCGTCTGCCCGACGCCGCGCCGTACGCCTGGATCAGACACGGCGAGGGGCTCGTGGGCTGGGGGGAGGCGGCACGCGCGTCGGTGCCGCCGGGCGCCGGCCGGTTCGACTGGGCCCGCGGCTGGCTCTCCTCGCTGTTCGCCGGGGCGCTCATCGAGGACGAGGTCGGCGTGCCGGGCTCGGGACCGGTCGCCTTCGGCTCCTTCACCTTCGACGGCGACGCCCAGGGGACCGTGCTGGTCGTCCCCCGCGTGGTGCTCGCCCGCCGGGACGGCCGCGCCTGGCTCACCACGATCGGCGACAGCGCCTTCGACCTGGCCACCCCGCCGAGGGAGCCCGGCCGCATCCGCTACGCCGACGGCTCGCTGTCGGCGCTGGAGTGGGAGCACCGGGTCGCGCGAGCCGTACGCCGGATCAAGGACGGCAGGCTGGACAAGGTCGTGCTCGCCCGCGACCTGATGGCCGTAGCGGAGCGGGACATCGACCCCCGGGTGCTGCTGGGACGGCTGGCCGAGCGCTACCCCGAGTGCTACACGTTCTCGGTGGACGGGCTGGTCGGCGCGACGCCGGAACTCCTGGTGCGGCACACCGGCCAGGCGGTGGAGTCGCTGGTGCTCGCGGGCACGACGGCGCGGGGCGGCGGCCCGGCCGAGGACGCCGCCCGCGCCGCCGCGCTGTACGCCTCGAAGAAGGACCGTCACGAGCATGCCTGCGCGGTCGCCTCGGTCCGGGAGGCGCTCGGCCCCCTCTGCTCGGCGCTGGACGTCCCCGACGAGCCCGAGCTCCTGGTGCTGCCCAACGTGCAGCATCTGGCCAGCCGGGTCACCGGGCGGCTGTCCGACGGCGCGTCGGTGCTCGACGTGGTGGCGGCCATGCATCCCACGGCCGCCGTCGGCGGGACGCCCACCGGGGCCGCGCTCGGCGTCATCCGCGAGCTGGAGGGCATGGACCGCGCGGGCTACGCCGGGCCGGTCGGCTGGATCGACTCGCGTGGCGACGGCGAGTGGGGCATCGCGCTGCGCTGCGCGTACGTCTCGGGCAGACGCGCCCGGCTGTTCGCCGGCTGCGGCATCATGGCCGGGTCGGACCCCGCCGCCGAGCTCGCCGAGGCGCAGGCCAAGCTCCGCGCGATGCGATACGCCCTGGAGGGGTGAGCCCCGAGGGCGCGCTCACAGGCCACTCGGCCGGGGCCAGGTGTAGTTACAGGAGGAGAAGCCCAGGTCGTTGGCGCGCTTTATCGCCGAGTCATCATATTTCGCGTACATATCGAGATAGGCGGAGGCCGTCTTCCACTCAAAGCGGCCGATGCCGTCGGCCATTTTCGACCAGGCCCAGTTCGCCTTCTCGTAGTCGTCCCAGATCTTCCGCATCGAGAACCGCATACCGTCCGGGAGGTCTTCCATCGCGGCACGCCACCGGCGGAGCAGCAAGGTGCGCAGTTCGAGGATCTTCTCGGCCCACGGATGGAACGTGGCCGCGTCGTTTCCAGCCAGCCGGTTCATCTCGTCGATCCGTTTGAGCACCTTCGCACAGGCCCGATCACCGTCCATCACGGCGTCGTCCGCGGCCTCCCGCTCTGTCACCTCGGGATCCGGCGTGGACGCGGCGGCACTGGGAGAGGGAGAGGGAGTAGATCCCCAACCAGGGATATCTTTCACTGAAGAAATGCCCAAAAAAGTGGCGATCCCCATTAACGAGGCGATTAATCCGACAAAAGCCACGAAAGACGCACCTCGCCTTTTACGCCCCATAGATCATTCCCTTTGGACGTGCGGAGTCCTCGATGGAACGCGGTTCGCGGGTCATCGCCAACCAGCACTTCTGTTATATCCGGTTCATTGAGCCTTTTTCATCGCGAGTAGCGGTCGTCTTCGACGGCGTGCAGGACGAGGATGGCCTGAAGGATCGCGGTGGCGTGGGTGGGGGCGGCAGCGGAGATTCGACACCGGCTTCCACGCTTTCAGGGTCGCGACGGCGCTTTCGCCGAGGACTCGGATGTGGGCGCGAGCGCGGTTCACGTCCTCTTGACGGCGGGACCGCCGCGGGCGGGGTGCCGGCGGCGTTGAACGGGGTGCGGATGGTGCCGCCCGCGGTCAGCGGGCGAGGTGGACGGTGCCGCCGCGCTCGGTCTCGGCCCGCCCGGCGGTGAGCGCCGCGATCCACTCCTCGAAGACGGGGAGCCGGTCCTCGGCCACCGCCACCTCGAAGGCGACCCGCGAACCGTAGTCCACACCCCGCAGCGCGTACGGCGAGGCGCGCAGGTCGCTTTCCAGCCTCCCGGCCTGCGCGTGGCCGACCGACACGGTCACGACGGCCGCGGGGACCATCTCGACCGCCTCCGCCCGGTCGAGCGTCTCCCCCACCGCGCCGCCGTACGCCCGCGCGAGGCCGCCCGCGCCCAGCAGCACCCCGCCGAAGTAACGGGTGACGACGGCGACCACGTCGGCGAAGCCGCGCCGGGTGAGCATCTCCAGCATCGGCGTGCCGGCCGTGCCGCCGGGCTCCCCGTCGTCGTCCGCCCTGCGCACGCGCTCGCCGACGACGTACGCCGTGCAGTTGTGGGTCGCGTCGGCGTAGAGCCGCCTGCGCTCGGCGACGAACTCCCGCGCGGCCTCCTCCGTGGCGGCGGGGGCGAGCGCGCAGATGAAACGCGAACGGCGGATCTCGATCTCGTGCTCGACGATGTCCCTGATCGTCCGGTACGGCGCTGCCACAAGGTCAGCTTATTCAGCGCGCCGCCTTTACAAAGTAAGGTGAGGCCTTTGTGGGGCTGGACGAACATCGCGGCGCCTTTTGGTGCGACCCGACGAATTGCCCCGCTCCCTCCCTGCCGTACCGTCGGCGGGGTGTCAGTCGAACTCCCCTCCAGCCTCCACCACCGCGCGGTCGTCGCGGACACGCACAACGACCTGCTGATGGCCGTCGCCGAACGCCCGCCGGCCCGGTGGGCGCAGTTCTTCAGGGAACGGTGGCTGCCCCAGTTGCGGGACGGCGGGGTGGACCTCCAGGTGCTGCCCGTCTTCGTGGACGACCGCTACCGCCCGGAGGGCGCGCTGCGCCAGACCCTGCGCATGATCGAGTGCGCGCACGTGCTGGCCGAGGGCAACGCGGACGCCGTACGGCTGTGCCTGGACGGCGCACAGGTCGACCGTGCCCTCGACGACGGCGTGATCGCCCTGGTCCTGGCGCTGGAGAGCATGCCCGGCCTCGACTCCTCCGTCGAACTGCTGCCCACCCTGCACCGGCTCGGCGTACGGGTGGCCTCGATCGCCCACTGGGGGCGCACGCCCCTGGCGGACGGCAGCGGCGAGGACGCCACGGGCGGACGGCTGACCCACGCCGGGGTGGCGGCCGTCCGCGAGATGGAGCGGCTCGGCATGATCTTCGACATCTCCCACCTGGGCGCACGCGGCGTCGAGCACGTGCTGGAGCTCGCCGGCCGGCCGGTGATGGCGACGCATTCGTCCGCCCGCGCCCTGCGCGACCACCACCGCAACCTCACCGACGACCAGATCCGCGGCGTCGCCGCCACCGGCGGGGTCGTCTGCGTCAACTTCTTCCCCGTCTTCCTCGCCGAGGACCCCGCCGGCCACACCGTGGAGCGGCTGGTGGACCACATCGAGCATGTCGCGGAGGTCGCCGGGATCGACCACGTGGGGCTGGGGCCCGACTTCGTCCGCGAGGTGCTGCACGACACCACTCCCCCGTGCTGTGAGGACTTCGGCTTCGACGGCATCGACCCCTACGCCGCCCTGCCCGGGCTGGACGGGCCGCGCGGGCTGCCCCTGGTCACCGCGGCCCTGCTGCGGCGCGGCCTGGCGGAAGACGACATCCTGAAGATCCTCGGCGGCAACGTGCGGCGGCTGTTCCAGGCTGAGCTGGGCAGGCCCCGGTGACGACGGTCGTGAACCTCTCAGCCATGCTGGCCGACCTGGAGGAGCTCGTCTGCTGCGAGTCGTTCTCCGCCGACCACGAGGCGGTGGCCCGCAGCGCCGCCGTCGTCGCCGGCCAGGGGCGCCGCCTGCTCGGCATGCCTCCCGAGACCATCGTGATCGACGGGGTGACGCACCTGCGGTGGAGCTTCGGCGAGCCGCGCGTGCTGCTGCTCGGCCACCACGACACGGTATGGCCGATCGGCTCCCTGCGTACGCGGCCGTGGTCGGTCAGCGACGGGATCGCGCGGGGGCCTGGGGTGTTCGACATGAAGGCCGGGCTGGTGCAACTGTTCCACGCGCTGGCCACGCTGCCCTCCCCCGACGGCGTGTGCGTGCTGGTCACCGGGGACGAGGAGGTCGGTTCGCCGTCCTCCCGCGCCCTGGTCGAGGAGTCGGCACGCGGCTGCGCCGCCGCCTTCGTGCTGGAGGCGAGCGCCGAGGGCGGCGCGCTGAAGACCGCGCGCAAGGGCATCTCGGCGTACGAGGTGGTGGTGCACGGCCGGGCCGCCCACGCGGGCCTCGATCCCGGCAAGGGAGCCAACGCCGGAGTGGAACTCGCCCACCAGATCCTCGCCGTCGCCGCGATGGCGACCCCGGCCGCGAGTCCGGACGGGACTTCGGACGGCCCGGACGGGACCCTGGACGAAACGACGGTCACGCCCACGCTGCTGTCCGGCGGCACCACCATGAACACCGTGCCCGCGCTGGCCCGCCTGGCCGTGGACGTGCGCGTGCCTACCGTCGCGGCCCAGCTCCGGGTGGACACGCTGATGCGGGCGCTGTCACCCCGGACGCCCGGCACGCGCGTGGAGGTTCTCGGCGGCCCGAACCGCCCGCCGCTCGAACCGGCCTCGTCGGCCGGTCTGTTCGCGCTCGCCCAGCGGGTCGCCGCCGGCCTCGGGCTCGCTCCCCCGGCGGGCGCGGCCGTCGGCGGCGCGTCGGACGGCAACCTCACCGCAGGGGCCGGCTGCCCGACCCTGGACGGGCTCGGCGCGGTCGGCGGCGGCGCGCACGCCGACGACGAGCACGTGGTCGTGGCCGAGATGCCGGGCCGTGCGGCGCTGCTGGCGGGCCTGGTGGAGGCGGCGCGCGGCTGAGCGGCCCCGACGGGCTGTACCCGCGGGAGAACGGGCATCTGACCGTGCCCACCGGCCCGGGCATCGGGGTCGAGCCGATCCCGTCGCTGCTGGACGAGGTCGCCGCCGACGGCTCATCCGGCGACCACGTCCTCGGGACCGGCCGCGGGCGGGAATCCCGAGCCGGCCCCCCACATCTCCGCGAACCGGCCGTCGTCGATGCGGAAGATCTCGAACAGCATGGGCCCTTCGTCGCCGTCCGCAGCCGTGATCCCCTCGACGGTCGAGCGGACGGCGGCCTTGTCGCCGTCGACCAAGATGTCCTGAGCGACGACGCGGATGCCGGGATACCGGGCGACGAGCGCGCGCCAGGCCCGCTTGCCCGCCTCGAACCCGGGGACGCCGAGCGGATGGCTGAAGAAGCCGGGGGTGTGCAGGTCGGCGGCCTGGTCGAAGCGCCGGCTGTTGAAGCACTCCTGCATCCGGAGCACCAGGGCGGTCGCGTCCTCGCGTGTGGTCATCGGCGTGGTCTCCTCGTGGCCGGCGGATCGGTCATGGGCGACGCGAGGCCTAACCGGTGCGCCGCCCCGGTTCTGCCCATACTATGCGGTGCGGCGCCCCGGTTATGCTGATCCGCGTATGTCCAGCCAGCCATCTCGACCAGGCCCGGCGAACCCGGCGGCAGGTCCCGGAAGCGACCGTGAGCTGCGGGCCGACGCGCGCCGCAATCGCGAACGCGTCCTGCGGACCGCGCAGCGGCTGTTCGCGACGGAGGGGCTCGGCGTCTCGCTCGACGAGATCGCCCGCCGCGCGGGCGTCGGTCCGGGCACCGTCCACCGGCACTTCCCGACGAAGGAGGCGCTCTATCTCGCCGTCGCGATCGACCAGATCAGGAAACTGGTGGCGGAAGGGGAGGCACTCGCCACAACCGGCGATCCCACCGCCCTGTTCACGCTGCTGTCCGCGATGATGGCGAGCGGCGCGGAGAACGTGGCGGTGAAGAGCGCGCTGGTGGCGGCCGAGTTCGACCTGCGTACCGCCGCCCCCGATGTCGCGGCGGACCTCACGCGCCGTGTCGCGGACCTGCTCGATCGCGCGCAGGCAGCCGGCGCCGTACGCCCCGACCTCACCGTCGGCGAGGTGATGGCCCTGGTCGCCGGCGCCTTCGCCGCGATCCGCCACGCGGGCGCGGAAACCAGCCGGGAGCGCTCCGCGCACATCGCCCGGCTCATCCTCGACGGGCTGCGACCCCGCTGAGCGGCGCGCCGGCCCGGTTCCGGCCGCCCGCTCAGCGCCACCGATCTCTCAGTGCCAGTCGCTGATCTGGACGTCCCGGGGCGCCGGCGCGCCCTCGCCGGTCTCCACCAGGGACTTCAGGCTCATCAGGAACGTGGCCCACTTGGTGCTGCAGTGGTGCATGAACTCCACGGGCTCCTTCCAGCCCCGGTGCCTGAACAGCACGATCGTGTAGTCGCCGTCCTGCCGGAGGTCCCAGTCGATCGTCGTTCCGACCCATTCCTCGGGGCCGTCGACCACCCGCCACGCCACCCGCTCGGACGGACGCAGCTCGACGACCTCCATGTCGAAGCCGCCGGGCGGGAACCGGAACTCGAGCACGCCGCCGACGTCGCCGCTCCCCTTCGTGTCGTCGGTCCACCAGCCGGCGAGGCCTTCGACGGTCGTCAGCGCGTCGTACACCTTCTCCGGCGCCGGGGTCTTGACCCCGATCCTGTGCAGAATGTCCGCCACCTTCGGTTCTCCTCGGTCTCGTCAGTCCTGTTGGGTGCGCTGGATCGCCTCGGCGATCCGCTTGATCCGCCGCAGCCGGGCGTCCCACGCCGCCCCGACGGACGACAGCTGGGCCACCGCGCGGGCGAGCTGGGCGTCGTCCACCCGATACCGCTTCTCCCGGCCCGCCGGCGTCCCCCGGACCAGGCCGGCCCGGTCGAGGACGCCGAGGTGCTTGGCCACCGCCTGACGGGTGACCGGAAGCCGCTGGGCCAGCGATGTCGCGGTGCCGTCGCCCTCGATGAGCAGCAGGTCGAGCATCCGCCGCCGGGTCGGGTCTCCGATCGCGGACCAGAGGCCGTCGTCGACGTCCTCGGCCGCCGTGACGCTCACGGCCGCACCCGCAGCGTCGCGACGTACGGCGCCAGCCGCGGCAGGTAGAAGTCCCAGCCGGTGGCGTGCTCCCGGTACTGCTGTTCGAGGACGGCGGCCTCCCAGCCCATCTCGCGGAAGCCGGACTCGGTCATCTTGAGCAGCGTCCCGGCACCCGAGGGGGTCAGGTCGAAGGTGACCAGCAGCGAATTGCCCTCCGCCGCGACCTCGCCCGCCGGGTGCGTCCAGCGGAACGAGAACGTACGTGGGGGCCGCACGTCGACGACGGTGAACGACACCACCGCCCCGCCGGCGTCGGGGTCGCCGAAGACGATGTCCCCCGCCGCCCCGGGGGCCGGCTCGTACCTGGCGTCGTCCGGCCACCACTCCTTGAGGTGGCCGGGGCTGCTCACGACCTCGAAGACGATCTCCGGTGACGCCTCGATGTAGATCTCACGCTCGATGGTGCCGAACTCCACGTCAGCCTCCTGCAACTTTCGGTTGCACATGAGGCTATCGCCAGGCCGCCATTCACGCAACCGTCGGTTGCACATTGGGCGGCGCGTACGCTCCGGGAGCCGCGCGCCGGGGTCGGTCAGGTCCAGCCCGCCGATCTCGGTCAGCCGCTTGAGGCGATAGCGGCCGGCGCATCACCGGAAGCGGGATTGTCCTACACGCTGCGCCGCACCTCGAACAGGAAGCAGCCGAACTCCACGGCCCGCACGTGGACCACCGCGGTCTCCGGGTCCTCCAGCAGGACGTCCAGCAGGGTCGACGCCGCGACGGGGTCTTCCGACCGGTGCGCCTCCACGAGGTGCCCGTCCAGGATGGAGCCGTCGGCGCGGTAGGTGCGGAAGACCCGCCGCGGGCCGCCCATCGCCGCCGGATAGCCGGGCCCTGCTTCCGGCTGGGGCCCTTCACACGGCTCCTCGTGGACGAACACCGGACCGACCTCCTCGTACGCCCCGGGGTCGGCGCCGGTCTCCAGCGCCCAGCGGCGCAGCGGCGCGTAGGCCGCGAGCAGGACCGCCTCCCCGGGCCGGGAGCGGCGCAGGCAGCAGCGCAGCGGGCTGCCGCCCTCCTCCTCGACGATCCGGCGCGGCCTCCGCCCGGCGTCGTCGGTCTTCCTGAGCTGGTCACACACGTCGGGCGCGATGGCCCTGATGTCGAACGCCATGTCCTTATCGTGGCCCTGCGCCCGCCCCGAAGACCGGCGGAAAACGGACGGCGCGTTACGAGGCGCTGACGGTCTCCGGCACGGTCTCCTCCTCGCTCGCGGCCTTGGCGGCCTTGCGCTTGAGCCACAGGGTGGTGCCGATGCCGACCAGGACGGCGACCACCAGCCCCACCCAGGAGAAGCCCTTGAGCCACTTGTCGGCCACCACACCCAGGTAGTAGACCCCGGCCGTGGTCCCGCCTGCCCACGCGACGCCGCCGAGGACGTTGGCGACGAGGAAGCGCCAGTACGGCATGTGCAGGGCCCCGGCCAGCGGCCCGGCGAGGATCCGCAGCAGGGCGATAAAGCGGCCGAAGAACACCGCCCACATCCCGTGGCGGTTGAACATGTGCTCCGCCCTGGCGATGTGCGCGGGGCCGAAGTGCTTGGGGAAGCGCCGTCCCAGCCGGTCGAACAGCGCCCGTCCGCCCTTGCGGCCGATCAGGTAGCCGATGGAGTCCCCCACGATCGCGCCGCCGCTCGCGCAGAGCCCGACGACCAAAGGGTCCACGACCCCTCTGGACGACAGCAGCGCGGCGCTCACCAGCACGATCTCACCCGGGAGCGGGATGCCCAGACTCTCCAGCCCGATGACGGCGCCCACGAGCACGTAGACCCAGACGGACGGGATGGTCTGCAGCCACTCGTCGACGTGCATCTCACTCCCTCTATGCGATGACAGCACCCATTCTGCCGTCGCCCCACGGGTGCGGCATCCGTCGGAAGGACCATGGCGGGTAACCCGGCAGAAGGACGGGCGTCCGCCGTCTCCGGCCCGGAGAGGACCGCGAGAGGACCGGGAGAGGATCAGTCGCGCATCGCGGCGCGGACGGCGTCGCGCATCGCGGCGTGGACGGCCGCGTTGCTCACCCGGTCGGTGCGCGCCTCCACGATGCGCAGGCCGTCCCCCTTGATCGCCCTGGACAGCTCCTCCGGGTCCTCGACCAGCGTGTACGGCAGGCCGCTCGCGGCGGCGACGTAACCGAAATCCACCCCGTGGGGGGTGCCGAACACCCGCTCGAACGGGTCCTCCAGCGCGGCCTGCGGCAGCAGCGAGAAGATGCCGCCGCCGTCGTTGTTCACCACCACGAGGCACAGGTCGGGCCGGGGCTCGCGCGGGCCGAGGATCAGGCCGTTCTGGTCGTGCAGCAGCGTGAGGTCGCCGATCAGCGCGTACGCCGGGCCGTTGTGGGCGAGCGCCGCCCCCACGGCGGAGGAGACCAGGCCGTCGATGCCCGACGCGCCCCGGTTGGCCATCAGCCGCAGCCCCCGCCGGGGGCGCATGGCCTGGTCGAGGTCGCGGATCGGCATGGACGACCCGCAGAACAGCAGCGAGCCGTTGGGCAGCACCTCGACGAGGTCCCTGGCCAGCCGCGGCTCGGTCAGCCCGGAGGAGTCGAGCACGGCGTCGATCGCGTCGCGGGCCACGTGGTCGGCGTGCCGCCAGGCCCGCAGCCAGGCGTCGCCTCCCGCCGCGATCGGGATCTCCACGGCCTGGGCCACCTGCGTCGCCGAGCGGGTCGGGTCGGGCCACCGGGTCAGGTCGGGGGAGACCACGATGTGCTCCTCGGCCCGGCGCAGCCACGACAGCAGCGGGCGCGACAGGCCTGGGCGGCCGAGGGTGACCACGACGTCGGGCCGGTGGGCGTCGGCCCACTCCTGGTCGCCCAGCAGGAAGTGGTAGGTCGAGACGGCGTGGTCGCCGTACCTGCCGCCGCCGTTGGGCTCCGACAGCACCGGCCAGCCCGCCATTCCCGCGGCGGCGACGTATCGCCGCACGTTGGCGGCGCCGTCGCCGACGACCAGCACCCCGCGCCGGGTCGGCGGGATGTGCAGGGCGGCGGAGGGCGGCGCGACCCGCGCCCGGAACCACGCGCCGGAGGCGTCGCCGTCCAGCGGCTCGCACCAGCTCGCGTCGCCGTCGGGGATCAGCGGCTCGCGGAAGGCCACGTTGAGGTGGACGGGCCCGGGGTCCGGCGGCCCGGCGGCGCGCTGGCAGGCCCGGCACACCAGCGACCGCCAGTAGGCGACCTGGCCCGGCCGATCCTCAGGCACCCCGACCTCGGCGAACCAGCGCACGGCCGAGCCGTACAGCTTGACCTGGTCGATCGTTTGATTGGCGCCGGTGCCGCGCAGCTCGGGCGGCCGGTCGGCGGTCAGCAGGAGCAGCGGCACGCCGGACTCGGACGCCTCGATCACGGCGGGGTGGAAGTTGGCCGCTGCCGTGCCCGAGGTACAGATCAGGGCCACCGGCCGCTCGGACCGCTTGGCCAGGCCGAGCGCGAGGTACGAGGCCGACCGCTCGTCGACGCGCACGTGCAGCCGCACCCGCGACTCCGCGTGCGCGGCGAGCGCCAGCGGCGCCGACCGGGAACCCGGGGCGAGCACCACATCGGTGACCCCGCAACGCACCAGTTCGTCGATCAGGACGGTCGAGAGGGCGGTCGCCGGGTTCACCGCCGCGCCTCCGAAACGCCCCGGCCGGCCCGGTTTATATCCACCCGCCCGTCTCCTCCCGTTCCCGCAGCCGCAAGCGTACGGCAAAAAGGAGAAGCCGCCGTCATCACGCGGCCTTCTACGGACGGCGGGGGAACTTCGAGAAGTCCGGCTTGCGCTTCTCCTTGAACGCGTCGCGGCCCTCCTGGGCCTCCTCGCTCATGTAGTAGATCAACGTCGCGTCGCCGGCGAACTGCTGCATCCCGGCCGCGCCGTCGGTCACCGCGTTGAGCGCGCCCTTCAGCATGCGCAGCGCGAGGGGCGACTTCTCCAGCAGCTCGCGGGCCCACTGGACGGTCTCCTCCTCCAGGCGCTCCAGCGGCACCACCGCGTTGACCAGGCCCCACTGGAGCGCGGTCTCCGCGTCGTACTGGCGGCACAGGTACCAGATCTCGCGGGCCCGCTTGAGGCCCACCGTCTCGGCGAGCAGCCAGGAGCCGTACCCGCCGTCGAACGAACCCACCTTGGGGCCGGTCTGGCCGAACCTGGCGTTGTCGGCGGCGATCGTCAGGTCGCAGCAGACGTGCAGCACGTGGCCGCCGCCGATGGCGTAGCCCGCCACCATGGCGATGACCGGCTTGGGGCAGCGGCGGATCTGCACCTGCAGGTCCAGGACGTTGAGCCGGCCGATGCCGTGGGTCTTGTCGTCCACGTAGCCGTCGTCGCCGCGGATCTTCTGATCGCCGCCGGAGCAGAACGCCTTGTCCCCGGCGCCGGTGAAGATGATCACACCGACCTCGGTGTCCTCCTGGGCGCGGTTGAAGGCCTCGCGGAGCTCGAACAAGGTCGTGGGCCGGAAGGCGTTGTGCCGCTCGGGGCGGTTGATGGTGATCTTCGCCATCCCCTCCGCGGTCTCGTAGATGATGTCCTCGTACTCGCCCGACCGCTTCCAGTCGACCCCGCTCGTCACACCCGCTCCTTCGCCGTCACCAACCAGGCGCTCCCGCACCAACGAGGCGCCGTCACCGACCACGCGCCGTCATGAACCAGGCGCCGTCACCGACCAGGCGGTCGCCTCCGGCCACCGCGCCGGGACTAACCTTACGACCGTGCTCAGCCCTCACGGACACCGCCCGGGACAGCGACCCGTGCACGCCGTCGTCCTGCCTCCGGGTCCCGCCCTGTCCGAGGCCGTACGGCAGGCCCTGACGGGCGACGGGCCCGCCGTGCTGCCGCTGTCGCCCGACCTCCCGAGGCCCGCGCTGGAGGCGACGCTCGCCGCGCTGCGCCCCACCCATGTCGTCACCCCCGACGGCGTGCGGCGCGAGCCGGACGGCGAGCCGTCCGACGCCGCGCTGATCATCGCGACCTCCGGCTCCACCGGCACGCCGAAGGGGGTGGAGCTGACGGCCGAGGCGCTGCTCGCCTCGGCCCGCGCCTCGCTGGCCAGGCTCGGCGCCCGCGAGGGCGACCGCTGGCTGTGCTGCCTGCCGCCGTCGCACATCTCGGGCGCGCAGGTGCTCATCCGGTCGCTGCTGTGCGGCACCGAGCCGATCGTCCACGCGCGCTTCTCCCCCGCCGACGTCGCCGCGAGCGGGGCCGACCACGTCTCGCTGGTCCCCACCCAGCTGCGG
This sequence comes from Microbispora rosea, assembly GCF_900156315.1. GTDB lineage: Bacteria > Actinomycetota > Actinomycetes > Streptosporangiales > Streptosporangiaceae > Microbispora > Microbispora rosea. Next base: position 213,392 of record NZ_FTNI01000011.1, on the reverse strand, counting down.
CGGATGCTGGACGCGGGCGCCGACGTCGCGGCCTTCGCCACGATCCTGCTCGGCGGGGCCGCCGCTCCCGCTGGCCTGCTGGCCGAGGCCCGCGCGGCGGGGGCGAGGATCGTCACCACGTACGGCTCCAGCGAGACGAGCGGCGGGTGCGTGTACGACGGCGTCCCGCTCGACGGCGTCGAGGTCAAGATCGGCGGCGACGGCCGGGTGCGGATCGCGGGGCCGGTGCTGTTCTCGGGCTACCGGCTGCGCGAGGAGCGGCCGTTCGAGGGCGGCTGGTTCGTCACCTCCGACCTGGGCTCGATGGAGGACGGACGGCTCACCGTGCTGGGCCGGGCCGACGACGTGATCAACACCGGCGGCCGCAAGGTCGTGGCCGGCGCGGTCGCCGAGGTCCTGGCCGGGCACCCCGCCGTACGCGACGTCGTGGTGGTGGGCAGGCCCGACCCCGAGTGGGGCGAGATCGTGGTCGCCGTCGTGGTTCCCCGCGACGCCGACGAGGTCACCCTCGGCGGGCTGAGGGACTTCGCCAAGAAGCGGCTGCCCGCCTACGCCGCGCCGCGCGCCGTCGAGCTGGTGCCCCAGATCCCGCTCCTGCCGAACGGCAAACCCGATAGGGTCGAACTCAAGAACCGGAACCGCGGATGACCTTCGTGCGTCTGTAAGAGCAGGGGGAAGGGGACGCCGCATGCAACCGATCCGCCTCACGCCGGCCCAGAAGATGATGGCCTCCGCCGTGCTGGTCGGCGTCGTCATCGTGGGCGGAGCGTCGGTCACGGCCGCCGCCTTCGCCGGCCGCCTGGACGACGTCGCGAAGGTGGGCGACGCCCCCGCCGCCAAGCTCGGCCCGGCGAGTCACGGGAGATCGGTCGAGGTCTCCCCCGACGCCCCCCGCCAGGGCGACGTCACCAGAGCTCGGTCCACTCCCGAGGTCGACCCCGACGTGGTGCTGAAGGAGCTCACGGACGACCCGGACGGGGTCGCCGACTACTGGACGCAGGAGCGCATCCAGGGCGCGAACCCCATGCCGATGCCCCAGGTCAGCGTCAGCATCGTCCCGGACTGACCGGCCTGCCCGGGACGAATTCGACAGCATCCCCCGCGGGGCGAGGGAACAAACCAGGCGTGAGAGCGTTATTGATACTGGTGCGCTGAGCCGCCGGACGCCGCGCCCCGATCGCAAGCATCAGAACCTCGAACCATCCACGAACTCCGCAAGGAGGAGGTGTCCTCATGCCCCGGACCGCCGTGGCGGCCTCGCCCGAGCGCGAGGCGACCCCGACGACGCTCGACCTGCTCCTGGAGCGAGGCCGTGCACAGGGTCGCCTTTCCCTGTCGGAGCTGCGCCAGGCCTTCGCGAAGGCCGGTGTCAGCCCCGTCGAGGGCCGCTCGATCCTCCGCGAGCTCACCGAGGCGGGCGTGAACCTGGCCGCGGACAACGGCGCGGAGAACGAGCCGGGCGACAAGACCGAGGCGGCCCCCGCCAAGGCGCCGGCCAGGAAGTCCCGCCGGGCCGCCCAGGCCGCGGCGCAGGCCAAGAGCGCGCCGGCAGCCAGGAGCTCCGCGAAGAAGACGGCCAAGGCCGCCGACGAGGAGCCGTACGACGAGGAGCTCCAGTCCGACGAGGCCGAGGTGGAGGACAGCGGGACGCTCGACCTCGACGACACCTCCTCGGTGATGGGCGACTCGGTCCACACCTACCTGAAGTCCATCGGCCGCCGCACCCTGCTCACCGCCGCCCAGGAGGTGGAGCTGGCCAAGCGCATCGAGGCCGGTCTGTACGCCGAGTACAAGCTGGAGACCGTGCTCGAGAGCGGCGAGCACCTGCCCCCGCACGTGCGCGAGGACCTTGAGTGGGTCATCGAGGACGGCAGGCGGGCCAAGGACCACATGCTGGAGGCCAACCTCCGTCTGGTCGTCTCGGTGGCCAAGAAGTACACCGACCGCGGCATGGCCCTGCTCGACGTGGTGCAGGAGGGCAACCTCGGCCTGATCCGCGCCGTCGAGAAGTTCGACTACACCAAGGGCTACAAGTTCTCGACGTACGCCATGTGGTGGATCCGGCAGGCGATCCAGCGCGGCTTCGCCGACTCCGCCCGGACGATCCGGCTGCCCGTCCACGTGCTGGAGATGCTGTCGAAGCTGTCGCGCGTCGAGCGTGACATGCACCAGCGGCTCGGCCGGGAGCCCACGCCGGAGGAGCTGGCCGTCGAGCTGGACAAGACCCCGGACCAGATCGAGGAGCTGCTGCGCACCAGCCGGCAGCCGATCAGCCTCGACTCGACCATCGGCGAGGACGGCGAGACCCGGATCGGCGACCTCATCGAGGACGTCGACTCCCCCGAGGCGTCCGAGGTCGTGGACCGGCAGCTGCTGGCCGAGCAGCTCAAGGGCGTGCTGAGCAACCTGTCGCCGCGCGAGGCCAAGATCATGAGCCTGCGCTTCGGGCTGGCCGACGGCAAGCCACACACGCTGGACGAGATCGGCAAGTACCTGGGCCTGACCCGGGAGCGGATCCGCCAGCTGGAGAAGGAGTCGCTGTCCAAGCTGCGCCACCCGAGCAACACCCGCCCGCTGCTCGACTGGGCGAGCTGATCCCCGTTATTCGTACGGCCCGCATCCCCTCGGGGGTGCGGGCCGCACTGCTGCCTGGGGTCAGCGGCCGGCGGCGGCCAGCCCCTTGCGCACGTCGCGCGGCGTCAGGCGGGCGGGGTCGCCCGTCTTGGAGGCGCGGGGCACCCGCGGGATGCCGCTGAGGCGGTGCGCCTCGCGCAGCGTGCGCAGGCGGTTCACCTCGTCGGTCCACAGCGCGCCGTCGGGAGTGGCCTTCGCCTTGCGCCGGGCGATCCTGCTGTCGTAGGACTTCACGCCGAAGGTGGCGCGCTGGCCCGCCTCCGCGGCGCGCAGCGCCTCGGTCAGGGCGGCGTCGAAGCCCAGGGCCGCCTCACGGAGCTCGGGGAGCGGCGCGCCGGCCGCCTTCGCCTCCTGGAACCGCCGCTGCGCCACCCGGACCTTCTCCAGCACCTGGTCGAAGTCCTTCCGGATCTCCAGATCCGCGTGGTAGCGGACCTCCGCCTCCCGGCTCACCCGCGGACGGAAAAACGCCATCGTCAGCCCCTTCGGTATCGGACTCGCGCAATCGGATGTGCGCAATCGAACTCGCGTCGCAATCGGTAGCGTACGCGCTCCGCGCGGAGGCCCGCACCGCAGGGTGCGCTGCCCTTTACGAAGTAAGGGTCCATATGGCAGCATGATCGCCGTGCCTGCCAAGCGACCACCCGTCCCCCTGTCCCGCGAGCGGATCATCGACGCCGCCCTGCACATCGCCGACGGGCAGGGCCTGCGCCGGCTGACCATGCGCCGGCTCGGCGACGCCCTCCAGGTGGAGGCCATGGCGATCTACCACCACCTGCCGCGAGGCAAGGAGGCGCTGATGGACGCCCTCGCCGAGCACGTGACGACCGTGGAGGTCGATCCGGACGCCGCCACCACCTGGCAGGACAGGGCGCGCGCCTGGGCCCGCGCGAGCCGTGCCGCGCTGCTGGAGCACCCGGGCGTGCTGTCGCTGGCGCTGACCAAGCCGCCGAAGGGGTCGGCCCTCATCGCGATCACCGAGCAGACCGAGCAGTTGCGCGAGACGGGGGCGGGCGACCCGGCCGGGGCGGTCCGCGCGCTGCGGGCCTACGTGTTCGGGAGCGTGGCGGTGGAGGTCCAGCAGTCGGGATGGGCCGATCCGGACGCCGAGGTGCGCGACGCGCGCACCGCCGAGGGCGAGCGCGATTTCGAGCACGGCCTCGACGCGCTGATCACCGGCCTCGGCGGCTGAGACCTGGGGATTTCCGGACCGTCCGCATCACTCGCATCCGACGACCGGAATCTGTGATCTGTCGGTTACCCGGCCGTCGGCGTGTCGAGGCCGGACCGTTGCCTCCATTGGGGCATTCTTGTGTACTAGGTCACATCAGTGCGCGCGAGCCTGCTCGGGGGGTGGCCGGGTCCCCTGCCCGACCGGCGGAAATGCTCCGAACGGGCTATGTCGTACGGATGCGGCCGAGCCGCAAACTGGTGTAGTCCAGTGTGGTGTGCGTCATACCCCACGGACGCCAGGAAGACAAAAACGAGCGAACGATAAGACACGGAGCCCCGGCGATGTGCCCTCATGAACCGGCCTGTCCCAACGCGGACGCGAAGGACCGAGAAGCCGCCCGCACGATAGCCTGTCACCCCGAGCAAGGCTGGAGCCTGCTCTGCAACGGCGTCGTGCTGTTCGAGGACACCGGCGAGCTGCTGCCCGACGGCGGCGTCATCGCCCCGCACCGCCCCACCGACATGGCCATCAGCGCGGCCTAGGTCCCGTTCCGCGGGGACGCTGACGCGATCAGCGTTCCACCCTCACCGTGATCGGCGTGGGAGATCGGGGCGACGGGGCCGACGCGGAGTGGGAGCGCCTCAAGTGTTCGCTCCCACCCGTGAGAACACGCGGCGGCCGGTGGAGTGGTGTCCGCGTGGTCGCCGAGAGCCGTAGCCGAGTGGTCACCACGTGGTCATAAAGGGGGGCGCCGTACCGGCCCGGCCGATGGGCCACGGCGCAACTGCCGGAACACCCCGAACCCCGCCCGCGGCGGAGAAGCGGCATCGCGAGCCGCCGCCCGGCGAAGGAACCCAGGCGGCATCTGATCACGCGAGTGCACGCCGCCCACGATGCGGAAAACGAATCGGCCGGCAGGGGTGCCGGTCGACTCGCCTCCGGCTCGGGCCCGCCCACATGCGGCCGGGCCGCGGAAGACCCCAGGGCCTACGACGCCGAAACCGCCCCCAGCGCCGGACGTCACGTGCGGTAGTTCTTCCCCGGGACCTTCCCCGGGATCGGCTTGCCGATGAGGGCGACGGGGATGAAGAAGCAGATCTGGCTCATCGCCATCGTGAGGGTCCACAGCGCCTTGTCGTCATAGTGGGCGGACGCCCTGGCGAACAACTCGTCAGGGACGCGCTCCCCGCACGGGTTGGGGGTGAGGACGGCCTCCACGAGCTCCAGCGCGACCCGTTCCGCGTCGGTGAAGTAGGGGGCGTCCTGCCATGACGCCACCGCGGTGATGCGCTCCTCCGGCTCCCCCGCCTTGCGGAGGAGGCCGGTCTGCCGGACGGTGTGGTAGGTGCTGCCGACGATCTGCCCGGCGCGTAGCTGGACCAGGCCGACGGTGGTCTGCGGAATCGCACCGTTCCTGGTCGCCTTCGACATGGCTCCGGCGATCGTTCCCAGCTCGGGGAAGAACTGGGCGGGGTCGGGCAGACGCGACCGGAGGTCGTCCTGCTCGGTCGTCGAGGACATGGACATGGCGGGTTTCCCTTCTCTCGCTGGTGAAGTGGGTCGCTCGTCAGTAGGCGGCCGACGGCGGGGACGCGCGGCGGCCGGACCAGATCCAGACGAGCTGAAGGACGCTCAGACCGAACATCAGGACGCCCAGCGGGATGTGCAGGGTCTTCACGTGCGCGATGCCCAGCGCCACCTGCGCGAGCGTGAGCCCCAAGAACCCGGCCGCGTACAGGATGGGCCCGGGCGAGCCGCCACCCGGACGCCACGTCAAGATCGCGACGATCAGATGCAGCACCGTCACGACGAACACCGTGTACGCGCCGGCGCTGTGCAGCGCCCCATGGCCGGGCGACGACAACAGCAGTCCCGCGGTGATCGCCTGGACGAAGACGGCCACGGTTTGCACGGTGGTCGCGGCACGCAAGAACATGAGGTTGCCTTGCTTCGCCGTCGTGCGCGTGGGCATGGCGCGGTTTCCCTTCTCGATCTCACTGTGTGTGAGGCTCGGGACCCGGTGTCCCGGTAGCCCGACGACGCGACCGCCGGGAATGTGAGGCGAAGCGCCGGCCTCACACTTGGGCGCGCTGTCTCGTCGGTCTGGTGAGGGACGATGCGACCGAGGAAGCCGGGGACACCATGACCACCACATCCGAGCCGGGACACGACCGGCCCGATCCGAGCCTCGACGCGATCATGAGCGAGCGGCGTCAGCTGATCAATCTCGCGTACCGGCTCCTCGGTTCACTGGCCGATGCCGAGGACGTCGTGCAGGAGACGTACGCCCGCTGGTATGCCATGTCACGGCAGCAGCAGGAGGCCATCGCGTCCCCCGGCGCCTGGCTGACGAAGGTGGCCGGCCGCATCTGCCTGGACCTGCTCGGCTCGGCACGGGCCCGGCGGGAGAGCTACGTGGGCGAATGGATCCCGGAGCCGCTCCCGGATCGTGCGGAGTGGATCGACGGGCGGGGCGGCGGCACGACCGACCCTGCCGACCCGGCCGACCGGATCACGCTCGACGAGTCGGTCACCATGGCCTTCCTGGTCGTGCTCGAGTCGATGACCCCGGCCGAGCGTGTCGCCTTCGTCCTCCACGAGGTGTTCCGCTACTCCTTCGCGGAGGTGGCCGATATCGTCGGCCGCACACCCGCGGCATGCCGCCAGCTGGCCTCCTCCGCCCGCCGCCGTATCCGCGCGTCGCAGGCTCTCCCGGCTCCCGCGGGTCTGCGGGCCGGCCTTGTGAGGGACTTCAAGCAGGCATGGGAGGCCAAGGACATCGACACCCTCGTGGGCCTCCTCGACCCCCGCGCCACGATGATCGCCGATGGCGGCGGACTGGTCAGCGCCGTGCTCCGCCCGATCGAAGGCGGCGAGCAGATCGCCCGCTACATCATCGCCATCGCCGACATGGCCCCCGGGCTGACGATCCTGGAGCGTACGGTCAACGGTCAGCCCGGTCTGGTGGCCCAGCGCGACGGCGTCACCGTGACGGTGGCGGCGTTCGACGTTCCAGGCGACCGGATCACGCGGATCTGGGCGGTACGCAACCCGGAGAAGCTCTGGCCGTGGACGGGGGAGCCACAGGCGGCCTCCGACAGCGGCCACGATGCCCGCCACGGTGAGGGTGAGACCACGATCACGTGAGCGGATCCGAGGAGCGGGACCCGGGCGAGAGCAGCCACCGCGCCACCACCTCGCCCACACGGGCGGGGTCCTTCTTGAACTCGTGTCCCTCCCCCACAAGGACCACGAGACATGCGGCGTCCTTCTCGTCCGGCACGCCGAACGGATCCCGGTCCCCGTTGACCACGAGCACCGGGGTCCCCGCCTGCCGCAGTTCCTCCGCCCGTGACCGTTCCGGCCGGCCCGGCGGGTGGAGCGGGAACGCGAGCGCCACCACCGCCTCGGCCCCGGCGGCGCGTGCCGTGCGGCAGGCGACCCGCGCGCCGTTGCTCCGCCCGCCCTGGACGAGGGGCAGGCCCGGATGACGCTCGCGGAGCGCGGCGACGATCGACAGCCACGCCTCGTCCTGTTTGACGGCCGAGCCCGGCGCCCGTGCGCCGCGCAGCCGGAACGGCTGGGTCACCCGTGCGACGCTCCCCCCGATCGCCAGCACCGCGTCCCGTACGGCGAGCAGGTCGGGGGCTTCCACACCTCCCCCGGACCCATGGGTCAGGACCAGCAGCAGCCGGGGATCGGCCGCCTCGTCCACCTCGGCCAGCGCGCGGCCGTGCGGGGTCTCGATCTCCATGCGGCGACGCTAACGGGTCCGACCGGAGCAGGAGGATTCGACCCTCCGATCGGAGGATGGCAGGCACCTGATAAAGGGGCCACAATGTCATGGTGCCGGACATCGCATCGCAGCAGCCGCCCGGGACCGGGCGCCCCGTCCCTCCGCCACCGGCGGCCCCCTCGAACCGTGAGGATCTGCGCGCCGTGATGGCGGCCCGCCGCGACCTCGGCCCGGACTACGAGGACGCCCTGGTCGACTCGTTCCTCGACAAGCTCGACGTGGAGATCGCCGCGCGGGTACGCAACGAGGTGGCGGCCCATCTCGCCCGGCAGCCGCCCGGAAATCAGCCCAAGCAGAAGGACAGCGCCGTCGGCATCGCCATAGGCTCACTGGCCCTGGGCATCCCGTTGACGGGAATCGCCGTGGGAAACGCGCACCTTCCGGGGCTGCTCCTCGCCTGGGGCGGGATCGTCGCGGTCAACCTCGCCTACGCCCTCGGCCGCCGCAGAGAGCGCTGAGCCCTGCCCGGGGGTCGGTCAGGCCTCCACGCCCTCCATGGCGGGGCGCACGTCCCGCCCGAGGCGCAGCCGCACCTGCTCGGCGAGCGCGGGATCGGGATGGTCGAGGCCGTAGCGCCACACGGTCTCCGCGTCAGCGTCACGGCCCCGCAGCGGTAGCGTGCGGGCCAGCAGTTCGATCGCGAGCGCGCCGGTGCCGGCGTCGGCCCCCTCCTGACGGCTGTCCTCCACGGCCCCGGCGAACTGCGCGCACGCCATCTCCAGGTGCGCCATGCCGAGCAGCACCCGCAGCCGCGCGGGATCGGCCACCGCGCTGACCGACAGCGCCTCAAGCAGGACGTCGGCGGCCCGCTCTGGCTCGCCGTCCTCCAGCAGCCGCTCGGCCATCCGCTCGACCACAACAGACAGGCCCTCGCCCGCCTCGCCGCGGTCCGGCGCGTCCTCGTCCGCCGCGAGCTCCGCGAAGATCGCGGCCGCGCCGTCGAGGTCGCCGCTTTCGGCGAGCCGGCGCGCGTGGTCGAGCCGGTCGGACCGCCGCCCGGAATCGATGGCCGTCATACAGGGGGCCTCGCATGGTCGCAGGTGATGAGGAACGATCACCGCGATCTTAACGAGACCGGCCGCCGGGCGGGGCCGACATGCTCAACTGATCAGTCCTCGTACGCCTCGAGGGGCGGGCAGGAGCAGACGAGGTTGCGGTCGCCGTACGCCTGGTCGATGCGGCGCACCGGCGACCAGTACTTGTCGTCCCGCAGGCCGGGGACCGGGTAGGCGGCCACCGCCCGCGAGTACGGGTGGGCCCACTCGTCGGCGGTGAGGCACTCGGCCGTGTGCGGGGCGTTGCGCAGCGGGTTGTCGGTCTTGTCGAACTCGCCCGACGCCACCTTCGCGATCTCGCCCCGGATGGCGATCATCGCGTCGGCGAAGCGGTCGAGCTCGGCCAGGTCCTCGCTCTCGGTCGGCTCGATCATGAGCGTCCCGGCGACGGGGAACGACATCGTGGGCGCGTGGAAGCCGTAGTCGATCAGCCGCTTGGCCACGTCGTCCACCGTGACGCCGGTCTCCTTGGTGATCTGGCGCAGGTCGACGATGCACTCGTGGGCGACCAGGCCGTCCCTGCCGGTGTACAGCACCGGGTAGTGCGGCGCCAGCCGCCCGGCCAGGTAGTTGGCCGACAGGATCGCCTGCTCGGTGGCCTGCCGCAGCCCGTCCGCGCCCATCATCCTGACGTACGCCCAGGAGATCGGCAGGATGCCCGCCGAGCCGTACGGCGCGGCCGACACGTGCGCCGGCAGATGCTCGGCGAGGTGGGCCTTGACCGCCACCGGGCCGACGCCGGGACCGCCGCCGCCGTGCGGGATGCAGAAGGTCTTGTGCAGGTTCAGGTGGGAGACGTCCGCGCCGAACTCGCCCAGCTTGGCCAGTCCCACCAGCGCGTTGAGGTTGGCGCCGTCGACGTAGACCTGCCCGCCGGCCTCGTGGACCCGCTCGCAGATCTCGACGATCGTCTCTTCGTACACGCCGTGGGTGGACGGGTAGGTCACCATGATCGCGGCGAGCGCGTCACGGTGCTTGTCGATCTTGGCGGCGAGGTCGGCCAGGTCGACGTTGCCGCTTTCGTCGCAGGCCACCACGACCACCCGCATGCCCGCCATGACGGCGCTGGCGGCGTTGGTGCCGTGCGCCGAAGACGGGATGAGGCAGACGTCGCGGCCGCCCTCGCCCCTGGCGCGGTGGTAGGACCTGATCGCCAGCAGCCCGGCGAACTCGCCCTGGGAGCCCGCGTTCGGCTGGATCGACACCCGGTCGTAGCCGGTGACCTCGGCCAGCCAGCCCTCCAGCGTCGCGATCAGCTCGGCGTAGCCCTCGGCCTGCCCCGCCGGCGCGAACGGGTGGATCGCGGCGAACTCCGGCCAGGTGACCGGCTCCATCTCGGTGGTCGCGTTGAGCTTCATCGTGCAGGAGCCCAGCGGGATCATCGAGCGGTCGAGCGCGATGTCCTTGTCCTGCAGCCGCCGCAGGTAGCGCAGCATGGCCGTCTCGGACCGGTGGGAGTGGAACACGGGATGGGTGAGGAAGTCCGAGGTCCGCTGCAGGTCGGCCGGGAGGGAGTCGGAGGTCACCCGGTCGAGGTCCTCGACCACGAGCCCGGACGCGCCGAACGCCGCCCAGACGGCCCGCAGGTGGTCCGTGGTGGTCTTCTCGTCGCAGGCGACGCCGACGTGGTCGGCGTCGGCCAGGCGCAGGTTCACGCCCCGCTCGGCGGCGGCTGCCACGACCTCGGCGGCCCGCCCGGGCACGCGGGCGAGCACGGTGTCGAAGAACTCGTCGTGGACGACCTCCACGCCGCCCTCGCGCAGCCCGGCGGCGAGGACGGCCGCGTGGCGGTGCACCCGCTGGGCGATCCTCTTCAGGCCCTCCGGACCGTGGTAGACGGCGTACATCGACGCCATGACGGCGAGCAGCACCTGCGCGGTGCAGATGTTGCTGGTGGCCTTCTCCCGCCGGATGTGCTGCTCGCGGGTCTGCAGGGCGAGCCGGTAGGCCGTGCGGCCGTCGGCGTCCAGCGAGACGCCGACCAGGCGGCCCGGCATCTGCCGCTGCAGTCCCTCGCGGACGGCCATGTACGCCGCGTGGGGGCCGCCGTAGCCCAGCGGGACGCCGAAGCGCTGGGAGGAGCCGACCGCGATGTCGGCGCCCTGCTCGCCCGGGGACTCCAGCAGGGTCAGCGCCAGCAGGTCGGCCGAGGCCACCAGCAGCGCCCCCTGGGCGTGCGCCCGCTCGGCGACCGCGCGGAAGGACGCCACCCGGCCGCTCGCGCCCGGATACTGGACGAGGACCCCGAAGCACTCGGGCAGCTCGCCGCCGAGGTCGGACTCCACCAGCGTGATGCCGAGCGGCTCGGCGCGGGTCGCCAGCACGGCCTTGGTCTGCGGCAGCGCGTCGGCGTCCACCACGAAGACGTCGGTCTTCACCTTGCTCGCCCGCCGGGCCAGCGTCATCGCCTCGGCGGCGGCCGTCGCCTCGTCGAGCAGGGACGCGCCGGCGACGTCGAGGCCGGTGAGGTCCGACACGACCGTCTGGAAGTTCAGCAGCGCCTCCAGCCGCCCCTGCGAGATCTCCGGCTGGTAGGGCGTGTACGCGGTGTACCAGCCGGGGTTCTCCAGCACGTTGCGGAGGACGACACCCGGGGTGATCGTGTCGTGGTACCCGAGGCCGATCATCGAGGTCAGCACCTGGTTGCGCCCGGCGAGGGCGCGCAGTTCCGCCAGGGCCTCGGCCTCCCCCACCGCCTCGGGCAGGTTCAGCGGGCCGCGCGTGCGGATGGCCTCGGGCACGGCCACGGCGAGCAGGTCGGCCACCGACTCGTAGCCGACGACCTCCAGCATCCGGCCGCGGTCGGCATCGGAGGGGCCGATGTGACGGGTGGCGAAGAGCGGAGCGGAAAGATCGCGAAGCGTGGACCGATCGGTCATGACAGGGGCCTCCTGGCGGGTTCGAGACCTGCGGCGACCGCCCGGCGCCCGGTGTGGCGCCGCGGTCGTGAAGCGGTCTCCCCCTCTGTCATCGGACCTGAGAGCTTCACCGGGCCGTCGCGCCCGGCTTTCCCCTTCGGTGAGGCACCGCCTGGCCGGCGGGCCTGCTTTTCAGAGTCGCCTCGTCCGTGCGGTACGGATGCCTGAGAGATTCCGGGGAGGTTTGCTCCTTCGGCGCCCCTTCAAGATCAGGGGTCTCTCCCGCACGAGGTCGTCGGCCGTTCCACTCTACCGGCTACCCCGGATCGGCCCGACTCGCACCCTGCTCGAGATCGGCGCCGAGACCGGCCTGGCGGGCGCGGACGATGGCCTCGGCCCGGTCGGCGACCGCCAGCTTGGCGAAGATGGCGGTGATGTGGTTGCTGACGGTCTTGCCGCTGATGGCCAGATGCCGGGCGATCGCCGCGTTGGACCGGCCGGCCGCGATGAGGTCGAGGACCTCCCGTTCGCGGGCGGTGAGCTCGGGAAAGGGCTCCGGGGCCGGCGCGCGAGAGGCCCCGGCGGCGAAGAAGTCGATGATCCGGCGGGCCACGCTCGGGCCGAAGACGGCATGTCCGGCCGCGACAGAGCGGACCGCCCGGACGATCTCCTCCTGCTTCGCGCCCTTGACCAGGTATCCGAAGGCTCCGGCGCGCATCGCGGCGAACACCGACTCGTCGTCCTCGAACATCGTGAGCACGAGCACCCGGGTGGCGGGCACCGCGCGCACGATGGCCCTGGTGGCCTCCACCCCGTTGACGCCCGGCATGTGCAGGTCCATGACCACGACGTCGGGGCGCGTGAGCTGAACCTCACGACGGGCGGCGTCGCCGTCGCCGGCCTCGCCCACCACCTCGATGTCCGGCAGCGACGTCACCAGGGCACGCAGGCCTTCCCGCATCAGTGGGTGATCGTCGACGACGACGATCCTGATCGGTTCCCCGGCGCTCATGTCTGCTCCAGTGGAAGGCGGGCGTGGACGCGACCACCGCGGTCGGTGGGGCCGGCGGTGAGCGTACCGCCCAGTTCGCCGGCCCGCTCGTGCATGGAGCGCAGACCGACGCCGTGCGGCCACGCTCCTGCGCCCCCGGAGCCGTCGTCGCTCACCTCCACATGCAGGGCGGCGTGGTCGGCGCGCAGGGAGACCCGGCACGCCGTCGCCCCGCCGTGGCGCAGCGCGTTGGTGACCGCCTCGGTGGCGATGCGATAGGCGGCCACCTCCACCCCGGCGGGCAGCGGCGGCAGGTCGTCCGGGGCGTCGATCGTGACCACGTACCCGGCGTGCTCGCGCCGCCACGAGTCGTGGGCGCGCTGGCGCAGCGCGCCCAGCAGTCCGAGCTCGTCGAGGGCGGGCGGCCGCAGGTTGTAGACGAGCCGGCGGATATCGGCGATCGCGGCGGTCAGGTCGGCGCGCAGGTCGAGCAGGAGCCGTGCGCTCCGCTCGGGGTCGGTGTGACGCAGGTTGTGGGCCGCGTCGGCCTTGAGGGTCACCGCGGTGAGCACGGTGCCGAGGCCGTCGTGCAGATCGCGGCGCAGCCGCCGGCGTTCCTCCTCCCGCGCGGCCACGATGCGCGTGCGGGACTCGCCCAGTTGCTCGGACAGGCGCACCGCCTGCAGGGCCAGGCCGACCGGGGCGGCCAGCAGTTCCAGGGCGCGCCGGTCGGCGCCGGACAGCCGGCTCTCCCCCGCCCTCAGCCCGACGAGCAGGTCCGCGGGCGGCCCGTCGGCCACCTCCAGCGACACCGTGTGCCGCCGCCGCGGTGACCGGCCGTACGTCGCGACCAGCCGCCCGTCGGAGGCGACCGCGGCGTACGGCAGCCGCAGCGCCTCGCACACGGCTCGCAACACCCCGTCCAGGCCGGCGCCGAGCCGCAGGCCGACCCGGGCGGCGGCCGCCACAGGATCGCGGCGCTGGCCGTACATGACCCGGTCCACCAAGGACTGCACGGCCGAACGGGCGGGCGCGAAGGCGAGAGCGACAGCCGCGGTCGCGATCAGCGGGGCGGCCGACAGCCGGTCCCGCGCCAGCGCGGACAGCCCCGCGACGATGCCCAGGTAGGCCAGCACGACGCCGAGCGTGAGCGCCCCGTACACCAGCGAGCGGTTGACGATCAGCTCGATGTCGTACAACCCGTGGCGCAGGATCGCCACCGTGGCCGCGGCCGGGATCAGCGGCAGGGTCAGCAGGAACAACACCGGCCCGTCGGTCGTCACGATCCGCTGCGCGTTGAGCGCGGCGAACAGTCCCACGGCCCACAGCAGCCACATCAGCTGCTGCCGCGGCACCCCGCGGGAGCGGCGGACGCGCAGGACGAGCGCGCCGAGGGAGGCCAGCAGCACCAGCGCGGCGACGGCGGCGAACACCGGAATCAGCCGCTGGGCGACCTCGCCCACGATGACGGGCAGCATCGGCTCCTCCGTGGCCGGCCCGTCCCCCGCCGGCCCGGCCGCCACGGGCAGGGTCGGGATGGGCGTGAACGGCAGGACGGCGAGGGTCGCGACGGCCAGCGGCCGCCAGCGCCGCGACAGCGGCCTGCCGTCGGGGAACAACTGCACGATCAGCGGAAGGCAGACGACCGGCGCCGGGATCCACGCGGTGATGCCGAACAGCTCGACCGCCCGCGCCCACCCCTCCGGCAGCCCGACCGCGTCGGTGAGCAGCCCGAGGCAGGCCACGCTCAGCGTGTAGCAGGCGCCGTACGCCACGAACAGCAGCCCGATGCGGTGCCCGGGGCGGTGGGCGAGCACCAGCGCGCCGAACGTGGTGAAGGTCAGCGCCTGCGCGCTGTTGGTCAGCAGGTAGGAGTCGTCGGCCGCGTCGGCGAAGGTGAGCCCGCCGAGGAACCACGACACCCACGCCGCCACCACCACGACGGCCGTGAGGATGAGCACCGCGACCGGGCCGGCCCGCCTGACTGCCATGCGCTCATCATCGGATCCCGGCGCTCCCATCGGCCATAGGAGCGTGCTCCCGGATCACGGGGTGCACGGGACCGGAATCGGGACCACGCCCCCACGACGAAGGGAGCCGTCCGCGCCCATCCTCGGACTCGATCGGACAACTCCCGGACTTTCGGAGGATCATCATGCAGCCGGACACCGACGCCCGCGCCGCCGCCACCCCGCGGAAACCGCCGCGGGACGTGCGCGGCTTCTGGCGGGTGCTGCTCGCCGTCGTGGCCCCGCTCCCCATGCTCGGCATGGGCCTCAACTATCTGTTCAGCCCCGTGGACGGCGGCGAGTCGTTCGAGGCCACGGTCGCGGCGTACGCGGCCCACGAGCAGGCCGCGGGCGTGCTCCGATGGTTCGCCCTGCCGTTCCTGGTCGGGCTGATCCCGGCCACCTTCGCCGTGGCGTGGGTGGCCCGTCGCGGCGCTCCCAGGCTCACCACGGCGGGTGCCCTCCTCGCGCTGCTCGGCGACCTGGCCGGCTTCCCCCTGATCCGTGGCGGCGACGACCTCGCGTACCTGACGGTGACGAGGCACTTCGACGTGGCGACCATGGCGAGGATTCAGAACGCGCTCGAGGACGACCCCGTACAGCTGGTGGCGAGCCTGCTGTTCATCGTGGGCATCGTCGTCGGCCTGCTGCTGCTCGGCCTGGCGCTGTGGCGCAGCGGCGCGGCGCCGGCCTGGATGGGGGTCCTGCTCGCGGCCGGCGGGTTCACCCATCCGTTCATGCCCGGCCACACCGCGTCGGGCATCGGCCTGCTGGTCACGGCCGTGGGCTTCGCCGCCGCGTCCGTCGCCCTGCTGCGCATGCGTGATGACGAGTTCGACCTGCCCCCGGTCAGGCCCGGCACGCGCGCCTGACGGTCAAGCCTGTGATCGCCGGGGCATCCGCTCAGCCGGTCCTGCGGGCCTTTCTCCGGCGGGCCAGCTCGTCCGCCGGATGGTCCCCCTCCGCATCCGGAGCGGCCTCCGCCCGCTCGCCCGGAAGCTCGGCCAGCGATCCCTCGACCTCCCGCCAGACCCTGCCGAGCGCGATGCCGAACACGCCCTGACCGCCCTGCAACAGGTCGATCACCTCGTCGGCGCTCGTGCACTCGTAGACGCTCACGCCGTCGCTCATCAAGGTGATCTGGGCCAGGTCGTTGACGCCGCGGTCGCGCAGGTGCCGTACGGCGGTGCGTATCTGCTGGAGGGAGACGCCCGTGTCCAGAAGACGTTTGACGACCTTCAGGACGAGGATGTCGCGGAAGCTGTACAGTCGCTGAGACCCGGATCCCTGGGCGGCCCTTATCGTCGGGAGCACCAGTTCGGTCCGGGCCCAGTAGTCGAGCTGCCGGTAGGTGATCCCGGCCGCCGCGCACGCCGTGGGGCCGCGGTATCCGATGCCCTGGGGCAGCGCCGTCGGCTGCTCGTCGAACAGCAGACCCTGTTCGCCGGCGCGCTCGCGCGCCGCCTGCCGAACCGGGTCGTGCTGGCCGGCCGACTTACCCTCGCCGCTGCTGACCGCCACTGCGGACCTCCGGCTTTCTCTCATCCCACGGTCTGATCTGGGGGTTCGTGAATTACAACCGTGGTTTCCCTTGCACCGTAGGACCGGGGCCATCGTCAGTCAACGACCCCGTCCGGCGCGTCGTGAAGCGTAATCTCCCGAAATCGTCCGGCACGTCAGCCCGCCCGGCCGAAGTCTTCCGGTGTGATTTTGTCCAGGAACTCGCGGAACTTTTCCACTTCGTCTTCCTGGTCGTCGGGCATGCTCACGCCCGCCTCCTGGATCACGTCCTCACTCGCGTAGATCGTCGCACCCGTACGCAACGCCAGCGCGATCGAGTCCGAAGGACGGGCGCTGACCTCCACACCGTTGGAGAAGACCAAGTCGGCGAAGAAGATTCCATCGCGGAGCGCGACGATGTTGACGGTGCGCAACCGCACCCCCAAGGCCTCAAGAACGTCACGGAACAAGTCGTGGGTCAGCGGCCGGGGCGGCGGCTCCTCCGCCTGCGCCAACGCGATAGCGGTCGCCTCGGTCATGCCTATCCAGATCGGCAGATACCGATCGCCGCTCGTCTCCTTCAGGAGAACGATCGGCTGGTTGGTGGGCATCTCAACGCGAACCCCCACGACCTCCATCTGCAACACGGGCGGCTCCGTCTCAAGCGTCGCGGCATATCACCAGGCATTCAACGTAACACCCACGGAGGTGCGGATGTGCCGGTCACCGTCCCAGAACGCCGCGAACACTCCCACGCAGTAACGCACTGTGCAGTTCCTGGAGAAGTCCGGAGATCTCCCGAGCCGTCTCGTCCGCCTCCGCGATCGCCCCCGGCGCCTTGCGCCGCAGCAGCGGGGCCACCGCCTGCTCGATGAGACCGGCCTCCCGCTCCACCGCGGCGCGGACCGCCCTCAGGTGCCGCGCCTGCAGGCCGAACCGCGCCAGCGCCCCCACGCTGCGCGCGACCTCCAGCGCCTCCCCGTCGTAGCGGCGCGCCACGGGAGCGACCAGGCCGAAGCTCTCCATCTCGGCCAGGGTCTCCTCGTCGATGCCCGCGGCCTCGATGAGCTCTTCGCGGCTGAGACGCACGGGCGGAGCGCCGCCGGACACGGAGTGCGGGCGGGCCGCCTGCTCGTCCAGCTGATCCTTGATCACGCGGAGCGGCAGGTACTGGTCACGCTGCGCACGCAGGATGTACCGCAGGCGCTCGACGTCGTTGAAGGTGAACTTGCGGTACCCCGACGGGCTCCGCTGGGGCTCGATCAGCCCCTCACCCTCCAGAAACCGGATCTTGGAGACGGTCACGTCCGGGAACTCGCTCTGCAGCAGGGCGAGCACTTCCCCGATGCTCATGAACGCCCGTACGGCCTGCGCGCTCATGACTCCTCCTCCTCACCGATCACAGCCCTCCGGGACCACGTGTGAGGAACACCAGCCGGAACTTGCCGATCTGCACCTCGTCGCCGCCCTGCAAGGGGGACTCCTCGATGCGCTCCCGGTTGACGTAGGTGCCGTTGAGGCTGCCCACGTCACGCACGGTGAACTGGCCGCCGCGCCGGTAGAACTCCACGTGCCTCCTGGACACCGTCACATCGTCCAGGAAAATGTCGCTTTCCGGGTGGCGACCCGCCGTAGTGAGGTCGCTGTCGAGCAGAAATCGGCTCCCCGCGTTCGGGCCACGCATGACCACCAGAAGAGCCGTGCCCGGCGGCAACTGCTCGACCGAGGCCCTGTCCGGCAGAAGCGTCTGGCCCGTCTCCGCCTCAAGTGCCTCAAGTGAGATCGTCGAGGTCGTGTCGGCTGCGACGGGCGCCGGAGCGCTCAGCGGCGAACCGCATCGTGAACAGAAACGGGCATCCTCGGGGTTGGCATGACCGCACTGCGTGCAGTAGACGCTGGGCATCGAACGGCTCGGCCTCTCTCACGACTTGCTCAAGGACTAGGTCAAACTGCGAATGCCGCAACTTACGCTGATCAGGCACAAAGGTCAAGACCGCGGCTGGGCGTGGACTGACCAACGCTACAGCCAGCGGACGTTCAATGTCATCTAGCTCCGGCTGCTTGTTCGACGACGTAGGCCCAGCGTTCCAGGAGGGCCTGGGCGGTGTCCATGTCGTGGCCCTCGGCCCACAGATGCGTGACGGCCTCGGCGGGGTCGGGCAGGACGAGGGCCCAGCTCCCGTCGTCCTCCACCACGCGCACACCGTCGGTGGTGTCCAGGCGGTGGCCCTCCGCAGCCTCGACGACCGAGCGCATCACCGCCCCCTTGTGCGCCCAGGGCGTGGGAACGGTCCGCTTGAGCAGCTTGGCCTCCGGGATGCGGGCGTCGATCTGGCTGAGCGACAGCCTGGTGCGCGCGACCAGGCCGAGCAGGCGCAGGAACACCGCCAGGCCGTCCACCGTGGGCGCGAACTCCGGGACGATGAAGCCGCCCTTCCCGTCGCCCGCGAAGATCGTGTCGGGGTGCCTGGCCGCCCGGGTCAGCGTGTCGAGGCTCGTGGCCGTCCAGTCGACCTGCACGCCGTGGAAGCGGCACACCATCTCCGCCACCCGGGTCGTGGTGACCGGCAGGGCCACCCGGCCGCCCCGGCGCTCGGCCGCCACCAGATCGAGCACCACGAGCAGCGCCCGCTCCTCGCTGATCAGCTGGCCCATCTCGTCCACGAGCGAGACCCGCTCCCCCACCGGGTCGAACCGTACGCCGAAGGCGGCCCGCGCCGATGCCACCAGCTCCGCCAGGCGCTGCAGGTCGCGGCGGCGCTCGGCGAGCGTCTCGGTCGGCGAGGCGTCGTCGAGGCGGTTGTTCACGGTCAGCACGTCGACCCCGGCCCGGCCCAGCAGGCTCGGCAGCACGAGCGAGGAGGTGCCGCCCGCGCAGTCGACCACGACCTTCATCTCGGCGTCCTTCACCCCCGACATGTCGATGCAGGCCAGCAGCTCCCGGGCGTACGTGTCGACGGCGCGGGCGGGGAAGGTCAGCTCGGCGATCTCGCCGGGGAAGGCGCGCCGGTACTCCTGCCGGGAGAAGACCCGCTCCAGCTTGCGCTGGGCCGCCTGGGACAGGTCGGCTCCCGTCTCGTCCATGAACACGATGTCGACGCTCTGGGGGTCGCCCGCCGTGGTGCGCACGGCGATGCCGCCCCGGACGTTCTCGCGCGAGGTGTTGAACCTGGCGACCGGCAGGGCGGCTGCCTCCAGGTCGACCACGTTGATCGCGCTGGAGTTCAGCGCGCTGATCACCGCCCGTTTGAGCGCCCGCGCCGCGCGCGAGGCGTCGCGGGAGGTGACGACCGTGTCGCCCTTGCGCAGCGTCGTGGCGTACGCGCTGGCCAGCCGTACGCACAGCTCCGGGGTGATCTCGACGTTGACCAGCCCGGAGACCCCCCGGGGGCCGAACAGGCTGCGCTGGCCGCGCGACTCCCAGATGACGCTCGTGTTGACGACCGTGCCCGCCTCGATCGTCTTGAACGGGTAGATCTTCACCCCTGAGGAGACGTACGCCTCGGACTCGATGACGCACTCGTCGCCGACGACGGCGTTCTCCTCGATCCTGGCGCCGGTCATCACGTCGGTGTTCTTGCCGATCACGCAGCCGCGCAGGTGGGCGGCCGGGCCGACGTACACGTTGTCGCTGACCACGGCGCGGTGCAGGAAGGCGCCCTCCTTGACGACGGCGTTGCTGCCGAGCACGGTGTATTCCCGCAGCTCGGCGCCGGCCTCGACCTTCGCGTAGTCGCCGATGTAGAGGGGGCCCTTGAGCACGGCCTCGGGGTCCACCGAGGCGCCCTCGGCGGCCCACACGCCCGGTGCCAGCTCGAACGCGTCGAAGTCGACCTTGACCTTGCCCTCCAGCACGTCCGCCTGCGCCTTGAGGTAGCTCTCGTGCGTGCCGACGTCCTCCCAGTAGCCCTCGGCCACGTAACCGAACAGCCGGCAGCCGCGTTCGAGCATCTTGGGGAAGATGTCGGACGACCAGTCGACCGACTGGCCGGGGGCGATCTCGTCGAGGACCGACGGCTCCATGATGTAGATGCCGGTGTTGACCGTGTCGGAGAACACCTGGCCCCAGGTGGGCTTCTCCAGGAAGCGCTGGATGCGGCCGCTGTCGTCCACGATGATGATCCCGAACTCCAGCGGATTGGGCACGCGCTTGAGCCCGATGGTGACCAGCGCCCGGTTCTCGCGGTGGAAGCGGAGCATGTCGGTCAGGTCGATGTCGGTGAGCGCGTCGCCGGAGATGACCAGGAAGCGGTCGTCGCGGAGCTTGTCGGCGGCGTTCTTCACGCTGCCGGCCGTCCCGAGGGGGACCTCCTCGGTGGCGTAGTGGAGGGTCATGCCCAGCTCGTCGCCGTCGCCGAAGTAGTTGCGGATCAGCGCGGCCAGGAACTGCACGGTCACCACGGTCTCGGTGAACCCGTGCCGCTTGAGCAGCCGGAGCACGTGTTCCATGATCGGCCGGTTGATGATGGGGAGCAGGGGCTTGGGCTGGTTCGCGGTCATCGGCCGCAGCCGTGTCCCCTCCCCGCCCGCCATGACGACGGCCTTCACGGGTCACCCCTTCGTTAGCTGGCGCACCTGTACGACATACAACACCCCCGCCCACCAATACAGACCAGTTCCCCAGATGGCGAAGGCCCATCCGAAGATCGCGGCAATCTCGGCGTACCAGCCTTCGTGGGACGCGAGGAACAGCAGCGGGAACGCGTACATCAGGGCGGCGGTGCCGGCCTTGCCGAGGAAGTGGACGGGCAGCGCCGGGCCGTACCCGTGCCGCCGCAGCAGGGGCGGCATCCACAGCAGCAGCACGTCGCGCAGCGGCACCGCGAGCGCCAGCCACCAGGGGACGGCGCCCCGCAGCACCAGGCCGATCAGGGTGGCGAGGATGTAGAGCCGGTCGGCGAGCGGGTCGATGAGCCGGCCCAGCCTGCTGATCTGGTTCCAGGCGCGGGCGAGCTTTCCGTCGAGCCAGTCGCTGAAGCCGGCGAGCGCCAGCAGCGCGATGGCCCACCCGTCGGCATGGGGACCCAGCACGAGCCAGAGGAAGACGGGGACGCCGAGCAGCCGCAGGGCGCTCAGCAGGTTGGGCACCGTCCAGATCCGGTCCTCGGCAGCGTTCACGCCCCAGACCCTACATGCCGCTCTCCCGGTCGTTCCGGGCAGGAGCCACGGGGTTGAACGCGGTGTCGACCAAGCCGAACCGGTGGGCCATCACCGCCGCCTGGGTGCGGTTGCGCAGCCCCGGCGCCCGTCGCGGCCCGCCGCGCCGGCTGGACCATCCGAGCGGGCGGGTCGTCCGTGATCAGGAATCCGAGCGCGCCCGCCGCGTGACGGCTGGTAGCGGGCGGTATCAAGACAACGATCCGTCACTCGTTCGCCTACGGGTGCCGGCCCGGGCGGAGCCCGTCTGCGCGGCGACGAGCCGGGTGTAGCGGCCGCCCAGGGCCAGCAGCTCCTCGTGGGTGCCCCGCTCCACCACCATGCCCCCCTCGACGACCAGGATCAGGTCGGCGTCCCGCACCGTGCTCAGCCGGTGCGCGATCACGACGCGGGTCTGGGTCAGACGGGACAGCCGCGCCTCGATGTCGGCCTCGGTCGCGCTGTCCAGGTTGCTGGTCGCCTCGTCCAGCAGCAGCACCTTGGGGCGAGGCAGCAGCGCGCGGGCCAGGGCGAGGCGCTGGCGCTGTCCGCCCGACAGGCCGCCACCCTCGACCAGGATCGTCTCGTAGCCCATCGGCATCGCCATGATCTCCTCGTGCAGGCCCGCGAGCCGGGCCGCCTCGGCGATCCGGTCCATGCCGGCCTCGGGGAAGTTGAGCGCGATGTTCTCCCGGATCGTCCCGGTGAACAGCGACGGCTCCTGGGTGACCACGCCGAACTGGCGGCGCAGCGATCGCGGGTTGAGCTCCGCCGCGGGAACGCCGTCGTACCGGATCTCCCCGGCCGTCGGCTGGTACAGGGCGAGCAGGAGGCGGGCGAGCGTGCTCTTGCCCGACCCCGAGGGACCGACCAGCGCGACCTTCTGCCCCGGCCGTACGACCAGTGAGACGTCGCGCAGCGTCCATGAGCCGCGCGGGTCGTGGCGGAAGCCCACCCCGCGCAGCTCGATGCCGCCGCGCAGCCGCAGCACCTCGATCCCCGTGGACGGCTCGGGCTCGGAGGCGAGGATGTCCGACAGCCGGTCGAAGTGCGCCCCGGCCTGCTGAAGGGTGCGCAGGCTGGTCATCAGCGAGCCGATCGGGGTGAGCGCGGCGGTGGCCAGGGCGTTCAGCGCGAGCAGCGTCCCGAGGCTCAGCGACCCGTCGAGCACCCGCCACGCGCCGACCCACAGCAGCCCCAGCGGTGCGAGATAGCGCACCGCCCCGAGCACCGCCTCGATGAGCCCCCGGACGAGCCCTCCCCGCACGTCGGCGTCGAGTTGCTGGGCGAACAGGTCCGACCAGCGCTGCATCGCCCGCGGCTCGGCCCCGGACGCTTTGAGCGTCTCGATGCCGCCGACCGCCTCCATCAGCCGGCCCTGCGTGACGGCGAGAGCGGCCAGCTCGCGCCTGGTCAGATCGCCCACCCGGCGGGCGGTGCCGAGTAGGAGGGCGGCCTGACCCGCGGCGAGCAGCGCGAGGAAGCCGCCGAAAACCGGGTCACGGGCGAAGACGAGCAGCAGGTAGACCAGGGCGAGCGGCCCGTCGAGCAACGACGAGAGAATCTGCCCGGTCAGCGTCTCGCGCAGGGCGATGACGCTGTTCGATCGGTTCGCCAGGTCGCCCTTGCCGCGTACCGCGAAGTACCGGTACGGCAGTGCGACAAGGTGCGACACCAGGTTCCGCGTCACCTCGCCGTCGGTGCGCGAGCGGAGCGCGACGAGCAGCACCGAACGCAGGTAGCCCACCGCGAACTGGGTGACCACGGCGACCAGCACGGCCACGCCGAGGAGCGCGAGAAGCCCGGAGTCCCCGCGCGGGAGGACCCGGTCGACGACGATCTGGAACGCCGTCGCGAGCCCCAGGCCGAGCACCTGGAGCAGCACTGAGGCCGCGAGCACCTGGGCGAGCAGGCCCTTCCTGCGGAACACCAGGGTGCGCAGGAAGTCGCGCCGCCACGCCCGCGCGGCGCCGGACCGCACGCGGCGGAACCCCGGCTCCGGCTCGAACGCCAGTAGCACGCCGGTGAAGCCGGCGTCGAACTCGGCGGGCGTGAGCCGCCTGCGTCCCTGGCCGGGGTCCACGATGTCCACGTGATCGGGCGTCCACCGCTCCACCACGACGAAGTGCTGGAACTCCCAGTGGACGATCGCGGGCATGGGCACCCGCCCGAGGTCGGCCGGCTCCAGCGAGAACGCCCTGGCGTTCAGGCCGAACTCCCGCGCGGCGTGGACGATGGCCAGCGCGCTCAGGCCGTCCCTGCCCACCTGGAGGTGGTCGGTGACCTCCTGCACGGTGGTGCGGTGGCCGTGGAAGGACAGGATCACGGCCAGGCAGGCCGCGCCGCACTCGGTCGCCGAGTTCTGCAGAAAGACCGGGACCCGTTTCACCCGCCACCCCTCAGGACCGCAGCGGTGAGAACGGCCAGCCCCGAGGTGAGCACCGCGACCGCGCACCAGAGCAGGACGAGCGTCCGGTTTCCGACTTCCTTGGCAGCGGCCGGGACGGACTGTGGGGCGGCATGACGGCGCAGCGCCTCGGCGCGGAAGATCTGCCTGCTCACAGCGTGCCGGTCCGCGCCATGGTTCCCCAGAACCACTCGATCTTCGCGGCCCGGCGGCGTTCGTCGATCCACAGGTCGAAGACCCGCCGTTCGACGCGGCGGCGCGTGTCCGCGTCGAGCTCGGCGCCGGCCACGGAGATCACCTTGAGCAGGACGCCCGGGGCGGGCGAGACGACGTCGCCCGGGCGGGCGGTGCCCACCTCGGCCGCGGGCACGTCCTCGACGACCAGCCGGGCGCCGCGCGTCCGCTCCGCCAGCGTGAGGAAGCCGGCTCCGGCGTCGATCTCGGCCGCCGCCCGCCGGGCCGTCTCGGAGTCGGGGAAGGTGAGGCGGGCGACCCGGGCCGTGCCGAGCTCCTCCCGGTGCTCCTCGAAGTACGGCTCGACCCGGCCGGCCGTCACCCGCTCGCGGACGCGGGCGGCGGCCACCTCCCCCGCGACCAGCTCCTGGAGGTCCACCAGGGTGAGGGAGCGGCGGTCCATCCACTCGCGCGTCCGTTCCGCCGTGAGCAGTCCCCGGGCGCGCCGGAACGCGTCCACCGCCTCCTGGATCTCGTGGTCGGAGAGCTCGACCGGCGCCTCCGCCATCTCGGCCTGGACGAGGGCGGCGGCGACGATCCGGTCCACCAGCCGGGTCTCGTCCCACAGGAAGTCGAGCCAGGCGATCGCGTCGACCACTGTGACCCCGACGCCGTCGATCCGCAGCAGCAGCATCTCGGCCGCCCGCTGCACGCCCCGCAGGGGCCAGGGCAGGGCGCGGTCGGGGCACCAGGACAGCGACACTGTCCCCTCCCCCGGCGCTTTGATCAGAAGGTCGTAGTGGAGCGAGTCGTCGTAGTCCTCCCGCTGCCACAGCAGCCGGAAGCGCACGCCGGGATGGCGCTCCCGCAACTCCCGCAGGCGCTCCTGTGCCTCGGACGGGTCGACCCCGTCCAGGCCGCGGAGGGTTTCAAGGGCGTCCGGCACCATGCGCGGTCTCCTCTCCGACCGTGCCGTACATCAACAGATCACACAACGCCGCGCCGATCGGCAGACCCGTGGCCTTCTCGATCCAGAGCCACTGGCCGCTGGGGTTGACTTCGAGGAAGACGTAACGCCCGTCGGGGGTCAGGATGAGATCGATCGCCCCGTAGCGCAGGCCGAGCCGCCGCACGATCCGCACGCAGCGTTCGGCCACCTCCGGCGGCAGCGCGTGCACCTCGTGGCGGGTGCTGCCCGGGTCGTAGCGGCGCCAGTCGAGCCTCGTGTGGTTGCTCTCCTGTGAGTGGATCTCCGCCGCGAAGACGGCCCGCCCCACGACGGTCACCCGCAGTTCGACCCGCTTGGGCACGTACTCCTGGATGACGACCGGGCCGAACCTGATCGCGTCCGCGTACGCTGCGTCCCGGGTGGACACCGGCTCCGACATCCGGGCCACCCCATCCCCGTCGGCGCGCAGGCTCGTGGGGACGCCCAGGGGCTTGGTGATGATGCGCCCCTGGTGCCGGTTGTAGAAGTCCAGGAACTCGTCGGGGTCGTTGGTGATCAGCGTGTCCGGCAGCTCGAATCCGAGACGACCGGCCAGGGCCAGCTGTGACGACTTGCGCTGGGCCAGTCTCACGCGTTCCCTGGGCGCGGGGACCATGCGGCAGTCGAGCTGCTCCCACAGGTCCCCGGCGAACACCGCGCACTCCTGCTCGATGTGGGCCCGTGCCACCGGGTCGGCGATCTCGGGATGCGCGACGGGGGCCTGGGGACGGCGGAACCACACCGCCGTCAGACGGTCGAGGTCGACGTCCGCCGTCTCCGTGCGCAGCCGCCGCCGCACCCGCCCGTCGCGGTGGTAGGCCGCGTCGAGCACCGCGCGGACCGGATAGCCGGCCGGGTCGAAGACGACCGCTTTCGCCCCCCGCGCGGCCAGCAGACGGGCCACGTGCTCCGCATGGGAGTCACCGTCGATCGTGAGGATGAGTATCTCGCCGGACATCTCTCGTTCTTCCTGGTCTGGCTTCCTGACGGGGCGCGGGGCGCCGGGAGGGCGCCCCGCGTTGTCACTCGGAAGCGGTCGCTCAGAAGTCGGGGTCCTGGGCGTCGATGCTGCCGTCCGGGCTGATGACGTGGCTCGACCAGTCGAACCTCTGGCCGCCGTTGACGAGACGGAGGTCTCCCTCGTCGAGCTCCGGCCCGGCCGCCGCGATATCGTCGATTCTGATCTTGGGCATTGTGATCCCTCCCGCCGTCCGGGGACGGCGCGGTTCCTGATGTGCAGGCACCCGGTCGGGCACCGGACACAGACGCTAGGAGGGCCCTCTTGGTGTCCACTTCGGACGATCTAGGGATCGGCTGAACGGCCGCTTAAGGTCAGGGGGCGCTCAGCCCGCGACGACGTCGCCCCAGACCCTACGTGCCGCTCTCCCGGTCGTTCCGGGCAGGAGCCACGGGGTTGAACCCGGTGTCGACCAAGCCGAACCGGTGGGCCATCACCGCCGCCTGGGTGCGGTTGCGCAGCCCCAGCTTGTCGATGAGCGCGGCGACGTGACTCTTGACGGTCGTGACCCCCACGTGCAGGCGATCGGCGATCTCGGCGTTGGACAGGCCGACCCCGACCAGGGCGAGCACCTGCGCCTCGCGCTCGGTGAGGCCCGGCGGGAGCGGCATCGCCTGCCGCTCGGCCGCCAGGGCCCGTTCGACGACGCGCCGCAGCACCGACGGCGCGAGCGGGGGCTCCCCCGTCGCGGCCCGCCGTACGGACTCGACCATCCGGGCGGGCGGGTCGTCCTTCACCAGGAACCCGAGCGCTCCCGCGCCCAGCGCGGCGTAGAGGTTCTCGTCCTCGGAGAACGTGGTGAGCACGACGATCCGGGCGGACGGCTGGGCGGCGAGGATCCTGCGGGTGGCCTCCAGGCCGTCGACGCGTGGCATCCGCAGGTCCATCAGCACCACGTCGGGGCGGTGCCGCTCGGCCAGCCGTACGGCCTCGGCCCCGTCGGCGGCCTCGCCGCACACCTCCATGTCGCCGGCCGCCTCCAGCATCATCCGCACGCCCGCCCGCACCAGGGCCTGGTCGTCGGCGACCACGACGCGGATCACGCGAACCTCCCGGACACGCGGCACTCCGGCCGGTTCTCCCGTGGCACCGGCAGCGAGGCGGTCAGCCGCCAGCCGCCGCCCTCGGCCGGGCCCGCGGTGACGTGCCCGCCGAAGGCGCGGGCCCGCTCCCGCATGCCCGCGATGCCCTGGCCGTGGGACGGCAGCACGTCCGGGGCGCGGGACGTGCCGGGGCCGTTGCGCACCTCCACCGTGAGCGCGTCCGGGCGCATCGCCACGTCGACCTCCGCCCGGGCTCCCGGCCCGGCGTGCTTGAGCACGTTCGTCAGCCCCTCCTGGACGATCCTCGCCGCCGAGGCCCGCACCACCAGCGGGGCCCGTTCCGCCTCGGGCGCGAGACGCAGATCCACCCGCAGACCGGCCGCCGACATCCGGGACACGGCGTCGCGCAGCACGTCACCGGGGTCGGCCAGCATGTTCGCGAGCTTGAGATCGGACCCCAGCGCCTCGTCCGGGTCGCGCAGCACGGCCAGCAGGCCGCGCAGGTCCTCCAGCACGCGATGGCCGGTGTCCCTGATGTCGGCCAGCGCCTCGGCGGCCGGGCCGCCGGCCCCCGCGTACTGCGCGGCGCTCGCGCGCAGCACCATCGCCCCCACGTGGTGGGCGACGATGTCGTGGACGTCGCGGGCGATCCGCTCCCGCTCGGCGAGCCGGCCGGCTCTGTCGCGCTCCGCGGCCAGTTCGGCGGCGTGCCTGGCCTGGGCCTGCCGCACGCCGACGTACCGGCCGATCGCCACGGGCGCGGTGATCATCGTCATCAGCGCCACCGCCCGGAACGGGGTGACGTCGGCGGGGTCGTCCACGACCACGATCGCGGCGACCGAGCAGGTCAGGGCGTAGGCCGCGGCGACCCACGGCCAGGTGGCGCGGGTCGCGAACACACCGAGGGCCACCAGGGCGAGCAGTTGGAGGCTGCTGCCGGTCCTCGGCACGTACTGGTCGGCCACGACCAGCGCGACGCTCTCCAGCAGCAGGACCGCGCCGGGCAGGTGCCGCACGACGCCCAGCGCGAGCCCCGCGAACATCACCCCGAGCGCGACCGCCCACACGGGCGGCTCGCCGCCGTGCCAGTAGGGCCAGGTGGTCAGCACCGACAGCGCCACCCCGCCGCCCGCGAGCAGCAGGTCGAGCAGCGGCGCGGGGTCCTCCTTACGGCGCCCCTCCTGACCGCGCAGGTAGCGGCCGATCAGCACGGGGGCCGCGATCAGCCCGACGGAGTAGAACCAGGTGTTGCTCGTCAGCGCGACGCCCGGGTCGGCGAGGTTCACGGCGGTCGCGGCGGAGGCGAGCACGGCCGCGGGCGCCGTCCAGCGCCAGCCGCGCGACCGGGCCAGCACGCCCACCGAGATCGGCAGCAGGACCTGCAGGGTGTTGACGGTGAACGCGCCGAGTTGGTCGCAGATCACCAGCAGCACGGACAGGTAGACGGTCACCGGCCCCGGCCACCGGCGCAGCAGGCCCATCGGCAGTCCGGCCAGCAGGGCGAAGCCCATCCCCACCCAGGGCGGGGCCGAGCCGCCCTCGTCGCCTGAGAAACCCCAGGAGCCGGCGCTGACGAGCACGTCGAGCCCGGTCCCGCCCACCGCCAGGCCGATGTCGAGGGCCGTGCCGCGCGAGAGCGCGAAGGGACGGTCAGTGAGGGGACGGTCAGTGAGAGGCAGGTCGGTCAGGGGCCGGACCGTGAGGGGACGCTGAGCGACGAGCCGGCGCGTCGAGGGCCACCGCATGAGGGAACGTTACCGTCCGCTTGCGCGGGAGCCCGTCCTCCGGTGGGAGGAGGCGTCTCCTCCTTCTGGCCGCTCCCGCCCGCCGATGGGCCGTACGCGGTGATCCACCCGGCCGCCAAGTCGGTCCGGACGGCGGGCGGCCGGGGCGGTCGCGGGGCCCTAGCGTCGCAGCATGGCGAACGAAACAGCGGTCTTCTTCGGGCAGTTCCTGCGCTCCCCCGCCGTGACCGGGGCGGTCGCGCCCAGCTCGCGGCGGTTGTCCGAGGCGGTGTGCGTGCCGGTGCCGGAGCGCGGCGACCCCGTCGTGGTCGAGCTGGGGCCGGGCACCGGCCCCTTCACCGCCGAGATCCAGCGCCGCATCGGCGGGCGGGGGCGGCACCTGGCGGTCGAGATCAATTCGCGCCTGGCCGGTCACCTCGGCGCCCGCTACCCCGGGGTGGAGCTCGTGGTGGACAACGCGGCGCGGCTGCCCGAGCTGCTCGCCGCCCGCGGCGTGGCCGCCGCCGACGTGATCGTGAGCGGGCTGCCCTGGGCGGCGTTTCCCCCCGCCCACCAGGCGGACCTGCTGCGGGCCGTGGTCGCCTCGCTCGCGCCGGGGGGCGCGTTCACGACGTTCTCCTACGTCCACGCCCGCGCCCTGCCCGCGGCCCTGCGGTTCCGCCGCAGGATGGGCGAGGCGTTCGAGGAGGTCGTGGCCGGGCGCACGGTGTGGCGGAACCTGCCGCCCGCCTTCGTCTACCACGCGCGCCGCCCCCGGCGATGATCTCGCAGCTCGCCGAATGACGTTCTAGAGTGGCGGGCATGGACTTCACGCTGCCGGAGAGCGCGCAGGCGGTGCGCCGGGGCATCGCGGACATCTGCTCGCGGTACGACATGGACTACTGGCAGCGTTGCGAGGCCGAGAAGCGCTGGCCGGAAGAGGTGTGGGCCGAGCTCGCCAAGGGCGGCTGGCTCGGCCTGGCCGTGCCCGAGGAGTACGGCGGAGCCGGCCAGGGCCTGCTGGAGCTGGCCGTCGCCACCGAGACCCTGTCGGCCTCGGGATCCGCCGGCGGTTCCGCGTTCATGTACGTGCTGACGCCGGGGTTCGGGGCGCTCACGCTGGCCAGGCACGGCTCGGCCGAGCAGAAGGCCGCGCTGCTGCCGAAGCTGGCGACGGGAGAGATCGAGACCTGCTTCGCGCTGACCGAGCCCGACGCCGGGTCCAACTCGCTGGCGATCTCGACCTTCGCCCGCAGGGAGGGCGACGACTTCGTCGTCAACGGCCAGAAGATCTGGATCACGGGGGTCCAGCGGGCCTCCTGGATGCTGCTCGTCACCCGGACGATCCCGGCGGCGCAGGCCAGGCCGCGCAGCGACGGGCTGACGGTGTTCCTGGTGAACGTGCCGGAGGCCGTCGCGGCGGGGCGGCTGTCCTATCGGCCGATCCCCAAGATGGGCGCGAACACCACGCCGTCCAACATGGTCTTCATCGACGACCTGCGGCTGCCCGCCTCCAGCGTGCTCGGCGAGGTGGACCGGGGGGCGGCCGTGCTGTGGGACGTGCTGAACCCCGAGCGGATCCTGCTCGCGTCCAGCGCCCTCGGCGGGGCCGAGGTGGCGCTGCGGGTGGGCGTGGACTACGCGAAGCAGCGGGAGGTCTTCGGCCGGCCCATCGGGGCCAACCAGGCCATCGCGTTCCCGCTGGCCCAGGTCAAGGCCAAGATCGAGCTGGCCAGGCTGATGCTGTACAAGGCGGCCTGGTCGTTCGACAACCGCCTGCCCTGCGGCACGGAGGCCAACATCGCCAAGCTGACGGCCTCGCAGGCCGCGTGGGAGGCCGCCGACGCCGCGTTCCAGACCCACGGGGGCATGGCGTACTCGCTGGAATACCCCGTCGCACGGCTGCTGGCCGACGCCAGGATCGGCCGGATCGCGCCGGTGACCGAGGAACTGCTGCTCAACTACCTGGCCACCCAGGTGCTCGGCCTGCCCAGGAGCTTCTGACCGCACACGATCGCTCCCGGCCGCTTGCGCGCCGCCGCGGCGGGGCACTTACTTGGGGCAGCGGAAGGAGTCACACATGCGCGGTGCGTACGCCAGCACGGTGATCAGCGCGGACGCCGGGGACGTCTGGGCGTTCCTGCGCGAGTTCGGCAACCTCCACGAGTGGCTGCCGGGCGTGTCCACCTGTGAGATCGAGGACGGCGCACCGCTCGCCCCGGGGGTCGTACGGCGGGTCGACGGAGCGGGCGGGGTGTTCCGCGAGCGGCTGCTCACCCTCGACGATGAGGAGCGCACGCTGACCTACGCCATCATCGAGTCCCCGCTGCCCATGCGCGACTACCACGCCACCTGCCGGGCCGCGCCGGTGACGGACTCCGGACAGACGTTCGTGGAGTGGTACGCGAGCTTCGCGGCCGACGACCCGGAGAAGATCGCCAAGATCCTTACGCGGGGCGTCTTCGTCCCCGGCCTCGAGTCGCTGCGCAAGCGGTTCGGCTGAGTCGCGTCCGACGGATCCGAGTCGCGGCTCACGGCTCCGGCCGGAAGCGGGGCGGGCGCTTCTCCCGCAGGGCCAGCACGCCCTCGGCGGCGTCGGGGCCGGTGAAGCCGAGGAACTCCATGGCCAGCGAGGCGTCGAACGACGGCCCGGCCATGCGCAGCCAGTTGTTCAGCGCGTACTTGGTCAGCCGGATCGCCTCGGCCGAACCGGCCGCCAGCCGCGTCGCGATCTCCAGCGCCCTGTCGTGGACCTGGTCGTCGTCGACGCACAGGCTCACCAGCCCCATCGCCTCCGCCTGCTCGCCGGTGACCGGCTCGCACAGCAACAGGTGATACTTGGCCTTCGCCATCCCGCACAGGAGCGGCCAGATGATCGCCGCGTGGTCGCCCGCCGCGACGCCCAGCCGCGTGTGGCCGTCGATGATGCGGGCCGTGCGCCCGGCCACCGAGATGTCGGCCAGCAGCGCGACGGCCAGCCCCGCCCCCACCGCCGGGCCCTGGATCGCCGAGACGACCGGTTTGGAGCAGTTGAGCACGTTGTAGACGATGTCGCGGGCCTCGGCGAAGACCTTCAGGCGCGTGGCGTGGTCGCGCATCATCTCCTCGATCATCGCCAGGTCGCCGCCCGCCGAGAACGCCTCACCCTCCCCGCGCACGATCACCGCCCTGACGTCGTCGTCGCGGTCCACGTCGCGCCAGATCTCGGCCAGCTCGCGGTGACCGGTGCGGTCCACGGCGTTGCGCCGGGACGGCTCGCTGATCACGACGCGCAGGACCCCGTCGCCCGCCCAGCCGACCTTCAGCTTCTCGTACTCCCTCACGACGCCGCTCCCAGTGCTCGCCTGATCCTGGCGGCCAGGAAGTCGCGGCCCTCCAGCGCCTGGTCGAAGAACCCGGGCAGACCGAGGAAACCGTGCAGCGCGCCCTCGAAACAGCGGTGCTCCACGGCGACGCCCGCCTCGGCCAGCGCCCGCGCGTAGGCCGCGCCCTCGTCGCACAGCGGATCACACTCCGCCGTGATCACCGTCGCGGGCGCCAGGCCCGACTTATCCGGCAGGTGGATCGGCGCGAGACGGGGGTCGCGGGGGTCGGCGCCACCGGCGTACTGCTCGATGAACCACCGCATCTCCGCCGCGTCGAGCCCGAACCCCTTGCCGTACGTCCGATAGCTGGGCGTGTCGGCGGCGACGTCGACGACCGGGCAGATCAGCGCCTGGTGGGCGAGGCGGAGCCCGGCGTCCCTGGCCAGCCAGGCCGCCACCGCCGCGAGGTTGCCCCCGGCGCTGTCGCCGACGACCGCCACCCTGCGGGCGTCCGCGCCGTAGAACGCCGGGCGGGCGTGCACGTCGCGGAGCACGCCGAAGGCGTCCTCGGCGGCCGCGGGGAACGGGTGCTCGGGCGCGAGGCGGTAGTCCACGGAGACGACGACCGCTCCGGTCCTGTGGGCGAGGTCGCGGCCCAGGGCGTCGTTGCGCTCGACGCTGCCGAAGACCCAGCCGCCGCCGTGGAAGTAGACCAGCGCCGGCAGCGGATGCTCACCCGGCTCCGGGCGGTAGATCCGGACCGGCACCCCGGCCGCCGTCTCGTCCCTGACCACCGGCAGATCGACCCTCGGCCCGCGCTGCTCCACCATCCCGTCCAGGGATCGCATCTTGGCGATCTGCTCGCGGGTGAGGGAGGCGAGGTCCATGCCGAGATCCGAGGGGAACAGCTTGAGATAGGCCTCCGCCTGGGGATGCAACGCCATGCCCCGCACAGTAACAGCGCCCGCCGACACGACCGCGGAAGCGGCCGCGGCGGCGCTCTCCCGGCCGCCCGCGCCGCCTTCGCCGCCTCCGCCGGCCCGGGACCGGGTCCGTACGGGTCAGGGGCGGGCGGCGTCCACCAGGGCCTCGACCAGGCGGTTGTCCGCGCCGCGTTCAGGGTGCCACTGCACGCCGACCGCGAACCGGTGCCCCTGCAACTCGACGGCCTCGACGATCTGGTCGTCCGCCCACGCCACCGCGATCAGGCCGGTGCCAAGCCTCCGGACGGCCCGGTGGTGCGCGCCGGTCACCTCCGCGCGGTCGCCCACGGCCTTGCCGACCTTGCTCGACACGCTCACGGTGACCACGTGCGCGGCCGTCTCGTGACGGTCGTGGCCGACGGCCTTCGGCAGCGAGGTGATCAGTGTGCCGCCCTGGGCGACGTTGAGCACGTGCATGCCGCGCGAGATCGCCAGCAGCGGCACGTCCGCCTCCACCGCCGCCTGCGCCAGCGCGGTCTCGAACCGGTCGCGCTGCGGCTGCGGCCCGCCGAGCCCGTCGTCGTCCGGCTCCCCCGCCGGGACCTCACCGTACAGCGCCGGATCGACCTCCACGCCCCCGGCGAGGACGACCGCGTCCAGGCGGCGCACGTAGTCGCCGGCGGAGAAGGGACTCAGCGGCGGCAGCAGGACGGGCGCGCCGCCCGCCTTCTCCACCGCGCGCGCGTACGCCTGGGGCGAGACCGCCGCCTCACGGACCCACGTACCCCAGCGCGCGGCCTCCAGATAGGTCGTGATGCCGACGATGGGACGCGCCATGGCCATCTCCTGAGGGTGTGCGAGCAGGCAGGCCCATCATGGCGCAGATCGTTTTCCTTTTTGTCAGTTTTCTCGTCAGTCACACGAGTCACAGGGAGGGCGTCACGAAAAATAACGAAGTGTTCACAGTCGGTTGCCTTGTGGGGAATCGGTTGTGACGCCCGAGAGCGAGTGAAACACTCCCCGTTGAGCGATCGGTTGAGCCGGGGCCGCCGGCGCTCGTCACCCGGAGCCGTCAGGGAGGTGGATCGACAGACCGGAGCACGTCTCCGGTCCCTAGGGTGGGACACAACTGATGCCGCTGAATCCGCGCCTCGTCAAGGAGAGCTTCTCGGTCGTCGAACCCGTCGCCGGGAAGGCCGCGGGATACTTCTACGGACGACTCTTCACGCAGTGCCCGCACCTGCGGGGCATGTTCCCGCCGGGCATGGAGGTGCAGCGCGACCGCCTGTTCAACGCGCTCACGAGGGTCGTCTGGATGCTCGACAGCCCCGAGGGGCTGGCGTCCTATCTCGCCCAGCTCGGGCGGGACCATCGCAAGTACGGCGTGTCTCCCGAGCACTACAGAGCCGTGGGAGGCGCGCTCCTCGCCACGATCAGGCATTTCGCCGCCGCCATCTGGACCGACGAGATCGAGGCCGCCTGGACCGAGGCGTACGCCATGGCGGCGAAGATCATGATCGACGCCGCCGCCGCGGAGACGACGCCCCCCTGGTGGCTGGCGGAGGTGATCGACCACGAACCGCGCACCCGGGACATCGCGGTGCTCACGCTGCGGCCCTCGCAGCACATGGACTTCGTCCCCGGGCAGTACGTCACGGTGCAGACGGCCAGGTGGCCACGGGTCTGGCGGCGGTTCTCCATCGCCAACGCGCCCCGCGCGGACGGCACGCTCCGCCTGCACGTGCGCGCCGTGCCGGGCGGCTGGGTGAGCACGGCGCTGGTCCGCCACACCCGCATCGGCGACCAGCTCCTGCTCGGCCCGCCGGTGGGCACGATGACGCCGCCCGAGTCCGACCGCGACCTCCTCTGCGTCGCCGGCGGCACCGGTCTCGCGCCGCTCAAGGCCGTCATCGAGCACGTCATCGCCTCCGGTGAGCGCCCGAACATCCACCTGCTGTTCGGCGTGCGGCGCGCGTGCGACCTGTACGACATGCCGGACCTGGCGAGAATGGAGGCCGCCTTCCCCTGGCTGCGGGTCGTGCCGACGGTCTCCGACGACCCTGGCTACGACGGGATACGCGGCCGGCTTCCCGACGTGGTCGAGAGGTTCCACTCCTGGGCCGACCACGAGGCGTACGTCTGCGGGCCGGCGGCGATGGTGAACGAGACCGTACGGCGCCTGCAGATCTCGGGGGTGCCGCTCGCGCGGATCCACCGCGACCCGATACAGACCGACACCACAGAGAGCGGCACCACACGCGGCGGCACCACCCTGAGCGGCACAAGCGACACGCTGCACGGGGACGCGCTGCACGGGGACACCGTGCACAGGGACACCGAGCACGGCGACAGGCTGCACGGCGACGCGATCCGAAGCGAGGCTTGACGGGAACGGCGGGCGGGGTGGACGGTTTCCTGGCAGGATTCGAATCGAAAACATAATCGAAATCAGCACAGGGAGGACATATGCCCGCACTGCTCGCGATCGGTACTCGCAAAGGATTGTTCCTCGCACGCTCCTCGGACGGCGGCTCGTTCGAGGTCGAGCCGGTACGGTTCTCCACCATCGGGATCCACTCGGTCGCGATCGACACCCGCGGCGGCACACCCCGCATCCTCGCCGGCATCGAGTACGGCCACTTCGGCCCGTCGGTGATGTGGTCCGACGACCTCGGCGAGACCTGGGAGGAGGCGACGACCCCTCCGGTCGCCTTCCCCGAGCGCACCGGGGCCGCACTGGCCCGGGTGTGGCAGCTCCAGCCGTCGCCGTCCGAGCCGGACGTGGTCTGGGCGGGCGCCGAGCCCGCAGCGCTGTTCCGGTCGGAGGACCGCGGGGCCACCTACACCATGGTCGACGGCCTGTGGGACCACCCCACCCGGCCCCAATGGCAGCCGGGCGGCGGCGGCCTGTGCCTGCACACCGTGATCCCCCACCCCACCGACCCGCGGCGCATCGGGGTCGCCGCCTCCGCCGTGGGGTTCTTCCGCAGCGACGACGCGGGGGCCACCTGGCGGCCGTCCAACAAGAACATCCGAGCGCCCTTCCTCCCGGAGGGCGCGCAGTATCCCGAGTTCGGCCAGTGCGTGCACAAGGTCGTCCAGCATCCCGCGGCGCCCGAGCGGCTCTACCTGCAGCACCACTTCGGGGTCTACCGGTCCGACGACTTCGGCGACTCCTGGACCGATATCGGGTCCGGCCTGCCCTCCGACTTCGGGTTCCCGATCGCGGTCGACCCGGGCGACCCGGACAGGTTGTACGTCTTCCCGCTCCACGGCGACGTCGACCGGACGCCGCTCGGCCACCGCTACCAGGTGTTCCGCAGCGACGACGCCGGGGCCACCTGGCAGGGGCACTCCGCCGGGCTGCCCGAGGGCCCGGTGCACTCCTCGGTGCTCAGGGACGCGATGTCCGCCGGGCCCGCCGGGGTGTTCTTCGGCACCAGGGACGGCGAGGTGTACGGCTCGGCCGACGCGGGCGAGACCTGGTCGCTGATCGCCCGTCACCTGCCCGACGTGCTGTGCGTGCGGGCGGCCGTCCTCTGACCGCGCCGCCGCGGCCCGGCGGCGCCCTTCCGTCCGTCCTCTGACCCGACGCCGTGGCCCCGCGGCGCCCTTCCTGCCGCGGGGCGGCCGGCTCACGGCCTGGCGCTCTCCGGCGACTCAGGCCTCGGGGATCTCCGCCATCGTCAGACCCCGGCGGATAAGACCCGGGCAGCCAAGACCCCGGCGGCTCAGACCTTGCGGTAGCCGGGAACCCAGGCGCCGTCCTCGACGACGTAGTCGCCGAACAGGGCCGGCGCCTCCTCCCGCATGATCTCCCCGATGCGGTTGAAGACGAGGCGGATCTCCTCTTCGGCTCCCCCGGCCGTCCTGGCCTCGATCGTGTGCCGCAGGGTGCGCACGTTGGCCGTCCAGACCAGGCCGGTGCCGACGCCCTCCGGCGCGAAGCGGCGCATGAACGAGGTGCGGTGCTTCTTCTCCGCGAACGGCACACCCTCCTCGTCCAGACCGAAGTGGGCCGCCATCCAGTTCTGGAACTCCTCCATCCGGTCGAGCATCTCGGTCGCCCGCTTCATCAGCTCGGCGTCCTCGCGCGCCCACTCGGGGAACCAGAACGGGATGTCGTTCAGCCGGACGAACCGCAGCGACTCCTGCGAGATCGCCACCCCGGGCCGGTGCCGCACCAGCTCGTGGGTGAGCACCCGCGAGACGTTGTGCAGCACGAAGCTGAAGCTGAGGTGCTCCAGCACGCTGCCGTGCGCGCTGGCCAGGATGTTGCGCAGGTACGCGTCCTGGTCCTGGCGGATCCGGGTCACGTTGGGGTTCAGGCCCGGCTCGAACGAGCGGTAGCACAGCCGCCCGGCGAACTCCGCCAGGTTCTGGGCGTCGAGCTCGCCCCGCTCCAGCCGCTCAAGCCAGCTCTCCCCACCGATCTCGTGCAGATAGCGGGCAAGCTCGTCGTAGTCGACCGACGGTTTGGCGACGAGGAAGACCTCGGGCTCGACGCTGCGCATTCACATTCCCCGTGAAGTGGTTGCCGATGGGTGGACCGTCCAAGCAAACCAGCTCGGGACCACGATCGCGACACGGCCCCCGCCCCGGGACCCCTGGCGGAGTCCTGGCAGGGTCATGGCGGGGCCCTGGGGTCGCCGCGATGTCACGCCTCAGGTGATGTCACGGCGGACCGTGGTGGCGGTGGCGACGGCGGCGAACAGCAGGCCGTAACCGACGAGGACGGCGGCGCCCGCCCAGGCGGGCAGCCATTCCGGCCTGCCCAGGCCGGTGTCCACGTCGATGCTCATCAGCGCCTGCGCGGCCCCGCCCGGCAGCCACTTGCCCACCGAGTGCAGGGCCGGGATCCCCGTGAAGATGTTCTCGATCACATACGCCCAGACGACCGCGGCGACGATCCCGGCGATCTGGTTGCGGACGAGCGCCCCCAGCCCGATGCCGAACACCGCGTACAGCGCCAGCGTCACGAGGATGCCGAGGCTGATCTGCGGGATGCGCGAGGCGGACAGGGAGAGCTCGCCTCCGGACAGCGTCACGGCCGGGATCACCGTGACCGCCTGGAAGACCAGCACGGCCAGCGCGAACAACGCGCCCACGAGCAGCCCGGCCACCACCTTGGCGACGATCACCAGGCTCCGCCGCGGGGTGGCGAGGAAGGTGCCGGTGATCGTCTGGTAGCGGTATTCGGAGGTCATCATGACGACGCCGAGGATCATCACGAAGATCCCGCCGCTGGACCCGCTCGACCATGCGATCTCGGC
The DNA here is from genome assembly GCF_900156315.1 of Microbispora rosea. Taxonomy (GTDB): domain Bacteria; phylum Actinomycetota; class Actinomycetes; order Streptosporangiales; family Streptosporangiaceae; genus Microbispora; species Microbispora rosea. The sequence continues at coordinate 175,384 of NZ_FTNI01000011.1, read as the reverse complement.
CCACTCCGCGGTGTCCCGCGCGGGCAGCGCGGCGCCGTTCTGGTCCACGCCCGCGAACGCGATGAGGAAGCCGAGGCCCACCCCGACCAGCACCAGCATGACGAGCAGCATGATCCACCACAGCCTGGTGGTGAACAGCTTGCGCAGCTCCGCCCTGACGAGCCCGCTCATCGCCCCTCCGTCAGATCGAGGAAGACCTTGTGCAGCCCGGATCGCTCCTGCGCCACCTCGGTGAGCGCGACGCGGCGCTCCAGGGCGATCCGGCCGACGGCCTCCGGGTCCAGCCCGCGCACGCGCAGCAGGCCGTCCTCGACGCGTTCGACCGCGCCACCGGCCGCTTCGAGCGCGGGGACGAGGTCGGCGGCCTGGGCGGCACGCACCCGGACGGCGTCCGCGCCGTCGCTGGTGAGCTCGGCCAGGCTGCCCTGGCGCACCAGGTGGCCCTTGGCGATGATCACGACGTCGTCGACGGTCCGCTCGACCTCGGCCAGCACGTGGCTGGAGACGAGCACCGCCGCTCCCTGGTCATGGGCGAGGTGGCGCAGGAACCCGCGCAGCCACTCGATGCCCGCCGGGTCGAGGCCGTTGGCCGGTTCGTCGAGGATGTAGACCCGGGGCCGGCCGAGCAGAGCGGAGGCGAGCGCGAGCCGCTGCCGCATGCCCAGCGAGAACCCGCCCACACGCTTGCCGGCGGCGTCCGCGAGACCGACCTGCTCCAGCGCCTCGTCCGCGCGGGTGTCCGGCAGCCCGGCGGCCGTGCACAGGATGCGCAGGTGGTTGCGGGCGGTGCGGCCGGGGTGGAAGCTCGTGGCCTCGAGCACGGCGCCGACCTCGGCCGCCGGATCGGAAAGCGCGACATAACGCTCACCGTTCACGAGCGCCTCGCCCGAATCGGGCGTGACGAGGCCGAGCAGGCAGCGGAGCGTGGTCGTCTTGCCGGCTCCGTTGGGGCCGAGATATCCGGTGACGGATCCGGCCTCCACGCTGAACGAGACGCCGTCCACGGCCTTCACCGGCCCGAACGACTTCACCAGATTTCGAATCTCAATGGCAGCCATCAGGCGCGATTATTTCGCGCAATAGATCGAAAATCATCCTCATAAAGGAGGATCGTTTCGGTTAGGACAAATCTGCGAATATCAAAGGCGGTAAACGCGGCGCGCGTTCCCCGAGCCGATCATGTGCGCGATCCGGGCGGCGTCGGCCTGGCTCCATTCGCCCTCGCCGATCCGGTCGGCGAGCACGTGGGCCAGGCCGCGGCGATGGCAGAGCGCGGCCAGGAAACACAGCTCGGCGGCGCCGTGGCAGCCGGAGCCGTACATCTGTTTGTGGAACGGCGCGAGTTCGAGCAGCTCGCGCAGGACGTGGGCGGAGCCTGCGGCGGTGTGGGCGACGGCGGGCCCGGCGTCCACGTACACGTGCGGGAAGACGGCCGCCAGGTACGCCGCCTGGCGGTGGTAGGGATAGCAGTGCAGCAGGACGACCGGCACCCCGAGCGGGGCGAGGGCGCGCACGAAGCCGGTCAGCAGCGCGGGATCGGCCAGGTGGCCGACCCCGATGCCGGACAGGCCATTCCCCGACAGGCCGCCGCCCGACAGGCCCCAGCCGGACAGACCCCAGCCGGACAGACCCCAGCCGGACAGACCACAGTGGAACTGCAGCGGCAGGCCTCGCTCCCTGGCCACGTCGACCGCCGCCCAGAGCAGGTGCCGTACGAGAACGGGGTCGTCCAGGCGGGACTTGGGGTCGGCGAGCCTGCGGCCGGCCGCCGCGATCACGCTGCCGCGGGAGGGCCGGGAGGGGTCGAAGCCGAGACCGCAGCGGTGCGCCGCGACCGACTTGAGCGCGGTGGCGCGTGCCGCACGGGCCGCGAGCTCGTCCCGCAGCATCCCGGCGTAGTCGGCGGCGGGCAGCCCGGCCTCGGCGACGTCCTGCTCGACCTGCTCGAGCCGGACGATCTCGTCGGCGGCGGCCGAGCCGAGACGTCCCATCTCGGCGGGCGAGAGCAGCCCGGGGACGTCGAGCCCGGTGTCGACCAGGAAGGCCGACACCCCGGCGCCGCGCAGCAGCCGCCGGTTGACCTCGGCCGCGCCGAGTTCGGCGCGGCGCGACAGGTAGACGGTGGCCGAGGCGTGCGGCTCCAGGCCGAGAACCGGCGCGCACCAGCGGCGGATGGCGGCGCCGGCCGGGGTGTCGAAGTGCGTGGTGCCCGGAGGCGCGGGTGTGCCGCCCTCGCCGATGAGCTGCTCGAACCCCGACCTGGTGGTGTCGTCGCGGCGCACGCCGCAGCAGTGCTGGTCGACCATGGGCGCGAGCAGGGCGGCCCGCACCGCGTCGGGAAGGGGTGTGGGCAGCATGTCATGGGATCTCGGCTCCGGCACGGCAGTGGACTCTACGGCCCCCCCGCCGCGCCGGCGCCGCCCTAAACGGCCCCTTTACTCAGCCATGACGCGCGCAAAGCCGCAGGACGTTGGCGATGATCCGCGCTCCGGCGCCGCCCTGCGTGGTCAGGATCGACTCGGGGTGGAACTGCACGCCGAAGCGCAGGTTCTCGGCGTCCTCGATCGCCATGGCCGCGCCGTCCGGCGTGTACGCGGTGACTCGGAAGCCCTTGACCCCCGGTTCCTTCGCGTGCACCGAGTGGTAGCGGGCCGCGACGAACTCGCCGGGCAGCCCGTCGAGCAGCGCGCTGTCGCCCTCGCGGCGGACCCGGCCGCGCTTGCCGTGCTCCGGGTAGGGCAGCAGTTCGAGCGTGCCGCCCGCCTGCTCGACCATGGCCTGCAGGCCCAGGCACACCCCGAACACCGGGAGCCTCCGGGCGTACAGCGCCTCGATCAGCGCCGAGCAGCCGAAGTCGGACGGCCAGCCGGGGCCGGGCGACAGCACGACGAGCGTGGGCGCGATCTCGTCCAGCTTCTCCAGCGGGAACCCGTGCCGCAGCGTGACCACCGAAGCGCCCTGCTGGCGGAAGTAGTCGGCGAGCGTGTTGACGAAGGAGTCCTCGTGGTCCACGAGCAGCACGCGGTGGCCCTCGCCCGGCAGATCGGGCCGGGGCTCCGCCCGCACCTCCTCCCGTTGGCGGGCGGACGCGGCGAGCGCGCCGAGCAGGGCGCTGGCCTTGAGCTCGGTCTCCCGCTCCTCGGCCTCGGGGTCGGAGTCGTACAGCAGCGTGGCCCCGGCGCGCACGGTGGCGACGCCGTCGCGGATCTGCGCGGTGCGCAGGGTCAGGCCGGTGTTCATCGAGCCGTCGAAGCCGATGAAGCCGACCGCGCCGCCATACCAGCGCCGGGTGGTCTCCTCGTGGTCCTCGATGAACTGCATGGCCCACGTCTTGGGGGCGCCGGTGACGGTGACGGCCCACATGTGGGTGAGGAACGCGTCGAGGGCGTCGAACTCGGGGCGCAGGCGGCCCTCGATGTGGTCGACGGTGTGGATCAGCCGGGAGTACATCTCGATCTGGCGGCGGCCGATCACCCGGACGCTGCCCGGCACGCAGATCCGCGACTTGTCGTTGCGGTCGACGTCCGTGCACATGGTCAGCTCCGACTCCTCCTTCACGCTGGACAGGAGCGTGCGGATCGCCTCGGCGTCCTCGACGGGGTTGGCCCCGCGGGCGATGGTGCCGGAGATCGGGCAGGTCTCGACGCGGTCGCCGGTCACCCGGACGTACATCTCGGGCGAGGCGCCGACCAGGTGCTCGCCGTCGCCGAGGTTGAGCAGGAACTCGTACGGCGCCGGGTTCTCGGTGCGCAGCGAGCGGTAGAAGGCGGACGGGTCGGCGCAGGCGCCGTGGAAGACCTGGCCGGGGACGACCTCGAACAGGTCGCCGCGGAGGAACTTCTCCTTGGCCTTGGCGACGACCTCGGCGTAGGTCCCCCGCACCGGGTTCGGCGGGATCTCCCTGGGCGTGGTCAGGGAGATCGCCTCGCCGGTGCGCTCCAGGCCGCTGGTGGAGACGCCGTCCACGGTGAACTCGTAGCGGTGCTCCACGCTGGTCTCGCGGACCCGGTCGATCACGACGAGCCGGTCGGGCAGGTGCAGCACCAGGTCGCGCTGGTCGCCGGGGCGGGTCAGGCGATAGCGGATGGGCTCGAACTGGAAGGCCAGGTCGTAGCCGAAGGCCCCGTACAGGCCGAGGTGGGGGTCGTCGGAGCGGAAGGCCGCGATGATCTCGCGGATGGCGGTGAACACGGTGGGCCTGCGGCTGCGCATCTCCTCGGGCAGCAGGTCCTCGGACTCGGGGACGTGCACCTCGACGTAGCCGTGGCCCGGCTCGGCCACCGGCTTGCCGGCCGCCAGCAGGCAGGAGGCGACGACGGGCAGCACGACCTGTCCGCGCTCGTTGAGCGCCCGGGCGGAGATGCGCCGCCCCCGCGCCACGATCTCAAGGCAGGGATCGACGTAGCCGAACGCCCATCTGCTGTAACGGCCCGGGTAGTCCATGCCGGACGAGAAGGCCCCGCCGCGCCGCTCCCCCAGCGACGTGACGATCTCCTCCAGCGCCTCCTCGGGCACCTCGCGCACCCGGCGCTCGACCGCGATGCCGCCGGCCGTGGTATATCCGCTGATCTCCACTGTCCACGCCCCTTTTTTCGTATGCCCCGGGGCGGACACACAGAAGGCCGCCACTCATGGGGCGGCCGGTCTATTCGACGCGAATGCGAAAACGCCGCCTGTCAGCGGCGCCACCACTGGGAGGGTGCATGAGTTCGCATGCGTCAAGGGTAGCGGCGGAAAGCGCGATCATGCAACGCGGCGCGACTGGAACGGCGAACAGCGGATAGATATTCTGTTACTGGTGGGGAAACCTCACTCTCGGCGCGGGGCGATCGGCCCGATTGCCGGGGAAGGAGGAGGCATGGTCCGCGTGCCGGTGCACCGCCGCGGTCCAGCCGGGCCGGGCGGCTTCCAGGGCCACCGCGTCCGGGTCCGCCGCGACATGCCCGTGCCGATGCCGGACGGCGTGACGCTCCTGGCCGATCACTACACGCCGGTCGGGGCCGACCGGCCGCCGACGATCCTGATCCGCACGCCGTACGGCAGGGGCGGGGTGGTCGGCTGGATGTACGGCTGGACCTTCGCCCGGCACGGGTTCCAGGTGCTGCTGCAGAGCTGCCGGGGCGGCTTCGGCTCCGGCGGACGGCTCGATCCCCTGGTCCACGAGCAGGAGGACGGCCTGGCGACGGTCGAGTGGATGCGGACGCAGTCGTGGTATGGCGGGAGCTTCGCCATGCACGGGCCCTCCTACCTCGGCTACACGCAGTGGGCGATCGCAGCCGAGACCCCCGACCTGCGGGCGATGGCCGTCCAGGTGACCGCCTCGTGCTTCCGCGACGCGGCGTACGTCGGGGGGTCGTTCGCGCTGGAGTCGACGCTGATCTGGACGACGCTCACCGCGCACCTGGAGGGCCGGCTGGGCGGCGTGGCCGCGTTCGTCGCGCCCCGGCGCACGCGGCGGGCCGTGCTGTCGGGCCGCCCGCTGCACGAGCTCGACCTGCTGTCGGCGGGCAGGCCGCTGCCGTTCTTCCGCGAACTGCTGGCCCACCACGGCGAGACCCTCTGCACGTACTGGGACAAGGCGGACTTCTCCGCGTCCGTGGGACAGGTCGGCGCGGAGATCACGATGACCGGCGGCTGGTATGACGTGTTCCTGCCCTGGCAGCTCAAGGACTACGCGGCGCTGCGGGCGGCGGGGCGGCAGCCGTACCTGACCATCGGGCCGTGGTACCACGCCGACATCCGTCACGGGCGGGCCGCCAACGCCGACGCCCTGGCCTGGTTCCGCGCCCACCTGCTGGGCGACCCGTCGGGGCTGCGTCCCTTCCCCGTCCGGCTGTACGTGACGGGCGCGGGCGAGTGGCGGGACGAGTCCGACTGGCCACCGCCCGGCATGCGGCGCGAGCGCTGGCACCTCCAGCCGGGCTTCGCCCTGTCGCGGGACAACCCGGCGGGCGGCGAGCCGGACCGCTACCGCTACGACCCCGCGCACCCCACGCCCGTGGTCGGCGGGCCTGTGCTGATCGGCAACTCCGAGCCGAGGGACAACCGGCGTCTTGAGGCCCGGCGCGACGTGCTCGTCTACAGCTCCGAGGTGCTCGGCCGGGACACCGACATGATCGGCCCGGTGAGCGCCGAACTGTTCGTGCGCACCGGCAGGGAGCACACCGACTTCGTCGTACGGGTGTGCGACGTGCACCCCGACGGCACGTCGATGAACGTCTGCGAGGGCGTGCGCCGCCTGACCCCGGCGGACCGCGGCGACGAGGCCGGCGTGCGCCGGGTGGAGGTCGACCTGTGGCCGATGGGCCACCGGTTCCGCCGCGGACACCGCATCCGGGTGCAGGTGGCCAGCGGGGCCTACCCGCGCATCGCGCGCAACCCGGGCACCGGCGCGCCGCTGACGGCGGGCACCCCGCTGGTCGCCTCCGACCAGGAGATCCTGCACGACCCCCGCCACCCCTCGGCCGTGATCCTCCCCGCGCTGTCCTGGTGACGCAGGTCGGCGTACGGCCGCCGGCGAGCCCGCCTGCCGGGACGCCGACGGCCGGCCCGGCCGTCACGGCACCGGCCCGCGGTGGCGGAGGAGGTCGGTGACGGCCTTGCCGGTCGCCGGGCCGAGTGGGCCGGTGTGCTCCAGGCCCAGGTCGCCCGCCAGGGCGGCGGTGCGCAGGCGCACGGTCGCCTCGACCAGCTCGGCGTAGGCATCGACCGCCGTACGGGCGCGGCGCCATCCCGTGCCGAAGACGGCGGCTGCGATGATCAGGCCCGGCCACCACAGCGCCCCCACCGCCGCGTAAAGCACCCCCCATCCGGCCAGGGTGGTGGCCCGGCCGAGCGTCTCGCGGGCCGCGGTGATCTCGGTACGGACGGTTTCCGGCGCGGTAAGCCACAGGTACGGCCAGACCGTGGCCAGGTCGAGGTCCAGCTCCCGGTCCAGCCGGATCGCGACCGCCTGCATCCGGTCGCCCATCCACGTGGGGCGCTCCGGCTCCTCCGTGCCGATGTCCCGCAGCCGCCGCCGCGCGGCGTCGAGCCTCGACAGGGACGCCGCGCGGCCCGGCGCGCCCGAGGCCGGGGCCTCCTCCAGGCGGGCGCGTGCCAGAGCGGCGGCGGCCTCCTCCCTGGCCTCGTGGTAGCCCTTCACCGCACCCGACCAGCGGGAGTGCCGACGCCGGGTGAGCCGGGCGGCGGCCTGCCGCAGCGGCGGTGGCCAGGAACCCCAGCTCTCGGCCAGCCAGACCCGTTCGACCATCGCGGCCAGGGCCTGTGCGGCCACCCCGGCGGCGGCCGACCCCAGCAGGTACGCGGCGAGGAGCACCACGACACGGCCCGTGCGGCCCGGCATGGCCCACTGGTCCAGCCGAGTCGCCATGAGATGTTCGTCGATCGGGCGCGCGTGCCCGAGCGTCACCGCGGTGATCAAGGTGGCGAGGTACAGCGCCCCGGGCAGGACGAGTAGAGTCAGCCATCGCTCGGCCAGCTTCTTCCCAAGTTCGGCCAGCAGGCCGCCCATGTCAGCGCAGCCGTTCGCGGGTCATCGGCGTCCCGTCGATCTCACAGCACGGCGCGGCGCCGGACTCTGGGGAAGGCCAGCGATACCGCACGCACCGGCGCCGCGGGCACAGGAAGACGAACTCGCCGGGGTCGGGTCCGACGGAGAGAGGGCGCAGGCCGCGCCCGGCGTTGCCGTACACCCCGAGCACGTCGCCGCCCGCCACCAGCGCCTCGTGCAGCCAGTCCAGCGGTCCGGCCGCCTCCTCCCCGGAGCGTACGGCGGCCAGCAACCGGTCGAGCGGCCCGGTGTCTCCAAGGGCCTCCAGGTGCTCCCGGATGTCGGCCAGGTGGCCGCAGACATAGCCGATCGCGGCGGCCGTCCGATCGCTCATTCTCACCTCCGGGCGAGTCCCGGCGGAGCCGATGACCCGCCAATCTGTAAGCGGCCCGGCTGGTGCGGGCGTTACGCTCGCGTGGGGCCGACGCCGAGACAGGGGCCGCCATGCGGGAACAGCACCTCGCCGCCGTCCAGGCGCATCTGGCGCGCATCCGGACACCCAGGGACGCCCTGGCTCCCGAGGTGACGGCGGACATCCGCGGGCTGACGGAGGCTCTCGGCGACGACGAGGACCTCGACGCCGGGTTCGCGCTCGGCTGGCTGCACTGGTACCGCTACAGCGCCCTGCCGGAGGGCCAGGACCACGACGAACTGCGAGCCGCCCTGCATGCCTTCGTCGGCTGTTTCGTGGCCGGTGTCGAACCGCTCCCAGAACCGCTGTTACCCGTCCTCGCCGACGTCGCCGAGCCCGTGGCGGTGGCGATGACCCAGCAGGGGCTGCGGACGCCGGGGCCGGACGGCCTGGAGACCGCCGCCCTCGTCTGGCAGCGCATCGTGGCCGCGGCCGCGCCCGGCGACGCCGCCCGTGCCCGGTACATCGGCGGCTGGGGCGTCGCCCTGCAGATGCTGGCCGAGCGGACCGGCTCGGCCGAACTCTTGGACGAGGCCGTCGAGACGCTGAGCCTCGCGGTCGCCGTGGCCCTGTCGCAGGGCGGCGACGTGCCCGAGCAGCAGCACCGGCTCGGCCGCGCCCTTCTGGACCGGTTCCGCCGCAACGGCGCGCCGGACGACCTGGGCGCGGCGATCGAGACCGCACGGCTCGCGGCCGACGCCGTCCCCGGCAACGGCACCTACCAATGGCTTCTCGGCACGGCGCTGCGCGCCAGGTTCGACATCACACAGGCGGCCGCCGACATGGACGAGGTCGTCGAGGCGAATCGCCGGGCCGTGGCCGCCGCCACGCCCGGCCACCCCGACCACCCCGGTTTCCTGGGCAACCTGGCGGGTGCGCTGAACGTGAGGTTCGGGCGCACAGGTGACGCCGCGGACCTCGACGAGGCGATCACCGCCTTCCAGGCGGCCGGTTTCCCGCACAACGCGGGCGTCCTGCTCATCACACGGTTCCGCCGCACAGCCGACGTCGCCGACCTGGACCTCGCGATAGAGGCGTGCCGGCAGGCCCTGACGACGCAGGACGGCCCGGCCCCGCACGTCCTCGGCAACCTCGCCGTGGCCCTGCGGACCAGGTTCGACCAGACGGGAGACATGGGCGATCTCGAGGCCGCCATCGAAGCGGGCGACGAGTCCCTGGCCCGCACCCCCGCCGGCGACCGCGGCATGCCGCTCACCAACCTCGGCATCTCCCTGCTCGACCGCTTCGGCGTCACGGGCGGACGAGAGGACCTCGAACGGGCGATCGCCCTCAGCGAGGAAGCCGTACACGCTATCCCGCCGGGCCGGCCGGAGCGCGCCGCCGCCTTGAACAACCTGAGCCTCGCGCTCCTGCGGCGCCATGAGACGGACGGCGCGTCCGGCGACATCGAGCGAGCCGTGGAGGCCGGCCGGGAGGCCGTCGACGCGACCCCGCCCGGTGATCCGGAGCGCCCGGCCCGGATGAGCAACCTGGCCCTCGCCCTGCGGCTGCGGTTCGAACTCCGCCGCTCGTCGGCCGATCTCGACGCGGCCGTCGAGATCGGCGCGCAGGCCGTCGGCGGGGTCCCCGCGGGTCACCCCCGCCGCGCGACCCTGCTGTCGGACCTGGGCACGGCACATCACGTGCGCTACCGGCGCAAGGGCGATTTCGACGACCTCCATGCGGCCGTCGAGGCCTTCCGGGACGCCGTGGACGCGATGCCGGCCGGGCGTCCGTTCCGGGCCGGCGTGCTGCACAACCTCGGCGTGGCGCTGCGCGACCGGTTCGCGCTCACCGGCAACGTGTCGGACCTCGACATGGCGATCAGCGCGGGACGCGAGGCGGTGGACACGACCCCGCCGGGCTCACCGGCCCGCCCGATCCGCCTGGCGACGCTAGCCGAGGCCCACGGCGACCGCTCCAGGGCGACGGGCGCACCCGATGACCTGCGAGCCGCCGTCACCGTCGCCCGGGAGGCCGTTGAGGCGACCCCGGAGGGTTCACCACAGCGAGCCGTGCACGTCGCCTTCCTCGGCAATGCGCTGCGCGCCCGGGCCGAGCGGTCCGGCGAGGGCGCCGGCGAGGCGCTGGCCGCCTACCGAAGCGCGCTCGGCGACCCGGCGGGCCCGCTGGACATCCGGATCTCCGCCGCCCGGGCCGCGGCGGACCTGATGCGCGACGCGCAGCCGGCGCTCGCCGCGGACCTGCTGGAGGCCGCGGTCGCCCTGCTGCCCGGGACGATTCCGGCGGGGCCGAGCTGGAGCGACAGGCAGCAGGAGCTGAAAATGTACGCACGGCTGGCCGCCGACGCCGCCGCGCTCGCCCTGTCCGTCCCCTCCGCCGGGCCGCCGCAGCGGCGAGGCGCGTCCGAACCACCCGCGCTGCGGGCCCTGCGCCTGCTGGAATCCGGCCGGTCGATCCTGCTGGGCCGCATCCGGCAGAGCCCGCCGCTGCCCGGCATGGCCGAGCTGTGCGCCGCCGCCGAAGACGGCCCGATCGTGGTGTTCAACGTCAGCCGCTATCGGAGCGACGCGATCCTGCTCACCGCCTACGGCGTCGACCACCTTTCGCTGCCCGGTCTCGCCGCCGCACCCGAGCGGTTCCACACCTTCCTCACCGCGTTGCGGGGCGCCGACGACCCCGAGGCGGGATGGCGGGAGAGGGTGGCGGCGCAGGACGACATCAACGCCACCCTGGAATGGCTGTGGGACGCCGCGGTGGCTCCGGTGCTCGACGCGCTCGGCTGCCCGACGCCGCAAGACCCCGGCACCCCGTTGCCGCGGGTCTGGTGGGTGCCCGGCGGGATGCTGAGCGTGTTCCCCATCCACGCGGCCGGCCACCACCGCGCCGCTGGCCGCCGCACGGCCCTGGACCGGGTGATCTCGTCGTACGCCACGACGGTGCGTGCCCTCCTCGACGCCCGGCGTCCGCCCCCGGCCGCCGGTAACCGCGGCGGCCGGGTACTGGTCGTCGCGATGCCGCAGACCCCGGGCGCCGCGCCGCTCCCCTACGCCGCGCAGGAGGCCGGGCTGCTCCGGGACGCACTGCCCGGCGCGCTCGTGCTGACCTCGCCTGCCCGCGACGCGGTGCTGGCCGCGATGGCGACCGCGACGATCGCCCACTTCGCGTGCCACGGCGTCAGCGAGGCCCTCGATCCGGCGACGAGCAGGCTGCTGCTGGCAGACCACGAGACGGCCCCGCTGACCGTGGCCGATCTCGCCGCGGCCGGTCTGAGCGACGCCGAGCTGGTCTACCTGTCGGCCTGCAGCACCGCGCAGATGAACGTCGTCACGCTGGGCACGGTCGAGCTCGCCCAGCCCGCCCGGGCCGAGCTACCGCGCCTCGCCGCCCTCGTCGAGCGGCTGAACCGCGGACGCGACCTGCTCGACGAGGCCATCACGCTCGCCGCGGCCTTCCAGGCCATCGGCGTGCGCCACGTCGTCGGCACCCTGTGGGAGATCGACGACGCGATCACTCTGGAGATCGCCGCCGCCTTCTACCAGAGCCTTCGCACCGGGAGCGGAGCCCTGGACCTCGGCCGGTCCGCGGAGGCCCTGCACCACGCGGTGCGCGCCGTACGCGACCGGCTCCCGCAGACGCCCTCGCTGTGGGCCCCCTACCTGCACGCCGGAGCCTGACGGACGGGCGTCCGGTCACCTCCTGGCGCGCCGCGGGAGGCTTTCAGGCTTCGTGGATCCGGCCCGCTTCGACGACGATGCGGCGTGTCGTGTGGACGGCCTTCAGCATGCGCCGGTCGTGGGTGACGAGCAGCAGGGTCCCCGTGTACGAGGCGAGCGCGGACTCCAGCTGTTCGATCGCCGGAAGGTCGAGATGGTTGGTGGGCTCGTCCAGGACGAGCAGGTTGACCCCGCGGGCCTGGAGGAGGGCGAGGGCCGCCCGCGTGCGCTCGCCCGGCGAGAGCGTGGCCGCGGGGCGGAGCACGTGGTCGGCGCGCAGGCCGAACTTGGCCAGCACCGTGCGGGCGTCGGCGGGCGGCAGGTCGACGAGCGCGCCGAACGCGTCGAGCAGCGGCTCGTCGCCTTCGAACAGGGCGCGGGCCTGGTCGATCTCGCCGACCACCACACCGGGACCGAGCGCCGCCGTCCCCTCGTCGAGGGGGATCCGGCCGAGCAGCACGCCGAGCAGGGTGCTCTTGCCCGAGCCGTTCGCGCCGGTGATCGCGACCCGGTCCGCCCAGTCGATCTGCAGGTCGACGGGCCCGAGCGTGAACGCGCCACGTCGCGCGAGCGCTCCGCGCAGCGTCGCGACCACGGCCCCGGAGCGGGGCGCGGCCGCGATCTCCATTCGCAGCTCCCACTCCTTGCGCGGCTCCTCGACGACCTCCAGCCGCTCGATCATCCTCTCGGTCTGCCGCGCCTTGGCCGCCTGCTTCTCGGTCGCCTCGGTGCGGAACTTACGTCCGAGCTTGTCGCCGTCGGGGGCCTTGCGGCGCGCGTTCTTGACGCCCTTCTCCATCCAGGCGCGCTGGGACCGGGCGCGGGCCTCCAACGACGCCCTGGTGTCGGCGTACTCCTCGTACTGCTCGCGCGCGTGCCTGCGGGCGACCTCGCGCTCCTCCAGGTAGGCGTCGTAGCCGCCGCCGTACGCGCGGACCTGCTGCTGGGCCAGGTCGAGCTCGACCACCCTGTTCACCGTACGGGCGAGGAACTCGCGGTCGTGGCTCACGACCACGGTCCCGGCGCGCAGTCCCGCCACGAAGCGTTCGAGCCGGTCCAGGCCGTCGAGGTCGAGGTCGTTGGTGGGCTCGTCGAGCAGAAACACGTCGTAACGGCTGAGCAGCAGCGAGGCCAGCCCTGCCCGGGCCGCCTGACCGCCGGACAGGGACGTCATCTCCTGCTCCAGGCCGACCGTGAGCCCGAGGTCGGCCGCCACCTCCGCGGCCCGCTCCTCCAGATCGGCGCCGCCGAGGGCGAGCCAGCGGTCGAGGGCCTCGGCGTACGCGTCGCCGGGGTCGCCGCTCACGAGCGCCTCGGTGGCCGCGTCGAGGGCCCGCTGCGCGGCGGCGACCCCGGTGCGGCGGGCGAGGAAGGCGGCGACGGTCTCACCGAGCCGCCGTTCGGGCTCCTGCGGCAGATGGCCGACGTTGGCGGTGGGCGGGCTGAGCCGTACGCCGCCGTGCTCGGGTGCGTCGAGGCCGGCCAGCAGGCGCAGCAGCGTCGACTTGCCCGCGCCGTTCACCCCCACCAGCCCCACGACGTCCCCGGGCGCGACGACCAGATCGAGATCCGCGAACAGGACGCGGTCGCCGTGCCCGGCGGCGAGTTCCTTCGCGACAAGAGTGGCGCTCATCAGAAGACCGACCCTACCGGGTCCCGCGTGAGCCCCGCCGGACGTGGTGGCGCCTCGATGGGGTGCCGTGCCTGAGTTCGAGGGTGAGCGAGCGGAGCCACGGTTCCGCGAAGGACGGCTCCCGGGCCATGAGGCGGGCCAGCGCGGTGCGGACCTCCGGGGTCCGCCCGCGTTCGACGACGGCGACCGCCTCGGTCAGGGCGTCCAGGGTCTTCTCGTCGTGCCGGGGCCGGGCCACTGTCTCGTCCGCCCAGCGAGTGGGGCGGAAGGACAGCGTCAGCTTCTTCTGATGGTCCCCGAGGTAGAACCAGAAGAAGCGGTCGACGGAGACATTGGTGACCCCGCTGCGCGGCAGTTCCGCCGTCCAGGCGCAGTCCTGCCACCAGCGCCACGTCTTCGGGCTGGTCTTCCCGCGTTCGGTGATGCCGACAAAGCGCAGCTTGAGCCGGATCACCTCCCACGCCTCGTGCTCGTCGTCGATCCAGTCGCGCAGAAGCTCGTAGAAGTGGGTGAAGGTGTATCCCCGGTGGACGAGGTCGGCGAACACGATCGGCCGCCTGCGGCGGGCCAGGACGTGCGGGCTGACGCCCATGGCGTGGAGGTTGACGCGCAACCGGCGGATCTCGTGGGGCCGCGGCGGCTCCTCGAACCGGTAGGAGAACGGCAGCAGTCGCACCCGGTCCGGACGCGAGGTGGCCGACAGCGTGCTCGACAGCAGGTCGAAGATGCTGTCGGCCGAACGGCCCACGAAGTGCACGTCGCCGTCCCCGCTGCGGGCCAGGACCTTCGCTCCGCACTCGACCAGGTCGTCCAGATAGGGCAGGTCGGGCTCGGGACGGCCGTCGAGAAGGGTGCCCAGCGGGTCGGGCCGAATCAGGTTCCAGCGGTACGGCAGATTCGGTGTCGTCATCGCACCCATGGTGACGCGTCGTCCCGGCCCGATCATCCGGATATTTCCCCGAGGTCCTCGGCGAGCGCGAGCAGGCGGGTGACGGTGTTCCAGTTGCGCATGGTCGCCGGGCCGGTCGAGTGCTTCTCCAGGAGAGGCGGCAGCTTGGGACGCCGCAGCCCGTCGGGGAAGTGGACGTAGAGCTCCCGCTCGCCCACCCGCATCTCCTCCGGGGCGTACGCCGCCGGATCGATGCTCGCGAGCCCCTCCCGGTCCGGCGGCCGGGACAGGAAGACCACGGCGAACCTGGCGGGGTCCCGCACCTCCAGGGGGTTGCGCTCCACCACGCGGCGAAGCTGCTCGGCCGTACGGACCATCACCGCGACGGACAGGCCGAGCTCCTCCCGCAGCCCGCGCTCGATCGCGGCGGCGATCGAATCGGCGTCCCCGCCAGCGGTGAACAGGGCGTTCCCGCTGCGCAGGTGGGTGCGCGCGTTCCCGTACCCGAGCCGTTCCAGCAGGGCCCTGAGATCGGCCATCGCCACCGCGGTGGCGGGGTTGACGTTGATGCCGCGCAGCAGCGCCACGTACCGCATCGCATCGCCTCCCTTCGCTGGGAAGCTACCGGCCGTTCCTGTCAGACAGCGTCAGGTATCGGATTGTCATGAGCCTCTGTCGTCGCTGGGCGCGCCAACACGACCGTTCGGCGATCGGTGATCTCCCTGTGACCTGTGGGTCCTTACGCTGCCGCCGAATAACCGTCCCGCTGGTCCGCGCGACGGCCCGTCACGCGGATCTGCCGGGCACGCCTGGTCCGTGTCCGATTGGAGAACGTGTGACGACCCCCCGCGCCGACCGCGGCCGAAACCCCGACCGGAGCCCGCTGAACTGGCTGCTCCTGCTGCCGATCGCGATCCCGCTCATCCCGCCGCTGTTCAACGCCGACGAACCGCGGCTGTTCGGCATCCCGATGTTCTACTGGCTGCAACTCGCCTTCATCATCCTCGGCGTGACCTCCACCACCCTCGTCTACCGCGCGACGAGGAGGGGCCGGTGAAGACCACCGAGATCGTCATCTTCACGCTCCTGTTCCTGGTCGTCAGCGGCATGGGCTTCCTCGCCGCCCGCTGGCGCCGCCCCGGAGACCTCGCCACCCTGGACGAGTGGGGCCTCGGCGGGCGCAGCTTCGGCAGCTGGATCACCTGGTTCCTGATCGGCGGCGACCTCTACACGGCCTACACGTTCGTGGCCGTGCCCGCCCTGATCTTCGGCGCGGGCGCCATGGGCTTCTACGCCGTGCCGTACACGGTGGTCGTCTATCCGATGGTGATGCTCGTGCTGGTCCGGCTGTGGTCGGTCTCGCACGTGCACAACCTCGTCACGCCGGCCGACTTCGTCCGCGTCCGCTTCGGCTCCCCCACGCTGGCGCTGCTGGTGGCGATCACCGGCATCGTCGCGACCATGCCGTACATCGCGCTGCAGCTCGTCGGCATCGAGGCGGTGCTGAAGACGATGGGGCTGACGGGCGACCTGCCGCTGATCATCGCGTTCGCGATCCTCGCGGCCTACACCTACCAGTCGGGGCTGCGCGCCCCCGCACTGATCGCGTTCGTCAAGGACTCGCTGATCTACCTGGTGATCCTGGTCGCGATCATCTACATCCCGGCCAAGCTCGGCGGCTGGGACGCGATCTTCGGCTCCGCGAAGGAGAAGTTCGACACCGCCGGGACCGGCGGCATCACGCTCAACGCGAACAACCAGCTCCAGTACGTCACGCTCGCGTTCGGCTCGGCGCTGGCGCTGTTCCTCTACCCGCACAGCGTCACCGGCATCCTGGCCTCGCGGAACCGCAACGTCATCAAGCGGAACATGTCCGCCCTGCCGGCCTACAGCCTGCTGCTCGGCCTGATCGCGCTGCTCGGTTACATGGCGATCGCGGCCGGGGTCACGCCGATCGGCAAGGATTCCAACACGATCGTGCCGCAGCTGTTCGACAAGGTGTTCCCCGACTGGTTCGCCGGAGTGGCGTTCGCGGCCGTCGGCATCGGCGCGCTCGTGCCCGCCGCAATCATGTCGATCGCCGCGGCCAACCTGTTCGCCCGCAACATCTACCGGGAGTACTTCAACCGGAACGCCACCGCGGCGCAGGAGGCGACGGCCAGCAAGATCGCGTCGCTGGCCGTGAAGGTCGGCGCGGTGCTGTGCATCCTGCTCATCGATCCGCAGTTCTCGATCGACCTGCAGCTCATCGGCGGCGTGATCATCCTGCAGACGCTCCCGTCGGTGGGCCTCGGCCTCTACACCCGGTGGTTCCACCGCGGCGGCCTCATCGCCGGCTGGGCCGCAGGCATGGCGGCCGGGATGCTGCTGCTGTACAACATCGCCAACCCGGCCACCAACCACGACCACTTCGGCGGCTCGGCCTTCCCGCTGTCGCAGCTCGGGTTCGACACCAAGATCACGGTGTACGCCGGGTTCCTCGCGCTGATCGTCAACCTGGTCGTCGCCGTGCTCGGGACCTTCGTGGCCCGCGCGCTCAAGAGCGCCGACGGCCCGGACGGCACCCGGGCGGAGGACTACTTCGCCGACCAGGGCGACCCGCGCGTCCACGAACTGGAGACGACGGCGCCCGCTTCCTGATGTCCTCCGGGACCGTGTACCTGGGGTCCTCCCAGACCGTGGCCGCCTGGTCGGGCTCCGTACGGACTTGTGGCCGGCTTGACGCGACGGCGCGCGCCGCGTGGAGCCGGCCACAAGCATGCGGTGGGACAAAGAGGCATCACCTCGAACGACGAAGGAGCGAAGGATGCCTCTCAGCAACGACCTGATCGTCACCGGCGGCCACGTGATCGGCATGGACCCTGGGGTGCCGGACGGCCCCGCCGACGTCGTCGTCCGCGACGGCGTGATCGTGTCGGTCGGTTCCGCCGCCGGAGCGTCCCCGGACGCGGACGTCGTCGACGCCTCCGGCTGCGTGGTGATGCCGGGCCTGGTCGACACCCACCGCCACACCTGGCAGTCCGCGCTGCGCCACATCGGGCTCGACTGGAGCCTGATGGACTACCTGGGGGCCGCGTTCCTCCAGCTCGGGCCGAACTTCCGGCCCGAGGACGTCTACGCGGGCACCCTGCTCGGCGCGCTCGGCGCGCTGGAGGCCGGGATCACCACCCTCGTCGACTGGTCCCACATCCAGAACACCCCCGAGCACAGCGACGCCGCCGTGGCCGCGCTGCGCGACAGCGGGATCCGCGGCGTCTTCGCCTACGGCTGGCCGCAGATCGACCCGCTCGCCTGGGTGGGCGACCACAGCGACGCGGAGCTTCCCGCGGACGTCCGCCGGGTCAGGGACGTGCTCCGCGACGACACCGCCCGCGTGACGATGGCCCTGGCGGCGCGCGGCCCCGAGGTGTCGGCGCCGTCCGCCGCCCGGCGCGACCTGCTGCTCGCGCGGGAGCTCGGCCTGCGGACCACCATGCACGTCGGCTCCGCCGACAAGGCGGGCAGCGTCGGATGGCTGCACGACGAGGGCCTGCTCGACGAGACGATCACCCTGGTGCACGCGAGCGCGACCGGCGACGACGAGCTGAAGGCCGCCGCGGGCGCGGGCGCGACCGCGAGCGTCTCACCGTTCATCGAGATGACCATGCCCGGGCTCGGCACGCCCGCCACCGGCCGTCTCCTGCGGGCGGGTCTCGTCACCGGCCTCAGCACCGACACCGAGGTCGCCACCTCGGGAGACATGTTCACGCAGATGCGCGCGGCCCTCGCGCACCATAGGTTCACGCAGGACCCGGCGCCGCTGGCCGCCGCCGACCTGCTGCGGATGGTCACCGCCGACGGCGCCGCGGTGGCCGGGCTGTCCGCCGTCACCGGCAGCCTCACACCCGGCAAGCGCGCCGACCTGATCGTGGTCGAGGCCGGCACCCCCGCCATGGCCCCGATGCTCGACCCGCGCGCCGCCGTCGTCCTCGCCGGCCACCCCGGGCTGGTCCGTACGGTCGTCTGCGACGGCGTGGTGGTGAAGCGGGACGGCGTGCTCACCGGGCCGGTCGGTCGGGCCATGGACGCCGCGGCCGCGAGCCTCGCACACCTCCGCGCGGCCGTGCCCGGCGTGCTGGGCGCCTGAGAGCAGGGTGCTCCCCTTCCGAGGGCTCAGTCTCCCTGCTGAAGGCTCAGTCTCGGCCGATGATCGTGGCACAATCCCGGCATGGCGGTCATGTTCCGGGTGCTCGGCCCGGTCGAGGCGTACGTCGACGGCGTTCCCGTCGACCTCGGCGGGCCACGGCCCCGGCTGCTGGTGGCCCGCCTGCTGATCTCCAGGGGCGCGACCGTGTCGGTGGACGCGATCCTCGACGACCTGTACGACGGCGCGCCGCCGCCGCGCGCCCAGAGCACGCTGCACAGCTACATCTCCAACCTGCGCAGGCTGCTCGAACCCGGCCGCGCTCCGCGCACGCCCTCGTCCGTGCTCCTCAGCCGCCCTCCGGGGTACGCGCTCGGGCCGCACGAGGTGGACGCCGACGAGTTCGTCCGCCTGGCCCAGGCCGGCGAGCCGGAACGCGCCCTGGCGTTGTGGCGCGGCACGCCGTACGAGGAGTTCGGCGACGTGCCCTGGCTCCGGCCGGAGATCGAGCGGCTCGCCGAGGCGCACCTGGTGACGCGGGAGCGTCTCCTGGCGGGGCGGGTGGGCGACCCCCACGTGGTGGGCGAACTGGAGGCCCTGGTGGCCGCGCACCCCCTGAGGGAGGGGCTGTGGGAGCTGCTGGCCCGCACGCTCTACGCCCTGGGCCGGCAGGCGGACGCCCTGGAGGCGCTGCGCACGGCCAGGGGCCGCCTGGCCGAGGAGCTCGGCCTCGACCCCGGCCCGGCGCTGCGCCGCCTGGAGGAGGCGATCCTCGCCCAGGACCCCGCCCTCGACACGGCTCTCGACAGGGCTCTCGACACAGCCCTCGACGCTCCCGCCCCCGTACGGCAGGGCCGGGCGACGCGGGCCGAGGCGGCGCGGGCCGAGGCGGACCTGCCGGAACGTCGCGCCGTCGGCCGGGGGACGCAGGTCGACCGGCTCGACGAGCTGGCGCGGGACGTGATCCAGGCGGCCCGGGGAGTGACACAGCGCGGGCCGGGGATCGCCGTGATCTCCGGGGAACCGGGGATCGGCAAGACGTGGCTGGCGGAGGCGTTCGCGGAGCGGCGGGCCGCCGAGGGCTGGCTGGTCGCCTGGGGCAGGTGCCACGAGACCTCCGGCGTGCCCGCGCTGTGGCCGTGGCAGCAGGTCGTGCGGGATCTCGCCGGCCGGGTCCCCCCGTCCCCCGCCCAGGCCGCCGCCCTGCGGGTGCTGCTCGGCGACGCCGTCGCGGGAGACGGCCCCGCCACCGGCGCCGGACGGCCCGCCGAGGCGAGCGAGGCCCGGTTCCGGCTGCACCAGGCGACCGCGGCCTACCTGGAGTCGGCCGCGGCCGACCGGCCGCTGCTCGTGGTGATCGACGATCTCCAGTGGGCCGACACGGCGTCGCTGGGCCTGCTGTCCGACCTCGCGCTGCTGCTGCGCGGCGCGGTCGCCGTCGTGATCACCGTGCGGTCCGGCGAGGGGCCGGCCGCGGTGCACGACACGCTCGGGCTGCTCGGACGGCACGACGCCCTCCGCCTGCCGCTCGCCGGGCTCGATTCCGCCGCGGTCGCCGAGCTGTCGGGGCTGCGCGACGCGGCGAGCGTGGCGGCGCTCGCCGAGCGGACCCGGGGCAATCCGCTGTTCATCCGCGAGACCCTCCGGCTGGCCGAGGACCAGGGCATCGACAGGGCGCTCACCGGGGTGCCCGAGGGCCTGGCCGACGTCCTGCGCCGCCGCCTGCTCGACCTGCCCGCCCGGCACCACCCCGCCATCGACGCGGCGGCCGTGCTCGGCACCGGCGCGGACCGGCGGCTGCTGGCCGAGGTCGTCGCGGACGCCTCGGACGCCTCAGACGCGGACGCGGACGTCGACGAGGCGCTCGACGCCGCGACCGCCCTCCGCGTTCTCGACGAGGACCTGCGCTTCACCCACGATCTGGTCCGGGAGACGGTCTACGCCGACATCCCGCCGCGCCGCCGGGCCGGGCTGCACCTGACCGCGCTCCGGGCGCTCGAACTGCGGCCGGGAGCCGACCTCGCGGTCCTCGCCAGGCATGCGATGGCCGCCGGGCCCGCCGCCGCGGCGGACGCGGTGCGCTGGGCGTCCGCCACGGCGGGGCAGGCGGCGGGACGGCACGCGTACGAGGACGCCGCGCAGTGGTGGCGCCGGGCGGCCGAGGCGCACGGAACGCTGCCCGGCGCGGACCCCCGCGAGCACGTCGAGCTCCTGCTCCAGCTGGTCCGCGCGCAGCTCGCCGCAGGTCACGGCTTCTCGGCCAGGCAGACCCGGGCGGAGGCGGTGCTCGCGGCCGACAGGTCGGGCGACCCGCTGCTCGCCGCGCGAGCGCTGACCAGCCTGGACGCTCCGGGGCTGTGGAAGTTCTACACCTACGGCGACGTGGAGCTGCACACCGTGCGGCGGATCGAGGACGCCCTCACCGCGCTGCCCGAGGGGGACTCCGAACTGCGCTGCAGGCTGCTCGGCTGCCTGGGGATGGAACGTTACGACGGCTCGGCCGACCCCCGCTGCGACACCGCCACGGCCGAGGCGCTGGCGATGGCCCGCCGACTGGTGGCCTCGGGGGAGGCCGGCCCGGAACTGCTGGCGATCACCCTGAACGCGCGGTATCTGGGCGTGCAGCTCCCCGAGCACATGACGGAGCTCGACGCGATCGGCGAGGAGCTCACCCGGCTCGGGCTGCCCGGGTTCGAGCTGCTCGGTCACATGATCAGAGAGCGGACCCGGATCGACCTGTTCGACGTGGCCGGTGCCGACCGGGCCGCCGAGCGGGCGGGGGTGCTGGTCGAGCGGCTCGACCTGCCCTGGCCCCGGTTCCAGCACCTCATCTGGACCGGGACCCGGCGTCTCCTCGACGGGGACTTCGACGGCGCGGGCAACGCGTACGCCGCGGCGGCCGAGGCCGGTGAGCGGCTGAACCTGTGGCACACGAGCAGCACGCTCTCCTCCGCGCTGCTCACGCGGCACTTCGCGATGCGCGACTTCGAGGGCGCCGACGAGCTGATGACGCACTACTCCCCCTTCCCCGCCCACCGCCAGGTGATGGGCGTGCTCATCGCCGATTCGCGGGGCGACCGCACGGCGGCCGAGACGGCACGCGAACAGGGCTGGCACGTGCTGCCGCGCGACTTCGGCGAGCTGCCGGGGCTGTGCCTGCTGGGCGAGGCCCAGATCGTCGCGGGCGACCACGAGGCGTGCGCCCTGACCTATCGCAGGCTCCTGCCGTACGAGGACAGGATCGCCTTCGGGGCGGGGACGTTCTGCGCCGGGCCGGTCGGCTACTACCTGGGGCGGATGGCCCACCTGGGCGGTGCGGCCGGGCCGGAGGCGGCGCGGGCGCATCTGGACACGGCCGCGAAGCGCTGCGCGGGGGCCGGGCTGACCTGGTGGGCCGCCCGGATCGCCCGCGAACGCGAGGCCGTACGCGGCTGACAACCTCCCGGGGAGCGGGCCGCAAGTCGACGTTGAGTGGCGGTGAAGGGGCCGGGGCCATCGTGGGGCCATGACAACACCGACGCAGACCCGGCGCCGACCGGGTGACCCCGCTCCCGACCTCGTCACGTTCCTCGTCTTCCACACCGGCCTGCGGCGCGAGTTCGGCAGGCTGGCCGAGGTCCTCGACCGCTGCGACCCCCGCGACGAGCGGCGCCGCGCGGTCGTCGACGAGCACCTCGCGCTGCTGCTGCGCGCCCTGCACCACCACCACACCGAGGAGGACGAGGCGATCTGGCCGCTGCTGCGCGGCCTCGTCCCCGAGGCCCGTACCGTGCTGGACCGGCTGGAGGCCGACCACCAGGAGATGGACACCGTCATCGGCAGACTCTCCGGCGGCGGCAGGCCGGCCCGCGAGGTCGCGGCCGACCTGCGCTCGCTCGACCGGCTGCTGAACACCCACCTCGACCTGGAGGAGTCCGAGGTCGTCCCGCTCATCAGGGAGCACGTCAGCGCGGCCTGGTGGGAGGAGTCGGGCAAGAAGGTCACCAAGAGCCACGGCCGCGACCTGCCGATGCTCGCCGCCTGGCTGCTCGACGTGGCCACCCCCGCCGACCGCGACCACATCTTCGGCTCCGCTCCAGCGATCATGCGGGTCCTCTACCGGCTCTCCTGGCGGCGCGCCTACGAGCGCCGGGTGTCGCAGGTGTACGGGTGAGGAGGTGGATGGGTGACATGGCCGGCGGCCTCCGCCGTGATCGTGCGGAGGCCGCGCCCGGAGAGCCCGGTCAGTCGCCGGGGAGGCAGACGGTGCCGGGCGGGGGCAGCGTCAGGTCCGTGAGATACCGCGTGGCGTGCCCGATCGCGCACCGGTTGCCGGAGAGGTAGAGCACGTGGCCGGGGCCGTCGTACCGGACGGTGGCCGAGCCGGGGACCCGCCGGACCAGGCTGTCGGTCAGCGTGTAGTCGCTCCAGGTGCCCGCGCCGAGCAGCGGCGGCAGGCCGCGGACGGGCAGGGGGCGGGACGGGTTCGCGATCGGCAGCGGCCACCCCGCGCAGCCGAGCTGGTCGAAGGTCGCGCCGCCGAGGTCCGGGGAGACCCTGCGCGCCTCGCGGCGCGCCCTGACGTACTCCTCGTAGCCGTGGTAGCCCCGGTCGTCGGCGCAGGTCATGCCGAGGGCGAGGGGCGTCGTCCATGCGCGGGCGTTGCCCAGGGCGGCGTCGGCGAAGCCCGAGCCGTCGCCGCGCCGGGCCTTGTCGACCGCCTCGGCGAAGGTCAGCCATCGGGAGTCCCCCGGCCCGGGGTCGGGGGCGAACCCGAACCACCGCAGGGAGGAGCCGGTCAGCCTCCCCCGGCCGAACCGCTGCGAGGTGACCGGGATCGGCGACCTGTCGGCCCGCGCGGTGAGGTCACGCCAGACCTTCCCGGCGTCCTCGCCGTGCAGGGCGCAGGCGACGGTCCGCGCGCACCAGGCGGTGAAGCGGCCGAATATCCGCTGCAGGTCCCGGTATCCCAGCAGGCTCTGGTTCGTCCAGCCGGCGGTCTGGTCGACCACACCGTCCAGGTACATGGCGCGGACGCGTTCCGGGAACAGCCGGAGATAGGCCTCGGCCGGCACCCCTCCGGCGGACTCCGTCATGAAGCTGAGCCGCGGCTCCCCCAGGGCTGCGCGGATCGCCTCCGTGTCGCGGGCCACCGACACCGAGTCGAGCCTGCCGTACAGTCCGCTGCGGTCCCCGGCCCGGCACCTGCGGACGGCCGCGGCGATCGCGCGGGCCTGGGCGTCGTACTCGGCCCGGTCGCGGGGCTCGATCAGGGCCGGCACCGCCGGCCGCGCGCAGGACTCCGGCAGCTTGGCGGCGAGATCGGTGTTGCGCGGGTCGTAGGAGACGAGGTCGAAGCGTTCTCTGATGCCGGCGAGATCGCCCGCCGCCTGCTTGATGTCCTCGATCCCGCTGTTGCCGGGGCCGCCGGGGATGTGCAGCACGCTGCCGATCCTGTGGGCGGGATCGGTGGCCGGCAGCCGCGCGACGCGCAGGGTCGTCGTCCGCCCGTCCGGGTGGGCCCAGTCGAGCGGCACGTCGATCGTGCCGCATTGCGTTTCCGCGGGAAACCCTGCCCCCTCGCACGCCGTCCACTCGATCGCCGCCCGGTCCTTCGCCGCCCGGTGCTCGGCAGCCTGCGCCTGCGCCGGGACGAGCCCGGCCGTCATCGCCGCCGTCGCGAGCCCGGCGGCCACGAGTCGTGTTCTGCCACGCATGCGTCGTGCCCTCCTTCGCGTTTGTGCCGCTTCGTCTCACGCTCGCCGAGACGCGTGCCGGGTGATATCCGATAGGCCCCCCGATCGGACGTAGGGATATCCCCCTGCCGACGGCGGCGCCGAGCGGAGCACGCCGGCGGGCCTCCGGTTCACACGGCCGCAGCGACGGCGGCGGCGACGAAGAGCACCTGCAGAGCGGTGCGGGCGAGCAGCGGGGTCACCGGCTTTCCCGCCAGGGTGAGGCCGCGGCGGGCTGCCAGGACGTTGGCCGAGAACATGGCGACGAAGTCGCGCCGCCATGAGGGCAGGAAATGCGGCACGCCGGTGACGACGAACATCAACGCCAGAGCGCCCAGCGGCGCGGGCTGCCAGCCGTCCAGCATGTCGTGGCCGGCCATGCCCAGCAGCCGCAAGGTCCGCGTCCCGCGATCCCCTTCGACGTGCTGAGCGGACGACGTGACACGACCGCCGCGGCCTCGTCCAAGTAGCCGACAAGCCGGGGCCAAGCATCGATGAAGCGGCATGGACGAAGGTTCCGTCGTGGATGAGACACGACAGGAACGAGGACGTCTCCATGCGTAAGAAGGTGTTATCGGCCGCGGCGGCGGCGACGGCGCTGACCGCGCTGACCGTGACCCCCCCGGCCCCGGCGGCCGCGGCCGCGGCGCCGTTCGTCCAGGTGCTCCAGGGCTACACCGCGACGGTTCGGGAATCGGACAGCTACTTCTGGTGCCCCGAGGACGAGGTGATGATCGGCCGGGCGCATTCGGGGGACGAGAACGGCTACACCACGTACTTCTGCGGCCAGATCTACATCAACAGCGAGCGGGTCGTGGTGGTGAACCCCCCGTACAAGGACGACGAGTGGGAGGACCACACCTACTTCGTCACTCCCGACGACTACGCCCTCGTCCGCCGGGACCATTACGGGGACGAGAAGGGCTTCACCTTCTACTACTGCTCCCGGCTGTCGTGGCAGGGCAGGCCGGTGCGGCTCGTCGACCGTCACTGGACGGAGTACATGAAGGAGAGCAAGCACGCCTCAAGGGCGGGCACCAACGAGGTCATGACCGGCCGGTCCCATTCCGGGGACGAGAACGGCCGCACCGCCTACCAGTACGCCAGGGTGACGGTCGGCTGAGGACCGGCGCGCCCCGCCTCGTCCCGATGAGGACGAGGCGGGGACACGGCGGGGACACGGCGGGGACACGGCGGAGAACAGAAGCGGCCGGGCCAGTCAGGGCTTCCTCGTGTCAGGCGCGGCGCCCTGGGCGTCGAACTCCTCGTCCGGGACGACGAGCTCGTTGCCGGCCAGGCCGGCCTCGCCGGAGACCGCGGCGAGCTCGGAGCCGAGCGACTCGTGGGCGGCGGCGCGGTGCCTGCGGCCGACGCGGTCGGTCAGCAGCGACGACAGGGCGGCCACCAGGCACGCGGCCACGGCGAACCAGAAGGCGATGACCAGGCCCTGGTGGAAGGGGCCCGCGATGAGGTGCGGGAAGAACTCCTTGCTCGTCAGGTGGGCGCCGCCGTCGGGCAGCCGGTCGAGGATGCCGCCGAGAAGCTGCCGGAACGGGTTGTATCCGAGGAACGCCGCGAACAGCACGGCGATCGGCGGCAGCTGGGCGATGCCCTCGGCCTGCGCGGCGGGCACACCCTGGGCCACCAGCTCGTCGTGCATGGTGTGCGGCAGCGACTGCGCCAGGCCCGCGATCATCAGGCTGAAGAACACGCCGATGGACAGCACCATCGAGGAGTTCTGGAAGGTGGCGGTCATGCCCGCGCCGACGCCGCGGGACTCCGCCGGGACCGAGTTCATGATCTCCGCCCGGTTGGGCGAGGAGAACAGGCCGGACCCGACACCGTTGATCAGGATGAGCAGCGCGAAGACGCCGTAGCCGAAGTCCGTGGGCAGGGTCATCAGGGCGTAGAAGCTCGCCGCGGTGACCAGCGCGCCGCCGACCGTGAACATCCGCGGCCCGAACCGGTCGGACAGCCAGCCGGAGACCGGCGCCGACAGCAGGAAGCCCACGGTCAGCGGGATCATGTAGATGCCCGCCCACAGCGGCGTCTCCTCGAAGCTGTAGCCGTGCAGCGGCAGCCAGATGCCTTGCAGCCAGATGATCAGCATGAACTGCAGGCCGCCGCGTCCGAGGGCGGTCAGCAGGCTGGCGACGTTGCCCGCCAGGAAGGCGCGGTTGCGGAACAGCTCGAGCCGGAACAGCGGCTCGTCCACCTTGGTCTCGATCCAGGCGAACAGCGCGAGCAGCAGGACGCCTCCGCCGAGCGCGGCGATCACCCAGGGGTTGCCCCAGCCCATCACGCCGGTCCCGTACGGCTGGATGCCGTAGGTGATGCCGACCAGCAGGACGATGAGGCCGACGGCGAAGGTCGCGTTGCCCCACCAGTCCATGCGCGCCCGGCGCCGCACGCCGTTGTCCTTGAGCTTGACGTACGCCCAGATCGTGCCGAAGATCCCGAACGGCACGGAGACCAGGAAGATCGCCTTCCAGTCGACCGGGGCCAGGACGCCGCCGATGACCAGGCCGAGGAAGGATCCCGCGATGGCGGCGATCGAGTTGATGCCGAGCGCGGTGCCCCGCTGCCGGACGGGGAAGGCGTCGGTCAGGATCGCGGTGGAGTTGGCGAACAGCAGCGCGCCGCCGACGCCCTGCACGATCCGCCACCCGATCAGCCACAGCGCCCCCGCGTCGCCGTCCATCCAGGTCAGCGACAGCATGATCGAGCACAGGCTGAAGACCGCGAACCCGAGGTTGTACATGCGGACCCGGCCGAACATGTCGCCCAGGCGGCCGAACATCACCACCAGTACGGCCGTGACGACCATGAAGCCCATCATCATCCACAGCAGGTAGCCCGTGTTGCCGGGGTCGAGCGGGTTCAGGTGGATGCCGCGGAAGACGTCCGGAAGGGCGATCAGCACGATGGACTGGTTGATCGTCACCATCAGGACGCCGAGGGTGGTGTTGGACAGCGCGATCCATTTGTACCGCGAGGACGGCGCCGACTGCGGCGATGTCCCCGCCCGGGACTGGTTCGCTACGGCCACGGAGTGGTTCCCCTCCTCTTGGTCCGTACAGCGCACGGCCTGTTTCCGCGCAGCGCGTGACGGACGGACAGTTAGTTAGCGCAACTAAATTACCCTGACCGGGTGACATCGATGTTTCGCGGGCATGCGCTACGAAGGCCACAAGGGGGCCCTTAAACGGATTTGGGCGGTATCTGAGCCGATTGGGGACGACAAGAGCAGGCGTCGTCAGGGTCGGAGCGCCCCGGCGATCACGTCGGCGAGGCTGTCCACCACCGTGTCGCGGTCGAGCCCGGGGTTCTCCAGCCACCAGTCGCCGATCGCCTGCACCATGCCGACGAACGCGTGGCCGAGCACCCGGGCGCGTACCGGGTCGGCGACGCCCTCCTCCGCGAGCGCCGCGCCCAACTCCTCGCCGACGCTGCGCACGATGGCGGCCATCTGCGTGCGGGTGCGGCAGTCCTCGGCACTGGCCCGGTGGAACAGGAAGCGGTAGAGGTTGGGGTTGGCCGAGATGGTCTCCAGGTACGCCTCTATGGCGCCCCGGGCGCGGGCCCGGGGGTCGGACATGGCCCTGGCGAACTCCGGGCGCAGCAGGTCGATCACGACGCGCGTGTGGCGCTCGGCGAGCGCCTGATAAAGGCCGCTCTTGTCGCCGAAGTGACGGTAGAGGATCGGCTTGGTGATCCCCGCCTCCGCCGCGATCGCGGCCATGGACGCCTGCGGGCCCTCTCTGCGGATCACCCGGTCGGCCGCGTCGAGCAGGTCCCTGCGCCGCTCCGGGCTCCGGCCTCCCGTCGCGGTGCCTCCCGCCCCAGTGCCGCCTGTCGCAGTGCCTCCCGTCGTGGCGCCGCCCGTTGTGAGCCCCGTCATGAGCACAGCATAGGTGCCGATTCCGCGTCGCCTGGATCAAGACCGGGCCCTATGGGCGATCACTCCGGTAATGTGCCGGACGCGGGTTTTCCGGTCCGGATCCTCCGGTCAGGGATCTGCCGCTGAACGGTTCCGCCGGGCTCTGGAGGTGCGGGGTGGGCGAGGCGGGCGGGCCGCTGGTGCCGGGCTACGAGGTGCTCGGAATCCTGGGCCAGGGCGGCTTCGGGGTCGTCTACCGGGCCAGGCAGCTCGCGGTGGGCCGCGAGGTCGCGCTCAAGGTCGACAACCGCGTGCTCGTCTCCGACCGCGACCGGCGCAGGTTCATGCGCGAGGTGACGTCCGCCGGCGCCCTGTCCGGCCATCCGCACGTGGCCGACGTCTACGACGCGGGCGTGCTGCCCGACGGACGGCCGTACATGGTGCTGGAGCTGTGCCCGCACGGGTCGCTCGCCGACCGGCTGCGCGAGGCGGGCCCGCTCGGCCCCCGCGAGGTGCGCGACATCGGCGTCAAGATCGCCGACGCGCTGGCCGCCGCCCACGCCGTGGGCGTCCTCCACCGCGATCTCAAGCCCGCCAACATCCTGGTCAACTCGTACGGCATGGTCGCCCTGTCGGACTTCGGGCTGGCCACGATGCCGGGACAGAGCGGCGCGGCGCGGGGCGAGGTGTCGGTCACGCGCGAGTCGCTCACGCCCGCCTACGCTCCGCCGGAGGCCTTCGACCTCACCGAGCCCACGGCCGCCGGAGACGTGTACGCGCTCTCGGCCACGTTGTACGCCCTGCTCCAGGGCAGGCCGCCGCGCTTCCCGGACAGCGGCGTGGTGAACATCGCGGCCATCATGGCGCTGCACCGGCTGCCGGTCCCCGACATTCCCGGCGTGCCCGCCGCGCTCACCGCCGTCCTGCGCCACGGCATGGAGACCGATCCGGCCCGGCGGATCCCGACCGCAGCCGCGCTGCGGGACGCGCTCGCCGCCCTGGCGCCGGACGGCTCCGCCTCCGGGGATCACCCGCACCCCGCCGCGCCCGGGAGCCCGGCAGGCGGCCCGGGATGGAGCGCCCCGTCTCCCTCCAGGCCCACCCCACCACTCTCCGGGCCCACCGCGTCTCCCTCCGGGCCCGCCGCGGCGTCCGTACGGCGCCCAGAGGAGCGGCGGCCCGGCGAGACCCGCGTCCCCGCCGCGCCGGGGCACGCGCTCACCGGCCCGGCCGGAGGCGTTCCCGCGGGCGGCCAGGACCTGCGCCGTGCGGTGACCGCGCCGAACGCGGCACAGAACGTGGCGCCGAACGCGGCACTGGGGCTCCGGCCGGACGGGCACCGGCCGCACGCGGTCCGGCCATCCGGTCACCGGCCGCCGGGACCCCGGCAGGGGCCGGTTCCCCCGCCTCCGCCGCGCACCGGCATGTCCCGGCAGTCGATCGTGTTCGCCGTGGTCGCCGCCCTCTTCGCCCTGCTGCTCACGGCCGGGATCACGGTGCTGGTGCTGGAGAACCGCGGCCAGGCGAGCGATCAGGGCGTGACGGTCTCGTCCCAGTCGATCCGGTAGCCGTGCATCCAGCCGAACATCCTGCGCGGAGTGGCGAAGGTCCGCATGGCGATCGGCGCGGTGACGCTCATGAGCATCCGGGCCAGGCGGCCGGACGCCTTCCTGCTGTTCGTCCTCGCCGCGGACGCCGCGATCTTCTCCACCCTGTCCCGGCGCAGCCTCTCGTACGCGGAGAACGCGGCGGGCACGTCAGGCAGGTCGCGTAGGCAGCGGGCGAGCTGAACCGCGCTCTCCACCGCGAGCGCGACGCCCTGGCCGGAGCTGGGCGAGGGCGCGTGGGCCGCGTCGCCGGCCAGCACCATCCGGCCGCGGTGCCACCGCGGCACCGCGGGCAGGATCTCCAGCGCGCCCACGGCGGACAGCTCGGCGGCCTCGGTGTGCCGGAGCAGGTCGCCGCCGGGCACGTCGTCCGCGTACGCCTCGCGCAGCACCTCCAGCCATTCCGCCGCGGGCACCTCCCGCGCCTGCGCGGCGGTCATCGGCTCGGGCCGCGGGAGGTTGCCGAACCACACGGTGCGGCCGTCCGGCCCGGTCCAGTGGCCGAGGAAGGCCCGCCGGCCGAAGACGTAGTGCATGGTGTCCGGAGGGCCGGGCACCGTCAGATCCGCCCGGCCGGCGAACGCGATCAGCCCGGCGTACGCCGGGCCCGGCGCCTCCGGGTCGACGAGCGTGCGGACCGTCGAGCGGATGCCGTCCGCGCCGACGAGCACGTCGGCGGTCGCGGTGCTTCCGTCGGCGAACCGCGCGGTCACC
Organism: Microbispora rosea; assembly: GCF_900156315.1. Lineage (GTDB taxonomy): Bacteria > Actinomycetota > Actinomycetes > Streptosporangiales > Streptosporangiaceae > Microbispora > Microbispora rosea. The sequence continues at coordinate 145,183 of NZ_FTNI01000011.1, read as the reverse complement.
CCGTCGTCCGTCTCCTCGACGCCGTCGAGCCGCCTGCCGTGCTCGACTCGCACGCCCTGCGCCGCCGCGTGGTCGTGCAGCAGGCGGTAGAGCTCCGAGCGCCGCAGAGCGCGGCCGGGCGGCAGACCCGGCACACCGGTGTACGCGCCGAACTTCCTGCCCCGGCCGTCCGCGATGATCGTGCGCCTGATCGGCCGGCCGCTCGCCTCCACGGTGTCGGCGGCCCCGAGGATCCGCAGCGCCTCCAGTCCGTTCGGCGCCACCTGCAGCCAGCCGCCGAGCCCGTCGGCGGGCGTTTCGTAGGCCTCGTGGACCGTGGCCTCGATCCCCGCCCTGCGTAGTGCGAGCGCCGTGACCGGGCCGGCGATTCCGCCCCCGATGACCAGCGCCGTCCTGACCCCTGTCACCCTTGTCCTCCTTCGCCCCCACCACTGTCCGGCGCGGGACGAACAAGATCAACGGTTTTGCGGGAAATTCTCGCGACCCGGCTCCGCCGGCCGCCGCGCCCTGCGCGTACGGGGCCGGGCCCGGCCGGCCAGCGCGCCGTACTCGGCCAGCGAGTCCCGCAGGTAGTCGATGAGGTCCCACACGTCGGGCACCATGTCGCGGTCGGTGACGATTCCGAAATCGAGCCTGCCGTCGTAAGAGAACACCGTGATGTTGATCCCCCCGCTGACGTCCGTGATCACCGACATCGGGTAGAGCGCGGCGACCCGCGCCCCGCCCACGTAGAGCGGCGACTGAGGCCCAGGCACGTTGGAGATCATGAGGTTCATCGCGGAACCCGTACGCGAGGCGATCCGGAAGGCGGACCTGGCCGCCAGCGCGCTCAGCGCGGCCGGCATCGCCTGGCTGAACTCGAGGAGCCAGGCCGCCGGGGCCGCGGCCAGCCGTTCCTTGAGCAGGCCCATCGACCGGTTCACCGACAGCAGCCGTTCGCTCGGGTCGGCCACGTCCGTCGGCAGGCTCGTCATGGTCAGCAGGACCTCGTTGGCGACCGTGCCGTTGGCGGCCTGCCCCCGGGTGGAGACCGGGATCCCGGCGACGAGCGGCTGACGGGGCAGCTCGTCGCGCTTGGCCAGCCAGCGCCGCAGCGCCGTGGCGCACATCGCCATGACGACGTCGTTCACCGTGACGCCGAAGGCGTTCTTGATCCGCTTGACCTCGTCGAGAGGCAGCTGACCGAAGGCGAACCGGCGGTGCCGGGAGATCGGCCCGGAGAACGGCGTGCGCGGCACCACCATGCGGGGCAGCTCGGGCAGGGGCTCGGCGTCCCGGCCGCCGATGCCGCGGACGAACCGTGAGACCAGCCCCACCCCCGGAAGCTGCGCCACGAACGGCACCTCGTCGAGCCGCGGCACCGCCTCGGCGACGAAACGCAGCAGGGCGAACGGGTTGTCCAGCACCCGTGCGACGCCCCTGATCACCATCTCCACCGCGTCGGGGGCCGGCTGCGGCTCGGCCGCGGCCTCCGGGGCGAGCACGGCGGGCGGCTCGGGCTCGAAGTCCATCACGGCGGCCAGCACCTCGGCCCCGGTGACACCGTCGACGGCGGCGTGGTGGACCTTCGTGTAGATCCCCACCCGGCCCCCGGCCAGGCCGTGGATCAGGTACATCTCCCACAACGGCCGGCCCCGGTCGAGCCGGGCCCCGTGTAGCCGGGCGACCTGCACGGCGAGCTTGTGGTCGTCGCCGGGGGGAGGCAGTGCCAGCTCCCGTACGTGGTAGTCGAAGTCGACCTCGCGGTCCTCGGCCCAGTAGGGGTGGTCGAGCCCGAAGGGCACCTCGACCAGCCGTCTGCGCAGCGGCGGCGCGAGATGGAGCCGGCGCTTGAGCAGCGCGATCAGGTCCTCGCGGGTGAGCGCGCCGCCGGGCCTGCCGGAGGGGTCGAGGATCGTGAGCGCCGCGATGTGCGCGAGGTTGGTGGCCGTCTCGAAGTTGAGGAACTGCGCGTCGAAGGCGCTGACTTGCTGTGCCATGCCTACTCACGTGCCCCGAAACGCCGGGGTCGGACCTCCGGGGAACCGGGTGTTTCGCAGGTCAGTGCCGGTGGTCGGCGTCGGGCTGGGCAGGGTCGGCCGGATGCTCGTGCCCTGGCGTGAGCACGACCGAGCCGGCGTGCCGCGCGTCGAGCCAGCGGGCGAATGCCCGCTCCCCGTTCTCCTTCGCCAGCTCCGCGCGGATCCGCTCCCGCACGGCCGCGTACGGCTCCCGCCGCGCCGCCTCGATCCGCTCGACCGCCAGGGTCCAGGGGCCGCCGGGGCCCTCCACGGGCCCGACCGTCTCCCCCTGGCGGGCGGCGAAGACCGCGTCCTCGATCGGCCCGGTGATCTCCCCGCGCCGGACCGGCCCGAACGGACGGACCCACCGCGTCTCCGGCGTTGTGAAACGGTCGAGGTTGCGCCGGTAGTAGTCGCGCACCTCGTCCTCGGCCGGCTCGCGGCCGGCGGCGAGCACCCGGCACACCGCTCGCGCCGCCGGTGACGCCGCCAGCACCGCCGCCGCGACTCCTCCGGTGCGCAGCGCCCCCGCCAGGGTGAGCACGGCCCCGGGCACGACGGCCGTGCCTTCGGACTGCGCGGGTGCTGAAGGGAGCTCGGGCACAGGGAGGGGCTCGGGCGGGCCGGGATGCTCGGACGCCAGGCCCAGGCGGGCCGCCTCCTGCTCGGCCAGCGCCTCGGCCACCATGACCTGCACCAGCCAGCGGCGCAGGTTGCGGCCCTCGGCGGTCTCCGGGCGCGGCAGCCGGCCCGCGAGCGGGCCGCCGCGCATCAGGCGCAGCCGCCGGTCCACCTCGGCGGCCAAGACGACCCTCTCCCCCACCACCGCCGCGATCGCGGCGTCGCCCGCGAGGACGCCCTCCGACGGGAGCACGCCCCCGGTCACGCGCGCCACTCCCGGCGCCTCCACGAGGTGGTGTCCATCGGCGAAGCGTCGCGCGGAACGGCCGGCGCGCCGCCGGCCGGGGGAACGTCCGGGCCGTTCACGGCTCCACCTCGACCTCGATCGTGTCGGTGTAGTGCAGCCACCCGGCGCAGGCGATCTTCACCAGCGCCCACCAGCGGCCCGGGCGGGCGCCCGGCGGCACGCGTACCGGGAAGCAGACCTCCGCCTCGCCTTCGGGTGGCACGACGGCCCCGCGGTTCCACTCGGGGAACATCCCGAACGTCTGCCACGGGCTGACGAGCTGCGCCTGCGCGGCGACCGGCGACCGCGCCTCCGACCGCAGCCGCACCACGACCTCCGCCCGGCCGCCGGGCCCCAGCCGCAGGTGTGGCGGGTGGCCGAGCCCCTCCAGCGTCACCTCCAGCCCCGGTGACCGCCGCCCGCTCTCCCCCGGCCGGAACACGTGCAGCCGGGTCACGTCCTCGTACGCCTGGCCGCCGAACTCGATGCGCGCGGTGAGCAGGTGGAGGCCGGTCTCGGCGCCGGCGGGCGGCGTGACCCGAACCGGCACGGTGGCGTGGCCCCCGGGACGCAGCACGTACGGCCGGACGGCGGGCGCCACCGACCAGCCGTCGGGGGCGGTGAGCGTGACCACGCCCTCCGCCAGGTCCTCCGCGAGGCCGGAGGCGACGGTCAGGGTGAGGTCCACCGGCCCCGCGACGTCCAGGTCGGACGGGGACAGGTGCACGGCGACCGGCAGGTCGCCCATCGGCGCGGGTCCGGTGTTGTTCAGCCAGTAACGCGTGTGGACCGGCTGGTGCGGCTCGGTCTCCGGCACCACGGGCGCGCTCCCGCAGGCCACCACCCGGCCGCCGGCGCTCGCCTCAGGACCGCTCGCCCCAGGACCGCCGGCGCCAGGACCGCCGGCGCCAGGACCCCTCGCCTCTGGGCCGCCGGTCTGCTCCCCCGCCACGTCCGCGGGCGGCCCGGGACGGAGCGGGGCGACCAGCGTGACGATCTCCATGCCGTCGAGGGTGCCGGGGGCGTCCCCGGTGACGTTCTCCAGCAGGTCGGCCCGCCGCCACGGCGCCGTTCCCCCGGACCCCGTGCCCAGGGGCAGCGTCGTGCTGATCGACAGCGGGACGGTCCGGCCGACGGCCTCGTACACCCGAGCGGTCAGCGCGGTCACCGGACCGGGCGTCCGGCCCGAGGCGATCGGGTTGCCCGCCGCCTTGAGCGCGGTGAGGACCAGGCCGGACCCGGTCTCCAGGAACGAGCGCGACTCGCCCGCCGGCCCGTCCCTGCCCACGGTCGCCGCCAGCGGATGGTTGACGTCGTGGCCGAGCCGTACGAGATCGGCCGCGCGCCAGTCGCCCGGGGCGGCCACCAGGGAGCACTCGAACGTGTGGGTCCAGTGCTGGAGCTGGAAGCCGGAGCCGTCGGGCGCGGTGCGGCGCGGCGGGTCGATCCACACGCCGGACGGCCAGCCCGTGCACGACCGCATCAGCGACACGTGCAACGCCCCCGACGGATCGACCGCGAAGCCCGGGATCCCGCGGTTCACCAGCCCGATCGTGTAGTCGTCGAGAACCGCGTCGGCCGGCTCGGCGTCCGTCACCACCTCCACGGCTGCGTCGGCGAGGTCGGCGACCAGTTCCCCGACCGCGCCCTCGCCGCAGACCACGAGCACCGGAAGGTCGCGGAGGCCGGTGAGGTCCGCGCCCGGCACCCAGACCTTCTCCAGCGGCTCGTCGGCGGGCACCCACAGGCGGGCCCGGCCCTCGGCGCCGAGACGCGCGCGCAGCTCCGCGGCCTCCGCGTCGTCCAGCAGCGCCGCGACGAACGGGTTCTCCTCGGGCGTGCCGACCGCGATGCGCACATCGGGCAGGTTGGAGTCCACGGCGAGGTTGCCGTACCGGGGGCCGGGCCCGGCGGAGCACGTCGAGGTCACGCCCTGCCGTACGAGGGCGACGGCGAGATCTCTCAGCTCGCCCGCGTCCGCGTCCTCCGGCGCGATGATCTCGGCGACGCCGACGGCCCGCGCGCCGAGGGGACGTCCGGCGGGCGAGCGCAGCACGACGCGGGCCGTGGACGACAGCGCGAACCAGTTGTGCGCGGGGTTGTCCAGCGTCCACGGGTGCTCCGCCGAGTCCACGTCGATCAGGCCGAACCCGCGGCCGACGACGGCGCCGGCGACCTCGCTGACCGGCAGCGCCCCCGGCGCCCGCACCGGCCAGCGCAGCCGGAGCAGCACGTCGGAGCCGTGGAACTCGTCCACGTGGGTGGTCAGGTCCACCCGGGGCAGCCCGTTCCAGAGCGTGATCTCCTGGGTGTAGACGACGGGGCCGACCCGGCCGCCGACGACGATCCGCCGACCGGCCGGGCACTCGGCGACGGCGACCTCCGCGGGGGCCGCGGCCGAGCCGCTCACCCCGCCGTCCGGCACCAGGTGCCAGGGGCCCTCGCCGAATCGGGGGTGCGCGGGGTGCTCGTCGTAGACGAGCAGTTCGTTGCCCACCCGGTCCTGCTGCAGCAGCTCGCGGCCCTCGACGGTGAGGCTCGACACCGCTCCGCCGCGCTCGGGGTCGACCTCCACCGCGTGCGTGGCGTTCGCGATCCGGGTGCCCTCGCGTACGGCCCAGCCGATCGGGGCGGGCTCGGTGGTGGGCACCAGCCGGAACGTGCGGTATCCGAGCGCGGGCACGTCGTCGGCGACGAAGACCGCGTCCACGGCCGCGAGGCTGCCGTCGGGGTGCCGCTCGGGATGCTCCAGCAGCAGACCGCGCTCGGGCGGGTCGAGCGCGACGCCGTACGCGCCCGGCTCGGGCAGCGTCAGCCGCACGCGGACGAGGTCGGTCCTGGGCCAGGAGGAGGGGTTCCAGACGGCGACGCCGGTCAGCCCCTCGCCGAGGCGGCGCAGCGACGCGTCGAGGACCCGCCCGCCCAGGTCGTAGGCCTCCCGCCAGCCCGTCATGAGGTCGAGGTAGACCTGGTCGGACTCCGATCCGGTGATGCCGTCGTGGTGCGCGCCGTAGGCGATCTGGCGCCAGGCCTTGTCGAGGGCGGCGTGCGGGTAGGGCGCGCCGAGGGTCGCGGCGGCGATCGCGGCGAACTTCTCGGCGTCGGCGAGCCGCGTCTCGGCGTGCCGTTGCGCCTGCTTGGTGTCGATGTACGACACGTCCTTGCCGGTGTAGATCGGGTTCATGTCCCGCGTCTGCGGCGTCAGGCGGACGCCCTCGTCCCGGACGGCGGCGAAGAACTCCCTCGGCAGCCCGCAGACGAACCGGGGCGAGACGTAGCGCCGGTTCCAGTCGCGCTGGATCTCCATGACCCACTTGTTTGGCGGGGTGTAGTCGGTGCCGACAGGCAGCAGCACGTTGCGGGTCGCGGCGACCTTCTTGAGCAGCGTGAACAGTTCGTAGACGGCGGCCTCGGCCTGCTCCAGAGTCGGCGCGGAGTCCATCCACCACCCGGCGCTGTAGTGGGCCGGCATGTAGTGGGTGACGACCCCGCGCCCCGACGGCGACACCCACTCGAACTCCGAGGGGAACTGCATCACCGAGGGGTCGCCCCAGCCCCCGCGGGTGAGCATCGGGCCCCACTGGTGGTAGGGCCCGCGCGCCCAGGAGCTGGAGGTCAGCCCCGCCTCGGCGGCCAGCCCGGGAAACTGCGGATCGTGCCCGAACGCGTCGAGCTGCCAGGCCGTCGCCGGATCGCCGCCGAGCACGTCGCGCTGGAAGCCGATCCCGTGCACCATGTTGCGGATCGTCGCCTCGGGCCCGGTCAGGTTGGTGTTCGGCTCGTTGTACGTGCCGCCCATGATCTCCACCCGGCCCTCCGCGAGCAGGCGGCGCAGGTACGCCCGATCCTCGGGGTGGGCGTTCCAGTACGGCTTGAGGTAGTCGACCTCCGCGAGCACGAACGCGTAGCCGGGCTCCCTCCTGGCGGTGTCCAGGTGGAGCCGGACGAGATCGAACCCCGCGTGCTGGAACTCCTGCCGGTTCGCCTGCGCCAGGCCGCCCGCCCGGTCCCACGTGGCGGTGTAGGCGGCCTGAGTGTTCCACCAGACCGGGTCGTAGTGGAAGTGGGGGATCATCCAGACCGTCCACCCCGGCTCGGCCACGAGCAGTTCGCCCTCGGCCGTGCACCGCTCCCGGCCCGCGGCGGCCCGCACGCTGATCGGGACGCGCGCGCCCGGGGCCGCGGCGGGCGCGGCCGCCTCCACCGGCACTTCGACCACCACGGGCACTTCGACCACCACGGGCACTTCGACCACCACCGGCGCCATGCCGGGGGGCCGTCCGTCCGCCGCGTGCTCGCCCCGCACCCCGGGGCCGGTGACCTCCACCACCGGGGACGCGCCGTCCGGCACCTCGTCGAGGACGACCCGGACCACCTGGCGCGGGTCGTCCCGGCCGGCGGCCGGGCGGACGAACAGCTCGGTGGACTCGACGGCGATGACGCGCATGCGCACCCCTAACTGCGGCTCCCCACGGCGGCCGCTGGGGGACGGGGGACGGTCGAGACATCCCCCGCCCGCACCGGCCTCACCCATGTGATCTTCCGCGGCGCCGTACGTCTCGGGTCTTGTGGCCCGGTTCGGGGAGCTGCTCGTCGCCGAGCCGCAGATCGAGTTCGCGGAGGAGCTGACGGGCTTCATCCGGTGAGGCGGGCCGCGGCGTCCCCGATGAGCCGGGAGGCGCCCTCCGTGACGGGCTCGCCGTGGCCGAAACAGGCGATCTCGACGTCGAGGGCCGCCTGCCGTGCGAGCGAGGCGACGGCTACGGGCGGGTCGGCGTTGAACACGCCGAGGATGACCTGCCCGTCGGGGGCGCGCGCGATCGTGTCGCCGGTGAACAACACCCCCGGCTCCGGCAGGTGAAGCGCCAGGCTGCCCGGAGTGTGACCGGGGACGGCCAGCACCCGCGCCCCGCCGCCGAAGTCCAGCGTGTCGCCGTCGTCCAGTTCGCGGTCCACGCGCACGGGCGGCGCGGGCACGTGCGGCATGCCCGCGTGAACCGCGTCCCACAGCTCCTGCTCCCATCCGGACAGAATCGGCGGGGGTCCGTCCGCCTCGCCCCGGACGAAGGGCGCGTCGTCGCGGTGGGCGTACACGGTGACGTCGCCCCAGGTGGCGATGTCGGCCGCCGAGCCGGTGTGGTCCTCGTGGAAGTGCGTCAGGACCAGGCGCCGTACGTCGGACGGCACGTGCCCGAGCGTACGGACGGCGTCCGCGATGAGCGGCGCGGAGCCGGGAACACCGGAGTCGATCAGGGTCAGCCCGTCGGGGTCGCGCCACAGGTAGACGTGCCCCACGGGAAACCGCAGGAAATACAGGCTGGGGAGCAGTTCGACCAGATCCATGGGGCGACGTTAGGGCCGCCCCGCGGGCCATCGGTGAGATCTTCGCCGGCAGCGGATCCGCTCTGGGCGGATGCCGGGCATGGAACGTGAAACTTTCCTCGCCCACGGCTGGTGGCGAGTGTCCGGGAGTCACCTCGTTTGACCCGAATTCCCGGCGATTCCTACGGTCGGCGGGACCCCCTAGGAGGACGCGATGACATCCCGGCTGAGACCCGTCTGGATACCGGCGCTCGTGGCGCTGCTCGCCGTGGCGCTCGGCGCCGTCTTCGCCGGCGGTCGCGAGGCCGCGCGGGCGGCGGACGCCCCCTACAAGGATCCGAGCCTTCCGGTGGCGACGCGGGTGAACGACCTGCTGTCCCGGATGTCGCTTGACGACAAGGTCGGGCAGATGACCCAGGCCGACCGGTCGGCCCTGGCGACGATCTCGGACGTCGCGGCGTACCGGCTGGGCTCGATCCTGTCCGGCGGCGGCTCCGCGCCCTCCTCGAACACCCCGTCGTCCTGGGCCGACATGTACGACAACTTCCAGCGGCAGGCGCTGTCCACCTCGCTCGGCATTCCGATGATCTACGGCATCGACGCCGTACACGGGCACAACAACGTCGTCGGGGCCACGATCTTCCCGCACAACATCGGTCTCGGCGCGACCCGCGACCCCGACCTGGTGGAGCGGGTCGGGCGGGCGACGGCCGAGGAGGTGGCGGGCACCGGAATCGACTGGACCTTCGCGCCCTGCCTGTGCGTGGCCCGCAACGACCGCTGGGGCCGCACGTACGAGTCCTTCAGTGAGGACCCGCAGCTCGTCACCCAGATGACGACGATCGTGGACGGCTTCCAGAAGGCCGGGAACGCCTCCATCCTCGCCACCGCCAAGCACTATGTCGGCGACGGCGGCACCACGGGCGGCAGGGACCAAGGAAACACCGAGCTGAGCGAGGCCGACCTGCGCGCGATCCACCTCGCGCCGTTCAAGGCCGCCGTGCAGCGCGGCGTGGGGTCCGTCATGGTGTCCTACAGCTCCTGGAACGGCGCGAAGATGCACGGCAACAAGTACCTGATCACCGACGTGCTGAAGGGCGAGCTGGGCTTCACGGGCTTCGTGGTCACCGACTGGGCCGGCATCGACCAGCTCGACGGCCAGAGCGGCTTCACCGCGAGCGAGATCACCACGGCGATCAACGCGGGCGTCGACATGGTGATGGTGCCGAACGACTACAAGCGGTTCATCTCGCTGCTGAAGTCGGAGGTCCAGGCGGGCCGGATCGCGACGTCGCGGATCGACGACGCCAACCGGCGCATCCTGACCAAGAAGTTCGAGCTGGGACTGTTCGAGAGGCCGCTGACCGACCGGTCCTACACCTCCACCGTGGGCAGCGCGGCGCACCGCGCCATCGCCCGCGAGGCCGTACGCAAGTCGCTGGTGCTGCTGAAGAACGCGGGCAACGTGCTCCCGCTCGGCAAGAGCGGCGGCAAGATCTTCGTGGCGGGCAAGAGCGCCGACGACATCGGCAACCAGAGCGGCGGCTGGACGATCAGCTGGCAGGGCTCGTCGGGCAACATCACCACCGGCACCACGATCCTGCAGGGCATCCGCGACGCCGTCGGCTCGGGCGCCCAGGTCACCTACAACCGCGACGGCAGCGGCATCGACTCCTCCTACCGCGCCGCGATCGCCGTCGTGGGCGAGACGCCGTACGCGGAGGGCCAGGGCGACCGCACCGGATCGATGGGCCTGGACTCGACCGACCTGGCCACGCTGCAGCGGCTCAAGGCGTCCGGCGTGCCGCTGGTGGTGGTGCTCGTCTCCGGCCGGCCGCTGGACATCGCCGGTCAGCTCGACCAGTGGAACGCGCTGGTGGCGGCCTGGCTGCCGGGCACCGAGGGGCGCGGCGTGGCCGACGTGCTGTTCGGCGACTACGCTCCGGCGGCGAAGCTGCCGATGACCTGGATGCGCAGCGCCGACCAGCAGCCGATCAACGCCGGGGACGGCAAGCAGGCGCTGTTCGAGTACGGCTTCGGGCTGACCTACACGGGCGCCAGCCCGTCCCCCTCCCCGTCGCCTTCCCCCTCGGCGTCTCCGTCTCCGTCGCCCTCGGCGTCTCCCTCGGCGTCTCCGTCCCCCTCGCCGTCTCCGTCGCCCAGCCCTTCGCCCAGCGCCAGCCCGTCGGCGCCGACCGGCGGCTGCGTGGTGACGTACAAGGTGAACGACTGGGGCAGCGGGTTCACCGCGGACGTGACGATCACCAACAGGTCGTCGAGCCCGGTCAACGGCTGGCGGCTCCAGTGGACCTACGCCGGCAACCAGACGGTCACCGGCTACTGGAACTCCACGATCACGCAGTCGGGCCGGCAGGTCACCGCGTCCAACGCCGCCTGGAACGGAACCATCGGCGCGAACGGCGGCACGGCGAGCTTCGGCTTCCAGGGGTCCTACAGCGGCGCCAACCCCGCCCCCACCGCCTTCACCCTGAACGGGACGGCCTGCGCGACCGGATGATTCATGCGCCGGAGGGGGCGGGGACAGAGCGTCCATGCTCGGAGCGTGCGGGCTCAGAACGTCTGGGCCAGCGCCACCCCCGCCCCCGCGGTGAACAGGACGATGCCGACCGCGAGGAAGATGCCGCCGAGGAGCGTGCCGCTCCCCGCCGCGCTGTCGATGCGGATCCGGGTGGGCCTGGCCGGGTCGTACAGCACCGTGACCTCCTCACCCGGCCGTGCGGGCGGCGGGTTGCTCCCGAAGGTGGTCTCGGCCTCGACCTGCTGGCCGTAGACGGTGGTGAAACGAATGGTCGGGTAGTACGAGGTCCCGTCGTCGGACCGGCTCGCCCGCAGTCCGACGACCAGGCCGCGGGCGCGCTGCGCCCGGCGGCGGAACTCCCGGGCGTTCATGGTGATCCCGCCACCGATGAGGCCGAAGACGAGCCCGATACCGGAGAGGATCAGTGTGATGAGAGCGGTTTGTGACACGATCGGACCTTAGGGCCCGGCGCTTGCGACCGGCTTGCATCGTTCCCGAACCGCGATGCGCGTACAGTCAGGGGCGCATCCGCATGAGCGTCTCGGCCACGTCGACGACCGGCTCGCCGAGGTCGAAACGGCTGAACAGGTGGATCTGCTCGCCGGCGTCGATCTCCAGCAGCTCGGTCGTCAGGCCGTAGCGGCGGTGGGAGTCCACCCGGATGCGGTCCACGTCGTTCCAGGAGATGCGTTCCCGGCCGGACAGCCCGGTGACGACCAGGCCGTCCTCCGCCGCCGCGAGCCGCACCGGCGCGACCAGGTCGCGCCCGGTCAGCAGGCCGAAGCCCAGGGTCGCCACGCCCGCGAGGAAGAGCTGCGCGCCGTCGCCGGCGATCGCCAGCACACCGCACAGCACCATGCCGGCGCCCTTCAGCGCAACGATCCCGCGCGGCACCCGCCATTCGTGCCGCGACTCCTCAACTCCCGCCATCGGGGCAGCGTAACGAATGCGAGGACCTCTCGCGGCTTCTTTCCCGGCCCCCCACGCCGGGCGGCGGCGGCCCGGCCGCACGGGCGCCGCCGCCGTTCCCCGCGGCGTCTCGTCCCGTCTCGTGTCGTCCCGCCGGCAAGATCCACCTGCCGCCGACCGCAAGTGCCGTGGGCCCGGTCGATCCTCAAAGGGCCCTCGATTCAGATCTCTGACGAGGGTCTTTATCCTTGAGCGGCACCCTGAGCAGATTCTGAGGCTGAGAAGACCATGGCCCTGCGGTTCGAGCATCGCGACACCGAGATCGACGTGAGCATCGTCGACCGCGTGTGGCGCACCCGCAGCGGCGCCGATGACACGATGACGTCCGCAGCGCGTACCTGCTGGCAGCTGATCCTTTCACGGACGCAGGAATGCCTGCTCGCCAGCCTGCGCGGGCCGGAGACGAGGGCGACCACCGCACCGGTCCCGCCGTACACCGAGTTCCTCGGGGTCCGATTCACACTCGGTGCGGTTCTTCGGCCCCATCCGGCAGCCTCGATCATCAATGGGTACGTGCCGTTCCCAGTGACGGACTCGGGCAGAGTCGTCATCGGCGGCGAGGACTGGGAGGCGCCGACGTACGAGAACGTCGAATGCTTCATCCGGCGACTGCTGGACGCGGGTCTGCTGGTGCGGTCGCGCCTCCGGGACGAGGAGCACGTCGCCGGGCATGCCAAGGCCGGCCCGACCCTGCGTACCCTTCAGCGTCGATACCGTGCGATCACCGGACTGTCGCAGACCGCCGTGACGCAGATCGACCGCGCGAACGCCGCGGCCACGATGCTGCGCGACGGCCGCGATTGGCGCGCGGTCGTCGAGGCGCTCGGCTACTTCGACCAGGCCCACCTCGCACGTTCGCTACGTCGCTACGTAGGGCGCACCGCGCGCGAACTGCGGGAGGGCGACCAAGCCTCGATGTCGTTCCTGTACAAGACCCACCCTGGGCCCGGAAGCTAGCGTCTGCCTGCCGGTCAGCTCTGGCCGGCTGTCCGCGACCCGATTTCCGGGGGAGAATCGTGCTGCTCAGCGTCAACACCTTCATCAGTCTCGACGGCGTCATGCAGGGGCCAGGAGCCCCCGACGAGGACCGCTCCGACGGCTTCGACCGCGGCGGGTGGCTCGTTCCGCACGCCTCGGCGCACACCAACGAGGTTGTCGAGAGCTGGTTCCGTGAGGCCGACGCCTTCCTCTTCGGCCGCACGAGCTTCAATCTGCTCGGTGGGTATTGGCCGAAGGTCACCGAACCGGACGATCTGATCGCCACCAAGCTCAACACGCTGCCGAAGTATGTCGTCAGCTCGACGCTGACCGACGAGGAAGCCGACTGGAGCCCGACGACCGTCCTGCGCGGTGAACTGGTCGACGAGGTACGCCGGCTCAAGGAGCTTCCCGGTAGGGAACTCCAGGTTCACGGAAGCTGGAAGCTGGTGCAGACCCTGCATCAGGCAGGACTTGTCGACGTCTACCGGCTGCTCCAGTACCCAGTCGTCGTCGGGACGGGGAAGCGCCTGTTCCCGGACGGATCGACGCCCGCGACGTTCACGACCGTGGACGAGAACTCCCGCGTACTGCCCGGGGGCGTCGTCTCGCTGACCCTCACCCCTGCGAGTCTCGGTGCGATCTCCGCGGGTGCGTACACCGTGGACGAGGGGCGCTCGGCGACGGTCCTCGGCTGACACTGGTGTCCGACCGGCTTGATCGCCGGGCCAGGGCGAAGGGGCCCCGCCGTACGGCGGGGCCCCGGTGGGTCGGATCGGGGAGAGCTGTCCGTATCCGGCGTCGGCGAGAGTCCTGGACCACCCTCGCGCCCGTGCCGTTCGGCACGGCGTCCGCCTGCTCGGCCGTGTGATGCGGGTGAGCTCTCAGCGGGCCATGGCGATGGCCGACCAGGACCGGAACCACCGTGTAGCCGGATCCTCTGATCTCGACTCCGTACAGGCCATAGGGCATGCATTCGGTTGTGATCAAGAGGGGTCGTCCTAGGGTGTCTCGTCCTCCACGTGCATCGCCTGCTCCTCCGCCGTGTAGCCGCCGAGGTCCGGCCCCACATCCTCGGCGATCATGTCCTTCTCGGTGTCCACGCCCATGCCGCCGTCCGGATCGACGAGCCGGCCGGCCTGGCCGGGCTCCGCGGTGCCGTACCTGCCGGGCTGGGCGGGATTGACGGTCGCGTAGTCGGCCGGATCGCCGGACCCGTAGCCGCCTGCCTCGTCGCCGGTGCCCGCGCCGCCGTAACTCTCGGCCGGCCGGCCGCCCGCCGTGCCCGGCTCCGTGCCGAACCGGACATCCGCATCGGGCACCTCGCGGGACAGGCGCCCGCCGATGGACTCGCCCTCGCGCATCTCGTTGGGCGTGGTGCCGTACTCGTCGAGACCCAGGGGCCGGTCGCCGGGCAGCGGCATCTCCTGCGGGTCCTCGGCCCACTGCTGCCCCGGCGTGCCCTCCTGCAGGTCCGGAATGCCTTCGTCCTCGAACCGCGAACGCGGGTCGGGCTGTGGTCTGTTCTCTCTCATACCGGCCCCATGCCCCGCCGTACGGCCCTTAGGCAGGTCAGGTGACGGGGACGATCTCGGCTCGCCGCAGCACGCCGCCGTCGACGTCGAGTATCCCGATGGTGCCGTGTGGCTGGCGGCGGCGGTCGGTGGGCGAGCCGGGGTTGAACACCCGCACCCCGTCGCCGGTGAGGTCCATGGGAATGTGCGAGTGGCCGAAGACGACCAGGTCGGCCTCGGGGAAGCGGCGCCGCATCCGTGCGGTCCGCCCGGCGGCCTGCCCGCTGTCGTGGATCATCGCCACCCTGAGCCCGCCGAGGTCGAGGCCGAGCGTCTCGGGGGCGCCCCAGGCCGCGACGTCCGCGCCGTCGTTGTTGCCGAACACCGCGTGGACCGGAGCGTACGCGGACAGCTCCACCAGGACGTCGGCGGTGCAGACGTCGCCGGCGTGCAGGATCAGGTCCGCCCCCCGCAGGTGCGCGGCGACCGCGGGCGGGCAGGACTTCCAGCGCCGGGGAGCGTGGGTGTCCGCGAGCACGACGACCTTCACCATTCCATCTTCCCGCGAAGAAGAGGTGCCAAATCTCATATTCGGGGAATAGGGATTCAGGATCCGCACGACCCTCATGCCCTGCACCCCTACACCGGTCTCCCCCGGCCGGTCCCGCTCGGGAGGAACGATGAGCAGGCAGATCGCCGACGGCTACCAGGCCCCCACCCTGTTGGAGCTCGAGGCGCGCGTACGCGGGCTGGAAACTCAGGTCGCCCGCCTCACCGAGTTGGTCAAGACGCTGTCCGGCCAGAGCAGGGAGAGCCGCTGACAACCGCGCCGCCCGGCCGCGAGGCGGCCCGGACGACCGCGTCCCCGCCAGGAATAGACCTGACACGACCGCGTCCCCGCCAGGGAAGACCTGACGGGGACGCAGACGCCGGCGTGGGTCTCTCTATGCGCGACGCGCGGAGGCGGCGACGGCACGGACCTTCCGGCCCGCGGCCCGCCCGTTGACGTGTCCGTTGCCGGACGCGCCGACGGGCGCCCTGCCAGACCCGGCCGCAGGTGCTCGGCCGGAACCCGGCGCAGGTGCCTGGCCGGACCCGGTCACAGGTGCCTGGCCGGACCCGGCCGCAGGTGCTTGGCCGGATCCGTCGGCGGACGCACCGGTCGTCACGGCCTCGGGCCGGGAGTTCCGCGCGCGTCCGTCCAGGCCCGTGCCCGCCGGGACGGGTGTCGCCCGCCCGTAGGACTCGCGCCCGGTGCTCATCGCCATCGCACCCAGCCATACGAGGGTCGCGATCGCGATCACCAGCACGACTCCGAGCACCAGCACCGCCACCGCCGCCAGGGAGACCACGGCTCCCAGCAGCTCCACCATTCAGATTCCTCCAGAGGTCGACCCCGATTACGGCACTCCGGTGGCCGGCGGAAGATCACCTGCCACGTAGAGGAACGGAAATTGCCGGTTATTGGTGCCTTGCCCCGTTTGGATGACTCTCATACCTTACTGATCGGCCAGCGAGGGCCCACCCATGGGCAGGCCGTCGAGCCTGCGCAGGATCACGCCCTCCCGCAGCGCCCACGGGCAGATCTCCAGCACCGGCACCTCGAACAGGTCCATCGCGGCGTCCGCGACGACCGCGCCGGCGAGAAGCTGCGCGGCCCGCCCGGCGGACACGCCGGGAAGCTCCGCCCGGCGGGCGGCCGGCATCGTGGCCAGCCGGGCCGTCCACTCGGCCAGGTCCTCGTGCGTCAGCGTCCGCTTGACGTACGGGCCCTCGCCGGACGAGGCGGCCCCCGCGATGCGCGCGAGCTGGCGGAAGGTCTTGGACGTGGCGACCGCGTGGTCCGGCCTGCCGTACTTGGCGACCGCCCCGACCGTCCGCGCGATCTCGGTGCGCACGTGCCGCCGCAGTGCGCGGAGCTCCTCCGGATCGGGCGGGTCGGCGGTGAACCAGTCGCGGGTGAGCCGTCCCGCGCCGAGCGGGAGGGAGACGGCGACGTCGGGCTCCTCGTCGAGACCGGAGGCGATCTCCAGCGACCCGCCCCCTATGTCGGTCACCAGCAGCCGCCCGGAGGACCAGCCGAACCAGCGGCGGACGGCCAGGAACGTGAGCCTGGCCTCGTCGTCCCCCGACAGCACCTGGATGTCCACCCGGGTCTCGGCCTTGATCTGGGCCAGCACGTCCTCGCCGTTGACCGCGTCGCGGACCGCCGAAGTGGCGAAGGCGACCAGGTCCTCCACGCCCTTGTCCTCGGCGATGCGGGCCGCTTCGCGCACGAAGGCCGCGAGCCGCGCCGCGCCCTCCGCGCTGAGCCTGTCGCCGCCGACGAGATGCTCGGCCAGCCGCAGCTCCTCCTTGTGGGAGAACGCGGGCAGCGGCCGGGCGCCCTGATGCGCGTCCATCACCAGCAGGTGCACCGTGTTGGAACCGACGTCCAGCACTCCAAGTCGCATGCCCCGACGCTACCGCCCGCGCGGGAAAGATCCATCGTCCCTCCCGGCTCGCAGCGCCCACCCTGGACTCGCCCGGCGCTCACCCGGCGCTCACCCTGGGCTCACCCGGCGCTCACTCCGGGGCGACGTCGACGAGCACCTTGCCGACCGCGCCCGACTCGACCGCGTCGTGGGCGTCGGCCGTACGCTCCAGCGGGAAATGGTGAAGGGGCAGCCCGGCCTCCTCCCCCACCCGCAGCGCGCCCGCCTCGACCGCCGCGCGCACGTCGGCCACGGCGGCGTCCTTGACGGCCTCGGACACCGTGTAGACCAGGACGAACTGGTAGCGGACATTGCGGGTGAACAGGTCGCGTACCGACAGCGCGACCTCGTCTCCCCCGTCGTTCGCGTACACAGCGACGACCCCGCCGGGAGCGGTGACCGCCGCGTCGAGGGCGGCGTTCGGCGCCGGCGCGACCTCCACCACGATGTCGACGCCGCCCGGGGCGACGCCACGGATCTCCGCCGCCGGATCGCCGGTGCGGTAGTTGACGACGTGATGCGCCCCCGCTGCCCGGGCCAGCGCCGCCTTCTCCGGCCCGCTGACGGTGGTCACGACGGTCGCCCCGGCCCAGCGGGCGAGCTGGATCGCGGCGTTGCCCACGGCCCCGGCCCCGCCCGCCACGAGGACGGTCCTGCCGTCGAGCGCTCCGGGGGCGAGCCGGTCCGGTCCGCCCTCCGCCACGGTCAGGCAGCGATGCGCGGTCAGCGCGGGAATGCCGAGGCTCGCGCCGAGGTCGAGCGAGGCTCCGTCCGGCAGCGGCACGACCTGCCGCTCGGGCAGGACGACGTGCTCCTGCGCCGTGCCGTCCGGCCGCCCCCAGGCGGCCTCCCACACCCACACCCGATCCCCCGGGCCCACCGCCGTCACACCGGGCCCGACGGCGTCCACGATGCCGGCGCCGTCCTGGTTGGGCACGGCTTCCGGATGGCCCAGCCGGCCGCGCCGCGCCTTCCAGTCGGTGGGGTTGACGCCCGAGCGCACCACCCGCACGCGTACCTCTCCTGGCCCCGGCTCGGGCACCGGCCGTTCGGCCAGGCGCAGGACGTCGCTGTCCCCGGTCTCGGAATACACGATCGCTCTCATACCGGCTCCAAGGCGCCGGTCCGACCCGCTATTCCGGTTCGGCCGTTTCCGCTCGGGTAGTTGCAGGCCGATCGGCGAGGGGGTGCGATGGCATGAGCGTCAGGCAGAGGTACGGAGGCCTTTCCGGCGGAAGGGCCGGTGACCGGCTCGGCGGCACGGCGGGCGGCTGGTCGAGGGACTGGTCGGGAAGCTGGGCCAGGGGCTGGGCGGGGGGCCGCTTCGGCCGGCATTTCGGACGCAGGGGCAGGCGCCTGCGGGCCACGGCCAGGGAGGCGTTCGGCTGGCAGCAGCTGCGCCCCGGCCAGCAGGAGGCGATGGAGCACCTGCTCGCGGGGCGCGACGTGCTGCTGGTGATGCCGACCGGCGGCGGCAAGTCGGCCGTCTACCAGGTGCCCGGCCTGCTCCTCGACGGCCCGACGGTCGTCGTCTCGCCGCTGATCGCCCTGCAGCGCGACCAGGTCATGGGCCTGCTCAAGGCGGGGGCCGCGGGCGCGGTCGCGGTCAACTCGGCCGGCTCGGTCGAGGCGGGCCTCGACCAGGTCACGGCGGGCGACGCCGAGTACGTGTTCCTGTCGCCGGAGCAGCTCGCCAAGCCCGAGGTGGTCGAACGGCTGGCCGAGGCCCGGCCCTCCCTGATCGCCGTGGACGAGGCGCACTGCGTGTCCGCCTGGGGCCACGACTTCCGGCCCGAGTATCTGCGGCTCGGCAAGGTGATCGAGCGCCTGGGCCATCCCCCGGTGATCGCGATGACGGCCACGGCCGCGCCGACCGTGCGCGAGGAGATCGTCGAGTCGCTCGGCCTGACCGGCGCGCAGCAGATCGTGCGGGGATTCGACCGGCCCAACCTCCAGCTCGAGGTCCGCCGGTTCACGAGCGACGACGACAAGCGCAGGGCCCTGGCCGACCACGCCGCCGGGCTCGACGGCGTGGGGCTGATCTACGTGGCGACGCGGCGCCAGGCCGAGGAGTACGCCGAGTTGCTGAAGGAGCGCGGCCGCCGGGCCGAGGCGTACCACGCGGGGATGAAGGCGAAGGAACGCCGCCGCATCCACGAACGGTTCCAGGACGGCGACCTCGACACCGTCGTGGCGACCTCGGCCTTCGGGATGGGCATCGACAAGCACGACGTGCGCTACGTGCTGCACGCCGCGCCCCCGGAGTCGCTCGACGCGTACTACCAGGAGATCGGCCGGGCCGGCCGGGACGGCAACCCGGCCGACACCGTGCTGTTCTACCGGCCCGAGGACCTCGGGCTGCGCAGGTTCTTCGCCGCGGGCCGCGCGGACGAGGCCCTGATGCGGCGCGTCGCGACGCTGGTGCACGAGCACGGCGGGGAGGTGGCCGCCGCCGACCTGCGCGGGCTCCTCGACGTCGGGGCGGCCAGGCTGACCTCGCACGTCAATCTGCTCGAACGGGCGGGCGCGGTCGAGGTCGCCCACGGTGGCGCCCTGCGCTACGCGCCCGACGGCCCGCCGCCGGACGAGGCCGCCGCCCACGCGGTGGAGATCGACGACCTCCGGCACCGGATGGAGGACTCCCGGCTGGAGATGATGCGCGGCTACGCCGAGACAACCGGCTGCCGGCGCCGCTTCCTGCTGGAGTACTTCGGCGAGCCGTACGAGCGGTCCTGCGGCGACTGCGACACCTGCCGCTCCGGGACGGCGACCCCGCCGGAGACCGGCGACGGGCGGTTCCCCATGCACGCGAACGTCCGGCACGCCGAGTGGGGGCACGGGATCGTGATGAGCCGCGAGCAGGACCGGATCACGGTGCTGTTCGACTCCGTGGGCTACAAGACGCTGGCGCTCGGCCTGGTCGACGAGCTGCTCGAAGTGGTCTGACGGAGCAGGAGAAGCACCCGGCCCGCTGGGCAATCATTACCGATCGTGTCCTTCACACCACTTGCAGTGGTTTCACCCTGTGTTGAGACTCGTAGGCGGAGGTCGTCAGTTCGGGGGTGGTACCGGTGCGGGAGGCAGTCAGCGCCAGGGAGACGTGGCCGTTCGAGTGCCTGCACTGCCTGCGTGTCTGGGAGGAGGAGTACGTCGTCCGCCGCACGCGCGACGAGCAGGGCGTCGACATCGTGATGTGGACCCGGGACGAGGTGGTCGTCCAGCCGCCCTGGTCCGGGATGACCTGCCCCGGATGCGGCTGCGGGACCGTGACCTCGTTCCCCACCGGCTACCTGGCCCACCATCCGGAGACCACGCCGAACCGGCCCGCGGTGGAGGCCCCGGCCGGCGAGACGCCCGCCAGGGGCGCGCCGTTCGCGCCACACGCGCTGCTCACCCTCGCGTTCCTGCTGCTGGCCTGCGCCGGTCTGTACGAGCGCCTGTGCGGTCCCGCCGAGCCCCGGTGACCACCGGTCCTGCCGAGCCCCGGTGACCGCCGGCCTCGCCGAGCCCTGGTGAACGCCGCCGGCTCGGACGAAAGGCGAGCTCCACCCGAGGCCGCCGCGGTCCGGTGCGTGCTCAGCGGGCGTGGAAAGCCGTGCCGCATCTCGCGAGGGGACCGGCCCTCGCCACCGAGCCAAGCTGTGTGCCGCTTCAGATCGTGCCGAGGCGCTCGGCTATCAGCATCGTTCCGGGTGCCCGCCGGCCTCCCGGTCCGGGCTTGGCGCTCAGGTCCTGCGACGTGATCCGGTCGCCGCACGTTCCACATGCGACCATGGGTGCGGCGTGATGGTCGCCGTGCTGGAATCGGATCGGCGGGCCGCCCTCAGGTGTCCGCCACCGGTCGCCCCACGCGGTCAGCGCCACCAGGATCGGTATGACCTGCTGCCCGGCTTCGGTCAAGGCGTAACGGTCGCGGGGTGGACGTTCCTGGTAGCGCTCACGCCGCAGGATGCCGTTTTCGATCAGGCCGTTGAGTCGTTCGGTGAGCAGGTTGCGGCTCAAACCCAGGTCCTCCGCCAGCTCCGAGAACCGGTCGATACCCAGGTAGACGTCGCGCAGGATGAGTGGGGTCCACCAGTCTCCGACGACTTCCAGCGCGCGCGCCAAAGAACAGTGCATGTCGGCGAAGCTGGTCTGCCGCACGGCTCACACCCGCACCGTGTCGGTGATGGGCGGTGCGACGGCCTCGGCGACTCCGTTCGAGCTCAGATGTTGGCACAGCCGCCACCAGCGCAGCGAGTCCTCGTGCACCTCATACCAGGACACCCGCCCGAACCGCAGGCGTACGAACTGGACGAACACGTTCTCGTAGGGCTCGCCGAGCGGCGTGGTCGCCCGGACGGTGAACAGGCCGGCGATCCGGGTGTTCCATGGCGGCCCGTCGACGGCCACCTGCCGCAACTCGAACTGGGCGTCGGGCAGGAGGCGGAACAGCCGGTCGAACCATGCGGCCATCCCCGCCCGGGTGGTGCGCGTACCGCCCAGGCTGGTGTCGCCCTGGAACGTCATCCGGAAGTCGGGGGCGAGCTGCTTGATGATGGCCTGATAGTCGTGGTCGTTCATGGACTGCCAAGCACGCCGGTACCTGCGGCGGGCGATCATCCGGAACACAGCCCCTCCTCGGGTCAGTTCAATCCCGATACTAACTCTTCTCGTCCTTCGTCACCACGATGCGGGCGGTTCTCCACACTGACCGTGGAGGCCACGTGCAGGTCGATTCGCAGGTGGGGCCGTGACCGGCGCCGGTGCGGGTCGCGTAAAGAACAAAGACGCTCGGAACATGAGGAGGACATCGGGCCCTCGCCCACAGGTTGAATGAGGGGGCCCGGCGGATCCGGCAGAATGAGAGCCTCCCGGAGAGGGGCGGCCCCCGGAAAGGGCGGACCCGGAAGAAGGCGGATCAGGATCGTGACGACGTCCATTCAGCAGCGGATCGCCGAAGAGCTCGGCGTGCGCGAGAGTCAGGTCACCGCGGCCGTCGACCTGCTCGACGGCGGGGCGACGGTGCCGTTCATCGCCCGCTACCGCAAGGAGGCCACCGGCGCGCTCGACGACGCCCAGCTGCGCACGCTGGAGGAGCGGCTGCGCTACCTGCGCGAGCTGGAGGAGCGGCGGGCCGCCATCCTCGACTCGATCCGTTCGCAGGGCAAGCTCGACGAGGCCCTGGAAGCGCGGATCATGGAGGCCGACTCGAAGGCCCGGCTGGAGGACATCTACCTGCCCTTCAAGCCCAAGCGCCGCACCAAGGCCCAGATCGCCAGGGAGCTGGGGCTGGAGCCGCTGGCGGACGCGCTGCTCGCCGACCCGTCGCTGGACCCCCAGGCGACCGCGGAGGGATACGTGCGCGAGGGCGTGGCCGACGCCGCCGCCGCGCTGGAGGGCGCCAGAGCCATCCTGGTCGAGCGCTTCGCCGAGGACGCCGACCTCATCGGCGACCTGCGGGAGCGGATGTGGTCCCGCGGGCGGCTGATCTCCCAGGTGCGGGAGGACAAGCAGGAGTCCGGGGCCAAGTTCTCCGACTACTTCGACTTCTCCGAGCCCTTCACCCGCCTGCCCTCGCACCGCATCCTCGCGATGTTCCGGGGCGAGAAGGAGGAGGTGCTCACGCTCACCCTCGACCCGGAGGCCGAGGAGCCGAACGACTACGAAGCGCGAATCGCCCGGCGCTTCGCCATCGCCGACCTCGGCCGCCCCTCCGACAAGTGGCTGCTCGACACCGTGCGCTGGGCCTGGCGGACCCGCGTCCTCGTGCACCTGGGCATCGACCTGCGCACCCGCTTGTGGCAGGCGGCCGAGGAGGAGGCCGTGCGCGTGTTCGCGGCCAACCTGCGCGACCTGCTGCTGGCCGCCCCCGCGGGGGCACGGCCGACCATGGGCCTCGACCCGGGGCTGCGCACCGGCGTGAAGGTCGCGGTCGTGGACGGCACCGGCAAGGTGGTGGCCACCGAGACGATCTATCCGCACGAGCCCAGACGACAGTGGGACCAGTCACTCGCGGTGCTGGCCCGGCTGGCGACCGAGCACAACGTGGAGCTGATCGCCATCGGCAACGGCACCGCGTCACGGGAGACCGACAAGCTCGCCGGTGAGCTGGTCAAGCACATGCCGCATCTCACCAAGATCGTGGTCTCGGAGGCGGGAGCCTCGGTCTACTCCGCGTCGGCGTACGCCTCCCAGGAGCTGCCCGGCCTGGACGTCTCGCTGCGCGGCGCGGTGTCGATCGCCCGGCGCCTGCAGGACCCGCTGGCCGAGCTGGTCAAGATCGACCCCAAGTCCATCGGCGTCGGCCAATACCAGCACGACGTGTCCGAGGTGAAGCTGTCGCGCTCACTCGACGCGGTGGTGGAGGACTGCGTGAACGGGGTGGGGGTGGACGTCAACACCGCGTCCGCCCCGCTGCTGACCCGTGTGTCCGGCATCAGCGCCGGACTGGCGGAGAACATCGTCGCGCACCGCGACGCCAACGGGCCGTTCCGCGCGCGGACGGGGCTGAAGGAGGTGCCGCGGCTCGGTCCGAAGGCGTTCGAGCAGTGCGCGGGCTTCCTGCGCATCCCTGGCGGCGACGACCCTCTCGACGCCTCCAGCGTGCACCCCGAGGCCTACCCGGTCGTGCGCCGCATCCTCGACTTCACCAGGAGCGACCTGCGCACGCTGATCGGCAACACCTCCGCGCTCCGCTCGCTCAAGCCGTCGGAGTTCGTCGACGGCACCTTCGGCCTGCCGACCGTCACCGACATCCTCAAGGAACTGGAGAAGCCGGGCCGCGACCCCCGGCCGGCGTTCAAGACCGCCACCTTCAAGGACGGCGTCGAGAAGCCGTCCGACCTGTCGCCCGGCATGATCCTGGAGGGCGTCGTCACCAACGTCGCCGCGTTCGGGGCGTTCGTCGACATCGGCGTGCACCAGGACGGCTTGGTCCACGTCTCCGCGATGTCCAACTCGTTCGTGAAGGACCCCCGCGACGTGGTCAAGCCCGGCGACATCGTGCGGGTCAAGGTGCTCGACGTCGACCTCCAGCGCAAGCGCATCTCGCTCACGCTGCGCCTGGACGACGAAACGGCGGCCGGCGGCCGCAGGGGGGGGCCGAACGGCGAGGCGCGCGACGACCGGCAGGACGGCCGGCGCGGCCAGTCGCGCCAGAACCAGTCCCGCCAGAACCCTGCTGGCCAGAACCCCGCCCGCCAAAGCCAGGGCGGCCAGAGCCAGAACGGCAGGGGCGGGTCCGGCCGCGGCAACGGCCGGGGCTCGGGCGGCGCGCCGCTCGGCGGGGCCATGGCCGAGGCCCTGCGCCGCGCCGGGCTGACCGACCCCGGCTCCGGCGACCGCCGTTCCCGCTGACGCACCCTGCATTCCCGCTGACGCACCCTGCATTCCTGCTGACGCACCCTGCATTCCCGCTGACACACCCTTGCATTCCCGCTGACGCACCCTGCCGGATCCAACGGCCTCTTGCGCCCGGCGCCCGCGTTCCGGGCGCCGGGACCGCCGTCAGCGGCCGTAAGAAAGTGCCCCGCGAGACGGTGGACGCGGGGCACAGGGCTGATCAGGCACGATGAACGGTCATCCGGTCACTGCTGCTGTTGCTGCTGTTGCTGACCCCCGCGGCCCTGTTGCTGCTGTTGCTGTTGCTGTTGTTGCTGTTGCTGGTGACGGCTGCGGCCCTGCTGTTGCTGCTGCTGTTGTTGCTGTTGCTGGTGACGGCTGCGGCCCTGCTGTTGCTGCTGCTGTTGCTGCTGTTGCTCCCGAAGGTGGCGATGGTGACGGTGATGGTGCCTGCCGTGGCATCTGCCTCCCGGGCAGTCCCCCGTAACCGACGGCCGGACGACCTGCTCGGTCGTGCCGGCGGCGTTGACGGGCTGCGCCTGAAGCGCGACAGGGACGACGAGGGCCGAAGCCGTCATGACGGCAGCAGCCAGTGCTTCCTTGAACATGGGGTTTCCCTCCGTCGGCTCCGTGTCGAGAAAGCGGACGACATCCGCATTCACGGAGCTCGAATCGATCCATCGAACCTTTGGATCTGGACCCTGATTCTCACGCTAAAGGCAACAAACGCCCCAGTCACCCATCAGAGGGCAAATAAGCACTTTAAGCGATAAAAGGCACAACTATCGAGAACTTCGGACTATCTGCCTCTATTCGAACAGGTCGACGATCAACACTTTGCCGAGGCCTGACGCCGTTTCCCCCTGCCGTGGAATTCCACTTTTCACTTTCGGGGTAACGGGCGTCCTCACGGTCTTTCCCGAGGTCGTCCGTGCTTCGCCGGGTCGTCCCCGCTTCCCGGGCATCGCCCGTGCTCTCGGGCATCGCCTGGCGGGGCCGTCCGCACGCAGCCGGCCCCGTCGGGGCGGTCCGCACGCTCAGCGAGCCCCGCCGGAGCCGTCGGCGGCCGACGTGAGCAGATCTGCCAGAACGGCGGCGAGCGCGGCGACCCCGGCGAGGCAGTCGGCCTCATCGGCGTGCTCGTACGGCGAGTGCGAGACGCCCGTGGGATTGCGCACGAACAGCATGGCCGCCGGGACCTCGCCGGCGAGGATGCCCGCGTCGTGCCCCGCCCCCGTGGGCAGCACCGGCGCTCCCCCGAGGATGTGCGCGACGCGGTCACGCAGCGGCACGTCGAAGTTCACGACCGCCGTGTAGGACTCCCGGATCACCTCGGCCCCCTCGGCCGCTCGCGCCGTCTCCTCGACGAGCCTGTCCACCAGGGCGGCGTCCGGCGCCCGGCAGTCGAGCCAGGCGCTGACCAGCGAGGCGATGGCGTTGGTGCCGTTGGGCTCGACCCTGATCCTGCCGAAGGTGGCCAGGGCCCCCAGGCGCTCGGCGTTCGCCCGGGCGGCCAGCACCGCCGCCGCGTACGCCGGCATGGGATCGCGCCGGTCCTCCAGGCGGGTGGTCCCGGCGTGGTTGGCCTCCCCGCGGAAGTCGAAACGCCAGCGGCCGTGCGGCCAGATCGCGGAGGCGACGCCGACCGGGTGTGGCGTGGCGGCGAGGTGGCGGCCCTGCTCCACGTGCAGTTCCACGAACGCGCCGATCCGCGTCAGGCGTTCGTCGTCACGCCCGGCGGCCGCCGGGTCGCGTCCCGCCCGCTCCATGGCCGCCGCCAGCGTGACGCCGTCCGCGTCGCGCAGCGCCCCTGCCGTCTCGGGACGGACGGCGCCGGTCATCAGCCGCGATCCCAGGCAGGCCAGCCCGAACCTGGCGCCCTCCTCCTCGGTGAAGTTCACCACCGCCAGCGGCCGCTCCGGCCGGAGTCCGCGCGCCCGCAGGGCGTCGAGCGCGGCGAACGCCCCCACCACGCCGAGCGGGCCGTCGTACGCCCCGCCGTCGGGCACCGAGTCCAGGTGGGAGCCGGTCACCACGGCGTCACCCGCCGTGGGATCGCCCAGCCAGGCCCACTGGTTGCCGTTGCGGTCGGTCTCGTACGTCAGGCCACGGTGCCGCGCCTGTTCGGCGAACCAGGCCCGGCACTCCGCGTCTGCCGTCGTCCAGGCGTGCCGGCGGTATCCGCCCGTCGCGTCGCACCGGCCCACGGGGAGCAGGTCGCGCCACAGCCGGCGGAAACCGTCCGCCACCTCCTCCGGTAGAACCCGCGCCGCCCCCTCAGACATCGGCGTCGGGGCCGGCCGGCTCCGCCTCGGCCATCGGGACGCGTACGCCGCGCTCCCCCGCCACCTGGGCGGCTCGGTCGTATCCGGCGTCCACGTGCCGGATCACGCCCATCCCGGGGTCGTTGGTCAGCACCCGGCGGATCTTCTCCCCGGCCAGCGGCGTGCCGTCGGCGACGGTGACCTGTCCGGCGTGGATGGAACGGCCGATGCCGACCCCGCCGCCGTGGTGGATCGACACCCAGGACGCGCCGGAGGCGACGTTGACCATGGCGTTGAGCAGCGGCCAGTCGGCGATCGCGTCGGAGCCGTCCAGCATGCCCTCCGTCTCGCGGTAGGGCGAGGCGACCGAGCCGCAGTCGAGGTGGTCGCGGCCGATCACGATGGGCGCGGAGATCTCCCCCGAGGCGACGAGGTCGTTGAACCGCTCACCGGCCCGGTCGCGCTCGCCGTACCCCAGCCAGCAGATCCGCGCGGGCAGGCCCTGGAACCGCACCCGCTCGCCCGCCATCCTGATCCACCGGGCCAGCGGCTCGTTGTCGGGGAACAGATCGAGGATCGCGCGGTCGGTCGTCGCGATGTCGGCAGGGTCGCCGGACAGCGCCGCCCACCGGAACGGGCCCTTCCCCTCGCAGAACAGCGGCCGGATGTAGGCCGGCACGAATCCGGGGAAGTCGAACGCCCGCGCGTACCCGGCGAGGCTCGCCTCGCCCCTGATCGAGTTGCCGTAGTCGAACACCTCCGCGCCCGCGTCCTGGAAGCCGACCATCGCCTCGACGTGCCGGGCCATCGACTCGCGGGCCCGGTGGGTGAAGCCCTCGGGGTCCTTGCGCGCCAGCGCGGCCATGTCCTCGAACGCGACACCCAGCGGCAGGTAGGCCAGCGGGTCGTGCGCGCTCGTCTGGTCGGTCACGATGTCGATCTCCGCGCCCCCCGCCAGCAGCGCGGGCACGGCCTCGGCCGCGTTGGCCACGACTCCGATGGACAGCGGGCGGCGGGCGTCCCTGGCCTCGTACGCCAGGCGCAGCGCCTCGTCGAGGCTCTCGGCGCGGACGTCGAGGTACCGGTGGCCGATGCGGCGCTCGACGCTGCGCGGGTCGCAGTCGACGCAGATCGCCACGCCGCCGTTCATCGTGACCGCGAGCGGCTGCGCGCCGCCCATGCCGCCGAGCCCGGCGGTGAGCGTGATCGTCCCGGCGAGACTGCCGCCGAACCGCTTGGCCGCGACCGCCGCGAACGTCTCGTACGTCCCCTGCAGGATGCCCTGAGTGCCGATGTAGATCCACGAACCGGCCGTCATCTGGCCGTACATCGTGAGCCCGAGCCGCTCCAGCCGGCGGAACTCCGGCCACGTCGCCCAGTCGCCGACGAGGTTGGAGTTGGCGATGAGCACGCGGGGAGCCCACTCGTGGGTGCTCATCACGCCGACCGGCCGGCCCGACTGCACGAGCAGGGTCTCGTCGGCCCGCAGGGTGG
Organism: Microbispora rosea; assembly: GCF_900156315.1. Taxonomy (GTDB): domain Bacteria; phylum Actinomycetota; class Actinomycetes; order Streptosporangiales; family Streptosporangiaceae; genus Microbispora; species Microbispora rosea. The sequence goes on along the minus strand of NZ_FTNI01000011.1, from coordinate 117,399 downwards.
TGAGCTCGCGCACGATCGCGTCGTACGACGGCCAGTCGCGGGCCGCCTTGCCGCTGCCGCCGTAGACGACGAGGCGCTCCGGATGCTCGGCGACCTCGGGGTCGAGGTTGTTCATGAGCATGCGCAGGGCGGCCTCCTGCTGCCAGCCGCGCGTGTTCAGCGTGCCGCCGCGGGGAGCCCGGATCGGAGCCCGCCCGCCGGAAGCCCCGTCATCGGAAACCCCGTCGTTGGAAACCCCGTCGTTGGAAACCCGGCCGTTGGGAACCCGGTCGCCGGAAACCTGCTCATGTGGGGCCCCGCCGCCGTCGTCAGCCACGAGTCCTCCTTCCACCCGCGCCCGCGGCGCATGGTCCTATTCAGTGAGTCCCATCCATCGTGGGTGAATGAATAGATTCAGTCAATGAGGAACACCCCGCGGGCCGCGGCCGACGCCTCGAACGCCTCCAGACGGGCCTGCGCCCCGGGCAGTTCGTCGCACATCGCCTCCAGCAGCACCCGGCCGAGCATCATCGGCGCGCACGCCGTGTCGAACACCAGGTGCGTGCCCACCCCGGCGGTGAGCAGAACGTGCGACAGGCCTGCGAGGGACGGCACCCGCCGGTCCGCGACCGTGACGACGGCCAGCCCGGCCGTGCGGGCGGCCCGGAGGGCGTCCACAAGTTCGGCGGGATAGCGGGGCAGCGCGAAGCACAGCAACGCCGTCGCCCCGGCCGCCGCCGCCTGCTCGACCCGGTCGGCCAGGAGCGACCCCGCCTCGTGCAGGGGCCGTACGTCGGGGTGGACCTTCGCCGCGAAGTAGGCGAATCCGGCGGCCTGGGCCGCGGCGGCCCGCAGGCCCAGCACCGGCAGCGGCCGTGACGCGGCGAGCAGGCGGGCCGCCTCGGCGACGGGCCCGGGGTCGTCCAGCGACCGGGCGAGGGCGCGCAGGTTCTCGATCTCCGCCAGCACGGCCCGCCGATATCCGCCACCCGCGCCCGTCGCCCGATCCAGGCCGGGCTCGGGATCCCCGGGCCCAGGCCGCTCAGACACGGGCCGCTCAGACACAGGCTTTTCGGACATGGGCCGCGCGGACGCGCCGGGTCGCGACGGCGGACGAAGCGAGTCCTCCGCCGTGGCGGAAAGCGTCGCCGCGGGCCCCTCCCCCCGGCCCTCGGCCCACCCGGCCGCGCCGCCGTCGGAGAGCCGGGAGGCGGCCGCGTGCGCGGAAGCGCGGGCGTCGGGTTCCGCGTCCTCCCCGTTCCGGCCGGCGCCGTCCCGTTCCCGGCCTGGCCGTACGCCCAGCTCGCGGAACCTGCGCCGCAGACCGGGGTATCCGCTGTAGCCCAGCGCCATCGCGAAGCGGGTCACCGACGGCTGGCTGACCCCGGCCAGCTCGGCCACTTCGATGCTCGACAGGAACGGCGCCTCGGCGGCGTGCTGTGCGAGGCAGTGGGCGATCCTGCGCTGCACGGGCGTCAGCCGATGCCCCTCGAACAGCCGCAGCAGGCGGGACGCGGCGTCGCCGTCAAGGCCGCCGAGGTCCCCGGAAACGTCGCGGCCGTCGTGACCGGCACCCCGATCGTGGTCGTCGCGGAGGTCGCCGCCGTCACCCTGGTCGCGGCCCCCCGGGATGTCGCGGATGTCGCGGCCCCCGGGCAGGTCGCGGCCATCACCCTGGTCGCGGCCCCCGGGGACATCGTGGTCGTCGTCGTGGTCGTCCTCGTGGTGGTCGTGGTGGGCGGCCGGGCCGTCGTCCGCGTGGTGGCCGGTGTTCATCGTCCTCCGCCTCGCCTGCCCGCGCCGGGCCGGTCGGTCTGCATGGTTTCATTCAACACGCAGTCTCCGGGGAGGGTTGTCCACAGGCAAGACGCCGCCGCCGCGACCCGCACGGAGATTGCCTAGTCTGATCGGCAGACCTCAGCAAGGAGATTGCCGTTGATGACCGGTGTTCTGAGAAGTAGTGCCCTGGGCCGTCGCCTGGGGCTCGTCGCGGGAGCGGCCGCCCTGGCGGCGGCGGTGTGGGCGGTGCGGGACGTCCCCGCCGCGCTGGGAGCGCGGCCCTCGGGAGAGCGGGCGCATCGGGTGCGGCGCTCGAAACAGTTCCGCGACGGCGCGTTCCGCAACACGACCCCCAGTCCCATCCTCCCGCCGGGGACCAGGCAGCAGGTCCTCCGCGAGTTCCTCCGCCGGACGCAGCGCAAGCCCCGCCTGCCCGTTCCCCTGATGACTCCCGGCCCGTCCGGGGGCGGCGACCTCGACGCCGTCTGGTACGGCCACTCCTCGGCCCTGATCGAGATCGAGGGGCGGCGGGTCCTGCTCGATCCGGTGTGGAGCGAGCGTTGCTCCCCGGCGTCGTTCACCGGGCCGCGCCGGCTGCACCCTCCGCCGGTGCCGCTGCACCAGTTGCCCGAGCTCGACGCGATCGTCATCTCGCACGACCACTACGACCACCTCGACATGGACTCGGTGCGTCTGCTGGCCCGCACGCAGTCCGCGCCGTTCCTGGTGCCGCTCGGGGTCGGCGCCCATCTCGAACGGTGGCGGGTCCCCTCGTCCCGGATCATCGAGCTCGACTGGAACGAGGAGGCCACGGTGTCCGGCCTCCGGTTCGTGGCGGCCCCCGGCCGTCATTTCTCCGGCCGCGGATTCCGCCGGGACCAGACCCTCTGGGCCTCGTGGGTCATCGCGGGCGAGCGCCGGCGGGTCTTCTATACCGGCGACTCCGGCTACTTCGACGGGTATGCCGCGATCGGCGAGGCGTACGGGCCGTTCGACCTGTCGGTGATCCAGATCGGCGCCTACAGCAAGGCCTGGCCGGACATCCACATGACGCCGGAGGAGGCGGTCCTCACCCACCTCGACGTGCGCGCCGGGGTGCTGCTGCCGGTGCACTGGGGCACGTTCTCACTCGCCGCGCACGCCTGGAGCGACCCGATCGACCAGCTGTGGCGGGAGGCCAAGGCACGCGACGTGCGCCTCGTGGTGCCGCGGCCGGGTGAGCGCGTGACGGTCGACGACCCGCCGCCGGTGGACGGCTGGTGGCAGACGATCCTGTGAGGAGCCGGTCCCGCGCCGGCCGGTCAGTTCATCCGGGCCGTGTCAGGATGCATGGCCGCCGGGTGGCTCAACGCGTCGGCGCGGGTCGGATACACGGTGAGCCGCGAGATCAGCCCGAGCAACGAGAACAGGTGACGCATCTGCGGGCTCATCCCGCAGAGCGCGCCGTCACCGTCCTTCGGCGGGGTGCGGACGCAGGCGTCGATGAGCACCCTCATACCTGCGCTGTCGATGAACCGCAGCTTCTCCACGTCGAACAGAATGCGCGTCGCGGGACGCGCCAGGAGGGGTGCCACCCGCTCACGCAGCCGGGGGACCGTGATCACATCGAGTTCGCCGCTGAGCGTGACGAGGGTGAAGGGAGGTGACTGCGCCACCGACACCTGGAAATCGTGCAAGGATCCCACCTCCGCTGGTGAGATGACCCTACCGGAACAGCTTCCGGAAATACCCATTTTACGCGTAATAGGCGATAAATCCCATATCGCCGACGAGAACTCTGTTCAGGTTTCACCTCCGCCCCTCGGGTAGTCGCGGTTCATGGGCATACGAGCAACGGCGGTCGTCTGCCTCGGGCTGGTCACCGCGCAGGTCACCGCGGGCTGCGCCTCGGCGGAGGACACCTCGGTCGCCGCGACGGCCCAGCGGTTCCTGTCCGCGGCCGGAGACGGCCGGGGCGGACCGGCATGCCTTCTCCTGGCCCCCGAGGCCGCCCGTTCACTGGACGACTGCGAGAAGGACATCGTGTCCGCCGGACTGCGATCGGGCGCGATCCGCGGCGTCGACGTCTGGGGCGACGAGGCGCGCGTGCGGGTGGACGGCGACACGCTCTTCCTGCACCGCTTCCCGGACGGCTGGCGGGTGCGGGCCGCGGGCTGCCGGCCCCGCCCCGATCAGTCATACACAGGGCAGCCGTACGAATGCGAGGTGCGGACGTGAACGGTGCGCGCACGCTCTACGCGGTGCTGCTGGTCACGATCGCGCTGGTCCTCGCGTACGTCATCGTCGTCGGCCTGGCGGGGAGGTAGCGGCGTTGAAGCGTCTGGTCAGGGAAAACGCGCTCGCGCTGTGCTTCCTGCTGCTCTTCCTGGCCACCCTGGCCGGGCAGTCGGTCGCGGGCGCGGCGGCCTTCAACGAGGAGCAGGCGGCCAACGGCGGCTCCCCCGTCACCTGGGCCGGATACGTCACCTCGTCGAGCTTCGCCGTCGACGTCGCGGAGAACTGGCAGTCGGAGTATCTGCAGTTCTTCCTCTACATCCTCATCACCGTCTGGCTGATCCAGCGCGGCTCGCCCGAGTCGAAGAAGGAGGGCGAGGAGGGCCTGGAGTCCGATGCCGAGCAGAAGGTCGGCCCCTACGCCGCCCCCGGCTCCCCCGCCTGGGCCGCGGCGCCCAGCTGGCGGCGGACGGTCTTCAGCCATTCCCTGGGCATCGCGATGGGCCTGCTCTTCCTGCTGTCCTGGCTGGCCCAGTCGGTCGCCGGCCTCGCGGCGTACAACAACGAACAGCTCGCCCAGCTGGAGGACCCGGTCGGCTGGGGCGGCTATGTGACCTCTCCCGACTTCTGGAACCGCACTCTGCAGAACTGGCAGTCGGAGTTCCTGGCGGTCGCCTCCATGGTCCTGCTGGCGATCTTCCTGCGTGAGCGGGGCTCACCGCAGTCGAAGAAGGTCGGCGACCCGCACGCCGAGACGGCGTCCAGCGGCTGACGGACCTCACCCCACCGGATGACAATCTCGGTCAAAGGCTCCGAATGTCCACGTTTGTCGCATTCAACGGTTTGGGTACGCCCAGCGCCAATCGTGGGAGGAGCACCGAGATGACGTTCAATCCGCTGCAGGAGCGGGGGATCCCGCTGGATCGGCAGCTGCGCAACTGGCGCGAGCTGAATGTCGAACCGATCGATCCCGACCGCGCCGACCCCTACACCCGGTGCCGGATCATCACGATGAACGGCATCGAGATCGAAGCGATCATGTTCAGCCACCATTTCGCCAGGCGCTGCCAGGACCTGGAGGTGCGGCAGCGCCTGGCGGAGGTGCGCTACATCGAGGCCCAGCAGCAGAAGGCGGTCAACTGGCTGCTCCCGGGCACGTCCTCGGTGCTGGAGACGACCCTCGCCTACGAGCAGGTGGCGGTGGACCTGACCGCCTGGGTGGCCCGCATGGAGCCCGACCCCTATCTCAAGCAGGCCTACCAGTTCGGCGTGCTGGAGGACTTCGACCACCTGTACCGGTACGCCAACCTGTACGAGATGATCGAGCACCGCAAGGCCGAGAAGATCGTCGACCAGCTGACCGAGGTGATGCCGGGCCGGCCGACGAAGATGCACCACCGCCACCCGGTCGACAACGTCCGCGAGCACTACGACCGGGAGACGGCGCAGGCGATCTCCAAGCTGCACGCGTTGACCGTCATGTCCGCCGAGCAGCAGACGATGAACTTCTACATGAACGTCGGCCCGATGTACATGGAGCCGATCGCGCGGCAGCTCTACCAGGAGATCGGGCTCATCGAGGAGGAGCACGTCACGCACTACGAGTCGCTGCTCGATCCGGGCGAGTCGTGGTGGGAGCAGTGGCTCAACCACGAGTACAACGAGTGCTACCTCTACCACTCGTTCATGCAGACCGAGTCCAACCCGAGGATCAAGGCGATCTGGGAGCTGCATCTGAACATGGAGCTGGAGCACCTGCGGATCGCCGCGGACATGTTCCGCCGGCACGACGGACGCGACCCGGAGCAGGCGGTGGCCCGGGAGCTGCCGAAACCGGTGACGTTCGAGCCGAACAAGGAGTACCTGCGCGAGCTGATCTCCACGCAGATCGACTACACGACCCTGGGCACCGGGTATGTCCAGGAGGCCCACGAGCGGTTCCAGCGCTGGCAGGACCAGATCATGGGCGGGGAGGAACCGCCCAGCGAGCGCGTCATCGACGAGAACCGCGCCAGGTCGGGCGACGAGTACCGCCTCGAGACCGAGGGCACCCACCCCCTCTACAGCCTGCGCACCCACTGAGCACTGAGAACGGGCCCCGGCCCGGGTCCGCGGCGTACGCGTGCGGACCCGGGCCGAGCATCACGCCCTTACCTGCGCAGCGCCTGCCGGATCAGGTCACGCGCGCGATCCATGATCGCCGCCGGCGGGCCCAGCAGCAGGTTCCTCGTCATCGACTCCACCCCCGGCCGCGGACGGGTCGGAGCCATCGCCTCGGCGGCCCGCACGCCGAGCGCCATCGCCCGCCGCTCGGCCGCCGTCGTCTCGGCCCGGAGCCTGGTGAACTCGTAACGCTCCTCGGCCCGCGCGTGCGTGAGCACGGCCAGCCGCAGCCTGTCCAGCTCCGCCATGAAGCCGGGGTGCTCCGGGCCCATCTCGTCCAGCCTGCGGAGCATCTCCTTGGCCTCGCGCTCCTCCTTGAGACGGTCGGCCACCACGCACGCTCCCCCGTCCACCCGCAGCCGGGTGTAGGGGTGGACGATCTCCTCCTCCGCCGTCTCGTGGACGGCCAGCATGCGCACCAGCCGCCGGAACGGCTCGTCGCGCTGTCCTGGCGCGGCGTGCTCCACCTCGTCGAACATGTCCCTGATCAGCGCGTGCTGGTGGACGAGCAGGTCGACGACGTCGCCTTCCTTCATCAGTTCCGGCACCGGGTGCTGCACGTCGGTCATGTCCCTCTCCCCTCGGATACGGCGCCCGGCCTCCCGCGGGAGGCCGGGCGCCGGACGAAACGGGACCACGGTCGAGCCTGACCGCACATGGCGGACACCCGGCTATCTACCCCTGCCGCACGATGATCAGCAGCCGATCGGGCTCGACCCCAGCGCCACGTCGTCGTACCAGATGGTGTCGGAGTCGCTGCCGTAGCTCTCCCAGCCCAGGCGGAACGTCGTGGGCCGGGGCGCGGTGGAGCGGCGCAGCCACTGGGAGTCCACGTCGGTGGTCGGCGTGCCGTCCACCCGCAGGCCGGCGACCTCCTGGTCGTCCAGGTACGTACGCATGGCCTGCTGCGTGGTGTCGATCTGGAAGCGCAGGCAGACCCAGCGGTTGACGGGCAGCGGGGCGCTCAGCGCGACGCCGGACGGGCTCTGCTCGGGAAGCGTGGCGTCGTCGGACTCCCGGTTCCACTGCAGGGCGCCGTTCTGACCGCCGATGCGCAGGTCCTTGCCGCCGTCCCTGGAGTCCGACATCGTGATCATCGCGACGTGGCCCGAGGGGAGCGCGGTGGTGTGGCGCACCCACATGCGGCCGTACACCACGGGCGCGATCCCGCTGACGTTCTTGGTGGTCGAGGCGAAGATGTGGTTGCAGTAGTTGCCGCCGCCGTTGATCCGCAGCGACCTGCCGCCGCTGTGCGCGGTGGCGGTGTCGATCGTTGCGGTACCGGTGCCCGAGCAGTTCGGAGTGGTCACCTGCCACTCACCGGACGGCGTGCCCGACTGGTCCTCGAAGCCGGCGCAGACGACCAGGCCGGTTCCCGAGCAGCCGGACGGCGAGGGCGTCACCGAAGGACTGGGCGAGGGAGACGGCGAGGGCGAGCGGGACGGCGAAGGCGAAGGGGACGGAGACGGAGAGGGAGACGGGGACGGCGAGGGGGACCTCGTCGGCGAGGGTGAGGGGGACGGAGACGGTGACGGTGACGGTGACGGCGAGTGGTCCACCGTCGGCGACGGCGAAGGCGACGGCGAGGAGGAGCCGCCGCACGGCACGCCGTTCAACGACCAGTCGGACGGCGTCGCGAGGCCGCCCGACCAGGTGCCCTGGAACCCGAAGTCGGCGACGCCGCCCGTGGCCAGCGAGCCGTTCCAGGCGACGTTGGCCGCGGTCACGGTCGTGCCCGACTGGCTGACCTGCGCGCTCCAGGCGTTGGTGATCTGCTCGCCGGTGCCCGCCGTCCAGCGCAGCGTCCATCCGCTGACCGCCGCGCCGAGGTTGGTGAGCCGCACCGAGGCGGTGAAGCCGCCCGGCCACTGGTTGGTCGTGTAGTCCACCTTGCAGACGGGAGCCGCGGAGGCGGTGCCGGGCACCAGCACGACCACGAGGCCGGCGACCAGCGCGGCCAGGGCCGCGACCAGGCGCGCCACCGGAGATCCCGGCAGGCCGCGGGCGGCGGGGCGATGCCCTCGGACGGGACGGAACTGCTTCATGCGTACCTCGATTTCTGCGCATCTGCTCGTTCGGCACGCCGCCCCGCTCGCGCGCCGCGCCCCCTCCCCGAGACAGGCGCCGGGCGATGCGCGCGCAGACACGGGCAAGCGCGGGCATGCACGGACAGGCGAAGGTAGGCGCGCTCCCGCTCGGGGCCGCGGCCACTGGGACAGATGGGTCGCGACGCTGCGGCCCCCGGACGCAGATGTTTTCTCCGGGTCGCGGAACCGGTCAACGGACGCCGCCGCTCCCGAGCCGGGCCCGCCCCGGCGCCGGTGACGCCCGCGCAGCTCAGGGGCACGGCATGGGCCGGACACGGCCGGGCGCGGGCGACGGGGCGAACTGAATCTTTCACCGTGCGCGCCCGCGCGTCGTCACGCCCGGGCCCTCTCATGCCCGCCCTGCCGGGGTTGTGCCCCGCCTGTTGCGAGGGGGCCGGTGCCCCGCGCGCCCGACTCTCGTAGTCTTCGCACTGACACGCGCGAACGCAAAGGACAACCCCCAATGGCAGATGCAGGGTCCTGGGTCGTCGTCGGGCTCGACAACGGCGGCACAAGCAACAACGCGACCGTCCTCGACGCCTCCGGGCGGTTCCTCGTGGACCGGTTGGTCGAGACCCCCAGCCTCGTCCGGGAGGGTCCTGAGGTCGCGGTCGAGCAGCTGCTGCTCGCCCTCGACAACGTGCTGGAACTGACCGGCACGCCGCGCTCCACCGTACGCGCGGTGGGCCTGGACACCCCGGGGCCGGCCAGCGCCGACGGCGTGATCTCCTCGAAGGGCGCGACCAACTTCGTCGATCCCGGCTGGTTCGGCTTCGACTTCCGCGGGGCCCTGGAGTCCCGGCTGGGGCTGCCGGTCGTCTACAACAACGACGGCAACGCGGCAGCCCTCTACTCCCACCACGTACGCTTCGGGCCGGACGCCTGGCAGCACTCGTCGGTCTCGGCGATCGTCGGCACCGGGCTCGGCGGCGGCGTCATCCAGTCGGGACACGTGGTGAAGGGCGGGGCCGGGATGGCCGGCGAGCTCGGGCACGTCCACATCCCCCTGCAGGGCCTGCTGGAGGACGGCCAGCCGCTCCCCAAGTGCAACTGCGGCTTCGTCGGGGACGCCGAGAGCGTGGCGTCGCTGACCGGCATCGAGAAGAACCTGCTGCCCTACTGGCTGACCCGCTTCCCGGACCACGAGCTCCACGGGATCGAGCCCGTGGGGAAGGCCGCCAAGCTGCTGCGCGGCTACGCCGAGAACGGCGACCCGCTCGCGCTCAAGGTCTTCGAGCAGCAGGCCATGGCCATCGGCAGGCTGTTCACGATCGCGGCCAACTTCACCGACCCGGACGCGTACTTCCTGGGCGGCGGGGTGGTCGAGGCGGCCCCGCACTTCCGCGAGTGGTTCCTGGAGAAGGTCCGCGAGCACACCCTGCTGCGCGAGGAGCAGCGGCGGGTGGCCTCGGTGACGCTGGTCGAGGACCTCGACATGGCCGGCGCCCGGGGCGCGGCGCTCGCCGCCCTCGCCGAGATCGTCGGCCGCTGACACCTGTTCACGATCGGACCCTGCCGCGGCGGGTGGGCTGGACGGATCACCGGCCCGGCCGGGGTCCGGTGAGCGGAACGTCCAGAGCGGGTTGCGAATCTCGTTCGGTTCGGCACGATGCGGACTCGTGAACGACACAGACCTGCTCAACGGCCGCCGCTTCGTCATGATCAGCTCCACGGCCAGCGCGGTCGACGCCGACGCGCCGACCGAGTTCGCCTACGAGGAGTCGGGCGGCGTCATCTGGGGGCACTACACGGGCGACACCGTGGTCCACGGCCGGTTCGTCGGCACGCGGGACACCGACCGCATCGAGCTGTCCTACGTCCACCTGCTGAAGACCGGCGAGCGCGCGAGCGGCCGCAGCACCAGCCGCATCGAGACGGCCGAGGACGGCCGGCTGCGCCTGGTGGAGGAGTTCCAGTTCGAGGGCGACGACGCCACCCACGTCAGCGTCTGCGCCGAAGTGGTCCCCTGACCGTCCCCTCCGGCTAGGTCGCGTCACGCAGCGCGGCGCGGCCCTCGGCCGCGCCGACGAAGCGCATCTTGCCGAGCGGCAGCCCCTGCCCCTGCCCCTGCCCCTGCCCCTGCCCCTGCGCCTGTCCCTGTTCGGGCTCGGGCGAGACCGAGGGCGCGGGCCGCCGCGAGGCGCCGCGGCCCCGGTCCCGCTCCCGATCGCCCGGCAGCACGTACGGCCGCCTGAGCACCTCGTCGAGGATGAACACGGTCTCGGTGGCCTTGACGGCCGGGATGTTGGCGAGCCGTTCCGTGACCATCGCGTGCACCTCGGCCACGTCGGCCATCCGCACCTGGATCATGGCGTCGTGCTGCCCGGTCGTGATGGCGCAGTACTCCACCTCCGGCATCTGCGCGAGCTGGGCGCGGAACTGCCGCCACATCTGCTGCCGCACGGTCACGAAGATCAGCGCGACGATGCCGAGACCGGCCCGCTGGTGGTCGATCTCGGCCGTGAAGCGCTTGATCACGCCGTCGGCGCGCAGGGCCTCGAACCTCGTGTAGGCGTTGGCCCGGGAGATGCCCACCCGCTCGGCGAGGGCGGACACCGAGATCCGCCCGTTCTCCCTGAGCACCTCGAGGATCTTCAGATGGGTGGCGTCCAGCTCCAGGCCGATGCCGATCCGTCCAGTGGCGCCGCCCCCGGACCCCGAGTTGCTTGACATTTCGGTCACTGGTCGATCCTCCGTGGGAGATACGTCTCGGCTTGGCCGCACGAGCTGGACTTTCTGCCGGACAATCCTGGACGATCGGCGACCAAACGTCCATACGGCCAAGAGTTGGCCTGTTTTCGGAGGACACATAATGACGACCCGTTCGTGGCAGGTGAGGGCCGGCCTGCTGCCGGTTGCGCTCACCGGCGCCCTCGCCCTCGCGGCCTGCTCCGGCGGCGGCTCGTCCAGCAGCACCCAGAGCGGCGCCGCGGGCAAGACGCTCGTGATCGACACCTCGTTCGACCTCAAGACGGCGGACCCGGGGCGGACGTACGAGCCGACCGGCCTGATCGTCGACAAGGCGACCTACGACACGCTTCTCACGTTCGAAGGCTCCGACGTCACCAAGCCGGTGCCGTCGCTCGCCGAGTCGTACGAACTGTCGCCCGACGGCAAGGAGCTCACGCTCAAGCTGCGGCAGGGCGCGAAGTTCGCCGACGGCTCCCCGGTGACGGCCGACGACGTGGTGTTCTCGCTCACCCGCGTGCGCGACATGAAGGGCACGCCGTCGTTCCTGCTCGACGGCGTGGAGATCGCAAAGACCGATGACACGACCATCACGCTGACGTCGAAGACCTCCAACCCGGCGCTTCCGTACATCCTGCCCAACCCGGCCCTCGGCATCCTCAACTCCAAGGCGGCCAAGGAGCACGGCGCGACGAACGACCCGAGCGACAAGGCCGAGCAGTACCTCAACTCCGCTTCGGCCGGCTCGGGGCCGTACACGATCGAGTCGTTCAACGTGAGCAGCCAGGTCGTGCTGAAGGCGAACGCGCAGTACTGGGGCGCGAAGAAGCCGTACTACGACAAGGTGGTCATCCGCAACGTCGAGTCGGCCACGCAGAAGCTCAACGTGCAGCGCGGCGACAGTCAGGTGGCGCTGAACCTGTCCGGCGACCAGGTGGCCGGCATCTCCGGCGGGCTGCAGGTCAAGCGGACCACCTCGGCGTACGTGTTCTTCCTGCTCGCCAACCAGGACTCGGGCGTCAGCAAGGTCACCTCGAACCCCAAGTTCGTCGAGGCGGTGCGCAAGGGCATCGACTACCCGGGGCTGCTGGAGCTGGCCGGTGAGGGCTCGACCCAGGCGTCGGGCATCATCCCGTCGATGTTCCTCGGCGCGCTCCCTGCCGACCAGGCGGCCACGCGCGACGTCGAAGGCGCCAAGGCGGCGCTCGCGGCGAGCGGCGTGACCGACCCCACGGTCAAGCTGGAGTACCCCAGCGAGCTGACCGTGAACGGCCTGTCCTTCCAGCCGCTGGCCGAGCGCATCCAGGCCAACCTCAAGGAGGTCGGCATCACGGTCGAGCTGGCCCCCGCCCCGGTCACCACCGCGCTGGACAACTACCGCAACGGCAAGGAGGAGCTGGGCCTGTGGTACTGGGGCCCCGACTTCCCCGACCCCAGCAACTACCTGTCGTTCGCCCCGGGCAAGCTGGTCGGCCTGCGGGCCGGATGGAAGGCGGGCGCGGACAAGGACGTCGAGTCCGCGGCCGACAAGGCCGGCGCCGCGGTGACCGACGACGACCGCAAGCAGGCGTACACCGACTTCCAGCAGAAGCTCAACGCGACCGGCCCGTTCATGCCGCTGATCCAGCCCGGCCAGAACATCGTGACGGCGGCGTCCGTCACCGGTGTGGAGTACCACCCCGTGTGGACGATCAATGTCGCCGACCTCGGCGCCAAGTAGACGCCGTACGGGGAACCGGGCGGTGCGCAGTCCGCTCGCCCGGTTCCTGGTGCGGCGCATCCTCACGGCTCTGCTGCTGGCGGTCGGGATCACGCTGATCACCTTCGTGCTGACCAACCTGGTGCCGGGCGACCCGGTGGCGGCCAACCTCGGTCAGCGGGCGGTCGGCGACCCGGCGATCGTGGCCCAGTGGCGCGCCGACCACGGCCTCGACCGGCCGCTGCCGCAGCAATACCTCATGCACCTCGAAGGGCTGCTGCACGGCGACCTCGGGACGAGCCAGCAGAGCCACCGCCCGGTGCTGGACGACCTCGCCGAGTCCGTGCCGGCCACGCTGGAGCTGGCCGGGGCCGCGATCCTCGTCTCGCTGATCCTCGGCGTCGGATTCGGCGTGGTCGCGGCGCTGCGCCGCGACCGGCTCTCCGATCACGTGCTGCGGGTGCTCAGCCTGATCGGCATCTCGGTGCCGACGTTCTGGCTCGCGCTTGTGGCGTTCTACGTGTTCTTCTTCCGGTTGCAGGTCACCCCGGGCAGCGGCCGCATCGACCCAGGGATGACCCCGCCGCCGCAGGTCACGGGCCTCTACACGGTCGACGCCCTGCTGTCGGGACGCTGGGACGTGTTCTCCTCGGCCATCGGCCACCTGGCCGCGCCGGCGCTCGTGCTGGCCCTCTACACGATCGGCCTGCTGACGCGGTTCACCCGCTCGGCGGTCCTCGAAGTGCTCGGGCAGGACTACGTGCGCGCCGCCCGCGCCAAGGGCCTGCCCGGCCGCGTGGTGCTGTTCCGGTATGTCCTGCGCCCGGCGCTGGTGCCCGTCATCACCGTCGCCGGCCTGGCGTTCGGCAGCCTGCTGTCCGGCACCGTGCTGGTGGAGGCCGTCTTCGCCTGGCCCGGGGTCGGCCAGTACGCCTACAAGAGCGCCACCACCCTCGACCTGCCCGCCGTCATGGGCGTCGGCCTCGTGGTGGGCGTGGTCTACCTCGTCATCAACCTGGTCGTCGACGTGCTGTACGGCGTCATCGACCCGAGAGTGAGGGTCTCGTGAAGCGCGCCGGCCTGTTCGCGCGCCGCCGCGGGAGCCGGCTCCCGCAGGCGTGGCGGCGGCCGCTGGCGGTCGTCGGCACCGTCGTCGCGCTGGCCTGGATCGTGGTCGCGCTGGCCGCGCCGCTGCTCGCGCCGCACGACCCGCTGGCGCAGGAGCTGCCCAGGCTCGCGCCGCCCGGCCCCGGCCACTGGCTCGGCACCGACCAGCTCGGCCGCGACATCCTCAGCCGGATCATGTACGGCGCGCGGGTGTCCATCCCGCTGACGCTGCTGCTCGTGGCGCTGTCGGTGGTGATCGGCGGCCTGCTCGGCGCCTGCGCGGGCTACTTCGGCCGGTGGGTGGACGAGACGATCATGCGCCTGGCCGACCTCGTGTTCGCCTTCCCCACCGTCATCCTCGCGATGGTCGTCGCCGCCGCCCTCGGCGCGAGCCTCGGCAACGCGGTGCTCGCCGTGCTCGTCGTCGCCTGGCCGGCGTACGCGCGGGTGACCCGCGGCCTCGTGCTCGGTGTGCGGGAGCGGGAGTTCGTGCTGAGCGGCCGGCTGCTGGGCTTCTCCGCCTGGCGGTCGCTGCGCGTGGACGTGCTGCCGAACGTCACCGGGCCGGTCCTGGTGCTCGCCACCCTCGACATCGGCACCGCGCTGCTGCTGCTGTCGGGCCTGTCGTTCCTCGGGCTCGGCGCCAAGCCGCCGTCGCCCGAGTGGGGCGCGATGGTCGCCGGAGGCGTGGAGGTCTTCGACAGCTGGTGGGTCGCGACGTTCCCCGGGCTCGCGATCCTGACGGTCGTCCTCGCGTTCAACTTCCTCGGCGACACGCTGCGCGACGCGCTCGACCCGCGTACCGCCCAGGCGATCAAGGAGCGTGCGCTGTGACGGCCGCACAGAAGACGGCGGCGCTGACGATCGAAGGGCTGCGGGTGTCGATCGGCGGCCACGACGTCCTGCACGGCGTCGACCTGACCCTGGAGGCGGGCCGCGTGCACGGCCTCGCCGGCGAGAGCGGCTCGGGCAAGACCATGACCGGTCTCGCCGTGCTCGGCCTGCTCCCCCACGGCTCCCGCGCGTCGGGACGGATCGCCTTCGGCGGCCGTGACCTGCTGGAGATGCCCGCCCGCGAGCTCAACGAGGTGCGCGGCGCGAAGATCGCCATGGTCTTCCAGGACCCGGCGACCAGCCTGCACCCGATGCTGACGGTGGAGCGGCAGCTCACCGAGCACATGCGCCACCACCTGGGCATCGGCAGGAAGGACGCGCGGGAGCGGGCCGCCGCCCTGCTCGCCAAGGTGCGCATCCCGGGCCCCGAGGAGGCGCTGAAGCGCTACCCGCACCAGTTCTCCGGCGGCATGCGGCAGCGGATCGCCATCGCCGTCGCGCTGGCCTGCGAGCCCGAGGTGCTCATCGCCGACGAGCCGACGACCGCGCTCGACGTCACCGTGCAGGCCGGGATCCTCCGCCTGCTGCGCGGCCTGTGCGACGACCTCGGCCTCGCCGTCCTCCTCGTCACCCACGACCTCGGCGTGATGTCGGCGGTCGCCGACGAGGTGAGCGTGATGAAGGACGGGCTGGTCGTGGAGACCGGCCCGCGCGGCCGGGTGCTGCGCGAGCCGCGCCATCCCTATACCCGCTCGCTGCTCGACGCCCTGCCCGTGCCTCCTGGGGAGAACTCGCCATGACCGTGCCGCAGACAGGGCCCCTGTTGTCCGTGGAGGACCTGGTCGTGGAGCACCGCACGCCGGGCCGCCCGGTCGTGAGAGCGGTGGCCGGGGCCAGCCTGCACGTCGCCGCCGGCGAGGTCGTCGGCCTGGTCGGCGAGTCGGGATGCGGCAAGTCCACCTTGGCCCGGGCGGTGTGCGGGCTGCACGGCGCGGCCTCGGGACGGATCCACGTCGGCGGGCGGCCGGTGACGCCCCTCGGGCTGCGCCGCAGGGACCCCGCGCTCACCGGCGTACAGATGGTGTTCCAGGACCCGTACTCCTCGCTGAACCCGCGCCGCCGCGTGGGCGCGCAGATCGCCGACGGGCTGCGGACCGCGGGCGACACCGCGACCAGCCCCGCCGACCTGCTCGAACGGGTCGGGTTGCCGCGCGCGTTCGCCGGCCGATACCCGCACGAGTTCTCCGGCGGGCAGCGGCAGCGCGTCGCGATCGCGCGGGCGCTCGCCGCCCGGCCGTCGCTGCTGATCGGGGACGAGCCGATCTCGGCGCTGGACGCCTCCGCCCAGGCGCAGGTGGCCCGGCTGATGCGCGACCTCGCCGTGGAGTCCGGCGCGGGCCTGCTGTTCATCAGCCACGACCTGTCCGTCGTACGGCTGATCGCCGACCGGATCGCGGTCATGTACCTCGGCAAGGTGGTGGAGACCGGGCCGACCGCCGAGGTGTGGGCCGACCCCCGGCACCCGTACACGCGGGCGCTGCTCGCCGCGATCCCCTCCCCCGACGGCGCCGGCGTGCTGCCCGCCGAGTTGCCCGGGGACGTGCCCGACCCCGCCGATCCCCCGGCGGGCTGCCGGTTCCACCCCCGCTGCCCGTTCGTCATGGACGTGTGCCGGGAGAAGGAACCGGACTTCGGGCCGGTGGCCTGCTGGCTGCACGCGCCGGAGCCGTCCTCCCTGTCATGATCGACCCGCTCATGCTGGAGGACGTACGCGCGGGGATGACCGGGGCGGGGGTCGACGCCCTCGTGCTGCGGCCCTCCCCGGACTTCCGGTACCTGCGCGCGGCCTCGCCGAAGGGCGCGGGCGGCGAGAGCTATCTCGTGGTGGCGCTCGACGGGCCGCCCGCCCAGGCCGGCGACCTCGCGCAGGCGGCGGCCCTCGTGCCGCCGACGGCCCGGCGCGTGGCGGTGGACCCGCAGATGCACGCCGCCGAGCTGTTCGCGCTGCGCCTCGACGCGGAGCTCGTGCTGGCCTCGTCCGTGCTCGCGCCGCTCCGCCTGCGTAAGCGGGCCGACGAGGTGGCCGCGATGCGCCACTCCGCCGCGGCGGCCGACGCCGTGCTGCTCGCCGCCCGCGAGTTGGCCTGGTTCGGCGCCACCGAGCTGGCGATGGCCCGCAGGCTGCGGGCCATGCTCGCCGAGACGGGCTGCGAAGGGGCGTCCTCCGTGCTCGTCGCGGCGGGCGAGCACTCCGCCGACGCGCGGCACCAGCCGTGCGAGCGGGTGATCAACCCCGGCGACGCGCTGCTCGTCTCGGTCGGCGGGCGCTGGAACAGCTACTGCGCCGAGGTCGCCCGGGTCTTCGCGGTCGCCGAGCCGCCGGAGGACTTCGACGCCATGTACTCGGTCGTCCTCGCCGCGCAGCAGGCCGCCGTCGACCTCGTACGCCCCGGGGTGGCGTGCGCCGAGGCCGCGACGACCGTCCGCGAGGTCATCGACGGCAGCGGCTACGGCGCCTACGCCGCCGCCCGCGCCGGCCGGGGCATCGGACTGAGCCTGGCGGAGGGGCCCTGGCTGGCGGCCGGCGAGAGGTTCGAGGCCGGGATGACCGTCTGCCTGGAGCCCGCCATCTACCTGCCCGACCTCTTCGGCGCCCGGGTGGCCGACGTGGTCGTGTGCGGCGAGGACGGGCCGGAGCTGCTCAGCGCCGGCTCCCGCGCGCTGCACGTCCTCGACCATTAGGTCGTGCCGGACACTCCCTGGCACCGCGCGCCGAATCGGCACCGGCCAGGGCCCCGATCACGGTGGTGCCGCCGACGCCGCGGGCCAGGCGCCGTTCAGCTCGTCACGATGCCGTGCAGGAGCAGGTCGATAAGCCGTGCGGCAAGGCCGGGTTCCTGCTCGGTGCCCGCCATGTAGCTGATGCCGCCGAGCGCCATCAGGAGGTCCTGGGGCCTCACCTGTTCCCGCATGACCTCGTGCCTCCTCCCGGCAGCGAGAAGGCGATCCACTGCTTCGGCGAGGTCGGCGCGGGTCTGCAGCCGCTCGCTGTCGTCGGTCAGCACCACGCGGAGGGCGCCGGCCATGCCGTGCTTGGCGGCCATGAAGTCGATGAAGCGCTCCATCCACGTCCGTAGCGCGTCCACCGGGGGCAGCATGGCCACGAGCTCGGGCGCCGCCTCGCACAGGAGCCGCACTTCCTGCCGGTACATCGCCTCGATCAGCAGTTCCTTGGACGGGAACCGGCGGTAGAGCGTCCCGACACCCACGCCGGCCTCACGGGCGACGTCCTTGACCGAGGCGTCGGCTCCATCGCGGGCGAAGACGGCCGCCGCGGCCTTGAGCAGACGGTCCTCGTTGCGCTGCGCGTCGGCTCGCAGCGGCCTGTGCCGCCGCGCGGCGTCGCCCTTGCCGTTGTCGGCCACTCCCAGTCCCTTCCCTGGCGCTTGAAAGCGGAACCGGTTCCGGTTATGGTTCAAGCGGAACCGGTTCCGGATAAGAGGCTATCGCGGCCACGGGCCTCTCCGCGAGCGGCCGTACTCGGCCGTCGCCGGCGGACGGCATGTGCCGCTTCACACCCCCGCGAAGAAATCGACTGCGACATCTGGAGGAAGACGACATGACCGGACGACTGCGGAACACGGTGGCGCTGGTGACCGGCGCCGGCAGCGGCATCGGCGAGGCGACCGCCCGACGCCTCGCCGCGGAGGGCGCGGCCGTCGCCGTCCTCGGACGGCGACGCGGCAGACTGGAGGATCTCGCGGACAAGGTCCGGGCCGACGGCGGCACCGCCCTCGTCGTGGAGGCCGACCTCACCGACCGGCGGCAGGCCGCGGCGGCGGTGGAAAGCGTGGTGACCGAGCTCGGCCGCCTGGACACGCTCGTCAACAACGCCGGTTTCATGGGCATGGGACAGGCCGCGGAATCCCCGCTCGAGGAGTGGGATCACATGCTCGCGGTCAATGTCCAGGGCCTGCTGTACGTCACCCATGCCGCCCTGCCGCACCTCCTCCGCGCCGCAGAGGACTCCCCGCGAAAGGTGGCGGACCTGGTCAACATCAGTTCCACGGGAGGCCGGGTCGCCCGGCCCGGCATGGCCGTCTACAACCTGACGAAGTTCGGCGTCAACGGGTTCACCGAAGCCCTCCGGCAGGAGGTCCTGCTGAAGGGCCTCCGGGTGAGCGCGGTGGAGCCCGGCACGGTGGACACCGAGCTGAGCTCGCACCTCCGCGACGGCGTGCGGCAGGCCGTGGAGCGCCAGATCGCGACCATGGAGTTGCTGCGTCCGGACGACATCGCCGACGCCGTCTCCTACATCGTCACCCGGGACCGTCGAGTCGCGGTCAACGAGATCCTCGTGCGCGCCGGCGAGCAGACCTGGTGACAGGCGGGCCGCCGGCCCGCGCCTCTGGTGTCCGAGCGGCCTTCTTCAGTGGCATTCCATGCCGGCGGCTCACACGGGGGGCTCGGGGTCGTACTGCATGTGCCGGCGCACATCGCGGGCCCGCCCGGCCCCCGCGAGCCGTGCCACCAGGTGGAGCGCCATGTCGATGCCCGCCGACACCCCCGACGAGGTGACGACGTCGCCGTCGTCGACGAAGCGCTCCGCGCGCCGCACCTCGATGGTCGGGTCGAGCTCGGCGAGCAGGTCGAGGGCGCCCCAGTGCGTGGTCGCGGGGCGGCCCGCCAGAAGCCCGGCCGCTGCGAAGACGAGCGACCCGGTGCAGACGCTGGTCATCAGGGGCACGCGTCCGCGCAGGTCCCGCACCCAGGCGAGGTGGTCCGGGTCCTTCAGCTGGGGGCGGGTCCCCGCCCCACCCGGGTGCAGGAAGACGTCCAGGTGGCCGACGTCGGCCGCCGACATCTCGGCGTGCAGCGTCAGCCCCTTGGACGCCCGTACGGCTCCCGCCCGGGGCGCGAACGCGACGACCTCCGCCTCGTCCGGGCACAGTTTCGCCCACACGCCGAAGACCTCCCAGGGGCCCACCGCGTCCAGTTCCTCCACCTGGTCGAACAGCAAGATCCCGATCCGTGTCATGCCCCCATCCTCGCCCAGGGGCCTCCGGAGACGAAAGCACCGGCAAGAGTGGGCAAATAGTCGCTATCAGCACCAGCAACCACAGGAGGCTCGATAGAGGATGGAAAGGTCATTTTCCCGAAGCTCTCGCGGGTCGGGCAGAGATCCGCGTCGGGGACACGTCATCGGGGAGGATCCATGACCACGACCGAGGCGACGCCGGAAACGACCACGGCAGGCACGACTGCCGGCACGGCCACGACCGGCACGACGACCGCCCGGGGCCGGGCGACCCGCGCCCGGACGACGCCCACACCCACGCCCACCCCGGCTCCGCGCACCGGCCCGGGAATGGAGATGAAGGAGGAGCACCGGCCCCAGCTGGACCTGAACCTGCCGTTCCTGCGCGTCCAGCTGCGGGCGCCCGAAATGCACCTGCCGCACGTCGGCATGCCGCACATCAGCGGCCGCGACGTCGGGCACGCCATGGACGTCGCCCGCACGTTCCTCCCGCCGCCCGAGCGAATCATGTACTACGGCGGTCTCGGCGCGCTGGCCGCGCTCGGCATCCTGGAGTGGCCGGTGGCGGCGGCGATCGGCGCGGGAACCTTGATCGCGCAGCGCGCCAGGGGTCGCGAGCAGCGCTGGTCCCCGTTCGGCGGCCCCCAGAAGGAGACCCGCGGGACGACCACGCCCACGCCGGGGACGGCCGCCACCGGTGCCGGCATGCCGGAGCCGGCGACGCCGGCGGGGCGGGCGGCCGGGAGGAGGAGCACCACGGCCAAGGGCGAGGCGAAGACTCCCGCCACCACCGCCCGGCGCACCAGGGCCGGCGCCAAGTAACGCGGGGCGCTCGCGCGGTCCGCGCCGGCGGCACCGCGCGATCGGCGTACAGATCGGCGTACGGTTCGGCGATCGATCGGGGCGCGTTCAGAGGGCGTTCGAGGCGCGCGTTCGAGGGGTGTTCGGGGCGCGCGTTCGGGGTGCGCCGGGACATACGGGGCATCCGGCGGACGAGCGGTGCCGGCAGATGCGCGGCGTCCGGCACGGCTCGACACGGGCCCACACAGGCTGACACGGTCGAGGCCGACAGGGCCGGCGCGTGAGCCCGCGTGGTCTGGGGCACGCTCAGGGCCGCGCGGGGGCGAATCGCGCCCGGGGACTCGTGATCGAGGACTCGTGATCGGGGGCAACGGCAGGGGACGCATGATCAGGACGTGTATCCGCAACGGCCATCGGCCGTTCACCGAACGGTAACCTTAACTACGCCGTTTCGGGAGGTTCATGCGTCACTCTTCCCTAGAAGCCGATTTGTCCTACCGAGGTGTTAAGTGTCCGAGTTCCTTGCCGCCGTCCTCTCCCGGGCGGCCATCATGGTCCTGGAGGCGCTGCTCGTGCGTCTCTTTCAGGCTCTTGTGACGTCGACCTTCCGCGTCTCGCTGCCACACGCGGCCTGACCGGCGGGCGTCATCACCGTCGCGGGCCGGCGCCGCCGGCCCGGAAGCACCGGTTCTCCCCGGGACGACGACTGTCGCATCAGGCGGCACACCCGGCACACTGCCGGGCACACTGCCGACCACTGTCGCGCTCCCCGCGAACCGTCCGGCTCCGCTCACGTGGAGCCCCTCCGCTATCGCGCCTCCGCCGACCTGTCGTCCCACTGACCTGTCGTACCGGGTGAACAGCCCGGTGAATGCGGAAGCCGGCCCCCTCAGGGAGCCGGCCGCTCTCCACACCATCAAGCGGGGACGGGAGCGCCGGGAGATGGTCCCGGCTCGGCGTCCCCTCGTCCCCCGGCGACGGCCACCGGCCCCTTCGTCCGGGCTCCTGGCAGCCTGTCGCCTCCCGCGGGATCGCCGCCCTCGCGCGGGTCAGTCCTTGAAGGCGTCCTTCACCTTGCCTGCGGCGTCCTTGACCTTCTCGCCGGCCTGCTTCATGTGGCTCTTGGACTGGTCGGCCCGGCCCTCGGCCTCAAGGCTCTCGTCGTCGGTGACCTTGCCGAGCCCCTCCTTGGCCTTGCCGGCGACCTCTTCCGACTTGTTTCGGAACTTGTCCTCCGTGCTCATCCGGACGCTCCTCTCAGTTCCCAGAAGCTGACGAACACCCTCTTTCCCCAGGTGAAGGGGCTAAACGCCGCTCGGCGTGTCGCCGCTCACACCCCGCAAACACAATCCCACCAAAACGGGAAAAAGTGACGAATCGGGCGTACGCTAGGAATAAGGACTACAGCACACACCTGAAGGGTGGTGTGACGTATGACACACGGTGCCGATATCGGGACGCATCCCGACATCATGCAGATGCGGGCTCGTTACGAGGCCGCCGCGGCGAATCCGGCCGCGCAGCTCGCCGACGGTCTCACGCTCCTGAGCGGCCTGTATCTAGCGCTCTCGCCGTGGATCGTCGGGTTCAGCGGCACGCGGACTCCGCTTGCCGTGAACAACCTGATCACGGGCCTCGCCGTGGCGCTCCTGGCGATGGGTTACAGCTCGGCGTTCGGGCGCACCTACGGAATCTCCTGGGTCGCTCCGCTGCTCGGTATCTGGACCATCATCGCCCCTTGGGTGATCCGCGGCGGCATGGCGACGACCGCGACGATCATCAGCAACGTGGTCGTCGGCGCACTCATCCTGCTCTTCGGCCTGGCGACCATGCGGTTCGGCATGATGGAGCGCGGGCGGCCCGGCGGCGGCTTCCGCACGACGGGACCGGCGCACATGGGACCGGCCCACTGACCGGACCCCGGCCTCCGGCGGGCGGCGCCCCGCCCCGCGTCGGCCACTCGGCGCGCAGGCGCGGCACCGCCGTCCCGGAGTCGGCGCATCGGCGCGGCCGACGCCATTGCCGACGTGTCACCGGCTCCCGTTAGTCTCGTCTCGTCGGGAGACGAGAGGACGGTGGCGGCGTGACGACAACGGCCCCCGTCGCGAGTCCGGTGGACTTCGCGGCCTACGGCGACTACGCGATCAAGGCGGCGACCCGGCCGGACGGGTCGTTCGAGCGGCCCCTGTACCGGTTCCGCGACCGCGTGACGGCCGACGGGAGCGGTGCGTATCCCGCCGAGCCCGGGCGGTATCACCTGTACGTGTCGCTGGCCTGTCCGTGGGCCCACCGCTCGGTCATCGTCCGTGCGCTCCTCGGCCTGGAGGACGTCGTGCCGATGTCCGTGGTCGATCCCGTGCGCGACGGGCGCGGCTGGGCGTTCCGCGAGGGCCCGGGCCACGGGCCCGACGAGCTCAACGGATTCACGCTGCTGCGGGAGGCGTACGAGGCGACCGAGCCCGGCTACGACGGCCACGTGTCGGTGCCCGTGCTGTGGGACCGGCGCGCCCGCCGGATCGTCAGCAACAACTTCCCCGACATCAGCCTCGACCTCGGCCGGGCGTTCGCGCGGTGGGCCAGGCCGGGGATCGACCTCTACCCGGAGGACCTCAGGGGCGACATCGACGCGCTCAACGATCGCGTCTACGCCGACGTCAACAACGGCGTGTACAAGTGCGGCTTCGCCGAGAGCCAGGAGGCGTACGACGCGGCCGTGACGGCGCTGTTCGCGGCGCTCGACGAGCTCGACGAGCGCCTGGCCGGCGGCCGCTACCTGTTCGGCGACCGGCTCACCGAGGCCGACGTCCGTCTGTGGGTCACGCTGGCCCGGTTCGACACCGTCTACGTGACCCACTTCAAGGCGAACATCCGCCGCCTCGCCGACTACTCCAACCTCTGGCGCTATGCCCGAGACCTCTACGCGAACCCGGCCTTCGGCGGCACGACGAACTTCGACCACATCAAGCGGCACTACTACGGCACCCACCCGAAGATCAACCCGCTGCGGATCGTGCCCGCGGGGCCGGTCGTCGACTGGAGTTCGTAGCTCAGGCGGAGGGCAGCGCCTCGCACAGCCGGTCCAGCTCCTCCTCGGTGTTGTAGTAGTGCACCGAGGACCGCACGAGCGAGGGCAGCGCGCGGGCCTCGAAGTCCCACCGGGCGGAGGATGCGGCCGACACCGAGACGTTGATCTTCGCGGCCGACAGCCGGGCGGCCACGTCCCCGCTGTCGTGCCCGTCCACGGTGAACGTCACGATGCCGCACCGCCGCCCGCCCCGATCGTGCACGGTGACCCCGGGGATCGCGGCCAGCCGCCCGCGCAGCGTCTCGGCGAGGCCGGTCACCCGCTCCTCGATGGCGTCGAGACCGAGGCTCAGCGCGTAGCCGGCCGCCACGCCGAGACCGATCTTGCCGGCCACGTAGCCCTCCCAGTTCTCGAAGCGCCGAGCGTCGCCGCGCACCTCGTAGGAGCCGGCGGAGGTCCAGGTGGCGGCGTGCAGGTCGAGGAAAGGGGGCTCCAGACGGTCGAGCAGCCGCCGCGAGCAGTACAGGAACCCGGTGCCACGCGGCCCGCGCAGGAACTTGCGGCCGGTCGCCGACAACAGGTCGCAGCCGATCTCGCGCACGTCGACCCGCAACTGCCCGATCGACTGGCAGGCGTCCAGCAGGAACGTCACCCCGGCCTCCCGCGCCACGGCGCCGATCTCTGCCGCCGGGTTGACCAGGCCGCCCTGGGTCGGCACGTGGGTGACGGCGATCAGCTTGACCCGCTCGTCGAGCATGTCCCGCAGCGCCTCGACGGACAGGGCGCCGGTCTCGTCGTCGGGAACCACCTCGACCCGCACGTCGTGCCGCCGGGCGGTCTGCAGGAAGGCGATCGCGTTGCTGGCGTACTCGGCGCGCGAGGTGAGGATGCGGTCGCCCGGCTTCCACGGCAGGGAGTAGAAGGCCATGTCCCAGGCGCGGGTGGCGCTCTCGACGAGGGCGATCTCGTCGCGGTCCGCGCCGACGAGCCCGGCCAGCGCGTCGTAGGTCCGCTCCGACCGGTCGAGGGCGGCGGCGGCCGCCTCGTAGCCGCCGATGCGTTCCTCCAGCCGCAGGTGATCCACCACGGCGCCGGTCACCTGACGCGGCGGCAGGGACGAACCGGCGTTGTTGAGGTGGACGACGTGCTCACATCCCGGCGTGTCCGCCCGTACCTGTCCGACGTCGATGGTCACGTGGATCCTCCCGGAAGCTGCTGAAAGCCCTATTCTGTCGGGTACGTTGGCCCGTCCCCCGTGCGTGATGCTCCTCGACGGGCCGCCCAGCGCCCCGGTACGGCCACGCTCCCGCCCGGGCGGGTGACGCCCCGAGGGTGGCCCGACCTGTGTTTCGCGAATCCGCCATCGCATAATGAGGTATGAGCACCTCCTCCCCGGCGGGCGGCTGGACGTTCCTCACCAACCACGCGCACGTCCTGCTCGCGCTGTCGCGCGACACCGACGCGCGGCTGCGGGACGTCGCCGAGGCGGTCGGGATCACCGAGCGGGCGGCCCAGGCGATCGTCTCCGACCTGGAGGCGGCGGGCTATCTGCGCCGTGAGCGCGTGGGCCGGCGCAACCACTACACGATCAACCCGCTGGCCCCGTTCCGCCACCCGGTCGAGCGGCACCGGCACATCGGCGAGTTCCTCGACCTGTTCGGGGCCACGATTGACACACGAAGCTGATTTCGTGAATACTTGACCATAGTTCGAGGGGGAGTACCCGGCTTCCTCAGCGTCGTCATCACGGCCGCCGACATAGGGCGTCCCGGCGCGAGGGTCACCGCTGGCGGTGGCACGGGGAGACCGTCGTCCTGCCGAGCCCGCCCATGCGGCGGTGAGGAGGTTGACGATGTCTGTGCCCCTGTGGGTCTGGGCCGCGGTTCTGGCGGTCATTCTCGCCATGCTCGCCGTGGACCTGTTCGCCCATCGCCGGGCCCACGTGGTGGGCGTCCGCGAGGCGCTGGGCTGGTCGGGCGTGTGGATCGCGCTGGGCCTCGGATTCGGGGTCGTGGTCTGGCTCGTCTGGGGGCCGGAGGCGGGCGGGGAGTACCTGGCCGGTTACCTCATCGAGAAGTCGCTGGCCGTCGACAACGTCTTCGTGATCGCGCTGCTGTTCTCGTTCTTCGCGGTCCCCCGCGAACTGCAGCATCGCGTGCTGTTCTTCGGCGTGCTCGGCGCGCTGGTCTTCCGCGCAGGGTTCATCGGCGCGGGCGCCGTCCTGCTCGACCGCTTCCACTGGATCCTGTACGTCTTCGGGGCGTTCCTGCTCTACACCGGCGTGAAGATGGCCAGGCATTCGGCGATCGAGGTGCACCCCGACCGCAACCCGGTGCTGCGCGCGATGCGCCGGCTCATCCCCGTGACCGACTCCTACCACGGCCAGCGGTTCCTCGTACGGCAGGACGCCGACGGGCGGACGGGCCGCCGGTGGGCCGCGACGCCACTGCTGGCCGTCCTGGTCGCGGTGGAGACCAGCGACATCGTCTTCGCCGTCGACTCGATTCCGGCGATCTTCGCCGTGACCTCCGAGCCGTTCCTCGTCTTCACCTCCAACGCGTTCGCGATCCTGGGGCTGCGAGCGATGTACTTCCTGCTGGCCGGGGCCATGCACCGGTTCGGCTACCTGCGATACGGCCTGGCGGCGATCCTGGTGTTCGTCGGCGCGAAGATGCTCCTGGCGGACGTGTACAAGATCCCCGTATGGCTCTCGCTCGCGGTCATCTGCGCCTGCCTCGTGGTCGCCGTGGCCGCGAGCGCGTACCGGAACCGCCGCGAGGAGCGCGCGGAGACGAACCTGACCGCCCGGGATCGCCGGTAGCGGGTGCTCCTCCGTCTCGCAGGCGCCTGAATCGATCTTCCGCTGCGGCGCGGCGATCTGTACTCTCCACACATGGCCGCCTCGGTGAAAGGGATGTCCACGGCGCCGGGGACGGCCGCGTGATCGATGCGATCCTGCCCTCGTGGGTGGCGTCGGCCGAGAAGTTCGGCGACGCGCCGGAGGAGACGCTGTTCCCCGAGGAGAGGCCCTTCATCTCGCGGGCCGTCGACCGGCGGCGGCGGGAGTTCGTCACCGGACGCCACTGCGCCCGGCTCGCACTGGCCCGGATTGGCGTCACACCGGCGCCGA
The DNA here is from genome assembly GCF_900156315.1 of Microbispora rosea. Classification (GTDB taxonomy): domain Bacteria; phylum Actinomycetota; class Actinomycetes; order Streptosporangiales; family Streptosporangiaceae; genus Microbispora; species Microbispora rosea. The sequence continues at coordinate 90,855 of NZ_FTNI01000011.1, read as the reverse complement.
TTCCGCGCGGCGAGCGGGGCGCGCCCGTCTGGCCCGCCGGCACGGTCGGCAGCATCACGCACTGCTCGGGCTACCGCGCGGCGGCCGTCGCCCCCGCGGACGTCGCACGCGCGGTCGGCATCGACGCGGAACCGCACGAACCCCTCCCCGACGAGGTCCTTCCCACGATCGCCTCTCCCGAGGAGATCGCCGCCCTCCGGGTGATGGGCGAGGCGGACGGCGCGGTCTGCTGGGACAGGATCCTGTTCAGCGCCAAGGAGTCGGTCTACAAGGTGTGGTTCCCGCTGGCCGGCCGCTGGCTCGACTTCTCCGAGGCGGTCGTGGACATCGAGCCCTCCGGCACGTTCCGCGCACGGCTCCTGGTCGCCGACCCCGCCATCGGAACGAACGACCTGCCGGGCCGGTGGACGGTGAGCGACCGGCTCATCGCGACCTCCATCGCCCTCCCCCGGCCTTGACGAACCCATCCTGACGAACCCGCCCTGACGATTCAGTAGCGAGCCGCACCGGCGCGGCGGCCGCTCGCCGGTTCCGGTCAGCGCTCGCCGGTCACGTCGCGCGGAAGTAGTGGCCCTTGTCGAGGTCGTCGACCAGCCCCGGCTGCACCGGCTGCCACCCCAGCAGTTCACGGGTCAGCGCGCTCGACGCCGGGGCGTCGAGCCCGATCATGCCGCCCAGCCAGGAGAAGTGCGCGCCCGCCCCCTCGCTCGGGATCGAGACCGCCGGCAGGCCGAGGTGGCGGCCGATCACCTCGGCGACGGTGCGGATCGGCACCCCCTCGTCGGTGACGGCGTGCAGCACCGATCCCGCCGGGGCCTTCTCCAGCGCGAGGCGGAACAGGTGCGCGGCGTCGAGCCGGTGCACCCCGGGCCAGCGGTTGGACCCGTCGCCGACATAGCCGGAGACGCCCCGGTCGCGGGCGATGCCGACCAGGGCCGCCATGAAGCCGTGGTCGCCCTCGCCGTACACCGTCGGGGGAAGGCGCAGCACCGACGAGCGGACGCCGTGGGAGGCGAGGTCGAGCGTCCTGTGCGCGGTGGCCTGCCGGGCGCGCGGGCCGTCGTCGTGCGACGCGTCGGCGGCCGAATCACGCCCGTCCCGTTCGGTCACCACCCGCCCGGGCGTGAGCCCGAGAATCCCGGAGGCGAGGACGAGCGGGCGGTCGGAGCCCGCCAGCACCTCGCCGAACGTCTCGACGGCGCGGCGATCCGCGTCGGCGGCGCCCTGGAAGTCACCGCTGAAGGCGATGTCGTGCTTGAACGCGAGATGGATCACGCCGTCCGACGCCGCGGCCGCGTCGCGCAGGGTGCCGACATCGTCGAGAGTGCCGCGGCGCACCTGGGCCCCGGCCCTGGCCAGTGCGGCGGCCGAGGCGTCGGACCGCGCCAGGCCGACGACCTCGTGCCCCGCGCCGATGAGTTCGGGGACCACGGCCGAGCCGATCCAGCCGGAGGCCCCGGTGACGAATACACGCATGACGTACTCCAAGCGGTTGGTCGCCCTCCACCCGGGGAACACGCTCCGGGGAGGGCATGTCAGTGACTGCCATCAAGTTAGCACCGATGTCAGTGACTGTCATCCAGGTAGGATCCGAGGCATGGGTCGATGGGAGCCGAACGCGCGCGGCCGTCTCGCGAAGGCGGCGCTGGAGCTCTACGTCGAGCGCGGCTACGAGCAGACCACGGTGGCGGAGATCGCCAAGCGGGCCGGGCTGACCGAGCGCACATTCTTCCGGCACTTCGCGGACAAGCGTGAGGTGTTGTTCTCTGGCTCGGACGAGCTGCGGGAGCACCTCGCGGACGCGGTCGCCGGCGCCCCGGACTCCATGGCGCCCATCGACGCGGTGGCCGCGGCCTTCGAGAAGGTCGGCGTCCTGTTCGAGGAGGGCCGCGAGCGTTCCCTGCAGCGGCAGTCGGTCATCGCCGCCAACGCCGAACTGCGGGAGCGCGAGCTGATCAAGCTCGCCTGGTGGTCCGCGACGCTCGCCGACACGCTCCGGCGGCGCGGCGTCGCGGATCCGGCCGCGAGCCTGGCCGCCGAGGCGGGCGTCGCCGCCTTCAAGGTCGCATTCGAACGCTGGATCAGCGGTCCCGCCGAGCCGGACCTGTCGCAGATCGTCCGGGAGTCGTTCGACGAGCTTAAGGCCGTGACGGCGGGCAGGTGACGTCTCCGCCGGCGCGCGGATCGGCCCGGGACTGACGCGCGCGCGTGTCGATCCGGCCTCAACGCGCGCGCGTTCCGGTCAACCCCGTGTGGCGACCTGCTTGAGGAAGACCACGCCGTCGATCACGCCGAGCCGAGCCGGGTCGAGCGGGAAATAGGCGAAGTCGCGGGAGACGCGGGGGGCGGGCTTCGTGACGGCCTTCGTGACGACCTCGGCCAGGCGGCGGGCGTCGATCAGGCAGTGGTCCCACGGGAGCGTCGACAGGATGCCCTCGACGGTGTCCGGTGGCGGGATGTCGTCGCCGGCGGCGCCGAAGGCCGAGGCCAGGAAGGCGTAGCGGTCGCCCAGGTGCGTCGCGGTGATCGCCCCCGCGCTCCACCACTCCAGCTGCTGGTCGCCGAACGGCATCACGCTCTTGTCGCGCTGCAGGTGGAGATTGCTGGCGAAGACCAGAGCCGGGCCGTTCTCGGCGACGGCGCGCAGGTTGGCGGCCATCATCGCGTCCCGCAAGGCCGACAGCCGGGTCCACCGCGCCGGGGACGCGTCGGCCATCCAGTAGTGGTAGCGGAGCAGGCCGACGGCGGTGCGCGCGTACAGCGCCGCCCGGTCCCCGTCCTCCGCGCTCAGCTGCGGCGCCTGCGTCTCGAGCAGCGCCACCAGGTCGTCGGCGATCAGCCGCAGCCGCCGGGCGTCGGCGGACCGGCCGATCGACTGGGACGGGTCCATGGCCGCGGCCTCGTTCGACCAGCGGTCGTCCGGGCCAAGCAGCGTGTCGAGGGTTTCCCGGCTCACCACAGTGCCGGGAAGCGGGCCGTCGAGGAGGGCGTAGAGGCCGGTAAGCGCCTGGCGCGGGCTCGCCGCCCAGTACTCCAGAGGGCCGTCGAACCCGAAGAACCGGAGTTTCTCGTCGTGCTCCTCGTTGTACGCCCGCATCCAGCGCACGAGCTCGCGGTTGGCCGTCAAGGCGCCGAAGCCGTGACTGAAGCCGCGTTCCATGACGTCGTCGAGCGTGCCCGCGCCCGTCGTGACGTAGTCGTCCACCACGAGGCCCATGAGGCAGTCGCTCTCGATGGCGAACGACCGGTAGCCCTCGTGCTCGACCAGATGCCGGAAGATCTCGTTGCGCACCTCGCCCAGCTCCTCCACGAAGTGCCTGGCCTCGCCCAGGCCGAGCAGCCGCGGGCGGGCGGGAAGCGACCGCAGGAACGCCGAGACTCCCGCGCCGTCGAGCGGCCGGGCCGTGTCCTTGATATCCATACCTTTGACGCTATCGTTGAACCCTCAATGTAAACTTTTGCCCGAAAACCCCGCTCTCATCGCACTGGACCTTCAATCGGTGATGCATCCATGAGGCCGGTGGACCTGGCGCGCGAGCACGGCCTGTCCACCCAGGCGATCCGGAACTACGAGGACGCCGGCATCCTGCCCGCCGCCGGACGCACCGCCCACGGCTACCGCACCTACACGCCGCTGCACGCGCACGCCCTGCGCGCGTTCCTCTCCCTCGTGCCCGGACACGGGCATCAGACGGCCACGTCGATCATGCAGGCGGTCAACCGGGGCGCCGCCGAGGACGCGCTGCGGCTCGTCGACGAGAGTCACGGTCAGCTCCTCGACGACCGCCGCACCCTCCAGGCCGTCGAGGCCGCGCTCCGCGATCTGGCGCCCGTGCCGCAGGAGCGCGGCGACACGTTCATCGGGCCCCTGGCCAGACGGCTCGGCCTCCGGCCCGCCACCCTGCGCAAATGGGAGAAGGCCGGGCTGGTCCGGCCGCGCCGCGATCCGCGGACGGGCTATCGGATCTACGGCGCTGCCGACGTACGCGACGTCCGGCTGGCCCACCAACTCAGGCGGGGCGGCTATCTGCTGGAGCAGATCGCCCCGCTGATCGCGCAGGTCCGCTCCGCCGGAGGCGTCGCCCCGCTGGAGTCGACCCTGCGCGACTGGCAGGCCCGCCTGTCCGCCCGGGGCCGCGCCATGCTCAGGGGCGCCGCCGACTTGGACGCGTACCTCCGCGCCCGCGAATCCTGAGGCCGGGTCCCGAGGGCGTCAGGCGACCGCCTCCGGCAGGCAGAGGCCGAGCTGGCTGAACAGCTCCAGCTGGTCGTAGTAGTCCCGGTCGCTGATGATCAGCCCGTTCTCGATGGTGCACAACCCCGCTGCGCGGACCGCGATGCGATGCCCGGTCGCCTCAAGCGCCGACCCTCCGGGCAGCAGAAGCGGCCCGAGGTGCGTGCCGGTCATGACGTACTCGGAGACGGCCGAGACGGCCGGATCGAACACAGGAACCTTGCACCACGGTGTGAGTTGGAGATCCGGAAAGGCCTGCAGCAGGTGCTCGAAGTACCAGCCGATCTGCTCGTGCCCCTCGGCCGCGCCCACCGGACCGACATTAGACGGCGTCACGCGCGAAACACCGCATGGCTGCTTCGAGATCGTGATCTTCGCTCCCCCGATGCGACCATCACCGGCTCATACGACACCACGGTGACGCGGCGCCTGATGGTGGGCCCATTCCCCCCGGCGCCCGGAAGGTGAGCGACGCGCTCACCGGTGCGGACGAGGCCGAGCCAGGCGGCCCGCGGGCGGAGGCGTGCGGGTCCTCGACGGGGTCGTCCGCCCCGAAGATCCCGAGAGGACCTTTTCTCCCGCCCGAAATCGGCTCTAGTATCCGGAACACGACCGCGCTGCCGCTCGCCCCCCCGCGGGCGGTATCCGGCGGCCTGTCGTCCATCCGTGCGATCAACGCCGGCCAGGAGGTCGTATGACCGGGCAGTTCACCGCCACTCAGGCCTCCGGCGAGGTGTACGCGCTCGGTGAGGGCCCCGTGTGGGATCCCGACAGGCAGCGCCTGCTGTGGGTGGACATCGACGCGGCAGCGGTGCACGAGGGACGGCTCGACCCCGCGACCGGCGCCGTCGCCGCCACCACGGCGCACACCTTCGGCACAGCGGGCAACACGGCGGGCAACACGGCGGGCAACACGGCGGGCAACACGGTGGGCGCGGTCGCCGTCTCCGCCGACGGACAGCTCGTCGTCGCCGAGCGCGAGGTCCTCACCCGGGTCGGCACCGCGGGCCGCCGCACCGAGCTCGCCCGGGTGCTGCCTCCCGGCGCGCCGAGCCGGCTCAACGACGGAGCGGTCGATCCGGCCGGGCGCTTCCTGATCGGCAGCATGGCGCTGGACGACCGGAAGGGCCAGGAGGTGCTTGCCCGCCTCGACGGCACGGCCTGCGTCCGCCTCGACGACGACCTGACCCTGTCGAACGGCCTGGCCTGGAGCCCCGCGGGCGACCGCCTGTACAGCATCGACAGCACGCCGCACGTGGTGTGGGAGCGTGACTACGACCCGGCCACCGGGGAGACCGGGCCGCGGCGGGAGCTGTTCACGCTCACCGACGGCATGCCCGACGGGATGTGCGCCGACATCGAGGGCAACCTGTGGATCGCGATCTTCGGCGGCGGCCGGGTCGAGTGCCGCGACCCCGGCGGTCGCCTGCTCGCCACGGTGGAGGTCGGCGCGCCCAACGTCACCTGCCCAGCCTTCGCCGGACCGGATCTCGACGTGCTCGTCATCACCACGTCCTCCAGTGGCGTCGATCTGGCCGAGCACCCGGGGTCCGGCCACCTGTTCACCGCCCGAGTGGGCGTACGCGGCCTGGCGACGCCCTACTGGGTGCCGCCTCAATGGTGATGAACCCCGATCCCCCTCAAGGAGACACGACCGTGCCCCTCGCCCGCATCGGCGCCGTCGCGCCCGTCCCCTTCTCCCGGTAGTGCGGGCACTGGTCATCACCGGCCCCGGCAGGGCCGAGGTCGTCGACCTCGAACCGCCGGTCGCCGCGCCCGGGCAGGTGGTCGTCGAGGTCGAGCGGGTCGGCGTCTGCGGCACGGACGTGGAGCTGTTCACCGGCGAGATGAGCTACCTGCACTCCGGCCACGCCTGGTATCCGCTGCGTCCCGGCCACGAGTGGTGCGGCGTGGTCACGGCGCTCGGGGACGGCGTCGGCCCCGGCTGGCTGGGCCGCCGGGTCACCGGCGACACCATGCTGGGCTGCGGGCGCTGCCGCTTCTGCGGCGACGGACTGCACCATGTCTGTCCCGACCGGGCGGAGATCGGCATTCGCCGGGGTTTCCCGGGGGCGCTGGCCGAGCGGCTCGCCGTACCGGCGCGGGCGCTGCACGCGCTGCCCGTGACGATCGACGCGACGATGGGCGCGCTGGTCGAACCCGGCGGCAGCGCCCTGCGCGCGGTGCGCGGCGCCGCCCTGCAACCCGGCGACCGGCTGCTGGTGCTGGGCACGGGCACGATCGGCCTGCTCGTCGCGCTGCTCGCACGGGCGCGGGGCGCGGAGGTGCATCTGATTGGCCGCGACGAGCCCACGCTCCGGCTGGCCCGCGGCCTCGGTTTCGCGGGCGCGTGGACGCGGGCGTCACTGCCGTCCCTGCAGTGGGACGCCGTGGTCGACGCGTCCAACGCGGCGGACCTGCCCGCGCTCGCGCTCGACCTGGTCAGGCCCGCGGGCCGGGTAGTCTATGTCGGCCTGGCCGGGTCCCCCAGCCGCATCGACACCCGCGACCTCGCGTTCAAGGACGTCACCGCCGTCGGCGTGCTCAGCGGATCGGCCGGTCTGGCCGGGACCATCGAGGCGTACGCGGACGGGTCGGTCGACGCCCGCCCGCTCGTGGCCGCCACTGTCGGCCTGGACGACGCCGCCGGTGTGCTGGCGGGGAGCCGCCCGGCCGGCGCGGGTCCGGGCCCGAAGATCCACATCGACCCTCGGCGATAAAGGGGCGCAGCGGCGCCTCCGGACGGAAGCCTTCAATCATGAGCCTCATCCACGTGGATCCCCCGCACCGCATCGCCCCGGCGGACCCCGCCGTTCTGGCGGCGGTGGAGGCCGCCGCACCGGGGATCACCCGGTCCCGGGTGAGTGACCGGCTGGGCATGGCGCACGACGCCTCGCACTACCTGCTGACGCCGCAGGCGGTCGTGGTGCCGGAGAACGCCGCACAGGTGGCGGCGCTGATGCGGACCGGGTTGCCGCTGACCTTCCGGTCCGGCGGCACCAGCCTGTCCGGGCAGGGCGTCACCAGCCACCTGCTGGTCGACACCCGCCGCCACTTCAGGGATGTCGAGGTGCTCGACGGCGGTGAGCGGGTGCGGGTGCAGCCCGGGGCCGTGCTGCGGCAGGTCAACGCCCGTCTGGCCGCCTATGGCCGCAGGCTGGGCCCCGACCCGGCCAGCGAGTCGGCGTGCACGATCGGCGGGGTGGTGGCCAACAACTCCAGCGGGATGACCTGCGGCACCCACGCCAACACCTACCGGACTCTGGAGTCGATGGTCGTGGTGCTGCCCAGCGGCACCGTGATCGACACCGGAGCGCCCGACGCCGACGCGCGGCTGCGCGCTCTCGAACCCGCCCTGGCCCAGGGGCTAGAACAGCTGCGCGACCGGATCCGCGGCAATGCCGACTCGGTGCGCCGGATCGCCGGCCAGTTCTCGATCAAGAACACCATGGGCTACGGCCTGAACAGTTTCCTCGATCACGACAGCCCCGCACAGATCCTCGCCCACCTGGTCGTCGGCAGCGAGGGCACTCTCGGTTTCGTCGCCGAGGCGGTGCTGCGCACCGTGCCCGCGCACCGTCTGGCCGCGACCGGCCTGCTGGTCTTCCCGGCCTTGCGGGAGGCGATGGCCGCCACGCCCGAACTGGTCGCGGCAGGGCCCGCCGCCGTCGAGCTGCTCGACGCGGAGTCGCTGCGGGTGGCCCGGCTCGACCCGTACGCCGATGAGGTGCTGCGGACACTGGAGGTGCGCGACCACGCGGCGCTGCTGGTGGAGTGGCAGGAGTCCGACCCGGAGCTGCTCGCGGCACGCGAGCGGGAGGCCGGGCAGGTCTTCGCCGGGATGAGTCTGGCCGCTCCGGCCCGGCTCAGCGGCGACAGCGCCGGCCGCGCGGCCCTGTGGCGCATCCGCAAGAACCTGTACGCCGCGGTCGCCGGCGCCCGGCCGTCCGGCACCACCGCGCTGCTTGAGGACGTGGCCGTCCCGGTGCCCGCGCTGGCCGGCCTGTGCGACGCGCTGACCGGGCTGTTCGACCGCTACCGCTACGAGCGCAGCGTGATCTTCGGGCACGCCAAGGACGGCAACCTGCACTTCATGCTCAACGAGCGCTTCGGCGCCGACCTGCGGCGCTACGCCGACTTCACCGAGGACCTGGTGGACGCCGTGCTGTCGCGGGGGGGCACGCTCAAGGCCGAGCACGGCACCGGCCGGGTCATGGCCCCCTTCGTCCGCCGCCAGTACGGCGAGGAGCTGTTCGAGGTGATGCGGGAGGTCAAGCGGCTGTGCGACCCCGGCGGCACGCTCAACCCCGGCGTCGTGCTCACCGAGGACCCTAAGGCGCACCTGCGCGACCTCAAGACCGTCGCCACGGTCGAGCCCGAGGTCGACCGGTGCGTGGAGTGCGGCTACTGCGAGCCGGTCTGCCCCAGCCGCGACCTGACCACCACCCCGCGCCAGCGCATCGTGCTGCGCCGCGAACTGGCCGCGGCCCAAGCGGCCGGCGACCAGGCGCTCGCCCGGCAGCTCACCGAGGAGTACGGCTACGACGCCGTCGACACCTGCGCCGTGGACGGCATGTGCGCCACCGCCTGCCCCGTCCTGATCAACACCGGCGACCTCACCAAACGGCTGCGCGCCGAACGGCACGGCCGCTCCGCACGGGCGGGCTGGAAGGCCGCCGCGAAGCACTGGGACGGGGTGACCCGGGCCATGGACCTCGCGATGGACGCGGCCGCCGCGTCCCCGGCCCGGCTCGCCGAGGGCGCCAGCCGGGCCGCCCGCGCCGTCGCCGGCCCCGACGCGGTGCCGCAGTGGACCCGCGACCTGCCGCGCGGCGGCACGCCCCGGCACGCGGCGCCGCGTCACGACGCGGACGCCGTGTACGTGCCGTCCTGCCTGAACACCATGTTCGCCCCCGCCGACGGCGGGCCCGGCGTCATGGCCGCGCTGCTGCGGCTGACCGAGCGGGCCGGCCTGCGGCTGCACGTGCCGGAGGGCGTCGCGAGCCTGTGCTGCGGCACCCCGTGGTCCTCGAAGGGCTTCGGCGAGGGCTACGAGGTGATGCGCCGCCGGGTGCGGGAGGCGCTCCTGACCGCGACCGACGGCGGCAGGCTTCCGGTCGTCAGCGACGCCGCCTCCTGCACGGAGGGGTTCGAACGGCTGACCGCGGCGGGGGCCGAACCGCCCACGGGCGCGGCCTCGCCCGTCGTCCGGGTGCTCGACGCCGTGACCTTCGTGGCCGAGCACGTCCTGCCGCGGCTGCCGCAGCCGCCGGAGGACCGCAGGCGGGCCTCGCTCGCCCTGCACCCGACCTGCTCGTCCGCCCGGCTCGGCCTCGACGCCGCCATCGCCCAGGTCGCCGAGGCGGTCGCGAAGGAGGTCGTCGTCCCGGACGGCTGGCAGTGCTGCGCCTTCGCCGGCGACCGGGGGCTGCTGCACCCGGAACTGACCGCCTCCGCCACCCGCGCCGAGGCCGCCTCGGTGGCCGAGGGCGGCTTCGCCGCACACGCGTCGGTCAACCGCACCTGCGAGATCGGCATGACCCGCGCCACCGGGAAGACCTACCACCACCTGCTCGAACTGCTCGACGAGATCACCGCCTGAGGGGCTCCGGGACCTGCTCCGGACCTGCTCCGGAACCTGCTCCGGCGCGACGCCGTCTCGCGCCGCCGCCTCCGCCTCCTCCGACGGCCCCGGACGCCGGTTCCGTCCGCCCGGCGAGTATCGTCGCAGGGCGGACGGCATAGGCCAGAACGGACAGGAGTCGCCCATGAAGTTCCTGAGGGCCCGGGAGGTGCCGGGGCGGGTGGCCACCGGTGCGTACATCCTGCACTCCGGCCTGGAGAAGTGGAACGGCGGCGACGAGCAGGCCGCCGGCCTCCACGGCACGGCCGCCGCCTTCCCGTTCCTCAAGTCCGTCCCGCCGCGCCGGTTCCTCAAGCTGCTGTCCGCGACCGAGATCGCGACGGGCGTGGCGCTCCTGACGCCGTTCGTGCCGGCAGCGGTCGCCGGAGCCGCGCTCACCGGATTCTCCGGCAGCCTGGTCGCGCTCTACCTGCGCACGCCCGCGCTGCGCAAGCCCGGCAGCGTCTGGCCGTCCCCGGCGGGCACCGGCATCAGCAAGGACGTGTGGATGCTGGGCGTCGGGCTCGGCCTGCTCGCCGACGCCGCGACCCGGCGGCGCGACGGCTGACCCTGCCGCCTGCGGGAGGCGCGTCAGCGCCATCTGGCGGGCAGCGTGTCAGCGTGCTCTTCGGGAAGGCGCGTCAGCGCCCTCCCAGCGCGCGCCGCAGACGACGTCCCAATGTGAGGGGCTCGTCCTCCTCCGGCGCGGCGTCGTCGTCCGGCAGGTCGTACCAGTGCGTGTCGCCGGGGAACGGGTCCGGCTCCGCACCGGGCTCGTCCTCGGCTGCGGCGTCGGCGTCCGGTGCCGCGAACGGCGGGAACTGCTCGGAAACGGCCACGGGTGCGGTCCTCACGGTGAAGCGGGCGCGTCCCGCCCCCCGGGGACGCCTGCGAGAACTGTACGCGTAGCTTCTGGGCAGCCACCCCGGTTTGTCCCTGCCGATGTTCGTCCCTGCTACAGAAGATCCGCCGGGCGGGCACGGAGGATGCGGGCCAGCAGGGCGGTCATCTGCTCGCGCTCGACGGGGCCGAGGCAGGCGAACCACTCCCGCTCCCTGCGGGTCTGCTCGGCGAATGCCTCACGCACGGCCGCCTCGCCCGCCTCGGTCAGCGCGACGACCACCGCGCGGCCGTCCTCGGGCACCGGTCGCCGTTCGACCAGGCCGCCGCGTTCGAGGGTGTTGACGGCGTTCGTCACCGCGGACCTCGACATGGCGGAGATCTCGGCGAGCCGTACGGGCTGGGTGGGGCCGAGCAGCCAGAGCTTGAACATCAGCCGGAAACCGGGCAGCGTCAGGCCGCGCGGGCGGTGGATGCGGGTCTCCAGGTCGGTGACCAGCACGTAGGCGAGCTGGAGCAGGTGATAGGCCAGCGCGAACGCCTCCGCGTCGGCCGGAGGCGACATCGCCGCCAGGCGCTCGCGCGCGTAGGCGGCGTACCGCAGGTCCGGTGGCGTGTCCCCGCCGGGATCCGGCCGGGTGCCGGGCTCGCTGTCCATCGGTCAAGTCTTGCGTAGCCGCAGGAGTGCCGTGAATATTGTTACGGCCATAACAACTTCTCCTCATTTCCCCGGAGGCCCTCGTGCGCATCGTCATCGCCGGAGCGGGCATCGGCGGGCTGACCGCCGCACTCAGCCTGCACGCGGCCGGGTTCGAGGACGTGACCGTGCACGAGGCCACCCCCGAGATCCGGCCGCTGGGCGTCGGGATCAACCTCCTCCCCCACGCCGTACGGGAGCTGACCGAGCTGGGGCTGGCCGACCGGCTGGCGGAGATCGGCGTGGCCACGGCCGAACTGGCCTACTTCAACCGCTACGGCGCGCCGATCTGGTCCGAACCCCGGGGAGTCGCCGCCGGCTACGCCTGGCCGCAGTACTCCGTCCATCGTGGGACGCTCCAGATGCTCCTGCTGAAGGCGGTGATCGAGCGGCTGGGCCCGGACTCCGTACGGAGCGGAAGCAGGATCACCGGCCCCGGCGACGAGGACCTGCTCATCGGCGCGGACGGGATCCACTCGGCCGTGCGCGCCCATCTCTACCCCGGCGAGGGCCCGCCGCCGTGGAACGGCCTGGTCCTGTGGCGGGGCGTCACCTACGGCGAGCCGTTCCTCACCGGCCGATCCATGATCATGGCTGGTGACGGCACGCAGAAGTTCGTCGCCTACCCGATCGAGACCGGCGAACGCACGCTGATCAACTGGATCGCGGAGCGGCCGCTGGACGGCGACGCCCCGGATCGGGGGAACTGGAACCGCTCGGCCGACCTGGCCGAGATCGGCAGGCACTTCGCCGACTGGCGCTTCGACTGGCTCGACGTGCCCGGGATCATCGCCGGGGCCGAGGCCGCGTACGAGTACCCGATGGTCGACCGCGACCCCCTGCCCCGATGGACCTTCGACGGCATCACGCTCCTCGGCGACGCGGCGCACGCCATGTATCCGATCGGCTCCAACGGCGCCTCCCAGGCGATCATCGACGCCCGCGTGCTGGCGTACGCCCTCGCCCAGGGCGACCTGGCGGCGTACGAGGAGATGCGCCGGCCGGCCACGACGGCGCTGCAGCTGTCCAATCGGGAGATGGGCCCGGAGGTCGTCATGAAGCTCGCCCACGAGCGCGCGCCCGAAGGTTTCGACGACATCGAGCGGGTCATCCCCCACGAGGAGCGGGCGGAGATCGCCGCCTCCTACAAGCGGACCGCCGGGTTCGACCCGGCCTCGCTCAGCGAACGCCCCTCGTGGAGCGTCGATCGGAGTGCCGTCTCGTGAACCTTGAACCGCTCGCCACCTTCCACGTGGATCTCGACCCCGTGCTCGACCTCGGCGACTCGCAGTGGGGCCACCGCCGTGTGGTCAACATCGTCGGCGGCACGTTCGACGGTCCTCGCCTGTCGGGCGCCGTGCTGCCCGGCGGGGCCGACTGGCAGGTCGTCCACGCCGACGGCATGATCAGCATCGACACGCGTTACACGCTGCGCACCCACGACGGCGCGCACGTCTACATCACCACCAGCGGAGTCAGGCACGGCTCCCCCGAGGTGCTCGGCCGCCTCGGGCGGGGTGAGCACGTGGACCCGTCGGAGTACTACTTCCGGCTGTTCTGCCGCTTCGAGACCGGCGACGATCGATATCTGTGGCTCAACCGCACCCTCGCCGTGGCCTCGGCCGCCCGCGTGGCCGCCGCGGTGCACTACGACGCCTATGCCCTGACCTGAGGAGCCCGCATGCCGAAGCTCGACCGCTCCCCGCTTCCGGTCGCCGTCGAGCACGACGTGCCGATGCCGATGCGGGACGGCACGCTCCTGCGCGGCTCCGTCCACCGGCCGGCCGACGGCGGCCCGTTCCCCGCGCTGCTCATGCGCACACCGTACGGCGAGGACTCGTTCCGGACGGCCCCGGTGACGCCCGCGCTGCGCGCCGGGTTCGCGGTGGTGCTGCAGCACTGCCGGGGACGCGGGAGCAGCGACGGCGAGTTCCGGCCGTGGGCGGACGAGGGCGCCGACGGCCACGACACGATCACCTGGATCACCGCGCAACCCTGGTCGAACGGCGAGGTCGTCATGAGCGGCATGTCCTACCTCGCCGGATGCGCGCTCCAGGCGGCGGCGACCCGCCCGCCGGGGCTCAAGGCCGTCGTCGCCTCGATGACGCCGCACGACTTCCACGACGGCCTCAAGTATCACGGCGGGGCCTTCGCGCTGGGCTCGGCCCTCAACTGGGGTGCCTTTCAGACGATGCTCGGCCTGCTGCACGCCGCCGAGGCGGGCGAGGACGTCGGCGCGGGCTTCGCCGCGATTCTTCCCGTCATGGGCGACCAGGACGCCGTGGCGCGCACCCTGCCGGTCGGCGACATCCCCGGCATCCCGTGGTGGCGCGACTGGACCTCGCACGCCGAACGCGACGCCTACTGGGAGGAGCTAGCGGAGACCCTGCGCCACGACCGCATCGAGGTGCCGGTCATGCACGTGGCGGGCTGGTTCGACCTGTTCCTCGCCGGGACGCTGGAGAACCACCGCCGCCTCGGCGGTCCTCTGGTCATCGGCCCCTGGTCGCACCTCGCGCCGGGCGCCTCAGGCACCGGACGGCTCTTCTTCGGGGCCGCCGCCTCGGGGCAGGCGATCGGGCTGGAGCAACAGGAGCTCGCGTTCCTGCGAGGCGAGGACACCGGCCCCGCCGTGAAGATCTTCGTCATGGGCGACGACGTCTGGCGGGACGAGGAGGCCTGGCCGCTGGACCGCGCCGTCGAGACTTCCTACTACTTGCATTCGGACGGCCTGCTGTCGCCCAGGCCGCCCACGGCGTACGAGCCGGCGACCTTCACCTTCGACCCGCGCGACCCGGTCCCGACCGTCGGCGGCCCGACCCTGCTGCCCGACCCCACCAATGTCGGCCCGCAGGACCAGCGCGACCTGGAGCGGCGGCCCGACGTGCTCTGCTACTCGACCGAGGTGCTCACCTCCGACGTCGAGGTCACCGGCCCGGTGTCGGTGACCCTGCACGCGGAGACCTCGGCCGCCTCGACAGACTGGACGGCGAAACTCGTCGACGTGTATCCCGACGGACGGGCGATGAGCGTGATCGACGGCATCGTCCGCGTCACCGAGCCGTCAGGGATCTTCACCATCGACCTGGTCGCCACCAGCCAGGTCTTCAAGGCCGGTCACCGCGTCCGGGTGCAGATCTCCAGCTCCAACTTCCCCCGTTTCGACCGCAACACGGGCACCGGCCGGAGCGGAGCGACCGAGGCGGACCTGGTCGTCCAGCACCAGAAGGTCTTCCCCGACTCGTCCATCACCCTGCCGATCGTCCCCCGCTGACCCGGTCGTCAGTCGTCCGGTAGCGATCAGCGACTCCGCCGCTTCCGTGGACGTATCCCACGGGAGGGCGCCTGTCCTTCGAACGACGCCGCCACAGGACCAGCACGAAGAGCACGACCGCGCCGATGAACCGTACGGCGCAGGGAGCCACCCTGCTGGTCATGGTTCCCGATCACGCTTCAGCTGCGCTCTGGCAAAGTTGATCACGTACGTGCACAATGACCTTTCGTGAAGGCGTACGTCGGGGTGACCGACGACAGCTGGTACCGCTTTCTGGCCGGACGTCCGGACCTGAGCGAGGTCAACTTCTGGCGGCCCTCCAGCGGTCGCGAGTTCCGCGCAATCGACCATGGCGAGCCGTTCTTCTTCAAGACCCACTACCCGCACAACCGCGTCGTCGGCGGGGGCTTCTTCAGCGGGTTCGCGCCCCTCCGCGTCTCCGAGGCCTGGGAGTTCTTCGGTGAGGGCAACGGCGCCGCGAACCTGGTCGAGCTCCATCGGCAGGTCGGGCGGTACCGCAGCCGGCCGATGGAACCGGGCGAGGACCCGGTCATCGGCTGCGTCATCATCCGCGACGTCTTCTTCTATCCCGGGGACCGCGTCGCCGGCCCGCCGCCCGAATTCGCGTCGAACATCGTCCAGGGCAAGAGCTACGACCTGGCCGCCCACCCGGCCGCCGGCTACTTCTACGACCTGCTGAAGCGGGCCGGGATCGGTGAACACGTCGACCTGTCCGAGCCGTGGCACCGCCATGGGCCCGTCTTCGGCGACCCTCGGCTGACGCCCCGCAGGCTGGGCCAGCGAGCGTTCCAGGCCGTGGTGCTGCACGCGTACGAGCGGAGGTGCGCGATCACCGGCGATCGGATCAGGCCGGTCCTGCAGGCGGCGCACATCCGTCCGGTCACCGCGGGAGGCGAGCACCGGCTGGACAACGGGCTCCTGCTCCGCTCGGACGTGCACACGCTCTTCGACCGCGGCTATCTGGCGGTCGACCCCAGGCACCGATTACTGGTCAGCCCGCGCCTGCGCGAGGAGTTCGGCAACGGCGAGGAGTTCTACCGGCGGGCCGGACAGGAGATAACCGTCCCCGACCGCCCTCGCGACCGGCCGAACCGCGAGGCCCTCGAATGGCATCTCGACGAAGTCTTCCTCCGCGCGTAGGCCAGGAAGTCACGGCGCACAGGTGAAGGCGGTGGATGCGAACCGCCGTGGAACGACGTGAAGGCAGGCTCACGCGAGGGCCGTGGGTGCGAACCGCCAGGGGACGACATCCATAGCGGAGCCTTTCGCCTGCGGACTCGACGAGCAGCCCGGCGGCATTCCGTGACGCCCCCGCGGTGGGGGCCACGTCACGGGACGGTGTCAGGAGATGTCATCGAGCAACGCGTCAGAAGAGTCGACTGTGGCGGCGGCCCGGAGCCAGGCGTCCAGCCGGTCGAGGTCGTGACATTTCCGGATCTTTTCGGAGAGGTCCTCGGACACCTCGATGCCCCGGGCCGACAGAACCGTAAGGATCGCCTCGGACTGTCCCTCCGCCTTGCCCTTGGCAAGGTTCTCGCGGGCCCAGTCGCTGAGGTACTCGTAGGTCTCGCTCTTCAAGTGCTCCTCCAAGTGATCCCAGACCTCTCGAGGCAGCGCCGCACGAACCATGTCAGCGTACATACCCCCCAGGTCTCGGTCGAGATTGTGCAGCGCGGCGAACAGGGCGTTGAGGATCTCGGGGCCCTCCGGCGTGGCGGCGTGGTGAATCGCCGAGAGCACCGCGAGCTCGATGTCCTCGGCCGCCTGCCCGGGGTCGGTGATGACGGGTACCTCGTTCGGGCCGGCGACCAGTGGTTTCAGCACCAGGCCAGGATGACCCAGTTCGATCGGACGGGCGCACCAGCGGGCGACCGACGCCTCGGGACACACGACCAGCAGAATGACCGGGCATTCGAGCCGGGTGCGCAGGCTGACGAGGTACATCGGCCAGGACCACATCTTGCCGGGGTCCTGGCGACGCTGGACCTCGACGATTACAGCGAGAACGGGCTGGGGGTCGGCTTCCGGCCGTTTACGGCGGAACACGATGACCGAGTCGGCACGACGTTCGGTGGGTGTGACCTCGGTGAGATCGGCCGACTCGAGGCCCGCGTAGTCGTAGTCGGGCAGCTGGACTCTGAGAGATCGAGTCAGCAGGTCGGCGGCGAGGTCGGGTCGTTCGCAGAACAGGCGGACGAGGGCTTCGTGTTCGGCTAGTGCCACTGCGTGACCGTATCCACGCCGAGATCGACGATGAGGTCACTATAACAATCTGTTATTGTCTCGTTACTCTTCGTAATTTGCCGACTGCGAGACGGGAGCGGGTCTGTCGCTTGTCTACTGCAGGGACCATTCGCCGGCCGGACGGGTGAGGAGGGCTCGGAAGCTAATATCGCCAGTAGGCCGTTAAGGGCCTACCTGGAATCGAACCAGGATGGAGAAGGAAGCCTCCGAATGGCCTCACCCGCCGGGGTGCAAGGAAGGCGGGAGAGCTAGAACCAGCCCGGCGCCCGTACGGGCAGACCGGGTCCAAAGGGTGAGAAGGAAGCCCTCCCATGGCCTTGCGATCAGGACGATATCAGGCCGGGATCAGCTCGTGCAGCGTGGCCGACGTGTAGATTCGCGCCCCTTCGGGGAGATCGGCGGGCGCCTCAAGCCCGATGTACGTGACCTGCCCGCCCGTTGAGGACGCGGAGGACCTGGCGCGAAGCAGGCCGACCAGGTAACCGACGCTGAGGTAGTGCCGCTCCACGATCGAGCGTACGAGCAGCGACGCGGTGATCCGGTTGCCCTCCACCTGGTTGAACGACGGATGGCCCGACAGGTAGAGGTGCAGCCACTTCACCCGCCAGGCATCGTCGTCCCCCCGCAGGAAGACGAGCGGCAGCGCGATGCGGCCGGATCCACGCAGGTCGGACTTCATCCGCACGGTGCGCGGTTCGAACGGCCTGCCCTCCTGGGCGGCGTCCCTGGTCATGTAGCCGAAAAACGCCTCGGCGGCCTCGTCGAACGGCTCCCCCGCGTAGATGTGGACCTGCGGAATGATGATCGGCTTGGTCGCCCCGGCGAGACGTACGTCGACGAACTCCGACGCCCCGTCGGGGGCCTCGGTGAGGTCGCCCGAGTAGGCCGCGAAGTCGTTGGCGTAGGACGTCCACGAGATGTGGGTCGGGTTGTCATAGGTGGAGTCGAGCATCAGCGCGGACAGGTCGTAGTCGGTGCGCCGCTCGCGCTGCCGCCAGTGGACGAAGAATCGCAGCAGCTCACCCTCCACGAGCGACAGCGAGCCGCGGGGCAGCATCCCGAGCCCGGGCACGACGGCCTTGCCTGACAGGGGCAGCGCCACGTCGAGTACGGCGGGATCGACGATCAACTCGCCCGGGTCGGGCAGGCGGCGGCCGATTTCCTCGTCCAGGATGGCGAGCGTCCGGTGGAGGGCCTCCTCGTCGAGCGGGGCCCGGGTGTCGGATGTCGTCCACGCTCTGCCGTGCCGGTTGGTGAAGACCCGGTCCACGGGAGCGAGCCGGTTCTGCAGGTGCTCGCGCAGGGACAGCAGCACGCGGCCGGAGGCCTGGGCGGCGGCCCGCTCCGCCGCCTCCAGCACGGCGGAGCCGCCACCCGCACGCAACAGGTGGTCGAGGCGGCGCAGCAGTGCGCCGGGCGTGTGCTCCAGCAGCGACACGGCCTCTCCGGTACGGCCCGCGGCCAGCGCGGCCTCGACCCGGCTGCCGAAGCTCGCCGCCTTGCGCACTCCCCTGGCCACGTCGAAGACCTGGGCCACCCGGGGGAACTGCGGGTGCTCGTGGGGGTGCAGCCGCTCGCCGAGCCGCTTCCACTGCTCCCGGTGGCGGAGCACGTCCCCGTGCTTGGCGGCCGGAACGGCGTCCAGGGCGGCCAGCAGGATGCGGCGTTCGGCACGGCGGAAGGAGCGCAGGCGGGTGGGGGTGGCCAGGGTGACGTCGCCGTCGGAGCAGAGCGCGGCCAGCCGAAGCACGTCCGTCACGGTGTCGACGAGCAGCGGCCGCCCGGCGGCCAGCCGTGCTTCGTTGATGACGGCCCGGTTCTCGCGCACCGGAACGCGCTCGGGCTGGTCGTCGGCGTGCAGGTCGGCGCAGAAGGCGGCCAGCGCGCGCAGAGCGGCCAGGTCTTCGGCGGCGAGCGGGACCTCGGACCCGGCCAGCGAGAGGTAGAGGTCTCGTGCTTCGTCCCGCAGGCTTCCGCCCAGCTCCAGCACCGTCACCCGGTCCTCGGCCAGGGGGACCAGCTCGGCGTGCGCCGCCAGCAGGTCGGCGTAGGTGTGCTGGTAACTGCCGTATCGCGGCAGGTCCAGCAGGTTGAGGATGCCCGGCCGGAGCCGGGCGGCGGCGACCGGGTCGAGCATGGCCTCGCGCAGCAGCCCCGCCCAGAACTCCAGGGTGTCCGGGACGTTTCTCGGGAAGTCGACGAAGTAGGCGTTGTGTTCGACGTGGTCGCCGACCAGGCGGCGGACCGCGGCCAGGACGCGCACGCCGAGGTCGATCACCTGCTCACCGGGCAGCCTGGCCAGGCGGTCGAGCAGCGCCGGCGAGCAGGTGAACCCGACGCTGAGCAGCGCCGCGTCGAGCTGGCGGGCGGCCACCTGACCCCAGCCGGAGGTCTCGTCCCCCGCGCCCTCGACGGGAACGCGGAGACGCCGGGCAATGATCAGATCTTCCACGCACGCACGATATAGGGCGGATATGTGCTGTTCGCCACTGAAATAAGCAGCGCATGCCGATGACTTCCCGACGGCAGCGCGACCTCCGTCTGCTGCTCCGTCACCATTCGATGAAGCCGGGCGGGACGTGGTCCACCAGCCAGACGCCGTTGGCGCTCACCCGGAAACGATGCCCCGCCGCATGCATCGCGCCCGCGTCGACCACGAGCACGACCGGCTTCCCTCTGCGTGCGCCGACCCGGGTGGCGGTCTCCCGGTCCGGCGACAGGTGGACGTGATGGCGTGCCATCGGCCGCAACCCCTCCGCGCGGATCGCCTCCGTGTTAAGGGCGACCGTACCGTGGTAGAGGATCGGGGGCGGCTCGACCACCGGCAGGTCGAGGTCGACGGGCACCGAGTGTCCCTGGCTGGCCCGGATGCGATCGCCCTCGATCACGTATCGCCGCTTGTCGTTGCCGGCGACCACCTGGTCCAGCTCGGCGCGCGAGACCGGGAACCCGTGCGAGGCCGCCGCCGTCAGCAGCGCGTCGATATCCACCCAGCCGTGCGCGTCGAGTTCGATGCCGATGCGCTCGGGCTGGTGCCGCAGGTGCTTGGCGAGGTACTTCGAGACCCGCACCAGCCGCTGTTCGTCCACACCTTCCTCCAGTCCCCGGCGCCTCGCCGTCGAGATCACCCTATGGTGCCGGTCATGGACTGGGTCGAGCTCGATCCGAACGAGCAGATCGCTCCCGCCGAGCCGGTCGTGCCGTCCGGTGGCCGAGCGGATGGTCCTCGCCCTGGCAGGCACGCCCGTACGCGATCCCCAGACCGGTCTCGACCCCGTCGGCACGAGCCACATCGAATGGCACCGCAGCCAGGTCTTCCGGACCCGGCGCGTCAGGAATAGCCGATAGGCTTCGGACCTTATGGACAGCTCGATCCTGGAGAAGGTCCGCGAGCTCCGCGGACAGGGCAACTCCCCCAAGCAGATCGCCCGGGCTCTGGGCATGGCGCCGGCCGCGGTCGCGCCGTACATCAGGGCGGTGGCCGAGCAGACGGGCGGGCAGGCCGCCGAACCCGAAGTCGCGGGGTGCTGGATCAACGCGGGCTGGAGCGAGGGACTGGCCGTCCCGGACACGACCGGCTGGGCGGACGACGCCCCGGATGGCCAGGAGACCGCGGGCACGGTGAGCGTCGTGGTGGCGCGCAAGCACGGCTGGGACAAGCTGTCGGTCTGCGCCTATCTCGTCGACGTCTACTGCCTCGGCATCAAGCACGCCCTCGGCCCCGACGTGATGAGCGAGGTGGAGCTGCACCGCTTCCTGCCCAGGTATTTCAGGATCTACCCGCGCGGCTGGCGGGAGGCTCCGCTCGACCTGGCGCGGCACCTCGTCTTCGGCGCGGTCGACTACGCCCGCGATCTCGGCTTCGAGCCGGCGGCGGACTTCGCCGCGACGGCCGGGCATCTCGGCGCGTGGGAGGAGAAGTCGGCCATCACGTTCGGCAGGGACGGCAAGCCCCTCTACCTCGCGGGCCCGAACGACGACGTCAGGCACGTGGTGAAGACGCTGGAGCGGAGGGTCGGCCCGCCGCCCAACTTCGACTTCTTCGCCCCGATGCCGGAGTCGCAGATCTCCCTGGGCGGCCACCGGCTCACCCCTTGACGCCGGAGTGCATGAGGGGCCGGCCATGCCGGTCCGGTTCGCTCATCTGTGCGCGAACAGACGGTCCGCCGCAGGGCCGGGCGTGCCAGACTTCCAGGCATGGCAGTCTCGGGCCGACCAGTGGTCATCGACATCCGGACGCGCCGGGCCGCCGAGGAGCGCGGCCCGGCGATCCCCGACGGCTCGGACCCGTTGCTGCGCACGGTGTACGGAGAGATCCTCCGCGACGAGCGGCTGGACCAGGACCGCACACTCGATGACGTGGCGCGTGCGGTGGGCATGTCGAAGCAGTATCTGTCGGAGGTCGAGCGCGGCCGGAAAGAGCCGTCCTCGGAGATGCTGCATTCGGTGTGCGACGCGCTCGGGTTGCCGATCGAGCACCTGCTCACCCGTGCCGTCCGGCGGATCACGGCGTCGCGGCGGATCGCGACCGGCCGGCCGTCGGGTACGCCACAGGCGCAGCTGCTGGCGGCGTGAGCGCTACGACGGCTCGCGGGTGTTGATCAGCTCGTCGGCCAGGCCGTACTCGACGGCCTCGCGAGCGCTGAACACGCGGTCCCGGTCGGTGTCCTCGCGCAGCCGGGCGACGTCCACCCCGGTGTGGCGGCTGAGGATCTCCTCGGTCTGCGCGCGCACACGCATCACCTCGGCCGCCTGCAGCGTCAGGTCGGAGATGGTGCCCTGCCCCTGCGTGGACGGCTGGTGCAGCAACACGCGGGAGTGGCCGAGCATGAACCGCCGTCCGGGGGCGCCGGCGGCGAACAGCACCGCGGCGGCGGAGGCCGCCTGGCCCATGCAGTACGTCGCGACCTTCGCCCGGATGAACTGCATGGTGTCGTAGATCGCGAGCATCGCGGTCGACGAGCCGCCCGGGGAGTTGATGTACAGGTTGATCTCCTGGTCCGGGCTCTCCGCCTCCAGGTGCAGCAGCTGTGCCATCACGACGTTGGCGACACCGTCGTCGATCTCCGTGCCGAGGAAGATGATCCGCTCGTTGAGCAGCCGGCTGAAGATGTCGAACGACCGCTCCCCCACCGGAGTCTTCTCGACCACGTACGGGATCGTGTACTGGCTCATGACGAGAACCCCATCCGGTTGGGAACGGCGTACGGCGCGATGGTGTGGAAGGAGTCGACGATCGTGTCGATGATCCCGTAGTCGCGGGCCTGCTCCGGGGTGAACCAGCGGTCCCGGTCGCTGTCGGCGGCGATCTCCTCGATCGTGCGTCCCGTCTCCGCGGCGAGGATCTCCTCGGACTGCCGCTTCATGTACTTGAGGTTCTCGGCCTGGATGGAGATGTCGATCGCCGTACCGCCGATGCCGGCCGACGGCTGGTGCATCATGATCCGGCTGTGCGCGAGACTGACCCGCTTGCCGTGCGTGCCGGAGGCCAGCAGCACCTGGCCCATGCTCGCCGCCATCCCCAGGGCGACGGTGACCACGTCGTTGGGCACCAGCTTCATCGTGTCGTAGATCGCCAGCCCGGCCAGCACCGACCCTCCCGGCGAATTGATGTACAGGACGATGTCGCGTTCGGGGTCCGCCGAGGCGAGCAACACCATCTCGGCGCATGCCCGCTCGGCCATCTCGTCGTCGACCTCTCCGGTCAGCAGCAGGGTCCGTTGCTGGAACAGCTTCTCGTTCAGCCGATCCCGGTAACTCGTGCTCGGTGAAACACTCATGGCGCAGTTGTATCCGCCGCACCCCCGCGACCAGTCGATATGTCTGCTGAGGGCAGACCGGTTCGCCCGGCTCCGCCCGGCCGCCAGCGCGGGCGCCCTCCCGGCGCCGGACGCCGCGCCAGGCCGCCCGACGACCGAGCCGATCGCCGCTAGCCCACGTTTGTGGGGTTGTCTCACCCACTTCTCACCAGCACATACTCGACATACACCGCATTCCCGTCAGACAGAGAGGTGAAGGCATGGCCTTCGATCCGAGGGAAGCTCTGCGTGAAGCCGGCATCCTGAACAGCCCGCTGGCCGCCGAAGTCGAGGAGGCGTTCGCCACCTTGACTCGCGAGGAAGTCGCCCTGCTCATCTCGCTCAAGGACAAGCTCCCCACCGCGCTCCCCGGTGTGCTGGCGCACGCCGGCGCCGGTGGCGAGTGGTCGCGGCCCGAGGTGGAGGCCCACACCTATGTGGCGCCGGTCGAGGGCAAGTGCCTGTGCGGAGCCTGGTCGGGCTCCGGGTCCGGAGCGGAGTAGTCAGAACGGTTCGCGGGTGCGGCTCCGGCCGCGCGTCGCCCACAGAGTCTGGGGCCGCACCTGCGGCTGAGAGCGTAAAGGGGAATGATGCCTGGGAAACTGGCCCGGAACCGCTCGTTGATCGACGTACCGGCAGACCTGACCTACTTCGTGCACGACGGGAAGTACCTGGTCCTCAACCCGCAGGTGGGCGGCCGGTACGTCCTCGACGCGCGCGAGTTCGCCGTCCTGGCGGCCCTGGCCCGTCCCTGGGCGGACGGGGAGCCGGCCCCCCTCGACGAGACCGACGAGACCGATCGGATCCTCGCCAGGCTCATCCTGAACTGCATCGTCTACTACAACGGGAACCGTCCGAAGCTCAGCATCAGGGAGCCGGCGCTCCGCCAGGTGTATTACGCGATCACCGACGGATGCAACCTCCGCTGCCCGTACTGCTACGCCTCCTCCGAGAAGTGCCTTCCCGGGGAGCTCACCACCGCCGAGTCGCTCGACCTGGTCTCTCAGGTCGCCGCCATCGGGGCGAAGACGATGATCTTCACCGGCGGCGAGCCCATGCTCCGTAAGGACCTGTTCCGGATCGTGGAGCACGCCAACGACAGCGGGCTCACGTCGAACATCGTCACCAACGCCACGATGATCAGGAAGCCCGAGCAGGCCAAGCGGTTCGCCGAGCTGTTCGGCATGGTCACGGTGAGCGTCGACGGCGGCACGGCCGAGACCCACGACCGCACCCGCGGCGCCGGCTCCTTCGCCCGGACCTACCGCGCCCTGCGGCTGCTCAACGACGCCGGTGTGGTGCCGCGGATCAACCACATCGTCACCTCGGACAACGTGGACGAGCTGGAGGACTTCGCGAAGTTCGCCGAGGGCCTCGAGGTCCACAGCATCCGGCTGATGTACCACAACGACCTGGGCCGGGGCGAGACGGACGAGTACGACTTCGGCTGGGAAGACCACATGCGGATCCAGCGGATCACCTGGACGTCTCCGGCCGCGGGCAAGCTGCTGCCGGACGGCCCGAGGCCGATCACGCCGTGCTCGGTGAAGGCGAACTGCGGGATGGGCGGCAACGAGATCTACGTCAACTCGCTGGGCGACGTGTATCCCTGCAAGCTCGTCACCGGGCGGGCGCACCACGCGGGCAACATACGGCGGCAGCCGCTGTCGGAGATCTTCGCCGGGCCGCTCCTGCGCCAGATGCGCACCAGCACCGTGCTCGGCGGCGACTACCACGCCGACTGCGCGAAGTGCTACATCAAGGCGTCCTGCGGCGGCGGATGCCGGGCCGCGCACATGGCCGAGTCGAGGGACCTGCGGCGCAACAGCCGTCACCAGTGCCGCATCCTGCGGCACGGCATCGCCACGCAGCTGTGGCTGGAGGCCGGTGTCACCCCGTCGGAGCTCGCCGCCGACGACCGCGAGATGACGACACCCCGACTGGTCGTCAGCGGCGACGTCCATCCCGTCTTCGACGACTGGATGACCTACGTTCCCCCCTCGCGCGGCACCGTCAGGGTCGGCGAGTTGCTTCCCATCACGCCGGTATAGAGGAGGTCAGTGTGTCACTGCGGATCAGCGAGGCCGTGATCTGGCAGGAGACCGGGGAGGGTGTCTCGCTCTACCACACCGAGACGGGCGACTTCCACAGCCTGAACGACACCGGCTCCCGGATATGGAAGCTGGTGGCGAGCGACGGCGAGCGGGAGCCGGTCATGTTCAAACTGTCCCGCGAGTTCGCCGGCAGCAACTCCGCGATGAGCAGGCGCATCGTCGCCGACGTCGAGGAGTTCATCGGCACCATGATCGAGCAGGGCTTCATCGAGGAGGTCCCGGCCGAGCAGCCCGCGGTCAAGGAGGAATCGCTGTCGTGACGCGCCCGCCGGCCCCGTGTCCGCCGATGCCGTGTCCGCCCCTGCCGTGTGCACCGGGCGCGCGCCCGCCTGGCCTCGTCCGATGACCAGGGCGGTCGTCCTCGGCGGTGGCCTCGCGGGCGTGCTCGCCGCCACCGTGCTCGCCGGGCACGCGGACGAGGTGGTCCTGGTCGAAGGCGACCGCTATCCGTCCGGTCCGCGCCCCCGGCGGGGGCTGCCGCAGTCGCACCACAGTCACGTGCTCGTGGCCGGCGGCGCGCGAGCGCTGGACGCGTTGCTGCCCGGAACGGTCGACGCCCTCCTCGCGGACGGCGCCCATCTGCGGGATCTTCCCGGCGACGCCCTCATCTACTCCGCCGACGGCTGGTTCCGCCGCCTCCACACCGGCGCCCACCTGATCTCCTGCACCCGCGGACTGCTGGACCAGGTGGTGCGGCGGCGTGCGCTCGGCGGCGGCGACGTCGAGGTCTGGGAGGACACTCGGGCGCTCGGGCTCACCGGAGACGAGGTCCGGGTCACCGGCGTCTCGGTAAGCAGGCAGGGCTCCCCGCCCGAGACCGTACGCGCGGACCTCGTCATCGACGCGACGGGACGCCGGTCGCAGTCGCCTCGATGGCTCGCCGAGATCGGTGCCGCGGACATCGAGGAGGTGTCGGTCGCCACGGGGCTGGCCTACGCGACGCGCCTCTACCGGGCGCCCGTCGACCTGGCCGCCACGATCCCGGCGATCATGCTGCATCCGGGCACGGAGAAGGGACGGCCGGCTCGGGGGGCGACGCTGTTCCCCGTCGAGGACGGCCGGTGGATCGTCACACTGACCGGCACCCGTGGCGGCGAGCCGCCGACGGACGAGCAGGGCTACGCGGCCTTCGCGCGCTCGCTGCGCCACCCGATCGTGGCGGACCTCATGGCGGAGGCCACCCCCCTCGGCGTCGTCCGGCCGTATCGCGACACCGTCAACAGGAGGCGGTTCTTCGAGCGGGCACGCCTGCCCGCCGGTTTCGCGGTCGTCGGCGACGCCGCCGTCGCGGTGAACCCGATCCACTCGCACGGGATGTCGGTCGCCGCGCTCGGCGCGCTCAGGCTGCGCGAGGAGCTGGCGCGGCACGGAATGGGGCCGTCGCTGTTCGCGGGGCTCCAGTCCGCCCTCGCGGAGGAGGCGGAGCGGTCCTGGCGCATGGCAGTCGAGCAGGACACCCAGCGGGCCGGGCAGCAGGCCGGGGACCGCGTCGTGGAGCGAGCCGGCCGCGACGGCGCGCCACGGCGGGAGCCCAACGCGTTCGAACGGGAAATCCGCACCCGCCTGGCCCAGGCGAAGCTGAGCAGCCCGCGGCTCGCCGCCGAGTTCTTCGGTGTCCAGACGTTGATCTCCGCCGGCACCGTGAAGGACAGGTCGGAGATCGCCCGGGTGCTGACCGGGCGGCCGGAGCCCTTGCTCACCGACGAGGAGGCGATCGGGCAGTACCCGGCCCTGGCCGCATGGCGGCGCACCCGCCTCGCCGCCGCCACCGGGTGAACCCCCGCACCCAACTGTGATCGCCACTCCGCCGCAGAAGCCGTATGCCGTTTGGTGGCGATCTCCCGGAATGGCGCGGCGTCTCACTCGCGGACACGCCGGCGACCACGCCCCTGAATCGCCCGATCAACGTTTTCCAATTCGCTCCAGAGGAATCATGGCGGCGTGCCACTGTTACCGAGGGCAGGCGTTCTGCGGGGGGACCGTGTACTTCGGGGGGTCGTCCATATTCCTGCCGTAACCCTGACCCGTCCAGTAGACGCCCAGTACAGCCTTGG
The DNA here is from genome assembly GCF_900156315.1 of Microbispora rosea. Lineage (GTDB taxonomy): Bacteria > Actinomycetota > Actinomycetes > Streptosporangiales > Streptosporangiaceae > Microbispora > Microbispora rosea. The sequence goes on along the minus strand of NZ_FTNI01000011.1, from coordinate 63,956 downwards.
GCACACCCGCCGCTAGGACGATCGGAAAATCCGAAACGTACTTCTGGCCATCGAGTGTTCTACCCTGAACCACCAACTGCCACGTCTCTTCGTACGTGTCCGTGGCCGGGAGATGCACCGATTGCTTCACGATGGGTTTGTCTCCAGGCAGCAGGCACTGCCCCAAGGCATTCTTCAGAAGAGTCTCACATGTCCCTGTGCTGCGCGCGAATTTGGAGCAGAAATCGGCGACGCCGTTCTTGCCGATTCCAGCGACGACTTCCGCGAGGACCGACTCCGCCATCTCCCGCGTGAACGCGGCCGCAGAAGGTGGTTTGGATTGCTCCGGCGCAAATGTGCAGCCGGCTGCCGTCAGTGCGGCCACTGCCGTTACCGCGATTCGACTCACGATGATTCGACGCACGATCGGGAGCATATTCCTCTTTCGGGGGATCCCGCACGGCATGCGGCGGCGATAGCCCGCGGGAAACCCGGTTCTCCGAGACCAGGCGCCCGCCGAAAATCACACGCCCGCTGCAGCCACCTGCGCGGTCTCGGGGCAGCGCTCAGGCAGGTTTCGCGACGAGGGCCCTGATCTCCGATCCCCCCAGCGGCGGTGTGACCTCGGTCAGGTCGAAGCCCGCCGCGGCGAGCAGGTCCCGGAACTCGGTCACGCCGCGTTCCCTTCCGCCGGTGTAGACGAGCATGGCGATGTCGCTCATGACGGCTCCCGCCGCCTCCGGCGTGCCGAGGCCGGACGGCATCACCGGCTCCAGCACGAGCAGCCTGCCGTCCGCCGCGATCGACCTGCGGCAACTGCGCAGGATGGCGATGCAGCGCCGGTCGTCCCAGTCGTGCAGGACGCCCTTGACCAGCATCACGTCGCCCTCGGGCACGGCCTCGAAGAAGTCGCCGGCCTCGATGGAGCACCGGTCGGACAGCCCCGCCCGCCGGAGCTCCTCGGCGGCGCCCGCGACCCCGTCAGCGGTGTCGAACAGGACTCCCTTGAGGCCCGGGGTCGCGGCCAGCACCGCGGCGAGCAGCGCGCCGTTCCCGCCGCCGATGTCCACCACGGTGTGGGCGCGGCCGAAGTCGTACGCCCTGGGGAGCGCGGGCGCGATCCGCTCGGTGCCCTCGTGCATCGCCCTGTTGAACACCGCCGACAGCTCCGGGTGGCGGGCGAGGTGGTCGAACAGCGGCCTGCCGTGCGCGTGGTCCCACGCCGCCTCACCGGTCCGCACGCTGTCGGTCAGCGCCCCCCATGCCCGCCAGGTGTCCGGGTCGCCGAGCAGCAGGAGGCTGGAGCGCATCGACCACGGATGGTCCGCGCGCAGCGGCTGCCCCTGCTCGGTCAGCCCGAACCACCCGGGCTCCCCCTCCTCCACCACGCCCAGCACCGCCAGTGCGCGCAGCAACCGGCCCAGCGCGTGCGGGTCGGACCCGGTCGACTCCGCGAGCCGCGTCACCGGCGCGGGCCCCTCGGCCAGCAGGTCCGGCACGCCGAGCCGTACGGCGGCGTAGAGGATCTGCGAGGACTGGTAGCCGAACGCCATCCGGGACAGGGTGGCGTACCCCGCGAGGCCTCGCGGTCGGTCGCTCATGGGCCGGCTCCTTTCGGCGTCCGACAGGTGGTCTCGCGAGCGCGCAGCCGCAGGGGCAGGCGGCGTACGCCGTGCAGGAACAGGTCGGGCGTCCACTCCAGGCCGGCGGGATCGACCGCCAGGTCGATCCCGGGAAAGCGGCGCAGCAGCGCGCCGATGGCCGCCGCGGCCTGCAGCCGCGCCAGCGCCGCGCCGAGGCAGAAGTGGGCGCCGTGACCGAAGCCCAGGTGACGGTTCGGGCTGCGGCCGATGTCGAAGAGGTCCGGCCGGGGAAAGACCGCGGGATCGCGGTTGGCCGCCAGCAGCACCGGCACCACGATGTCCCCGCGCGGGATCACGACGCCGCCGATCTCGACGTCGGCGAGCGCGTACAGCGGCCGGGAGTGCCCGACGGGGCCGTTGTACCGCAGCGCCTCCTCGACCATCGAGCCGATCAGCTCCGGGCACGCGCGCAGCCGTTCCAGCTGGCGAGGGTGCCGCAGCAGCTCCAGCACGCCGTTCCCGATCAGGTTGACCGTCGTCTCGTCCCCGGCGAGCAGCAGCTGGAACACGCTGGAGACCAGTTCGATGCGGCTGATCCCGCCCGCCCGCTCCGCCTCGGCGAGCCGGGACAGCAGGTCGTCCCCCGGGTGCGCCCGCCGCTCTTCGATCCTCTCGTTGGCGTACGCCATGAACTCCATGCCGGCGCGGCGCACCCGTAACGGGTCCCCGCTGCCCACGATCTCGTCGCTCCACCCCCGCAGCCGGGCGCGGTCCTCGAAGGGCAGGCCGAGCAGCTCGGCGACGACCAGGATCGGCAGCGGCAGCGCCAGGTCCCGGATCAGGTCGGCCTCGCCTCCGGCTGCCGCCATGCCGTCCACCAGCTCGCCCGCGACCCGGTTGACGTGCCGCTCCAGCACCGCCACCGTACGGACGCCGAAGGCGGGCGCCATCAGCCGGCGGATGCGCGTGTGGTCGGGCGGGTCGAGATGGAACACGTTGCGCCGCAGCATGGCCAGCGGGTCGCGGCTCTCCGCCCGGCGGTGCGGCGCGGCGAGGTCGGGGGCCAGCCGGTCGAGCTGACGCCCGACGTCCGGGTCGAGCAAGACGCGCTGCACGTCGGCGTACCGCGTCAGATACCACAGCACCCGACCGCTCGCCGGACTCACGTACCCATAGACCGGCGCGTGCCTGCGCATGCGATGGAACAGCGGGTGGGGGTTCGGACGATGCCGCGCGGCCGCCGGGTCGAACGGCTGCTCAAGCGTGATCGCGGTCATGCCCCTCCCCTCACGGAGCGCGCCGGCGGTTCTGGGCACGCCGTCCGCCGGTCGTCCCCCCGGTCCTCGTCAGCGGCTCCCGTGCGCACGGTCGCGCCCCCTCCTCAGTCGTCACGCGGGGGGCCTCGTCCCTCGGCCCACCGCTCCGCTCACTCGCCGGCTCACCGTTCGGGGGCACGCGCGCGTTGGACGTCGAGGGCGAAGAACCTCCTGACGGTGTGTCCCAGGTCCGGCATGCCGGTGAAGCCCCGCCGGGCCAGCTCCACCTCGGCCGAGGTTCCCTTGCGGTGCCAGTGGCGCAGGAAGATCTTCGCGCAGATCTCCGGCGGTGGGACGGCGAGCCTGCCCCGGGTCCGCTCCGCGGCCTCGTCGGCGCGCTCGACGATCTCGGACCACTCGTGCCAGTGCCCCGACTCCCTGACCCGTTCAAGGACGACCGGCCTCCAGTCTTCGGACTGCCAGACCGGCCAGACCCGCACCATGACCAGCCGGAGCTGCTCGGCGACGGGGAGGGCGGCGAGCTCCGTTTCCGTGAGCCACGACGCGAGGACGGGCGGCAGGGCCGCGGGCTCGGCGACCCCGAGCCGGGCGCGGGCGTACGCCTCCAGGTCGAGGCCCTGAGCTGTGGCGAAGTCCGACAGCAGACCGGTCAGCGCCTCCTCGTGCAGGCGGGGGTAGTCGTCGCCGAACAGCCGCCCCGCGTTCACGACGTCCAGGTCGGTCATCCACCTGCCGGGCGCGTACTCGCGCCTCGACCGCCATCGCAGCGCCTCGTAGTGGGTGATCCCCGTCAGCGCCGTGCCGGCCGCCCAGGCCGTTGACCCCTCGCCCGGCCCCTCTCCGAACATTTCGCCGGGCCTCCCGGCGAGGCGCTCGCCGACCGCACGCAGCGCCGCCATCGCGTCCCGCCGCTTGACGTCCCACTCTCCCGTGCCGATCAGCCGTTCCAGCGTCGCGAGATGGTCGCGGTCGCCGGAGTCCACCGCCGCCTCCAGCTCTCGCCAGGTCCGCCGCATGAAGGGCAGCGCCTTCGCGGCCCGCACGATCCGCTCCCCGGCCGCCGCCGGGACCAGCCCCGTGCGCGCCCCCTCGCGGCAGCCGTACCGGATGTTGACCAGCGCCACCGTCCCGGCCGGGTATCCCCGGTCGGCCGGTCCGTGCACCACGGCGACCTCGTCGTCCCCGTCGACCTCCCCGGTCGCGTACATGTCGAACACGGTGCCGGCGCCGCTCATGCCGTACGGGCTCAGCTCCGCCGCGCGCAAGGCGCCCATGCTGGCCGCCCCGATGACGTGCACGCCCTCGTCGAGCAGCCAGAGGATCTCCTTGTGGCCCACCGACAGCCGTTCGCGGTAGTAGCCGTCGATGATGACGGCGGTGTCGTCGGGGCTCCAGGCCTCGGCGAGGAGGTCGCCGCGGGCCACGGGCGGCCGCACCCGCGCGTGCGGCACGACGCCCAGGACCTCGTCGCGGGAGATCGTCGGGCCGGCGTAGACGACCACGTCCGGCGCGCTCATCAGGACACCCCGCTCATCGGAAGACCCCGCCTCATCACGACACCCCGCTCATCAGAAGACCCCGGCTCATCAGAAGACCTCGCTCATCAGAAGACCTCCGCGCAGACGCGGCTCCCCGGCGCCAGCACCCTGACGACCGGGACGCCGACGTCCTCCCTCGTCAGGTCCACGACGAGGGGCGCGTGGGAGAAGGCGACCGTGGCCCGTTTCACCACGTCCTCCAGGTCGTCGACCAGGCTCTCGTGCGCGTGGACGGGCGATATCGGCGCTCCTGCCTCCTCGGCCGGCTCCGGCCGGCGCTTGGCGCCCAGGTCGTCCTGGATGTCGGGCCGCAGGTCGTCACGCGCGCCCGAGACGTAGCCCAGCCTGGCCTGCGCGGCCTCGGTGAGGGCGCGGCTGAGCGCGATCTCCGAGCTCAGGTGGCAGCCGAAGCCCAGGAACGGCGGAGGGTAGTCGTCACAGGTGATCCGGGCGACGAAGCACGGCAGCCCGGTCGGCGAGGTCAGGGACCTCGCTTCCAGGCGGACGCCTGCCCGTTCCATCGTCACGCACAGGTCGTCGACCACCGGCGACCCGAGCGAGCGCGGGTCGATCCGGACGCCCCGGTCGCCGCCGGTGACGAAGGCCGTCACCGCGTCCCGCTCGATCACCTCGTACAAGGCGTGCAGTACGGCCTCCGCCTGGGTGTTCCCGCTGGCCAGGCCGTTGGTCGACGAGAAGAACACCGGCGCGTTCCAGCCCGTCCTGCGGACGAGGGTGAACTCCACCACGTCCCTCGGCACGAGGATCCGCGACCCGTCGACCAGCGACCTGGCGGCGACCCACTCCACCGGCAGGCCGTCGTGCAGCAGGGTCGGCGTGCACAGCGGGAGGGCGCGGACGTCGTAGCCCAGCTCTCGGGCCACGTCGCGGGGGGAGGCCGTCGCGACCGGACGCATCGGCTGCTCCGCGTGCCACAACTCGATGGCCTCCATCATCGCGGACAGCTTCGCCAGGTCGGGTGTGACGCCCTTTCCCTGGGAGACGGCGAGGGTCCGGGCCGTGGGCCTTATCGCCTGGAAGGTAGGGATGCCGAGGGTGTCGAGCATCGTGATGTCCGCGACCCTGGTGACCCCCGCCCTGCGCGCGGCACGGCCGGCCATCTCCAGCGACGCGGCCGGGTCCCGGGCCCGGTCCGTCCCCGGCAACCGGACCTTCGACTCGTCGGAAAGGGAGAGGATCCACGAGTGGGAGGAGGTGTCTGTCCGCATCGTCCCCTTGCCCTGGTCGAGGTGAGGTGCCGAGGTGAGGTGCCGGGTCGGGCCGGCCGGGCCGGCGAGTGCGGGTGCTGGTGCGGGTGCTGGTGCTGGTGCGATCAGATGTTGCCGGCGCGGTTGAGCAGGGCCCGGCCGCCCACGGCGTAGCCGACGACCGCCATGACGGCCAGCACGAGCAGGTCGGCCCATGCCTCGCCGAAACCGAAGACGGCGCCGTCCCGCATGCCGTTGATCGCGTACGTCAGCGGGTTGACCACGGAGACCCACTGCAGCACGGTGGGCATGCTCTCGGTGGTGTACATCGAGGGGGCGCTGAAGACGAGAACGGGCATCGACACGTTCGACAGCACCATGAACGCCTGGTAGTCCGTGATCGTGATCGCGGCCGCCAGGTAGAGCCCGTTGAGCGCCAGGGCCGACAGCGTGAGCGCCGTCAGCAGCGCGAGCCAGTTCTCCGGGCCGAACGGAAGATCGAACATGATCGCGGCGACGACGAGGCCGAGCAGGGTCTGCCCCAGCACGAGCGACACTCCGGCGATCATCTTGCCGAGCAGGAAACGCGACCTGCGCATGGGGTACGACCACAACTGGGTGGCCACCCCGCTCATCTCCTCCTGGAACACCGCCATGGCGGACGTGCCGGCCGCGCTGACGACCGACATCGCCAGCGTCATGGGGAGCAGGAAGACCGCGAACCCCACGCTGACGCCCTTGTAGTCGACGACCCTGACGAGGTTGCTCAGCGAGGTGTTCACCAGCAGCAGGTACACCAGCATCGGCGTCAGGCCGAGGATGAGGTAGACCCGGTTGCGGGCGAGCAGCGCGTACTCCCGGTAGAGCACCGCGGACAGGTCCGCCGCCCTCGCGGTCCTGGCGGGGGGCGCGGTGTGGAAGTGCAGCCCGGCGGCCATCGTCACCCCTCGTTCCCGGTCATCCGGAGGAAGACCTCCTCAAGCGAGTCCACGGCGGTCGACACCCCGGTGATCGCGATCGCGTGGTCCTGGCAGTATCGGGACAGTTCCGGCAGCACGTCGCGCGCGTTCGCGTCGTCGATGCGCACCTCGTCGTCCTCGGCCTTGGCCCGCAACCCGGCGGACTCCGCCCACGCGGCCACGAGGACCCCAGAGGCGGGATCCTCGACGGTCACCAGCAGGTGCGTGGTGCCGAACTCCTCCACGAGCTCGCGCGGCTTGGCGAAGCGCAGCACCTTCCCGCGGTCGACGACCAGGACGCGCTGGCTGTTGCGCTCCAGCTCGTCGATGTGGTGGCTGGTCCACAGCACGGTCACGCCGTGCTCCTCGCGCAGCCAGGTCACGAAGCGCTCGACCTGCCGCCGCCCCGCGACGTCCAGGCCGGCGGAAGGCTCGTCGAGGATGAGCAGCTGCGGAATGGTGAGCAGCGCACGCACCAGTTGCAGCCGCTGCCGCTGACCGCCCGACATCTGGAAGACCAGGCGCTGCATCGCACCGGCGAGGCCGAGGAAGTCCGACACCTCCAACGCCCACGGCCGCACGTCGCGCCACCGCAGCCCGCGGAACCGGGCGGCGATCCGCAGGTTGTCGAGCGCCGGCAGCATCATGTCGAAAGGACCGGTCTGGTGCATCGCCCCGATGCCGCTCTTCGCGAGGACGGGCTGGCGCACCGGATCGGCGTCGAAGACCCGGATCTCACCGGAGGTCGGGGTGGTGACCCCGCAGATCATCTTGATCAGTGTCGTCTTGCCGGCGCCGTTGGGGCCCAGGAGTCCGACGGTCTCCCCCTCGGCGATCCCGAAGGAGACGTCGTCCACGGCCGGTCTCTCGCTGCCCCGATAGCGTTTGGTGACCCCCACGGCCGTCACGACATCTCTCAACTCAGCCTGCCCTTCACTTCGCCCTCCCGCTGTCGGAGTGCTCCTGAGCGATGTGAGCGGCTCTCCGCTCGTCCCCGGCCTGACCGGAACGCGTCGCAGGTCGAGTATGAGCCGGGGACGAGCAGGTAACACAACCCCACAAACGTGGGCTACCGGCGCGGCCGGAAGGGCCATAACCGCGGCCATGGTCGGGCCATACCGATCGTTAAGCGCCCCTTTCTAGGGTCGCCGCAAAGGGAGCCCCACCAGGCTTCCCAGTCGAACGGCGATCCGACCCGGGACTGCACATGGACCTTGCTTCCGACGGCCTGATTAATGATCGCGACAGGTGGCTGATCGTCATGCTGGCGAGGGGCTACACGACGACGAGGATCGCCCGCGAGATGCACCTCAGCCGCTACACGGTGGCGGAGCGCATCAGCAAGCTGCTCGTCCAGTTCGCCTGCAGCAACCGCAGTCAGCTCGTGGCCTACTTCTACGCGCACCGGCTCCTGAACGTCGGCATCTGGCCACCCAGCGTCTCCGGCGTCGTCGGGTAGGCCGGGCCGCCCGTCCGCGTACGGACAGGAGAGGCCGGGCGCGTGCATCCCTGCCGCGCCGCCCGTCCGCGTACGGACAGGAGGAGCCGGGCACGCGCATCCGGGCCCGGCCCCGGCGACTCCCTGCCGGGCCGCCCGGTCACCGTGCCGGGCCGGGCCGCGTCAGGAGCCGGACGCCGTCGCCTTGGGTGAGGCGCCGGCGGACGGCGACACGGCTGCCGGCGGCTTGGCCGATTTCGCCTCCGGCCCCGTGGCCTTTTCAGCGGCCGATCCCTTGGCCGGTCCCTTGCCCGATCCCGTGGCTGTTCCCGCTGCTGTTTCCGTGGCAGAGGATGTCGGATGCGGCGAGGCGTTCGCGACAGGCGTCGCCGTGTCCGGCGCTCCGGCGGAGATGAAGACCAGCACTCCCGTCGCGACCGCCACCACCGCCACGACCGCGGCGGCGGCATACGTGATCCTGCGCTTCAGCCGCCTGCGCTCCTCGCGCCGCCGGGCCTCCTCGCGCCGCATGGCGGCGCGCACGCGCTTCACCTTTCGCTGTGACATGGGCACTCCCGAGACCGCTCCCCGAGACGTCGTCGGGCGTCACCATAACCGCGAGCGCGTAATGGGGATCTAAAACCCGCTCGCGCCGCTCGGCCGTTTCGCGGCACCCGCCGTCCGGCGGGTAGTCTCCGCCGCGTGGCGCTGGATCGTCGCCGCCGTGTTTCCAACGATGGTGAGCACGGACCAGTTGGTCGCAGGCAACCTCCTACGATACGGGAGCCTCCATTGAGCAACACCCTCCCCTCGGCCGCCACCCCACCGCCCTTCGACCCGGAGCTGGCCGCGGCCCTCGCCGTGCTGGGCGAGACCCTGCCGTCGTCGCTGACCCCGGACATGATCCCGCTCCTGCGGGCGGGAATGGCGAACGGCCCCAGCCTGCCCGACGAGGCGCTCAGCCGTGGCGGCGCCTTCGAGGTGGAGGAGCGGGCGGTGCCCGGCCCGGCCGGCGCGCCCGACGTCTCGCTGCTCATCTGCCGTCCGGCCGCCGCCACCGCCCCGCTCGCCGCCGTCTACCACACGCACGGCGGCGGGATGATCATCGGCGACAACCGCGTGGGCGTCGACGTCGTGCTCGACTGGGCTCAGGAGCTCCAGTTCGTCGTCGTGTCGGTGGAGTACCGGCTGGCGCCGGAGCACCCCCACCCGGCGCCGGTCGAGGACTGCTACGCGGGTCTGGTGTGGACCGCCGCCCACGCCGGTGAGCTGGGCATCGATCCGGAGCGGATCATCATCGCCGGAGCGAGCGCCGGAGGCGGGCTGGCCGCGGCGCTGGCGCTCATGGCCCGCGACCGCGGCGGCCCCGCGCTGGCGGGCCAGATGCTCATGTGCCCCATGCTCGACGACCGCAACGACACCCCGTCGTCCCACCAGATGGCCGGGCTCGGCGTCTGGGACCGCACCGCGAACGAGACGGGCTGGACCGCTCTGCTCGGCGCCGCCCGCGGCGGCCCCGGCGTCTCCCCCTACGCGGCCCCGGCCCGCGCCACCGACCTGTCCGGGCTGCCGCCCGCCTTCATCGACGTCGGCTCGGCCGAGACCTTCCGCGACGAGGACGTCGCGTACGCCGGCGCCATCTGGCGGTCGGGGGGCAGCGCCGAACTGCACGTGTGGCCGGGCGGGTTCCACGGCTTCGACCTCATGGCCCCGCAGGCGGCCGTCTCGCAGGACGCCCGAGCCGCCCGCCTGCGCTGGCTGCGCCGCGTTCTCGGCAGCTGACCCGGCCGGGAGCACGGGATGCGCGACCTCGTCGGACGGCTGTCGGCGCTCGACCCGGACGCCGGTGCGGCGGTGCAGGTCATCGCCTACTTCGACCGCCTGGTGGAGACACGGGCGGGGCTGGAGGCGATCGTCCGCGGCGCCGCCGTCCTGGCGGGCTGCCCGGCCTGCCTGACCGACTCCGAGCGCGGCGTCCACGTGCGCGTCCTCCCCGACGGCGGCCGTACGGACGCCGGTCCGCCGCCGGATCCGGTCTGGCCCCGCATCACCGTGCCCGGCGGGGCGGCCGCCCTCTGGCTGGAGCGCCCATCGCCGCCGGGGCCGGTCGGGGCGATGGTGCTGGAGCGGGCCGCGGCGGCGGCGCGGGGTGTGCTGGACCGGACCCGGGGCCGCGCCCCGGCCCGCCGCGACGGGGACGACCCCGCCCTTGTCGAGGTGCTGCTGGACGCCGCCGCTCCCTCGGCCGTGCGATCGCTCGCCGCTCGCGCGCTGGGCCTGCCCGGTGACATCCCCGTACGGGCCGTCGCCCTGGAGGGCGGCGTGCCCCGCGTCGGGCCCGCCCATCACCCACCTCCCGAAGGGGTCCGGGCCGGCATCGGCCCGGCGGTGACCGTGCCCGACCTGCCGCGCTCGTGGGCGCTCGCCCGGACGGCGCTGCGGCTGGCCGCCGAGGGGACCCCGCAGGATCCGGGGCCGCGGGTGGTGCACTCCGACGAACTGGGCGGGCTGGCGGTTCTCGCGGCGGCCGTCCCGCCCGGCACCGCGCCCCACCCCGACGTCCGCGCGCTCGAACGCGCCGGGTCCGAGGCGCCCTGGATGCTCGCGACCCTGTACGCGGCCGCCTACGCACCGAGCCTGCGCGCCGCCGCGGCACAGTTGACCGTGCATCACTCGACGCTGCAGGACCGGCTCGCGCACGCCGAGCCGCTCCTCGGGTGGACGGTGCGCGACCCCCGGGGGCGGCTGCGCCTTCAGCTCGCCTTCGCGCTGCGCCGCCTCCACCGCGACGCCGGCTCCCCATGAGAGAGCCGATCTTCCGGGCATCGGTCTCCCGCTGACGCCTGGTGCCCTCCGTCGCCTTTGGGCACCTGCACGACGACGGGCGGTTGCGCGACGGCCGGGACGCGTGGCCGTCGTCAGCCGCCGAGGGCGGCGGACTCCTCTTCCTCGATGCTGCGGTTCCACTCCGGCTTGGAGGACCGCCAGCCGTCCTCGTCACGGCCCCGCCGCCAGTAGCCGGAGATCGACAACCACTCCAGCGGCAGCCCGCGCTCCACCCGCAGATACCGGCGCAGTTCCTTGACGAAGTTCGCCTCGCCGTGGACGAAGGCGTGCACGACGCCCTCGGGGAACTCCAGCTCCCGCACCGCCCGCACCAGCGCCTCGCCCACCTGCGCGCCGCGGCGGTGCAGCCACACGATCTCCGCGTCGCCCTCCGTCTGCAGCTTCTGCTCCTCCTCCGGGCCCTCCACCTCGACGAACACCCGGGCGGACGCCCCTGCGGGGAGCCGCTTCAGCGCGGCGCCGATCGCCGGGAGCGCGCTCTCGTCCCCGGCCAGCAGGTGCCAGTCCGCCTCCGCCCTCGGCGCGTACGCCCCGCCGGGGCCCAGGAAGTGGATCACGTCGCCCGGCCGTGCCCGCAGCGCCCAGGGGCCGGCCAGTCCCTCGTCCCCGTGGTAGACGAAGTCGACCGTCAGCTCCCGCGCCTCCGGGTCCCAGGCCCGGACCGTGTACGTCCGGGTCTTCGGCCATTGGTCGCGCGGCAGCTCGGCACGGATCACCGCCATGTCGAACGGCTCCGGATAGGCCACTCCCGGCAGCGGGAACAGCAGCTTCACGTAGTGGTCGGTGAACTCACCCGCCTCGAAACCGGCGAGCCCCTCACCGCCGAGCACCACCCGGATCATGTGCGGGGTCAGCCGCTCGGTGCGCTCCACCACGCCGGTGGTCGCGCGGGGTGCGCGCCGCGCCGGTTCGGTCGTCGCCATAGGTGGTTCCCTTCATCAGACTTCTTAGGTAACCCTAACCTCGTCCCGGGGACATCGTCACCGTGCCGGGCCCCGATCAACGGCGGCAGCGGCCCGATCGCGGACCGGATCACGGCTCGCATCACGGCTCGGATCACGCTCGGGATCGCGGCTGCGGACCGGGACGGCGCCGGCGCCGATGCACACGAAGCCGGCCGCCGCCGCGGCCGTCCGCGGGTCGTCGCCCCGTACGGCCCGCTGGGCCTCGGCGAGGGCGGCGGCGGGCGGGCGCCCGGCGGCCAGCCGTTCGTGGAAGGCCACCATGACGGGGGTCGTGGCCGCGTCGGGGATCGGCAGCACCGAGGCGACGAGCTGGGACGTGCCGCGGGCGAGGAACGCCACGGCGAGGCCCATCAGCTCGTCACCGGTGCGCACCACGGAACGGCCGCTGTCGCAGGCCGCGAGCACCAGCGTGTGCGGCACCCGCGGCAGCCGTTCCACGTCGTAGGCCATCAGCGGCCCGTCGGCGAGGGCGATGCCGGAGAACAACGGATTCTCCGCCGACAGGTGGCCGTGTGCGGCGAGATGCGCGAGCCCGGCCTGCGACAGGGCGGCGGAGACCGCCTCCACCGACGCCGCGGCTCCGGCGAGCACGGCGCCGTCGTGGATCGCGCCGACCGCCGCCGCCTCGGGCCCCGCGGCCGGCAGCCGCGGGCCCGCCACCGCGACCACCCGTCCCCCGGCCGCGACACCATCGCGCCCCAGGCCCACGCCACCATCGCGCCCCGGGCCCGCGCCGCCACTGCGGTCACCGTCCGTTCCCTCCGCCGGCGCGGGGCGGGTCCGGGCGAGGTGCCACAGCGTCGCGGACGGCGCGACGGTCACAGGCCGTCCCGCGCAGGACGGCAGGAGGGACCACGGCATGCTGTGCAGCGGTCCGGTGGGCACCACGACGAGCGGCCGGTCACCGATCTCCGCCAGCGGCCCGAGCAACAGGGCGTCGAGCCGGGCGGCCGCGGCGTCCCGCAGCGCGGCGGACGCGGCCAGCGCTTCGGGCCGGGCGTCCGGGCGCGCGTCGCGCCGCACGGCGAACGTCAGCCGCTCGATCAGGTCGGCCGCCTCGGCCGTCGCCCCGAGACGCCGGACGGCCACGCGGCCGTCCACCACGGTGAGCGCGTGCAGGTCCGCGCCCCGGCGGACGTACTCGACCAGCGCCCACGGACCGAGCGAGGCGGCGAGGTCCCGGGGCGTGACCGGCGCGGCCGGCGCGTCGCCGGGAGTGCCGGCGATCCGGCGGCTGTGGTCGCGGATGCGCCGTTCCAGGTCCGCCTGCCGGGCCCGCAACGGGGCGGGCGCCGCCGCCTGACCCGCCAGGTCCCTCGTGACGGAGCGCAGCCGGGCCAGCAGCGCGGTCAGCACCGCGTCGTCGGGCGGACGGACCGGCGCGGCCAGCAGACGGCTGGCCCTGGCGCGCTCCGACCACTCGAGGAGGCCGTCGGGGCGGCCGGCCTCGAAGGCCACCTCCAGCCCCAGCGCCACCAGGTCGGCCCGGTGCGCCGCCGCATGGACCCGCAGGTCGGTGGCCCCCATCGCCGAGGCGTGCTCGTCCAGGACCCGCAGACCCGTCCGTACGGCGGCGAGCACGCCGCGCGCGTCCCCCTCGGCCCGCCGTTGCAGCGCCCGCGCGTACCAGCCGCGGGCCCGGACGAGCGCCGGTCCCCGGGACCGGGACGCCGCCGCGGCCCGGTTCAGGTAGCCGGCGGCCACGTCCGCCGTCCGGGAGCGCCGCCCGGCGGCCGGCTCCACTCCCGCCCGCGCGTCACCGGCGTCTCCGGTGAGGTCAGGCTCTGCTTCATCCCGGCGGACGCGGCGCTCGGCGGTCACCTGAGCGGCCACGATCGCGGCGTCCAGCGCCGCCGCGGGCCATCCCGCCGCGTCCAGGGTCGCGACCATGACGTCGATGACCTCACCCGGGAGGCGCGGCCGGTGGCCGGCGGCGCGCTGGGCGGACAGAACGGACAGCCGGGCCAGTTCCGTCCATTCCCGCCGCCCCTGGGCGCGGAAGCGGCGCAGCGCCGCACGCGCGTGGCCCAGCGCGGCGACCGGATCGCCGGACAGGATTTCGGCCTGCGCGAGCAGCACCTGCACCTCGGGCACCTTGAGTGAGCGGCGTTCGCGGCGGTAGGCGTCCACCGCGCGGGCGGCGGCCGCCTTCGCCTCGGCCGTGAGCCCCACCGACAGCAGCAGCTCGGCCCGGTCCTGGTGGAGCGTGCCGAGCTGGGCGCCGTGCGCGCCGATGATGCGCTCGGCCCGGTCGAGGTGGCGCAGCGCGGCCGGTACGTCGCCCCGCAGTGTCTCCATGAGACCCAGGTTGTTGGCGATCAGGCCGATCGTCAGCGGGCGGCCGAGCTCGCGCGCCAGCGTCTCCGCCTCCAGCAGGTCGCGTTCGGCCGCGGCGAAGGCGTGCCGGTCGGAGTGGACGAGGGCCCGGTTGATCAGCATCCGCTGCACGCCGAGCAGGTCGGCGTGCCGGCGCAGCACCTGCAGCGCCACCTCGAACTCGGCGAGCGACTCGTCGAGGCGGCCGATCACGTGCAGCACGATGGCCCGCTGCGCGCGGGCGCGGGCGGCGGCCATGCCGGTCAGATCCGGCAGGGCGGCGTCGATCTCGCGCAGCGCGGCCTGCGGCCTGCCCCGTTGGAGGATCGCGAAGGCGAGCTTGTATCGCGCCTCGGCGGCCAGGTCGGCGCGGCCGGCCCGCACACCCCAGGCGGCGGCGCGGCTGAGGTGCCTGACGGCGTTGTCGAGCTCGCCCACGTGCAGGAGCGCGTGCCCCCAGGCGCGTTCGGCCGTGGACGCCGCCACGGCGTGGCCCGCGCGGGCCGCGCGCCGGGCGGCCCTCTCGGCCGCCGGGAGGCCCGAGACGGGGTCGCGGTCGACTGCGGCCAGCGCCGCCTCGGCCTCGGCCAGCGGCGCATCCGCCGGCTCCGGCGACCCGTCCACGCGCGCGCCCGCCGTCCCTGCCGGCGTCCGGGCCCCTGCCGGCGTCTGGACCCCGGTCGGCGTCCCGGCCCTGACCACTGATCCGTCCGGCCGACCCTCGCCGTCGCCGTCGCCGGGAACGGCGGGGGCGCGACCTGGAGCGTTCCCACGAGCCCTTGCGCCCGGCGGCGTTTCCTGCGTTGGATGTATCACGGCCAGGCCCTCGTGGTTCCGTCTGAGGAAGTTCGCGTTCCGGAAAAGTCATGACCCCGGGAAGGACACTATCCAGATGCCAGTCGACGCGGGCACCACATCGCACCAACCGGACCAACTCATCGTCGACCTCCTGCACCTGGAGGTCGTCGAACGCATGCTGGACGACTTCGGCGTCGTGCACGCCGCCCTCACCCCCGACGACCGGGACGAACTACTCGGACTGGCCCGCCTGCGCGACCTCAAGGACGCCGACGACGATCCCGTCGAGGTCGGCGAGCTCCTCGCCCTGCTGCGGGAAAGAGCGGCCGCCGACCGCGGCGGCTGGATGCCGACGATCGGCAAGAACCGGGTCGTGGACGCGGTCATCGGGGACGGCCACAAACCCATGTCCCTGCCGGACGGCGCGGTCCTGGCGAGCGGCCACAAGCCCATGCACCTGGTGGGCGGCGGGTTCCCCGCCCTCGGGCACAAGCCCATGTCCGCGGGCGCGTTCGACGTGCTGGGGCACAAGCCGATGGACGGCGGGCAGCCGGAGCCCGCCGGCCCCGCCGACGTGCCGCCGTCGCTCGCCGGGCACGAGGACGCCGGACGCGGCGTTCGGGTCGGCGTCGTCGACACCCCGCTCGGGTCCACACGGCCGGGTACGGCCGAGCACCCGCTTCCTTACCGCTCGGGGCACTCCGCGTTCGTGCGCAGCCTCATCCAGCGGGAGGCGCCGGCCGCGGACCTGTCCGTCGAGGGGGTCCTCGACCCCGGCACGGGACGGGCCGACTCCTGGGACACGGCCCGGGCCATGCTGCGGCTGGCGGCCGCCTTCCAGCCGGACATCCTCAACCTCTCCCTCGGCTGCTTCACGCTGTCCGGGGGGCCGCCGCTGGTCATCGCCCGCGCGATCGAGCGGCTCGCCCCGCGGATGCTGGTAGTGGCCGCCGCGGGCAACCACGGAGCGCTCCCCCACCTCAGCTCCGGACGCAGCCGGCGCTCGGCCTGCTGGCCCGCCGCCGTCCCGCCCGTCGTCGCGGTCGGCGCGTACGGCACGGTGGACGGCCGCCCGGTCATGCCCGGCTGGAGCCCTGGCCTCCCGTGGGTGGCCTGCCTGGCGCCCGGGGAGGGGATCGTGGGCTCGTACCTGACGGGAGAGGTCGACATCGACGGCCGTCTCCAGACGTTCGAGGGCCATGCCCGGTGGAGCGGCACCTCCTTCTCGGCCGCGCTCGTCAGCGGCGCGGTCGCCGCCCGCACGGTCCCGGGCTCGGTGACGCCCCGGCAGGCGCTGGACAAGCTTCTCGCCGAGGCCGGCGAGGTCCGGCCGTATCCGCTTGAGGGCTGACGGGGCATGCGCGACGATCCGGTCGTCGTCGACCTCGTGCTCCGGGCGCGCGAGGGCGACGCCGCGGCGTGGAACGCAATCGTCGAGCGGTACGCGCCGCTTGTCTGGGGGGTGTGCGGCCGGTACGGCGTGTCCGGCAGCGACGCGGACGACGTCGCCGGCGGCGTCTGGCTGCGGCTGGTGGAGCGCCTCGGCACACTGCACGAGCCGGCCGCCCTTCCCGGCTGGCTCGTCCGCACCACCCAGCGCCAGTGCCTGCAGCTGCTGCGCGCCCGCAAACGGCAGGTTCCGGTGGACGTCCCCGAGCCTGGCCCACGCGGGGAGGAGCACGGGGTGGACGGCGAGATACTGGTGGCGGAGCGGCGGCACGCCCTGCGCACGGCCTTCGCCGAGCTGCCGGCCCGGTGCCGGGAGATGCTGAGCATGCTGTTCGCCGAGCCGCCGGCCTCCTACGCCGAGATCAGCGCCGCGCTCGGCGTCCCGGTGGGGGCGATCGGCCCCAACCGGGGGCGCTGCCTGGACAGGCTGCGCAGGAGCCGGGCGCTGGCCGCCCTCGAGCTGGCCTAGGTGGTCGACGTGGACGGAGGCGACGGCGTGAGGGACGGACCGAGCTGGTGGGACGACGACCGGCTGCTCGACGAGCTGGGGCACGCGGTGCGCGAGGCCCGGGTGCCCGAGTCCTTCGTGCGTGCGGGGAAGGCGGCCTTCGCCTGGCGGACTGCCGACGCCGAGCTGGCCGAGCTGCGGCTCGACTCCCTGCTTCCGCCGCGGGAACCGGCGGGCCTGCGCGACGAGCCGCGGCCGGACGGCTCGGGGCCGCGCGTGCTGACCTTCGCCGCCGGTGAGCTGTCCATCGAGGCCGAGATCCATCCCGACGCGCTGCGCGGGCAGCTGGTGCCCCCGCAGCCAGGCGCGGTCCTCGTGCGGGACGACGACGGCCCCGTCACGGAGGTCCCGGTCGACGAGGTCGGCTGGTTCGTGATCGAGCCGGTCCCGGCCCGGCGCTTCCGGCTGCACGTCCGCACGTCCGCCGGTGCGGCCGTCATCACCGGCTGGATCGACGCCCGGCCGTAGACGACCGCGCCTTCGGCCGGGCCGGGCCCCGATGTGGGCCGATCGCGGCCCGCCGGAAAATTCGTGGAGATTCGCTGTATCACCGGTCCCCCTGCGCCATCCGTCGTGCGACAGACCACCGCGTCAGCGGTGACGTACCGCATCGGAAGGACCAGGATCGTGAGCGATCCCGCACGCGCGATGAGCAAGGAAGACGCCTACGCCGAGCTGCTCGACCTGCAGTCGGGCGACGTGATCCGGCTGGAGGGACAGGGCGGCCCCGACGGGGTGAGCCTGGACGGCTGGGACGGCGAGCAGCCCCAGGACGGCAATGTCGCCGGAGTCGTCGTCCGTTACCTGGCGTCGGGCACGGTGACGTTCGGGCAGCCCAGCCACCCGGCGGCGCCCGACCGGCTTGACCCCCGCAACGCGCTCGCCCTGGTGCGGCTGTGCCAGTGGCTGAAGGACACCTACAACGTCGTCGAGCTCTACCACCTCGGCATCTCCGGCGGCGGCGTCGACAGCCAGGGCCGCCCGCGCACCGACTGCCACGGCCAGGGCCGCGCGGTCGACTTCGTCGGCGTCAAGGCGGTCGCCGAGGACGGCGAGGAGTGGACGCTCACCGTCAGCGACGATTGGGGGACCGTGTCGACCGCCGCGACCCCCGGCGGAAACTGGCCGCCCGGGACCGGGTCGGACACGTTCTACCGGCTCGACGACGAGGACGCCGACCCGTTCACGCGCGACTTCTGGCGCGCGGTGTACGAGTTCGCCGCCTCGGAGTGGCAGGACCGCACCGACGGCCCCGACGGGCTGGACACGCCCACGTCCATCGGCGAGCGAAGCTTCGTCATGCACCCCGACCACCCGGCCACCGCCCCCGGGACGCCGCACGGCCGAGAGGCCCACAAGAACCACATCCACCTGCAGATCGGCGTCACCGGAACGGCGGCATGACCATGCGCAACCTCACCTTCTGCGACATCCGGCTGCACCCCTCGACGGTGGACTCCGCCTTCGAGGAGGCCATGACCGGCGACGTCATGCCGGGCGCGGACGCCCCGCCGCACCCGCCCGGCACCCTGTTCGTCCGCAGCCTCTACCGAGAGGCCGGCTACGGGTTCCCGCCGGCGTACCGCTGCGTCGTGCACTCGGTCCTGGTGAGCGACACCCGGTTCTTCGGCATGCGCCCCCGGATCGCCCGGCTCGGCGCCGACACCAAGGAGCCGCGCTTCCGGCTCGTCGCGGGCGCGGCGCCCGACGACGAGACGGCGCTGGACATGCTGCGGGCACAGGACGGCCACTCCCTGGTGATGGCCGCCGTCCACCTCCCCCTGCGGATGATCCAGGAGAGCTTCGAGAAGGAGCTCGCGGCCGCGATCGAGGAGGAGGTCGCCGAGCCGTCCCGGTTCAGCGCGGTGTCCGGCGCGATCTGGACGCGCGACGACGAGGCCGTCCACGGCCGGATCGAATACCTCGTCGCCGCGACGGGCGACTTCGCCGAGCTGCGGCTGCGGTCCCGGACGGTCGAGCGGATCGAGGCGGCCGGCGGCACGCTGGTCGAGTCGCGCGGGTTCCACCACGTCGGCACGGTGTTCGCCGGCCCGGGGTCCGCCGACCCGGGGTCCGTCGGCCCGGCGTTCGGTGGCGCGGTGCCGGGTGAGCCCGCGCCCGGGGCCGGGGGGTGACCGCCGTGGACAAGCTCTGCGGGTTCGTCGCCCCCTCCGGGGCCAAGGCGTATTTCTTCACCGGCGAGCGCTACCTCCGCTACGACGTCGAGGCCGACCGCGCCGACGAGGGCTACCCGCTGGCGATCGCCGACCAGTGGCCCGGCCTGTTCGAGGCGGACATCGACGCCGCCCTGCCGTGGAGCGACGGCTCGGTCTTCTTCTTCCGCGGCGACCAGTGCCTGTCGTACGACATCGAGAACGGGGTCGTGCTGGACGGCCCGCGGCCGATCGCCGAGATGTGGCCCGGGCTGTTCGAGTCCGGAATCGACGCCGCGATCCTGTGGGGCAGCGGCAACGCCTACTTCTTCTCCGGGGAGGAGTACCAGGAGTTCGACGGCGCGACCGGCATGATCGATCCCGAGGTCAAGCCGATCGCCGACGACTGGCCTGGAGCGTTCCCACGGATCGAGACGGCGCTGTGGTGGCCCAGCGGAAACCCGTACATCTTCTCCGGGAACGAGTACGCGAGGCTCGACCCCGACGACGGCTCCGTGGCCGCGGACTTTCCCCGGCCCATCGAGGACTGGCCGGGGCTGCCGATCGGGCCGCTTGCCGAGGACGTGCCCGAGCCTGTCGCACCGGACGGGCCGACCGGCTCGGCGCGCTCGGTCAGGGACTTCTTCCCCGAGTTCAGCGCCCCGTTGGAGGGCCGGCTCCCCTACCTGTACCAGGACGTCAAGGGCCTGGTCACCACCGGCGTCGGCAACCTCGTCGACTCCCCGGAGGAGGCGGCCGCCCTGCCGTTCGTGCACAAGGACACCGGAACGCCCGCCACCCGCGCGGAGATCGTGGCCGAGTGGCACCGGATCAAGGACGCGCCCGGCCTCGCGCAGAAGGGCCACCTGGCGGCCAAGGCCATCCACACCCTGGAGCTGCCCGACGCCGCGATCGACGAGCTCGTCCGCAAGCGGTTCGACGTCAACGAGGCCCGGCTGTCGGCCTTCTTCCCCGGGTGGGCGGACTGGCCCGCCGACGCCCGGCTCGGGGCGCACAGCATCGCCTGGACCGGCTCGTTCTTCCCCACCCGCTGGCCGGGCTTCAACGCCGCCGCGAACGCGGGCCGGTGGGAGGAGGCGGCGGCCCAGTCCCACCTGCGGGAGGACGGCAACCCCGGCCTCGCCCCACGGAACCGGGCGAACCTCCGGCTGTTCCGGAACGCGGCCGCCGTGGTCGGACGCGGCCTCGACCGGTCCCTCATCTACTACCCCGCCGCCCTGTGAGCGGCCTCCCCGTACAGTTCAGGAGCCAGCGATGGTGAACCCAGCAGGACCGATCATGGCCGGCGGCTTCGAGACCGTCACCCTCAACGACGCCGGCGTCGAATACTCCCTCGTCTTCCTTCCCGACAAGCACAACGACGAGCTCCAGGCCCAGGGGTCCAACCCCGTCTTCTACTGGCTGCCGGAGCGGATGCGCCTGGCGCGCAAGCCGAACGGCGACCTGAGGCTCAGCTTCCTGCACTTCCTCGGCGTGCAGGACGGCCAGACGAACCTCGGCGTGGCCCCCGGGCAGACCCGGGAGACCTCGGGCGGGGTGCTCAGCTTCGCGATGACCGGCGCACCACCCGAGGGCGTCCTGCGGGACGCGCACAAGCAGATCCTGGAACGGATGCAGCAGGGCAGCCGGGACCGGTTCTGGCAGGTCAAGCCCGGCGTGGCCGACCGGTCCACGATCGCCGACATCCGGCCGATCCCGATCAGGAGCTCCACGCTGCGCCTGATGATCACCGACCAGGACGGCACGCAGGGCGGCAACGCCGGCGACCCGTTCTTCGTCACCGCCCAGGGCGCCGGGCCCGGCAGCCTCATCCCCACCGCGGAGCACCCGTTCGTCGTCAACCTCGGCACGTTCGCGGCGGCGCAGGTGGAGCAGGGGCTGCTGGGCACCGAGGTGCCCATCGGAGTGACGGCCGACCTCACACTGCCGCTGTGGGCGCCGATCACGCGGCTGCACATGACCGCCAACTGGGAGCGGGTGTTCAGCCACTTCACGGCCCAGGCCAACGCCAGCTGGTGGTGGAGCTCGGGCGACCTCAAGGCCACCTGGAACACCCTGCGGATGAACGGCGACATCAAGGTCGAGCTGGAGATGGACCGCACCATCCCCGGCGCGGACAACAAGGAGGCGATGGTCACCAAGTACATCGACATGCTCGTGGCGATGTGGCTGGACCAGGCGAAGCAAGTGATCTTCCAGCCGATGCCGGAGGTCCAGGACCCGGGCCCGCCCAAGCCCGGCGGGCTGCTCAACCTCTTCGGCTGGGGCTTCGGCGCGGGGTTCAGCCTCAACTTCCGCCACGATCGGGTGGAGATCGCCAACTCCTTCACCTTCGAGGTCGACGAGATGTACGCGCAGCCGAGCACCATGGGCGGCAACGTGGACGGCGTGGCCGACCTGCTGGCCGCCCACCCGGAGCTCAAGAGCCGCTACATGCGCACGCTGTACCTGGACAACTGGGAACGCAAGATCACCACGGTCTGCCGGCCCGTCATCAAGTGGCCCGACCCGGCCAACGGTGTGAGCGGCGACCCGGTGAAGTTCGCCAGCGTCCAGATCGGCTACCCCAGCGTGAACGGCGAGATCGCGTGGTCCGCCCACGACTTCCTGCCGCCGCCGCGCCCGCAGGAGGTCGACGCGACGACCGACGTGCACGGCGAGGGCGCCCCTGTCGGGGAGACCACCCCGCTCGCCCCCGCCTCCTCACCGACCCTCGTGTACGCCAGCGGCGCGACCAGCGAGGTCTTCTTCGCCCGGCAGACCCAGAAGAAGGCGGCGGAGGTCGCGGGCGCGCCGGAGGGATGGCGTCCGGACAAGGTGTTCGTCCGGCGCACCATCCAGTTCGACGAGTCGCCGTCCGCCCTCGACGACCGGTTCTCCCGGATCATCGTCGAGGCCAACGAGGTGGACCTCGACCCGGGCCCGTTCGGCACCCTCACCGACAGCCTGAACGTGGCCGTGCGCGCCGACAACGCCGGCGCGCTCGTGCTCGCCCCGATCTCCATCAACCGGGACCTGACGGCGAGCAACCAGATCGTCGAGGTGCAGGTGCAGCCCAAGGGCGAGGGCCCCGACGGCGGCGAGCGCCCGATCGTGACGTTCACCTTCACCATGGCCGACACCGGAGAGCACTACAAGGAACGCCGGTTCGCCCTCTACACGGGACAGCCGGGACGGCCGCCGGCATACCGATACCGCGTCCGCGTGATCATCAAGGGCACGCTGTTCGAGGACGGGGACGAGTGGATCGGGCCTTGGACGGACGGCGAGGGCAGCGGCGACCTGCCCGTGCGGGTGCCGAAGAAGACCGCGCCCGGCGTCACCGTCGTGAGCCAGGACTGATCGCGATGAACACGCCAGGACTCCAGGCCGACGAGCCGGGCCCCCGTGTCGGGGCGGCCGACCGGAACGAGCCCCTGCTGCCGGACTGGCAGCTGGGCCCGCCCTGGTGGGCTCCCGCGCCGGAGCTCGTCCCCGCCGCCGAGGGCACGTTCCGGTTCCTGTTCCGCGTCACCGGTCACGACGACGAGGGATCGCCCGTCCTCAGCGCGACGGTCACCGCCGTGCTGCGCTTTCCCCCGCCGCCCGCCGGGGCCCAGTCCGTCCCGTGGACGGACGTGAGCGTACGGCTGCGCATCCCGTTCGTGGACGCCGACACCGGCCGGCCGACCTCCACCGAGCTTCCGGTCGACGTGGATCGGCGCGACGACGTCGTGCACTGCCGGGCCGAGATCAGCGGAGCCGTGGCCAGGGCCGCGTACGGCGCGCTGAGCACGCCGGGCTTCCAGCCGGGCGACGGGGCGGGGGTGATCGTCAGCACGAGCTTCGTCGGCGTGCAGGAGACGCTCGCCGCGTGGGCCACCTCCGTGGTGGAGCAGGACACGCCGCACCGTCTGGAGGTCGTGCCGGTGCGCGGATGGCCGTTCGAGGAGCCGCCCCGCGAGGAGCACCCGATCCCCGACGAGCATCCGAACTGGTCGGACGTGGTGACCACCGAGGTCCGCGTCCCCGGCGAGCTCACGACCGCCGGGCGGGGCGCGGTCCGGCTGACCCAGGTCCCGCAGCCGTTCACGGAGTCACCGTTCGAAGAGTCACCGCTCACGGAGTCGGCGGTGGCGGGGCCCGCCTTCCTGGCGGCGTCATCGGGCGAGGCCCGAGCGGAGTTCCCGGTGGAGGCCCTGATGGAGGCGACAGCGGAAGATCCGGCGGCCCCGCTGACCCTCGCCCGGGTGCCGCTCCCCCTGCCGTCCGCCGTCCGGCGCCTGGTGCTCCGGGACGACCTCGGCGGACGGCGCGACGGGATCCGCACCGGGTTCACGGGCTCGGGCGGGCTCGCCACGGACCCCCCGTCGTTCACGATCGACATGGGCGTGTCCGTGACCCGCTCGCACCGCCTGCCGCTGCTGGTGCCGTGCCGGGACAACCCCGGCCTCTACCGGCAGGACGCCGGGGGCGCAGAGCCCGTGATCGTCGGATGCCAGGACGCCTTCCAGCTCGGCCGCGCCCCGGCCCGGCGGTTCGCGCCGGCTCCGCGCCTGGACCGCGACCACCGATACTCGGTGTGGGAGTCGCTCCAGCAGCCGGCCACCTACCTCGTCGTGCCCGCCCACTACCGGGTGGCCCGCGACGTGGCCGGCCGCCCTCAGCTGGAGTGGCTGCAGGTGTTCGACGCCACCGTGGACGCGGGCCTGCCGTGCCGCCTGCAGGCCCGGTGCGTGCCCGATCTTTCGGCGGCCGAGCTCACCGAGCTGGAGTCGCTGCTGCGCGCGGACGCCGGCGGGCGCGAGGTCCGCGTGCTGCTTCCGACGTCCCCCTCGGTGGGGTCGACCGGGGTGTCGGTGCGGTCGAGCACCCTGGAGGGCGGCCTGCGCGCCGTGCTGGACGACGACGCGATCCGGCTGGCGCTGCACGTGGACTACGACGACGCCGTCGTGGCGGTCACCCAGTTGCGCGGCGGCGAGGCGGTCTCGCAGGTCGTCTTCGACACCGGCGACTCCTCCACCTCGATCGCGACCACCGTGCACCTGGACGTGGACGAGCTGGCCGGCCCGTACCCCGGCGGGCCGGTGCGGGTCACCGCGACCGGGCTGCGCAACGACGCCGACACGGCGGCCACGGTGACGGCCCTCTGGGTGCGGCCGGCGGTCGGGGGGTGGGAGCGCGTCCCGCTCGACCCGCCGGCGCGCGTGCCCGCCCACGGGGACCTCGCGCTGCCCGCCGCCGTCCGGGACGGGGCCGTCGTGCCGCAGGCGCTGCTCGACCCCGCCGACCCCGCCCAGCTGGTCGTCCGCAACGTCTACCTGGAGAACCTGCACACGGCCGTCCTGATCCGGCGCGACGTGGATCTGCGGGCCGCGGGCATCTCCGGCGTGGGGCTGGTCTTCGCGGTGTCCGGGATCGAGGTGGCGCGGGCCGTCCTCCCCGCGGACGCGCCCACGCTCGAGGTCACCCTGGTGCAGCCGCTGGTCGCCGACCGTTCGACGTTCGACCGGAAGGTCTCCGTGTCCGTCACGCTCACGAGGGACGACGGCACCGTACGGCCGGCGGCGGCCGGCCCCGTGGTCGTGGACCTCGCGGCCGGCGCGATCGTCCGGCTGTCCCGGCTCATGGAGGTGTGACGGCGGACTGGAGGCGCGCGAGAAGGGCGAGCGCCGCCTCCGACGGGCTTCCCGGTTCGGCCTGGCAGACGACGAGCTGCTGGCCTGGGGCGCTGTTGACCGTGAAGGTCTCGTAGGAGAACGTCAGCTCGCCCACCAGGGGGTGGTGGAAGCGCTTACGCTCCACGCACCGAGGCAGGATGTCGTGGCGAGCCCACATCCGTACGAAATCCGCGCTCTGGTCGGACAGCTCGTCCACGAGCAGGGGCAGGAAGGGATCTTCGGGGTCGGTGCCGGCGACGGCGCGCAGTTGCGCCACCTTCGTCGCCGCCGCATCCTCCCATTCAGGGAAGAAGGTGTGTGCCTGCGGGTCGAGGAAGCACAGGCGCAGGAGGTTGTCCTTGTGGTCGAGACCCTCGCAGAGGGCGGCGGCCAGGCGGTTGGTCGCGAGCACGTCCATCCAGCGGCCGAGGATGAACGCCGGGGTGGCGTCACACACCCGGAGCAGGCGGAGCAGGCGCAGGCTGACCTGCTCCTCCCGGCGGACCGGCCGGGGCCGGGGACGCGGGTAGGCGAGCTCGTACAGGTGCTCGGTGGCGGCGTCGTCGAGGCGTAGCACCCGGGCGAGCGCGTTGAGGACCTGCTCGGACGGACGGCGTTCCCTGCCCTGCTCCAGCCGCACGTAATAGTCGTTGCTGACGCCGGCGAGCATGGCCACCTCTTCCCTGCGCAGGCCAGGGGTACGGCGGCGCCCCATTCGCGTCAGCCCGGCGTCCTCCAGGCTCACGGCCTCGCGGCGAGCCCGGAGGAAGTTTCCCAGGAGTCGCCGACGATCCACTTTTTCACCTTATGTCACTTATGGATGATTTTTATATAATTTGTCCTGAATTGGGGTAGTATTGGGCGAGTTGCCGATCGTTCACGAGGGCGGCGCCGACGACGTCGGAGAAGCCGAAGTGCTCGCCCCGGGCCGCCAGGACGACCAGCTCTGGGTGGCCGTGTCACACCCAGGATGGGCGCTCACAGGAAGACCACGGCCTTAACCACGTGGTCTCCCTCGACAGACGATGGCCACGTACATGGAAAGACGGCTCCCCGCCTCAGCATGCGACCTCCTCGAAGAGGAGCGACCGTGGTGCCCTTCCGAGGGCGCGGAGCCGGGCGGCCTCCCAGAAAGAGCCCTCTCGTGCGAAACACGCTCAATCTTGCCTGCGTCCCCTCGTCGCTGGCCGAATTCACCACGGCGCACCGCCGGCGGATCGTCGACACGCTGCTGGCGATCGCGATCCTCTGTTTCACCGTCCCGCAGACGCTCCTGGGCCTGTCCTTCTCCCTGTGGGGCCCGGTGCCGGAATGGATCGAGATCACCATCGAGGTGATCACCGCGGGCGCCTTGCTCGTGCGCCGGCGCACCGGGCTACCCATGGTCATCGCTTCGATGCTCTGCGCCGTGATCACCGGGCAGATCGTGCCCATGGCCTTCGCCGCGTACTCGATGACGGCGGACAGCAAGGTGCGCCACTGGCAGCTGGTGACCGTCCCTCTGATCATCACTGCCACAGCCGTCGACTACGTGGACCCCAAGACGGACGACGTCCTCTACCTCTGCCTGGCGCGCGCGCTGATGCTCATCTTCATGCCCGCGCTGGTCGGCACGTGGGTGCGCGGCTATCGCGGAATGATCTCCGAGTTGCGGGCGGGGGCGCGGGAATGCGAGCAACGGGCCGCCGTCCGGGAGCGACGCAGGATCGCGCGAGAACTCCACGACACCGTGACGCACGCGGTCACCGTGATGGTCCTCAACGCGGGGATCATCCGCGACGACGCGGACCCCGAGATCGGCAGGCTCGCCACGACTATCGAGGACAAGGGCGTGGAGGCCCTCGCCGAGCTGCGTGAGCTGCTCGCGGTGCTGCGGCGCGAGGACGGGTCCCGGATGACGGCGGGGGCCAAGGCGATACCTTCCCTCGTGGAAGAGGCGGCCGCCACCGGCACCCAGGTCAGTCTCGACTACGACCTGCCGGACATCGGCCTCCCGATTCAGGTCGGGCACGCCTGCTACCGGGTCGTGCAGGAGGGGCTGAGCAATGTCAGGAAGCACGCTCCCGGGTCCCGCGTGCGAGTGGGCTGCGAGGCGCGCGACGGTGTCGTGACCGTCTCGGTGGTGAACGGCAGGGATGAGGGCCGAGCGCGGATGTCCCTCCAGCACCTGCTTCCCCACTCCGGTTTCGGCCTGGCGGGGCTCGAGGAGCGCATCGCGATTCTGGACGGCCGGCTGGAGCGAAAGGGGACGCCTGACGGCGGCTTCATGCTGGTGGCGCGGATCCCCTTCCACCCCGCCGACGACCGCGCCGAAGATCAGGCCGACGAGATGGCGGACGGCGAGAGCGCGTGAAGCGGCCACATCTGCCGGACACTCCCTGAGTTGCTCGTCTCGCCCGCCGCGTGTGGCCGTGCGCGGCGGACAGGGGCGCCTACAACAGCTGGGCGACCGTCTCGGCGAACTCCTCGGGGGAGACGACCCGCACGCCCAGGGATTCGGCCTTGGCCCGCTTGGATCCCGCGTTGTCGCCCGCGACGACCAGTGAGGTCTTCGCGGAGACGCTGGACGAGGCCCGGCCTCCGGCCCGTTCGACGAGCTCGTTCATCTGGGTGCGGGACAGCGCCGCCAGCCGCCCACTCATCGCGCCCGTGACCACGACCGTCATCCCGGTCAGCGGCAGAGCGGCCGGCTCGTCGCCGCCCGGCGTCGGGATGGTCGTGCCGCCCTCGTCACCGGCCACCGCCGCCACGCCGGGCTCGACCATGTTCACTCCGGCGCGGACGAGCTTGTCGATGAGGTCGCTCAGCTCGGCCAGCTCGGCGACGATCACGGGCGCCTTCTCCGGACCGATGCCGTCCACCTTCTGGAACGCCTCGGCGTCGGCCGCGCGGATGGCCTCCATGGTGCCGAAGTGCCGGGCGATGCGGCGGCTCATCGAGCGGCCCGTCCCCCTGACCCCCAGCGCGCAGAACACCCGGCTCAGCGGTCTGGTCGTGGCCCTGCCGATGGCCGCGAGGAGGTTGTCGGTGGACACCTCCCCCATCCGCTCCAGGTCCAGCAGCCGCTCGCGGGTGAGGGAGAACAGGTCGCCGAAGTCGGCGATCAACCCGGCGTCCAGCATCTGCTGGACGCGGTTGTCGGCCAGCCCTTCCACGTCCAATTGGTCGCGGCCCACCGCGTACCGGATCGAGGCGATCGCGCGGCAGCTCCGGCCTCGCACGCACCTCCACCGCTCCTGGGAGGTGTCGATCTCACCGCCGCAGGCCGGGCACACCTCCGGGAACACGATGGGCTGCTCGTCGCCGGTCCGCAGGTGCACCACCGGGGACTCCACCCGCGGGATCACGTCGCCGGCCTTGTAGACGACGACGCTGTCGCGCAGCATCAGCCCGCGGCGCGTGATGTCGGAGGGATTGTGCAGCGTCGCGTACGTCACGACCGAACCGTCCAGCTCCACCGGCTCCAGAACCGCCCGCGGGGCGATCACGCCGGTCCGCCCGGTGTTCCACTCCACGCCGAGCAGCTTTGTGATCTTCTGCACGGCGGGCAGCTTGTAGGCGATCGCCCACCGCGGCGCCCGCGAGCCGAACCCGGCCTGCGCCTGATCCGCCGCGTCGTCCGCCTTGATCACGATGCCGTCGATCCCGAAGGGCAGCTCCGGCCGCACGGCCGCGATCTCCCCGACCCGCTGCTGCACCTGCTCCACACTCGTCGCGACGATCCCGGCGACCGCGGTCCCGGCCGTGGTCTGCACCCCCTGCGCGGCGACCCAGTCCATCACCTGGCTGTGCGGCGACTCCCGCAGCCGCCGCGCGAGGCCGGAGGTGTCATCGGGCAGCGGCAGTGCGCCGTACCCGAAGAACGTCAGCTCGCACACGTACGGCCGGTCCTGCGCCCGCAGCGTGCCCGCGGCGGCGCTGCGCGGGTTCGCGAAGGTGGTCCCGTCGTGGGCCTGCCGTTTCGCGCACGCCTCCTCGAACTGCCGCGCGGTCATCATCACCTCGCCACGCAGCTCCACCGTCACCGGGCCGGCCAGCCGTCCGGGGAGACCGGCGATCGTGCCGATCGCGTGGGAGACGTCCTCGCCCGCGCTCCCGTCGCCGCGGGTGACCAGCTGGACGAGACGGCCGTCGCGATAGCGGGCGGCGATCGCCAGCCCGTCCAGCTTCGGCTCCACCGACCATGCGCTCACGGGACGGCCCAGCCGGCGTTCCAGCGAGGCGGCCCAGCCGGACAGTTCCTCGGGCCCGAACACGTTGTCCAGGCTGAGCATGGGCACGGTGTGCGGGACATCGCCCACGACTCCGGCGACCCTGCCCGTCGGCGAGGCCTGCAGCACCTGATCGGGGTGCGCCTTCTCGTAGGCGGCGATGCCGCGGACGAGCCTGTCGTAGGCGTCGTCGTCCAATGGGGAGGTGCCGTCACCGTAGTAGGCCGCGGCCGCGTCGGCCGCCAGCCGGACCGCTTCGGCGTAGGCGATCTCGTCGGGAATCGCGTCGATGGGGGGCGCTTCGGTCATGCGGCAATCGTGCCGGGCGGGTCCGACAAATTCCGTCCGGCGAATTCGGGTACGGCGAACTGGGTCCGCCGCAACGGCCTCGCACCCCACGGCCGATCCGCGCGCTCCGCCTGCCACTCCTCCCCCTCGATCCACCGGTTTCCGGGACGCGGACCCCGCACATGCACCCCGCCACACCTGTGTCAGGTGTCCTGCTCGCTCGGGCCCTGTGCCGCGACCAGGGAATCGAGCGACTCACGGACCGCGTCGATCAGTGTCCGGCTGCGGTCCAGGGCGGTCCGCAGGCCGGTCGCGGGGGGCGAGCCGGCGTCCTGGTGCAGGACGACGCCGAGGATCAGCCACGTGCGGCCGGCGGCAACGGCCTCGGCCGCCCACATCAGGGCGCCGCCGGCCGGCGTGGTGGAGCCGGTCTTGAGGCCGATGACGCCTGACCTGCCGAGCAGCGTGTTGGTGTTGACGATCACGCCGGGGACCCCGGGGATCGTGACCTCGGGCTTGGCGACGATCGAGCGGAACACCGGGTCCTTCATCACCCGCCGGGCCAGCCTCAGCTGGTCCACGGCGGTGCTCACGGTTGTCGGCTCGATGCCGCTGGCACCGGTGTAGGTGGTGTGGGTCATGCCGAGGCGGGCCGCGGCCCGGTTCATCTTCACCACGAACGCCTCCTGGGATCCGGCGTCCCAGCGGGCGAGCAGGCGGGCGATGTTGTTGCCCGAGGGGATCAGCATCAGTTCGAGCATCTGACGCTCGGTGAACCTCTGGCCCTCCCTGACCGGCGCGCTCGACTCCTCGCGGGACGACGACTCCTCCGCGGCCTGCCTGTCGACCTCGATGACCGGCCCGGCGGCGGCTCCCTTCAGCGGATGCTCGCTGAGGATCACGTACGCGGTCATCACCTTGGTGACGCTCGCGATCGGCACCGGCTCCCGCTCCCCCTTGCTGCCGAGATCGCCGAGGCCCTCGACCATGACGCTCGTCTGGCCGTCCTGCGGCCACGGCAGTGCCATTCCGGCCGCGAGGCCCTCGTCCGTCGTGTTCTCGTCGCCTACGGGAGATCCGAAGCAGCCGCCGGCCGCGGCGACGATGAGGACGACGGCCCACATCGAGGCCGCGAGGCGGAGGGAGCGACGGTGGCGGAGCGACAGGGCCGGACGGTCGACCGGCCGCTCTCCGGCGGGAACGACGGACAGGCGGGCTGGGAGCATGGAAGGCACCTCCGGGTGATCGGTGCGCGTTTGCGCACGTCACCCACCCTGTGCGGGACGAATGTCCGTGCCGCCGCGGCGGGAAGTCGGCAACCGCTCGAATCTCGCGCGGCTGCGTATCCGCCGTGTATCGGCTCCTCGGCCTGCGCCGGCGCCCGCCGGTGGCCTTCCGGGGGCTATACGCCCGTGTGCCGGTCGCGGGCGCCGGCGTCGAGGCGGACGGTGGCGACCGCGCCGCCGTCGGGAGCGTTGGCGAAGTCGAGCGACGCGCCGATCACCTGCGCCTGGCCGAGGGCGATCGTCAGCCCCAGGCCGTGTCCCCTGCCGCGTTCCTCCGCACCCGTACGGAAGCGCCGGGGCCCTTCCGCCAGCAGCGTGCCGGGGAACCCGGGTCCGTGGTCGCGCACGACGATCGTCGTGCCGCACACGCCGACCTCGACCGGAGGCCGCCCGTGGCGGTGCGCGTTGGCGACCAGGTTGGCGATGATCCGGTCAAGACGACGCGGGTCGGTGTCGGCCACGGGATGACCGGTCACCTCCACCCTGGCCGGGAGCCCGGTCCGGCGCACCGACTCCTCGACGACCTCGCCCAGCGGCACCGGCACCTGTTCGGCCCGCTCTGCGCCCGCGTCCAGGCGGGAGATCTCCAACAGATCCTCGACCAGCGCGCGCAGCACACCGACCCGGTCACGTACCAGCTCGGTGATCTCTCCCTCCGGGAGCAGCTCCGCCGAGGTGATCAAGCCCATGAGCGGGGTACGCAGCTCGTGGGCCACATCCGCGGTGAAGCGCTGCTCGGTGAGCAGCCGTTCCTGCAGCGCGCCCGCCATCGAGTCGACGGCCGCCGAGATCTCGCCGATCTCGTCACGGGTCCGGCCCCCCGCCCCGATCCTGGCGTCGAGGTCTCCGCCCGCGATGCGCCGGGCCGTTCCCGCCACGCGCCGCAGGCGCCGGTTCGGCAGTTCGGCGACCAGCGCCGCGAGGGGCACCACGATCGCGAGCGCGGCCAGCGTGGCCATGACGATATGCCGGTCGAGGGCCTGGAGGCTGCGCCGCTCGGCACCCATGTCCACCTTGACGGCCAGCACGCGGCCGCCGTCGCGGACGGCCGCCCACATCCAGGGCTCGTCGGGTTTCGTGTCGTCGTACCAGGTGACCGGTTCCCCTGCCGCCGCCTGCCGCAGCAGTTCCGGCGGCAGCACGGCCGGGTCCTGGAGAACCGTGCCGGTCTGGTCCCCGCCGCCGGTCGCCGCGCTTATGGCGGCCTGGAGCGCGGCGGTCCTGCCCACGTTGAGCGACCAGTCGTACGTCGTCGTGTGCACCAGCACCCCGACCGCCACGGCGACCGCGCAGGACGCCGCCGCCACCAGCGCGGCGATCTTCCATCGGAGCGACCGGGGGTCCAGCAGCGACAGGGAATTCACGAGTGACAGGGCGTTCAGCGGCACCCGGGTGCGCGGCGGGTGCCGGGGGTCCGGCGGCGTCCGCCGCCGGTTCCACGTCGTACGGCGGGTCTCGGCGGGCTCGGCGCTCACGTCAGCGCCGCAGCTTGTAGCCGAAACCGCGGACGGTCTCGATCCGGTCGGCGCCGATCTTCTTGCGCAACCGCTGCACGCACAGGTCCACGACGCGGCTGTCGCCGTCCCAGCCGTAGTCCCAGACGTTGCGCAGCAGCGTCTGCCGGTCGAGCACGATCCCCGGATTGGCCGCGAACTCCAGCAGCAGCCGAAGCTCGGTGGGGGCGAGCGCGACCGGCTCGCCGGCCAGGCGCACCTCCAGGCCGTGGGTGTCGATGGCCAGGTCGCCGAAGACGAGGTCGCCCGTCCCGCCGGACGCGGGTTCGGGGGGATCGTCCGGCCCGTGCTGCAAAGCGGGCCCCTGGGCGGGAGCGGGCCCGTA
This sequence comes from Microbispora rosea, assembly GCF_900156315.1. Taxonomy (GTDB): domain Bacteria; phylum Actinomycetota; class Actinomycetes; order Streptosporangiales; family Streptosporangiaceae; genus Microbispora; species Microbispora rosea. Next base: position 31,654 of record NZ_FTNI01000011.1, on the reverse strand, counting down.
CGCGGGAGCGGGCCCGTGTCCGGGGGCGGGCTCGCGAGCGGGGGTGAACGTCGCCCGGCGCAGCAGTGAGCGGATCCTGGCCACCAGCACACCGGTGTCGACCGGCTTGACGACGTAGTCGTCCGCCCCCGCCTCCAGGCCCGACACCACGTCCAGCGAGTCACCGCGCGCGGACATCATCAGGATCGGGATCAGGCTGGTCTCCCTGACCCTGCGGCACAGGCCGATGCCGTCCAGGCCCGGCAGCATCACGTCCAGCAGCAGCAGGTCGTGCCGCCCCTCCCGGAAGAGCTCCAGGCCGGTCAGGCCGTCGCCGGCGGTCGACACCGCGTAGCCGTAGCGTTCCAGGGCCATCCCGACCGTCTTGCGGATCACCTCGTCGTCCTCGACGAGCAGCACGGTGACAGGGGCCTGCGGCCCGCTCTTGACATCCAAACCCGAAATATCTCCCCAAAAGCGGCGAATAGTGCGCTTGCGAGCTTATAAGGACGCACCCGGTGCTCCCCTCTTCGGTGGCGTGACGGCGGGGAAACGTCAGGAGGCCGGGGCCGCCGCTCGCTTCCAGTCCGGGTGGCCCGGCATCGGAGGCACCTGGGCCCCGTAGAGCCAGCCTTCGATGTAGGAGGTGAGGTCGCGCCCGCTGACGCGGTTGGCCACGTCGATGTAGTCCTTCGTGGTCGCGGACCTGCCCAGGTATCGGTCGTAGAACGTCTGCTCGATCTTCTTGAAGACGGAGTCGCCGACCTGCTGACGCAGGCCCGCGAGCATCAGCAGGCCCCCGTTGTTCCCGCCGGTCAGCACGTCCTGCGCCGTCTTGAGCCGCGCGGGAGGCCCGGACTCGACCCGCTTGTCGAACTCGAACTCGTAGCGCTGCTTCAGGACCTCGTCGAGCTTCCGATACCCCTTCGCCACGGAATAGAGCAGCTGGTAGTACTCGGCGTGGCCCTCGCTGATCCACATGTCGTTCCAGGTGCGCACGGAGACGGCGTCACCGAAATACTGGTGGACCAACTCGTGGATCATGGTCGGCACGATCTCCTCGGCCGGACGCGTCAGTCCTTCGACGCTGAACGTGGAAAGCGTCGCGGACTCCAGGGCGACGCCGTCGTAGTCTCCCGGCACCCCCAGCACCCCGTAGGTCTCGAACGGATACCTGCGGCCGATCTCCTTCTCCACCCAGGCGACCTGGTCCGGGATGTCGTCCACCTGGGCCTTCGCCGCCTTGTACCGGGCCGTCGCGAGGTGGCTGCGGATCGGCAGGCCGTGGGGCCCGCGCGCCGTCACCTTCGTGAAGCGGCCGACGGCGACCTGAGCCACGTGGGTCGGGATGGGATCGCGGGTGGTGTAGGTGTAGGTCGTACGGTCCCCGGTGGTCTTGCGCGACCGCAGCGTTCCGCTCGCCACCGCCTGGAGGTTCTTGGGCGTGGTGACGCGGAAGGTGAAGCGGGCCTTGTCGCTGGGGTGGTCGTTGCCGGGGAAGAACATGTGGGCGCGGTCGGGCTGACCCATGACCGCGAAACCGTCGTCCTTTTCGAGCCAGGCCTGCAGGTAGTGCGCCGTGGGCGGGTAGGAGGGCGACCGCGTGTCGTCCGCGCGGTCGACGCGGTAGGAGACGTCGACACGGAAGGACTCGCCTTCGCGCAGGGCATGCCGCGGCGTGATCACGAGCTTCTCGCCGGACACCGTGAACGCGGCCCGCTCGCCCTGTACGGACACCGAGTCGACGCGGTCCACCTTCGAATCCAGGCTGAAGCTGGACAGAGCCTGTTTCGCCGTGGCCGTGATGCGCACGGAGGAGTTCATCTTCGTGGTGCCGGCACGGTAGTCGTACCGGATGTCGTAGGAGGCGACGTCGTAGCCGCCGTTCCCGAGGTAGGTGAAGAGCGGGTCACCGGCGCTGTGGGCGCCGGGCCGGGGCGTCCGGCCGTCCGTCGTGGACGCGCCGGCGCGGACGTCACCTTTGGCGGTCGCGGCGGTGTCACCGGTCTGGGCCGCCGCGGCGCACGCGGAGACCGCCAACGCCAGCGCGCCCGTCGCCGCCAGCGCGCTGAGCGATCCCCGCCTGCGGCGCCGAGGCGGCCGGGGCGACCGGCCCGACGGCTGGGGCGCGCGTGAGCGGGTGCTGTCGGCGCCGGGCCGCGGTCGCAGGCCGGGCATGCGGGCAGAGAACATCGATCGACCACCTCCGGTGAGAAGGCGCGCTGGGTTCGCGCGCTCCGCCCATCGTGGGTGGGGCATGTGTCCGCGCCGCCTGCACCGTGTATCGGCGGCCGCTCAGGCACGTATCACCGTGCACGGCTGCTCGCACAGAAACGGCCTCGCCCACGACGCGACGTCGTGGGCGAGGCCGTCCCCGCCGGCAGACCGGAGGGGCAGGAGACTCAGGTGAGAGCAGGCTCAGGACCCGACGCGGGACGAACCGCGACCGGGGCTTCGTCCAGAGACTGCGCCGGAGCGTTGAACACTTCCTCGTCGAGACGGCCCTCGGAACGGGCGACCAGGACGGGCACCACCATCTGCCCCGTGACGTTGGTCGCGGTACGGATCATGTCGAGGATCGGGTCGATCGCCAGGAGCAGCCCGACGCCCTCCAGGGGCAGGCCCAGCGTGCTCAGGGTCAGGGTGAGCATCACGATCGCGCCGGTCAGACCGGCGGTCGCGGCCGAGCCGACCACGGAGACGAACGCGATCAGCAGGTAGTGGCCCACGCCCAGATGGACGCCGAACACCTGGGCCACGAAGATCGCCGCGAGCGCGGGGTAGATGGCGGCGCAGCCGTCCATCTTGGTCGTCGCCCCGAAGGGCACGGCGAAGGAGGCGTAGTCGCGGTCCACGCCCAGACGCTCGGTGGTGACCCGCTGGGTGAGCGGCATGGTCCCGACCGAGGAACGGGAGACGAAGGCCAATTCGATCGCGGGCCAGGCCTTGCGGTAGAAGGTGAGCGGGCTGACCTTGCCGACGAAGGCGAGCAGCAGCGGGTAGCTCACCAGGAGCACCAGCAGGCAGCCGATGTACACGCCCGCGCTGAGCTTCGCGAGCGGGGCGAGCAGATCCCAGCCGTAGCTGGCCACGGACTTGCCGATCAGGCCGGCGGTGCCGATCGGGGCGAGCCTGATGACCCACCACAGGGCCTTCTGGACCAGTTCGAGGACGGACCGGCTGAAGCCGAGGAACGGCTCGGCCTTGTCGCCGACCGCCAGGGCGGCGGCGCCGAGGACGACCCCCAGGAAGACGATCTGGAGGACGTTGAGCTCGGTGAAGGCGGTGACGATGTTGGTCGGGATGATGCCGGTCAGGAAGTCCAGCCAGGTTCCCGCGCCCTCCAGGTCGACGGCCTTCGCCCCGGCGGTGGAGATGGTGACGCCCTGGCCGGGATTGAGGATCAGGCCGAGGCCGATGCCGAAGACCACCGCGATCAGCGAGGTGATCAGGAACCAGAGCAGCGTCTTGCCGGCGAGCCTGGCGGCGCCGCTGACGTTGCGCAGGTTGGCCACGCTGACGACGACCGCGGTGAAGACCAGCGGCGCGACCGCGAGCTTGAGGAGCTGGACGAAGATCTTGCCGACTTCGGTGAGGGTGGTGGTGAGCCAGGTGACGTCACCGGCGCGGGCGACGAACCCGAGGGCCGCGCCTATCACCAGGCCGAGCAGCAACTGCAGGGAAAAGGAGAGTTTCTTCACGAACGAGACTCCGGCAGAAAGGCATGCTGACGCCGAGGCGGCATGCGAGGTGAAGGGGGGGAAGGAGTGGTGACTGCGTTCAGTGACAGAGACGACTACTCAACCGGCACAGGTCGACGTGCAGCCGCTTGACGAGCAGCACGTGCACCGGGAAGAACCTCATAGCGCGTCAGAACCTCCTCAACCGGCAGTAAATTCCGGTCCTTTATGTGATCCGTATCACGTTCCGCTGCGCCGGTGAAGCCTCAATCGCACCAGAAATCCCATATAAGTCCTCCTGGCCGCGATGTTTCGGTCGCGACGCATCCCATAGATACAACTTGTATCTATGGCTGCTACGCTCCCGGCATGGCCGATCCCGCGAAACGCCCGTCCGCCGCCCACACCGCGTACGCCGTGACCAAGGAGCTGATCCTCTCCGGCGAGCTGCCGGGCGGGAGCCTCATCAGCGAGGGCGAGATCGCCGAACGGGTACGCGTGAGCAGGACGCCAGTCCGGGAGGCGTTCCTGCGACTGGAGTCGGAGGAACTGCTGGCGCTGCACCCCAAGCGCGGCGCGGTGGTGGTGCCGGTGCCGCCGGGAGAGGCCGCGGACGTCCTTGAGCTGCGGCTGGCCCTCGAACGGTCGGCGGCCGAGCGCATCGCCAGGACCGGCCTGCCGCACGAGCACCACGAGAGGATGCGGGAGCTGCTGCGGCGTCAGCGGGCCCTCGCCGAGGCCGCGGACGTCGGCCGGTTCGCCGAGGCGGACGAGGCGTTCCACCGGTGCATCGTCGAGGCGTCGGGAAACCGGCTGGCCGGCCGGTTCTACGCCACGCTCGGCGACCGGCAGCGGCGGATGAGCATCGCCGCGCTGCGCCCGCGGCCGGAGCGGCTGCCCCTGCTGGCCGACGAGCACGAGGCCCTCCTCGGCCACCTCGTCGGCGCGGACAGCGCGGCCTTCGCCTCGGCCCTGCTCGGTCACCTCACCGCGACGCACGGCTCACCGCACCCCGGCCTCGACGACCGCTGACCGCGTCCCCCTCACGCACTCCTCTCGAAGGTCCGACTTTCCATGCCCGAAACCCAGCGGATGCCGGAATCCCGGCAGGCCGCCCTCCCGCCTGCCGTCCCGCTCAGGCCCGGCGCCTGGCGGACCGTCGCCGCGGCGATGTTCGCCTGCGGCTGGGGCGGCAACCAGTTCACCCCGCTGCTGCTGATGTACCGCCGGTTGGGCGGCTACTCCACGCTCAGCGTCGACGCCTTCCTCGGCGCGTACGTCGTCGGACTCGTGCCGGGGCTCCTGCTCGCCGGGCCCGTGTCCGACCGGCGCGGGCGACGTCCCGTGCTGGTGGCCGGCTCCGTCGCCTCGGCCGTCGCGAGCCTGGTGCTCTGCTTCGGCGGTCAGAGCGCCTGGCCCATCTACGTGGGACGGCTGATCACCGGCTTCGCCGTCGGCATCGCCATGTCCGTGGGCAGCAGCTGGGTGAAGGAGCTGTCGGGCGGGACGGACGGCGGGCTCGCCGCACGCCGGGCGGCGCTGTGCCAGACGGCGGGATTCGGCCTCGGCGCCGGGGTCGCGGGCGTGCTGGCCCAGTGGGGACCGTGGCCCATGGTGAGTCCGTACGCCGTCCATCTCCTCCTCACCGCGGCGATACCCGTCCTGCTCCTGCGGGTGCCGGAGACGCGGCCGCCGCTCGCGCACGCGGCGGGTCGTCCGGCCCGGCGGCTCCTCACGGCGCTGGTGGAGGACCTGCGCGTCCCCGCGCCGGCCCGCAGGCGGTTCCGCCTCGTGGTCCTGCCCATGGCGCCGTGGGTGTTCGGCGCGGCCGGACTGGCGTACGCGGTCATGCCTCAGCTGGTCGGCTTCCGCGTCGGGGACTGGGGGCTCGCGTACGCGACCGGACTGACCGTGCTGACCCTGGGCGCGGGCGCGGCGGTGCAGCCCGTGGCCAGGTGGCTGCACGGTGAAGTGAAAACCGGTGAGATGAAAACCGGTGAAGTGAGAACCGGCGAGATGAAACCCCGTGAGGTGAAACCCGGCGAGACGAACACCGGCGAGAGGGGAAACGGCGGGACGGGAACCCGGACGGGACGGGCTCCGGTGGCGGCGATGGCGGTGATGCTCCTCGGCGCGGCACTGTGCGCGGCGAACGCGGTGCTGCTGTCGCCGTGGCTCGCGGCCGTCACCGCGGCCACCCTGGGCGCCGGTTACGGCCTCGCGGTGGTCTCCGGACTGCTGGAGATCCAGCGCATGGCCGGCCCCGACGACCTCGCCGGCCTGACCGGCGTCTACTACATGCTCGCCTACGCGGGCTTCCTGCTCCCCACCGTGCTGGCCGGCTTGTCGTCGTGGCTCTCCTACCCCCTCATGCTGGCGGCGGTGGCGGCCGCGGCCCTGGTCTGCCTGGGCCTGGTCGTGACCGGCGCCCGCGTCACCGAGCCGGCGGCCCCGGCGCGATGACGGTCGCTTCCGTGCGTCTCGCCCGACGCCTCCGCGCCGCCGGCATCCGGGTGGCCGTACGTCCGGGTGGCCGGCATTCTCGCCCCCCGGCGCCCGGGTGGCTGAAGCATTCATCCGACGCGGCGCGCGGCGGCGTCGAACGGCGACGGGCGGCGGGGTGTTCGCCGAGCTGAGGGCGGGCGCGCCCCCCCGGGCCGGGCGCGCGTACGGCGACAGGCGCCGTCGGGCGCTGTACGCGCCCGCCACGCCGGTGAATCGTGCGGGGTGACGACGATCTCGCGCGGTGGGGAGGCACGGCATGGCGGTGCGGCTCGGAGCGCGTCTCATGGCGGTGGTCGCGGCGGTGATCCTCCTGCCGGTCACGGCGGTCCTCACGGGCACCCCCGCCGCCGCGGACACCCGCGTCGACAACCCCTACGTGGCCGCCCAGCGCTACGTCGATCCCTGGTGGTCGGCGTCGGCCGCGGCCGAGCCCGGCGGTGCGGCGGTGGCCGACCAGCCGACCGGCGTCTGGCTCGACCGCGTCTCCCTGATCGAGGGCACCGCCTCCTCCCCCGGGCTGCTCGCGCATCTGAACGAGGCCGTCGTGCAGGACGCCTTCGGCTCGGCCCCGCTCACGATCCAGATCGTGCTCGACGACCTGCCGGACCGGAACTGCACCCACCCGGTCTCCAACGGGGACTTCAGCGTGGCGGCCGACGGCCTGAACCGCTACCGGAGCGAGTATGTCGATCCGATCGCCGAGATCCTGGCCGACCCGGCCTACCAGCGGTTGCGCATCGTGGCGATCGTCGAGCCCGACTTCCTGCCCGGGCTGCTCCTGCCCGCCGCCACCTCCCGCTGCGCCGCCGTACAGGCGAGCGGCGCCTATCCCGCGGCGCTGCGGTACGCGGTGACCCGGCTGCACGCCGTCCCCAACGTGTACGTCTACCTCGACGCCTCCCACCACGGCGTCGCCGGTCATCCGGACAACTTCGGCCGGGCCGCCGACCTGCTCGCGAGCATCGCGGGCGCGACCGGAGGGCAGCCTTCACCCGTGCACGGCTTCACGGTGAACGTCGCCGGCTACGGCGCCCTGGTCGAGCCGTACTACAACACCCAGATGGGCCGGCCGGTGAAGAGCTCGCAGTGGGTGGCCGGAAACGACTACGTGGACGAGCTCTCGTTCGCCCAGGCGTTCCGGCAGCGGCTCATCGCGGCGGGCTTCGGATCCGGCATCGGCATGGTGATCGACACCTCGCGCAGCGGCTGGGGCGGCCCGTATCGCCCGGCTCGCACGAGCACCTCCACCGATGTGAACCGGTTCGTCGACGAGTCCCGGACGGACCGCCGGCACAGCGTCGGCAACTGGTGCAACCAGGCCGGCGCCGGGCTCGGCGCACGGCCCGCGGCCATCCCCGCCGCCGGCGTCGACGCGTACGCGTGGATCAAGCCGCCGGGCGTCTCCGACGGCGCGAGCGTGAACGTCACAAGTCCCGACGGCCTCCTCCCCGACCCGATGTGCGATCCCACCTATGTCCAGGGGACCGTGCCCAGCGGGGCGCTGCCGTACGCCCCGGCGGCGGGGCAGTGGTTCGGGCCGCAGTTCCAGCAGCTCCTCGCCAACGCCTACCCGCCGCTGTGAGGCACCGGCCGCGCTAGGGAGTGTCTGACAAATGCTGCCCGTCGCGAGCGTGGATCCAGGTGGATGCATCGCAAGGCGGAGGAGGAGGTCGGAGCGGAGCTCCGGGCGACGACGACAACGCGGCGAGGCGCCGCCTGGGCCGCGCGCAGCAGGGCCATGATTTGTCAGACACGACCTAGTAGTGCTTTGTTAGGTGATCAGGGTGGTCGCTGTGAGCATGTCGGGCAGCGGCCGGTCCAGGTGGCCAGGAGCACCTGGAGTTCTCTGAGGATCGTGTAGAGGGTCAGGCTGCGGCTTTTGGGTCGTGTAAGCGCAGTTCGGTGCAGAACAGGTGGGCGGCGGTGACCAGGGTGACGTGGCGGTGCCAGCCGATCCAGGAACGGCCTTCGAAGTGGTCCAGGCCCAGGCCGGTTTTCAGCTCGCGGTAGTCGTGTTCGATCCGCCAGCGGATCTTTGCCAGGGCGATCAGCGTGGCCGACGGGGTGTCGGCGGGCAGGTCGGTCAGCCAGTACTTGATCGGCTCGGCCTCACCGGCGGGCCATTGCGCGATCAGGACATTGACGGGCAGTGTGCCGTCACCTGCGGGGTGGGGCCGGCGTCCGGCGACGCGAACCAGGATGACGAACTGGGCGGTCATGGCTCCTTTGGAGCCGGTGCGCCAGGTCACGGTGATCGCCGCCTGCCGTCCGACGGCCAGGACGTGCTCGCGCAGGCTGATCGGCCTATTCGGGTAGCGGTGCGGCCGGGGCGGGCGACCTCTGCCTGAGTAGGTGACCGGGTCGGGTTCATCGGTGGCGTGGTGGGCGGTGACCGCGCCTTTGACCTGCACCACGTAATGGCAGCCGCGCTCGGCAAGGGCGGCGCGCAGGCGGGCGTTGTCGCCGTAGGCGGCATCGGCCACCACCAGCGGCGGCACGAGCCCCCAGGCGGCCAGCTCATCGAGCATCTCCACCGCGAGTTGCCACTTGGGCCGGTGGTGTTCGCCGTCGGGGATGGCGCAGCGGGCACGGCGCGCGGTGACCTGTGCGGCGGTGGCCTCGTCGTCGCCGGCGTGTGCAGGGTCCCACGAGGCGGGCAGGAACAGGCGCCAGTTCAGCGGGCAGGAGGCGGCGTCGGTGACGGCGTGCACGCTGACGCCGATCTGGCAGTTGCCGACCTTGCCCAGGGTGCCCGAGTACTGCCGGGCCACCCCGGGTGAGGCGATCCCGTCCTTCGGGAAGCCGGTGTCGTCGATCACCCACGCCGCCGGGGTGATGGTGTCGATCGCCCGGGTGGCCAAGCGGCGGCGCACTTCGGTGGGGTCCCAGGTGGAGGAGGTGAGGAACTGCTGCAGCCCTTGGTGGTCCACTCCCAGGCGTTCGGCCATCGGCTGCATCGACTTGCGGCGGCCGTCCAGCAGCAGGCCCCGCAGGTAGGTCAGCCCTTTGGCCCGCTGATCCCGGCGGGCCAAAGGAGCGAACATCTCAGCGGCGAACAACTCCAGTTGCCGGCGGACATGCGCGAGGTGCTCGGGGGGCACACCCGCATCGCACCACTACACACCGGCACCAACCAGTCACAACAGGCTGACCTAACAAAGCACTACTAGGCGGTCTGGGCGGCCGGCGGTTCGTCGAGGAGCCGGACCAGTCGTTTCGGCGCGATCAGCCGGTAGCTGTCCTCGATCAGCCCGGCGATCTCGTCCCAGTCCTGATCGGCGTCCAGGCGTGCGCCCACCCAGCCGTTGCGGCCGACGTACGGCGGGACGAAGAAGCGCTCCGGATCCGAGGCCACGAGGGCGTCCTGCACCCCCGGCCCGGCCTTGAACGTCAGCGAACGCCCATCCTCGCTGGTCATCGCGAACATCTTGTCGCCGACCCGGTAGGTGGGCGCCGTGTGGCCCCCGAACGGCCTCTCCACGGCCTCCGGCAGGTTCAGGCAGATCTCCCGGAGCCGGGCCGGCACATCCTGGTCGCTCACGCGGCTCACCCCTTCGCACGGTCGTCGTCAGCGACCAGGGTAGGGGCCGCCCCGCTCGAACGGCAGGCGGTGCTGCACGGCGAGCAGCAACGCGATCGACGGCAGCACCAGCAGTGCGCCCGCCGCCGCGACGGCGAGAACCGCGGTGATCACCGCCGGCTCCGCCGCCGCCTGCCGGAAGGACACGGCCGGCGGCAGCATGAGCGGATACTGCGCCACCGGCCATCCGCACATCACGGCGGCCACGGCCAGGGCCGCGGTGCCGCGTACGAGCAGGTAGCGGCGCAGCCACAGCAACGCGATGGACGCGACGCCGAGCACGGCGCTCGCCACGACGAGCGGCAGCGCCCTGTGGGTGAGGCCGGTGAAGAGCCGGGGGGCGTCGGCGTGCAGCACTCCGATGCCGCCGAGGGCGACCACACCGGTGACGGCGGCCGCGGCCAGCGCCCTGCGCCGGAAGACCTCGGCCATCCCGGGCAGGCGGGACCGCACGGCGTCGTCGCACAGGTAGACCGCGGCCAGGTAGGCGCAGACGGCCACCGCGAGGACGCCGCCCAGCATCGAGGTCGGGTTGACCCACGCGCCCACGAGGCTTCCCCTGGCCAGGCCGGGCGGCACCCGGCCGGACGCGACGGCCCCGGCCACCGTGCCGAGGAAGAACGGCGTGAGCACCGACGACAGCGCGAAGGCCGCGCCGAACAGGCGCTGCTGCCACAGCTCGGTGCTGCTCTTGCGGAACGCGAACGCGGCCCCCCTGCCGATGATCCCGAACGCGGCCAGCGTGAGGGGGATGTAGAGCGTGGACATCACCGCCGCGAAGACCGTCGGGAAGCCGGTCCACAGCACCACGAGCACGAAGATCAACCAGACATGGTTGGCCTCCCATACAGGGCCGAGCGAGTGTTCGATGAGCCGCCGCTGCGGCATGCCCGCCCGGCTGCCCCCGGCCAGCAGGTCCCACAGGCCGCCGCCGAAGTCGGCACCGCCGAGCAGCGCGTACAGGGTCAGGCCGAGCCACATGACCCCGAGCAGGACCTGCGCCGCCTCCATCAGGCCGTCTCCCGTTCCTGTGGCGCGGCCACCGGCCGGGCGCGGACCATGAGCCGCAGCACGTACACGGTCGACACCGTGAGAACCGTGTAGACGACGACCAGCAGCAGGAGTCCCGCCCACAGGTTGGGCGCGGGGTTGACCGCGTCGGCGGTGCGCAGCCTGCCGTACACGACCCACGGCTGACGGCCGACCTCGGTCACCACCCAGCCCGCCTCGACGGCGACGACGGCGAGCACGCCGGAGGCGGCCGCCGGCCACAGGAACAGGCGGGAGCGCGGGATCTCGCGCCGCCGCCACCAGGTGAAGGCGAGCCAGGCCGCCAGCAGCAGGAGCAGGACGCCGATGCCGACCATCGTGTCGAAGCACAGGTGGACCGGCGTGACGGGCGGCCGGTCGGCGGACGGCGTGCGGTCCAGTCCCTGGACGACGGCGTCCGGGCTGTAGCCCACCAGCAGCGACAGTCCGTTGGGGATCTCGAACGCGTAGCGCAGACGGTCGCCCACGAAGATCCCGCCGACGCTCAGCGGCGCGTGCGGCCCTGTCCTGGGCAGTCCTTCCATCGCGGCGAGCTTCGTGGGCTGGTAGCGGGCGAGGAAACGCGCGGTGTAGTCGCCCACCACGATCTGGACGGGCGTCAACGCCCCCGCGACGGTGAAGGGCACGAGGAAGCCGAGGCGGTGGTAGCGGTCCCGCCGCCCGCGCAGCAGGGCCACGGCGTAGACGGACGCGGTGGCGAAGCCCGACACCATGAAGGCCGCGACGATCATGTGGATGGTCTGCGGCGGAGTGGCGGGGTTGAACATGGCCGCCCAGGGCGAGACGTGCGTGACGCGGCCGCCCTCCAGGAGGAAGCCGCGCGGCTGGTTCATCCACGCGTTGGCGGAGACGACGAAGAACGCCGAGGCCACACCGGCGACCATCACCGGCACCCCGGTCAGCAGGTGGGCTCTGGGCGAGAGCCGGTCCCACGCGTAGAGGTAGATCCCGATGAAGATCGCCTCAAGGAAGAACGCGATGCCCTCCAGCGCGAACGGAAGCCCGATCACCTGGCCGTACGCACCCATCAGACCCGGCCACAACAGGCCCATCTCGAAGCTGAGGATCGTGCCCGACACGGCTCCGACGGCGAACAGGACGGCCACCGCCTTCGCCCAGCGCCGGGCGAGGCGCAGGTAGTCGTCGTCGCCGCGGCGCAGCCCCCGCCATTCGGTGAACAGCAGCAGGGCGGGCATGCCCACCCCCAGGCACGCGACGATGATGTGCCACCCGAGGGACAGGGCCATCTGGGTCCGCGCCGAGACAAGATCGGCCCCGCCCGCCGGGCCGGCCGCGGCGATCAGCGGCGCCGCGAGCGCCGGCCGCATCGTCCGTTCCCCGCCGGGGAGCTCGGGCCGGTTCTGAGGTCAGTGATCATCCCAGTGACCGTCGTGGCGGACGTGGCGGTGCCCGTCGTGGATGTAGTCGACGTGGTCGCCGTGCGGCACGGCCACGTGCCCGCACCCCGGCTTGTGCTCGTGGTCGTGCGTGTCGTGTACGGCGTGCCCGCTCACCTCGCACTCGTCGACATGGTTCTCGTGAACCCGGTGCAGGTGGCCGTCGTGGACGTAGTCGACGTGGTCGCCGTGCGGCACGGCGACATGGCCGCATCCGGCGCCGTGCCGGTGATCGTGCTCCGCGTGCGGCTGATGCTCAGTCATTGTCATGGGGGAATTCCCCTCTCCGAGAACCGCGGACTGGTGCGTAGGTACCCCCGCACGCCCGCCGGAGGCAGCGCCCCGACCGGCTTTTGCGCAAGCCGATGAGAGGCTCTACCCCCCTTTGGGGCATTTTGCGCCGTTCCCGGCCGCCGCGTGCCGGTCGTCACGGACCGCGACCGGGTGGGCGTCGGTTCACTGGCCGCCGGCGGCCCGCAGCAGCGTGCCGGCCCGCCCCCTGACCGCCTCGACGGCCTCCCAGTCCTCGGTGCTCAGACCGGCCAACGCCGCCGGAAACACTCCGTCCTGCTCTTTGAGGATGTGGGTGCGCAGCAGGTTCAGCGCGTCGAGCAGCCTCAGCGGCCAGCCGAGATCGGCAGGCGTGGTGTCCGCGGCCTCGCCGAGGACGGCCTCGACGCGCCGATGCTCCGCTTCCAGTCCGGCGATCTGCTCGGGGAACTCGTCCGCCAGGGCGGGGAACAGGCCGTGCTCCTCGACCTCGGTGTGCGGGCCGAGCACCTCGGCGATCCGCCTGGCGATCACGGCCATGGTCTCCGCGTCGCCGGCGGCGTGCGCCGTGCGCGCGTCCGCGATCAGATCGACCACCAGGTCGTGCTCGCGCGTCAGTTCGTCGATCGCTGTCACGGCCTGGCAGCCGCAGTACTCGCACATGTGCCTTCGATCCTCCACGAGCGCTTCGAACGCGGTCACACCGCCGGACTCACCCAACGGTGCCCGGCCGCCGGACCCGCCGGGCAGGGACCTTTGACCTCTCCGTACGGGTCCCGCGTCACCCGTTCCGCACGAACGGCGAGGCGATCCCCGGCGCCGCGCGCAAGGTGCGCATGCCGCAGCGAGACGGACATCACCTGAGAGACCTAGACATTTGTGTCATTCGCTCTCTTGAACTCTTCGTGTTTAGGCGATAGGTTGGCGCCATGATCGCGCCCAGGACTCCGACGACCGCCGAGGAACTGCGCGGGGCCGGCCTGCGGGTGACGGCCGCCCGCGTCGCGCTGCTGGAGACCGTGCGCAGCGGCGACCACCTCGACGTCGAGGCGATCGCCTCCGGGGTCCGCGATCGCGTGGGCCACGTCTCTCTGCAGGCCGTGTACGAGGCCCTTCATGCCCTGACCGCAGCGGGACTCGTACGCCGCATCGAACCGGCCGGCAGTCCGGCCCGGTTCGAGGGCCGCGTCGGCGACAACCACCACCACGTCGTGTGCCGGTCGTGCGGTGTGGTCGCCGACGTCGACTGCGCGACCGGCGAGGCACCGTGCCTGACCGCGTCCGACAACCACGGCTTCGCGATCGACGAGGCCGACGTCATCTACTGGGGCCTGTGCCCCGGCTGTTCCAGCGCCCGCGCTTCCTGAGCCCCATGATCGACTAGTTCCAGAAGGATTCCCTTGACCGAGAACCACGACGCAATCGTTGTCGACCCGAAGACGGAGGGCGAGGGCGGCTGCCCGGTCGCGCACACGCGCGCCCCGCACCCGACCCAGGGCAACGCCAACCACCAGTGGTGGCCGGAGCGCCTCAACCTGAAGATCCTCGCCAAGAACCCCGCCGTGGCCAACCCCCTCGGTGAGGACTTCGACTACGCCGAGGCGTTCAAGTCCCTCGACCTCGCGGAGGTCAAGCGGGACATCGCCGAGGTGCTGACGACCTCGCAGGACTGGTGGCCGGCCGACTTCGGCCACTACGGCCCGCTCATGATCCGGATGGCCTGGCACAGCGCGGGCACCTACCGGATCAGCGACGGCCGCGGCGGCGCCGGCTCGGGCCAGCAGCGCTTCGCCCCGCTGAACAGCTGGCCGGACAACGGGAACCTCGACAAGGCCCGCCGGCTGCTGTGGCCGGTCAAGAAGAAGTACGGCAAGAAGATCTCCTGGGCCGACCTCCTGATCCTCACCGGCAACGTCGCCCTGGAGTCGATGGGCTTCAAGACCTTCGGCTACGCCGGCGGCCGGGTGGACGCCTGGGAGCCCGACGACGACGTCTACTGGGGCCCGGAGACCACCTGGCTCGGCGACGAGCGCTACAGCGGCGACCGTGAGCTGGAGAACCCGCTCGCCGCGGTCCAGATGGGCCTCATCTACGTCAACCCGGAGGGCCCGAACGGCCAGCCGGACCCGCTCGCCGCGGCCCGCGACATCCGTGAGACGTTCGGCCGGATGGCGATGAACGACGAGGAGACGGTCGCCCTCATCGCCGGTGGTCACACCTTCGGCAAGACCCACGGCGCCGGCCCGGCCGACAACGTCGGCCCCGACCCCGAGGCCGCCCCGATCGAGCAGCAGGGCCTCGGCTGGAAGAACAGCTACGGCACCGGCAAGGGCGGCGACACGATCACCAGCGGTCTCGAGGTCACCTGGACCTCGACACCGACCAAGTGGTCCACCAACTTCTTCTGGAACCTGTTCGGCTACGACTGGGAGCTGACCAAGAGCCCGGCGGGCGCGTGGCAGTGGACGCCGAAGAACGGCGCGGGAGCGGGCTCCGTTCCCGACGCCCACGACCCGTCGAAGCGTCACGCGCCGGGCATGCTGACGACCGACATCGCGCTCAAGGCCGACCCGATCTACGAGCAGATCTCGCGGCGCTTCTACGAGAACCCCGACGAGTTCGCGGACGCCTTCGCCCGTGCGTGGTTCAAGCTGACCCACCGCGACCTGGGCCCGGTCTCCCGCTACCTCGGCCCGGAGGTCCCGGGCGAGGTGCTGCTGTGGCAGGACCCGCTGCCGGAGCGGACGTACGAGCTCGTCGACGCCGGGGACATCGCCGCCCTCAAGGAGCAGATCCTCGGCTCGGGCCTGTCGGTCTCCCAGCTCGTGTCCAGCGCGTGGGCGTCGGCCGCGTCCTTCCGCGGCAGCGACAAGCGCGGCGGCGCCAACGGCGGGCGCATCCGCCTGCAGCCGCAGAGCGGCTGGGAGGCCAACGACCCCGACCAGCTGGCGACCGTGCTGCGCACCCTGGAGGGCATCCAGCAGTCGTTCAACTCGGCGCAGACCGGCGGCAAGCAGGTCTCCCTCGCCGACCTGATCGTGCTCGCCGGGTGCGCCGCCGTCGAGAAGGCCGCCAAGGACGCCGGTTTCGACGTCGAGGTCCCCTTCACGCCGGGCCGCGTGGACGCGTCGCAGGAGCAGACGGACGTCGAGTCGTTCGCCGCGCTCGAGCCGGCCTCCGACGGGTTCCGCAACTACTACGGCAAGGGCAACCGGCTCCCGGCCGAGTACCTGCTCATCGACCGGGCGAACCTGCTGAACCTCAGCGCCCCCGAGATGACGGTCCTCGTCGGCGGCCTGCGGGTCCTGGGCGCCACCCACCAGCAGTCGAAGGTCGGCGTCCTCACCGAGACCCCCGAGGTTCTGACCAACGACTTCTTCGTCAACCTGCTCGACCTGGGCACGGAGTGGAAGTCGACGTCGGAGGACCAGACCACGTTCGAGGGACGCGACCTCGCCACCGGCGAGGTCAAGTGGACCGGCACCCGGGCCGACCTCGTCTTCGGGGCGAACTCCGAGCTGCGCGCGGTCGCGGAGGTCTACGCGAGCGACGACGCCAAGGAGAAGTTCGTGACGGACTTCGTCCGGGCGTGGGACAAGGTGATGAACCTCGACCGGTTCGACCTGGTCTGAGGGTGACATGACGTCCGGGCCGGCCCACACGGGGGCCGGCCCGGACGTTCTGCTTCGTACGGGCGGTCCGGACAGGCGGTTCAGGCCCGGCGGGTTCAGGCCCGGCGGTTCAGGCGGGCAGGGCGGCGAGCCAGCCGGTGAGGATCTCGTTGACCACGTCCGGGCGTTCCTGCTGGATCCAGTGGCCGCAGCCGTCGAGCACGTGTGAGGACATCAGGCCCGGCAGGGTGGCCGGGTAGGCCGCGATGGCGTCGGCCATCCATGTCGTGGAGGCGTCCAGCGCGCCGCCGACGAACAGCGACGGCTGGGTGACGGGAGCACCGTCGAAGCCGGCGAGGTCCTCCCAGTCCCGGTCCATGTTGCGGTAGCGGTTCAGCGCCCCGGTCAGGCCGGTCCTCTCGAACTCGGCCGCGTAGACGTCGAGGTCGTCCCCATCGAGCCAGGCGGGCAGCCGACCGGCCGGGAAGCGGTCGCGCAACCTCCCGCCCCGGGACACGAAGTGCGGGTCCGGGGCACCGGCGGGCGGCATTGTGCCGCCGGACAGGGCGGCGTAGAAGCCGGCGAGCCAGCCGCGGACGTCCGGCTCGATCTCGGCCTCCGCCCGGCCGGGCTCCTGGAAGTAGCTCACGTAGAACTCCTCCTCCCCGCCCATCCGCGCGAACACCTCGCCGGGCCGCGGCCCGCCGCGCGGGGCGTACGGCACGCTCAGCAACCCGACCGCGCGGAACACCTCGGGCCGCACGAGGGCGGAGTTCGCGGCGATGGTCGCGCCCCAGTCGTGGCCGACGATCACCGCCGTCCGCTCGCCCAGGGCGTGCACGACGGCGACGTTGTCCTCGACCAGCTCCAGCATCCGGTACGCGGCCACGTCGGTGGGCTTGGAGGAGCGGCCGTAGCCCCGGACGTCCAGGGCGACGGCCCGGTAACCGGCCGCGGCCAGCACCGGGAGCTGGCGCCGCCAGGAGTACCAGGACTCGGGGAACCCGTGCACCAGCAGCACCAGCGGCCCGGAGCCCTGCTCCACCACGTGGATGCGACCGGCGGGAGACGGGACCAGGCGATGTGTGATCGCCGCGGCGGGGGCGGGCTGCGCCATCGATTCCTCCAAAGCTCCTGGTGGGTCCTGCGGGGATCATCCATCGGGCCGTGACGCCGCCGTGAATCGAGTTGCCGGTTCGGCAAACCGCTCCCGGCTCCGTTCAGACCGCCACCGGGTAGGTCTCCGGGACCTCTCCGCGCTCCCAGCGGGCCGTACACTCCAGGGGCTCCAGCGCGCCGGTCTCGTCGATGTGGATCACCGCGTCGAACTGGTCGGACAGGCGGGTCTGGAAGTAGTGGCTCTGCCGTTCCGTGCCCGGCCGGTAGACGACGCCGATGGCGCGTTCGAGCCGCGCCCCGCGCAGCAGGTCCGCCGCACCGGCCGAACGCGTGAGGACGACCAGGAACTCCTTGTGCCCGGCCTCGTGGAACAGCTCCTCGACCGAGCCGGGCAGCGCCGGGCGGACGATCTTCCGCTCGGCCGGGCGGCCCCAGTCGTCGGCCGCCGTGACGGTGCCGGCGAAGGTGGTGAAGCCGATGAGCCGGCAGTCCCCGCGGTTGTGCTCGCGCACCAGCCGGCCGAGGTTGAGCTCGCCGCGCGCGCCCATCTCCGTCGCCCGCGAGTCGCCGAGGTGGGAGTTGTGCGCCCACACCACGATCCTCGCCGGCTCGCCGCGCTGCCAGCCGAGGTGCTCGGAGAGCGCGAACAGGGTGTCGGCCATGTGCCGGTCGCGCAGGTTCCACGACGACACCCGGCCGCCGAACATCGTGCGGTAGTACCGCTCCGCGGCCGCCACCACCGCGGCGTTCCGCTCGGCGTGGAAGAACTCGTCCTCACCGAGCAGTCCCTGTGCCCGCTGGTAGCGCAGCGCGTTGCGCTGGAGGTCCACGAGCTGGTCGATCACCCGCCGCTCGCACGACTCCCCCGCGCCGAAGGCGGCGGCGAAGCCGTACGCCTGCCCGTCGTCGCCGTCGCTGTGGTCGAAGCAGGAGTAGCGGTCGCGGGCCCGTGCCGCCGCGCCCGGGTCCACCTTCTCCAAATAGGCGACGACCTCGTCGGCGGACCGGTGCAGGCTGTAGAGGTCGAGCCCGTAGAACCCGGCCCGCGCCCGCTCGTCGAGCCGCTCGTTGTGCTCGCGCAGCCACCCGGCGAACTCCAGCACGTCCGCGTTCCGCCACATCCACGCCGGGAAGCGCCGGAAGCCGGCCAGCGCCTCCTCTGCGGTCGCGTCGTCGCCGCGCCCCCGGACGTACCGGTTCACCCGGTACGCGTCGGGCCAGTCGGCCTCCACCGCCACGGCGACGAAGCCCTTCTCCTCGATCAGCCGCCGCGTCATCCGGGCGCGCGCGGCGTAGAACTCGTGGGTGCCGTGCGACGCCTCGCCGATCAGCACGAACCGCGCGTCGCCGACGGTGTCGAACAACACCTCGTCCGAGGGGACCCCGTCCCGCACGGGCACGAGCTCCGAGCGCAGGATCGCGAGGTCGGTCCGGACGGGCGGGGCCCCGGCCCGCGCCGACGCCGCCGCGCGAAGCAGCCTGCGCACCTCCTCGTCGGCGGTCTGGGCGAAGTTCCAGTACGACTCCCCCACCGAGAAGAACGGCGTGGGCGTGGTCGCGCAGACCACCTCGCCCACCAGGGTGGACAGCTCCTGGCAGGTGGACTCGGGCGCGGCGGGCACGGCGACCACGATCTTGGCCGGCTCCCGCTGCCGGACCGCGCGGACGGCGGCGCGCATGGTCGCCCCGGTCGCCAGCCCGTCGTCGACCACGATGACGGTCTTGCCGCGCAGGTCCGCGGCGGGCGTGTCGCCCCGGTAGGCCCGCTCCCGCCTCGCCAGCTCGCGGGACTCCCGCTCGGCGACCTGCCGGACGGTGTCGGACCGGAGGCCGAGCCCGCGGACGACGTCCTCGTCGAGCACGATCACCCCGCCTCCGGCGATCGCCCCCATGGCGAGCTCCTCGCGGCCGGGCGTGCCGAGCTTGCGCACCGGGAACACGTCGAGCGGGTGGCCGAGGCCGATCGCCACCTCGTACGCCACCGGGACCCCGCCACGCGCCAGGCCGAGGACGACGACGCCGGGCAGCCCACGGTAGTGGCCGAGGAGTCCCGCGAGCACGCGGCCCGCGTCCCGGCGATCCGAAAACAGGCGATCAGTCATGAGCCTCGCCTCCCGGTCGCGCAGCCGCATACCCCTCTCCCGCCGGCGCAAACACGGTCGGCGGCCCGTATACCAGGTCGTTGTTCTCCCCCTGGGGGCGATCAGCGCATGACGGCACGGTGGTAGCGGCCGGCGAGGGCACGTACGAGTTCGACCAGTTCCGGCGGCTCCGTCACGGTGAAGTCCATACCGAGCAGGCCGAGGTGGACGGCGAGCGCCTCGACGCTGTCGGCGCCGGTGTCCAGCAGGCACCGGGTGTCGTCGACCGGCGTGACGGTGCCGATGGCAGCGTTGATCCGTTCGGCGACCAGCTCGGCCGGGGCGTGCACGGTGACCTGGGCCCGGCACCGCCAGGCGGCCGACGACACTCCCCGGCGCACCTGGTCGACGGGGTCCTCCGGCAGCTCGCGCGGGGTGAACCGGGGACCTGTCGGAGTACGCGGACTGATGCGGTCGACCCGGTACGTCCGCCAGCCGGCCCGCGCGACGTCGAAGCCGACGAGGTACCACCGTCGCCCCCAGTTGACCAGCCGGTAGGGCTCGACGTCCCGCCGGCTGTCCGAGCCGTCGTGACCGCGGTAGTCGAACCGCAGCCGCTCATGGTCCCGGCAGGCGGTGGCGATCGTGGTCAGCGTGTCCGCGTCGACCCGGGGGCCGGGCTCGCCCCTGGGCACCGCGACGGCGTACTGCTGGAGGGTGCCGACCCGGCGCCGGAGCCGGGACGGCAACACCTGCTCCAGCTTGGCGAGCGCGCGCAGGGAGGTCTCCTCGACCCCCGTGATGGTGCCGCCGGCGGCGGTCCGCAGCCCGATCGCGACAGCGACCGCCTCCTCGTCGTCGAGAAGCAGCGGCGGCAGCGTGGCCCCGGCGCCGAGCCGGTAGCCGCCCGCGGCGCCCCGGCCGGCGTGCACCGGATAGCCGAGGTTCCGCAGGCGGTCCACGTCGTTGCGGACGGTCCGGATGCTGACCGACAGCCGCTCGGCCAACTCGGCGCCGGTCCACTCGCGGGGTGTCTGGAGCAAGGAGAGCAGGCGCAGCAGCCGCGCCGACGTTTCCAACATTCCCCGAAGTCTGCCAGCCAATTAGGAACGGATCTTACCTAATTGGGATCTAGCGTGACTGCCATGACGAACGGCGGGGGCGAGGCTCTGCGGCGAGCAGAGCAGTCCACGCCGCCATATCAGGACTGTCATCGAATTGAAGGGAAACCCCTCATGTATCTGGTCGTTGGCGCCACGGCTCACTTCGGACGTCAGGCGGTTGAGGAGCTCGTCTCCACCGGGGCCGCGGTGCGTGCGCTGACCCGGACTCCGGAGAAGGCGGGGCTGCCCGAGGGCGTCGAGGTCGTCCAGGGTGATCTGACCAAGCCCGAGACGCTGCCGGCGGTCGTGCAGGGTGTCGAGGCCGCCTTCCTGGTCCTGCAGTATGGAGCCGACATCGCTCCGCTCCTGGAGGCCGCGCGCGAGGCCGGAGTGCGGCGGGTGGTGTTCCTGTCGTCGGGGGCCGTCGACGACGGGGCCGAGCGGCAGCCCGACGTGATCGCCCGCTATCACCGTGACGTCGAGCGGGCCATCGAGGCGTCCGGGATCGAGTGGACGTTCCTCCGGTTGCTGTTCCCCGCCATCAACTCCCTGACGTTCGCGATGCAACTGCAGGGCAGCGATGTGATCCGCGCGCCGTACACCGAGGCCGCCTTCAGCGCCGTGCACGAGCGGGACGTCGCCGAAGTGGCCGTACGGATCCTGACCGGCGGCGGGCACGCGGGCCGAATCCACGACCTGACCGGCCCCGAGTCGCTGACCCAGGCACAGCAGGTACGCATCCTGGGCGAAACGCTGGGACGCGCGCTGACCGTCGAGGACCTCGACCCCGAGCCCGTGCGCGCGCAGATGAGCCAGTTCATGGACGCCGATTTCCTGGCGGCGCTGTTCGGTCTCATGGCGAGGGCGGTCGGGAAGCCGGCGCCGGTCAACGGAGTCATCGAGGAGATCACCGGGCATCCCGCGCGCACCTACGCCCAGTGGACCAGGGATCACAAGGCCGACTTCGGCGGCTGACCGACCGGGGCAGGGGACGGAGAACCGCCGCCCCCTGCCCCGACAACCGAAAGGAGGCCACGATGCCGCCGGTGCTGGAGCGGCGCGAGCTGGGGCGAGCGCTGCTGGCCCGCCAGATGCTGCTGGAGCGGGCCGACACGACAGCCGAGAAGGCGATCACCCGGCTGGCCGGAATGCAGGCGCAGGCTCCGTACGCGCCCTACTTCGGGCTCTGGACCAGGTTGCAGAGGTTCGGCGCCGACGACCTGGCGGACGCGCTGACAGGGCGCCGGCTGGTGCGGGTCGCGCTGATGCGCAGCACCGTCCACCTGGTCACGGCGGCGGACTACCGCTCGCTGCGGACATGGGTCCAGCCTGCGCTCGACCGGGAGTTGGACACCGCGTTCAAGAAAGCCCTGGCCGGTCTGGACCGCGCGGCCGTGGCGGAGGCGGGGCGCGTCCTGCTCGACGAGCGACACCTCACTCCCAAGGAACTCGGGCAGGCGCTGCACGAGCGGTGGCCCGGCCGCGAGCCCCGCGCGCTCGCCACAGTGGTGCGGAACCTGGTGCCGCTGGTCCAAGTGCCCCCGCGCGCTGTCTGGGGCGTCGGCGGTGCCACACGGTACGCCACAGCGGCGACCTGGACGGGAACCCTGCCCGCACCGTCGGACCCCGAACGGATCGTGCTGCGCTACCTCGCCGCGTTCGGCCCGGCCTCGGTCAAGGACGTGCAGACGTGGGCGGGTCTGACCCGGCTGCATGCCGTTTTGGAGCGGCTGCGGCCACGGCTGGCCGTCTTCCGCGACGAGCATGGAGTGGAGCTGTTCGACCTGCCGGACGCGCCGCGCCCCGGTGCCGATGCCCCCGCGCCGGTTCGCTTCCTGCCCGAGTACGACAACCTGCTGTCCTCCCATGCTGACCGCACCCGCGTGATCTCGGACGACGCTCGCCGACGCGTGACGACCCGCAACGGCATGCGCGCGACCTTCCTCGTGGACGGCCAAGTGAGGGGTGCGTGGAAACTCCACACGGACAGGACGTCGGCGACTCTGGAGATCGGCTCTTTCCTGCCGCTGTCCGCCGCCGAACGCGCCGAGGTCGAGGCGGAAGGCGCCCGGCTTCTGGAGTTCGCCGCGCCCGGAGCCGCACACGACCTCCGTCTGACCACCTGACGGGTCTCCCCCGCCCCCGGGCGGAGCGGGAGAACCCGCGGACTCTACGATCCTCCGATGAGCACCTTCACCCGCGGGTTCCGCGGAAGACGCAGAGGCGAGGACGACCGGCTCCCGCCCGGCCAGTACCTCGCCGAGGACTTCCCTGTGCTGTCGGCCGGGCCCACGCCGCACGTGCCGCTCGACCGGTGGGAGTTCACGATCGACACCGAGGCCGGGCAGACGCACCGGTGGACGTGGCGGGAGCTGACGGCGCTGCCGTACGAGGAGCCGGCCGTCGACATCCACTGCGTGACGAGCTGGTCCAAGCTCGGCACCACCTGGCGGGGCGTCTCCCTCGACGTGCTCTTCGAGGACGTCGAGACGACGGCGGACTACGCGCTGGTCCACTCGTACGGCGGCTACACGACGAACCTGCCGCTCGACGACCTGCTGGACGGCAAGGCGTGGATCGCCTACCGCTACGAGGGCGAGGATCTGACGCCGAGCCACGGCGGACCGGCCAGGCTGCTCGTGCCGCACCTGTACTTCTGGAAGTCGGCCAAGTGGGTGCGCGGCATCCGGCTGCTGACCGAGGACTGGCCGGGTTTCTGGGAGACCGCGGGCTACCACAACTACGGCGACCCGTGGCGCGAGCAGCGCTACGCCGATGACTAGGTGGCGCGTCGCGCGCCTGGTCAAGGTGCGCGACGAGAATCCGTCCGCCCGCACGCTGGTCTTCGACGTGCCCGGCTGGCCGGGCCACCTGGCCGGCCAGCACGTCGACGTCAAGCTCACCGCCGAGGACGGCTACTCGGCCCGCCGCAGCTACTCCCTCGCCGGACCCGAGGGCGTGGAGCTGACCGTGCAGCGGGTGCCCGACGGCGAGGTCTCGCCGTACCTCACCCTGGACATGGAGCCGGGCGACGAGCTGGAGCTGCGCGGCCCGGTGGGCGGCTGGTTCGTCTGGCGCCCGGACGGCCCCGCGCCGGTGCTGCTGGTCGCGGGCGGCGCGGGCATCGTGCCGCTGATGGCCATGGTCAGAGCCCGCCGCGCCGCCGGTGCGGACACGCCGTTCCGGCTGGTCTACGCCGTGCGCTCGCCCGAGCGGCTCTACTACGCCGACGAGCTGGCGCGGCCGGATCCCGGCGTGTCGGTCTCACTCGCCTACACGCGCCGTGCCCCGGAGGGGCACCCGCGGCCGCCCGGCCGCCTCACCGCCGCCGATCTCGGCCCGTACGGCGAGGCCGACTGCTACGTGTGCGGGCCGACCGGCTTCGTGGAGGCCGCGGCGGCGCTCCTGGTGGAGCTCGGCCACGACCCCGCCCGCATCAAGACCGAACGCTTCGGCCCCACGGGAGACTGACATGCAGACCGACCACCTCGACGGGAACGCCCTGGCCGGTCCGCTGGCCGAGATCTTCACGGCCGACGTCTCGGCCGCCGTCAGCCGCTGCGCCACCTGCGGCCTGACCGGTCCGGTGGCTGCCCTGCGCGTGTACGACCGGGCCCCCGGCCTCGTGGCTCGCTGCCCGGGATGCGAAGAGGTCGTGCTGCGCCTGGTCCGCGGCCCTGACGCGGCCTGGCTCGACCTGCGCGGCGCCGTCTCCCTGCGCATCCCGCTGGGCGGCGCGAACCCGGGCGCTGTCGCTACGGACGGGGGCGCCGCGGGCGGGGGCTGAGGACCCGGCGCGGCGAGGTCGTCAGCGGTAGATGTAGCAGTAGTTCGACTTGCCCTTGAACCGGTGGAAGGCCTTCGGGTCGTGATAGCGCCAGCGGCAGCCCGCGTCGAGCCGGCTCTGGTCGAGGTACATGGTGTCGCCCTTCCGCTTGATGCAGTACTCACCAGGCGTGGGCGTCTCCCGGTACTCGACCCACTCCCAGCCGAGGCTCACGCAGTAGTCGGTGAAGTGTCCGGGTCCCAGCTCCACGACCCGTTTGGCTGGCGTGGGCGAGGGCTTTGCGGCCGGTGAATCGGCGGGGACCGGCGCGGTCGTCTTCGAGTGACGGACGGTCGGCCGTGCGGTGACCGTCCTCGTCGGGGCCGGCCGGGTGGTGTCGGGCCTGGCCGTGGACCGGCGCACCCGCGGCCGGTGTGAGGAGGCGGGCGAGGCGGATGGCGAGGGGACGGCGGGCGTCGAGGCCACGGACGGGGACGGGCCGCCGACGGTGTCCGCCGAGGCGGCCGGGGCCGTGCCGACCGCCGCCGCTCGCTGCGTCGCGGGGGCGCCGGTCCCCGTGAACGGCAGGTGCAGGGACGGCAGCAGCGCGATCGCGGCGGCGACCGTGGCCGCCACGGCCACGACCACGGCGGCGACGGCGGCCCGCACCCGCCTGCGCCGGCCGCCTCCCGGCACAGTGTCCGGCCCAAGGACCGGCGCAGGAACCGGCCCCGGGACCGGCGCAGGAACCGGCCCGGACGCCTGGGACGGCACGCCGGCCGAGGCGGCTGCCGCCGATGCGGACGGCTCAGCGGGGGCGGCAGGTGACACCGGCGTGCCCGGCACATTGAGCACAGCGGGCGCGGCGGGCGCGGCGGGCGCGGCAGGCGAGACCGGCCCCGGCTCGGCCGACGCCGCAGGCGCGAGCGGCCCACCCGGCACACCCGGCGTACCCGGCGCGACCGCCGCCTCCGGCGCGGCGTGGCGCGGGCGCACGAGGCGGTCGACGATCTCCCGCGCGGCCGGCCGCCGTCCCGGGTCCTTGGCGAGACAGGCCGTGAGCAGGTCGCGCAGCGGCGCCTCGATCCCCTCCAGGTCGGGCTCCTGGTTGAGGATCCTGTTGATGATGGCGGGGATGGCGTCGGCGCCGAACGGCGGGCGGCCCGTGGCGGCGAACGCGATCGTGGACGCCCAGGCGAACGCGTCGAGGGCGAAGCCGAGCTCGCCGGCCGCGAGCTGCTCGGGCGCCATGTAGGCGGGCGTGCCGACGATCTGGCTGGTCATCGTGCTTGTATGAGCGAGGGCGCGGGCGATCCCGAAGTCGATGACACGCGGCCCGTCTGGTCCGATCAGCACGTTCTGCGGTTTGAAGTCCCGGTGGACGACCCCGGCATCGTGCAGGGCGACCAGGGCGGTGGCCGTGCCGATGGCGAGGCGTTCGAGCGCGCCGCCCGAGAACGGCCCCCGCGCGGCCACCACCTGGTTCAGCGGAGGCCCCGCGACGTACTCGCTCACGATGTACGGCCGGCTGCCGTCCATGCCGGACTCCAGCACCTGAGCGGTGCAGAACCGGGCGACCCTGCGGGCGAGCTCCGCCTCGCGGGTGAAGTCGGCGCGAGCCGCGTCCTGGCCGAGCCGCGCGTGGAAGAGCTTGACCGCGACGAGGTCGCCTGACTCGGCCTCCCCGAGGTAGACGACGCCCTGCCCTCCCTCGCCGATCCTGCCGGTGATGCGGTAGGAGCCCAGTCGTGCGGGATCGCTCGGCTCCAGGGGCTGCGGCATGACTCTCCGGGGGGTCGGGGGCATGGACGGCACTTCCAGTATCCCGCCGGAAGATCGGCGACATGGCCGGTCTGCCAAACCGCGACCGCACGGATGCCCGGCGGCCCGCCGCGACGAGGACCGGCGCCCTCCACGCCACCGCCCTGCCCAGCTGTCTGGCATCCCCCGGCTCGCCCGGTCCGGATGGCGCCCGAGCGGTGCTGACGCCCAGGTGATCGGACCCCGTCACGCGGGGCCCGATCACCTCGGGGGCGCTCAGCCGGTGCCGGCGCCGCGCCCTCCACGGGCGGGCCATTCAGGACGGGCTACGAGGACGGGCTACGAGGAACCGCGGCCCTCCAGGCCGGCGACCGCGATCGTGCCGGAGGTGCCACGCAGGCCGAAGCCGTAGCGGAAGCCCTCGCGGGCCTGCGGGGTGGCGAGCGTGCCGCCGATGTCCGCCGTACGCAGCGGACGCCACTGGCCGCCCGTGTAGGCGAAGGAGGTGATGGTGTCACCGGACAGCGCCAGCGCGAACCGGTCGCCCGGCTTCAGGGTCAGCGGGGCGTCGCCGGGCGTGTCGAGGAACCGGCCGCCGACCCGCACGTTGATCCCCGACTGCTTGCGGGTGTTGTTGTACCAGGCGGTCACGTAGGTGCCCGCGTCCTTCACCCAGCCGACGAACACGCTGTCCTCCGGGCTGCCGGTGCCGGCGAACTCCCCCGCCGTCACCACGCTGATCGCGTCGGCCGACGACAGCGCCGCAGGTCCGGCGGCCAGGCCGAAGAACGGCTGGGTGCCGCCGCCCGCGAACCGGCCGCCGCCGGCCGTGACCGTGGGAAGGGCCTCGCCGCCCTCGGGCTTGTAGAGCGTGTAGCCCGCCGAGGTGTCGGCGGCGAAGTCGTCCTCGACGTCCACCTTCCCGTAGGAGTCCGGGTCGAGCCCCACGGTCACCTGGCCGTAGGGGCTCACGGCCCGCGCCGACCCGTCGTACTCGGTGATGGCGCGCACCGGGTGGGCGCCGGGGCTCGGCGCGGTCCCGGCGGGCGGCGCGACCCGCCAGCGTACGGTGAACTCGCCGCCCGGCCGCACCACCGGGGCACGCGGGCTGCCGACCGGCTCGGCCGACCACCCCGGCGGCACGGCCAGCGACGACGTGACCCGGGTGGCGGGCGTGCGTCCCCGGTTGGCGAAGGTGGTGGTCACCTCGGCGGGCACGCCGGCAAGCGCCTGCCCGGCGACGGCCACGTCCACCGAGGTGTCGCCCGCCGCGGGCGACCACGCCTGCAGTTCGGTGACGCCGACGTACGCGCCCGGCGGGTTGCCGAACACCAGCCTGATCCTGGTCGTCGTCAGGGCCGGGAACGTGACGCGGTTCAGCGCGGCGCCCACGGGCCGCTCCGGCGTGCGGGTCTGGTCCGGCACCTCGCGCCACGCCGCGCCGTCCCAGAACTCCAGCCGGTACGACGCGGGGGCCTTCACTCCGCCGCCGTCGTCGTAGGCGTAGAACCGCACGTCGCTCACCCGGGTCGGCACGCCGAAGTCCACGCCGAGATGGTCTTCGGCGTTCGGCGAGCGGTAGTTGGTCCACCGGTTGTGCGGGACGTCGTCGTAGAAGATCCGCCCGTCCACGGCCTCCCACACGTTGTCGATGCCGTTGGTGTACGACGCGAACGGCTTGGGGTAGCCGGTGCCGTACGGGTTGGCGGCGTCGTCGTCCGGCCGCGAGGACCGACCGGGGGCCACGGCGCCCGGCACGCGGGCGGTCAGCTCGCCGACCGTGGCCCGCTTGGCGGCCTGCCTGCCGTCCACGTAGACGCGCATGCCCGCGCCCTGGCCATACCTGCTGCCGTCGCGGTCCCACAGGACCGTCACGTTGTGCCCGTGGTAGGGCACGTTCTCCAGCGCGAAGTAGTCCCACCCGGCCGGCGCGAGCGGCTTCAGCACGACCGTGCCGTCCTGCTGCGGGCGCAGCCCGATCAGGCCGCTGATCACCAGGTCGTTGAAGGTCGAGTGGTTGTAGTGCTCGCTGTGGCCCGGGGAGTCGTAGATCCAGCGCGGCTCGTCCGGGTGGTGCGCCTCGGCGACGTACGGATGCCCGTCCTTGTACTGGGTGAGCGCGTAGCCCCGCAGCACCGTGTAGTAGTCGGCGGCGGTGACCACATCCTGGTCGTAGTCGTCGAGCAGGTTGGCCATCGCGGTGAGCGTCGTCGAGGTGGAGTAGGGCCAGCTCGGCCCGTCCCAGCGGCAGCAGCCGTTCAGCGCGTCACGCATGAACAGCGGGCTGCGCCGCTCGGCGGTGGTCGGCCCGTACGGCGCGGCGAACCCCTGCGGGTCGAGCAGCTGCGCCCACGCCCGCTCCGTGCCGGGCTCGGCCATGTCGAACGCCCACGGCACGAACCCGATCTGCTCCCGGGTGGACACCAGCCGCTGCTGGGGGTCGAGGTCGGCACGGGCCTTGTGGTAGAAGAAGGACCGCTCCGGGTCCCACAGGTAGCGGTGCAGCGCGTCCTGCAGCGACGCCGCCCGCTTCTCGAACTTCTCGGCCAGCGCCTTGTCGCCGCCCATGGTGGCGATGGCGGCGATCGCCTTTGCGTCGCCGTACTGGTAGGCGTTCAGCGTCGGCCGATAGCCCGCGCCGCCGTGGTAGGGATCGGCCGGGTCGGTCTCGTAGGCGGAGGCGGTGTACTCCATCGCGTCCCACACCGGCACCGACCAGTAGAGACCCAGTTTCTTGTCGTACTGGCCGCCCCACTTGTCGTACTGCCGCACCAGGTCGGGCAGCAGCCCCTCGACGAAGGACGCGTCGCCGGTGACCAGATAGCGCTGGTAGGCGGCGTCGGCCGCCCACCAGGAGTACTGGTGCGCCCAGTCGTCGGTGTCCTTGTTGAGGTACTCCTCCTTCGGCTTGGGGCCGGCGCCCGGTCCCTGCAGCCAGTAGGTGAGGTAGTCGTCGATCGGGCGGGTGTCGCGCAGCCAGCGCCCCTCGTACACGTGGTGACCGGCGGCGGCGACGATGCCGCCGAGCGGGGCGGAGTATCCGGGCGGGTTGTGGAACTCGGTGATGACGTCGCCGGTCGCGGAGTCGGTGTAGCGGATGTGCCGCTTGTACGTGCTCCAGCGGTAGTAGTAGACGTCCTGGATCTCCCGGTCGGGCACCTCCAGGAACGGGATGTTGGCCTTGTACCACTCCGGCTCGGCGTAGCCCGACACGAGCGCGTCGTGGTCCAGGAAGGCGGTGCCCCTGCCGACCTCCGGGTACGCCGCAGGCGGCGCCTGGGCGTGGGCGGCCTCGGCCGGGGCGGGGATCAGGGTGGTCGGCGCGGCCAGCGCCGCGAGCGTCGCGAGCACCGCGACGGCGTGTCTCATGGTCACCTCGGGCGTTCTCACCGTTCTCAGCGTTCTCAGGGGGTCACGGCGACCGGGCGGTGCCCGGCTCTCTCACATGCGATCGGGTACGACCGAATATGTTCGATGCTGCACAGTGTTGAGCAGTTTTGACAGAAATACAAGACAGCGTCTGCTCGCTTTCGACCGAACTTCGGCGGCGCCATCCGGTTCCTGCCGCCTCCCGTGGGTACCACCCCCCTGACACACATGCCTGCGCTTGCGAGGTGGGTCATGCGGTGTTCCACGTCGCGTTTCAGATGCGCGCGCTCTCGTTCACGCCGGTGGACCGGCGCGTGCGCCGCCGTACTCGCCGTCCTCGGCGTCCAGGCGCCATCGGCCGCGCCCCTGATGCGGCCGGACGCCGACGTCGTCCAGAAGCTGCTGGACGACCTGGTGCACAGGGACGGATTCCCCGCCGCCCTCGCCGCCGTACGGAGCAGGGACGGGCGCGTCCGCGACTACACCGCGGGAGTGGGCGACCCGCGGACCAGGGCCAGGACGCCGGTCGACGGGGAGGTCCGGATCGGCAGCAACACCAAGACCTTCGTCTCCGTGGTCGTCCTGCAGCTGGCGGGCGAGGGGAAGGTCCGCCTGGACGAGCCGGTCGAGACCTATCTGCCCGGCCTCATCCGCGGGAACGGGAACGACGGTCGCCGCGTCACCGTGCGGCAACTGCTGCAGCACACCAGCGGCCTCCCCGAGTACACGGGGTTCCTGGACCTGGCCGTCGCGCCGTATCGGTACGACTATTACGAACCCCGGCGGCTGCTGGACATGGCCCTGCAACAGAAGCCGGCCTTCGCGCCCGGCACCCGGTGGAAGTACACCAACACCAACTACATCGTCGCCGGGCTGCTCATCGAGCGGGTCACGGGCCGCCCGGTGGCCGAAGAGATCACCAACCGGGTGATCAGGCGGCTCGGCCTGCGCCACACCTACTTTCCCGCGGTCGGCGAGCGAGGCATCAGGGGGCCCCATGCGGACGGCTACCAGCAGGACCCGGGCAAACCGCTCGTCGACATGACCGACCTGGATCCCTCGTGGGCATGGGCCGCCGGGCAGATGGTCTCCACCCCGGCCGAGATCAACCGTTTCTTCGGCGCCGTCGTCGATGGCAAGCTGCTCAGGCCCGAGCAGTTGAAGGAGATGCGCCGCACTGTCGCAGTCTCCCCACGCGCACCCGGCATGGGCTACGGACTCGGGCTGTTCCGCCGGCCGCTGAAATGCGGCGGCCAGAGCTGGGGGCACGGAGGCGAGATCCCCGGCTATTCGACCTGGAACTCGGTCACCGACGACGGCCGCGCCGCCGCGATCGCCGTCACCCGGACCCCCCTCCCCTCCGACGCCGCGGAGAAGCACCTCGACGCGGCCATCCAGACGGCCCTTTGCGGCGGCTGAGTGGACGGACGGACACATACAGCGGGGCACCCCCGCGGGTGGCGGGGGTGCCCCTGCACGCTCCTCCTGGTCAGGAGCGCGTCATCACGGTGTCACCGGTCAGGAGGCGCTGCACGTCAGCGTCGGCGTCTCCGCACTTCCGTTGGCGGTGAACCCGAAGGTGGTGGTGCCGTTGGCGGGCAGCGTGCCGTTCCACGACTCGTTGCGCACGGAGACCGAAGCACCGGAGCCGGACTTGAGGCCGCCCCACAGCTGCGTGATGGACGGAGAGCCGGACCAGCTCCAGTTCACGGTCCAGCCGCTGACCGACGAGCTGCCGGCGTTGACCGTGACCTCGGACTGGAAGCCGCCGGGCCAGCTGTTGATCGTACGCATGGTCGCGCTGCACCCGCCCGGCTGGGGGGAGGTGCCGGGCGACGGGCTGACCGGCGGCGTCGGGCTCGGGCTCACCGGCGGGGTCGGGCTGGGGCTCGGGCTGACCGGCGGGGTGGGACTCGGCGAGGTGTCCGGCACCGCGGCGTTGAGGGCGTTGAGGACCGAGGTGTAGGCGGCCTTCTTGTTGCCGTTGCCGTCGAACAGCAGCGGAGTCTGGCTGGAGCGCCAGGAGTCGCTGTCGCGTACGCCCCACACGGTGATGCCGACGCAGCGGGAGACCGCCAGGCAGTCGTTGACGATGTTGGCGTAGGTGGTGGCCGAGGCGCCCTCGACGTCCAGCTCGGTGATGGCCACGTCGACACCGAGGGCGGCGAAGCTGGAGATGGTCGTGCGGTAGTTGCTGTTGTAGGCGCTGCCGCTGTTGAAGTGGCCCTGCAGCCCCACGCAGTCGATCGGCACGCCGCGCTGCTTGAAGTCCTTGACCATGTTGTAGACGCCCTGCGTCTTGGCCCAGGTCCAGTTGTCGATGTTGTAGTCGTTGTAGCACAGCTTGGCCGCCGGATCGGCGGCCCGCGCGGTGCGGAAGGCG
>NZ_FTNI01000082.1 GCF_900156315.1 Microbispora rosea | reverse complement strand
GGTTGCTGTCTCTGAGATCACATAGTGAACGCGAGCATAATATGGTCAAGTCCTCGGCCTATTAGTACCGGTCAGCTCCACACATTACTGCGCTTCCACTTCCGGCCTATCAACCCCATCATCTCTAGGGGGCCTTACCCACACAAGGTGGTGGGAGACCTCATCTTGAGGCGAGCTTCCCGCTTAGATGCTTTCAGCGGTTATCCCTACCGAACGTAGCCAACCAGCCGTGCTCCTGGCGGAACAACTGGCACACCAGAGGTTCGTCCGTCCCGGTCCTCTCGTACTAGGGACAGCCCCTCGCAAGTCTCCTGCGCGCGCAGCGGATAGGGACCGAACTGTCTCGCGACGTTCTAAACCCAGCTCGCGTACCGCTTTAATGGGCGAACAGCCCAACCCTTGGGACCTACTCCAGCCCCAGGATGCGACGAGCCGACATCGAGGTGCCAAACCATCCCGTCGATATGGACTCTTGGGGAAGATCAGCCTGTTATCCCCGGGGTACCTTTTAGCCGTTGAGCGACACCGCTTCCACACGCCGATGCCGGATCACTAGTCCCAGCTTTCGCTCCTGCTCGACCCGTCAGTCTCACAGTCAAGCTCCCTTGTGCACTTACACTCGACACCTGATTGCCAACCAGGCTGAGGGAACCTTTGGGCGCCTCCGTTACCTTTTAGGAGGCAACCGCCCCAGTTAAACTACCCACCAGACACTGTCCCCCACCCGGATACACGGGCGCGGGTTAGACGTCCAAAACGACCAGAGTGGTATTTCACCAATGACTCCACCACGACTAGCGTCGCAGCTTCCCAGTCTCCCACCTATCCTACACAAGACGCTCCAAACGCCAATGTCAAGCTGTAGTGAAGGTCCCGGGGTCTTTCCGTCCTGCTGCGCGAAACGAGCATCTTTACTCGTACTGCAATTTCACCGGGCCTGTGGTTGAGACAGCGGGGAAGTCGTTACGCCATTCGTGCAGGTCGGAACTTACCCGACAAGGAATTTCGCTACCTTAGGATGGTTATAGTTACCACCGCCGTTTACCGGCGCTTAAGTTCTCACCTTCGCC
>NZ_FTNI01000043.1:16524-48665 GCF_900156315.1 Microbispora rosea | reverse complement strand
CGAGGAGATCCCCGCCGGCGAGTACTGGGCCGTCGTCGGCCAGGCCAGCCAGTTCGTCGCCGCCGACGACCCGGCCAAGACCATCGGCCCCGAATACCTCGGCTGGAAGCCGCACCTGATCAGCGACTCCTCCACCGGCGCGGTCGCCGCCGGCGAGCCGGTCTCCAGTGTCGTCTCCGACGGCACCGGAGCCCCCGAGGTGGGCCTGAAGGGCCAGGAACTGCTGGTCTCCTCCGCCGACTCCGCCGACGAGATCGGCACCTCGCAGGTCAACGCCGACCTCGCCCTGCGCACCCCCGCCGACGTCGCCGCCGGCGAATACCACTCCACCATCACCCTGTCGCTGTTCAACCAGTCCTGAGCCCCCAGCCCAGGGTGAAACTTTCAGACATCCCATTACTCGACGGAATCAGGGTGGTGCCCTTGGCGGACATGCGCTGACCGCACCCGGTGCGAGGCGAGTAGCGGCAATGCCGATGCGGCATACGTCGACGTGCGGATTCGTCTGCCCGGGCCTCGTTTTCGGTGGTCGAACGGACAAGGCCTCGTAGCCGCGGAGCGCGTGACACGCGGGCCCGGCGGCGGGAGAGTATGGACAGATCGCTCTGCCTGACATACAACGACATCCAATGTCTCTGCGGTGACCGTCTGCTCATCTCCGAGAAACATCCAAGGGATCGTGTCCATGCGTACCGTCGTCGGGCCAGGGCCGTCGTGGCCGAGCTGATCCTCACGGGATCGCCGCGCCGGCCGTCGCCGTCCGGCGCCCCGCAGAATCCCCCCGATCGCGAGAGGTCCTCGCCATGTCCGCACCCTCGTTCCAGTTCAGCCGCCGGCAACTGCTCCTGGCGGCCGGGGCCGCCACGGCCGCCGGCCTGCTGAAAGCCGGGCCCGCCTGGGCGAACGCCGGTCCGCAGAGCTACAGCCCGAGCTGGTCGTCGGTGGACCAGCACCCACCGGCCGCCGAGTGGTTCCAGGACGCGAAGTTCGGCATCTACTACCACTGGGGCGTGTTCAGCGTCCCCGCGTTCGCCAACGAGTGGTATCCGCGCAACATGTACAACAACGGGTCGAACGAGAACAACCACCACAAGAGCGTCTATGGCGACCCGTCGGCGTGGCCGTACCACAACTTCATCAACGGCGCCCGGGACAAGGCCGGCAACTGGGTGCAGTTCGCGCCGAAGCTGAAGTCGGCCGGGGGTAACTTCGACCCGAACGAGTGGGCGCAGCTGTTCGCCGACGCGGGCGCCAGGTTCGCCGGGCCGGTGGCCGAGCACCACGACGGCTACTCCATGTGGAACAGCAGGGTGAACGAGTGGAACTCGGTCGCCACCGGGCCCAGGCTCGACCTGCTGCGGCTGCACGCCGACGCCATCCGGGCCAAGGGCCTCAAACTGCTCGTGGCCATGCACCACACCTACAACTTCACCGGCTTCTACCAGTGGGCGCCGGCCCAGTCGGCGACCTCCCTCAAGAAGCTGTACGGCCAGCTCAGCTTCGCCGACGAACAGCAGCTCTGGTACGACAAGCTCAAGGAGGTCATCGACGGTTACCAGCCCGACGTCATCTGGCAGGACTTCAACCTCAGCAGGCTCGACGAGTCCCGGCGGCTGGCCTTCCTGGCGTACTACTACAACCAGGCGGTCGCCTGGAACAGGGACGTCGTCGCGACCTACAAGGACGGGTTCAACACCAGGGGAGAGGTCTTCGACTACGAGCGCGGCGGCCCGGCCGCCCTTCAGAACCCCTACTGGCTGACCGACGACAGCATCTCCAGCTCCAGCTGGTGCTACACCGTCGGCATCGGCTACTACTCGCTCAACGCCATGCTGCACTCGCTGATCGACCGGGTCAGCAAGAACGGCAACATGCTGCTGAACATCGCTCCCATGGCCGACGGCACCATCCCGTCCGGGCAGCGGTCGATCCTGCTGGGCATCGGGGACTACCTGAAGCGGTTCGGCGAGTCCATCTACTCCACCCGCGCCTGGGCGACCTTCGGCGAGGGCCCCACCCAGATGGGCGGCGGTTCCTTCACCACGCCGCGTGCGGGCACCAACACCGACATCCGCTTCACCCGCAGCAAGGACAACACGGTGCTGTACGCCACCGTGCTGGGCTGGCCGGGCAGCACCCTGCACATCACGACCCTGGGCGCCAACCGGATCAACCTGAGCAACCTGGCCTCGGTGCAGCTCCTCGGCTCTTCGGCGGGCCAGTACACCACCCTGCCCAACCGCACGCAGGACGGCTCGGGGCTGCACATCTCGATGCCCTCGTCCAACGCCCCCTTCAGCGCCCCGGCGTACGTGGTCAAGCTGACCTTCAACGGTCAGATCCCCTCCCTGGGCTCCGGCGGCACCCCCACCGGCTACGTGCGGATCGCCAACGCCTCCACCGGCCTGGTGCTGGACGGCGGCGGCAACGTGGCGTCGGGGTCGAACCTCAAGCAGTGGAACTGGGACGGCAGCACGAACCTCCAGTGGCAGCTCGTCGACCTGGGCGGCGGCTGGTATCGGATCGTCAACCGCACCAACGGCATGGTGGCCGACAGCTGGGGCGACACCGCCAACGGCGCCAACGCCAGGCAGGCGGCCTGGAACGGCGGCAACAACCAGCAGTGGCGCCTGAACGACCTCGGCAACGGCCGCTACCAGATCGTCAACCGGGGCACCGGCACCGCCCTCGACGGCATGGGCTACACCACCGCCGGCTCCGCCGTCGGCATGTGGACGCCGAACAACAACGCCAACAACCAGTGGACCGTCATCGCTGTCTGAGCACCGCCGTCGCGCGGCCCGGATGCGGAGGACGCCTCCGCCCACGCCGGCGACCAGGACGGATGAAGGACCCGCGTGACGGCCGGCCGTGCCGCCGGCGTCGCGGAGCCGCCGGGGCAGCTCGTCCCGGGCGGGAGAAGTTCACCAGGCCAGGTCCCTGTGATCAGGGACCTGGCCGTCTTTTTCCCCACGACACCCTCGGCCGGCGTCGGCGCCACCGGCCGCCTCCGCGCCCGCGCGACGACACCCGCGCGTCGATGGTCGGTTCCCGGTCCATGGGCACTCCTCGAGAGTCGGGCGTGGCGTCTGGGTGGCGCAAGTGTTACCGCTATCACCGATAACCGTCAAGGAAGACGCCGTGCGAAGGTGAATCTTCCACGTACTCCCCGGTGTCTTTCCGAGCCCAATCAAGCCGCTGTGATCTGCGGCTTCACTCCGCTCTCCGGCCCGGTGGAGCGTCCTGTCCTGTGACCGGGGCTTGACACCGTCATCGGCACGCTCTACACCGTGATGTTACCGATAACTCCGATAGGGCGTCGCCGATCCCGTGACGCCGAGCGGCGGGGAGCCCGGCTTCCGCGCGCCTCCGCCGTTCCCGCCCTCACGCCCCCGACGAGGAGAAGAACCATGCACGACTTACCCGTCCACCCGGCGGCCGGGCGGCGACGGCCGCCGGGCGCCGTCGCCCGGCACCCGCTCATGGGCCTGTTCACGGTGCTCGTCACCCTGGCGGCCACCGCGCTCACCTGGACGGCGCCGGCATCCGCCGCCCCCGCGCCGCTGGTGAGCGCCTCCTCCGGCCGGTGCCTCGACGTGAAGGGCAACGTCGACACGCTCGGCACCGCGCTGGACATCTGGGACTGCAACGGCCAGGCCAACCAGGGCTTCGAGTTCACCTCGGCCGGCGAACTGCGCACGATGAACGGCACCCGCTGCGTTGACGCCTACAACAACCAGACCTCGCCGGGCACCCAGGTGATCATCTGGTCCTGCAACGGCCAGGCCAACCAGAAGTGGCGGCAGAACTCCGACGGGTCGGTCGCGGGGACGCAGTCGGGCCTGTGCCTCGACGTGGACCACGCCGGCACCGCCAACGGCACCGCCGTCATCCTGTGGACCTGCAACGGGCAGAGCAACCAGAAGTGGGGCACCACGACCGGCGGCGGCAGCGCCCTCGTGGTCGACGCGAGCAGCGTCGTGCGCCCGGTCACCCGCGTCGCGTCGGGCACCCTCTACGGCCTGTCCGACGCGAACACCCCGCCGGTGTCGATGATGCAGCCGCTGAAGCTGCACCAGCTCCGGCAGCCGCCGCCGCTGCACGAGCACCGGCCGAACGGCTCCCCGGTGCCGATCGGTGACACGCTGAACGTCTGGCGCAACGCCGCCGCCGTCGGCGCGGTGATCACGGTCGACATGGCCGACAGCTTCGACGGCTTCCCCTACAACTGGACGAACTGGAACGACTGGTACAGCCGGATCGACAAGATGATCGCGGCGGCGAAGTCGGCGGGCGTCAGCAACATCGACGCCTGGGAGCCGTGGAACGAGCCGGACTGGACCTGGCCGTCGGCGTCGGGCGTCTCCTTCAACGAGGGATGGGTGCGCACCTACCAGCGGATCCGGCAGAGCGAGCCGAACAAGGCCATCATGGGCCCGAGCTACTCATACCTGGACCTCAACCGGATGCGCTCCTTCCTCACCAACGCGAAGGCCACGAACACCCTGCCCGAGGTGGTCTCGTGGCACGAGCTGAGCGGATGGCAGCAGGTCGGCGCGAACGTCCGGGCCTACCGCGCGCTGGAGCGCGAGCTGGGCATCTCGCCGCGGCCCATCTCCATCAACGAGTACGCCACGACCGGCGAGATCGACGTGCCGAGCAGCGTCAACCACTACGTCGCCCAGTTCGAGCGCGAGGGCGTGCGCGACGCCGAGCGGGCGTTCTGGTACGAGGCCGGCACGCTCAACGGCCTGCTGTACAACGGCCAGCCGACGGCGTCGTACTGGATGTACAAGTGGTACGCCGACCAGACCGGCAACGTCGTCAAGGTGACCCCGACCACGTACAACGACGGCGTGGCCGCCTACGACGGCAGGACGTTCAGCCTGGTCTTCGGCGGCCAGGCCGGCAACAACTCGATCCGCGTCGACGGGGTCGGCGGGCTGGGCTCCTCGGTCACCGCGACCCTTGAGTACGTTCCGGGCTCCGGACGCAAGACGAACGTGGCGGCGGCGACCCGGGTGTGGTCGAACGCCTACACCGTCACCAACGGCAGCGTCACGATCCCGATCGCCAACCAGGACGCCAACGGCGCCTACCGCCTGGTCCTGACGCCCAGATGACGGGCGAGGAGGCCCACCGGGCGCCCGGTGGGCCTCCTCTTTCCCGCACGCCTATTCCCTGATCAGGTGGATCAGGGCGCTGGCGTAGTCGCCGGGAGCCAGCTCGGGGAACAGTCCGTGGGCGAGCAGCACGGCCCCGTGGTGGACCTCTCCCGTGGCCGTGTCGCGGTAGCGCGCCCGCGGGTCGAGGGCGCGCAGCGGGATCCCCGGATCGGCGTGCCCGAACCGGCGGGCGCGGCGGAAGACGAGTACGGCGGTCTCGGCGCCGTCGGAGGCGAGGTACTGCACGGCCGACAGCTCGCCGCCCGGCGGCAGCAGGCGGTGCTGGCGGCCGTGCTGGACCAGTGGCCGGATCCGCTTGTAGTCGGCGACGAGCTCGGCCGCCCGATCCAGCTCGGCCTGGCTCCACTCGGTCAGGGCCCCGCCGATCGAGAGCAGCCCGGCCATGGCCACGTGGAAACGGAAGTCGAGGGGGATCTCCCGGCCGGTGTAGGGGTTGGGGCTGTCGGTGACCCACGCGCCCATCACCCGGGCCGGGTAGAGCTGCGAGAAGCCGTGCTGGATGTCCAGCCGGTCGAGGGCGTCGGTGTTGTCGGAGGTCCACACCTGGTCGGTGCGGCGCAGGATGCCGAGGTCCACCCGGCCGCCGCCGCTGCTGCACGACTCGATCCGCACGTGCGGGTGGGCGGCGCGGAGCCGGTCGAGCACGTCGTACAGGGTCTGCACGTGGCCCAGCCACAGCCGCTCGTCCGGGCCGGCCTCGGTGAAGGGGCGGTTCATGTCCCACTTGAGGAAGTCGATGGCGTTCTTGGCCAGCAACTCGTCCAGTGTCCGGAACAGCCAGTCCCCGACCTCGGGCCGGGACAGGTCGAGCACGAGCTGGTTGCGGTGCTCGGTGCGCCGCCGGTGCGGCCGGTGGATCACCCAGTCGGGGTGGGCGCGGTAGAGGTCGCTGTCGGGGTTGACCATCTCCGGCTCCACCCACAGCCCGAACAGCATGCCCAGCTCGTGCACCCGGTCGATCAGCGGCCCGAGCCCGTCGGGGAACCGGCGCGGGTTGGGATACCAGTCGCCGAGCCCGGCGGCGTCGTGCGTGCGGGCGCCGAACCAGCCGTCGTCCACCACGAACAGCTCCACGCCCATCCGGGCGGCCGACTCCGCGAGCCGGATCTGCCCGTCCAGTGAGACGTCGAAGCCCGTCGCCTCCCAGGAGTTGTAGAGCACCGGCCGCAGCTCGCCGGCATGCGGCAGGACATGCCGGAGCTGGTGGTCGTGCCAGGCGCGGCTGGCGGCGCCGAAGCCGCCCTCGGTGTACAGCCCGGCGCACACCGGCGTGACCAGCTCCTCCCCGGTGCCCAGCTCCCAGGTCACGGGGTCGTGCCCGAATCCCGCCGACAGCGTCACCCGCTCGGTGGGCAGGCGCTGTGCGGTGAGCCGCCAGCTCCCGCTCCACGCCAGCGCGCAGGAGTAGACCGCGCCGTGCTCCTCGCCCGCCGTGCCGTCGTCGACCATCGCCCAGGGGTTGGCCTGGTGGCTGGTCACACCCCTGCGGCTGGTCATGACGGTCTCGCCGTACGGCAGCTCGGTGCGGTGCACCCGGGTCTCGGCGCCCCACTGGCCGCGTACGGAGCTGAGCCGGTAGCCGTTCAACCGGGGGAGCACCCAGGTGGCGGAGTCCGCGCGTACGACGGTGACCGGCTCGCCCTCGTTGCGCAGCACCAGGTGGCGCTCGATCACGTCGCCGTGCAGGCGGTAGTGGCACTCCACGGCCAGCGGGTAGTGACGGTCGGCGTACGTCAGCACCAGCTCCCGATCGGCGCGGCGTTGTCCGGTGTAGACGAGCTCCAGGTCGCGGGTGCCGTCGGCGAAGCGCACCTGCAGGCCGGCGTTCCCGTAGCACAGGCCTCCGGTCGCGACCAGGTCGAAGGAGCCCTCCAGCGGGTCCTCCACCGGCCGGAAGCCCAGCGGCGGCAGCCGTAGCAGGAGAGAGGCCGCCTGCTCGGGGGTGAACCGCGGTCCCCAGTGCAGGACGCGCGGCCGGTCGGCATCGTCGAGGTGCAGCACGTAGGAGGAGGACGGCCCGGACAGCACCCACAGGCGGTGTTCGGAGTCGTGATGGATCATCTCAGCCTTTCGACGGCGAAGGGGAAGGGCGGCATGGCATGCGGAACGCTCCGCCCGCATGGCGTGGCGGAGGACCGTGGCGGCGCAGGTCAGGCAGGCTCGGGGGCAGGCGGGCTCGGGGTCAGGCGGCGCGGGGTCGGGCGGGCTCGGGGTCAGGCAGGCGCGGGGCCGCTGCTCTCCCGCACGATGAGTTCGGGCTCGCTCCAGGCCGGGACGGCCGCGGCGTTCTGCGGGTCCAGCCTGCGGTTCAGCAGGCCGAAGCAGGCCCGGCCGAGACCCTCGAAGTCGAGCCGCACCGTGGTGAGCGCGGGATTGAGGTAGGCCGAGGGCGGGGAGTCGTCGAAGCCGACCACGCTGAGGTCGCCGGGGATGTCCCGCCCGGCCTCGCGCGCGGCCCGCATGACGCCCAGCGCCAGGTCGTCGTTGCCGCACAGGATCGCGGTGACCGAGCGGTCCGCGAGCAGGGAGCGTACGGCGAGGTAGCCGGATCGGGGGCTCCAGCCGCCGGGCAGCGGCTCGGGCAGCGGCCGGCCGGCGGCGCGCAGCGCGTCCTGCCAGCCCTGGGTGCGCTGCGGCAGCGCGCTGGTGGAGGAGGGGATGGCCACGTAGTGGACGGTCTGGTGCCCCAGGCTCAGCAGATAGCGGGTCGCGTGCGCGGCCGCCGCCCGGTCGTCCAGCCAGATCTGCCACGGGTCGTCGGGACCGTCGTCGGGCCGCCGCTCGACGGCGGCCGTGACCGGGACGTCCGCGGGCAGCGCCCGCAGCGCGCGCACGCCCGCGTCGTCGAAGGCGATCACCATGACCGCCTCCCCGGGCCGGTTCAGCCGCAGGGCGATGTCCGCCTGGCCGGAGTCCCGCTCCAGCACGCTGATGCCGACGGAGAACCCGGCGGTCCTGGCCGCCTCCTCCATGCCGCGCAGGGTGGCGGCGGCGCCGTACAGGGCGGTGTCGGAGGTGAGGACGGTGACCGAGCGGACCGGCCCTCCGGCCAGCGCCTGGGCCAGCCGGTTGGGCCGGTAGCCGAGCTCGGCGATGA
This sequence comes from Microbispora rosea, assembly GCF_900156315.1. GTDB lineage: Bacteria > Actinomycetota > Actinomycetes > Streptosporangiales > Streptosporangiaceae > Microbispora > Microbispora rosea. Next base: position 40,382 of record NZ_FTNI01000043.1, on the reverse strand, counting down.
CCTGGAGGACCCTGGCCCGGGTCGTCTCGCTGACCCGGGCCTTGCCGTTGATGACGCGGCTGACGGTCTGCTGGGAGACACCGGCCACCCGGGCGACGTCCCAGATGCTCGCCGAGCGCGTCCGGGGAGCGTCCTGGGCAGGCATGTGACCGGTAACTTCCATGAGTCAGACCTTACTTGATGGCGGCGTTGGCCTCGGTGTTGATCTTCTGGGCGGCGTCCTGCGGCGACAGCTGGCCCAGCCAGACCTGATTGAAGATGTCGAGCGCTTTGACGTTGTAGACGTCGGCCGCCTCGGTCAGCGGGTAGCCCATCGTGGTGCCCTCGGCGGCCTTCTTGAAGCCGGTTACGTCGACGCCCTTGGCCTTCCACGCGTCGGCGAAGACGTCGTTGAGCGAGGTGATGCCCGGCCAGACGGAGCCCGCCTGGGCGACGGCCTTCTGATGGTGTTCGGACGTCAGCCACTTGAGCAGCTCCCACGCTTCCTTCGGGTGCTTGGTGCCGGCGTAGACGGCCTCGGTCAGGCCGTTGTAGACGCTGCCCTTGCCGACGGGGCCCGCGGGGAGGTCGGCGACGCCGAAACCGCCGCTGGGCAGCGCGGTGTCGAACGCGCGCAGCATCCAGCTTCCGTCCATCGCGGTGGCCGCCTCGCCGCGCCCGACCACCTGGTCGAGGGACGGGCCGTTGGGCGGGTTGGTGACCGTGGCGGGCACCGCGACGTGATACTTCAACCGCAGGTCCTGGACGAACTGGATGGCCTGCACGCAGGCCGGCTGGTCGATGGTCCACCGGCCCCACGGCTTGTCCTGGAGCGTGCAGCCGTTCTGCAGTGCGAAGTTCCACCAGTCCTGCTGACCGGTCGGGGCCTGCATGGCCAGGCCGTACTGCTTGACCTTCTTGGGGTCGAAGCCGGCCTCGTCGGGGTGCTTGCCGTTCTCGTCGACCGTGAGCTTCTGCAGCGTCTTGACGAAGGTGCCGCCGTCGCCGGGGTTCCAGGTGAGGCCGTCGAGGTCGGCGGGGGTGAGCCCGGCGTCCTTGAGCGCCTTGGTGCTGTAGAAGAGCCCGATGGTGTCCCAGTCCTTGGGCAGGCCGTAGACCTTGCCGTCCACCTTCCAGCCCTCGGAGAGCTTGGAATCGTAGATCGAGGTGTCCACCTTGTCCTGGGCGATGAGCGGCGCCAGGTCGGTGAGCACGCCCTCCTTGCTGAACTTGGGGAAGTAGGAGACGTGGTCCCAGAACACGTCGGGGGCCGAGCGCCCGGCGAGCTGGGTCTGCAGCTTGCTCCAGTAGTCGTTCCAGTTGTTCAGCTCGATCTGCACCTTGATGGTCGGGTGCGCCTTCTCGAACTCGCGGATCGACTGCTCGATCGGCGGCTTCTGCACCTCGTCCCACATCGCGTACCTGAGGGTGACGGCGCCGCCGGTGGAGTCCGCGTCGTCCGCGCCGCCGCAGGCGGCGAGGGACAGCAGGGCCGCCGCCGCGACGGCAGATAAGGCGATTTTTCTGGACATATGTGTATGCCCTTCTCTCTTTGGGGGGTGGTTACTTCAGTCCGGTGAGAGCGATCGAACGGACGATGTGCCGCTGGAACAGCAGGAAGATCACGATGAGCGGCAGCAGCGCGAGGGCGGCGGCCGCCAGGATCAGGTGATATTGGGAGGAGTACTGACCCTTCAGCGCCGAGATGCCGAGCGTGACCACCCGGGTCGCGTCGCCGTTCGTGACGATCAGCGGCCACAGCAGCGTGTTCCAGGTCGTGATGAACGTGATGGTCGCGAGGGTGGCCAGGATCGGCCGGCTCAGCGGGAGCAGCACCCGGACGAGCACGGTCAGCGTGCCCGCGCCGTCGATGCGCGCGGCCGACTCCAGGTCCCTGGGGATCGTGCGGAAGTACTGCCGCACCAGGAAGATCCCGTACGGCGTGCCGAACGCGGTGGGCAGGATCAGCCCGAGATAGGTGTCGATCAGCCCGAACTCCCGCATGATCAGGAAAAGCGGGACCAGGGTGACGATCTGCGGCACCATCATCGTCGCGAGGTAGCCCCAGAACAGCGCGTCGCGGCCGGGGAACGACATCCGGCCGAAGGCGTAGGCGGCCATCGTGCTGAAGACGACCTGGCCGGCCGTGACCACCCCCGCGTAGATCAATGAGTGCAGCAGGAAGCCGGCCATGTCGTACTCCGACCAGACCTGGGCGAAGTTGTCGAACGTGACGGGGAAGGCGGGCTGCCAGGCGGGGGTGGTGAGCACCTGCGCGGGTTCCTTGAACGCCGAGTTCAGCGTCATCAGGTAGGGCGCGACCGAGACCACGGCGCCCGCGAAGAGCACGAGATACAGAGCGATCCTCGTGATCGGTGTTCTCTTCATCCGGGTCCTCTTCATCGGGGTAATCAGGAGAAGTCGTAGACGGTGCGCTTGCGGAAGTAGAGGAACTGCGCCGCGGTGACCAGCAGGATCAGCGCGAACAGCACCATCGCCAGCGCCGAGGCGTAGCCGGACCGGAAGAGCTGGAACCCCTGCTGGTAGATGTGGAAGTTCAGCACGTCGGTGGCGCCGCCGGGGCCGCCCTGGGTCATCACGAAGACCGTGTCGAAGATCTGGAACGACCCGATCGTGTTCGTCACCAGCACGAAGAACAGCGACGGCCGCAGCAGCGGCAGAGTGATCGTGAAGAACCGCTGCACCGGCGTGGTGCCGTCGATCGCCGCGGCCTCGTACAGCGTGTGCGGAATCGCCTGCAGCCCGGCCAGCAGGATGAGCATCGTGTAGCCCGTGTACTGCCATACGTTCACCGAGGCGATCACCGGCATGGCCCACGCGGGGTCGGTGAGCCAGTTGGGACCGTCGATTCCCACCGTGCCGAGCACCTGGTTGACCACGCCGTACCTCGGGTCGAACACCCAGGACCAGATGATGCCGAGCGCCACCGGCATGGCCATCCAGGGCAGCACGAAGACGACCCGGAGCGCCTTGCCGCCGCGCATCCGACGGTTCAGCGCCAGCGCCAGCAGCAGTGCCAGCACGGTCTGCGCCGGGATGTTGAGCACCACGTAGTAGATGGTGTTGAGCACGGCCCGCCACACCTCGGGATCGGCGGCGAGCTCGCGGTAGTTGTCCAGTCCGACGAACGACGGCGCGCCCATCAGGTTCCAGTCGAACAGGCTCAGCGCCGCCACGCCGAAGATGGGCGCCACCAGGAAGAGCAGGAAGCCGGCGAGGCTCGGGGCGAGCAGGGCGTACGCCTCGGCGACGGTGCGGACCCGCGCCCTGAGCCGGTGCTCCGCCCGGCGGTGCCCCCGCACGGAGCCGTCGTAGGTAATGTTATCGATCACATTCTCTCTCCATGAGCCACCAGGGATCCGGAGGATTCCGGTGATGCAGAGAAGAGTTACCGATAACATCCGGAACGTCAAGTGCCCGTCGATACACGGTGACCGGGCGATCCGGAGGCATCCGGAGGGTGCCGGGACCGCCCGCCGTCGCCGACCGCGTGCACGGCTCCGTCCGGCCGCCGCCCCGTGACCGCGCCGGGCGTTCGGCCGCGCTCGCCCTTCCGAAGAAAGTGGCATAACCGCTGGTGGGAGAGTTATCTGTTAACAATCTTGACAGATAGGGGGACGGTCCCGACCATGGGATCACGGATCCGTACTGTCCAGCGGCTCGCCGGTGAACCCACCCACCGGCGAGGTCGCCGGCACGCCGTCACCCCCCGCGATCGGCGCGCCGGCTCCGATCACTCCTGGTTCAGGAGACCTCCATGCGAAAGCGCACACTCCGCCTGCTGACCCCGGCAGCGTCGCTGCTGCTGGCGGCCACGGGCGTCGTCCTCACACAGGCACCGGCCAGTGCGGCCAACCTGCTGGCGAACTCCGGCTTCGAGTCCGGAAGCCTCTCTCCCTGGTCCTGCACGGGCGGCCTGGGATCGGTGGTCGCCTCCCCTGTCCACACCGGCGGCAGGGCGCTGGCCGGCGCGGCCGGCGACTCGGACAACGCCCAGTGCACGCAGACCGTGTCCGTGCAGCCGAACACCGCCTACTCCCTGAGCGCATGGGTCCGCGGAAGCTACGTGTACCTCGGCGTGAACGGCGGACCGTCCACCTGGACCACGTCGCCGTCCGCCTACACCCAGCTCCGCGTGTCCTTCACCAGCGGCGCCAACCAGACGAGCGCGACGGTCTACCTGCACGGCTGGTACGGCCAGGGCACCTACTACGCCGACGACATCGGCTTCGACGGCCCCGGCGGCCCGTCTCCTTCGCCCTCCCCGTCGAGGTCACCCTCCCCGTCCCCGTCCCCCTCACCGTCGAGGTCGCCCTCCCCGTCGCCGTCCCCGCCGCGGTCGCCGTCGCCTTCCCCTTCCTCCTCGCCGTCGCCGGGAGACACGACGTGCCCGGTGAAGGGGCGGCCGACCGGCAAGGTCCTCCAGGGATACTGGGAGAACTGGGACGGATCATCCAACGGCGTCCACCCGCCGTTCGGCTGGACGCCGATCGGCGACGCCCGCATCCGGCAGCACGGCTACAACGTGATCAACGCGGCGTTCCCGGTCATCCGCTCGGACGGCACGGTCCTGTGGGAAGACGGCATGGACAGCACCGTCAAGGTCCCGACGCCCGCTGAGATGTGCCAGGCCAAGGCCGGCGGCGCGACGATCCTGATGTCCATCGGCGGGGCCACCGCCGGCATCGATCTCAGCTCCGGCAGCGTCGCCGATCGCTTCGTCGCGACCATCGTGCCGATTCTCAAGAAGTACAACTTCGACGGCATCGACATCGACATCGAGACCGGTCTCAGCGGCAGCGGCAGCATCACCCAGCTGTCCGCCTCCCAGTCCAACCTCATCCGCATCATCGACGGCGTGCTCGCCCAGATGCCCGCCGGCTTCGGCCTCACCATGGCCCCCGAGACGGCGTACGTCACGGGAGGCAGTGTCACCTATGGCTCGATCTGGGGCGCCTACCTGCCGATCATCAAGAAGTACGTGGACAACGGCCGCCTGTGGTGGCTGAACATGCAGTACTACAACGGAAGCATGTACGGCTGCTCGGGCGACTCCTACTCCGCCGGGACGGTCCAGGGATTCGTCGCCCAGACCACCTGCCTGGACACGGGCCTGGTCATCCAGGGCACCACGATCAGGGTTCCCTACGACAAGCAGGTCCCCGGCCTGCCCGCCCAGGCCGGCGCCGGAGGCGGCTACATGTCGCCGTCCCTGGTGAGCCAGAGCTGGAACAGCTTCGACGGCCGGCTCAAGGGCCTGATGACCTGGTCCATCAACTGGGACGGGTCGAAGGGCTGGACCTTCGGCGACAACGCCAGGGCGCTCCAGGGGCGTTAGGGCAAACAACTTCCGCGCTTCACGGCGCCGTCCGAGACCGGCTTCGCGATAGGCCTCGGCCCACCTGTTCAGGGGGACTGGGCGAGATCGGCCTCGACGGCGCCCGCGGCGCGGGTGAGGGTGTCGACCAGGGACGGCAGCCGGTGCTTGTCGTAGCGTCCGCTCGGCATCGACACCGACAGGCTGGCGAGGGCGTTCCCGTCCGGGCCCCTGATGGGCACGCCGACCGCCACCACGCCGCGCTCGGAACGGCCCTGGTTGACGGCGAACCCCTTGCGCCGCACCCGGGCCAGCTCGGTCCGCAGCCGGGCGAGGTCGGGTCTCTCCGTGGGGCGGCCGGCGTACCGCTCGGGCGGGTAGACGGCCTCGAGTTCCTCGTCGGTCAGCTCCGCGAGCAGCAGCAGTCCCGCCGTGGTGCGGTGGGCGGGGAACACCATGCCCTCACGGGAACCCACCCGCAGGGCCTGGGAGCACTCGACGCTGGCGATGAACCGGACCGTGTCCCCGGTGCGCACCACGACGTTGGCGGACTCGTCGAGCACGCCGACCACCCGGTGCAGGTGCGGCAGGGCGGCCGCCCGCAGCCGGGACGCGGCCGAGGGGGAGTGGGCCGCGAGCTCCAGGACCGGACCGGCCCGGTAGAGGCGCCGGTCGTCCTGGACCGCGAAGTCCCGGTAGACCAGCATCGCGAGCAGCCGGTGCGCGGTGGAGCGGGCCACGCCCAGCCTCTCGGCGACCTCCGAGAGGGTCAGCTCGCCCTCCAGTTGCAGCATCGCGGCGACCCGCAGCGCGTGGTCCACGCTGTTGATCATGTAGGTCGGCGGATTCTTCAGCGGCTTGCTCACGGCCCCTCGATTCTGCAAAGCAGAATTTCGCGTTCTTCATTGAGCTATCGCAGCAACATTAGCCCTATGAGCACCCCTGTGACCACGCCGAAGTCCCCGGTGCGACTCCGTGCGGTCGACGCACCGGACCAGCCCGACGTCACCCCCGCGCTCGAAGACCTCTACCGCGGTTTCGAGCAGGAACTGCTGGTGCCGCTGTGGACGGAGATCGGCGACCTGATGCCGGCGCATCCCCGTTCCCGCGCGGTGCCGCACCTGTGGCGCTGGGAGAACCTGCGGCGGCTCGCCGCGCAGGCCGGCGAGCTGGTCCCGGTCGGCCGCGGGGGAGAGCGGCGGGCGATCGCTCTGGCCAACCCCGGGCTGGGCGGCCGGCCCTTCGCGACGCCCACGTTGTGGGCCGCGATCCAATACCTGATGCCGGGGGAGGACGCTCCCGAGCATCGCCACACCCAGCACGCCTTCCGCTTCGTCGTGGAGGGCGAGGGCGTGTGGACGGTCGTCGGCGGCGACGCGGTCCCGATGCGCCGCGGTGACTTCCTCCCGCAGGCCGGCTGGAACTGGCATGCCCACCACAACGCGACCGGCGAGCCGATGGCCTGGATCGACGGCTTGGACATCCCCTTCCAGTACGTCACCGAGGCGCAGTTCTTCGAGCTCGGCCGCGACGAGATCGGCGAAGACGAGCGGATCACCCCCGAGCGGTCCCGTTCCGAGCGGCTGTGGGGCCACCCCGGCCTGCGCCCGCTGTCGGTCGGCGAGCTCACCCCGGGCACCCCGCTGCTGTCCTACAAGTGGGAGTTCACCGACCGCGCCCTGGCCGACCAGCTCGCCCTTGAGGCCGAGGGCTTCGGCGGCACCGTCGAACCCGGCCACGCCGCCGTCCGCTACACCAACCCGGCCACCGGCGCCGACGTGCTGCCCACGCTCCGCGCCGAGATGCACCGCATCGCGCGCGGCGCCGAGACCGCCCCGGTCCGCGAGACCGGCTCGTCGGTCTACCAGGTCTTCGACGGCTCGGGCAGCGTGACCGTCGGCGACAGGACCTGGACGGTCACCCGCGGCGACCTGTTCGCCGTCCCGTCCTGGCAGCCCTTCTCGGCCCGGTCCGAGGCCGGCTCCACCGACTCCGACTCCGGCGCGCTGGACCTGTTCCGGTTCAGCGACTCCCCGGTTTTCGAAGCCCTGCAGCTCAACCGCACCCGTATCGAAGGGACCACCCGATGAAGCTCGCCACCCTCCGCGTCGACGGCTCGACCCGTGCCGTACGGCTCGACGGCGACCGGCTGGTCGACCTCGGCGCCGCCGACCTCGGCGAGCTCCTCTCGCACGACGACTGGGCCGCCAGGGCCGCCGCCGTCGACGCGGACGCCGCCACGACCTATCCCGCCGAGGGCGCCGACTTCGCGCCGGTCGTCCCGCGGCCTTCGAAGGTCGTCTGCGTGGGCCTGAACTACAAGAACCACATCCAGGAGATGGGCCGCGATCTGCCGGAGTACCCGACGCTGTTCGCCAAGTTCGCCGACTGCCTCATCGGCGCCGGCGACGACATCGCCCGTCCCGAGGAGACCGAGGAGTTCGACTGGGAGGTCGAACTCGCCGTCGTGATCGGGAAGGAGGCCCGTCGCGCCAAGGGCGCCGAGGCCGAGGCCGCGATCGCCGGTTTCACCGTGCTCAACGACATCACCTGCCGCGACTGGCAGTTCCGCACCCGCGAGTGGCTGCAGGGCAAGATGTGGGACTCCTCCACCCCCGTCGGCCCCTGCCTCGTCACCCCCGACGAACTCCCCGGCGGCGTACGCCCCGAGCTCGAGGTCGTCCTCAGCGTCGACGGCGAGGTCATGCAGCGCGACAACACCGGCGACCTGCTCTTCGACCCGGTCGCGCTGGTGGAGTACGTCTCGACCATCGTGCGCCTCAACCCCGGCGACGTCATCGCCACCGGCACCCCCGGCGGCGTCGGCCACGCCCGTACCCCCAAGCGCTACCTGACCGGCGGCGAGCGCGTCGTCGCCGAGATCCAGGGCATCGGCCGGCTGGAGAACACCGTGGCCGAGGACGGGGCGGCCTGATGCGCCGTACCCTCGGCGACGCCCTGAACTGGTGCGCGACGGGCACCGAACTGTTCTTCGCCGCCGTCGCCGGGTGGGGCGAGGAGGACTACCTCGCCCCCTCCGGGCTCCCCGGCTGGACCCGCAAGCACCTGGTGGCCCACGTGGCGGCGAACGCCGACGCGCTGGGCAACCTGGTGCGCTGGGCCGCCACCGGTGAGAAGACCCCGATGTACTCCTCGCCGCGGCAGCGCGACGCCGACATCGAGGCCGGCGCCCGCAGACCGGCCGAGGAGCTGGCCGCCTGGCTGACCTCGTCCGCCGAGCGGCTCGCCGCGGGCATAACCGGGCTCACCGACGACCAGTGGAACGCCGAGGTCGTCACCGCCCAGGGCCGCACCGTCCCCGCGACGGAGATCCCGTGGCTGCGCTCCCGCGAGGTCTGCGTCCACGCCGTCGACCTGGCCTCCGGCGTCGCGTTCTCGGCCCTGCCCGCCGGGCTCCTGACCGCCCTCGCCGACGACATCGTCGCCAAGCGCGGCGGCGCCGCGGGCCCCGCGGTCGTCCTGACCGCCACCGACACCGGTGACCGCTGGGAGCTGCCCGGCGAGGGCGAGCCCGTCACCGTCGACGGCCCGCTCGCCGGGGTGGCGGCCTACCTCGCCGGCCGCCCGCACGCGCTGACCGCTTCCGGCGGCTCCCTCGCGCCGCTCCTCACCGCGTGGCTGTGATGGGCGTCCGCGGCCGGCTCAGGACGGCGGGACCGGGCCCGTCGAGTCGCGGACGCTGAGGGTCGTCGCCGGCTGGAGGTGCCGGGAGGCGGGCTGGGCGCCATCACGGGCCGGCAGCGCTCTTTCGCCGGCCATCTCCCGCCCGTGGGCCATTTGTGAGAGAAGTGAACCATGACAAGCGAGTCCCGGTTCAGTATCGACGGCAAGCCGTGCGACGACAGTGTGTTCCCCCATGTGTGGAGCGGATGCATCGGTGCCGGGCGGGCGAACGAGGCGCTGCGCGCGGACTGGCAACGGCAGTTCGCGGAGGTCGCCGACGCATGCGGAGTGCAGTACATCCGTTTTCACGGCGTCTTCCACGACGACATGTTCGTTTATCGGGAGAGCTACGGCGGCGGTTTCGGCCCGGACGCACCCCTTGACTCGCCCGTGTACACGTTCAGCTACGTGGACAAGGTGTTCGACTTCATCCTGGAATGCGGTGTCCGTCCCTTCGTCGAGCTGGGCTTCATGCCGCGCGAGCTGGCCACGCAGACGGAGACGGTGTTCTGGTGGGGCGCTCATTGCAGCCCGCCCAAGGACATGGCGCGCTGGGTCGAGCTGGTGACGCGGTCGGTCGAGCACTGGATCGACCGGTACGGCCTCGACGAGGTGCGGGAGTGGCGGTTCGAGGTGTGGAACGAGCCGAACCTGGTGCCGCACTTCTGGACCGGGACGAAGACCGAATACTTCGAGCTTTACGAGCAGACCGTCACGGCCATCAAGAGAATCGATCCCGAGCTGAAGGTGGGCGGGCCGGCGACGAGCGTCTTCGTGCCCGACGACCGCTACAAGGGCGAGGTCGAGGACCGTGCCGCCACACACGAGACGGCCGGCGCGGCCGACGTGGACGCGCTCGACTGGCGCCCGGTGTGGATCGAGGACTTCATCGCCTGGTGCGCGGAGCGCGGACTTCCGATCGACTTCATCTCGACGCACACCTACCCCACCGACTTCGCGTTCGCCGCCGACGGCGAGGCCGTGCACATCACCCGGTACGCCGACGCGACGTTCGACGACCTGACCCTGCTTCGCAAGCTCGTGAGCAACAGCGCGTACCCCGATGCGGAGATCCACATCACGGAGTGGTCGACGTCGCCGTCATCCCGTGACTTCATTCACGACACGGTGTTCGCGGCGACCTCCATCACGCGGTCGTACCTGCAGTGCGCCACCCTCGCCGACTCGATCTCCTACTGGACCTTCACCGACGTGTTCGAGGAGGGAGGCGCCGGGATCGGACCGTTTCACGGGGGATTCGGCCTCGTGAACGAGTCCGGCATTCACAAACCCACGTTCCACGCGTTCACGATGCTGGAGAGGCTCGGTGACCGGCTGCTGCTCACGACGTCCGACGGGGTCGTGACCCGGGACAGCCGGACGTCGGCCGTGTCGGCGGTGTTCTTCAACTACCCGGAGGACATGGGGAAGAAGGGTGTCCGGGCGCAGAACTCGTACGACGCGACACGCGCGCTGGCCGAGATCGGGCCGAGCAGGAGGATCCGGCACTCGATCGGCGGGCTGGAGCCGGGCACCACGTTTCTCGTCGAGGTCGTGGACTGGGAGCACGGGAACGTCGCCGAGGCGTGGTATCGGCTCGGGTCCCCCCTCAACCCGTCGCGGGCCGAGAGCGAGCACCTGCGCAGGGTCGCCGACTCGCTCCTCAGGTTCACGCTGACCGTGCCCGCCACCGGTGTGCTCGACCTCGACGTCGAACTCGCGCCGTGGGCCGTGATGTCGTTGCGGCAGTCGGCGTGACCATGCAAGCGATCGTGCGCGTGACCGCGCGAGGGCGAATCACCCAGGTAGCGCGGAGTGAGATCGGTTACATCATATGAATTACATATGTGCAGACGCGTATACTGGGCTGGTGATATTCCTCCTGGAGGCTCAGTGACTGCCGCGTCCTCTCATTCCGGTCCGACCGGGAGCACCTCCCACGCCTCGCTGGAGCCGCCCAGCTACCGACGCCCCAGGCGTCTGGGCGACACCGTTGTCACGCATCTGGTCGACCGCATCGTTTCGGGGGCCTATCCGGTCGACACCGTACTCCCGACCGAGCCCGAGCTGTGTCAGGAGTTCGGCGTCTCCCGCACCGTGGTGCGCGAGTCGATCAAACTTCTGGAGGCGAAGGGCCTGGTCAAGGCGACGCCGGGCCGGGGGACCCGGGTTCTCGAGCCCATCGGCTGGAACCTGCTGGACCCCCTCGTCCTCGAGGCGCAGATCCGGCACGACAGCAACCTGTCCATCCTCGACGACCTCATCAACGTCCGGGCGGCCCTCGAGTGCGACATGGCGGCGCAGTGTGCCCGCGTGATCACACCGGATCAGGTCGAGGCGCTGAAGAAGCAGGCGAACGTCCTCGCGGAGAGCCTGCACGACGCGGATCGCTACGGCAGGGAGGACGTCGCCTTCCATGAGATGATCATGGTTTTCTCCGGCAATCGTCTCGGTCACGCGATCATCCACGGCATCCATGCCAAGGCACGGCTGTCGAGCCGGTACAACGGCGACCCGAGCAGGGAGGAGCACCTCCAGTCGCTCGCCGAGCACCGGCAGATCGAGTCGATGATCCTCCAGGGAGACGCTCAGGGCGCCGCGGCCGCGATGCGCGTCCACATACTGGGTTCGTGGGCCAGGCGCCGCCCCGGCGTACGCGGAGCGATGGGCCAGGAGGCCGGCTCCTGAGGGTGCCGCCCACCGTGACGCCCGGCGAAGCCGGCGTCACGGTGGGGCCGGAGCTCACGCTCCGCCCGGGCTCAGGATTCGTGCGTCCGCACGGCGCCGGGCGGAATCAGACCTTCGGCGATCAGGTCGTCCCAGAGCCCGCCGGGGATGTCGGTCTCGAACCGCCCGAGGTTCTCGTCCACCTCGACCGGTGAACGCATGCCGACGGCGATCGCGGAGACCGCGGGGTGCAGCAGGGGGAAGGCCAGCGCGGCGGCGGGGAGTTCGACGCCGTGATCCTCGCAGACCGACGCGATGCGCTCGGCGCGCCCGAGCACGTCCGCGCCGGGGGCGCGATACTCGTACGTCGAGCCGGGCGCGGGGCGGGCGGTGGAGAGCAGGCCGGTGGCGAAGACACCGACGGCCACCACGGCGACACCGAAGCGGTGGGCCGGCACGAGCACCGAGTCGAGCGCGGTGTGGTCGAGCAGCGAGTAGCGGTTGGCCAGCATGATCACGTCGACGAGCCCGTCCTCGATGATCCCGGCGAGCCCGGCGGTGGAGTTGGTCCCGATGCCGATGGCCTTCACGACGCCGTCGGCCTTCAGCCGCGCCAGCGCCGAGAGCCCCTCCCGGGCCGCGCCCTCCCACGCCTGTTCGGGATCGTGCAGGTAGAGGATGTCCACCGACTCGAGCCCGAGGCGCTCCAGGCTCTCCCTGAGCGAGCGTTCGACACCCGCCGGCGAGAAGTCCCACCGCCGTGTCAGGTCACCGGGAACGGCGAACCCGTCGTCGTCCCGTTCCCGGGGCCGGGGGTTGGGCACGATCAGGCGGCCGACCTTGGTGGACAGGACGAACTCGTCGCGAGGGCGGCGGCGCAGCTCCGCGCCGATGCGGCGCTCGGAGAGCCCGAGGCCGTAGTGCGGCGCGGTGTCGAAGTAGCGGATGCCGCGATCCCACGCCCGGCGCATCGTCAGGGCGGCCTCGTCGTCGGTCATGGGGCTGGCGAAGTTGCCGAGCGGCGATCCGCCGAGGCCGATGACGCCGTGCTTCGACCGCGCCCGCTTCAGCAGCTCCGCGACCTGTGCCGTCATGTGCCGAGCCGATAGAAGGCCGACGCGGTGCCGGACACGACCGCCTGGCGCTCGGCCGGGCTCAGCTCGCCGATCAGCTCGTCCACCGCTCCTCGCCACGCGACCGGGCCGGCCCCCAGCTCGGCGAGCGGCCAGTCGGAGCCGTACATGAGCCGGTCCGGGCCGAACGCCTCCAGCGCCACGCCGACCGCCCGGCGCAGCCGGGCTCCCTCGCCGCGGCTCACCAGCCCGGCCAGCCCGGAGATCTTCGCGTAGGTGTTCGGCCGTGCGGCGAGCTCGCGCAGGCCGGCCTCCCAGCCGTCGTCGTCGTCCGCTTCGGCGAGCCCGCCGAGGTGGTCGACGACGAAGCGCACGCCGGGATGCGCGGCCGCGACGGTCGCGGCCAGCGGCAGCTGCCACGACCGCACCACCAGGTCGAAGCCGAGGCCGGCGGCGGCCAGCCGATCGAGCGCCGCTCCCACGTCGGGTCGTCCGAGCCAGTCGGGATCGGGGTCGACATGGACCAGGTGACGGATCCCGACCAGCCTCCGGCGCGCCGCGGCGTCGAGCTCGTCGAGCTGCGCCGCGACGTCGCCCGTGAGGTCGGCCCAGCCCACCACGCCCGCGACGCGCGGGCCCGGCTGGGTCAGCAGCCGCCTCGTCTCGGCGGCGCTGTTGATCGACTGCACGACGACGGCGACCTCCACGCCGGTCGAATCGAGCATCCGCTCGAGGTCGCCGTGCGCGAAGTCTCTGTCGATCGCCGCCATCGTCACCGGGTCGATCCACGGCTGCGGATCGGTGGCCCGGTTCCAGAGATGCACGTGCGCGTCGACGGAACGGATCACGACAGGTGCCAGACTTCGTCGAGCGGCTGCCACAGGGCGCCGGGATCGCGTTCCTCGACGATCCGCACCTGGCAGGGGTCGGTGTGCGTCCACCACTCGCGCGTCACCGGGTCCTCGGCGATGCGGGCCATGTCGGCGGCGTGGTCGTCGCCGACGTACTCGTAGTAGGCGAACAGCGTGTCGCCGACGATGAAGATCGAGTAGTTCGTGACGTTCGCGTCGCGCAGGGTCTGCTCGACCTGCGGCCAGACGTTGCTGTGCAGCTCGAGGTACTCCTCCCGGCGCTCCGGCCGGACGCCGACGACGAAGGCGTGACGTTGGATGCGGGGCTGGGCGCTCACGATCCCACCCGCTCTCCGGCGCGCGCGCCGTTGCGGTCGCCCTGACCAGAGTCCGGGACGAGGCGCAGGCCCGCCCGCTTGGGGCGGACATGGGGCCCGTCGATCGCGGCCGGGGGATCGGCGGCCCGCACGGCGTTGATGTGCTCCTCGTCCACCCGGATGCCGATGCCCGGCTCGTCGCCGAGGACGATCCCGCCGTCCTCGAATTCCTGGTCGACGTGGAGTCCGATGGGGGCCGAGAGGTCCTGGACCTCGAAGGCCAGGTGGTTCGGCACGGCCACGGCGGCATGCGCGACCGGGTTGGTGTGGTAGGCCACCGGGCTGACGGGCAGGTCACGGCTGTGCGCCACCGCGGCCACCCGCAGGAAGTGCGTGATGCCCCACACGTTGCCCACCTGGACGATGTCGACGGCGTCGGCGTCCAGGAGCGGCCGGTACTGCTCGAGACCGGTGAGGTTCTCGCCGGTCGCCACCCCGGCGCGGATGCCCCGCCGGACCGAGGCGAGCCCGGCGGCGTCCCACCTGCGCACCGGCTCCTCCACCCAGGTGAGGTCCACCTCCTGCTCCAGTGCCGCGATGTAGCGCACGGCCTGCGAGCGGTTCCACGACTCGTTGGCGTCGAGCATGAGGGCGGGTTCGGCCGAGTTGCGCGCGAAGACGTCCCGCAGCGCCTTGAGACGGCGCAGGTCGTGCTCGAGGTTCCGGCCGCCCTTGAGCTTGGCGCCGCTGAAGCCCCGCTCCGCGAAGCGCTCGTAGAGGCGTACGAGGGCGTCGTCGTCGAGTGCGATGTCCAGCCCGGAGGCGTAGCCCGGAACGAACCGGTCACGGCCGCCGAGAGTGCGCCAGAGCGGCTCGCCGGCCGCCTTCGCCTTGAGGTCCCAGAGCGCCATGTCGATCGCGCCGATCGCGCCGAAGGTGGCGCCGGAGTGACCGGTCTTGAAGACCCGGTCGAGCATCCGGTCGTAGATCGCGGAGACGGCCCGCGGGTCCTCGCCCTCGACGGCGCCGAAGACGCGTTCGATGTCGCCGTGCGCTCCGAGCCCGACGCCCTCGACACCGCTGTCGGTCTCGAGGATCAGCACGTGCACGTCGGTGCGCGGCTCGGGCATGACGCCGTTGGCGTCGCCGATCAGCCGGCCCCAGTCGTGCGCAGTGGTCAGGCTGCGATAGCCGGTGACCTTCACGGTTGCTCCTTCATTACGGAAATGCGACTCACTCCTTGGTTCCTCCGGCCGTCATGCCGGCGACCAGGAAGCGTTGTGCGAAAAGAAAGACGATCAGCACCGGCAACACCGAGATGACGGTGGCGAGCGCGAGCGTGGGCAGCTGGACGGACTGGGCGCCGGCGGAACTGGGGTTGAACGCCGGCGTCGAGGCGAGCAGGGAGGTCAGGCCGACCTGGATCGGATACCCCTCGCTCGACGGCAGCATCACGAACGGCAGGAAGAAGTTGTTCCAGTTCTGGACGAAGCTGAAGAACGCCACCAGGGCGACGATCGGCGCGGCCAGCGGCAGCGCGACCCTGGTGAACACCTGGAACTCGGTGCATCCGTCCAGGCGCGCCGCCGCGAGCAGGTCACGCGGGACGCTGGTGTTGAAGTAGATGTAGGTGAGGTACACGCCGAAGGGGAAGAACGCCATCGGCAGGATCACCGACAGCGGGCTGCCGATCAGCCCCACCACGTTCAGCTCGAGGAAGATCGGCAGCACCAGCGCGGTGTTCGGGATCAGCATGACGATCAGCGTCAGCACCAGGAGCAGCCGCCGGAAGCGGAACTCCGTCAACGCCATCGCGTAGCCCGCCGGGATGCTGGCGACGAGCGTGATGACGAGCGCACCCAGGGCGTACAGCGCAGAGTTGCCGACCCACGAGGTCACCGCGCCGTCCTGGAAGCCGAACAACTGGTCCCAGTTGGCGGCCAGGTCGCCGAAGCTGCCGGGCTGGAACGGGTTGTCGACGATGAGCGCGTGTGCCGACTTCGTGGTCGCCAGCAGCAGCCAGACGATGGGTATCACGAAGAACAGCACGAAGATCGCGACAACGACCGCGATGATCGTCCGCATGCTCCAGCCGCTGACACTGTTCCGTCGCCTCGCCGGGTTCCGTCGCCTCGCCGGGCGACCGACGTCGACTGTCGTCATGACCTCAGTCCTTCTCGAACAGGCCGCCGCGCGTCACGAAGACGGCCGACAGCGCGAGGGCGATGACGAGCAGCAGCAGGGAGATGGCCGCCGCTCCGTTGAAGTCGTTCTGCTGGAACGCGTACTGGTAGGCGAGCTGGTTGAGCGAGTAGTCGTTGGGCACGATCGCGTTGCTCGCCTGCGAGAGCAGCTGTGGCTCGACGAACAACTGCGTGCCGGCCGCGAGCGACATGATGCCCATGTACGAGATCCACTTGCGCAGCATCGGCAGCTGGATGCGCCGCGCGATCTGCACGGCGGTGGCGCCGTCGATGCGCGCGGCCTCGATCACGTCGGGGCTGATGTTGTTGAGCGCACCGTACATGATGACGATCCACCCGCCCGCGCCGGTCCAGAACGCGATGATGGCGAACACAGGCGGGAGGTTCGCCGGGACGATGACCTGCACGAAGCTGGAGAATCCCAGCAAATGCAGCAGCCCGCTGACCGGGCTGGCGGTCGGGTCGAGAACGAACAGCCACAGCAGCACGCTCGACGCGCCCGCCAGAGCGCCCGGCAGGTAGAAGACGAACCTGAGCGTCCGGCTCAGCCACCGCACCCGGACCGCGTGCACGACGACAGCCAGGAACGAGACCAGCACCACCAGGGCCACCAGCCAGATCACCAGGTAGAGCGCGACGTGCGCGACGGCGGGCAGGAAGCGGAAGTCGCTCACGACCTTGGTGAAGTTGGCGATTCCCGCGAAGCCGCCCTCGTTGTCGGTGAACGCGAGGAAGACTGCGTAGAGGGCGGGCAGGACCCCGAACGCGATCACCAGCGCTGTGTAGGGGGCGACGAAGCCGTAGCTCATCGCGCTCCGCTCGCCGGCGTCGCTCCTTTCGCCCTGCCCTCCGCGCGGTGCTGTCGTGGCCGACGGGCCGGTCTCATTCATGACTGTCATGTCACTTGACCGTATAGCCGTTGACCTGCGCCTGGTTCTTGATCGCGGTCTCCCATTCGGGAAGCATGTCGACCAGGTTCTTGCCACTCGCGATCGCGGGAGTGATCGTCTTCGCCCAGATCGCCTCCTGGCTGAAGACGCCGGAGCCCCATCCGTTCCAGATCTGCGACCCGGCCGTGAGCAGTGCCTGCAGGTCGGTCGCGTAGTAGCCGCTCGACTCCTGCTTCTTGAGCCACTTCTCGGCGGCCGGCGCGTAGGCCGGGTAACCGGGAGCGACGTTGACCTGGTAGTCGTCGGCCGTCGTGACGAACTCGACGAACTTCTCGGCCGCCTTGAGGTTCTTGGAGTGGCTGCTGACGAACCAGGTGCCGCCGCCGACGTTGCCGGTCGCGGGGGTGTCGCCCTGCCACGTAAGCGGCGCCGCGACGCCGAGCTGACCCGCGGGGACGTTGAGCGACTGCGGGTTGTTGAAGATGGCTCCCGCGTACCAGGCCGGGCCGGGCATCAGGAGCACCTTACCGGTGTACTTCTTCACGAACTCGGGCGTGAAGACGCTCAGGTTGGGCGTGGTGCCGTTCTTGATCAGAACGTCGAGCATCGACGCGACGCGCTTGCACTCCGTGGTGCCGGTGCTGACCGTGACCGTCTTCGGACCGGTGACGCCGTTCGCCTGGCACTTGCCGCTCCAGAAGTAGATCTCCGAGGCGAACGAGTCTCCGACGGCGCCGACGATGTAGCCGGGGTGCTCCTTGGCCACCTTCTCGCCGAGCGCCTGATACTCCTCCCACGTCGTGGGGACGGTGTAGCCGAACTTGTCGAGCAGGTCCTTGTTGTACCAGAGCGCGACCTGGGCGAGGTCGTTGCGCAGGCAGTAGACCTTGCCCTCGACCGTGCACGGGTCCAGGGAACCCTTGGTGAAGGAGTCGAGCGTGGTCTTCTGGACGAGCCCGCCGTTGAGCACGGCCGCGAACGCCTGCTTGCCGTTGCTCTTCTGGCTCGCCCACGCCGCGTCGTTGTTCTGCGTCGAGAACACGACGTCGGGCCAGCCGCTGCCGGCCCGGTCGAAGAGCTGCACCTTCGTCCGGAACGAGTTCGAGCCGTTGGCCGAGCCGTCGTACGTGACGACGTTGATCTTGACGTCCGGGTTGGCCTTCTTGAAGGCGTCGGCCGCGCTTGCTCTATCGGCATCCACCCATACGGTGATGGGAGCCTTGTCGTCCTGAGTCACCTGCGGAAAACCGTAGGAACCGGCTGAGGTGCCGTCATCGCCGCCGCAACCGGCCAGGGTGAGGGCGATAGCCGATGCTCCGGCAACGCTGATCGCGCGCATCCATGGGCCCGTGCGTCCGGCTCGTGTGAAACGGAACATGTTCGAGTCCTTTTTGTCCTGTCTCCCACATCGGGGGGTGAGAGATGGTGATAAAAGTAACGGCATACGTATGATGAGCGCAAGAGATGCCGCGGCTGGTGCGGTGCGGTGCGAAGGAGAGTGAGAACTCCCATGAAGGGTGCAGCATATGTGGGCGGCGGCCGTCTGGAGACCGTCTCGGTCGACGTCGGGCCGCCGGGTCCGGGGGAGATTCAGGTCGCCGTCGCGTACTGCGGACTGTGCGGGACCGACCTCCACATCGTGCACGGTGCCATGGACGCCCGGGTGCGCACGCCCCTCGTGTTCGGCCATGAGACGTCGGGCACCGTGGCGGCGGTCGGCGCGGGCGTGGAGGGGTGGAAGGTCGGTGACCCTCTGACCGTCATGCCGCTGGTCTGGGACGGCACCTGCTCGGCCTGCCTCGCCGGTCATCAGCACATCTGCCAGAACCTCGTGTTCGTCGGCATCGACTCCCCCGGAGGGCTGCAGCAGCGGTGGAATGTGCCGGCGTCGATCGCGGTGCCGCTGCCTTCCGGCCTCGACCTGCGCACGGCGGCGCTCGTCGAACCCGTCGCCGTCGCGGTGCATGACGTCCGGCGCTCCGGCCTCCAGGTCGGCGACCACGCGGTCGTGCTCGGCGGCGGCCCCATCGGCGTGCTCATCGCCACCGTCGCGCGCGACGCCGGCGCCCATGTCATGGTCGCCGAGGTCGACGCGACCCGCCGGAGCCGCGTCGCCGAGCTCGGGTTCGAGGTGATCGACCCCGCTTCGGCCGACCTGGCCGCCGAGGTCGGGCGCTGGACGAACGGCGTCGGCGCCGACGTGGTGTTCGAGGTGTCGGGAGCCGCCGCCGCGGCCCGATCCGCCACCGACCTGGCGAAGGTGCGCGGGACGATCGTCGTGGTGGCCATCCACTCCGCCCCTCGTGAGCTGGACCTCCAGCGCGTGTTCTGGCGCGAGCTGCGACTGCTGGGCGCCCGGGTGTACCAGCGGTCGGACTTCGAGCGCGCCGTCGACCTGCTCGGCAGGGGCGTGATCCCCACGGAGGCCCTCATCTCCGGCGTCGTCCCGATCGAGGAGATCGCCTCCGCGATCGACGACCTCTCGGCGGGCCGGGCCATGAAGATCCTCGTGGACGTCGCAGGGGAGGCCCGGGCATGAGTGGTCTGTTCGACCTCAACGGCCGTCTCGCCGTCGTGACCGGCGCCCGGCGGGGCATCGGGCGCGCCATGGCGGAGGCCCTCGCCGCCGCCGGCGCGGACATCATCGGTGTGAGCGCGCAGTCACGGCCCGACGACGAGGTCGCCGAGTCCATCCGCGGGCTCGGCCGGTCCTTCGAGAGCCGGGCGGTCGACTTCGCGGACCGTGACGCCGTCCTGGCGCTGGGCGCCGAACTCGCGGAACGGGCTCCCGACATCCTCGTCAACAACGCGGGCACCATCGAACGGGCGCCCGCGGCGGAGCATCCGCTCTCGTGGTGGGACCGGGTGATCGAGGTCGACCTGTCGAGCCAGTTCGCCCTCACCCAGCTGGTCGCGCGTCCGATGCTGGAGCGCGGGCGCGGCAAGATCGTGTTCACGGCGAGCATGCTGAGCTTCCAGGGCGGGATCAACGTGCCCGGTTACACCGCCGCGAAGTCGGGGATCGCGGGCCTCACCCGTGCTCTCGCCAACGAGTGGGCCGGGCGGGGCGTGAACGTCAACGCCATCGCGCCGGGCTACATCGCGACCGACAACACGGCGGCGCTCCGCGGCGACCCCGAACGGTCGCGGTCGATCCTGGAGCGGATTCCGGCCGGGCGCTGGGGCCAAGGCGACGACCTCGCGGGGGCGGCGGTCTTCCTCAGCTCGTCGGCGTCCGACTACGTCTCCGGCGCGATCATCCCGGTGGACGGCGGGTGGCTGGGGAGATGACGCGCTCGCCTGTAGGGACGCGTTCGCTTCCAGAGCAAGACGCGGGCCTATAGCAAGAGGCGGGTCTAAGGGACGAGGCGGGGAAGCCGTACGGCTTCCCCGCCTCGTCGTCGTCCGGCGGCCGGACGCCGTCAGGCGACTACCGGGAGACTCCCGGGAAGGTCCGCAGGGCGGGCTCGAGACCGGCCTGCTCGATCACCTGCTTGGCCTCGGCGGGCCAGTCCGTGCCCGAGACCTGGACGTTGTCGATCAGCTGGTTGTTGTGCACGCCGGCGTCCGGCGTCTGCGTGCCGCCCGAGTTGTACCAGTTGTGCTGGAGCACGTTGTCGCTGGTGTTGTTGATCGTCCCGTAGGAGTTCGTGAACACCCACACTCCGCAGTCCTGGACCACGTTGTTCTTCATCGTCACGTAGCGGGATCCCTCGTCCAGGTAGAGGCCCACCGTCCGCTTGGTGTCGTAGATGTAGTTGCCGCTGAACACGGCGCCGGGGTTGGCCGACAGGTTGTACAGGCTCCCGCCGTCGTGGAAGACCTTCTTCACACCGTGGATCAGGTTGCCGGTCACCTCGGTGTTCTTGAGGGTCGTCGGCGTGGTGTAGATCGGCTGGTAGGCGTACAGGCCCCGGTTCTTGTAGTCCTGGCTGCCGCCCGCGTCGTTCGCGCCCCAGCCCCAGCCGGTGTCGATCCCGTCGTAGGCCAGGTTCGAGACCTCGTTGTGGGCGATCACCGCGTGGTCCACGTACGTGGTGAGGATGCCCGACATCTCCTTGTAGTCCTTCGCGACGTCGGTCACGAAGTTGTTGTCGATCGTGATGTCGCGCAGGGTCATCGCCGGGTCGCTCGGGTGGTGGGCGTCCGGCTGCACGCCGCCCGCGACGACCCCCGCGCCACCGAGATCGGTGAACAGGTTGTGGTGCACGGTCGTCTCGGTGACCCCGAGCCCGATCCCGGCGCCGTTCGCGTTGGCGTCCAGGCCGATGCCGAGGCCCACCTGCCCGAGGTGGGAGAAGGTGTCGTCGGTGAACTTCACGCGGGTGGCCGCGGCCACCTGGACCGCCGCCGGCATCTGGTTCCAGCCGTTGCGCGCGCCCTCGAACAGCGGGCAGCCCGACTGGCAGCTGCTCAGGTAGTCGGCGGGCTGCGGGTAGGCCTTCGGGATGAAGGCGCCGTTCTGCTGGTCGGCGTAGCCGATCGACGAGCCGGGCGACAGCCAGGTCGAGTGCGAGAACTGGATGCCCGAGAAGGTCAGGTCGTGCACCGGCTTCGCGTAGCCGCCCGCGATCTGCACGAGCGACTCGAGGTAGGGCAGCACGAACGACGCGCCGTTCGGGTCCTCACCGGCGGCGGCGCGGTAGTAGAGCTTGCCGGCGGCCGGGTCCAGGTACCACTGCCCCTCCTGCAGGAACGCGTAGGAGTTCTCGAGCAGCAGCTGACCGCCCGCGAACGGGCGCGCCAGGGTGTCGTACCCCCAGTTGTTGTTCTGCCACGCGGGCTGCTGCATGGTGATCGTCGTCCCGCTGATGTTCTGCACGGGGGCGTACCGATCGGTGAAGGAGCCCTGGCTCTCGACCTCGATGCGGCTCTGGTCCGGCAGCGTCGCGAGGTAGTTCAGCGCGGGATTCTTGATCTCCATGCCGGACTCGGTGATCGTCACGTCGCTGCGAGCGATTTTGATCGCCGCGCGCGGCGCCGCGGCGTCGTTCTTGTAGAGCTGACGGCTGTCCTGCCCCTTGGGCACCGAGGCGACGAAGATGTTCTTGCCCGCGTCGTACGACGTCCATCCGGTCACGGCCCGGCCGCCCGAGATGACCGGGTGCGCGCCCTTCGCGGCGGTCCAGGTCACCGGCTTGGCGCTGGTCCCCGAGTCCTCTGCGGTGAAACGCAGCGGCTTGTCGAGCCGGTAGGTCCCGTCCCTCAGTTCGACCGTCACGGCGCTTCCCGCGCGTGCCGAGGCGCGCGCCATGGCCTGCGCGGCGGGCAGGGTGCGCAGCGGCTTGCCCGGAGTGCCCTTATTGTGATCGTCACCGTCCGGAGAGACGACGATCGTGGTCCGGCCGGGATGGGGCGGCACGGCGAGCGCAGGAGTGGCGCCGACGACGACGATGCCGGCGGCCACGACGGAGATGCTTCCCACGAGGGACGCCCAATGGCCTTGTCTCACTTGTCTCTGGCTCCCTTGGTGCATGTGATGTAACACATAATAGGTATGATGAAATCTTGAGTAAAGGGTGTCCGTCAAGAGGGGTGATTCCCGGGCATGAGCGAGCAACAGAGCGAAGGCCCCGTCAGCGGCCCGCGCGTCGAGGTGTCGACGCTGGGTGAGGCCATGGTGCGGCTGTCGCCCCCGGCCGGAGAGCGGCTTCGCGATTGCGGCTGGTTGCGTGTCCATGTCGGCGGCGCCGAGGCGAACGTCGCCGTCGCCCTGGCATCGGTCGGTGTGTCCGCTCGCTGGACGTCGGCGCTGCCGGACACGGTCCTCGGGCGCCGGGTCGCCGACTCACTGTCGAGCGCCGGCGTCGTTCTCGACACCGTGCGGTGGGTGGCCGACGAGCGCCTCGGCCTCTACTTCGCCGAGATCGGCTCCCCGCCCCGTCCGACGAGCGTCCTCTACGACAGGGCGGGCACCGTGTTCGGCTCGCTCCGCGTCGACGATCTCGACTGGGCCGCCGTGTGCGAGGCGCGGATCATCCATCTGACCGGCATCACCGCCGCTCTCGCGCCGGGGTCGGACGCGCTCGTGCTGCGAACGGCACGGGAGGGGCGCGAGCGCGGCGCCCTGGTCGTCTACGACGTGAACTATCGTTCGGCGCTGTCCTCGCCGGAGACGGCCGCCTCGTTCGCGGCCGAACTGGCGCCCGACGTCGACCTGCTGATCTGCCGGGCCGAGGACGCGCGTGATCTCTTCGGCCTGTCCGGCGATCCCTTGACCCTGGCGAGCGAGCTGGCGAGGAGGCTGGCGGTCGGCCGCGTCGTGGTGACGGCCGGGGCCGGAGGCGCTGTCGCCCACTGGGACGGCGAGTCCTTCGCGGCCCCGGCGCTGCCCACCGTCGGGGTCGACCGGATCGGTGCCGGGGACGCCTTCGCGGCCGGCGTGTTGTGGGGCGTCCTCGACGATTCTCCCGAGGACGCGCTTCGCCGGGGAACGGCGATGGCCTCCCTGGCCATGAGTGTGCAGGGAGACCAGTGCCGCTTCAGCGCAGAGGAGGTGCTGGAGATCGCCCGGGGCGGCGGGCGCGAGGTCCGCCGGTGAACGTCGCGCTGCGCCGCCCGGCCGGCGAACCGCACGCCCGGCCGCCCGGCCGGTGGCAGAACCTCCCTGGGAGACGGCCTTCGCCGGGGTGACGCATCACCCCGGCGAAGGCGCGCGCCCGGACGGCGTCAGACCCGGGTCCACTTCTGGTTGTTCTGACCGTTGCACGTGTAGATCTGCACCTTGGTGCCGTTGGCGGTGCCGTTACCGGAGACGTCGAGGCACTTGTTGGCCCCGACGGCGGTGATGGAGCCGTCGGAGTTGAGGCGCCACTTCTGGTTGTTCTGGCCGTTGCAGTCCCAGATGATCACGGT
>NZ_FTNI01000043.1:14608-16434 GCF_900156315.1 Microbispora rosea | reverse complement strand
GGTTGGCCTGTCCGTTGCAGTCCCAGATCTGCGCCGCGGCGCCGTTGGTCTGGGAGGCGCCGTTGACGTCCAGGCACCGCCCCGACGCCACACCCCTCAGCGCGCTCGTGCCCGCCGAAGCCGACGGAGAAGGCGACGGGGAGGGAGAGGGGGACGGGGACGGGGAGGGCGATGCGCCGGCCAGTTCCTTGATGCGGATGTTGCGATACGCCACCTCGTTGCCGGCGCCGTGGTTCTGGATGCCGATGTAGCCCTGCTGGAGCGAGCGGGCCGGGTCGGCGTTGG
This sequence comes from Microbispora rosea, assembly GCF_900156315.1. GTDB lineage: Bacteria > Actinomycetota > Actinomycetes > Streptosporangiales > Streptosporangiaceae > Microbispora > Microbispora rosea. The sequence goes on along the minus strand of NZ_FTNI01000043.1, from coordinate 16,149 downwards.
TGAAGTCGTTGATCTTGGTGCCGTTCAGGAACACCTGCAGCCGCTCACCCTCCACCAGCAGCTCATAGGTGTTCCACTGACCCGGCGGGTTCAGCGCCGCGTCGCGTGCGGCGATGTCCGCCGACTTGACCCCGTAGATCGCCCCTGTCGTCTTGTCCGAGGTGTCGGTCGCGTCGATCTGCACCTCATATCCGGTGTTGAGCGCCGTGTTCGGGTCGCTGGTGGGCGGGAACCCGACGATCACCCCCGAATTGGAGTCACCGGTCATTCTCCAGTCGAGCTTGAGCGAGTAGGAGTGGAACTCCTTGGCGCCGTAGTACAGCATCCCCATGCCGCCCTGGGAGGTCAGCGTGGCGTCGCTGTTGGTGAACGACCCCGGCCCGACCTGCGACCAGCCCGTCGTCGACCCGTTGTACAGCGCCGTGTACCCGGTCTCCGGGCGGCAGTCGGCGTTGACGGCCTTGGCTGCGTACCGGATCCCGCCCAGCAGCAGCGTGCGGAAGTTCGTGTCGGAGTACGACTCCTGGGTGTGTCCCAAGCCGGTGTAGAACGACCGGCCGGAGGACTGGGGGTGGCACCAGGTGATCGGGTGGTCGCCCATGTTGCCGCCGCTGTAGCTGCTCTCGTTCAGGCTCTGCAGCACGTGCACGTTGGCGCGTGGGTTGGTGCGGTAGTTGTACCACTCGTCGGTGCGCGTCCAGGTCTGGCCGAGATGGGCCGCGGCCGCGTGCGCCCGGTCCTCGTTCCGTACGGTGGCCTGCTGGATGGCCGGGTGGTTGTTGAACCAGGCCCCCATCAGCTGCCCGTAGTAGGGCCAGTCGTACTCGGTGTCGGAGGCCGAATGGACCCCCACGTAACCGCCTCCGCCGTCGATGTACGACTGGAAGGCGGTCTGCTGGGAGGCGTTCAGAACGTCGCCGGTGGTGCTGAGGAACACCACGGCCTTGTACTGCGCGAGGTTGCCCGAGGTGAACGCGTTCGCGTCCTCCGTGGCGTCTACGGCGAAATCGTTGGCGGCGCCCAGTTCGCGGATGGCCTGGATGCCGGCGGGAATGGAGTCGTGCCGGAAGGCGGCCGTCTTGGAGAACACCAGCACCTTGAAGGCGGCGGCGTGGGCGGGGATGGCGGGGATCGCCGTGGCGGCAGCGGTGAGCGCCACCGCGGTCACCGCCAGGCGTCGCAGCACGGATGTCTTCCGGTCGCTCCCCGCGGTGCGCCCGAGCGCGGCGGGGGTCAGATGTCGCAGCATGGGTGTCCTTCCGTCGCCGCCCGGCGCGGCCGCTTTCGACGAAGAAAGCGGGATCGCGCCGGGCGGTCGCATCAATGGGTGATCGGCATGAGGCCGGGTGGTGTGCCGGGTGGCCTCAGACGCGGTTCCACTTCTGGTTGTTCTGGCCGTTGCAGGTCCAGATCAGCGCCTTGGTGCCGTTGGCGGTGCCGTTGCTGGAGACGTCCAGGCACTTGTTGGCCCCGACGGCGGTGATGGAGCCGTCGGAGTTGAGGCGCCACTTCTGGTTGTTCTGGCCGTTGCAGTCCCAGAT
>NZ_FTNI01000043.1:0-14503 GCF_900156315.1 Microbispora rosea | reverse complement strand
CCGTTGCAGTCCCAGATCTGCGCCGCGGCGCCGTTGGTCTGGGAGGCGCCGTTGACGTCCAGGCACCGCCCCGACGCCACACCCTTCAACGCGCTCGTGCTCGCTGAGGGGGACGGGGAGGCCGATGGAGAGGGTGAGGGGGAGGGGGACGGGGAAGACGTCGTGCCGGTGCCGAAGGTGAAGGCGTCCAGGTCGAACAGGTAGCCCTGTCCTGTCGCGCCCCGGAAGACGAGGTACAGCGTCGTCGTGCCGGACGGCACGCCGCTGAGGTTCGCCGAGACGTCGGTGAAGGTTTCCCAGCTGCCGGTGCTCGCGACGTTCACCGTGCCCAGCAATGTGCCCGTGGCCGAGCCCGTCCGCACCTCGATCCGGCCGCCCGCGCCGGCCGAGGACACCCGAGCGGTGATCTTCGTCGCGCCGGCCAGGTTGTAGGGCTGGAAGGAGATCCAGTCGCCGTCGTCGGTGAAGCCGACCGTCCTGCCGCCCTCGGCGGTGGTGTGATCGGCCGTCTGGACGCCCTGCTGGGCGCCGAAGTGCTCGGCCTGCCGGTGGCGCGGCTGGAGCGTGCGGACATTGGTGGAGGTCAGGCCGCCCTGGTCGGTGTAGGAGGCCTCGAAAACGCCGAAGATGTTGGCCGCCGAGTCGTGCTCGCCGTCCACCGGCACGTTGATCGAGCCGCTGCAGCCGCTCTTGGAGGTGATCTGGTGCGCGTGGCTGTCGTGGCCGAGGAAGTAGGTGACGGTCACCTTCGAGCAGTCGATCGTGCCGTCCTCCGGGTCGCTGACGGTGACCTGGAAGGGCACGGTGTCTCCGAAGGAGAACAGCTGCCCGTCGGCCGGAGTGGTCAGCGTCACCGTCGGTGCGGTGTTGCCGACGTTCACGATCACGCTCGCGTTTCCGGTCAGCCCCTGCGGGTCGCGGACGGTGAGGGTGGCGGTGTAGGTGCCGTTCGCCGTGTAGGTCTTGCTCGGGTTGGCCGCCGTGGAGGTCGTGCCGTCGCCGAAGTTCCACGAGTACGTCAGCGTGCCGCCCTCGGGGTCGGAGCTTCCCGCGGAGGAGAAGCTCACGGTCAGCGGAGCCGGTCCCGAGGTCTTGTCAGCTGCGGCCTTGGCGATCGGGTTGCGGTTGGCCTTGCCGATGTACTCGACCCGGTACAGCGCCTGGTTGTTGCTTCCGGTGCCGTAGTCGAGCACGTACAGGGCGCCGTCGGGGCCGAACGCCATGTCCATGACCTGGGTGCCGCTCCACGGGAACGCGGAGATCTCCCCGTAGTTCCCGTCGCTCTTGACCTCGATGGCCTTGATCCAGCGGCGGCCGTACTCACCGGCGAAGAAGCGCCCGTCCAGCGCCTGGGGGAACTTGACGGCCGAGTTCAGGTTCGGGTCGTAACGGTAGACGGGGCCGCCCATCGGCGACTCGGACCCCGAGCCGAACTCCGGTGGCGAGCCGGCGTCCCCCGCGTACCTGATCCACGCCGGCTTCGCCGCGGGCAGCGTGGTCAGGCCGGTGTTGCGGAAGGAGTTGTTGGTCGGCCCGCCCGAGCAGTTGTACTTCGGTCCGGTGCTGTTGGAGGCGAAGTCCCACTCGTTGTAGGTCTCGCTGGTGGTGTTCGTGCCGGTGCAGTACGGCCAGCCGTAGTTGCCCGGAGCGGTGATGCGGTTGAACTCCACCTGCCCGCTCGGGCCCCGGCTGCTGTTGCTCACACCCGAGTCGGGACCGTAGTCGCCCAGGTAGACGATGCCGGTCGCCTTGTCCACGCTCATCCGGAACGGGTTGCGCAGGCCCATCGCGTAGATCTCCGGACGGGTCTTCGCCGTCCCCGGCGGGAACAGGTTTCCGCTGGGGATCGTGTAGCTGCCGTCGGGCTGCGGCTTGATCCGCAGGACCTTGCCGCGCAGGTCGTTGGTGTTGGCCGCCGTGCGCTGGACGTCGTACTGCGGGTTGCGGTTGGTCCGCTCGTCGAGCGGGGCGTAGCCGCTCGACTCGAACGGGTTGCTGTCGTCGCCGGTTGTCAGATAGAGGTTGCCGGCCGCGTCGAAGTCGAGGTCGCCGCCCACGTGACAGCACATCCCGCGGTCGTTGGGCACCTCCAGCACGACCTTCTCGCTGCTCATGTCGAGCGTGTCGTCGGACTTCAGGGTGAAGCGGGACAGGTTCAGGTGTCCCTTCCACTGATCGAACTGCGACTGCGTGCCGGTGCTGGGCGCGTCACCGCTCGGCGTGCTCAGCCGCGGCGAGTAGTAGAGCCAGACGTAGCGGTTCGTCGCGAAGTTCGGGTCGACCGCGACACCTTGAAGGCCCTCCTCGTCGTGGGTGTAGACGCTGAGCCTGCCGGCCACCTTGGTGTTGCCGTTGACATCGGTGACGCGCACCGTGCCGTCGCGGGCCGTGTGGAGGACCGAACGGTTGGGCATCACGGCCAGCGACATCGCCTCACCCAGCTCGGAGCCGCCCGAGGCGAGCGACACCTGCTGGTAGTCGGACGCGGGGATGGTCAGAGCGTTCGCCGGGGAGGCCGTGATCGCGAGGGCTCCGGGCGAGATCAGCGCCATCGTGGTCAGCATTGTGAGCCACGGACGTCGGGACATCGGTTTCCTTCCTGGAAGGCCAAGTCGGTCAGGGCAACAGCGCGCGCCGCCGCGCTGTTGCCCGATTTCTGCTCCGCGCCCAGGGGTGCCGCCGGTGGGGCAGGAGCGGCATGTGCGGCCGTCGCCGGGGCGATGGGTCACCCCGGCGACGGCGCGTGCCCGGACGGTGTCAGGCTCGGGTCCATTTCTGGTTGTTCTGGCCGTTGCAGGTCCAGATGATGACCTTGCTGCCGTTGGCGGTGCCGTTGTTGTACACGTCGAGGCACTTGTTCGCGCCGACGGCGGTGATCGAGCCGTCGGAGTTGAGGCGCCACTTCTGGTTGTTCTGGCCGTTGCAGTCCCAGATGATCACGGTGCTGCCGTCGGCCGTGGCGCCACCGTTCACGTCGAGGCACTTGTTGCCGTAGACGCGCAGCTCACCCGCACTGGTGGTGGTCCACTGCTGGTTGGACTGGCCGTTGCAGTCCCAGATCTGCGCCGCGGCGCCGTTGGCCTGCGACACACCGGTGACGTCGAGGCACCGCCCCGACCCCACACCGCGGAGCGCGCTCGTGCTCCCCGACGGCGACGACGGCGAAGGGGAAGGCGTCGACGTGCCGTTGCGGGGCCCGGCGGAGGACATCACGGACTGGGCGCCCGACGGCCACTGCCCGTTGGAGACGGTCACGTTGTTGTTGACGACGTTGCCGCGGTCGCCGTTGGTGATGTTGGTGCTGCCGTTGGTCGACCAGTTGCCGGTGACGGTGAAGTTGCCCATGTTCTCACCGCCCCAGTAGTTGGCGGTGGCCCAGGTGCCGGTGTTCGAGAAGACGTTGTTCCTGACGGTGTAGTACTTGGAGCCCTCGTCGAAGTAGAGCCCGAACCAGCCGTTGGTCCGCAGGCAGTAGTTGTCGCTGATCAGCGCGTTCGGGTTCCACGACAGCGTGTAGATGCATCCGCCGTCGGTCATCTGCTGCATGACGTCGTGGACGTAGTTGCCGACGAGCTTGTTGCCCGAGGCGGTGGTGGCCGTGGTGTATCGCGGCTGGTAGTTGTACAGACCCCGGTTGGCGTACTGGGTGCTGCCGCCGGGCTCGTTGGCGCCCCATCCGTAGCCGATCGACATGCCGGTGTAGGGCATGTTGTAGACCTCGTTGTGGGACACGTCGGTGGTGGCGACGTAGGTGGTCAGGACCGAGACGACGCCGCGGTAGTCCAGCCCCAGGTCGTGGATGCGGTTGTCGGTGATGGTGATGTTGCGGTTGACCATCCGCTGGTCACTGGGGTGGTGGGCGTCGGCGCGCACGCCGCCGACCACGATGCCGCCGGCCGAGTTGCGGGCGATCTCGGAGCGGGTGACCGTGATGTCGCCGGCGCCCAGGCCGACGCCGCTGGCATGCGCGTTGGCGTCGTTGCCGATCCCGATGGCCGTCTGGCCCAGGTTGACGAACTGCGAGTCGGTGAAGGTGATGTGGTCGGCCGCCGAGACCTGCACCGCCGCGGGCATCTGGGCCCAGTTGGGCCGCGTGGACTCGAACTGCTGGCAGCCCTCCTGGCAGGAGCTGGGCAGGTCGCCGGGCCAGTTGGAGTTGCCCGTGATGTAGGAGCCGGTCTGCTGGTCGGCGAAGCCCTGGTTGCTGCTGGGCCCGAGCCAGCTGGTGCCGGTGAAGGTGATGCCGCTGAAGGTGATGTGATGCGCGGGCGCGTCGTAGGTGCCGCCGACGTCCACCAGGGACTGCAGCACCGGCAGCTCCACGCTGGTGCTGCTCATGTTCTGCCCGGAGAGAGGAATGTAGGAGAGCACGCCGGTCGAGGGGTTGATGTACCACTCACCCGGCGAGTCGAGGAACTCGTAGGCGTTCTCGATGTACAACGGCCCGGCCCGGTGCGGAGTGGTGAACGTGTCGTACCCGAAGATGTTGTTGTTCCAACTGGGCTGCTGCATCGTGATGAAGTTGCCGCTGATGCTCTGCACCCGCACATATCGGTCGGTGAACGAACCGACGCTCTCCATTTCCACCCGGTTCTGGCCGGCCAGGTTGTTCAGGTAGCTCAGCGCGCTGTTGCCGAACCTCAGCCCGGAGCCGTTGGCCGTGAAGTCGGACCGGTTCACCTGGGTGCGCGCACGCGTGGCGAGGACGCCGTTGACGTACAGCTGCCGGGTGTCGATCCCGGCGCCGACGTTGGCCTGCCAGATGTTCTTCGCCTGGTTGGCGAGCGTCCAGCCGGTGACCGCCCTGGCGCCGCTGATGACGGGATGGGCCGACGGGGCCGCCTGCCACACGACCCGATATCCGTTGGTGCCCGAGTCGGCGGCGGTCAGCCGTAGCGGCGCGGAGAGCCGGTACACCCCGTCGGCGAGTTGCACGACGATGTCGCCGGACATGGAGCTGTTCTGTGACCGCACCGCGGTCTGCGCGCCCGACAGGGAGCACGGCTGGGCGGACGAACAGGTGCTGCCGGTGCCCGAGGGGGAGACGTAGAGGGTCGTGGTGGCGGCGCGGGCCGCGGTGGCCGACGCGATGATTGTCATCGCCGCTGTCAGCGCCGCGATGACGAGACCAGCCAGAAGCGGTCTCAACACCGCGACCGGTGGTGACGGATGCTCGATCCGATCGGTCACGTGCTTCTCCATGGTGGCGCGGCCTCACGTGGCACCACGAGGGATCGGGGTGAAGTGAGGCAGTGGAAAGCCGACGTGGCCGACCACGGTGCGGAGGCATGCGATGCGCCTCCCCACACCCGCCGTGTGGTCCAGCCGCAGGGCCCGGAGGAAGCGTCCTCCGGGTGCTCAGCTACCAATTACGGTGTCGGTGCCGAGGCCCGTCAAGACCTTAAGCACACTTATTTTCACTGCCGGCATGCGCACGTCATGTCGTCGTAACACCAAGAGCCGTCTGGCCAGCGGAAACGCATATCGGCGTCGCTGCGGGGCTAAACGTTTCAAGTGAACGGCCAGAATGTTTCGTACTCATGGCGTGATGTCCCCGGTGGCCGACGGGTGCCAGGACCCGCAGAGGCATACTTTTACTGAGATCGCGAGAAGGAGCACCGTGACCGACACCCCGCGCGAAGGCGGATATCGACCGGGCTACGAGGTGGCGGCCGAGCAGGTGCTGCAGCTCATCGCCCGGCTGGGTCTGCGTCCGGGCGACCGCATGCCGACCGAGAACGACCTGGCCCGGCAGCTGGGAACCAGCCGCACTGTCGTCCGCGAGGCAGTGAAGATCCTCTCCGCGCTGGGCCGCGTGCGCGCGCAGAAGGGCCGCGGCCTGTACGTGGCCGACGACGAGGGGATGCTCGGCGCCGGGATGCTGGCGTCGTTCTTCCTCCCCACCGACCTGGACCACATCTACATGCTGTTCGAGTTCCGGCGGGCGCAGGAGATGGAGACCAGCCGGCTGGCCGCCCACCGCGCCGCCCCGGCGGAGCTGCGGGCCATCGAGGACGCTGCCGCCCTGTGCCGTCGCGGGTTCGAGAGCGGCCGCGCGGACCTGTTCAACGAGGGCGACGACGCCTTCCACACCGCCGTCGCCACGGCCTCGCACAACATGTTCCTGCAGATCGCGGTCCGGGAAGCCCGCCGGCTGCAGATCCAGTCCGCGATCATCGGGCTGCGCGGTTCCGTGGGAGGGCACGCGGCGAAGGCCGTCGAGGAACACGACGCAATCCACCAGGCCATCCGCGCCGGCGACGCGGAAGCGGCGGCTCACGCCGCCGCCGCGCACCTCGACAACACGCTGGACGACTACCGCAGGGAGATCCAGCAGCGCCTGTTCTCCTCGGCCGGTTGAGACCGTCGCGCCGCCCGCACCGCGGAGCGCCCCGCGGCCACTCATGAGCGCTGAATCGAATCGTTTCGACAGAGCAACCCCGCTCGGGACGCGCACGGGCCGAGGAGAGCGGCCCGCCTGAGGCGGTCTGTGAATCTTTCATCCGCATGCGACCGGCAGGGGATCGCGAGCATCCCCTGCTGAGAGCGCTGGAAGGGGCCGCAGGCGCTTCCCCTGGCCGAAAAGGAGGGAAACGGGGTTCTTGACAGGGCCCGGACGGTCGTATTTGCTTCGCAGCATCCCGCCACCCCCCAATCCGCCGGCAGGAAGGATCAACGCTCTGACCATGTGTTAGCGCTAACAAGGCCCATAGTCCTCATAAGGAGGCAATAGGGGCCGGATTCCGGCACCCCGGTCGAGACGAATCGGTTCGTGGACCTTCCGTGAGGAAGTCCGGAGCGAGACGCTCTCGCCGTTCCGGTGCGACCCGGGCTTCGCTGCGCACGACGGCCGGAGGTGCGCCGCCGGCGTTCCGCGCCGCGGCCGGACTCCTCGCCATCGTCCGCCACCCCTTCCTCCTCCCGCATATGCGCCTTCGCGCGGATCGGGTCCGCGACCCGGACCCGGGAATGTCTCGGTCTCACGCTACGGGCAAGCCGGATCAGCACCGGGCGTAAGGACCGAGGAGCGGTCGGCTCCACGGCACCGCCGTCCACGGCGGGCCATTCCCACGGTGTCCCATTCCCACGGTGACCCATGGCATGGGACACGACCGCCTGTCGAGCGGCTCTGGCGAGGCTGCCCTGATTCAGCACGTGGCCGTCTCCGTCGTGCCTTCCCCCCAAGGAGTGAAAGCAATGGGTTCTTCGTCCGTTGACTCATCGGGCCGTACGGCTCGTGGGCGGCGCTCACCGGCGGCCGTCGCGGCCTGCCTCGTCGCAGCGCTCGCGGCCCTCCTCGCGGCCGCCCTGGCCTGGTCGGCGCCGGCGTCGGCAGCGGTGGCGCCGCTGGTCAGCGCGGCGTCGGGGCGCTGCCTGGACGTGGCGGGCAACACCGACGCGCTCGGCACGAGCCTGCAGATCTGGGACTGCAACGGCCAGGCCAACCAGGCGTTCGAGTTCACCTCGGCGGGTGAGCTGCGGACGTTCAACGGCACGCGCTGCGTGGACGCGTACGGCCAGGGGACGTCGCCGGGTACGAAGGCGGTCATCTGGTCGTGCAACGGTCAGGCGAACCAGAAGTGGCAGCAGAACTCCGACGGGTCGGTCAGCGGGGTGCAGTCGGGGCTGTGCCTCGACGTGGACCACGCCGGCACGGCCAACGGCACCGCCGTCATCCTGTGGACCTGCAACGGACAGGGCAACCAGAAGTGGAGCACCGCCGGAGGCGGAACCACCACCTCACCGAGCCCGCCGCCGCCCGGCTCGCGCCCGTGTGACATCTACGCCTCCGGGGGCACGCCGTGCGTGGCCGCGCACAGCACGACGCGCGCGCTCTTCCGCTCCTACAGCGGCAACCTGTACCAGGTGCGGCGCTCGTCCGACAACGCGACCAGGAACATCGGCGTGCTGGCCACGGGCGGCTCCGCCGACGCCGGGGCCCAGGACTCCTTCTGCGCCGGCACCACCTGCGTCATCACGGTCGTGTACGACCAGTCCGGGCGCGGCAACGACCTGTGGTACCAGGGGTCGAGCGCGGTTCCCGGCTCGACGCAGAGCAAGCCCGCGATCGCGACCACCGAGTCGCTGTCGGTGGGCGGCAACAAGGCCTACTCCCTGTACATCAACCCCGGCAACAGCTACTGGCGGGACGGCCACCTGACCGGCGTGCCGACCGGCACCGCGCCCGAGGGCATGTACATGGTCACCAGCGGCACCCACGTCAACAGCGGCTGCTGCTTCGACTACGGCAACAGCGAGACCACCAGGAAGGCCGACGCCGCCGGCGCGATGGACGCCATCTACTTCGGCACGAGCTGCTGGTTCGGCGGCTGCTCCGGCTCCGGCCCGTGGGTGCAGGCCGACCTCGAATGGGGCCTCTACCCCGGTGGCAGCCAGTCGTGGAACCCCAACCAGAGGGCGTTCACCAGCAAGTTCGTCACCGCGACGCTGAAGAACAACGGCACGTCGCGCTTCGCCATCAAGGGCAGCAACGCGCAGTCCGGCAGCCTCTACACCCTCTACGACGGCGGGCTTCCCTCCGGCTACAGCCCGATGAAGAAGCAGGGCGCGATCGTCCTGGGCAGCGGCGGCGACTGCTGCAAGCCCGGCGGCGGCGCCAACCTCAGCGCCGGGACCTTCTACGAAGGAGCGATGGTCTCCGGCTACCCCTCCGACGCGACCGAGAACGCCGTGCAGGCCGACATCGTCGCCGCCGGCTACCGCTGACCCCCTAACCAGCGCGAATGGAGTTGTGCACGTTGAGCCATAAATCTTTCTTCGCCACCATCGCGGCGGGGGTGCTTCTCGCCCTGGGAACGGCGGGTACGGCGCTCGCCGGAACCACGTCGGCCACGCAGAGCACCGCGGCCACGCAGAGCACCGCGGCCACGCACAGCACCGTGGCCGCCGCGGCCGCCGCGGCGACCGGCGGATGCGGCAAGGCCCCGGCCCTGGCGAGCGGCACGCACTCGATCGCGAGCGGCGGCCAGAATCGCAGCTACATCCTGCGGGTGCCCGCCGGTTACGACAGCAACCACCCCTACCGCCTGGTCTTCGGGTTCCACTGGAACGGCGGCACCGCCAACGACGTCGACTCGGGCGGGACCGACGGGTACAACTGGTCGTACTACGGGCTCAGGCGCCTCGCGGACGCCGAGAACAACAGCACGATCTTCGTCGCGCCGCAGGGCAACAACAACGGCTGGGCCAACCCCAACGGCCAGGACCTGACCTTCGTCGACGACATGCTCAGGCAGATCGAGGCCGGCCTGTGCGTCGACACCGACCAGATCTTCTCCACGGGCTTCAGCTACGGCGGCGGCATGAGCTACGCGCTCGCCTGCGCCCGGGCGACGGTCTTCCGCGCGGTCGTGGTCTACTCCGGCGGGCAGCTCAGTGGGTGCAACGGCGGCACCCAGCCCATCGCGTACATGGGGGTGCACGGCATCGGGGACCCGGTGCTCAACATCTCCCAGGGCCGGGGGCTGCGTGACAGGTTCGTCAGGAACAACGGCTGTACCGCCCAGAACCCGCCCGAGCCGCGGGCGGGCAGCCTGAGCCACATCGTCACCGCCTACTCGGGGTGCCGGTCCGGCTACCCGGTCGTGTGGGCGGCGTTCGACGGGGGCCACACCCCGGGCCCGATCGACGGGTGCAACTGCGACGGCTGGAGGACCTGGACCTCGGCCGAGGCGTGGAAGTTCCTGACGCAGTTCCAGACGACCCCGCCGACGTCGCCCTCTCCGACGCCGTCGCCGTCGTCGCCGTCGGGGAGCACGAGCGCGCTCCGCGGTGTGGGGTCGGGGCGGTGCCTCGACGTCACCGGTGTGTCGCAGGCCAACGGCGCCGCGGCGCAGATCTGGGACTGCAACGGCCAGTCCAACCAGCAGTGGACCTCCACCAGTGCGGGTGAGCTGCGCGTCTACGGCAACAAGTGCCTCGACGTGAACGGTGGCGCCACGGCCGACGGCAGCACCGTGATCATCTGGGACTGCAACGGCCAGAACAACCAGAAGTGGCGCCTCAACTCCGACGGCTCGATCACCGCCGTCGGCGCGAACAAGTGCCTCGACGTGTACGGCAACGGCACCGCCAACGGCAGCAAGGTCATCATCTGGACCTGCAACGGCCAGAACAACCAGAAGTGGACCCGCATCTGAGCGGGAGCGATCAGCGAGGCCGGAGCATCGGGGCCCAGATGATCGTCTGGGCCCGCGACGGCGGAGCCGACCAGCAGTGGAGCAGGCGCAGCTGACCCGTCGATGACGCGACGACGCGCTGCCGCAGGGCTCGGACCCTGCGGCAGCGCGCCCCACTGCGGCAGCACGGCGCGAGCCCGTCGATACCGGAGTCCCCGGCCGTGGGCGTCCCCTGAGGGCGCTCGCTCTCGGCGGGCCTGTCGCCATGTCGATTTCGCCCCTACCCTCCATCGAAAGGATCTTGATGAGTCGGCGAAGAGAAAGCATGGCGCGCGTCGCCATGAGTGTGGTGGTCGCGCTCCTGTCCGTCGCGATGTCCCTGGTGGCCGTGTCGCCGGCGCGCGCGGCGGTGGGAATCACGATCAACGGTGGTTCCGGTGGCCGCACCTTCGACGGCGTCGGCGCGATCAGCGGCGGCGGAGGCAACAGCCGCCTGCTGGTCGACTATCCCGAGCCGCAGCGGTCGCAGATCCTGGACTACCTGTTCAAGCCCGGGTACGGCGCGTCGATGCAGATCCTGAAGGTCGAGATCGGCGGCGACACCAACTCCACCGACGGCGCCGAGCCGAGCCACCGGCACACCTCGGGCGACCTGGACTGCAACCGCGGCTACGAGTGGTGGCTGATGGAGCAGGCCAAGGCCCGCAACCCCAACATCAAGCTGGTGGGTCTCGCCTGGGGCGCCCCGGGCTGGCTCGGCAACGGCAACTTCTGGTCGCAGGACACCATCAACTATCTGGTCGACTGGCTGGGCTGCGCCAAGAACAGCCACGGGCTGACCATCGACTACCTGGGCGGCTGGAACGAGAAGGGCCGCGATCTGAACTGGTACGTCAACCTCAACACCGCCCTGGACTCCCGCGGCTTCGGCAACGTGAAGATCGTCGCCTCCGACGACTGGGGATTCGGCGTCGCCGACGACGCGGCGAACAACGCCGCCTTCCGCAACGCGGTGGACGTGTTCGGGTCGCACTACGTCTGCGGCTACCGCGGACCACAGTCGAGCTGTCCCAGCTCCACCACCGCGATCAACTCCGGCAAGGTGCTGTGGGCCAGTGAGAACGGCTCCGACGACTACAACGACGGGGCCAAGGCGATGGCCCGGGGCATCAACCGGGACTACATCGACGGGAAGATGACCGCCTACATCAACTGGCCGGTCATCGCCGCCATCACTCCGAACCTGCCCTTCGCCACGATGGGCGTGGCGGTGGCGCCGCAGCCGTGGTCCGGTTACTACGCCATCGGCAAGAGCGCGTGGGTGATGGCCCACACCACGCAGTTCACCGCTCCCGGCTGGAAGTACCTGGACTCCTCCAGCGGCTACATCGGCGGCAACCGCAACAACGGCAGCTACGTGTCGCTGAGGTCGCCCAGCGGATCCGACTACAGCACGATCGTCGAGACGATGGACGCCACCAGCGCCCAGACGCTCAACTTCACCGTGACCGGCGGGCTGTCCACCGGACAGGTGCACGTGTGGGCGACCAACCTCAACTCGGGGAACTCCGCCGACTACTTCGTCCACGCCGGCGACGTCAACCCGTCCAACGGCACGTTCTCGCTGACGGCCCAGCCGGGGTACGTGTACTCGATCACCACCACGACGGGTCAGGGCAAGGGCACCGCGACCAGTCCCTCCCGGGGTTCGATGGCTCTGCCGTACTCCGACGACTTCGACTCCTACGCGGTGGGGCGTGAGGCGAAGTACCTGATGGACATGCAGGGCTCGTTCGAGATCGTGGGCTGCGGCGGCGGCCGGTCCGGCCGATGCGTGCGGCAGATGGCCCCGCGCCAGCCGATCCTGTGGACCGGCGGTTCCCACCCGTACGCCCTGCTGGGCGACCTGGGCTGGAGCAACTACACCGTCTCGGCGGACGTGATGCTGGAGCAGAGCGGCTACGCCGAGCTCATCGGCCGGGCGGGCGCCCAGCACTCCTTCGGCCCCGAGGGACTGAACGCCTACTACCTGCGGGTGACCGACGGCGGCGCCTGGCAGATCATCCGCAACAACGTCGACAACGCGATGACGACGATCCGCAGCGGGAGCGTCGCCGGGCTCGGCACCGGCCGCTGGCACACCCTGGCCCTGGGCTTCTCCGGCGGCACCATCACCGCGAGCATCGACGGGACGCAGGTGGCCTCGGTCACCGACGGCACCTGGGGTGCGGGGCAGGTCGGCGTGGGCACCAGCACCACCGAAACCGCCCAGTTCGACAACCTGTCCATCACTCCAGGCCAGGGCGGCGGCACCCCCGGCAACGGCACAGCGTTGCGCGGCCTCGCGAGCGGCCGGTGCGTGGACGTGCCGAACCAGTCGCACACCAACGGCACCCAGGTGGCGCTGTGGGACTGCAACGGCGGGGTGAACCAGCAGTGGACCTACACCTCCGGCAAGCAGCTCCAGGTGTACGGCAACAAGTGCCTGGACGCCTACGGCCAGGGAACGAGCAACGGCACCCAGGTCGTGATCTGGGACTGCGGCGGCGGGGCCAACCAGCAGTGGAACCTCAACGCCGACGGCACCGTCACCGGTGTCCAGTCCGGGCTGTGCCTGGACGCCTACAGCGCCGGAACGGCCAACGGCACGAAGGTCGTCCTGTGGGCCTGCAACGGCGGAAGCAACCAGCAGTGGAGCCGCAACTGACCTGACACGGTCGCCCACGGCGGCGACCTCCGACCTCGTCGGCACGACCTGTCGCCACGCCCGCGGACCACGATGCCGGGTCCGCGGGCCGGGCAACGCGTGCTGCCGATCCACCTGACCGACCGTCGCCCCTTACCGACGGAGAAGACGGAAATGCGCGGCCCGGGATCCGGGCCGCGCATTTCCGTCGAACCTCGTCACCGCGACCGCGCCGCTTCCCGGGTCACTCGTGGAAGGCGCCGCCCCGGTCCTTCGATCAGGGCTTGATGGCGACTCCGCCGTAGGCCCAGGCGTGACCGCCGCCGGGGATGTGCTCCCGGCGCTTCTTGTCGTCCGGCCGCCACTCGACCACCTCGACGACGCCGGGATCCACCACGTGCCAGCCCTCGAAGAACCGCACCACCTCGGCGTGCGTACGGGGGACCATGGGCGCGGTGCTCCTGTCGTAGGGCTTGGTGAAGTCCTCCTCGCGCAGCCGGGGCGCGAAGTCGAGGGTGATGTGCGACAGCAGGAGCCGGCTGCCCGCCGGCACGGCGGCCTTGAGGTGCTCCACCGTGCCGTACGGATCCTCCTCGTCGGTGACGAAGTGCAGGACGCCGGCCAGGATGACGGCCACCGGACGCGTGAAGTCGATCACGGCCCGGACCTCGGGGTGCGAAAGGATCGTCTCCGGCTGCCGCAGATCGGCCTCGATCACCGCGGTCATTCCCGTGCCGGTCAGCAGGGCCCGGCCGTGGACCAGGACGATCGGGTCGTTGTCCACGTAGACCACCCGCGCGCCGGGGTCGATCTCCTGCGCGATCTCGTGGGTGTTGCCCTGGGTGGGGATGCCGGTGCCGATGTCGAGGAACTGTGAGACACCCACATCGGCGAGGTGGCGCACCGCCCTGCGCAGGAAGGCGCGGTGGGCGCGCACGCCCTCACGCGTGCCGGGAGACAGCCTGACCAGTTCCTCGGCCGCCTCGCGGTCCGCCGCGAAGTTGTCCTTGCCGCCCAGCAGATAGTCATACACCCGGGCCGGGTGCGCCACCGCGGTGTTGATCCGCGCGGCGGCCGCGACGCGGGCCTCTGTCAGATCCGGCATCGGTGCTCCTGGTCGTCTCTCGGTCTTTTCACTCCGCGGATGGAGGCGCTAGGCGACATCGCAGGTCACGCCGTTGAGGGTGAACGCGGTGGGCTTGGCGGCGTTGCCGGTGTGGGTGGCCTGGAAGCCGATCTCAGTGGTGGATCCGGGGGCCATCGTGCCGTTGTAGCCGACGTTGGTGGCCGTGACCTGTCCGCTGCTGGGCGAGTAGCCGGCGTTCCATCCGTTGGTGATGGTCTGCCCGCTGGGGAGGGTGAAGGTCAGGGACCAGCCGTTGACGGTGGAGGAGCCGGTGTTGGTGATGGCGATCTGCTCGGTCAGGCCGTTGTTCCACGCGTTGACGGTGGCGCTGACCCGGCAGGGGCCCGAACCTGCGGTGGGCGACGGCGACGGCGTGCTGCTCGGCGACGGGCTGGGCGAGGGCGTGGGCGAGGGGCTCGGCGAGCGGCTGGGTGACGGGCTGGGCGAGGGGGATGGTGTGGTGCCGTCGAGGCCGAGGAAGGAGATGGCGTAGGCGAGCTGGCCGTTCATGGGCAGTTGGTGGCCGACGCCGGAGATGCTGATGCCTTCGAC
>NZ_FTNI01000066.1 GCF_900156315.1 Microbispora rosea | reverse complement strand
CAACAGCAACTACGGCGGCAGCGTCTACCAGGACTTCGCCCCCGGGGCCAAGGGCAACCTCAAGGCCGGCCTCAAGAACCAGAACGCCTCCCACCGGTTCCTGAGCTCCGCGCCGCCCACCGGGTGCAAGACCGACGGCACGTACGGCAAGCCGCCCACGACGATCCTCGTCTACCGGAGATCCCTCAACCGTGTGGACCGGGTGGAGTTCAAGACGTACGTCAAGAACGTCCTGCCCAACGAGTGGCGGTCGCACTGGCCGAGGGAGTCTCTCAGGGCCGGGGCGATCGCGGTCAAGCAGTTCGGCTGGTACTGGGCGCTGAGGTCGGCGAGTAAGACGCCGAGCGGCCAGTGCTACGACGTCGCCGACGACACGGCCAGCCAGATGTACAAGCCGGGCTCCGCGACGGCGGCGACGAACGCCGCGGTGGACGCGACATGGGGCATCCGGATGACGCGCGACGGCAAGATCTTCAAGGCCCAGTACTGCTCCACGACGACGGCGTGCCGTCACTGGGTCACCGGCGACTGGATGTCGCAGAACGGCTCTCGCGACAAGGCGGAGGCGGGCTGGAGCTACTCCAGGATCCTCACGTACTACTACAAGGGGATCGTTCTCCAATCCTGAACCCCGGAGACCGTCCGCCCCTGTTCCCCGCCGTGTCGTGCACGGCGGGGAACAGGCGTCAGTCGACGATGACCTGGAAGTTGAGTGGCCGCCCTCCGGGGAACGCGACCCGCCCCGAACCCTCCATCATCTTGAACCGCACGTAGCACAGGCCCGGCGTTTTCGGCGTGGTGATGTCGGTCCGGATGTCGACCATCTCTCCGGGCTGCGTGTCCTTGATCGGTACGTCGGAGACGGTCTGGCATTGATCGGGTTGCTGCGGGAGGTCGAGGCGGTGCAACGAATATCCCTTCCACGGCACGGTCCCGGCGTTCTTGAGCCGCCAGACCTTGGTCACGGTCTGGCGGGGGCCGACGCGCGTGCAGTCGGGCAGCGTGATGTCCCCGATGAACTTCGCCGAATCACCGTCGTGCGCGGGCGGGCTCCACGGAGGGCTGGTGGGGTGCACCGGGCAGTCGGCTGCCGACAGCCCGGTCTTCGACGGGCTCTCCGACGGGTTCACGCCGTGCCCGCCGGTCCCGGAGCCACGATCGACGGCGACCGCGATGAGCACCACCGTCGCCACACCGACGGCCCCTGCCGCGAGCGCGGCGGCAGCCGGGCGGGATGGCCGGAATCGCCGCCGGCCGCCCGGCGCAGAGGGAACCGGCTGGGCGTCGCCCGCGATCTCGTCCGGCAGTGGCGGCGGCGTGGTCAGAGTCGCCGGGGTCTCACCAGCAGGCCGGGCGGCATGCGACCCGGTGGCACTGTGCGCGGTACGACCTTCCGCGACGTCCGCGGCGGAGGCTTCGAGTCCGTGCAGCGGACGGGCCGCCGAAGTGCCCGCGCGGTTCGGCGGAGCCCCGGCGCTCGCCGACCTGACCGCCAGGTTCGCCCCCTCCCAGCGTTCGCGGTACGCGGCGGGGTCCGCGCCGCACGCCTTCACGAACTCGACGGTGGTCTCCCAACTCGGGAGCCGGTTGCCTTTTGTGGCCTCGTGCAACGTCGTGTGTGAGATCGCCCCCGACCGGCCGGACATTTCGCGAAAAGGTGGGTTGCCGACCGATTTGCGAAGTTCTCGCAATGCCGCCGCGAAGTCCTCGATCGCCTCCGCGCGTGCACGCATGTCGTCCACCCGGGTGAAGCTAACAGCGCGCACGGTAACCACTCAAGCTAATGGCGCATCTTGCCCCTCGTCCATGCGGCGTCCGGTGGCGGCATCGGCTCGCTCCGGGCTTGTTGACCCTTCTTTCGATCTACAGTTGTTGAGTCAGGACTGTGCTGATGAAGGAGGCGGGATGCCCACGACTCCACGCGACCTGCTCGACGGCTTTCTGCGGGCGATGCTGGATTTCTCGCCCGACGCGTTGGCCGATCTGTTCGCCGACGAGGCGATATATGAGTTCGTGTTCTGGACGCCGCATCGCGGTCCGTCACAGCGATACGACGGGCGCGAGGAGATCCGCGCCGGCTTCCGCGCGGCATGGGGGGCGGTGTCCAGGCCACCGCTGACCGGACTCGGCGAGGTGTGTGTTCACGAGACGACCGACACCGAAGTGCTCATTTCCGAGGGTGAGATGAACGCTGTCAACCATGCGACCGGGCGGCCGTTCACCTCCCGATTCGTGCTCGTCCTACGTGCCCGCGACGGCCGTATCGTCCACCTGCGCGACTACTCGGACGTGCTGCGGACCGCGGCGGGGCTCGGGCGTCTCACCCAGCTCTTCGACCAGGTGCACGCCGAGTCCGCGTCATGAGAGGGGAAGCTCTGTCTGGTCGTGCAGGTCGCTTCGTGCCGCCGTGCGGGAGACCGTGCGTATGCCGAGCGCCTCTGGTGCCGGTCGGTGGACGGCAGGGACAGGCCGAGGAAAAGGCGTTGGAGGTGTGCGGGGCCACCCTTTAGCGTGGCGCGATGGCGACACAGGTGATTGTCCTCAACGGCGGTTCCAGCTCCGGCAAGTCCGGAATCTCCCGGTGCTTGCAGGCGGTCCTGCCGGATCCGTGGCTTGCCCTCTCGGTCGACACCATGGTCGAGGCGATGCCTGCCTCCTTGCGCTCATCGGATGCGGGGATCACTTTCGCACCGGACGGCCAGGTCGATGTCGGGCCGGCGTTCCAGGCGATGGATGCGGCGTGGACGGAAGGGATCGCCGCGATGGCCCGCGCGGGCGCCCGGGTCATCGTGGACGACGTGTTCCTCGGCGGGGCGGTCTCCCAGCAACGCTGGCAGAAGTCCCTTGCCGGGTTGGAGGTGCTCTGGGTCGGCGTGAGGTGCGACAGCGCGGTCGCCGCGGGACGAGAGATCGCGCGGGGCGACCGCGTCGAGGGGATGGCCGCGTTGCAGGCGGAAGTGGTTCACGAGGGCGTGCTCTATGACCTCGTGGTGGACACCACACACACGGAGTCCCTTGCGTGCGCGCGGACCATCGCCACCCGGGTGCGTCACTGACACCGAGTCTGGCTCGAAGATCGAAATGAGGGGGAGCGGGCTGGTGCTGCCGATCGGCGAGATGTTGCGGGTGCTGAACGCGCTGGACGCCGCCGGATGCGAGGTCTGGGTCGCGGGCGGCTGGGGGATCGATGTCCTGGTCGGACGCGTCACCCGGGACCATCATGACCTCGACCTGCTCCACCGGGCCGAACAGGAACGGCTGGTGATCGGCGAGCTGGAGTCGCTCGGGTACGCGGAGCGGCCCGGCGCGGTGCCCGGGCGGCCGGCCAGGTTCGTCATGACCGACAGCCGTGGGCACGAGCTCGATCTCCATCCGCTGCACGTCGGGGAGGACGGCTCGGCCGTGCAGCACCTGGACGACCGCGGCGCGGCGCTCCACTACCCGGCCGCGGTTTTCGTCACGGGCACGATCGAGGGCGTGCGGGTGCGCTGCCTGTCCGTCGATCAGCAGGTCGCCTTCCACCAAGGCTACGAGCCCCGCGACCGCGATCTGCGTGACATGGCGAGCCTGCGTGCGGAGTTCGGCGTCACCACGCACTTCTGATCACGCCGGGGCGAGCGGTCAGGTCGCGTACAGGAGCGACAGCGGCTGCGCGGGCTTCCGATCGCCAAGCTGTGTGGCGGTTCGCCCGATGTAGCGGCTCAGGGACCGTGCCAGGTGCGGTTGGTCGAAGTATCCGAGGCGGTGGATCACGTCGTGGACCGGCACGCCCTCCTGGATCAGGACCGCCGCCCGCCTGGCGCGGTCGATCTGCCGGACCGCGCCGCGGGTGAGCCCGGTCGCCGCCAGGAACCGCCGCTGCACGGTGCGCTCCGACACGTCCGGCTGCTCGCCGCGGAGGACCGCGGCGACGAGCGGGTCGCGCTCCACGACGCCCTCGCGCACCAGCCGTTGGACAAACGCTTCGGCGTTGTCCCAGTCGGGCAGGTGCCAGGTGGAACCCTTCAGCCAGAAGGACCTGCGGGTCGTGCTGGGAATCTCCGCGCCGCCGTCCACGAGCCGGCCGAGGGGAAGATGAGGCATCGCGGTGCCGAGCGAGAAGTTGATCCCGAAGAACGTGGCGTCCTCGGGAACGGGGGCCTGGCTCGCCCTCGTCTCCGGCCCCTGGACGGAGGCGCTGACCTGGCCGCGGTGCTCCCAGAAGACCAGATCCCAACGGGCGGTCGCGACCGCCGTCATCTGTTCCATGTCACTGCTGCTGCTGCGCCACACCCGCTCGATGTAGGGCGAGTCGGATGTTCGGCTCTCGATCTCCAGGCCCATCCGGGTGACTCCCCCTGACTTGCGGAACGTGGTCATACGGGCCCGGTCCAGGCCGTTCACCGGGTCATGGTACGTCCCCCGGGCGACAGAACATCGAGCATGCGGCCTCCAGCCGTTCGACGGCGGACGCACCAGGCGCTCGCGCATGTCGACGAGCATCACCGCTCGCGCGGCGGGTGCTGAGCGGCGAGTTCTGGGCGGCGGGTGCTGAGGGAGGCCAGGAGCCCGCCGCACTCGGACGGCGCCAGGAGGGTGCTGTCGCGCTCACATCGGGCTGATCCGGTTGTTACGGATGTGCTCGTAGACGATCGACGTGCGGACGTCGGCCACTTCGGGCCGTTCGGTGAGCTTGTCGATCACGAACGCGTACAGGCTGGCGTTGTCCGGCACCGCCACGTGCACGATGAAGTCCTCCGTGCCGGCCGTCACGTAGACGCCCAGGGTGTCGGGAAGCGCGCTGACCCAGTTGCGGAATCCCTCGATGTTGCGTCGCGAGGGCGGGCGCACGCGAATGGCGATGAGGGCCTGGACCGGGCGCCCGATCGCCGCCAGGTCGACGTCGAGGATCGCTCCCCGGATGACGCCGCGCTGCCGGAGCGCCCGCGTACGGTCGAGTGCCGTGGTCGGCGAGACCCCGACCGCGGCGGCGACGTCGCGATTGGTCTTCCGTGCATCCGACTGCAGTTCCGCCAGGATCGCCTTATCAAGTTCGTCCATGCCTGCCCGCACATCCCTGTTTCCGATACAAATACGGACTCCTTGCAGGTCAATCGTACGGGTGCCTAGCATCAGCGGCGTACGTCCGAACGCATGCATAGGAGGATCGCATGACGGCCGATGAACAGACGACCTCGCGTGTCGGGTTCGCCCCCGAGGAGATCGACCCGGCCCTCCCGACCCGGGCGGCCCGTCTGAAGTGGGTGATCGTGGTCGACCGCGACCTTCCCGCGGGCCGTGCCGTGAACGCCGCCGTCTGCGTGGCCGCGGCGACCTCGGCGGCGGTGACCGGGCTACTCGGCGACGACGCGGTGGACGCCGACGGCGCCGCCCACCCCGGGCTGCCGTGGGCGGGCTGCTCCGTGCTGGCCGCGGACGCCGCCACGCTGCGCGCCATCCACGCCAAGGCCGCGTCGTCCGCCGGGTGCTTCGTGGCGGACATGCCCGCCGCGGCCCAGCGGACGCGCGTCTACGCCGACTATCTCGCCACGATGAAGGAGACCGCGGCCGACGACGTCGAGTACTACGCGGTCGGCGTGGTCGGGCCGCGCAACCGGGTGGACAAGATCGTGGGAAAGCTGCCCCTGATGCCGTGACCCGGCCCCGGCGTCGGTGCGGGCTCGGGCTGCAAGTTTCAGCCGGTCCTAGGATCCTGCCTTTCGTCTCCGGCGGTTTCTGTGCATGTGGGATGTGTGGTGTGCGGATAGCCGTCGGGGTGTGTCGTTGACCGGTGTTCGGCGGGATCGTACGTTGTTGCGCGGTGTTCCTGTGGATGTATGTGGTTCAGGTGCACGAAATCCCTTGTGGGGTCGGGAGTCATTCCTCGGTCAGGGGCCCTGCGCGACCTGCAAGGAGCTCGGTTGTGACAAGCAGCACCAAAACGGGCGCCGGGGTGATCGGCGCCCTGGCCGCGGTCGCCGCCCTGGCCGGTGTGGCCACCGCCCCCACGGCGCAGGCCGCCACCGGGTGTGCGG
>NZ_FTNI01000080.1 GCF_900156315.1 Microbispora rosea | reverse complement strand
TCTCGAAGTCCGTCAACTCCGCATCGGCATGAGCACACCTGGCCTGTCCCGGTGACGGCGCTTCGGACCGTCACAGTCGACGGCTCCCCCGTCCAGGTCATGGAGAGCGGCACCGGGCCCGCGGTGCTGATGCTGCACGGCTCCGGACCCGGTACGACCGGATCCGGAGCCTGGGCGGCGACCGCACAGGCGCTGGGCGCGTCCTTGCACCTGGTGGCTCCTGACCAGGCGGGGTTCGGCCGTACACCGATCCCGGCGGGCTCCAGGGGTGGGCTCCGGCTGTGGACGGAGCAGGCCGCGGCCCTGATGGATGCTCTCGGTGTCGAGCACTACGCCGTGGTGGGCCACTCCATGGGCGGGGCCGTGGCGCTGGCGTTGGCGGCCGCGCGTCCCCAGCAGGTCACCCATGTCGTGGCGGTCTCGACGATGGGCGCCCCCGGGGCGCCGCTGTCCGCCGACCTCGACGCGCTCTGGGCCGCCCCCGCCGGCCCGCTCGGGGCACGAGACATGTTGAGTCGCCTCTTCTTCGACCAGGCGCTCGTGACCGAGTCGGCCGTCGCTGCCCGTGCGGCTGCGATGCGAGCGGGGGCGGACGCGTACGCGTCGTTGTTCCCTCCGCCCAGGGCACGGTGGGCCGACGACCTCGCCCTGTCGGCGCAAACGCTGGCAGGGGTCCGCGCGCCCGTGCTGCTCGTCCACGGCGCCGAGGACCGAGTCACCCCACTCGGGACGGCGGCCCTGCCCCTGCTCGAGCATCTGGCCGATGTGCGTCTGCACGTGTTCGGCCGATGCGGGCACGTGCCGGCGATCGAGCACGCGCACGACTTCAGGCGACTCCTGTCGTGCTTCCTCGGCAGGGAACAGGGTCACTGATCGCTGTGACAGGTCCGCAGCCCGTGTCAAGCAGATCAGCATGAAGCGGGCGTGATCCGCCCAGAAGTCGGCGCCCTCCCCGAGGCCCGAGCCATGACGAGGCAGTGGCCGAGGTGGGGGGCACTGCGCTGCCGGTTGTTCCCGAGCGAGGCCCACTTCGGCCGACTCCGCCAGCTCACCATCGCCACCTCACACCACCCGAACCACACCGTCCCGATCCGGGCCCTGCACACCTGCCTGCGCCGGCGCAACGCCAACGCCCGCCACCCCGACGTCCTGGCCGCCCAACGCCGCGAACGTGCCCGCATCCGCAGCGAGAAAGGCATCCGCTGGGGCGGCCGACCACTCTCAACGACCGCGGCCTGACCGCCCAACCCGGTGATCGCTTCCGGTCACAGCACTAGTGTCCTGCGCCTGAAATTCGTCGGCAATATCGTGCGAGGGATTCGAGGATCTCCTCTGCGGTCTTCTTCCATACGAACGGTCGAGGGT
>NZ_FTNI01000010.1:164081-234266 GCF_900156315.1 Microbispora rosea | reverse complement strand
GGGCCGGTGAGTGCGAGCCGCACGACACCGCGAGCGACGCCTCTACCAAGGGCGACCACACCACGCCCGTAGAGGGCGAAGACCACGACCGTGCCGCGACACAGACTGGGGCAACGCACGCCGGACGGCGCGCGTCAGCATGGCCTGCAGACGGCGGCCAGCCCTCGCACACAGCGCCTTCAGACACAGCGCTTTCGAACCCAGCACCCTGGGGCGCAACACCTTCCGGCATAGCGCCTGCCCACGCAGCGCAGCCGGATCCTCCTCCCGAGGACGCCGCACATCACACCCACGCCGGGCATCAGCCTGCGAGGGACTGCCGGCATGCGCAGGCCACGTCTGAGGACCACGGCGACGTGCGCCGTGGCCAGTACCGCCATGACTCGGGCCGCCATCAGCCGGACGGCGAGGAGCAGGGCGGCGAGGAGCAGGGCCGGGCTCGGCAGGACGCGGCGGACGGCCAGGGCGCGTGCCGGTGCGGCAGCTCGGCGCGGTGCTCGTGTGCGACGCAGGCACCGGGAACGCCGGGAACGGCGAGACCAGAGCCGGAGACGCCACCGGGACATCCACCGGGATCAGAGCCAGGGACGCCGGGGGCGCTGTTCGGGACGCCGCCGGGGGCGTTGCTGGGGACGGCGTTGGGGACGGTGCCGGGGTTGTTGCTGGCCACTGGGCAGATGCTGCCCGTCACCAGCGTGCACCGCCTGGCCCGCACCAGCACCCTGGTGCGGCTGGTGATGGACGCCGAGGGGCAGGTGCTGGACATGGGCCGCAAGGTCCGCCTGGCCACCCCCGCCCAACGGCGAGCGATCTTCGCCCGGTATGCCACCTGCTGGATCGACGGCTGCCCGCTCCCGGCGACCATGTGCCAGATCGATCACGCCGACAACTGGAGCACCGGCGGACTCACCGACCTGAAGCTGTTGGGCCCGGCCTGCCAGTTCCACAACCGCGACCGCTACCAGCACCCCCACCGCTACACCCGCCGCCAAACCGGCACCGACCGCTGGACCTTCACCTACCACCGCCTCGCAGCCACACGGCTTCGGGAATGACGACCAGGGCCGACGCGAGGGATCGAGGGAGCGGAGCGGAAGGAAGCGAGGACCGCAGCGAAGGCCCAGCGGAGCGGGCTTCGCGAGGACCGGAGGTTGCTTCCGGCGCAGTGACCGGGGCCAAGGTTCGTCGACGCCCACCTACCGCCAGGGCTCGGCCTTGATCCGGAGGCCGTCCGGGTCGTAGAGCGGCTCCCGGACGACGGTGGCGCCCACGCTTCCGCCGTTGACGCCGATGTCCACACGCCCGCCGGGCTGCACGTCCAGCGGCAGGTACGCGTACGCGATCGAGCGGCCGACCCGGTGGCCGAATCCGCCGCTGGTGACGCGGGAGACCGGACGGCCGTCCAGCCGTACGGGCTCGCCGCCCAGGCAGACGTCACGCCCGCCGTCACGCTCGTCGTCGAGCACCAGGCAGCGCAGAGCCGTACGGGGACGCGGCAGGGCGGCCCGGCGCTCCGGACGGACGGCGAAGCCGAGCCCGGCCTCCAGCGGGGTGGTCTCGGGTGTGACGTCGAGGCCCCACACGCGGTAGCCCTTCTCCAGCCGCAGCGAGTCGAGCGCGCGGTAGCCCGCCGGCCGCATGCCGTGCGGCAGGCCCGCCGCCATGAGGGAGTCCCACAACGTCAGCCCGTATTCGGACGGGCAGTAGAGCTCCCAGCCGAACTCGCCCACGAACGTGACCCGCTGGGCGAGCGCCGGGACGTGCCCCACGCTGATCTCGGCGGCCCGCAGGTAGCCGAAGGTCAGATCGTCGTCCGTCAGCGACGCCAGGATCTCGTACGCGCGAGGCCCCCACAGGCAGTAGCAGGCGTAAGCGGAGGTGACGTCGGCGACCGCGAGCCCGTGACGGCGCAGCAGCGCGGCGTCGTGGGCCCCGAACGCGGTGCCGGTGACGAGACGGAACCGGTCCGCCGCCAGCCGGGTCACGGTGACGTCCGCCTCGATGCCCCCGCGCCGGTCGAGCAACTGGGTGTAGACGACCGAGCCGACGGGCCGGTCAAGGGCGTTGCCCGCGAGCCGCTCCAGGTCAGTCACAGATCCGGATATTTCAAGCTTGGCGAAGGACGTCTGATCGAACAGCCCGGCGGCGTCCCGCGTCGCCAGGCACTCCTCGCGGATCGCCGGAGACCAGACCCGGCCCGCCCATCCCCTCGGCCGTGCCACGTCCTCATCCGAGGTGGGCGGATACCAGTTGACCCGCTCCCACCCGGCCTTCTCGCCGAAGGACGCGCCCAGCGCCTCGTGCCGCACCCAGGCGGGCGAACGGCGCAGCGGGCGGGCGGCGGTGCGCTCCTCGCCGGGATAGACGATGTCGTAGTACGTGCTGTAGGAGTCCAGGGCCCTGGCGCGGGCCCAGCGGACAGACCTGGCATAAGAGCCGAAACGGCGCACGTCCATGCGGAAGACGTCGTACTCGGGGGCGCCCTCGACGATCCACTCGGCCATGACCTTGCCCACGCCGCCGGCGGCGGCCAGGCCGTGCACGCAGAAACCGGCCGCCACCCACAGTCCGGCGACCTCGGTCTCCCCCAGCAAGAACTCCCCGTCGGGCGTGAACGCCTCCGGCCCGTGCACGACCTTGCGGAACGCGGCCGGGTCGTCGCCATCCCCCACCGACCTCAGCGACGGCACCCGCCGGACGGCCGAGTCCCACGACTCGCGGAACTTCGGCATGTCGGGCGCGAAGAGGGTGCGGGGCTCGGACAAGGGCCGGCCGGTGTCCCAGATCTGCGGGCTCCTGATGTAGCCCCCGACGAGGATGCCGCCGTCCTCCTCACGGAAGTACACGATGTTGTCCGGGTCCCGGACGGTCGGCGCGTCCGCCGGGACGCCGGACGCCGGGGTGACCACGTACTGGTGCTTGATCGGCACGATCGGGATGTCGGCACCGGCCATCCGCCCGACCACCCCGGCCGCCGCCCCCGCCGCGTCGACGACGGTCTCGGTACGCACGACGTGCTCGCCGTCCTCACTGCCGTCACCGCGCAGCCGTACGGCGGTCACGCGGCCGTCGTGGACGTCGACGCCGGTGACCTCGACACCGGTGAAGATCCGTACGCCGAGCCTGCGAGCGCCCTCGGCCAGGGCGTGACCGAGCCGGGCCGGGTCGAGCCAGCCGTCCCCGGGCAGCCACAGCGACCCGAGGACGTCCCCCACCTCCAGCAGCGGCAGCCGGTCGAGCGTGCCCTGGGGGCCGAGCAACTCCAGGTCGAGCCCGTACGTCTCGGCGGCCCCGGCCTGGCGCAGCAGTTCCTCCATGCGCTCGGGGGTGGTGGCCAGGCGCAGGCCGCCCACGCCGTGCCAGCCCGGATCGAGCCCGGTCAGCTCGCGCAGTTCGGGGTAGAGACCGGCCGAATACATGATCATTCTGGTCTGCGTGACGGTGGACCTGAGCTGGCCGACGAAGCCGGCGGAGTGCCAGGTCGTGCCCTCGGTGAGGTCGTGCCGCTCGACCAGGATCACGTCGGTCCAGCCGAGCCGGGCGAGGTGATAGGCGACGCTGCATCCGGCCACTCCGCCGCCGATGACGACGGCGCGGGCGTCTGCGGGAAGTTGCGACATCGGTACCGTCCTGTAACACCCGGCCCAGACAATCGGATCAATGGTCTGAAGGTAGACCAAAAGGAGCCGGGCATGCCAGATCCCGTCGCAGACGCAATGGATCTCGTCACGGCCTGGGCCGGGCGGCCTCTGACCTTCACGACGATCAAGGGCGGGCTCAGCCACCACATCGCCAGGGTCGACAGCGAGGACGGCGACCGCTGGCTCCTGCGGGTGCTCGACCCGCGCATCGCGGAGACCGGCCTCGGCATCCCGCTCGACCAGGAGATCGCCAACACGGTCGCCGCCGCGGCGTCCGGGATCGGCCCCCGCGTCGTCCACGTGCTGCCGGGCGTCCTCCTCCTGGAGTACGTCGAGGGGGTCACCCTCGACGTCCCGGCCGTGGCCGCGCGGATCGAGGAGGTGGCGGACGCCTGCCGCCGCCTGCACGCCGGCCCTCGCTTCGGCAACGACTTCTCGATCTTCGGCAAGCTCCGGGAGTTCGTGGCGCGCTGCCGCGCCCACGGCCTGGCCCTCCCCGCCGGCTATGAGGACGCGCTGCCGGCAGCGACCGACATCGAGGCGGCGCTGGCCCGGCGCCCGCTCCCCACGGTGCCCTGCCACAACGACCTGCTGGCCGAGAACCTGATCGCCACCGGCGACGGCGTCCGGATCGTCGACTACCAGCTCTCCGGCAACAACGACCCCTGTTTCGAGCTGGGGGACATCGCCGCCGAATCCGACTTCGATCCCGACCAGGTCGTACGGCTCACGCGGGCCTACTTCGGCGACGACGAGCACGTCCCCCGGGTGCGGCTGAACCTGATCATGTCCAACCTCACCTGGACGCTCTGGTTCGTCATCCACGAGGGGCTGGTCCGCGACGGGGCCCTGCCCGGGTTCGACTACTCCGCCGAGGCCGCAGACAAGTTCGCCCAAGCCGTACGCGACCTCGGGAATCCCAGCTTCGGACGCCTGCTCGACGGCGTCCGGAAACTCCGCACCAGTAGTTAGAGGAGGCCTCAGTGGCGCAAGCCCTCGACGACGACGCCAAACGACTAGCGGAACTCGGCTACAAGCAGGAACTGGCCCGCACCTGGAGCGGGTTCTCCAACTTCGCGATCTCCTTCTCCATCATCTCGATCCTGGCCGGGTGCTTCACCACCTTCAGTCAGGCGTGGAACAACGGCGGACCCCTTGCGATCTCCATAGGCTGGCCGCTGATCTCGGCGTTCATCCTGATCATCGGGTTCTGCATGGCGGAGCTGGTCTCCGCGTACCCCACGGCGGGGGGCATCTACTGGTGGGCCGCCAAGCTGGGCGGGCCCGTCCACGGCTGGTTCACCGGCTGGCTCAACCTGATCGGCCTGATCGCGGTGACCGCGTCGGTCGACTACGGCTGCGCGACGTTCCTGAACATCACGATCGGGCGGTTCAGCGACTCCTGGGCGAACGGCAACGCGCTGCACCAGACCTTCCTGCTGTTCGCGATCGTCCTGGTGCTGCACGCGTTGATCAACATCTTCAGCCACCGCCTGATCTCACTGCTGCAGAACGTCTCGGTGTGGTGGCACGTGTTCGGCGCGGCGGCCGTCGTGCTGATCCTGATCTTCGGCCCGTCGAAGCACCAGGATGTGGGCTTCCTGTTCGAGACGTTCAACAACTCCGGCTTCGGCGACGGCGACTCGGGTCCCACGTTCTGGCTGTACGTGCTGCCGCTGGGCTTCCTGCTCACGCAGTACACGATCACCGGCTTCGACGCCTGCGCCCACGTGTCGGAGGAGACCCACGGCGCGGCCCGCACCGCCGCCAAGGGCCTGTGGCAGTCGATCTTCTACTCCGCGATCGGCGGCTGGGTCCTGCTGCTGTCGTTCCTGTTCGCGGCCACAAACGTGGACGCCGTCAACGCCGAGGGCGGCTTCGTGGGGGCCATCTTCACCTCGTCGCTGTCGTCCACCCTCGCCACCGTCATCTTCGGCATCTCCACGATCGGGCAGTTCTTCTGCGGCATGAGTTGCGTGACCTCGATGTCGCGCATGACGTACGCGTTCTCCCGGGACGGCGCGGTGCCGGGCTGGCGGCTGTGGTCGAAGGTCGACCGCAACCGCACACCGGTCAACGCGATCATCGCCGGTTGCGGGGTCGCGCTGCTGATCACGCTGCCGGCGCTCTACGCGCCCGAGGGCACGACGACCCCCGTGGCGTTCCTCGCCGTGGTGTCCATCGCGGTGATCGGGCTCTACCTCGCGTTCCTCATCCCGATCTGGCTGCGCCTGCGCGCCGGGGACTCCTTCCAGCCCGGGCCCTGGACACTCGGACGCAAGTACAAGGTGCTGTCCTGGATCGCCGTGGTCGAGATCGCGATCATCTCGATCTACTTCATCCTGCCCATCGCCCCCGCGGGCGTCCCGGGCAACAAGGACTTCGCCTGGACGTCGGTGAACTACGCCCCCATCGCCGTGGGCGCCGTGCTCATCGGCATCGCCCTGTGGTGGCACCTGTCGGCCAAGCACTGGTTCGCCGGCCCTCGCCGTACGGTCGACGACGCGGGCGACCGCGAACCGGTCGCTTAACCCCTCAGGAGGCCTCGAACGTCTCCGCGACGACTCGGCGGGTCTCCTCCATGGAGGCCCGTCCGAGTTCGCGGGCGATCGAGGTCATCTGCACGTCGGGCATGCCGCACGGGACCGCGAGGTCCCACGGCGTGAGGTCGCCGTCCACGTTGAGCGCGAAGCCGTGGCTGGTGACCGACCGGCTCGACCGCATGCCGATCGAGACGATCTTCCGCCCGGTGTCCCGGGTCCACACGCCCGTGAGCAGCTCCGACCCGGGCGGGGTGTCGCGCCGCTCGGCCGGGACGCCCAGCGTGCCCAGCGCCTCGACAAGCCGCAGCTCGACCTCGCGGATGTAGTCGACCACGCCCTCGCCGGTCCGCAGCTTCACGACGAGATAGCCGACGAGCTGCCCGGGCCCGTGATAGGTGAGCTGGCCGCCGCGGCCCGTCGGCACCACGGGGATGCCGGCCGACGGGTCGGGCAGGTGGGTCTCCAGCGTCCGCTTGCCGATCGTGAAGACCGGCGGGTGGCTGAGCAGCCACAACGTGTCGGGCCGCGCGTCGTCCTGCCGTTCCTCGACCAGCGCGTCCATGCGCTCCATGGCCTTCTCGTAGTCGACCAGGTCGTCCTGGACCAGCGTCAGGGGCCGTTGCCGCATCATCGCTCACCTCTCCTGATGTGAGCATAAACGGGCCCGCGCGGTGGCTGCCGCCTACCTCCGCCCGTACGAGTAGTCGTAGCCCGGGGCGGAGGCGGCCGGGGCCTTGGGGAACAGCACCCACATGATGAGGTAGGCCACGAACTGCGGACCGGGCAGAATGCAGGACAGCAGGAACAGCACCCGCACGACCGTCGGCGACATGCCGTACCGGTCCGCGATCCCCCCGCAGACGCCAGCGATGATCTTGTGCTGTCTCGATCGGTACATCGATCGGCTCCTTTCGTCATCCGGTTCAACGGACGGCCGTGGAAGTCACGTTCCACGAGGAACCCTGAGAAAACCCCGATCCGCCGACCCTGAGGCAACTCCAGAGGTGACAGGGGCCTATCCGTGCTGCCAGGGCGCGCCCGGCACGACCAGCGGGCCGCCCGTGACCGGGTCCGGTACGACGACGGAGGCGAGTCCGAAGACGTCGTGGACCAGATCGGCGGTGATGACCTCGTCCGGTGTTCCCTGGGCGACGATGCGTCCCGCCTTCATGGCGATGAGGTGGTCGGCGTAGCGGGCGGCCTGGTTGAGGTCGTGCAGGACGACGACGACGGTCCGGCCGCGCTCACGGTTGAGCTGCCGCACCAGGTCGAGCACCTCCACCTGGTGCGCGATGTCGAGGTAGGTCGTCGGCTCGTCGAGCAGCAGGAGGTCGGTGTCCTGGGCGAGGGCCATCGCGATCCAGGCCCGCTGCCGCTGGCCGCCGGACAGCTCGTCGACCAGCCGTTCCGCGAGATCGCCGGTCGCGGTGCGGTCCATCGCCTCGCCGACGGCCCGCTCGTCCGCCTCCGTCCACTGCTGCCACCACTTGTGGTGTGGCTGCCGCCCGCGGGTGACCAGTTCGGAGACCGTGATGCCCTCCGGCGGCACCGGGGTCTGCGGCAGCAGCCCGATCTCCTGGGCGACGCGCTTGGTGGGGATGCGTGCCAGCTCGGCGCCGTCCAGCAGGACCGAGCCGCGCCGCGGCTTGAGCAGCCGGCCCAGCGCGCGCAGGAGGGTGGACTTGCCGCACGCGTTGGGCCCGATGATGACGGTGACCCGCCCGTCCGGGATCTCCAGGTCGAGGCCGTCGACGACCGTACGGTCCTCGTACGTGAGCACGAGCCCTTCGGCCCTCAGGCGGTTCCCGGTCGTGCTGTCGCCGGTCATCTGGCACCTCCGGAACGGCTGCGAGTGCGGACGATCAGCCACATCAGGTACGGAGCGCCCACCGCCGCGGTGAACACGCCGACCGGCAGCTCGATCGGGGAGAACAGCTTGCGGGCCAGCAGATCCGCGATGGTCACGATCAGGGCACCGGTCAGCGCGGAGCCGAGCAGGGGGATCTGTGCGGTGCGGGTGAGGCGGCGGGCGATCTGCGGGGCGAGCAGCGCGACGAAGTCGACCGGGCCCGCCGCGGCCGTCGCCACCGACGCCAGCACGACGCCGAGGACGGTCAGGCACAGGCGGACCCGGCCGAGCCGTACGCCGAGAGCGGTCGCCGTGTCGTCGTCGAACGACACGGTGCGCTGGGCCCGGGCCGCCCAGAGCAGCGCCGGCGTCAGCACGAGCAGGATCGAGGCGAGCGGTGCGGCGTGGTCGTAGCCGCGGCCGTTCAGCGATCCGGTGAGCCAGACCTTGGCCTGCTGGGCCACCAGGTAGTCGCCCTTGGTGAGGAACAGCTGCGTCAGGGAGCCGAGGGCCACCGAGATGCCGATGCCGATGAGCACGAAACGGGAGGCGTGCAGGCCCTTGCGCCACGCGAAGACGTAGACCAGCGAAGCGGCCGTCAAGCCGCCGAGGATCGAGACGTACGGCAGGGTGTCGTACGCCGCGACGTTGAAGGTCATCGCGGCGACGGTCGCCGCGCCCGCGCCCTGTGTCACCCCGATCACGTCCGGGCTGGCGAGCGGATTGCGCGCCACGGTCTGGATGAAGGACCCGGCGACGCCGAAGGCCGCGCCGGCGAGCAGACCGACCACGAGGCGGGGCATCCGCAGGGTGCCGACCACGAACTCGTCGGGGCTCGGCTGCCCCCCTCCGACAGCCGAGCAGAGTACGCGAACGACCTCCGCGGGGCTGACGAAGGACTCGCCGACGCACAGATAGGCGACGGCGGTCACCGCGAGCGCCACGCCGAGCAGGGCGGCGACGAGGGCCGCCCTGCGGTGCAGCAGGAAGCTGCCCCGCCCCGCGCGCAGGACGGCGAAGCCCGCAGGACGTGTCATGCCGCCACCACCGCTTTCCGCCGCACCAGGGCGATCAGGAACGGCACGCCGAGCAGTGCGGTCATGACGGCCACCGGCACCTCCGAGGGCGGGAAGACGATGCGGCCGAGGACGTCGGCGACCAGGAGCATCACGGGACCGAGCAGCGCCGCCGCGGGAAGGACCCAGCGGTGGTCGGTGCCCACGAGCGCCCGCGCGATGTGCGGGACGGCCAGGCCGGTGAAGGCGATCGGACCGGCGGCGGCGACCGCCACGCCGGTCAGGACGGTCGCGCCGAGACCTCCGAGGATCCGCAGCAGGGGGACGTTGTGGCCGAGCCCCTTGGCCACGTCCTCGCCGAGCGCGAGCGCGTCGAGCCCCCGGGCCATCGCGGCGACCAGCAGCAGCCCCACGAGGAGGAACGGCCAGGTCTGACCGGCGATCTCGGCGCTCCGGCCGCTGAGCGAGCCGACGTGCCAGAACCGGAACTCGTCCAGGGCGCCGGCGTCGGTGGTCGTTATGCCGGAGACCACGGAGGCGAGCAGGGCGTTCATCGCGGTGCCGGCCAGGGCGAGCGTGACCGGGGTGGCGCCGCCGCGCCCGCCGCTGGCGATGACGTAGACGGCGACGGTCGCGATCCCCGCACCGGCGAAGGCGAACCACACATAACCGCTCGGCGAATGCACTCCGAAGAACGCGATCGCGCACACGACGCCCACGGAAGCGCCCTGGCTGACGCCCAGGATGCCGGGCTCGGCGATGGGATTACGGGTGATGCCCTGCATGACCGTGCCGGCCACGGCGAGGGCGACGCCGGCCATCACCCCGATGAGGGTGCGAGGCACCCGTAACGACCGCACGACGTGGGCATCGCCACTGCCGCCGCCGTGCGTCAGGGCGTCCACCACGACGCTCGGCGCGATCTGGCGGCTGCCGACCGCGAGGCTGAGCAGCACGGCGAGGACCAGCAGCCCGGCGAGGACCAGCAGGAGCGCGCCCCCGGCCGTCGGGCCGATGCGGCGTCGGGTAGCGCGGGACATTCGTTCGCTCTCTCGGAGTACGGGACCGCGCGCCTATCCGGCCAGGTACCTCTCCAGATCCCCGACGACCTCCATCGCGGCGGTGACTCCGAGGCCGAGATACCAGGTCTCGTCCGGGACCTCGTAGGCGTGCCCCGCCTTGACCGCCTTGAGGTTCGCCCACAGCGGATTGCCCTGGACCGCCGACTTGTCGGTGGCCTTCGGATCGCCGTAGACACCGGTGAAGATGACGTCGGCGTCCGCCTGGTCGATGTTCTCCGCGCTCACCTCCGCGGCGAGGTCGGGGATGTCCTGGTTGGCCGGGCGCGGGATGCCGGCGTCCTTGAGGATGGTGCCGATGAAGGAGGCGTTGGCGTAGAGCCGGATCACGCCGTTGGGCATGAAGCGCACCATCGAGACGACGGGCTTGTGGTCGCCCAGCTTCGCGCCGAGGTCCTTCACCTTGCGGTCGTACTCGGCGAGTTTCGCCTTGGCCTCCTCGGTCTTGTCGAGGGCGGCCGCGTTGAGGAGGTAGTTCTCCTTCCAGGTGAACCCGGGACGGATGGAGAACACGGTGGGGGCGATCTTCGACAGCTCGTCGTACTGCTCGGCGGCGCGCAACTGGCTGCCGAGGATCAGGTCCGGGTGCAGCCCGGCGATCGCCTCCAGGTTGAGGTTGTTGATCGTGCCGATGTTCTGCGGGGTGCCGGCGTCCTGCTTCAGGTAGGACGGCAGCTCGGGAGAGCCCTCGCTGGGCGCGAAGCCGACCGGCTTGACGCCCAGGGACACGACGTTGTCGAGCTCTCCGACGTCCAGGACGACGACCCGCGTGGGCTGCGCCTTGATCTCGGTCGTGCCCATGGCGTGGGTGATGGTGCGCGGCCACTCGCCCGGTTTGGCGGTGGTGCCCATAGCGGCGGTCTTCTCCGCGGCGGTGCCGAAGTCCGCGCCGCCCTTGGCGACGGCCTTCTGGGCGGCCTCGGCGGCGGGCTTTCCCGCGCCGGTGCCGGTGCCGGAGGATGCGCCGCAGCCGACCAGTGAGAGTGCGACTGCGACGGCGCCGATACCGAGACCGATACCGCGGTGCCGGAGAGACATACGGAGACTCCCTGCCAAGGCTCTATTTAGGTAAGGCTTACCTTATAGGGATGTTCCCTTGGAGCTACAAGCCCGAAAAGTGTGGTTATGGTCACTGACGGCCGTCCGGCGCACCGGTCGTCGATTCGACGGCATCTCACTGGTGATCTTCTTCGGGAAGAGGGCATATAGGGAGACAAACGACCGTCCTTGGAGTCTCGCATGGAATTAGCGGCCCTGCAGGCACAGACCCGCCTGTACCTGCGCCAGAAGATCACCATGATGGTGAACAGGTACGTCGTCCATGTGGCTGACCCCGACGGTTCGGAAGGCGAGGCCGTGGCCTTCGCCGAGCAGAAGCGGATGGCCCTCAAGGAGCAGGTGACGCTCTACACGGACGAGTCACGCCAGGCGGCGCTGGCCGGGTTCAAGGCGCGCAAGGTCCTCGACCTCGCGGGTGAGTACGACGTGGTGGACGACGCCGGGAACTCCATCGGGACGTTCCGCAAGGACTTCGGCCGGTCGCTGCTCCGCTCGACCTGGCACCTCCAGCAGCCGGGACTGCCGACGCTGACCGGGCAGGAGCGGCGCCTGACGGTCGCCCTGTTACGCCGGTTCTCCGACTCCCTGGAGTGGCTGCCGTACCACTTCGACTTCAGCATCGGCGCCTCGATCGCGTTCTCGGTCGACCGCAGGTGGGGACTGCGCGACCGGTACGCCATCGAGATCCGCGATCCGCGCCTCGACCGCCGCCTGGTCATCGCCATGGCCGTGGCGCTCGACGCCTTGCAGTCCCGGTAGCGCGATCATGAGGAATCACCGCGGCCGGTGAGCCTGTTATAGTCAGCGGCAAGTCGTATGGTTCTGGCTCCGTCTGTGAGCCCATACGCGCCCCACACTCCGGTCGGCCTTCCTGCTTCGGCCTCTCCGTGAAACCCGCGCGAATCCCGCTCCGGCAGGCGATCGCGCCCACCCACGCTTTCCCAGACATCTCCAGCCCGAGGAGTTCCATGACCACCACCACTCTCAGCGTTCCCAAGCCGCGCGGCGTCGCCCGCACCAGGCCGGCCCGTACGAAGGACACCCCGGCCACCGAGGTCACCGGCCTGCTCGACAGGTCGGGCAGGAACACGGTGATCCGTACGAACGGCTACCTCCCCGGCCCGAAGGACGTGACGGTCCCGGCCGCGCTCGCGGACGCGCTCGACCTGCGCCGCGGCGACCAGGTCCGCGGCGTCGCCCAGAACGGCAGGCTCACCGCCGTCACGATCGTGAACGGCGAGCCCGTGGACACCGCGAGACCGCACTTCGCCGACCTCGTGCCGATCCACCCCGACGAGCCGCTGCGCCTGGAGACGACGCGGAACGTCCTGACCACACGGGTCATCGACCTGTTCGCGCCGATCGGCAAGGGCCAGCGCGGCCTGATCGTCGCCCCGCCGAAGGCCGGCAAGACGATGTTCCTCAAGTCCGTCGCGAACGCGATCACCACCAACCACCCCGAATGCCACCTCATGGTCGTCCTGGTGGACGAGCGGCCCGAGGAGGTCACCGACATGCGCGCGTCGGTCCAGGCCGAGGTGATCGCCTCGACCTTCGACCGCGCGCCCCAGGACCACATCACCGCGGCCGAGCTCGCCGTCGAGCGGGCCAAGCGGCTCGTGGAGGCGGGCCGTGACGTGGTCGTGCTCATCGACTCGATCACCCGCCTCGGCCGGGCGTACAACATGGCCGCGCCGAGCGGCGGACGCGTGCTCACGGGCGGCATGGACGCCCGGGCCCTGCACCAGCCCAAGAAGGTGCTCGGCGCCGCCCGCAACATCTCCGGCGGCGGCTCGCTCACGATCCTCGCCACCGCGCTGGTCGAGACCGGCTCGAAGATGGACGACAACCTCTTCGAGGAGTTCAAGAGCACCGGCAACATGGAGCTGAAGCTGAGCCGGAGCCTGGCCGACCGCCGCGTCTTCCCCGCCGTCGACGTCGTCGCCTCCGGCACGCGCCGCGAGGAACTGCTGCTCCACCCGGCGGAGCAGCCGCTGATCTGGCGGCTGCGCCGGGCGTTGCAGGACCAGGAGGCGTTCGAACGCTTCCTCACCACGCTGAAGAACACGGGGACGAACGCCGAGCTCCTCCTGGCCCTCGCGAAAGGCTAGACCCCGATCGGATGCCAGACGGTCTTGGTCTCCAGGAACGCCGTCATCCGCTCGATGCCGGGGTCGGCGAGCCAGTCCACGCGATCCACCGGCGGCCGGAGCACCCGTTTGAGGTTCTCCGCGGCCAGCTCCTCACACGTGACGGCCAGCTCGGCGTCCGCGCCCGTCAGGTCGATGCCGTTGACGTCCATGTGGCCCGCGAGCCAGGGGGCGATCTCGGCGGCCGAGCCGGTGAGGATGTTCACCACCCCGCCCGGCAGATCGGAGGTCGCCAGCACCTCGGCCAGCGTGATCGCCGGCAGCGGCGCCCGCTCGCAGGCCACCACCACGCAGGTGTTGCCCGTCACGATCACCGGGGCGATCACGCTGACCAGCCCGAGCAGCGGTCCCTGCGGGGCGACCACGGCCACCACGCCGGTCGGCTCCGGGCTCGACAGGTTGAAGTACGGCCCGGCGACCGGGTTGGCCGACCCGAGGACCGCCCCGATCTTGTCGGACCAGCCCGCGTACCAGACCAGCCGGTCGACCGCCGCGTCCACCATCTCGCCGGCCTGCTTGGCCCCCACGCCGCCCACGGCGGTGATCTCCGCGACGAACTGCGCGCGGCGGCCCTCCAGCATCTCGGCGATCCGGTACAGGATCTGGCCCCTGTTGTACGCCGTGGCGCCCGACCAGCCGGGGAACGCCTTCCGCGCGGCCGAGACCGCGTCCCTGGCGTCCTTACGCGAGGCCCTGGCCGCGTTGGCGATGAAGTCGCCCTTGGAGGAGGTCACGACATACGACCTTCCGCTCTCCGAACGCGGGAACGCGCCGCCGATGAACAGCTTGTACGTCTTGCGCACACTCAGGCGTTCGGTGCGCTCACTCATCGAAGGTTCCAATCTCCAGAGGACGGGCCGGCTGGTAGGTCTGGCCGCAGCGGCACACGCCGCCACGGTGCGCGAACCAGCCGTGCCGTACGGCGAAGCGGCGGGAGCGGCGGCCCCGGGAGAAGCCCTCCCCGGCACCGGCGCGCGCCCGGCGCGTCAGGCGGCGGCGCTGCCCGTCGGCGCACCTGCAGGACGGGCGGCCGGAGGAATGATCACAGCGCAAGATAGCCCTCCAGACCGTGCCGCCCGCCCTCGCGACCGTAGCCCGACTCCTTGAAGCCGCCGAACGGCGAGGCCGGGTCGAACCGGTTGAACGTGTTGGACCAGACGACGCCGGCCCGCAGCCGGGACGCCATCCACAGCATGAGCGAGGCCTTCTCGGTCCACACGCCCGCCGACAGCCCGTACGGCGTGTTGTTGGCCTTCTCCACCGCCTCGGCGGGGGTGCGGAAGGTCAGCACCGACAGCACCGGCCCGAAGATCTCCTCCCGGGCGATGCGGTGCGACTGGGCCACGCCGGTGAAGAGGGTGGGCGGGAACCAGTAGCCGCGGTCGGGGATCGGGCAGGCGGGCGACCACCGCTCGGCGCCCTCGGCCTCCCCCGCCTCCGACAGCTCGCGGATCTTGGCGAGCTGCTCGGCCGAGTTGATCGCGCCGATGTCGGTGTTCTTGTCCAGCGGGTCGCCGAGCCGGAGCGTGCCGAGGCGCCGCTTGAGCGCCTCGAGCAGGTCGGCGGCGATCGACTCCTGCACCAGCAGCCGCGATCCGGCGCAGCAGACGTGGCCCTGGTTGAAGAAGATGCCGTTGACGATGCCCTCGACGGCCTGGTCCAGCGGCGCGTCGTCGAACACGATGTTGGCGGCCTTGCCGCCGAGCTCCAGCGTGAGCTTCTTACGCGTCCCGGCGAGGCTCCTCGCGATGAGGCGGCCGACCTCGGTCGAGCCGGTGAAGGCGACCTTGTCCACGCCGGGGTGGTTGACGAGCGCGGCGCCCGTCCCGCCCGCGCCGGTGACGATGTTCACGACCCCCGGCGGCAGGTCCGCCTGACGGCAGATGTCGGCGAACGCCAGCGCGGTCAGCGGCGTGGTCTCTGCCGGCTTGAGCACGACCGTGTTGCCGCAGGCCAGCGCGGGCGCGATCTTCCAGGCCAGCATGAGCAGCGGGAAGTTCCACGGGATGACCTGCCCGGCCACGCCCAGCGGCCGGGGATCAGGACCGAACCCCGCATAGGCCAGCTTGTCGGCCCAGCCGGCGTAGTAGAAGAAGTGGGCGGCGACCAGCGGGAGGTCCACGTCGCGGGACTCCCTGATCGGCTTGCCGTTGTCGAGCGTCTCCAGGACCGCCAGCTCACGCGCCCGTTCCTGGATGATCCGGGCGATCCGGAACAGGTACTTGGCCCGCTCCGCGCCCGGCATGGCCGACCACACGGGGAACGCCTTGGCCGCCGCCTGGACCGCGCGGTCGACGTCGGCCTCCCCCGCCCACGCGACCTCCGCGAGCACCTCCTCGGTGGCCGGGTTGACGGTCTTGTGGCGCTCCTCGCCCTGCGGCTCGACCCACTCGCCGTTGATGAAAAGGCCGTACGACGGCCGGATGTCGACGATGTCCCGCGACTCTGGTGCGGGTGCGTATTCGAACATGCCTCAGTCCAGCCCTCAGTCCAGCGTGAAGTAGTCGGGACCGGCGTACCGGCCGGTGGCCATCTTCTGCCGCTGCATGAGCAGGTCGTTCAGCAGCGAGGAGGCGCCGAGGCGGAACCAGTCGGGGTCGAGCCAGTCCGGCCCGGCGGTCTCGTTGACCAGCACCAGATACTTGATCGCGTCCTTGGTGGTGCGGATGCCGCCGGCGGGCTTCACGCCCACCTTGCGGCCGGTCGCGGCCAGGAAGTCGCGCACGGCCTCCAGCATGACGAGCGTCACCGGGAGCGTCGCGGCCGGCGACACCTTGCCGGTCGAGGTCTTGATGAAGTCCGCCCCGGCGATCATCGCGAGCCAGGAGGCCCGCCGCACGTTGTCGTACGTCGCGAGCTCGCCGGTCTCCAGGATCACCTTCAGATGCGCACCCTGCCCTCCCTGCGCGCCTCCGGCACGACGCCCTCCCTGCGCGCCTCCGGCACGACCACAGGCCTCCTTGGTGGCGACGATCTCCTCGTACACCTTGAGGTAGTCGCCGGCGAGGAACGCGCCGCGGTCGATGACCATGTCGATCTCGGCCGCTCCCGCGGCCACGGCGAGGGACGTCTCGGCGACCTTCACCTCAAGGGAGGACCGGCCGCTGGGGAACGACGTGGCGACGGACGCCACCTTCACGCCGGATCCGGCGAGGGCCTCGACGGCGGTCGCGACCAGGTCGGGGTACACGCAGACGGCGGCGACCGGCGGCACGGAGGAGTCGCCGGGGTCGGGCCGCACCGCCTTCGCGCACATCGCCCTGACCTTGCCGGGGGTGTCCGCGCCTTCCAGGGTGGTGAGGTCGACCATCCGGATGGCCATGTCGATGGCCTGCTTCTTGGCGGTCGTCTTGATGGATCGCGTGCCCAGCATCGCGGCCCGGGCGTCCGCCCCGACCCTGTCGACCCCGGGAAGGCCGTGCAGGAACGCACGCAGCGTCGAGGGTGAGGAGGCGACCTCCGCGAGCGGAGTAGTCATAGTTGGCACGAGACCAGCATCCCCGACCACGCGGAATGATTCCAAACCCGGGGACCCAGGCGTTCCTAAGGCATCTCCTTACCCGCCTTAGAAGTCCTACGCCGTCGGGCCGTGCCAGAGATAGGGCATCCGCCCGATGTGCCGCACCACGCCTTAGACCGAACCTTGAGGAGTACGAGAAGAGACCCGAAACAAGGAGACGCTCTGATGGGTCCCGAACTGCACTACCAGGTAATGATCAACCGGGCGGCCGAGCTTCAGGAGGAGGCCGCCGCCCACCGCCGCGCCCGTCAGGCGCAGGCGGGCAGGAAGGCTCAGGAGCGCTCCGGCCAGCGCCGGCTGCGTGCGGCCTTCGGCAAGCTCCGCACCTCATGAGACGCGTACGAAGGCCCGGCCGGACCCTCCCTCCCGGCCGGGCCTTTCAGCCGCCGTGACAAGGGCTCCGAAAATTCAAGCGAACCCACGCAAAGGGTCATGACATGCTTGAGGACATGACACGCCGGGCGGTGAGCCCCGTTTTCGTCGGGCGGGGCGCGGAGCTGGAAACCCTGGGCGAGGCCTATGACCAGGCGCGCAAGCAGGCCACCGCGGCAGTGCTCATCGGGGGCGAGGCGGGCGTGGGGAAGACCCGCCTCGCCGGCCGGTTCGCTGAGCAGGCCGCGCAGGACGGCGCCCACGTGCTCGTCGGGGGCTGCGTGGAGCTGTCCGCAGAGGGCCTGGCCTACGCGCCGTTCACCGCCACGCTGCGGCAGCTCGTCCGGGAGTGCGGCGCGGCCGAGGTCGCCGCCCTGCTGCCCGACGGCGCCGCCCGCGACCTGGCCAGGCTGCTGCCCGAGTTCGGCGAGCCGAGCGGCGACGGGGAGACCGAGTCGGCCCGCGCCCGGCTTTTCGAGCTGATCCTCGCCCTGCTCGAGCGCCTCGCCGAGCGGCGGCCGGTGGTGCTCGTCATCGAGGACATCCACTGGGCCGACCGCTCCAGCCGGGACCTCATCGCCTTCCTCAGCCGCAACCTCAAGTCGGCTCCCGTCCTGATGGTCATGACGTACCGCTCGGACGAGTTGCACCGCACTCATCCCCTGCGGCCGGTGCTGGCCGAACTGGGGCGGGTCGACGGCGTGGTCCGGGTGGACCTGCCCCGCTTCACCCAGGACGAGGTCGCCGCGCAGATGGCCGGGATCCTCGGGGTGACCCCCGAGTTCGCCAACGTGGACCGGGTCTTCGA
Organism: Microbispora rosea; assembly: GCF_900156315.1. GTDB lineage: Bacteria > Actinomycetota > Actinomycetes > Streptosporangiales > Streptosporangiaceae > Microbispora > Microbispora rosea. The sequence continues at coordinate 216,229 of NZ_FTNI01000010.1, read as the reverse complement.
CCGCAGCGGCGGCATCCCGCTGTTCGTGGAGGCGCTGCTCGACTGCGGCGACGAGTGCTCGTTCCCCGACTCGCTGCACGACCTGATCATCGGATCGGTGGAGCGGCTGCCCGAGGAGAGCCAGCGGGTGCTCAGGATCGCCGCCGCCGGGGGCGTGCGCGTCGGTCACGACCTGCTCGCGGCGGTCAGCGGCCTGTCCGACGTGGACCTGGAGAACGCGCTGCGGCCGGCCATCGCGGCCAACGTGCTGCAGGTGGCCGACGGCGGGGCGTACGCGTTCCGGCACGCCCTGATCCGCGAGGCGGTCCACGACGAGTTGCTGCCCGGCGAGCACGCGCGGATGCACGCGCGGTACGCCGAGGAGATCGACCGCGACCGCGCTCTGGTGCCCCCGGGCCGGGCGGCCATCGAGATCGCCCACCACTGGTACTCCGCACGCGACGACCTGTGGGCGCTGATCTCGGCGTGGGAGGCGGCCGAGAAGGCGGCCAAGTCGTTCGCCTACACCGAGCAGATCCAGCTGCTCGAACGCGTGCTGACGCTGTGGGACAAGGTGCCCGACGCCGCCGAGCGCATCGGCCACGACCACTGCACGGTGCTGGAGCGGGCCTCTGAGGCGGCCTTCCTCAGCGGCGAGATGGAGCAGAGCCAGAAGTACGTGCGCGGCGCGCTGGCCGAGCTGGACGAGCAGACCTCCCCCGAACGGGTGGCCGAACTGCTGGTCCGCATGGCCAACGTCAAGGCGCACAAGGGCAAGCCGGGAAGCCTGGAGTATCTGTGGCACGCCGAACGACTGGTCCCTGAGCCCGGCGACGTACGCGCGCTCGTGCTGACCCGGCTGGGCCAGACCCTGATGTGCGCCGACGGGGTCGCCGAGGGCACCGCGCTCACCGAGGAGGCGCAGCGCATCGCCCGCGAGATGGGCGACGAGGTGCAGGAGGCCGACCTCCTGATCAACCTGGCGCTCGGCCACTCCATCAACGGCGACCTGGAGACCACGTTCGCGCTCAACGAGCAGGCGCTGGCGATGGGCACCCGCCTGAACTCGCCCCGCATCATCCTGCGCGCCCTGGCCAACAACGTCGACGCCCTCGACAACCTCGGCCGTTCGGAAGAGGCCGTGGCGCTCGCGCTGGAGGGTGAGAAGCTCGCCCGGCGGTTCGGCAGGTTCCGCCACCAGGGCACGTTCATCGCCAACAACCGGGCGGAGGCGCTGGAGTCGCTCGGCCGGTGGGACGAGGCCGTCGAGATCATCGAGCGGTCCCTGACGATGGGACCGACCCTGCGCAACCGGTGGCACATGCTGCGGGTCCGCGCGGACATCGCGATCGCGCGCGGCGAAGAAACCCTCGCGCAGGACATCCTCACCGAGGTCGGCGCCTTCTCCCCGCACCGGGACGAGCAGACCCAGGAGTGGACGAACAACGTCCGCCTGCGTCTCGCGTGGCACCTGCTGCGCGGCGAGCCCCTGAAGGCCCTCGACGTGCTGGAGGGGGCGCTCGACGACCCGCCGCTGGCCCGCAAGGCCATGCTCGCCGGACGGCTGCTCGCCTCGGTCCGATACGTCTGCGACGCGGCGGCTCCGGTCGCCTCCGACCGGGTGGCCCACGTGCGGGGGCTGGGCGACCGGCTGGCCGTCAACCTGGGCGCCGGTCCGGTGAACGAGGCGTTCGGGCTGGTCTACCGGGGCGAGTTCGACGCCGCGGCCGAGGCGTGGCGCCGGCTGGGCCGTCCGTACGTCCAGGCGAAGGCGCTCCTGCACGGCGCCACGGCCGCCGCCGCGAGCGGCGACCGCGAGGGAGCCTCGGCGCGGCTGCGCGAGGCCTGCCCGCTCGCGGTCGCGTTGCGCGCGGCCCCTCTGGTCGCCCAGATCGAGACGCTGGCCCGCCGTCTCGGCGCTCCTCTCTCCGAGCCCACGCCGTCCGAGCCCGTACGGCAGGCCGACCTGACCCCGCGCGAGCTGGAGGTGCTGCGCCTGGTGGCGGCCGGGCGCAGCAACCGGGACATCGCGGCGGAGCTGTTCATCTCGGCCAAGACCGTCAGCGTGCACGTGTCGAACATCCTGCCCAAGCTCGGCGTGTCGACCCGGGGCGAGGCCGCCGCCGCGGCCCACCGCCTGTCTCTACTCGATTAGGCGAACAGGGGTTCGACCAGCAGCAGCACGCCGAAGACGGCGAACGCGGCGGCCGCGCCATACTTGATCCACTTTTCGGGCAGGCGCGTGCCGAGGAACCGGCCCACCAGGATGGCCAGCGCGTCGGCGACGACCATGCCCACGGTCGAGCCGACCCACGTGCCGAACCAGCCGTGCTGGGTGGCCAGCGTGATGGTGGCGAGCATGGTCTTGTCGCCCAGCTCGCTGAGGAAGAACGCCACGGCGACGGCGATGAACGCGTTGCGGGTGGTCTTGGCCGCCTTGCCCTTCTCCTCCTCGGTGAGCTCGTCGCCGCGCAGCGTCCACGCCGCGAAGGCGAGGAACGCCAGGCCCGCGATGATCGAGATGGCGGTGGTGGGGAGAGCGTCGCCGACGACCCTGCCGAGGCCGACGCTGACGAGATGGACGAGCGCGGTCGCCACGGTGATTCCGGCGAGCACCGGCCCCGTCTTTAACCGGGTCGCGAAGGTCAGGGCCATGAGCTGGCTCTTGTCGCCGAGCTCCGCCACGAAGATGACGACGAGGGAGATCCAGAGGGCTTGCACGGGGTCGCCTTCCTACAGGGGAGATGCGACCGGGCCGCCGTGCGTCACCCGGGGAGTTCGGGCACGACTTCGGCCCGGCAGCATGTGATCATGACTGTCGGGCCGAAGGTCTCGTCCGCCACGAGGGCTCCACGACCGGGCGGACGAACCGCCAGTGTGTCGATCAGTGGATTTCGGACTACTCCCCTTCGGTGTTGTCCCAGTTTAACCGAGCTAAAGACTTGCTCCCACCAGCACGGGCTCGTTGACCAGCCACACCCCGAACTTCTCGTGCACGCCCTCGCGCACCTCGCGGGCCAGCGCCAGCAGCTCGGCCGCGCCCGCCTCGCCCGTGGGGTTGGTGAGGGCCAGCGTGTGCTTGGTCGAGATGCGGACCCGGCCCCTCTCGTAGCCCTTGGGGAACCCGGCGTTCTCGATCAGCCACGCCGCCGGCACCTTGACCATGCCGTCGGGCGTGTCCCAGCGCGGATGGCCGGGGGCCCGCAGCGCCAGGGCAGCCGCCTCCTCCGGGCCGAGCACGGGATTGGTGAAGAACGACCCGGCGCTGCGCGTGTCCGGGTCGCCGGGGTCGAGCACCATGCCCTTGCCCCGTCGCAGCTCCAGCACCGCCTCCCGCGCGTCGGCCAGCGGCACCCGCGCGCCGATCTCCACACCGAGCCGCGCGGCCAGCTCCTTGTAGGCCACGGGCCCCGACAGCCGGGAGCGCTCCAGGGCATAGGTGACGGCCAGCACGACGTGCCGGTCGGGGTCGTGCTTGAACGCGCTGTGCCGGTAGGCGAAGCCGCACTCGGCCGCCGTGAGGTCCCTCACCTCGCCGGCCCTCCGGTCGTACACGCGGACGACGGCGACGGTCTGCGAGACGTCCTGCCCGTACGCGCCGACGTTCTGGATCGGGGTGGAGCCCACCAGCCCGGGAACGCCCGACAGGCACTCGACCCCCGACCAGCCTTCGGCGACGCAGCGGGCGACCAGGGCGTCCCAGTCCTCCCCCGCCTGAACGGTGACCCGCGCGCGGCCGTTCTCGGATGTTGCTTCCACGCCCCGGGTGGCGACGCGCACCACGAGCCCGTCGAACCCGTCGTCGGACACCACGAGGTTGCTGCCACCGCCGAGCACCAGCACGGGCTCGCCCTCACGGTCGGCCTCGGCCACGATCGCGACCAGCTCGTCCTGCGTCCGCGCCTGCGTGAACGCCCGGGCCGGTCCGCCCGTCCGCAACGTCGTGTACGGGGCGAGCGGCACCCCTGCCAACCGGTCAGCCATCGGTCTCCTCGCACCCGGAACATCCCGACGAACAGGATAACTACCCGTGGTCCTCGCGCTCGGCCTCGGCGATCGACTCGTCGACCCTGGACGTGGCCGAACTGCCGTCCCACAGGAGCTGGGAGGCGACCACCGACGGCTCGCCCGAGGGGGTCAGCGCGGTCTCGATCGTCCCGCCGGGGGCGACGTCCCGTTTGACCTCGGTGATCTCCTCCGGGCCCACGGCTCCCGCGGCCTCCCTGGCGTTCCGCGCCCGCGGGCGCGGCATCGCGCCGCCCTGGGCGTCGCCCGCCTTGCCCGGGTCCTGGGTCTCGGCGGCGACACCGGCGACGTCGCCGTGCTCCCGCTGCGTCGTGACCGGCTCGTTCTTCGCTTCGCTGTCTCGCTCGCTCACGATCCGACCGCTACCCAGCACCGCCACGGCCAATCGGGCCCGGCCGGGAGAGGGAGCTCAGGAGAGCTGGACCACCGCGCGGGCCTTGGACAGCACGCGGGCGTCGCCGGACCTCGCGGTCAGCGCCACGACGACGCGCTTGTCCTCGCGCTTGTCCTCGACGACCCCGCTGATCGTGATCGTCGCGCCGTTGTCGTCGTCCGGCACCACGACCATGGAGGAGAACCGGACGCCGTACTCCACGACCGCGCCGGGGTCGCCCGCCCAGTCCGTCACGAACCGGCCGCCCTGCGCCATCGTGTACATGCCGTGCGCGATGACGTCGGGCAGGCCGACCGCCTTCGCGTACCGCTCGTTCCAGTGGATGGGGTTGAAGTCGCCCGAGGCGCCGGCGTACCTCACCAGGTCCACGCGGCGGACCTGGTATTCGACGGCCGGGATCTCCTGGCCGGTCTCCACCTCGTCGTACTTGACCGTCGCCGCCATGATCAGGCCGCCCCTCCGCGCTCCACGATGATGTTGTACGTCCGGCAGACCAGCTCACCCGAGGTGGTCGAGACGTCGCTGCGCAGGGTCAGGAACTCGTTGCGGCCGACGCTGCGGATCTCCGCGACGGTCGAGGCGCACACCAGCTCGTCGCCCGCGTGGATGGGCCGCTCGTACTCGAACCTCTGCTCGCCGTGCACGACCATCGCGAAGTTGAGCCCGAGGTCGGGGTCGGCGAGCGCCTCACCGGTCCCGAAGAGGCTGAACACGATGGGGAACGTGGGCGGCGCGACGACGTCGGGGTGCCCGGCCGCCATGGCGGCCTGCCGGTCGTGGTAGATCGGGTTGGAGTCGCCGATCGCGGTGGCGAACTCGCTGATCTTCACGCGGCTGACCTCGTAGGGCGCGGACGACTCGTACGTCCGCCCGACGAAATCGCGGTTCAAAGGCATCGGGCCGGGCTCCTTAGAGACGAGCTGGGTAGGCCGTACCGTAACAGACCCACACCTGCGGACACCGGCCCGCGCCGCTCCGGACACGACAAACCGGCGCCCCGCAGGGAACGCCGGTGTCGGAAGTGCGTGCGGTCCGCGCCGTAACCTAGCGGGTCTCGCGGTGCGCCCGGTGCGTCTTGCAGTTGGGGCAGTACTTCTTCAGCTCAAGCCGATCCGGGTCGTTGCGCCGGTTCTTCCGCGTGATGTAGTTGCGGTGCTTGCACTCCTGGCAGGCCAGCGTGATCTTCGGCCTAACGTCTGCGGCAGCCACGTGGGAGTGCCTTTCTGCGTTCGGGACTACTGGACAACCCACACCGGGGTCTCCTTATGCAGGTGACCCGGCAGGGTAGTAGCGGAGGCCGGACTTGAACCGGCGACACAGCGATTATGAGCCGCTTGCTCTGCCTGACTGAGCTACTCCGCCTCGGCCGGAACTGCATCCGGCCACGCAAGGATACCCGACCTGTACGGCTATTCACGCATCGGGATCAGCCATGATCGAGATCGGTGCTTCGGCGAGGATGAGGCATCCCCACCAAGCCGAAAGCCCCACCCGGCAGCGCTCAGTCAGAAACACTGCTTGGATAGGACTTTCTGGCTAGAGCCCCCAAACGGAATCGAACCGTTGACCTTCTCCTTACCATGGAGACGCTCTGCCGACTGAGCTATAGGGGCGGGTCCGCTGCCGCTCTCGCGCTGCGGACAGGTGTAACCATACACGGCCACGGCGGCGTATGCGAAATCGAATCTCCCCTCCCGCACAGGGCTCAGGGCGTCGGCAGCACCCCGGCCAGATCGGCCTCGGGACGGTGCTGGACGGGCACGTCGGCCGTGACGGCGTAGCGGCTGAAGTACCCCTTGCCCTTGACCGGGACCACGCTGCTCAGCGTCACCGTGGCGGCGTACGGCGCGTCCGCGCACTCGGGCAGGCACCAGGTGCCGCTGATCCGGCCGGCGCCGGTCGCCCTGGTCGGCCCCCAGGTCCGCCAGGTGACTTCGCTCATCGTGCTGAACTCCGAGAGCACGAGGTTCGCCGGCCGCTGCTCCGCCCTGCCCCGCTCGGAGTTCTGGAGGTTGAGCACGTACACCGGCGTCTCGGGCGCGGAGTCCGTGGGCGCCGCCCCGCAGCCGCCGACGGCGACGCAGAGCACGATGGCGGTGCCGGACAAGCGGGCAGACAAGCGCATGGATTCCCCCTCGGCACCTTGAGTGCCCAGGGCCCGCCGCTGTTACGCCTGTGACCTGGCTACTTGGCGGCCGTACGAGCGTCGCCGGCCCTGACGGGCAGCGGGATCACCTCGCAGAGGTCGGCGAGATCGACATATCGGGCGACCTCCTCGACCGAGAGACAGTCGGCGACCACCTGACCGTTGCGCCGCACCCGCAGCACCTGGCGGTCGCGGCGGTACGCGGGGACGACCTCGTATCCGTCCGGTCCCACCCATCGGCTGTCCATAGGGGAACAAGCTATCGGTTTTCCCCAGGGCTATCTCCCGTCCCAGGGGAATCGTCTTAAGTAAGGTCTCAATCGACCCCAAGTGGGCAGCCGCAGGATGAGCCCATGTCCGATACCCCCAACCTGCTGGGCTTCCGCATCGCGCACCGGGCGATGCGCACCGACTCCCGGCGCCTCGCCGACGTCACCGCCGAGATCGCCGCGGGCCGGCAGCCGTGCGGCCAGGATCGCGCCGCCGCCATCCGCGAGTACGCGACCAAGCTGTGCCGCGGCATCCACCACCACCACAAGGCCGAGGACGACCACCTGTGGCCGCTGCTCGTCCGCTCGGCGGGCGCCGAGATCGACCTGAGCGAGCTGAGCGAGGACCACTCCGAGCTCGACCCGCTGCTGGAGGAGATCCAGGCGGTCGCGGGCGACCCGGCCGAGCTGGCCAAGCCGCTGCGCCGGCTGGCCGACCTGCTCGACGAGCACATCCAGGAGGAGGAGCGCACGATCTTCCCGATCATCATGCGGCACGTCTCCGGCACGGACTGGGAGGAGATGGAGCAGCATGTCCGCAAGGGCGGCGACGTGCGCTTCGAGCTGCCCAGGATCGAGCAGCACGCGCTGCCGGAGGAGCTGGCGGAGCTGCGCAGACTGGCCGGCCCTGTCCTGGTCGTCATGCTGGCGCTGATGCGCCGCGCCCACCGTCGCCGCGAGCGGCTCATCTTCGGCGCCGCGTGAGCGCTGCGTTGTCGGCTTCGCGGCGGGCGGCCTCCTCCCAGTGCGGGGAGCCCACCTGCCGGGCGACCTCTGCGGCCCGCAGGTAGTGGGCCTCGGCGTCGCCGGACCGGCCGAGGAATGCCGCCAGGTCGCCGAGCGTGTGCGCGACCGGCCCGAGCGTGACCGAGCCCGAGTGCAGCCCGGCGAGCTCGCCGTCGGACGGCAGCAGCAGGCGGTAGCACTCCTCGGCCGCCGCCCGGTGACCGAGCGCGATCGCGTTGTCGGCACGCAGGGACATGAACACGAGCCAGTAGTAGTCCCGGCGGGGGACGCGCGCGGAGGCCCACACCACGCGGGCCTCCTCCAGCCGGCCGGCCCCGGCGAGTGCCCGCGCGTACAGCTCTCCGACGTCCTGCGGCAGGCGTTCCCACAGGGCGGCGAGCTCCTCCACCGACTCGTGGACCCGCCCCGCCGCCAGTTTGACCACGAAGCGGCCCACCGTCCCCACCATCGCGCCGTTGGCGTCGCCGGTGCCGGCCAGCCGCTCTCCGAGCTGCGTGTAGACGCTCTCGGCCCGCTCGAACTCGCCCCTGACCAGCAGGTGCACGGCGTCGAGGAACGCGAGGATGCCGAGGGCCAGGCCGAGCTGGCCGCTCGTCGACAGCTCCATGGCCTTGTCGGCGTGCCGGCGCGCCGTGGTCCAGTCGTTGCGGCCCAGCGCGACCATGAGAAGCGCGAAATGACCGAGCGTCTGGTAGCCGAGAAGCCCGGCGGCGGCCGAGGCGGCCAGCAGGTCGTGCCCGAGTTCCTCCAGGTCGTCCCGTCTTTCCGGGGTCAGGCAGACCCAGTAGCGCCCGTTGAGCGCCATGCACCGCAGGCGGGGATCGCCGAGGGCGTCGGCGATGGCCAGCGCCTCCGCACTGGCGGCCTCGATGCGCTCCGCGTCGTGTCCTTCGAGCGCGTGGCAGAGGGCGACGAGCATCCGGCAGCGCAGCTCTCCGGCCTCCGCGGGCAGCGCCTCCTCGATCGCCCCGACGAGATCGGCGTCGAGCACGCGGTCGGGCTGGATGGTCCAGATGACCGGCGCGTCGAGCGAGGACACCGCCCGCGCCACCGCGCCGCGATCCCCCGTCTGGCGGGCCACCGCGAGCGCCTTCGTCCGGTTGCGCACCGCCGTGATCACGTCGCCCGCGTGCGACTGCGCGGACACGAGGCGGCACAGGAGGCCGAGGCGGACGTCTCTGGGCGCGTCTCCGGCCCCTTCGCCCACCAGGTCGAGCGCGCCCAGCGCGCCCTCCAGCAGGGCCGCCGCCTCTCGATGCGCGTACAGCGCGGTCGCCTGCCCGGCGGCCCGCGCCGCGTACTCGGCCGCGGTGAGGGCGGTCGCGGTCGTCGCGGCGGCGAGCGCGTGGTGCCCGAGCGCCCCCACGTCGCCGGGGCGCACCCGCTCGAGCGCCGCCAGGACCTTGCCGTGCATCCGCGTACGGCGCAGCCGCGGGATGTCCTCGTACAGCGTCTCGCGGACGAGTACATGGGCGAACCGGACGCGGCCGGGGCGAGGCTCCTCCAGCAGGCCGGACAGCACGCCCGCCTCCAGGCCGTCGAGCACGGTCTCCTCGTCGGCCCCCGGCATGGCGATCAGCACGTCCGCGTCGGCCTCGCGGCCGAGGACGGCGGCGTTGCGCAGCGTCGTCCGGGCCGTCGCGGGCAACCGGGCGAGACGCCGCCGGATGAGGTCGCGCACGCCGGGCGGCAGCGCGTGGGCCGCGGACGGGCCGTCCACCGCGAGCAGCCGGGCCGTCTCCGTGACGAACAGCGGGTTGCCGCCGGTGCGTTCGGTGACCGTGCGCACCGTTGCCTCGTCGACCCCCGTGCCGGAACGCTCCGCGAGCAGCCGGGCCACCTCGCGTTCGCCGAGGCCGCCCAGCGTGATGTTCTCCGCGGCCTGCACGGCGAGCGCCGCCCCGGTGGCCGTGAGGTCGTCGCCCGCTTCGGCCGGCCGGTGCGTCAGCAGGACGAGGACCGGCGTCCGCGCCAGGCGGCCGGCCAGGTGGCGCAGGAGCTGGAGGGTCTCCTCGTCGGCCCGGTGCACGTCCTCCAGCACGATGAGCAGCGGTCCCGGCACGCCCTCCAGATAGTCGCCCGCCGCCCGCGCCAGCCAGAACTGCCCCACGGGCGCGGCGTCGTCGGTCAGCAGAGGCGCCAGCCTGGCCGCGGTCCCCGGCTCGGGCGGGCAGGTCGCGGACAGCTCGCGCAGCACCTCGCTCCACGCCCACGCGGGCGGCACGCCGCCGGTCGTCTCGGGGCAGCGGCCGACCACGGCCTGCCAGCCGTCCGCCGACAGGCGCCGCACGAGCGCGTCGGCCAGCGTGCTCTTGCCCGAGCCCGCCTCGCCGCCGAGCCAGGCGATGCGGAAACCGGCCCTGGCCCGTTCCGCCGCGGCGGCCAGGCGGGACAGCTCGGCCGTACGGCCGACCATGCGAACGGGCTCGGGATCCGCGGCGGGCGCCGGGTGCCGCGCCGACGGCGGGACGGGCGCCGCGCGTACGGGGGTCGCGCGTACGGGGGTCGCGTCGAGCGACGCGGCCTGCGTGAGGATGTCCGCCTCCAGCGCGCGCAGGGCGGGCCCGGGATCGACGCCGAGCTGGTCGGCGAGCAGGTCGCGAGTCCTGCGCAGGACCGCCAGCGCCTCCCCCTGCCGTCCGGCCCGGTAGTAGGCGAGCGCGAGCAGCCGCACGGCGTTCTCGCGCAGGGGGTGGGCGGTGAGGTGACGCTCCAGCTCGGGAACGACCTCGGCGTGGCGGCCGAGCGCGAGCCCGGCCTCGGCGCGGTAGTCCACCGCGACCGCCCGCAGCTCGTCCAGGTGGACCACCTCGGGGACGGCCCACTCCTCCTCGCCGAACTCCGCGTACGCCTGACCGGTCCACAGCGCCAGCGCCTCGTCCACGACTTCGAGCGCCTGCGCGTGCCGCCCCTCGGTGAGCAGGCCGGCGGCGGACTCCACCAGCCGGGGGAAGCGCCACGCGTCCACGTCTCCGGGCTCCAGCGCCAGCCGGTAACCGGGGGGAGCGGTGACCAGCACGCGGGCGGCGGCGCGGGGGGCGCGGCCCGGTTCGAGTGCCCGCCGGAGGTTGGAGACGTAGACCTGGAGCGCGCCCAGTGCGCGCGGCGGCGGCTGGCCCCTCCACAGGTCGTCCACGAACCGGTCGGTCGACACCACGTGTCCCCGGGCGCAGACCAGCCGGGCCAGCACGGCGCGCTGGAGCGACGTCCCGAGGTCCGCCGGGCGCCCGTCGACCTCCGCCGTGATTCGCCCCAGAACCCGCAGTCTCACCATTACGGGGCAAGCATAGGGATCAGGGCCGGTAGTGGTAATACCCGAGCAGGTCATCCAGCACGGACACGTCGTCCATGCGGATGCGCGTCCCGGTGGCGAAGGCGTTGATCATCTTTCCCGCGCCGACGTACACCCCGACGTGGTGGGTTCTGCCCGGCCTGCCGTAGAAGACCAGGTCTCCCGGTTGCGGCACGCCGACCCTGCGCAGCCTGCCGATGTGGTCGTCGGTGTTGCCGGGGCCGAGCACGTCGTCGCCGAACGCCAGGTCGTACACCCAGCGGGTGAACCCCGAGCAGTCGAAGCCGCGCGTACGGTTCGCCGGACAGGGCGTGATCGCGCCGCTGTATCCCCGGCAGGTTCCCTTCGACGGCCCCGGCCGCGTCGCGTGTCCCCCGCCCCACGAGTACGGCAGCGTGCCCTGGGCGGCGTACGCGACGGCGACGGCCCTGGACAGTTCCTCGTCGAGCGGCGCGGATCCCGCGGCGGCCAGGGCGACGATTCCCCCGATCAGGACCAGCCGGCGCCTCAACGCACGCTCAACCTCCATGGATCGTGACAATAGCCACTCAATTCGGTGGTGACCACGGAAGCTTTACTTCACCCGATCGACGCACCGGAGGGGGATTGTTACCCTGAGTACGGCTCAGCTCGTACCGTCAACAGCTCGCACCGTCATCGGCGTGTCGGTCGAAGCGCTTCGTCGGTCGCCGCGGACCTCCCCGTCCCGCTCCTCCCGGTGGTCCCCGGCGTCAAGGAGAGCGAAGGGAACCACCGTGGAGACGTGGACGGCACAACCCCCTTCCCCCACCCGCTGGTGGGTGCTCGGGCTGCGCGGAGAGCTGGATCTCCACGCGGTGCGCCACCTGCGCGAGCCGCTGCTCACCGAGATCGAGGCCCACGGCCCGTGGCTGGCCATCGACCTCAGCGAGGTGCGGTTCATCGACACCACGGGCGTGGGACTGCTCGTGCGCCTGGTGCACAACCTGCGCGACAGGGACGGCGACCTCGCCCTGATCGCGCCGGCCGGCCAGGTGCTGCGGATCCTCCGATGGACGAACCTGATCAGGGTGTTCCGCGTCCTCGACACGGCCGACGCGCTTGAGGGCTAGTTGGGCAGGATCGTCACCGGCGTGTTGTCGCCTGGCAGAGGACCGTCGTCCCCCGTCGGAGGCGTGACGGACACCAGGCCCCGGCAACTGTCGCCGCAGCCGCCGAACCGCTCGCCGTCGACGGGCGTGAAGTCCGTCGGCGGCACCCCGCGCAGCGCGGTCAGCATGGTGTCCTTCCAGATCGGGCCGGGAACGCTGGCGCCGAACACCTCGCCGTAGTAACGGCCGCCGATCGTGACGCCGTTCAGCTTGTACTTCTGGGCGCCGCGTGGATCGCCGAGGCTGACCGCGCCGGCGAGGTCGGGGGTGAACCCGGCGAACCAGGCGGAGGAGGAGTTGTCGTTGGTCCCGGTCTTGCCCGCCGCGTCACGCCCGATGCCGCCGACCGCCGCCATCGTGCCCTTGGTCAGGACGCCCGACAGCACGTGCGCCGCCGCGTCCGCCACCTCGGGGTCGACGGCCTGACGGCACTTGGGCCTGTAGTCGGTGGTCTTGCCGGTGCTGTCGGTGATGCGGCTGATCGCCATCGGCGCGCAGTACTTGCCGCGCGCGCCGATCGCGGCGTAGGCGTTGGCGACGGTCACCGGGTCCATCTCGTTGATGCCGAGCGTGAACGTCTCGTACTCCTGGAGCGGAGCGCCGTCGGCGCGGTGGATGCCCAGCGACTTGGCCGTCTTGACCACGTCGCAGAGCCCGACCCGCTGCTCCAGCATCATGAAGAACGTGTTGACCGAGTGCCAGGTGCCGGTCTGCAGGGTCAGCCAGCCGGGCGAGCCCTCGTCGTTGGTGACGGTGTGGCTCGGGTCGCCGATGGACTGGCCCGCGCAGTTCTTGAACGTCGCGTAGGCCGGCGCGGTGTAGCCGGCGCCCGCGCTGAACCCGTCGTTGATCTTCATGCCCTGCTTGAGCGCGGTGAGCAGGGTGAAGGTCTTGAAGGTCGAGCCCGCCTGGAAGCCGATGCCGCCGCCGTGCGCGACGTCGGCCACGAGGTTGTAGGACACCTCGTTCCTGGTCTTGTGCGTCCCGTACGGACGGCTCGCGGCCATCGCCTTGATCGCCCCGGTGCCGGGCTGGACCAGCGCCTCGGCGGCCACGGGGGCGTCGGACGGATGGACCCACTTCCTGATCGCCTTGTCGGCGGCGGCCTGCATCGTGGGGTCGATCGTGGTCTTGATGGTCAGGCCGCCGCGGTTCAGGAACGCCAGGCGCTGCTTGGCCGTCTTGCCGAAGTCGGGGTTGCTGAGGATCTCGTTGCGCACGTAGACGCAGAAGTACGGATACTTGCTCGACTCGCAGCCGCCGGGCAGCGGGGTCCCCTTGTAGCCCAGCCTGGCCTTCTTCGCCTCGGCCGCCTGATCCTTGGTGATCTTGTTCAGCTCCGCCATCCGGTCGAGCACGACGTTGCGCCGCTTCAGCAGCCGGTCGCGGCTGGTCTTGCCCAGGTTGGGGTCGGTGGCGTTGGGGTCCTGCACCGCTCCCGCCAGCGTCGCCGCCTGCGACAGCGTCAGCTCGCTCGCGCTGACTCCGAAGAACCGCTTGGCCGCCGCCTCGACGCCGTACGCGCCCGCGCCGAAGTAGGCGATGTTGAGGTATTTCTCCAGGATCTGGTCCTTGGAGTACTTCTCCTCCACGCCCATCGCGTAGCGCAGCTCGTTGAGCTTGCGGGCGTAGCTGGGCGCCAGGGCCTTGTTCTTCTCCTCCTCGGTCTGGGCGGAGTTGAGCAGCACCTGCTTGACGTACTGCTGGGTGATGGAGGAGCCACCCTGGGCCACCCCGCCCGACTGCAGGTTCTTCGCCAGAGCGCGGACGGTGCCCTCGATGTCGATCGGACCGTGCTCGTAGAATCGGTAGTCCTCGATCGAGATGATGGCCGTCTTCATGATGTCGGCGATCTGGTCGAGCGGGACCACCTCGCGGTACTGCTCGTAGAACCGCGCGATCTCGTGGCCCTTCACGTCCTGCACGACCGAGACCTGCGCCAGCGGAGGCTCGGGGAGGTCCCGGGGCTCCAGGCCCACGTCCTCGACGGCCGACACCAGCCCGACGCCCGCGCCTCCCACCGCCGGCAGCGCGATTCCCGCGACCAGCACGCCCGCCGCCGCTCCCATGGCGACCAGGCGCAGCACCTTCCCCGTGGCGTTCACACGAACCTCCCCCAAATGGCTATAGACAAGGTTATGGGGCTGTAAAACGCGGTCGGCCCCATAACGCGGTATTTACGAGAGCCGGCCGAGACCGCGCGCGAGCACGGTCGCCGTCTGGGCGACGACCTTGTCCGCGGTCGCGCCGTCGGCCGCCCGGCGGTTGGTGTAGATCGCCATGATGATCGGAGCGGCGCCCTTGGCCGGCCAGACGACGGCGATGTCGTTCGCGGTGCCGTACGTGCCGCCGGTGCCGGTCTTGTCCCCGACGATCCACGTCTTCGGCAGCCCGGCGCGGATCCGCGCGTCCCCGGTCGTGTTGTCGCGCAGCCACCCGATCAGGCGGGACCGGTCCTTCGCGCCCAGCGCGTCGCCGGTCGTGAGCGCCCTCAGGTCGCGGGCGACGGACGCGGGCGTGGTGGTGTCGCGCTTCTGCTTGGGCGACCACTCGTTGAGCTCGGTCTCCCAGCGGTCCAGCCGGGACACCGGGTCCTTGAGCGTGCGGAAGTAGCGGGTGAGGCCCCGCGGCCCGCCGATCCGCTTCAGCAGCATGTTGCCCGCGGTGTTGTCGCTGTAGATGATCGCCGCCCGGCACAGCTCGGCGAGGGTCATGCCGTCCTTCACGTGCTTGCCGGTCTCCGGCGAGTTCGACTTCACCTCGCCGGCCGTCCAGTGGACGACCTTCCGCGTCAGCTCCCGGTCGGTCGTCCGGGCCAGCACCGCGCCCGCGGCCACCGCCTTGAAGGTGGACAGCAGCGCGAACCGCTCGCCCGCCCGGTAGCCGATCGTCTTCCCGGTCGCCGTGTCGATCGCGTACGCGCCGATGCGGCCCTGGAACGACGCCTCCAGCGCGCGCAGCGCGGCGGCCACGTCCGTCCGGGGCGCGGCGGCGGCCTGGGGCGCAGCGGCGGCAGGGCCCGCCGCGGGAACGGCGCCGACCAGGAGGGAGACCGTGAGCGTGGCGGCCTTCAGCGCGACCGGCGGTGTCCGTGTCATGGCATGTCCTTGCTCTCGTCCGTCACAGGAGTGTCAGACGCAGGAGCAAAGCAAAGTGTTCGGAACATGTCCAATATTCATATGAACAACCGACCGATATGCGTTTCCGTATAGATCCAGCTCACGACGGCGGGTCACCCGGCGTCGCGACTGTCCGGCGGGCCCAGATATTTCCCGCGGATCGAATGGACGGCGTACCCGGCGGCCGCCCCCACCGCGTACCAGAACAGGTCGGGGGCGTTGAACGTCGTGCCGAGGACCAGCCGCGCCGGCGTGCTGTGCGCCGACAGCTCGGCCGGCACCCCGGTGAGCTGGGCGAACTCGACCAGCCAGCTCACCCCGAGCGCCACGGCCGCCACCACGAACGGCCGGGCGCGCGGCGCGGCCACGACGACCAGCGCGTACACGAGGACGGTGTAGAGGAGGTCGCCCGCATACTTGGCGACCGCGCCGGGCAGCAGCGCCCGGACCGCCAGACCGGCGGCCACGACCACTACGGCGGCGGCCAGGGCGGCAAGTCGGCGGCGCGGCATCCGGGCACCCTATCGGGAATCCGGCGCCACCCATTACCACCACACACGCGAAAAATCACGCCATGGAACGATCTAGCCGGAAAAACGATGGCTAGTTAAACTCCGAGTCAGCTTCGGCCACCCGTCTGGGGTGGCCGTTCGCTCGTCGCCCAACGGGGAGGGCCGTGCCCTCCCATGCCCGTGGGCGACACGGCTCCTCCACGCCCGGACGGCGAGACATCACCGGTCTTCATGGAGGTGTCGTGTCGAAGAAGCCCCCACCTGCCTACGTACGGACCACAGCGATCGTCGCCGGTCTCGGCCTCGTGACGGCGATGATCCCGGCGGCCACCGCCGCCGCGGACCCCACCCCCACCCCCTCGCGGTCGTGGAGCGCCACGGCCGTGACAGGCGCCGAGCGCGTCCAGGGCGCCAAGTCGGTCAGCGGCCGGCTCGCCAAGAGCGACGCGTCGCTGCTCGCCTCGAAGTCGCCGCAGCGGACGAGCGTCGTCGTGAAGCTCGACTACGACGCGGTCGCGGCCTACAAGGGCGGCCTGCCGGGGCTCCCCGGCACCAGCCCGTCGGTCACCGGGAAGTCGCTCAACCTGAAGAGCGGCGACGCGGCGAAGTACCAGAAGCACATTGAGGGCATCGAGAACACCTTCCTCGGCGAACTGGGCAAGAAGATCCCCGGCGTCACGGTGGGGCGGAAGCTGCGCACGGTCTACGGCGGCATCGCCCTGACGCTGCCCGCCGACAAGGCCGCCGACCTGCTGAGGCTGCCCGGTGTGGCGGCCGTGCAGGAGGACAGGCGGGAGCAGCCCCTCACCGACTCCAGCCCGGAGTTCATCGGCGCGACCACCGTCTACAAGCAGCTCGGCGGCGCGAAGTCGTCGGGCAAGGGCGTCATCGTCGGCATCCTGGACACCGGCGCGTGGCCGGAGCACCCGTCGTTCGCCGACCCGGGGACGCTCCCCGCTCCCCCGCCGAAGGCGGACGGCACCCCGCGGACGTGCGACTTCGGCGACAATCCGCTGACGCCGGCGGCCGACCCCTTCCAGTGCAACAACAAGCTGATCTCCGGTCAGCCGTTCCTTGAGACCTACAACGCGGTGGTGGGCGGGGAGGTGTACGCCGACAGCGCCCGTGACTCCAACGGCCACGGCACGCACACCGCCACGACGTCGGCGGGCGGGCCGGTCGACCACGCCAACCCGCTCGGCATCGACCGCGGCGCGATCCACGGCATCGCGCCCGCCGCACACGTCGCGGTCTACAAGGTCTGCGGCGCGGAGGGCTGCTACCAGTCCGACTCGGCGGCCGCCGTCGCGCAGGCCATCGCCGACGGCGTGCGAGTGATCAATTTCTCGGTGGGCGGCGGCGCCGACCCCTACAGCGACCCGGTCGAGCTCGCGTTCCTCGACGCGTACGCGGCGGGCGTGTTCGTGTCGGCCTCGGCGGGCAACTCGGGACCGGGCGCCGGGACGACCGACCACCGCGGGCCGTGGGTGACCACGGTGGCGGCCTCGACGCAGAGCCGCACCTACCAGTCGACGATCACGCTGACCGGCGGGCCGTCGATCAAGGGCGCGTCGATCACCCAGGGCGTCACGTCGCCGTTGCCCGTGGTGCTGGCGTCGGCCCCGCCGTACAGCGACCCGCTGTGCGTCAACCCGGCGCCCCCGGGGCTGTTCGCCGGGAAGATCGTCGCCTGTGAGCGCGGCCCCAACCGGGTGCTCAAGGGATTCGCGGTCAAGCAGGGCGGCGCCGCGGGGATGATCCTCTACAACTCCACGCCGCTCGACGTCATGACCGACAACCACTGGCTGCCGACGGTCCACATCGACAAGCCGGAGACCGACGTGCTGCTCGCCTGGCTGAGCGCGCACCCGGGCGCCACGGCGAGCTTCACCCAGGGCGAGAAGACCACCTGGCAGGGCGACGCGATGACGACGTTCTCCTCGCGCGGACCGGGCGGCGACTTCCTCAAGCCGGACGTCACCGCGCCCGGCCTGCACATCCTGGCGGGCAACACCCCGACCCCCGAGTCGCCGCTGGAAGGTCCTCCGGGCAATCTCTACCAGGTGATCGCCGGCACCTCGATGTCGTCGCCGCACGTGGCGGGCGCGGGCGCGCTCGTGTTCGCGCTGCACCCCGACTGGACGCCGGGCCAGGTCAAGTCGGCCCTGGAGACCACCGCCACGACCAAGGTCACCAAGCAGGACCGGACCACCCCGGCCGATCCGTTCGACTACGGCGGCGGCCGCATCGACCTGACCAAGGCGGGCGACCCGGGCCTGACCCTCGACGAGACCGCGGCGAACTACGCCGCCTCGGCCGCCGACCCGATGAACCGGATCGACCTCAACCTCCCGTCGGTCAACGCGCCCGTCATGCCGGGCGTGATCAGCGCCAAGCGCACGCTCGTCAACACGACCGGCAAGACGCTGGTCTACACCGCGACGGGCACGACTGTCAGCGGGGCGAACATCACCGTGCTGCCGCCGCTGTTCACGGTCAAGCCGGGCAAGAGCCAGACGATCACCATCGTGATCACCGCGCCGGACCTGCCCGACGGGCAGTACTTCGGCCAGGTGAACCTCAAGCAGGTCGGCGGCAACCGGGAGCAGCACCTGCCGGTGGCCTTCTACCGGCAGGAGGGCGCCGTGCCGATCGACCAGACCTGCGCGCCGAGCAGCATCCCCAGGAACACGGGCACGTCCACCTGCACGGTCACCGTCCAGAACAACACCCTGGAGGACGCCGAGGTCACCGCCCTCAGCACGCTCGACCTCAGGCTGCGCCTCACCGGCGTCACCGGCGCGACCAAGATCGGCAGCCAGATCGTGACGGCCAAGCGCACGCTGCCGGGCAAGCAGCCGGACAAGCCGTCCATCGCCCCCGGCGCGACCCCGGCGGGCTACCTGCCGCTCGCGGCCTTCGGCATCGCCCCCACCCCGATCGGGGACGAGGAGGCGCTGAACTTCACCGTCCCGGCGTTCACCTACGCCGGCCGCACGTACACCAGGATCGGCGTCGTCTCCGACGGCTACACGGTCGCGGGCGGCACGAACGGCTCGGCGGACATCCAGTTCGCGCCGCAGACGCTCCCCGACACCGCGCCGCCCAACGGCGTGCTCGCGTCGTACTGGACCGACCTGAACGGCGAGGGCGCCCCCGGCGTCTACGTCGCCAACCTGACCGACGGGGTGAACAGGTGGCTCGTGGTCGAGTGGCAGGTCTACCTGTACGGCACGAACAGCCTGAAGGTCTTCCAGCAGTGGATCGGGCTCAACGGCACCGAAGACGTCTCGTACGCCTACGACCCGGGCAACCTGCCCGGTGACCCGGGGGCGGCCTACGGCCTGACCGTCGGCGCCGAGAACGCCGACGGCACCGCGGGCGGCCAGATCAGCGGCCCGCCGACGCAGGACTACCGGATCACCAGCACGCCGGGCGCCCCCGGCGGCACGCTCACCTACTCCTTCACGGTCAAGGGCGTGTCCTCGGGCACCGGCACTGTCACGACCGGCACCTCCACTCCCCAGGTGAAGGGCATCACGGTCGAGGTCGACAAGATCACCGTTCAGTAGGATTCCGGGGCTTTCCGAGAGGCCCGGCGGACCCGCGTGTCCGCCGGGCCCTCGTCCCCGGGGGTTCGGCCGGCGCGGCTCAGTCGGCGCGGTTCAGTAGGCGCGGCTCAGTCGGCGACGGCGATCTGGGCGCGTACGGCGGGGCTGAGCCCGGCCAGGAGGCGAGCCGCGCGGCCGTCCGTGGTCGCCCGGAGCAGGGCCGCGGTGACCGGCGGCGGCACGTACTCCAGCACCTGCCTGGCCCGCCGGGTCGTCATCGCCTCGACCAGCCGGACCGCGGCGGGGGTGACGCCGAGCGCGTTGAGGATGTCGGCGGCGACCCGATCGGGGACGTCCGCGAGGATGCTCGCGCCCCGGCTCGCGGGCAGCTGCCGCAGCAGCGCGGCCGCTCCCGCCGCGGTCATGTGACCGACCGTCCGGCCGGCCTGACCGGACGGCAGCAGGGCCAGCACGCCGGCCGCCCGGGACGGATCATCGGTCATGGCGTCCAGCGCCTGCCCGGCGGCGGCCGGCGCCATCGCGGCGAGCGCCGCGGCGGCACTGCGCAGAGAGGAGGCATCGCGGAGAGCGGAGGCCTGCCTCGGCGGCGGCTGGGGTGGTCGTGCTCGCGGCCTCTCGACCGGCGGCTCACGCCGCGGCGGGGCGGTGATCGCCGCCAGCCTGCGGTCGACTTCGGCCGCTCCCATGCGGAGAGCGGGGTCCTTCCTGAGCAACGCGGCGATCACGTCGTACAGCGGCCCGCCGCGGCGAGGCGGCGGAAGGTCGTCGGTGCAGACGGCGTGCACGGTCGCGTAGGCGTTGTCCCGCCGGAAGGGCGAGTAGCCCTCCAGCGCGCAGAAGAACGTGACGCCGAGCGACCACAGGTCGGCGGCGGGCCCCACCGCCCGCCCGTCGATCCGCTCCGGCGCCATGAACTCGGTGGTGCCGAGCATGATGCTGCGCGAGGTGAGCCCGCTCTCGCCGACGATCTGCGCGATGCCGAAGTCGACGAGCACCACCTTTCCGTCGTGGCCCACTACGATGTTGGCCGGCTTGACGTCACGGTGCACCACGTGCGCGGCGTGTGCGGCCGTCAGCCCGGCCAGCACCTCGCGTCCCAGGGCGGCGATCTCGCGCTCGGACAGCGTCCGCCGCCGGATCAGGTCGTCCAGGGAGCCGCCCTCGACGTGGACCATGACGATCCACGGCGAGCCGCCCTCCTCGAAGACGTCGTAGATCTCGGCGATCGCGGGGTGTCTGATCCGGGCCAGCGACCGGGCCTCGCGCAGGGCCCTGGCGCGCTGGATCTCGATCCCCTCGCCGTACGGCGTCAGCACGACTTCCTTGAGCGCGACGAGCCGGCCGAGCATCCGGTCCATCGCGAGCCAGACCGTGCCCATGCCGCCGCGGCCGAGCTGGGTCCTCAGCTCGTAGCGGTTTTTGATCAGCCGTCCCGGGCCCCCCGCCGGAGCGTCAGTCGTCATCGGGCAGCAGCTCGACACCGCCGGGGCGGTCGGCGCCGGCCCGCGGCACCCGCGTGGTCCTGGCGTCCGGCATCCGCCTCAGTTCCTGGTCCTCCATCGAGTCGTACGCGTCGGTCTCGCCGACGGTCTCCGCGCGGGTGCCGGTAGGGCCGCGGTACGCCGCGCCGTCCTCGGGGAGGGTGACGACCGGTTGCGGGCCGGTCTCGCCCGTACGGGACCAGATGCGCCAGACGTCCTGCGAACGGCCCGAGGGCGACGCGGGCGTCCCGGCACCGCCCACGCCCGGCGAGGTGAAGGCGCCCTGCGCGGCGAAGGAGCCGCGCGCGTCCCGGAACTCGTGCTTCTCGGCCAGCGCGAGGACCTTCTCGTAGTTGCCCGGCCGCTGCATCAGCTTGATCGTGACCGGCAGGCACTCGATGAGGAGGAACAACAGGAACAGCAGCAGGCGGGTGACGCCGAGGCTGCTGTCCTTGCCGGTCACCTCGTTCAGCGCCTGGATGCGGATGAGCAGGCCGTTGGTCGCCATGTTCTCCGCGTCGAAGGTCGTCTGGAGGTCCGTCTGCCGCTTGATCCCGGCGTCGAGCTGCGCCTTCGCCTTGGGCAGGGCGTCCCGCGCGCTCGCGAGGCGGGCCTGCTTGGCCTCCTCGCTGCCGGCGCTCAGCTCCCGCTTACGGTCCTCGATCTGCCGGTTGACCAGATCGATGCGCCGCTTGTCCTTCTCGTACGCGCGCCGGCTGTCCTGGGCGAGAGGGCCGTCTCCCTTCTTCGGGCACGACGGTCCTCCGTACAGCTGGCACTGCCACTCGCCGTAGTGCTTGTCGGCCAGCTTCTGCTGCCTGGCGCGCTCGGCGGTCAGCGCCTTGATGTTCGGGTCCTGCTCGGTGTCGATGGGCACGTCACCTCCGGAGGAGATGACTTTCTCCAGGTCCGCCACCTCCTTGCGGAGCTGGCCGACGTCCTTTCCGACGTTGCCCTGCTGCTGCCGTGCGGCGAACGCGTCCGCACGCTGCTGCTTGATCTGGACAATCTGGGCATCGATTTCGGACCGGAAGATCTGGAGCACCAATGGCGTGGAGATGACGAACCCGAGCAGAAGCGCCATGAGAAAGCGCGGAACGGCCAGCGGCCAGCGGCGCGGCGCGTCCGCCTTCATCGTGCTGACCAGCCAGCGGTCGAGGCTCAGGATCATCAGGCCCCATACCAGCGCGGCGAGAACGGCCAGGACGACGTTCACGCCCAGAGCGCTGTTGAGGGCGAACGTCATCGAGACGACCGCGAGGACGGCCGTCGTGAGCACGGCGCCGCCGATTCCCTCAAACTTCCCGTACTCACTCGGGCACCGTTCGAGCACTTCAGGCCGCGCTCCGGACAGCGCAATCAGAAACCGTCTCATGTTTCTCCTCGCCTACGCGCACATATTGGAACGTGGCATAACGATCGAGACTCGGGCTATCGTAGATCACCGCCATAAGATTGCGGGAAACCGAGAATGATCCGACGCAACGACACGACAAGAACCCTACCGTTATGACAAGTCGTCTTTTCGTTGTTACCCACTAGTTCGGATATAGGGGGACAGGGGCGACGAATAGGACAATAAACGGAGGATCTGTGTCAGAGCCCGACAAGGCTCTGCTTCGCAAGGCCGTCGCCCGAGCCGTTGCGGGGCTCACCGCCACCGGCCGCCTCACGATCGTGGAGGTCGCCGCCGACGGCATGACCGTCTTCCGAATCCACCGGGACGACAACGGCAGGCCTCGCTGCCATTACTGGTCGTCGTCATGGGAGGACCTGACCTCCGAACAGGGGTGGGAGCACGAGTCCTCCCGGCAGGCCGTGCTCCGGGCCGCCGACTCACTCCTCGCCGACGAGGTCGTCCTCGTCTGCTCGTTTCCCGAGGGCGCCGAGGCCAACCGGGCGCTCGCCTGGCTGAGCGAGGCGCGGCCCGTCCCCGTCCTCCCCTGCGACGGGCCGGTCGTCGCGATCGTCGAGGACGTCCTGGCCTCCGACCCGCTCTCCCGGTCGTACGACCTGGTCGTGCTGCGCGCCGACCACGCGAGCGGGCGGCTGCGGCTGGGGAGCAAGCAGCTGTTCCCCATCGGCACCCTGCCCGGGACCAGGGCCGAGGTGGTCGTCCGCTGCGAGCCCGGCGACGAGTACGGCACGGCGTTCGCCGTGGTCACCTGGCAGGGCCGGGAGCCCCGGTTGCTGTCGGTGCACAGCGCCAGGCTCACCCCCGGCCGTTATCTGCTGACGGCCGAGCTGGTGCGGCCGGGGAAGGTGCGCTTCACCGGCGTGCCCGAGCTGACGCGAGATCCGCGCGGCTGGAACGACCTCGTGGCGGCGGCGCCGTCGCAACTGCCGACCAGGGCCGGGCCGGCACACCTGATCTGCGCGGTGGAGGTGAGCGGGCCGGACGCGAAAGTGGAGGAGCGCCTGAGCCGGGTGCGCCAGATGGTCAGTCATCTGTCCGCCGAGCTCGCGGACCTCCTGCGGGTCTCCCTCGTGGCGTACGGCGCGCACTCCTACGACGACCGGGCGGCCAGAGAGCATCCGGTGGAGGTCGCCGCGTGGCAGGTCACGCCCGAGCGCGCGCTGGCCGCCCTGGAGTGGCTGGAGGAGCGCGGCGCGATCACCGAGGGCTACCCCTACTATCCGCACGCCGCCCAGGTGGAGGACATGCTGGAGGCGGTGGCCCGGCGGCTCACGACGGCGGAGCAGGTGCGCACGGTCCTGCTCACGGTCGGCGACCGCCCGCCGCACCCGGCGCGGACGAACCGGTCGCTGATCCTGCCCTGCCCGCACCCGCACGACTGGCGGTTACTCGTGGGCCGCGTCCAGAGCCGGCCGGACACCGCGCTCGCGGCGATCTGCGACCGCGAGGACACCTTCGCGCACCCGGCCTGGCGCCGGCTCGGCGCGAACGCGCTCGCGCATCTCGACGCCCTCGACGTCCGGGGGCTCGCCGCCGACCTGGGGCTGGCCGCGCCCGCCGCCCTCCCCATCCCGTTCCCCCTCCTCGACGAGACGGAGTGAGACCAGACATGCAGTCCGACCCGGCGCAGGGACCACCGGCCCACGAAATCGCCATGTGGGGCGCCCCCGGCAGCGGCAAGACCACGCTTCTGGCCGCCCTGAACATCGCGCTGATGCGGCGGAAGGACGAATGGAAGATCGTCGGCTCCGACGCCGCCTCGTCCGACTACCTCATCGAGAGAACGAACGCGCTGTCGAGCGGGAAGATCTTCCCGGAGGCGAGCCAGAGCCTGGAGCACTACCGCTGGACGCTGCTCGGACCGGCCGAGCGGCAGGAGCGCCGGTGGCTCCGCAAGGCCCGGCCCACCGCACCGCTGAAGATCGGCATCAGCATGGTCGACGCGCCGGGCGGTCTGTTCAGCGCGGGCCCCCTCCATCTGGGGAACGGCTCCGGCGTCGCCGACGACCTGCGCCGGCGCCTGATGGACAACCTGGTGAAGAGCCGGGGCCTGGTCTTCCTCTTCGACCCCATCCGGGAGTTCGAGCTCGGCGATGCCTTCGACCACCTGCACCCGCCGCTCACCCGCCTGGCCGAGAAGATGCTCGAGAGCGGGGAACTGCGGGACGGCATGCTCCCCCATCACGTCGCGGTCTGCATCACCAAGTTCGACGACCCCAGGGTGCTGGAGACCGCGGAGAAGCTGCACCTGCTCGACTCCGCGCCCGACGACGAGTACGGATTCCCCCGGGTGACCAGCGAGGACGCCCGTGACCTGTTCCGGGCGCTGTGCGAGGTGTCCGCGAGCGGCAACGCGGACATGGTCGTCAACGCCCTGGACCAGTTCTTCCACCGCACCCGCGTCGAGTTCTTCGTCACCTCGTCGATCGGCTTCTACCTGCGGCCGCACACCAAGACGTTCGACTGGAACGACTACCAGAACCTGCTGCCCGAGGCGGGCAGGGACCTGCGGATCCGGGGACAGGTCCATCCCATCAACGTCGTCGAGCCCATGCTGTGGCTCGGCCGGCGCCTCGCCGCCGGCGGTCCGCGGTGATCGGTTTCGAGTGGGCGCTGGAAGGCAAGCGGCCCGGCAGCTACGACGAATACGGCCTGCTGGAGTGGAGCGACGGGCGGCTCGGCCGCGAGGTGTTCGACAAGCTCAGGCACCGCTACACGGCCGGCACCGCCGGCGACCTGCCCCAGGTGACGATCGGGACCGCGAGGATCGGCGAGAACGGCCAGATCTCCCACTATCTGGTTCTGGCGATCCGGCAGTGGTCGGGCCACCGCGACTTCGCGAACCGCAAGATCGCCTACACCCGGTGGTTCTACGTGCCGTACGAGCAGCTCGTCGACCGGCCGGTGTCGTACACGGCGCTCTACACCGCCTTCGCCGCGCTGCCGCTGGAGCCGCGGCCTCCGCTGACCGTGGCCGTGCCGCCGTACGACCCGGAGGCCATGGCTCCCGGACCGGACACGTTCTCCGCCGCGGCGCTGCTGCTGAACGGCCGGCCCGTGTGCGTGGTCGGCGCCGACACCGTCCCTATGATCGAACGGCTGCGCTTCGCGGACACCGTCGCGGCGCTGCTGCCGTACGGGACGCGGACCAGGTTCACCGCCGCCACCTGGACCAGCAGCACGAGCGAGCACAGCATCAAGCTGTCGTTCGCGCGGTATGCGCCAGAAGGGGCGCAGACGGTGGTCTGGGGACGCGCGGCCGACAGCGTCCTCGGCCAGACACCGTCGAAGCTCTGCCACCAGTTCTACACGCGGTCCGACGTCCCGGCGGCGGAGATGATCGCCAGGCTCGCCCGGCAGACCGAGCCGCTGTCGATCGAGAAGGACCGGCCCAAGGTGCTACAGCTGGTCGAGCTCTCCGGTTCCGCTGCGCCGGAGCCCGAACCCGAGCCGGACCGCTCCCCGCCCGGCCCTCCTCCCGCCCAGCCCACGGGCTCCGCGGAGCCCACGGTGGCGTACCGGAACGGCGCGGGAAGCCCCTTCATCGAGGCGCTGGCCGACGCGCTCCCGTACGCCGCTGACGTCGGCGCCGCGGTCGAGGACCTGGCTCGCTCGGGCACGACCCCCACCGCCCGGCAGCACCTCCAGAGGGTGCTGCTCAAGCGCAACTGCTTCCGGAGTGTGATCGGTCCCCGGAGCGACGCGACCCGGCTCTACGCGCGGCTCGTGGACGCGGCCTTCCCGGCCGAGGAGATGCGGAGCCAGTCCAGCCAGCACAGGCAGTCCAGCCAGGACGTCGCCGACGCCCTCATCTGCTCGCCGGACACGCCGGACGCCGTCCGGCACAGGCTCGCCTCTCTCCTGGGCACGCCCGCGGCCGAGCACCGGCGGACCTGGTGGCCTCCCGGCCGGCGCGTCCGCCTGGCGTTGATCCTGACCGGCACGGCCGCACTCGCCGCGGTGGCGGTCGTGGCCGTCTTCCTGACCCTGGGCGACGCCGGGGAGACCCCACAGGAGAGCCTCTCCCCTCCACCGCTGGCGGTGGCCGTCCAGGCGCCCGCGGACCAGCGGTACGCCGCCGAGGCCTTCGCCGAGAGGCTCCGCCGCGACGGCTACGCCCCGGCCGTAGAGACGATCGACCCCGCCACCGTCACGCCGCCGGTGGGCAAGCCGGCCGTGACCATCGCGTACGACCTCGACGTCCTGGAGTCGGTCAGCGGCGGCCGGCACTCCGGCAAGGACGTAAGGGAGGATCTGCGGCAACGGGGCCTCAGTGAGCTGGCGGACCTTCCGGTGACGAGCAGCGACGTCCTGCTCGTCAGGGAGGGCGTCAAGCCGCAGCGGTTTCTCGACCAGCCCGGCGAGGGCGACGACGTCCTCATTCGCAACACGATCGGCGAGGAGCAGCTGCGCGCGCTGACCGATCACGGCCTCCAGCTGGCCACCGCGCCGGCCCAGAACATCGCACGCCGGCTGGCCGAGCGATCCGCCGACGCCGCGATCGTGCCCGAGAACGTGAGCGCGGTCGAGGGCTACCAGCGCGTCGCCCCGCGGGACCTGCCGCTCCCCCAGCGCAGGCTGGTCGTGCTCGTCAACCGCGAGGCGGACGAACCGATGCGGCAGGACCTGCTCCAGGTCATCCGAGCGCCGGACTTCGGACTCGCGCCGCAGGGCGACCCGATCCTGGCCGCCCAGGCCCTCGTCGACCGGATCGCCCCGCTGGTGGAAAAGACGGTGGTGGAACCGACGTCCACGGCAGAGCCGGCAGGGAAGGCCTCTTTGCTGTGGATCCTCTTCTTCGTGGTGGTCGTCCTCGCCTTCGTGGCGGTGGTGCTGTTGATGTGGCGTCCTTCCCGGCTCGACGACAGGATCAGCCGGCACCGCCGATGACGTGAGGAGCGCCGTGTCCGGCACGACGACCGAGGACCAGGTGACGCAGTGGCTCAAGGCGCGCGCCATACCGCTGAACGGCCTGACACCGGGAGCCGGAACCGCCGACCTGGCACCGCTTCGCGCCGCACTGGACGGCGTGCGGGTGGTGGGGCTCGGCGAGGCCACGCACGGCAGCCGTGAGTTCTTCCTGATCAGGCACCGGTTGCTGGAGTTCCTGGTCGAGGAGCTGGGCTTCACGACGCTGGCGGTGGAGGCCAGCGCCTCGGCGTCCCGCGCCGTGGACGACTACGTGCAGGGCGGCTCCGGCGATCCCGTCGAGGCACTCGCCGGGCTGGGCTTCTGGACGCTGCACACGGCGGAGATGCTGGCGACCGTCGAGTGGCTGCGCGACCACAATCGCACCGCCGCCCGGAAGGTGCGGTTCGCGGGCATCGACCCGCAGCATCCGGCGGCGTCGCTGGACGCCCTGCGCGCCCACCTCGGCGATACCGCGCGGGACCTGCTCGACCCCCTCACGCCCCTCGCCGGAAAGCGCCTGGGCGTCGGCCCGCCGCTCGACCGGCGGATCGAGGCCGACGCCCGCCGTGTGGAGGAGTTCATGGCCGGCCTCTCCGCCCCGGACGAGGCACTGGCGCATGCGCGGATCGTGCGCCAGAGCGCCGACCTCGCGAGCCGGCCGTTCCGGCACCCCGACCCCGCACAGACCGTGAGCGTCGCGCGCGACCGCCATCTCGCCGACAACGTGGACCTGCTCCTGGCCGACCCGGACGCCAAGGTCGCCCTCTGGGCCCACAACGGCCACGTCATGAAGGGCGGTCACAGCGGCGGCTCGGTGCCCGCCATGGGTCTGCACCTCAGACAGCGGCATGGCGAGGCGTACTACGCACTCGGCGTGCTCTTCGGGTCGGGCCGGTTCCGGGCGCGCCGGCGACGATTCGGCAGGGTGGACCCGGCCAGGCCTCCGGTCACCTTCCACGTCCCGCTCGTCCGCAGACCGACGATCGTGGAGGCTCGCCTGGCCACCGCTCACCCCGGTGATCACGTGATCGACCTGCGGAACGGCCCACGGCCGGAGGCCGTGACGCGGTGGCTCGGCGAGCCCCTTCACATGCGCAGTTACGGGGCGGTGGCGAGGCGGTTCACCTACAAGCTCAGCCACATGCCCACGGTGCTCGCCGAGCACTTCGACGGCATCGCCTTCGTGCCCGAGACCACAGCCTCCACCCCTCTGTGATCCTCACAGGTCGAGCGCGAGCGTGGCGAGGTGGCGGGCGATCCCGGCGGTGTCGGTGTCCTGCACGTTGCTGAGCACGACGACCTGGATGTCGTCGTCGGGCAGGTACATGTTGCTCGCCGTGTACCCCATGAAAAGACCCGGGTGATACCGGAGCCGGTGCCCCTGGAGCCGGTCGACGAGCCAGCCGAAGGCGTACGCGCTCGACGGCAGGTTGAGGCAGCCGCCGGGGGGACACTTCGCCTGCGGCGTGAACGCCAGCTTGACGGTCGCGGGCGGCGCGACCGCGTACGAGCCGAACGCCCGGTCCCACCGAGCGAGGTCGTCGACGGTGGTGTAGAGGCCGGTCGCGGAGAACAGCTCGGAGTTATTGAGGAGCGGGGCCGGCGACCCGAGCCTGAAGTAGCCCTTCGCGAACCCGCGTGGCGGATATGTCGTGCTGTAACCGGTGTGCCGGAGGTTCAAAGGCTCGGTGATCAGCTTGCGCAGTACGACCCCGTACGGCTGGTGCGTCACCGCCTGGATGATCGCACCGGCCAGGACGTAGCCAGAATTGGTGTAGCTCCAGTCGGTGCCGGGCGTGAACAGCAGCGGCAGGTTCACGAACTGCCGGATGAGTCGCCGGGGCGTGGTCGGCCGCGTGACGTTGGCGAGGTAGCTGGGCAGCTTCTCGATGTTCGGAATGCCCGAGGTGTGCGTGACCGTCTCGCGGATCGTGATGGGACGCCACGCCGCCGGGCAGGCCTTGATGTATTGCGGGACGAGATACGGGCAGATCGGGTCGTCCAGCTTGAGGAGCCCGCGGTCCTGCAGTTTCAGCACGAGCATCGAGGTGAACTGCTTGGTTATCGACATGACCCGATAGACCGTGTCGGGCCGGTTGGGGATGTGCCGCTCCTCGTCCGCCTCGCCCGCGGCGAAACGCGCCAGCACCCGTCCATGCCGTACGACCAGCGCCGAGCCGGTGAACTGCTTCTTCGCCGCCAGATCCCGCAGGTACGCCAGCATCTCCGCACTGGCGGCGTCGTCCTGCGGCGCCGGTGACGTGACCGGCTGGTCCGATTTCTGCGTGGAATCGCTCGTGTCGCCGGTGGCCGTCGAGTCCGATTTCTGATTGGGCCGGTTCGTGATGTCCGACAGGTTGTTTTGATCGCTGAAGAAGTTCGCGGTCGCGTCCGTTTTCTGCCAGTTGTACGGCAGAGCCCGCGAATCCGTCTGGCCCTTCTGCATGGGCGTGAGGGCAAGCGTGACGTCGTGGGCGAGGTTCTGCTGTTGGCGCCCCGACTGCCGCTGCTTGTCGTGCTGCCCGGCGCGATGGCGCCCATGCGCTCGGGCGTGATCGCGCGCGGACGGGTGATCGGCGTCGGGGCCGGTCACGACGGCTCCGCCGGCGGACGCGGCCACGGCGGGAGCGCCCAAAGGCATGGCCCCACCGGCCAGCACGGTGCCGAGCATTAGAAACCCGACAGCATTAGGACACTTGGGCATTTTCTCCCCCATGAAACGTACCACTGTCCCGAATTCAGACATTTCCCGAATTGATTGAGTTCGAGAATGCCTGGCGGACCATTCTTCCGGGGAGCTGTTTTCCGTTCACCGGCCTCGGAAACGCCGATCGACGCGGTTTTCCTTTTGCGTGAGAACCTCAATGCGCCGGTTCGGAATAACGCCGCGCCCGCCAGCCGTGGACCAGCAGGTCGAACACCGTCTCCACGGCCGCCCGCGGATCATGCCTGCCCTGCACCAGTCGGGACTTCCAGGACGAACCGCGCCGTGGTCAGTTCGACCAGGTCTTCTCCGAGCAGAACACCCGGGCGGCCTCGTGGGGCTCCGCGTCGCGGACGTGATAACGCCCGTCTTCCATCCCCAGCAACGTCACGACGCCCGAGGCGAGAACACGTCGGCCATGGGGGTCACGGACGTACACGATCCTGCCCGTCAGAAGATTGCCGTCCTCCGGATCGCCGTCAGCGGTCTCCCTCTCCCAGCGCCACATCCGGTAGGTGCCACCCGTCTCCTTGATCCGGAGGTCATGCTCCTCGTACGGGTGCGACGGGATCAGGAAGGTGGACACGTGATCGGGGTTCAACGCGTTGGAGACCGGATCTCCGCCGGGGAACCCCGGTGGCGTGGCCACCCACCGCACGCTCCTTTCCGAGGGCCGATGCTTGTCCGGCCGCAAGGCCGCCCACTGCCCCGCCGTCGTGACAGGGACAGGCACCCGACGGGGCTCCGGCGGTGACGTGGATCCGATCGGTTCCGGCGGCTTCATATGGACGAGCGGGTCGAAGACATCGCGGATCGGCCAGAACCGGAACAACCAAGCGATGTCCGAGTCGCCGATATGCGCGGTCAAACCGCACTCGAAGAGGGGAGGTCCGATCAGGAAGTCAGGGCCGCTGTCGTCCATCACGCCTATCTGGATCACCCCGGTCTCGGCCGTGAAGTGCAGCCGCCCGATCGGCCTCCAGGAGGATCCCGGGTCCGGCGGTTCGGCGTCCCACGCCTCCAGGTGGACGGTGGCGGTGTAGTGGAGAGTCTCCAGCTCGTCGTCGCGGAACTCCGGGCAGTCGGTGCCGCCGTAGACACAGAGCCCGCCGTACTGCACGTAGAGCTCGTCGTCGCGGTAGCGGAGCAGGCGGGCCACTGAAGTCCTTCCCGTAGGCGGGGCGTGCGAAGGCAGCATGCCCGACGGCACCGACAGAACGGCGACCACGCAGGCAGGCTCACCCCGGCGTTCATCGGGCTGCTTCTCGGACGGCTCACCCTGGCTGCGGCTTCCGCGGTCGGCGCACTACCATCCCTCCACGTCACCGACGCGTGGAGGGAATCGACATGCCTGACGGATGGGAGTGGGACCCCACTCTGTTCCAGGGGTGCGCGGCCTACTACGAGCGCGGCCGGCTGCCGTACGCTCCGGGATTCGCCGAAACGCTGGCCGCGACACTCGGTCTCGACGGCCGGGGCCGGCTTCTCGACGTGGGCTGCGGGCCTGGCACCGTGATTCTCCCTCTTGCGCGGTTCTTCACCGAGGCGGTCGGCATCGACCCGGACGAGGACATGCTGGCCGAGGCCGAGCGACAGGCCGGGCGTCGCGGGGTGACCAACGCGCGGTGGGTGGCAGCGCGCGCCGAGGACCTGCCGGCCGGTCTGGGCACCTTCCGGGTCGTGGTGTTCGCCCAGTCCTTCCACTGGACCGATCGAGATCGCGTCGCCGCGACGGTGCTGGACATGCTGGAGCCGGGAGGCGCGTTCGTCCACATGAGCGACCTCGAGAATCCCCCCGCCGAGCCGGCGCCACTGCCGCTGCCCGCTCCCCCGTACGCGCGGATCGGCGATCTGGTGCGTCGATATCTGGGGCCGGTACGCCGCGCGGGACAGGGAACGCTCGTCAACGGCACGCCGGATCGTGAGGACCTCGTCCTGGCACGCGCCGGGTTCGAGAACTTCGAACGCCATGCCGTCGCGTCCGGAGCGGTGGCCGATCGCACCGCCGACGACATCGTGGCGTGGGTGTTCTCCCGATCCGACTCCGCCCCTCACCTGTTCGGAGAGAGGCTGGAGGACTTCGAACGGGACCTGCGCGCGGTGCTGCGACAGACGTCACCCGACAACCGCTTCGCGGAGCGCCTTCCGGCGACCGAGATCATGATCTGGCACAAGCCGCATGCCGAACCGTGACGGCACCGCCGCATCGCCGTCCAGGTGACGACCTACTGACCGCCGTTCCTCATCCGGTCATGCCGCAGCGCGAGCCGCACCGCGAAATAGACGACCGCGAACAGTACGGCCACATCGAACACCAGCAAGAGCAGTTCCGCACCTGCGCTCCCCTACGGCCGGTCGAGGAAGGAGGAAACGGCTGGGAGCAGCAGTTCGGCGTTGTTCTCCATGCCGACGTGGGTGGTGCCGGGGAGCACGGCGAGCTCGGAGGCGGCCGGGCCACCGGCCTCGTCACCGGGGAGGCCGCCGCCGCGGAGGCGGAACATTTCCGCTGCGTGTTCGATGCTGGGGAGGTCGGTGTCGCCGATCGCGATCAGGGTCGGCGCGCGCATCCCGCGGATGGCCGAGGGCGGATAGCTGGGGGTGTGCCGGTTGATGTCCTTGATCTTTTCGACCAGGGTGGGGAAATCCTGCGGGCGCGGCGCGACCTTCAGGTAATCCTTGAGCCAGACGGTGTCCTGGAAGTTCTCCGGGCGGACTTGCTCGATTTGGCCGAGGTACCCGGGCGGCAGGCCGGAGGCGTCGAAGACGGTGGAGGCGATCACCAGCTTGCGCACCTGGGCCGGATATCGGACGGCGACGTTCAAGGCGATTCCTCCGCCCATGCTGTAGCCGAAGAAGTCGGCCTGCCTGACGCCGAGCAGGCGTAGCAGTTGGACCGTGTCGTCGGCCATGTACTCGAAGCGCAGCGGACGGTCGATGTCGGCGGTATGCCCGTGTGCCTGCTGCTCTATGGCGATGACCTGGCGATTCTTGGCAAGAGCGGGCAGCAGGCGTCCGAAGGAGACGCGGATCGACGACATTCCGCCGTGGAGCAGGACGAGCGGTGGTTCGCCGTGGCTGCGGCCGTGTATCTCGTAGTACATGCGTAAGCCGTTGACGTTCGCGTAATGGCCGGCGCCGGTGGCGGATGCGGCGGGCTTACCGACGGTCAGCACGAGGGCGACCGCTGTCAGCAACATCGCGGGAATCGACTTCTTCACTGTCGTCTCTCATTCAGGTTCAGCCGACGGGCCCGGCGGGGCGGTAGTCGAGGACGATTGCGCCGGAGTCGAAGGTGTGGGTGCCTGCCAGGCGCCACGCCCTGGCACCGAGACCGTCGGGGAAAAGGCGCTTGCCCCTGCCGACGACGACCGGGTGGAGGAAGAGCTTGAGCTCGTCGAGCAGGTCGTGCTCGATGAGGTAGTTGACCAGGTCGCCGCTGCCGTAGACGAGGATGTCCTTGCCGTCCTCGGCCTTGAGCTTGGTGACGGCCTCGGCGACGTCGCCGTCGATGACGGTGGCATTCCACGTCGGCTCCTTCAACGTGGTGGAGGCCACGTACTTCGGGATGCTGTTCATGACGCCCACGTCCTCGCCGGCCTTCTCCATCGCGGGCCAGGCCTGGGACATGCCGTCGTAGGTGACGCGGCCGAGCAGCAGGGCGCGGCTCTGGGAGAGCTGGCCGGCCTGGAACTTGCCGTGGTCGTCGTTCCAGTACGGGCCGGTCCAGGCCGGCTCCTCCACGACGCCGTCCATGGAGATGAAGAGGACCGAGACGATCTTGCTCATGATGTTCCTCACGACGGTTGGGGTTTGGTGTGTAATGAGAGCTTCCCGAGCCGCCGAATCGGTCGGTAGTGCCACGTTCACGAGTCCCGTGTGAAGGATTCACATTGATCAGAATCATGATCGCGGAGGATGTGCGGATCCTCAGGGAGACGCTGTCCGCAGTCCTCGATCTCGAGGACGACCTGGAGGTCGTCGCCCAGGTGGAGCGTGGCGACCGGATCATCGCCGCGGCGCTCGCGCACCGCCCCGATGTGGCTCTGCTCGACGTCGACCTGCCCGGACTCGACGGTCTCACCGGCGCGGACCAGCTCCGGCGGCAGCTCCCCTCGTGCCGGATCATGGTGCTTTCCGGGCTCGCCCGTCCCGGCTACTTACGCCGCGCCCTGAACTCCGGGGTCTCCGGTTTCCTGCTCAAACACGCACCCACCCATGAGGTCATCGACGCGATCCGCCGGGTGAGCGCCGGCGAGCAGGTCGTGGACCCCCAGCTCGCGCTCATCGCGCTCCAGAGGAGTGAGAGCCCGCTCACGGAGCGCGAGGCCGAGGTGCTCAAAGCAGCCGCGACCGGGGCGGAGGCCGATGAGATCGCCGGAATGTTGTCGCTGAGCCGCGGCACCGTACGCAACTATCTGTCGTCGGCGATCGTGCGCCTCGGCGCGCGCAACCGCGTCGACGCGATCCGCATCGCGACCGACGAGGGCTGGATTTGAGCCGGCTCAAGCGGAGCGAGCGGGATTTCGGCGGTCAGCTCATAGGAGCCGTCCACGGCCTCGCTCCTCAAGGTCCCGCCCACGGCTTGCAACCGGTGCCTGAGGTTGTCCAGACCCGCTCCGGGCGGAACGTCGTTCGTCCGGACGCCGTCGTTGCGCAGGCGTAACCGCACCGTACCGCCGGTGACTCCGGCCTCGATCGTGCAGCTCCGCCCGTCACTGTGCCGTAGGACGTTGGTGACGCCCTCGCGCAGTACGGTCGCGAGGGCGTTGCTCTGCTCGGCGGTGAGCGGCGGGGTGTCGACGGTTCCGTTCACCGCGAAGCCCGCCGTTTCGAGTACGGCTCTGGCCGACTCGACCTCGTCCAGCAGGCGGACGCTGCGATAGCCCGCCGCCACGGCGGCGATGTCCGCGAGCGCCTGGCGGGCGGCTTCCAGGCCGTCGCCCAGCTCTCGTTCCGCGCGCGCCCGATCCTTGTCGAGCAGGCGGAAGGCGAGCTCGCTCTTGAGAACGATCACCGAGAGGCTGAACCCGAGCAGGTCGTGCAGGTCCCGGGCGAACCGCAGACGTTCACGAGCGATTTCGGTGCGTGCCAGCTCGGCGCGAGCGTGCTGCAGTTCGCGCGTGAGGCGATTCATGCGGACGAACCCGTAGACGACGAGGACGCGCTCGCCGACCCAGACCACCTGGTAGGTCTGGTCGACGAAGGTCGGACCCTGGAGCGTGACGTCCCAGAGCGCGAGGGTGAGCCAATCCTGGGCGATCAGCGGCATCGTCACCGCCCAGCGCAGCCATCCGCGCAGCAGGACGAGCGTGAGCGCCGGCAGGAAGATGCTGAGATACCAGAACGACCGCTCGAAGACGATCTCGGGAGCCAGCGCGACGACGAACGCGGCGGCGAGCGCGGTCCGCCAGAAACGTGGCCGCCCGTCGTCGCCGCCGATCCAGCAGCACCACAGGAACAACGCGGTGAAGACGGCCACGAGCCCGATGTACAGCGCGGCCTCGCCGCTTGTCTCGTCCGCCTTGAGTATGGACTTGATCGGGTTGGTGAGCAGCATCAACAGCACCGCGGCCACGCCGAGCCCCATGACGACACTCGCCGTCAGGTCGTCGGCGACCCGCCGTCCCGTGGGGGCGCCGTCGCGATGGGCGTGCGCGACCGATCGGGTGTCAGCCAGCGCGGACCTGGCCGTCGCCAGGCTCTCGGCCAAGCGTTCGCGGGCGGCCGGCACCTCGGCCGCCCGCCTGACCGCCTCACCGTGGCGCACCACCTCCTGAAGGCTCATCCCGACCCGCTCGTTGAGCAGGTGGGCGAACGCCAGCCGCTCCCGGGTGACTTCGGCGTCGGCCAGAGCCGTTCTGGTCTTCTCCAGATCCCCGACGAGGTCGGCGAAGCGGGCAACGCCGTAGAGCGCGATACCCACGAAGGCCGTATGGCCGATGGCCAGGTAGGCCGCGTCCCAGACCGTGGGGCGTACCTCGAGTCCCGAGAGATATTGCGCGAGGACGATGACAGCGAATCCGGCCCAGGCCGGCCCCGCCGGACGGATCAGCAGGAGAACGGCGGCGGCGAGAAAGCCGGTGTTGCCGTACCACGTGCTCGGAAACATCAGCAGTCCGGCACCGGTCAGCACAGCCTGCAGGGCGAGCGTCCACTGCCACGCCTTCGGACGCCGCCCGTCGACCATGCGTACGCAGTTGTAGAGGTGCATGAGGAGCAGGCCGACCAGGAGCCCGCATCCCAGCGCCTTGGCGGTGGCGGGGTCGTCGGAGCGGAAGATGCCGATGAACCCCCCATAGGAGAACCCGACACTCACCACGATCGCGACAAAACGCGCGAGCCTGTACGCCGACCACATGGCTCGGAACCTAGCCGGAACCCCCCAAGCCGTACAGAATGAACCGCGCCGGGTCTGAGGGAGACCGGGTGAGCCGACGTGTTCTGTGAAGCCCGAGCACCCCCGCCGGAGGCAGTCCTTTCTCCGGGCCTGTCGGAGGGCTCTGTCAGGCTGGGGCCATGACGCACGAGAGTGTTCCGGCGTTCCTGGAGATCATCGAAGGACGGGAGATGTCTTCCGGCCTGCGGCGGGAGTTGGTCGAGTGCTGGGTCACGGTGACCAACGCCGGGGGCGCCGCCGGCTTCCCGTTTCCTCCTGTGAGCTTCGACGAGGTCGCGGTGGTGGCCGATCGGCTCATCGCCGGCCTCGATCCGGAGCGCAGCCGATTCCTCCTGGCCCTCGTGGACGGGACGCTCGCCGGGTGGCTGAACGTGCGCAGGAGCGTTGACCCGCTGATCGCTCACTGGGGCACGGTTCATCACCTCCAGACGCACACGGGGTTTCGTGGCAGAGGCATCGGTGCCGCGCTGATGCGCCGGGTGCGGCAGGTGGCCCGCGAGGAGATGGGCCTCGAACAGCTTCGCCTCGCCGCTCGGGGCGGTGTGGGGCTCGAAGATTTTTACGGGCGGCTCGGCTGGAAGGAGATCGGCCGGTGGCCCGGTGCACTGCGGCTCGCTCCCGGCGATGATCGCGACGAGATCCTCATGATGCTCGATCTCTGACCAGACCTGCGATCACGTGATCGTCGCTGGAACCGAGAGTGTCGCCGGGCGAATGCGCCCCGATATCGACAGCGGCTCGAGGCCGTACCGGACGGTACTCTCACTTGTTCATGTGGGAGTCCATCGAGTTGCAGGAGGTCCGCGCGTTCCTGATGGTCGCGGCCGAACTGCACTTCGGCCGGGCAGCCGAACGGATGTACCTGACCCAGTCACGTGTGAGCCAATTGGTCAGAAGCCTTGAGGGACGCATCGGCGGCCGGTTGTTCGAACGCAGCAGCAGACGGGTACGGCTGACCGCGCTCGGCGCCCACCTATATGACCGGCTCGAACCTGCCTACGGCGCGCTGTGCGCGGCGCTGGACACAACCCGGGACATGGCGACCGGCACGGCAGGGACGATCACGGTCGGTGTCATGTTGCAATCATCGGCAGGTCCGCACCTACTGCCCCTGGTCCGGATCTTCGAGCAGCGTTACCCACAGTGCGCCGTGCACCTCGTGGAACTCACCTACAATGCTCGGCCCTACGAGCGACTACGCAGGGCCGAGCTCGACATGCTCGCGATCCGGCTACCCGCTCCGGATGACGCCGAACTGACAGTCGGACCCGTCCTGTCGGTGGAGAACCGGATCCTGATCGTAGCCAGAGATCATCCGCTCGCCGGACGGGAATCGGTGACCTACAACGATGTCGCGGACTATGCCACGGTCGATGTGCCGAGCGCGCCGAAGGAAGTGCTCGACGAGCTCTTCCCGCCACGCGCGCCGGACGGGCGGCCGATCCGGCGGATCGTCCCGGTCAACTCCGTCGGCGAGGCGTTGACGCACGTCGCCATGGGCACGGTGGTCTATCCGACCGTCGCGTCGATCCTCCGCTACTACCAGCATCCTGACGTAGTGGCTCTCCCGATGGCCGGAGCCTCCCCATCACGGTCCGGGCTGGTATGGCGGACCGGCCGGCTTTCCGCTGCCGCACAGGCGTTCGCCGACCTCGTCGCCGAAGAGTTACCCCGCCTCGTCCACGACGCCTGACCACCCTGGAATGCCGATCAAGACGCCACTGCCTTGATGAGGCGGACGGTTCCCTCGTCATCTGCGAGTGGCAGCGGCTGGTATCCCTCGCTCTCGTAGAGCCTGATGTTCTGCCGGCTTTTCGCGCCGGTGAACAACACGATGCGACGGCACTCCGGGGCCACACCGGCCTCGGCGCTGCGGAGCAGCCAGCGTCCCAGACCTTGCCCCCGCTGATCGGGCGCGACACCGAGCCGGCCCACATGCCAGTCGTTGCCGATACTACGGGCCCGCACCATGCCCAGGAGCCGGCCGTCCCGCCACAGGCCCGTGGCGTGCCAGGTGGCCAGCCATTCCCCGACCTGCTCCAGCGACTCCCCCAGGGCCGGTATGTCCAGGGTGTCGTTGGCGAGGGCCTCGTCCACCCAGCAGCACCGCTGCAGCACGGTGACCTGCGGGGCGTCGCCGGGTGTCAACGGCCTGATGTAGGACCCCGGCAACGGTCCGGGGCGCACCCCCGCCCCGGTCCCCTCACGCATCGGCCGGAGGGCGTGGGCGAGCCGGACCAGCTCGTCCAGGACACCGACGGCCGCCCCGGCCTGAGCGGGGTTCGGCCGGACTCGGCCGTTGTCCATCGCGTCGCCGATGCGAATGGCGACAGTGGCGCCCAGCGGCACGAGACGCAGCGTGGTCACCACCTGCTTGGCGTGCTGGACCGAGCGCGTGCCCGCCGAGGTGTTGCCATAGCTGACGAAGCCCATCGGTTTCCACGCCCACTCACGGCCGAGGTAGTCCAAGGCGTTCTTCAGGGTCGCCGGCATGCCGTAGTTGTACTCCGGCGTCACCACGATGAAGCCGTCCGCCGCGTCCACGATCGCGCTCCACCGTCGCGTGTGCTCGTGCCCGTAACGACCCGACGACGGATGCTCCTCCTCGTCGAGGAACGGCAGATCAAGGTCGCCGAGAGTCACCTGTACGAGATCGGCGCCGAGTTCCCCAGCACGCGGCCCGATCATCTCGATCAACCACTCCCCCACCACCGGGCCGAGGGCGCCGGGGCGGGTGCTGCACACCAGGACGACGATCCGTACGCATTCCGTTGACATGCGAAACACACTCACAAGATGACTATCGGTTTCGCGTCTGCCGTCAGGCGGTGGGCAAGGCGTCCACGACGACCTGGAAGCGGCGGGGATCGAAGTAATCGTGGTATTCGCTGACCAGGCCGTCGGTGAAACGGAAAACGGCGATGTTGTCGTTGGTGTACTCCGTTCCTCCGACCAGGGTGGCTACATTGTGGTATTCGACACAGACGGCGTCGGAGTCGACCGCGGGGTAGATGCCGGTGATCCGCGCGTCGAAGGTCTCGAAGTTGGCCATCAGGTGGTGAAAGCCGGAGACGATATCGTCCTTGCCGCGGATGACGGGGGGGAATCCGGCTGCCGGATAGGGCACCGTGATGGTCGCATCCGTGTGCCACAGGTCGCCCCACCCGGTCACGTCCTTGACGGACAGCAGACGGAAGAACTCCCGGACTACGGCAACATGCTCGACGCCCAACCGCTGGGCCGTCTGGCTCATGTGAACGCTCCTTTTGCAGAGATGGTTCCGAACGAAAAATCCGGCCGTTCGGCATTGCCGCTATAGGGCGGGCTAATGGTGATTACGCGGCGCAGCGCACAAGCGGCCGATAAACCGATCGGACCCCCACATCGAACATCCGGATTCGCGGTGGGCGGCTCTGCCATCGTGGCGGACGGGCCAGACGTCCATCAACGGGGGATTTCTCATCGCAGCCAGTCGCACGGCTCATCGATCGGAACGCCGGCTTCTGACCGAACATGTCCGTGCCGGCCGGGCCGGAACCTGCGGAGGGGTCGGCGGTGTAGAGGTAGCGACCACGTACGCCCTCCTGAGGAGTCGCTCATGCCTCGCACCGCACTGATACCGATATCGGCGCTGACCCTGGCCTGTTCCCTGCTTGCGGGGTGTGCCGAGCAGCCGTCCGGCGGATGTCCCGACCGGTTGTCACCGGCACCGCTGCCCACCTGGGCCCGTACGGGGTTCCGGCCGCCCGACCAGGCGATGCCGTACGTCCTGGGGGACCGGGGCGACATCGCGGCCGTGGTGTTCGGTGATCCGCTGCTGTCGCCGCCGGGCAAGGATCGCGGCAACAAGATCCTCTGGGTGTCGCGGGTGTCCCAGAACGGGGATCCCCTGCTGATCGAGGCGCGCCTGGACGGCTCGGGCCCGCCTGTCACGCGCGAGGTGCCCGGCGGGCCCGGTCCGTCGGGCGTCGACCTGCCGGAGGCGGGCTGCTGGCACGTGACGTTGCGCTGGTCCGGGCACGTCGACACCCTCAGGCTGCGGTACGTCCAGCCGTGACGGCGGGGCGGCGGGCGCCACCCGAAGCGGTGCCGCCCGCCGCCCCGCGCCGGGTTGTTACTGCGGGCCGGGCCGGAGCGCGCGGCCGCCGCCGTACGCCTTCACGCGGCAGTCATCCTGGATCTTGGCGATGTCGACGCCGGGTCCGGGAACGCTCCCGTACCGCCAGCCGAGCTTGGCGGGGCCGTCCACCTTGACGAGGTGGACGTCGAAGCCGTGGTCCTGCAGGCACTTGGCCTCGATCCGGACGCTCTTGGCGTAGTTCGGGTTCTTGGCCGGGTCGAGCTCCGGCGGCAGCAACGGCCGCAGGTGCTCGCAGGCGGCCCGCGCTGACTTCTCCGCCGCCTTGGGCCAGGTCCCCTTGCTCGGCATGCCGTGCTCGCGCAGGCAGCCGGCGTACGCCTCGCGGAGCTTGCGCACCTCGGCCTCGGAGCTGTCCAGGCGCAGCTGCGGGCGGGACTTCGTGGCATGGGCGGGCTTGGACTCGGTCTGCGCCGCAGCCGGCCGGGGGGCCGACACGTGGCCGGCCGAGACGGGAGCGGGGGTGCCGGGGGCGTCCGCCGCCTGGGCGGTGCCGCAGGCGGTGAGGAAGCCGCAGGCCAGGGCGGCGAAGGACAGTGCGGTGGCGTGCCGTGCGGACACGCGCCGGTCGGTTCGGTTGCTCATGCCGGAGAGGATGGCCGAGCAATGTCAGGAAGTTGTCAGGAACCTTTGGCCGGCGGATGAGCAGGGGCGAGATGGTCCTCAGGCCGACCTACTATCGCCATCTGTGAGTGCATATGTCCTGGTCGCAGAGGACGACGTGAAGCAGGCCGAGCTCATCCGCCGCTACCTGGAGCGGGAGGGCCACGAGGTCGTCGCCGTCCACGACGGCCGCGCGGCCCTGGAGTCGGTACGCCGGCGGGCCCCCGACCTGCTGGTGCTCGACGTGATGATGCCCAGGGTCGACGGACTGGACGTGTGCCGCGTCCTGCGCGCCGAGTCGGACCTCCCGGTGCTGATGCTGACCGCCCGTTCCACCGAGGACGACCTGCTGCTCGGCCTCGACCTCGGCGCGGACGACTACATGACCAAGCCGTACAGCCCGCGCGAGCTGATGGCGCGCGTCCGCACGCTGCTCAGGCGCGCCCGCACCGTCGCCGCGCCGGCCACGTCGCCCGTGCCCGCGTTGAGGGCCGGTGCCCTGGTCGTCGACCCGGACCGCCACGAGGTCAGCGTGGACGGCGTGCCCGTCGAGTGCACCCCCGGCGAGTTCGCGGTGCTGGAGCTGCTCGTCACCCAGCCGGGCCGGGTGTTCACCCGCGAGCAGATCCTCGCCCGGCTGCACGGGTTCGACCGCTACATCACCTCGCGCACCGTGGACGTCCACGTGATGAACCTCCGCCGGAAGATCGAGCCCACTCCGCGCCGCCCCGTACGGCTCCTCACCGTCTACGGGGTGGGCTACAAGCTCGCCGACGACCGGCGGGACCCGCGCGATGCGGGCTGACGTGCCGCTGCACCGCAGCCTGTTGCTGCGGCTGCTCGCGGTGTCCGTGCTGGTGTCGGTCTGCTCGATCGCGGCGACGGCCTGGCTGACCGCGCGGAGCACCACCGTGGCGATCAGGCAGGAACAGGGACAGGCGCTCGCCGACGACGCCCGCACGTACGACACCCTGCTCGGCTACGCGGCCACCCACCCCGGCTGGGACGGCGCGGGGGAGGTCGTGCGGAGGCTGGCGCGCGACACCGGTCGCCGCGTCACGATCACCACGGAGCGGCGCGTGCCGCTCGTGGACTCCGACGCCGGGCCGCCCGCGACGCTGCCCGCCCGGCCGACCGCGTCGATCGACCCGCTGCACGTCGACACGGTCCTGGCGGCCGCGTCCGGTGCACCACTGGCGCAGGGCACGCCTCTGGCGTCCGTGCCCGACCACATCGACCCGCGCGCCGTGGGCCCCTTCCTGCTGCCGGGCAAGGAACGTGACGCGCTGCGCACCGCCGCCGAGCGGCGTGCCGCCTGCCTGCGCGGCAGCTTCGGCGCCGCAGCCACGATCGCCGACAGTCCGAGCGGACGGCCCGTGCTGGACACCGAGGGCGCGCGCCCGTACTCCGAGACCCGGTGCGTGAGCACCGTCCTCGACCGGCCGACCGCCACGGAGGCCAAGGCCCTCGCGGCGCTGCAGAAGCTCGTCGACAGCTGCCTGGAGCGGCGGCACGAGTCGAAGGTGCGGCTCAACCTCGACTTCACCTGGACGCCCCTGCCCGCGCCCGTTCCCGCCCAGGCCGCGACGGACGACGGCCCCCGCGGCAGCGTCGTCCCGGAATGCGTCACCGGCAGCCGCCGCGAGCAGCTCGCGCCGTACGTCGCGCCGCCCGCGATGCTCTTCATCAGCAGCCGCGGCGGCGACACGTCGACCGCCTTCGACCTGTCGCCGGAGAACCAGGCCCGCATCGCCGGCGTCGCCGCCCTCGTGCTGCTGATCACCGTCACCGCCGGCGTCATGGCCGGAACCCGGCTGAGCCGCCCCCTGCGGGCCCTCACCGACGCCGTACGGAACATGGAGGAAGGGCGCGCCGCCCGCGTCGAGGTCAAGGGGAAGGACGAGATCGGCAGGCTCGCCGCCGCCTTCAACGCCATGGCCGAGCGGCGTGAGCGGCTGGAGGAGCTGCGCAAGGCGATGGTCGGCGACGTCGCCCACGAGCTGCGGACGCCGCTGAGCAACATCCGCGGCTGGCTGGAGGCCGCCCAGGACGGGCTCGCCGACCCCGATCCGGAACTCGTGTCGTCGCTGCTGGAGGAGGCCCTGCTGCT
Organism: Microbispora rosea; assembly: GCF_900156315.1. Classification (GTDB taxonomy): domain Bacteria; phylum Actinomycetota; class Actinomycetes; order Streptosporangiales; family Streptosporangiaceae; genus Microbispora; species Microbispora rosea. Next base: position 173,282 of record NZ_FTNI01000010.1, on the reverse strand, counting down.
CCAGCACGTCATCGACGACCTCCAGGACCTGGCAGTGGCCGACGCGGGCGAGCTGAGGGTGCACGCCGAGCCGGTCGACGTGGCCGACCTGCTGGCCCAGGTCGCGACCGCGCACCGGGGCGGCGCGGAAGCGGCCGGCGTCACGCTGGTGACGCGGGCCGACGGCCGCCTCCCGTTGGTCGCCGACCCCGTACGGCTGCGCCAGGCGGTGGGCAACCTCGTCTCGAACGCCGTACGGCACACTCCGCCCGGCGGCACCGTGAGCCTGCTCGCCCACCGCGCCGACGGCGACGTGGTGATCGACGTCGCCGACACCGGCAGCGGGATCGCGCCCGACGACCTCCCGCTGGTCTTCGAACGGTTCTGGCGGGTGGAAAAGTCGCGCAGCAGGCGGAGCGGGGGCAGCGGGCTCGGCCTGCCCATCGCCCGCAAGCTCGCCGAGGCCCACGGCGGGTCGCTCAGCGCCACCAGCGTCGTCGGCGAAGGTTCGACCTTCACGCTCCGGCTGCCCGCGCACGGTCACGCCGGAGCCCACTCGTCCGGCCCTGATCGTCGAACGCGTTGACGGCGTTCGTCTCAACGAGCCAGGGGAAAGATGATGCGCAGGCCATCTTCGCCGCCGACGGCGACTGCCTGATGAGCGACGCGGATCCGGGTGGCCGTTGCGGTCGGCTCTCCGTTGCCGAGGTTGCGGTTGTAGTAGGGGTGGGCACCGCTGGCTACCACGAGGCGAAGGCGGTGGCCGTCCGCGAAACGGTGACCGATGGGGCCGAGGTCGACCTCGACGGGTACGCCTTCGCCGAGGCCGGGATCTGTGACGCGGAGGATGCCGTCGGCAACGTTCTGCACCTGCCCGTTCTCGTAGACGTCCAGGACCCGCAGGAACAGGTCGGCGCTGGGCGCGTCCGAATAGAAGGTCGTGGCGGCGAAGGCGCGACCGGCCAGGTCCAGCGGCTCCCGCAGAGGAGCACTGGTGAAGACGCGCACATCCGTCCGTTGTTCGAGGGTGCCGCTGTCCCAGAGGCCACTGACGTCGCCGGTGCCGATGGTCAGGAACCCGACGGACGGGGTGGGGTCGGCCGGGTCGTACGTCCATTCCATTCGCTCGGCCAGGTCACCGGGGGCGGCCAGCAATCGCTCGTCGGAACTCGCGTAGAAGACGGTGGTCTCGGGTTCCTGCCACTTGTCGAGCTCGTGCCAGCCGGCGTCGACGCCGGTGCGGTAGTAACGCAGGGCGCCGGAACGGTCCTCACCTTCGCCACGCACGTAGGTGTCGAACCAGGCGAGCCTCTCGGCCATGGAGATGCGCGGGTCGAGGACGGCGTGCGGCCATGGCCCGATGACGAAGCGGTACGGCACGTCGCCGGTGTTCCGGTTCAGGCGCTCGAAGTCGTGCCAGAAGTAGCTGCGGTGGTAGTCGTACCAGCCGTCGATGTGCAGGACCGGCGCCGGAGGGTCGTCCAGCAGTTCGGCGAAGTTCAGGGCCTGCCAGTGCGGGTCCTCGCCGTCGTGGGCCAGGCGCTCTTGGTAGAAGTCGAGGGTGGTTCCGGTGGCGGCGACGTCCGCCTGGTCGAGCGGCAGATGGTCGTACGGGTGCTCGCCGACCTCGGAGCCGTTCGCCTGCTGCACGGCGGTCCAGCCGAGGGCCAGTTCGAGAGCGAAGCCGCCGCCGGGGTACCAGGAGCTGACCCGGTCCGTGCTGTACATCGCGGTGGCGATCGCCTTCAGACTGGCGGGCCGCGTGGAAGCGGTGGCCCAGGAGCTGAACGCGTGGTAGCTGGCGCCGGTCAGGCCGAGGCGTCCGTCGAACCACGGCTGCTCCTCCATCCAGCGAACGGTGGCGGAGCCGTCGGCGGCTTCGTCGAAGTACGAAGTGGTGGTGCGCGTGGTCTGCACGAGGCAGGCATATCCATGGGACGCCCAAGCGATCACCTCGCCCATGTAGAAGGCGGCCACTTCGGGCCTGAAGGAGGCGGGGTTGTAGGGCGAGCGGATGAGCACGGCAGGCACCTTGTCGCTCCCTGCCGGGAGCGCCAGGACGCCCTTGAGCTCGACGCCGTCGTCGGCCTTGACGATCACTCCGTCGATGAGTTCGACGGAGTGCGGGCCGAGCGGACCGTACTGCTGCTCGATCGTCCGCCGCTGCTGCTCGTCAACGGTGGTAATGCTCATAGTTCTCCTTGCGACTGAGCGGATGGGCGCGGGTCTTCGGTGTCGGCGTGCTGCCAGGTCCCGCCGCGCACCGGAGCCCGCGCCTCAGGAAATGCCTGCCGTGGCAGAAGGGCCCGGTATGGGGCGCGGGCCGGTAGCCGGTGGCGGGGGTCACGGAGAACTCGAAGACGAGGTTCATGGCGTGATGATCAGCTTGCCTCGCTTGGCCGTGCCGTTCTGTTCGAGTTCGGTGAGCGCCGGGATGGCTTGCGAGAGCGGGACGGTGCGGGCGATCGGCAACCGCAGGATTCCCTGGCCGGCGGCTCGGGTCACATTTTCGAGGTCTTCGGTGATCGGTTGGGCCACCAGGACGTGGAACGGCCCGGGCAGGACGCTTCTCGCGAGGTTCGACGGGGTGGGGAGGATGCTGATGATGCGGCCGCCGGGCTTGAGCATCGTCCGCGCGGCCTTGACCGGAAGCGTGCCGGCAGCGATGAGGACGAGATCGAATCGTCTTGCGAGCGAGGCAGGGTCGAAGCCGAAGTCGACGACCGGGCCGATACCGAGGTCGCGTGCTTCGGATTCGGCGTTGTCGCGGCAGCTGCCCGCGACCGTGGCCTGGTGCGCGAGGGCGATCTGCACGGCGGAGCGGCCGACTCCGCCGAGGCAGCTGTGCACGAACACGGCCTGGCCCGGCTGCAGCCTTCCCTTCGTGATCAGGGCCTGCAGGGCGGTGATCCCGACCGTCGGGATCGCGGCGGCGTCCTCGAACGAGAGGTTCTCGGGTTTGCTGACGACGCCCTTCTCCTGAGCGACGACCACATCGGCGAACGCGCCCGCGGACTTGATCGGCGTCCCGCCGAGCACATCGTCGCCGACGTGCAGCCGGGTGACGCGGTCGCCGACTGCTTCGACGACGCCCGAGAAGTCATAACCCATCGCGCGCGGAAAGCGCCTACCGGTCACGTGCTTCATGCGGCCGGCGCGGATCCCGAAGTCCATCGGATTGGCCGCGGCCGCGTGCACCCGGACAAGGACCTCGTCGGCGCCGAGCGGTGCCGGCTCGAAGTCTTCGAGCCGCATGACTTCCGGCCCGCCGTACTGGTGGTACTGGATCCGCTTCATGTCGTCATCCCTTCATCGCTTCCGCAAGAGGTCTTTCAGGTGCGGTCACAGCGTGACCACGACCTTGCCGTGGACATGGCGTCCGGCCTGCAGCGTCACGGCGTCGCGGATCTTCTCGACCGGGAATGCCGCGGCGATGGGAACGGTGAGCTTGCCGGCGAGGATCGCGTCCGTGATCTGCTTCAGGGCGTCCGCCGGTGCGTCGATGGCGCCGGTGGCGCGTACGCCGCCGGGAGAGTTGGGGCCCGCGGCGACCGTGGAGATCCGCTCGGGCGCCGCGCCGAGCGCCAGCGCGGCCTCGGCCGTCTCCGTGCCGAACAGGTCGGTCGCGGCGGTCACCCCACCGGGTTCCAGTGCCCGGACCCGGTCCGCCAGCCCTGCGCCGTAGGCCACCGGTTCGGCGCCCAGCTGCCGCAGGAACTCGAACGTGCCCGGCGACGCGGTCCCGATCACGGTGGCGCCGGCGAGCCTGGCGAGCTGCACGGCGAACACGCCCACGCCGCCGGCGGCTCCCCCGATCAGGACGGTGTCGCCGGGGCCCGGGCCGATCGCCGCCAGGGCGGCGGCGGCAGTCAGGCCGGCCACCGGAAGCGTGCTCGCCACCTGATCGCTGATGCCCTCCGGCGTATGCCACAGCGGATCGGCAGGGGGCCTGACGACCGCGAAGTCGGCGATTGCCCTGCCCAGGGCGCCGCCGTAAACGCGGTCGCCCACGGCGAAGCCCGTGGCGCCGTCGCCCACCTCGTCGATCACGCCGGCGAGGTCGGACCCGAAGCCGGACGGCACGGTGATGCCGAACCGCGCCGCCGCCTCCGGCCGCGAGGCGATGCCCCAGTCCATCGGGTTCAGCCCGGCGGCCGTCACGCGTACCCGGACCTCACCCGGGCCGGCGTGCGGCTCGGGAACCTCCCGCAGCTCCAGCACTTCAGGGCCTCCGAACGTCTCATAGACCACAGCTCGGCTCATTGCGGACTCCTCGCAAGACAAGTGATGGGACTTAGTCTCATCACCGTAGCATGAGTTCACGGGACCAAGTCCCGTACACTGTGCTCATGGCTCGCTGGGAACCGAACGCAGCAGAACGGCTGGCTCACGCCGCCCTGGACCTGTTCGCCGAGCGCGGCTACGAGAACACCACCGTGATCGACATCGCGCAGCGCGCGGGGCTGGGGAAGAGCACCTTCTTCCGGCACTTCCAGGACAAGAGGGAAGTGCTCTTCGGCGGCAGCGCGATGGACGGGCTCCTCACCGAGGCGATAGCCGCGGCGCCGGCAACCGCCACCCCACTCGAAGCGGTCGCTCACGCGCTGGACGCGGCCGGCAGAGAAGTCTTCACGCCCGCACGTCGCGAATTCATCGCCCGCCGACAGGCGGTGATCGCCGCCAACCCCGAACTACAAGAACGCGAAGCGCTGAAGAACCTCGCCCTCATCGCATCGATGACCGACGCGCTCAAACGGCGAAGCGTTCCCGACCTGACCGCCCGCGTGGCCGCGGAACTCGGCGCGCTCGCCTCCACCATCGCCTTCGAACGCTGGAGCCAGACGACCACCGGCGCCGACTTCAGCGAGATCGCACGACAAGCACTCGACGACGTGCAGGCATCCACAGCCCTCTGCTGACGCGACGACTGCCTTGAACAGGCCGGAGACGGCCGCCGTGACTCGCAATCCCCGCCTCTGGGTGTCGAAAATCGTGTCGCCTCATGACGGCTGCTGGACGCTTTGCCGGCTCACCTAGGACGGCTCGCGTCGCCGCGTTCGGGGGCGACGACGGGAGCCGACTTCGTAGCGGACGCCGGCCGGCTCAAGGAGGTGTAGCCGGGCAGCTCGAAGTGGCCGCCGGCCATCTTCTCCCCCATCTTGGCCATCGACCTGAGCAGGAAGCTCCGCTTGAACAGCTGGTTGCGCAGCCACAGACCCTTGCGAGTGCGCGGTGCCAGGAAGGGGCCGGCGTTGTTGCTGTCGGCGGCCTTGATGAACGGGCGGATGGTCTCCTCGTAGCGCTCGAAGGCCGTGCCGTAGTCGGCCTGGCTCAGCTCGCCCGCCAGCACATAGGCGGCGACCATGGCCAGGCCGGTTCCGACGCCGCCGAGGGTGTTGGCCGCGGCGGCGTCGCCGAGCAGCACGATCCGGCCCTTCGAGAAGCGCTCGATCGCGACCTGGGCGATGGCGTCGACGTAGACGTCCTTCGCGCGGGCCAGCTTGGCCAGGATCTCGGGTGTCCGCCAGCCCATACCGCGGTAGGCGTCGATCAGGATCTGCTTCTGCTCCGCCACCGAGTAGCGGTCGTAGGCCAGCTCGGGCGAGGCGAAGCAGAAGAAGGCGGGTGCCTTGGGGCCGCCGATGGAGACGAGCCTGCCCGGCTCGTTGTACATCACCGGCTCGTCCACGACACGCTCCATGTCCACCAGCGCGTAGTAGTGGCCCATGTGCTTGACGTAGTTCGACTCCGGGCCGAAGGCCAGGCGGCGCACGTTGGAGTGGATGCCGTCCGCGCCGACGACCACGTCGAAGGTCCTGGGCGCACCCCTTTCGAACGTCACGTGGACGCCCGAGGCGGTCTCGGTCAGCGAGGTGATCGAGTCGCCGAAGATGTACTGGCACGTGTCACGGGTGCGCTCGTAAAGGACCTCCGCCAGGTCGCCGCGGAGAATCTCCAGGTCGCCACCAGTGAACCAGCCCGGCATAACCGTGATCCGCTTGCCGTACGAGTCGATGACCGTCTGGTCGGTGCCCCCGGTCTGGCGGCGCTTGATCTCCTCCAGGATGCCCATGCGGCGCAGGAGTTCCATGTGGGTCTCGCCCTTGAAGTCGATGGCCTGGCCGCCGGTGCGGAGGACTGGGGCCTTCTCCACAACGGTGACCGTGGCACCGGAGCGGGCCAGCCAGTAGGCGAGGGCGGGGCCTGCGATGCTGGCGCCGGAGATGAGGACCGAAGTGTGCTTGTTCGTCATGGCCCTACCTTCGGAAACCCCGCTGACAGCTCACCGACGATCCGCTGACGACCGCCTCGATCGTTGTCAGCGCGTCCTCGCGGCTCATCGCCGCACCTGGCCGCATCGGGGTCGGGCCGGAAAGCAGAAGAGGCCCCGGAGGGCCTCTGAACTGCTGTTCTGCTGGTGGCAGGTCCAGGGTTCGAACCTGGGTAGGCTGAGCCGACGGTTTTACAGCGCGTGACCATTCCCGGTCGCTCGATGCTCTTGACCTGCGCCGGAGCCCGCTCATCCGGCTCTCTGTGGCAAGATCATTGCACGCATATTGCACGGCGCCCTTTCGGCCCATGCGGCGCCGCACGCTCCTCCCCCGTCCGCGCATCCCGTATGCCCTCGACCCGCTGCGGAGCAGCAGCAGGCCGGCGACGGAGGCGCAAGCCCGTCTTCGCGTGTATGTCAACCGGTCGCCGTTCCTCGGTCGTCGGACGCCAGGGGTCACAGACGGGCTTGCGCCGTAGGAGCTGGTCTGCTGGGCTTGCCCGGGTCGATGGCAGGAGGGATGCGCGGGCTCTACATCAGCCACCTACGGCCCGCGCTCTCGCGCTTGGCCGCATCCCGGAGCCGGAGGCCCCCGCCGGAGGCTTTTGAATCAAGCTGTATCGGCGAGATCAACGATGGCCAGGGCTCGTAGTAGCCCGGATAGATGCGTTAGGTCGTGCCAGAGGATCGCGGCGTCATTCTTCGAGCGATCAGGTGCGCCGTGCAGGTCAGCCAGGTCGTCACTGACCTGTCCGCATCCGACGTGTTGGGCTGGATCATTGTCCATGTCGAAAGCGGCCTGCAGTGGGATGTCCCAGTAGTAGTCGACGTTCCATCGTGAGAGGTCGATGCGGGCGCCATGTCGCCGCTCCACGGCGTCCAGGAGCAGGGTGGTTAGTCGGCGGAGTTCTGCAATCTCCAGGACCATGTCGCTCATGCGGTCATCGTTGCAGGCGAGCAGGGGGCACTCTCCACGTCCGCGGCCGAAGCCGCCGACGGCCGGGACCGGCCCCCAGGCCGCATGCCCGGCCGGCGAGCGGGCGAAGGCCCGCGAGGCGGCGCGCAGCGCCGCCGCCTTGATTTCTATAAGCTCAATTCTGCAACGGTGCTTCTCTACGCGAGAGCTGTCCCTTAGGGCCGAATGTTACAGTGAAGCGCCCAGGGCCAAAAGTCACGTCTCCTGTGGGGCCTGGGGCAACGACTGAACTACCCGCCTGCAAATCTGCCTCAAAACCCGGAAGCTTGAAACGGATGAGCGCAGGCAGTAGGACAGCGATTGTGAACATGCCCGCAAGTATAGGCGTCGCTGTGGTCACCATTACGGCGGTAACCTTGTTTCCAACAAAGAAGCTTGTCCACATCACAGCCAGGAGACTGAAGGATATTGTTGCAATTGCGTAACCTCCCCAAACCGCAGGTCGACTTGCCTTCATTTCCCGCTCGATAATTTGCAGGCTTCGCTGAGCTTCGATATGGGCGGGATCGCGCTTCAAGCATTGCCGTAAGTGCTGCACCGCACGGCGACGATATCCAAGGCGGCCGGCACCGTCGACTAGCGATGACCCGATTCTATGTTGTGCTATGCCAGCCACATAGTGGGGATCCGCTTCCCTGTCTGGCGCAACCTCAATAGCATGTTGCGCATGGGCATATGCCTCAGCATGCAAGTCTGAGTTTTGCGACTTGTCCCCTCTCTGTATCAGCAGACGAGCAAGCGCGAGATGCAGTCGCCAACGCTGGGTTCGATTTTGGCTAACCAGTACACTGCGCAGGACTGTCTCCGCTTCGGATTCGTCTCCATGTCGGATCAAAACTTGAGCTAGCCCGACGGCCGCGTCGGCGGAAACTGGTTCTATACCTAAACTTCGGCGGAACTCTCGCTCGGCATCCCTAAGGTGATCGTCACCCTTCCTTAGTGCCAATGATCCCAGTTCTATGTGTGCTGCTACATCGTACCAATCCCTTTCGATTGCTTTACTTAGTTGGGCCTCCGCCTCGTCGTCTCGGCCTATTTGTGCATAAAGCGCACCCAGGTCTGTGTGACTCGCATGAAATGGATCAATCTCTAGCGCCTTCTTGAAGTGATGCTCAGCCGAGGCAGGGCTGCCAAGCTTAAAGGAAAGAACTCCAAGGCAGATTTGGGCAGAGGTGGAGATGGAAATGGGGCGACGTCCTTCGATGCTATATATTATTTCTTGCGCTTCGCGCCATCGTTCTTTGCTACCCTGCCTGGCCAATGACCACGCTACTGCAAGTAGATGACTTTCATCGCCAGGTTGTTGAGATAGAGCTTCCCGGAATTCCAATTCGGCTCCCGGGAAGTTATCTGCCGCGAACGCCACCCATCCGAGGCACTGGTGCGCTAAAGCTTTTTCCTCTTCGCTTACAGCTTTTTCAAGTAGATCCTTGAATTTCCTTTCCGCCTCACCTAAAAGGCCTTGGTCATGGTAAATCCATCCGAGCTCTGCTAGTAAATCCAGGTCGTGTAGTTTAACCTGTCGAAGACGACTAATGTCACGTTCTGCGAGCGACCAACGTCGTAGCGATCGGAGGGTGGCTGAGCGAGCTATATTAACTTCTGTGTCGTTAGGGTCCAGCTCCAATGCAGAGGCAAATGAGGCTAATGCCGCATCAAATTTCAGCTGGGCATCGTACACTCGCCCCAACTCGGTATATAGCGATACGCTACAATGATTTTGATTTAGTGCCGATTTCGCAACTTGTTCGGCCCGATCAAAGTGTCCGAGTTGGCGCAGTACGTAAACCTGCCCTTCAATTGCCCTTTCGTGTCCGGGGCTGAACGTAATAGCTAGTTCGCAGCAACGAAGAGCGTCCTCATACCGGGCCTGTGCGCTGTTGAGCGTTGCTATGGTGACGTGTAGATCGGGGTCGTTGGGGTGGTGTTGGAGCGCTTCGGTGGCGGCCTGGTGAGCCTCTTGATAGCGCCGGGC
>NZ_FTNI01000010.1:163020-163223 GCF_900156315.1 Microbispora rosea | reverse complement strand
TAGCGCCGGGCAAAACGCAGGAAATCGATACGGCTGCGCAAGGCGTCGGCGTGGCGGGGGTCGATGGCCAGGGCTTGTTGAGTAGAGGCGACCGCCTGGTCGTAGTTGCCTTGCGCACTGTGTAGCCAGGCGATAATGGCGTGTAGGTCGGGGTCGTCGGGGTGGTGTTGCAGCGCCTCGGTAGCGGCCTGGTGAGCCTCTTG
>NZ_FTNI01000010.1:0-162679 GCF_900156315.1 Microbispora rosea | reverse complement strand
TCGTCGGGGTGGTGTTGCAGCGCCTCGGTAGCGGCCTGGTGAGCCTCTTGATAGCGCCAGGCAAAACGCAGGAAATCGATACGGCTGCGTAAGGCTCCGGCGTGGCGGGGGTCGATGGCCAGGGCTTGTTGAGTAGAGGCGACCGCCTGGTCGTAGTTGCCTTGCGCACTGTGTAGCCAGGCGATGGCGACGTACAGGTCGGGGTCGTCGAGGTGGTGTTCCAGCGCTTCGCTAGCGGCCTGGTGAGCCTCTTGATAGCGCCGTGCCATGCGCAGGAGGAGAATTCGGCTGCTTAAGGCCCATGAGTGGCGGGGGTCGACGGTCAAGGCTTGTTGGGTAGAGGCGACCGCCTGGTCGTAGTTGCCTTGCGCACTGTGTAGCCATGCGATGGTGACGTACAGGTCGGGGTCGTCGGGGTGGTGTTGGAGCGCTTCGGTGGCGGCCTGGTGAGCCTCTTGATAGCGCCGTGCCCTGCGCAGGAAGACGATACGGCTGCGTAAGGCCCATGGGTAGCGGGGGTCGATGACCAGGGCGCGTTCGACTTCCTCGACTGCTTGGTCCTCGTGGTCTTGTGCACTATGTAGCCAGGCGGTCGCAACTAATATCCGAGCACTGTTGGAGCATTGCGCGGTCGCTGCAACTGCCGCCTCTGCGGCCGCAAGAAAATCGCGCGAGCGCCGCAACGCTTCTATCTTTTCGCTCCAAGCCTGCGAATTGGAGGGCTGAATCTGCAGAGCGTGATCGAGGCAATGTATGGCCCGCGCGTAGTGCCCGCTTTCTATCAGGACCTCACCAAGGGCTAGGTATGCTCGCGGTTGCGTGGGGTGACGTCTTATTAGTTCCCCAGCAATCCGTTCAGCTTCTTCGTATCGACACAACCGAGTGAGAGCGACGATGTGCCAGTATGCCCCGCGCCAATCGTGCCAAGTGCTATCCCTGGCTTCAACTATATACTGCAAGGCTTCTGTCGGTCGAGAAGAGTCCAGAAATGTTCGCCCTAGCGCTATCCACACAAGCCGCCATTCTGGGTGTTCTTTTATTGCATCGCAGCCGATTGCAATAGCCTCTTCGAATCGTCGCAGCCTACTTAACACAGCAATATGCAATGCCAGCAATTGATCGCTAACTTGCCGATCCTTCGCTTTTTGTGTGAGCAACTGGAGGCCCTCGGACTCCCGATGAGCAGCCATAAGGCAATGCAAAAGCTCAATGAATGCTTGTGCGCTTTTCGGCGCGTTTGAATACACATTCTGGGCCAAGAGTAGGGCATTTGCGATGTCACCGCACTGTCTAAGATCGCCGATCTTGGCGAAGATGTCGGCATCGGCCTCTCCAGCTGGCTCTATACCGCTCATACTCACCCTTCCACGGCGGCTTTTGAACGAGGATAAGCTTCCTTGATGACTCTTTCCAAGCTTCTTCCATCCCGGTCACGCCAATCGCATCGTAGTTGATGTGCGTTTGGGGTATTTGTGCAAGAAGACTCATGTATGACTGAATGGGGGATGGCGTTGAGTGATCATCTAGAGGTTCGAGTCACCGCGCCGAACCTGGTCCAAGCGAACCGCATTGCTGCGCAGGTTGTAGGGCGCCGACTCGCGGCTTTTCCGCAGGTCGTGGCGCCTATCTCCTCTACATATTGGTGGGCCGGTGAGGTCCAGCAGGCGGAGGAGTGGTTGTTGCTCATGAAGACGACCACTGACCGTTTCGATGACCTTGCGGCCTGCGTGCGTGAGCTGCAGTCATACGAGGTGCCTGAGATCGTGGCGGTGCCGATCGTGCAGGGGACGCCGGACTACCTGGAGTGGATCAGGCGGGAGACGGCCCCAGAGTACGGCGAGTAGCGCGGATGTCGCCGAGTAGTTCTCGGGCGGCATGGTCGGGCCGGGCGGCAAGGGCCTTCTCTACCTTGGCGAGGTGTTGCATGCCCCAGGTGGATTCGGTGCGCTGGGCTGCTTCGAGGGCGCGGCGGGCGTAGGCGACTCCCTCGGTCACGTCGCCGAGTTGGAGCTGTGCTTGTGCGATGTCGGCGTAGACGACGGATGCGCGCTTCTGGTCCTCGTCTTGGCCGAGAGCTGCAAGGGCGGCTTGGCCGGCCTCTGTCACGTGCTGCTCGTCGCCGAGCCGTACATAGGTCGAGAGCTGGAAGGCGGCCATGCGTCCGGCGTCGAGAAAGCGGGTCCACGCGCGCTCGCGGTGGGGCCGGGCTCGTGTGTGGGCTTCCTCGGCGCGCTGCAACAGCTCGACCGCCTGGCCATCGCCGAGTGCGGCCAGCTCTTCGGCTTCGCGGGCCAGCAACCATGCGCGGGTCGCGTCATCTCCCTCGGCCGGGAGGAACTGCTGGGCGCGTCGGATGTGCTCGACAGCCTCGGGGCCGCTGACAGCGTACGACCGGTAGGCGTACGTGCATGCCTGGATGACGCGGTGCCCGCTCTCCTCGGCGGCCAGGGCGGCGACGCGCTCGAATGAGGCCGACTGTGCGGGCTGCTTGAGGTCCCAGGCGATCCAGGACGCCAGCGTTGCGGCTTCGCCGGGCTGTTGCCGCCAGGCGACGCCGGTAGCGCTCGGGCGGGCCGCTTTGAAGCAGGGTGCTCAACTCGTTGATGTGCGTCGTTAGCCCCTGGTAGATGGCTCGGGCAGGCATGACGTATTCGAGCCGGTGAAATCCGATGGTGCGCGCTTCGAGTCGTTCAATGGTGTCGTCGTCGAGCATCTGCGGTCCCCTCAGCGCACGGGAAAGGCGTTCCCAGGGGTCCGCGATAGAGGCCGCGGTTTCGGCGGTCATTCCGGCCGCGAGGAGCAGCATCGTTCGTCGGTCCATCCGGGCGGGGAGCGGAGGGGTCGCACCTTGTTCAAGAAGTGACGACGCCGCGGTCGCGAGCCAGCATCCGACCGGGCTTCTCACCAGCCGGAGGATCGATGACGCCCTGGCTGCCTGACTCTCCGCATCCCTCCCCTTGGCAGAAGGCAGAGATACGATCCACCGCATGTCAGACACAACGGTTAGTGAGTACGCGTATACGCACGCATCACCTACCTCACGTCGCGCCGACGGTAGCGAGTGCGTGTGGTACCGCTCGCACGATGGCTCTTACGACCTGATCCGTCTGGGCAAAGACGGTAAGCGCCGGTATCACGTCTTCGATGCCCAGAGCGGGGAGCACCTAGAACAGTTCACGAGCTGGGAAGCCGGCCGTCAGTGGATCGCGGAGCACCTGCGATCAGCGTGATCACCGAAGTCCAGAGGGTCCCGGAAGCCAGCCGGGACCCTTTCGCCGTTTCGTAGGCTCGTCTCGTCGCCCTTACAAGGCCGAAAAGCGCGGTGCGACCTGCGGAAACGCGCCCAAGATCATTGCATGCATATTGGTGGACCGGCGACAGACGGGGGCTAGCAGTGGCCTACGGCTGCACAGGGCCGGAAAGCAGAAGAGGCCCCGGAGGGCCTCTGAGCTGCTGTTCTGCTGGTGGCAGGTCCAGGGTTCGAACCTGGGTAGGCTGAGCCGACGGTTTTACAGACCGCTCCCTTTGGCCACTCGGGCAACCTGCCTTGTCTTCCGCTCGCCGCGGCGACAGGTAGAAGAATAGCGGACTTCCCGGGTGGACGTGACATGGGTTCCGGCTCACCCCTCGCGTGGCGGGCGGGGGTCCCGGAAACCCGGAAGCGGGCGCGGCGGTCCACCGGTCATAGTGGAACGGTGATCAGACAGGCCGAGCCGGCGGATCTCGCGGCGCTGGCGGAGATCGAGAGAGCGGCGGACGGGATGTTCGTGCCGCTCGGCATCGTCTTCCCGCCGGGCACCACGGTCGTCGAAGAGTGCGTCGATCCCAGGCGTGTCATCGTGGCCGGTCGGCCGCCGGTGGGGTTCGCCCTGCTCGGGGTGGTCGACGGCCTGACCCACCTCGACCAGATCGCCGTACATCCCGATCATGGCAACCAGGGGATCGGAACGCGGCTCCTCGATGCCGTCTGCGCGGCGGCCGGAACGTTCGCGGATACCGCCGCGGTGACGCTGACGACCTTCCGTGACGTGCCGTGGAACGCCCCCTGGTACGCCCGGCGCGGCTTCCGCGTCGTACAACCTCACGAGTGGGGGCCGGAGCTCACCGCGCTGATCGAGCATGAGCGGGCCCTCGGCATAGAGGTGTCGCCCCGCGTCGTCATGAGGAAAGACCTCTGATCACATCGGGGCCCACTAATCTCGAAGGGCAACGGAGAGAGGACACGGACACCGATGGCCGACAGCAGTTTCGACGTGGTGAGCAAGATCGACCACCAGGAGGTCGACAACGCCCTGAACCAGACGGTCAAGGAGGTCGGGCACCGCTTCGACTTCAAGGGCACGGGCGCGAGCATCTCCTGGTCGGGGCAGAAGGACATCGAGATCAAGGCGAACAGCGAGGAGCGGGCCAACGCGGTTCTCGACGTCTTCAAGGAGAAGATCGTCAAGCGCAACCTGTCCCTCAAGATCCTTGACGCGGGCGAGCCGAAGCTGTCCGGCAAGGAGTATCGCCTGATGGTGTCCCTAAAGGAGGGCATCGACCAGGAGAACGCCAAGAAGATCTCCAAGCTCATCCGGGACGAGGGCCCCAAGGGCGTGAAGGCGCAGATCCAGGGCGAGGAGCTCCGGGTCAGCTCCAAGAAGAAGGACGACCTCCAGCAGGTCATCTCCCTACTCAAGGGCAAGGACCTCGACATCGCCCTCCAGTTCGTCAACTACCGGTGAGACGCGTCACAGCACGACACTGACGGAAAGGCCCTGACCTGCGGGTTCGGGGCCTTCGTCGTTTCCGGACACCTCCGCGCCACGACTATTTGGTTGCCCGAAGCAACGATCAATATATGATTGCTTAGGGAAACTAAGTTTGATCACACGCGGAAGGACTTCGATGGCGACTGCGATGACCAGGGAGACGCCGCCGGGCACGGCGGCCCCCGCGATGACGCACCGGGAGATCCTGGAGGCGCTCTCGGGGCTGATGTTGGGGTTGTTCGTCGCGATCCTGTCGTCGACCGTCGTGTCGAACGCGCTCCCCACGATCACGGCGGACCTGCACGCGAACGAGACCACCTACACGTGGGTGATCACCGCGACCCTGCTCGCCACGACGGTGTCCACCCCGATCTGGGGCAAGCTCGCCGACCTGATGAGCAAGAAGATCCTCATCCAGCTCGGACTGACCGTCTACGTCATCGGCTCGGCGATCGCCGGTCTGTCGCAGAACCCCAGCATGCTGATCGCGGCACGAGTGATCCAGGGCCTCGGCGCCGGCGGCCTCACCGCGCTCACCCAGGTCATCATGGCGGCGATGATCTCGCCGCGGGAGCGCGGCCGCTACTCCGGCTACCTGGGCGCGGTCTTCGCCGTCGCCACGATCGGCGGCCCGCTCGTCGGCGGCCTCATCGTCGACACCTCGTGGCTCGGCTGGCGCTGGTGCTTCTACGTCGGCGTGCCGTTCGCGGTCCTCTCGCTGATCGTGCTGCAGAAGACCCTGCACCTGCCGGTCCTCAAGCGCGACGTGCGCATCGACTGGGGCGGCGCGACGCTGATCACCGCCGCGGTCTCGCTGCTGCTGATCTGGGTCTCCTTCGCCGGCAACAAGTACGACTGGCTGTCGTGGCAGACCGGCGCGATGGTCGGCGGCGCGGTCGTGCTCGCGCTGCTCTTCCTCGTGGTCGAGTCGAAGGTGAGCGAGCCGATCGTCCCGCTGCGCCTGTTCCGGGTCCGGACGGTCAGCCTCAGCGTGGTCGCCAGCGTGCTGGTCGGCGTCGCGATGTTCGGCGGCACGACCTTCCTCAGCCAGTACTTCCAGCTCGCCCGGGGCGAAACGCCCACGGTGGCCGGTCTGATGACGCTGCCGATGATCCTCGGTCTGGCGATCTCCTCCACGGTCTCCGGGCAGATCATCACTCGCACCGGGCACTGGAAGGTCTTCCTGGTCTCCGGCACCTTCTTCCTCACTGCCGGGTTCGCCCTGATGGGCACGCTCCGGTACGACACCGACTACTGGCTCGTCGCGATTTTCATGTTCTGCGTCGGCATCGGCATCGGCATGAGCCAGCAGAACCTCGTTCTCGCCGTGCAGAACCAGGTGCGCGCGGAGGACCTCGGCGCGGGCAGCTCGGTGGTCTCGTTCTTCCGCTCCCTCGGCGGCGCGATCGGCGTCTCCGCCCTCGGCGCCCTGATGGGCGACCGCGTCAAGCACTACCTGGAGGACGCCCTGGCCGCGCTGGGCGTGCACGGCGGCACCGGCCAGGAGAGCGGCGCGATCCCCAAGCTCTCCGCGCTGCCCGCCCCGATCCGCACGGCGGTGGAGAGCGCGTACGGCCACGGCATCGGCGACCTGTTCCTCTACGCGGCCCCGCTCAGCCTCCTGGCGTTGATCGCCGTGCTGTTCATCAAGGAGGTCCCGCTGCGCACCAGCGCGATCACCGTCCGCGCCGACGCGACGGAGACCGACGAGACCCTCGACCCCGAGATCGCCCCCCAGCGGAACGGCGCCGTGACCGGACGCCACGCCCAGCGCGACAGGCAGCAGCACGACCTGCAGCGGCCGATCACGGCCGAGCCCGAGTTCGCCTCGCCGAACGGCCACGCCGCCACGCAGCCCCTGAACGCACAGCCCCTGAACGCACAGGTCCTCACCGCCAAGCAGGCCCAGCCGTACGCCGCGCTCGCGATGGAGACGCACGAGCCGGGCGGCGTGGGCATCGGCGGGTTCGTCAAGGGCCAGGACGGCATGCCCGTGGGCCGCGCCACCCTCACGCTGATCGACGTGCGCGGCCACCAGCTCGGCCGTACGGTCACCCGGGACGACGGGGGCTACGCGCTCCAGGCGCCGGGCAGCGGGACGTACGTGCTGATCGCGTCGGCGGGCGACCGGGAGCCGCAGGTCGCGACGCTGGTCGTGGGCGACCAGCCGGTCGACTTCGACATGGTGCTCGCCGCCTCGGGCCGGCTCGTCGGCACCGTACGCGGGGCGGACGGGGCGCCGGTCGCCGACGCGGTGGTCGTCGTGACCGACGTCCGCGGGGAGGTCGTGGCCAGCGGTTCGACCGACCCCCAGGGCGGCTTCTCCTTCTCCGGCATCGTGGCCGGCACTTACACGCTCACGGTCAGCGGCGCGGCCTACCGTCCTGCCGCCGTCCCGATCGAGGTGCTGGGCACCGGCCAGACCCGGCACGACGTCGTGCTGCTGCCGGGCGCGCGGGTGCGGGGCACGGTCCGCGTCAAGGACGGCGTGCCGCTGGCCGACGCCAGGGTCACGCTGCTCGACGCCGCCGGCAACGTGGTCGGCGTGGCGACCACCGGCGAGGACGGCGAGTACGCCTTCACCGATCTGACCGGCGGGCAGTACACGATCGTCGCGAGCGGCTACCCGCCCGTGGCGAGCACGCTGAACCTGGGCGGCCAGGGCGACGAGCCGTACGACGTGTGGCTGGGACACGAGCGATGAGCGTCTCCGAGACGATGCCCAGGGGACTGCACGCCCTGGTCAGGAGCAAGGACGGCTGGGCCGTGCAGCACGCGGTCGTCACGGTGACGGACACGGTCGGCCACCAGGTGGCGCGGGCGGAGGCGGACGCCGACGGGCAGGTCGTCACTGCCCCGCTGCCGCCGGGGGTCTACACGGTGGTCGCGACCGCGATCGGGTACGCGCCCGCCGCGTCCACCGCGATCGCGACCGCCTCGGGCGCCGCCGAGGCCGGCACGCTGGTGCTGGCCCGGCAGGGCGGCACCGAGCTTCCGCCGCCCGGCGTGTGGACGATCGACCCCGAACACTCGAAGATCTCGGCCACGGCCCGGCACCTCGGTCTCAGCAGCGTGCAAGGGCGGTTCACCGAGTTCTCCGGCCGGATCGAGATGGGCGCCACGCCGCAGGAGTCGTCCGTGGTCGCCGAGATCGTCGGTGAATCCATCGACACGGGCAGCCGGATGCGCGATGATCACCTGCGTTCCGCGGACTTCCTCGACGTCCCGGTGCACCCGGTGATCACCTATCGGAGCACCGGGCTGTCGGCGGCGGGCCCGGACCGCTGGACGGTGCACGGCGTGCTGACGCTGAGCGGCGTCAGCCGCCCGGTGGATCTCGACATGACCTACCTGGGCACGGGACCGGACCTGTGGGGCGGGCTGCGCGCGGCGTTCCGCGCGGTCACGGAGCTGCGCCGCGAGGATTTCGCGATGACCTACAACCAGGTCGTCCAGGCGGGGATCTCGCTGATCGGGGCGACACTGAAAGTAGAGCTGGACATCCAGGCGGTGCGCGGGTAAACCCCCTGCCACACGCAGTCAGGAGGAGGCAGGCCATGACGGAGGCGGAGATCGCTCCCCGACCGCCCACGGCCGGCGAACACGAGGCGTACTGCGCGGTGGAGCGGCAGCTCGCCATCCTGCTCCGGCGCGCCAAGGCGTTCTCCGTCGGGATGGGGCGCAAGGTGCACCCCGAGCTGGACCCCGGCGCGTACGGCCTGCTGGTCCGCATCGACCAGAGCTCGCCGATGCGGTCCAGCGACCTGGCCGCCTACCTGCGGGTCGGCCGGGCGACGATCAGCCGTCAGCTCAAGGTGCTGGAGGAGCTGGGGCTGATCAGCCGCAGTCCCGACCCCGAGGACGGCCGGGCCCACCTGCTGGCCCTCACTCCCGAGGGCAGCAGGCGGCTCGACGACGCGCGATCCGCGCGCGAGGGCCAGTTGCGCACGCTGCTGGCCGCCTGGCCGGAGGAGGACGTACGGCTGCTCGCGCGGATGCTCGAACGGTTCAACATACTCACGGAAGGCCTGAATCCCTGACATCAGGTTTCACGCACGTTACGGGCTACAACCCATGCAGTGGCCAATCCGTCATAAGGGACGCTTAAACTGCGCCTCAGACGTTTTCGCACCATAGCAAGGAGGCCGGCGTGGCTCCCTGGTCCACTTATCGGAAAGCGGCGAGCATCGGGGCGGTGGCTCTGGCGGCGACGCTGACCGTCACCGCGTGCGGGAGCGACTCCGCCGACTCGGGCACGGCGACGGCCTCGGCCGCCCCCGGCGGTGTCGCCCTCGTGAACGCCGGAAAGATCACGACCTGCACGAACATCCCGTACGAGCCGTTCCAGTTCAACCAGGGCGACAAGGTCGTCGGGTTCGACGTGGACATCGTCGACCTGGTCGCGAAGAAGCTGGGCGTGACCCAGGACATCGTGGACATCGACTTCGCGGCGATCAAGAGCGGCGCCGCACTGAACGCCCGCAAGTGCGACGTGGCCGCCGCCGGCATGACGATCACGCCGGAGCGGCAGCAGAACCTGCTGTTCTCCGAGCCGTACTTCGACGCCACCCAGGCGCTGATGGCCAAGAAGGGCAGCGGGATCACCTCGCTGGACGACGTCAAGGCCAAGAACCTCAAGCTGGGCGCTCAGGCGTCCACGACCGGCCTCGACTACGTCAAGAAGCAGGGCTTCGAGCCGATCGAGTTCGCCGACTCGCCCAAGGAGCTGCTCGGCCTGCAGACCGGCCAGGCGGACGTGATCGTGCAGGACCTCCCGGTCGTGCTGACCTGGCTGAAGAAGTCCGACGTCGGCGCCAAGTTCGAGCAGGTCGCCAGCCTCGACACCGGTGAGCAGTACGGCATCGGCATGAAGAAGGACAACACGGCGCTCAAGAAGGTCGTCGACGAGGTCCTCGCGGCCGCCAAGTCCGACGGCACCTACAACGAGATCTACAAGAAGTGGTTCGGCACCGAGCCCGGCGGCGCGTCCGGCGGTGGTTCGGGTGCCGAGACCGGAACCGAGTCGCCCGCCGCCGGATCATGAGTGCTGTGAGCGAGCAGCAGGCGCCCTCCCCAGCTGAGCCCCGCAAGGGGCTCAGCCCGCGCAAGAAGCAGCGCATCAGCCGGGCCGTCCAGTACGCCGTGCTGGTGGTGATCCTCGTCGTCCTGGCCGCGCTGGCCGACTGGAAGGCGATCGGCGAGTCGTTCCTCAACCTCGACGTCGCCGGCAAGGGCCTGCCCGACCTGTTCACGGTGGCGCTGCGCAACACCGTGATCTACACGCTGTCGGGCTTCGCCCTCGGCTTCGTCCTGGGCCTGGTGCTGGCCCTGATGCGGCTGTCCTCGGTCGCGCCCTACCGGTGGCTGTCGGTGACCTACATCGAGATCTTCCGTGGCCTGCCGATCCTGCTCATCTTCCTGATGATCGGCAGCCTCCCGCTGGCGTTCCCCGGCTTCGAACTCCCCGGCGGCGTGTACGGCAGCGCCGCGCTGGGGCTCGGCGTCGTCTCGGCGGCGTACATGGCGGAGAACTTCCGGGCGGGCATCCAGGCGGTGCCGAAGGGGCAGATGGAGGCGGCGCGGTCGCTCGGCATGCCGCACATGCGGGCGATGATCTCGATCATCATCCCGCAGGCGATCCGGATCGTGCTGCCGCCGCTCACCAACCAGCTCGTCATGCTGCTGAAGGACTCCTCGCTGGTGCTGATCCTCGGCGTCACGGCCGCCCAGGTGGAGCTGGCGAAGTTCGGCAACGACCAGTCCTCCACGTACGCCAACCCCACACCGATCCTCGCGACCGGTCTGACGTACCTGCTGATCACGATTCCCCTCGGGTATGTCGCGAGGCGGATGGAAGCGCGTCAGGGAGCGGGCCGATGAGCACCGTCGAGATCAAGAACCTGCACAAGTCGTTCGGCACGCTCGAAGTGCTGCGCGGCATCGACTTCACGGTCGAGAGCGGCCAGGTCGTCTGCGTGATCGGGCCGTCCGGCTCGGGCAAGTCCACGCTGCTGCGCTGCGTGAACCTGCTGGAGCAGCCGACTTCCGGCACGGTGGTCGTGGACGGCGTCGACCTGACCGACCCCGACGTCGACATCGACGCCGCCCGGCGGCACGTCGGCATGGTGTTCCAGCAGTTCAACCTGTTCCCCCACCTGACCGTGCGGCGCAACGTCACGATCGCCCAGGAGCGGGTGCTCAAGCGGCGCAAGGACGAGTGCGACCGCGTCGCCCGGGAGAACCTGGAGAAGGTCGGCCTGCTGGAGAAGATCGACGCCTACCCGCCCCAGCTGTCCGGCGGCCAGCAGCAGCGTGTGGCGATCGCCCGCGCGCTCGCCATGAACCCCTCGCTGATGCTGTTCGACGAGCCGACCTCCGCCCTCGACCCCGAGCTGGTCGGCGACGTGCTGTCGGTCATGCGGAAGCTCGCGGAGGACGGCATGACCATGCTCGTCGTCACCCACGAGATGGGATTCGCCCGCGAGGTCGCCGACCGTGTGGTGTTCATGGACGGCGGTGTCATCGTCGAGGACGGGCCGCCCCAGCAGGTCATCGCCGACCCGCGGCACGAGCGGACCCGCGAGTTCCTGAGCCGGGTGCTGCACCCCGGCGTCTGACGCCCGGAGCGCCCCCTTCGCCGAACAACGTCGGTACGTCGACGGCGTATGTCGGCAAAGGGGGCCGGGCCGGATGGGCGCGCTCGCGTCACCGGCGGTAGCCGGCCATCCGCTCCAGACGTGCGATCCGCGCGGCGACCGGCGGGTGGGTGGCGAACAGCCGGCCGATCCGGGTGCCCCGGAACGGATTGACGATCATCATGTGGCCGGCGGAGGCGAGCCTGCCGTTCTCCGGGAGCGGCAGCCTGCGGACCTCCATCTCGATCTTGCGCAGCGCGGAGGCGAGGGCCAGCGGGTCGCCGGTCAGCCGTGCGCCCGCGTCGTCGGCCGCGAACTCCCGCGAGCGCGCGATCGCCATCTGGATCATCGTGGCCGCGACCGGGCCGAGGATCATCACGAGGATGGCGCCGAGGAACCCCGGGCCCTCGTCGTCGTCCGAGCCGAAGAACAGGCCGGCGTATCCGAAATACGTGATCATCGTCGCGAGCGCGCCCGCGACCGAGGAGATCAGGATGTCGCGATTGTGGATGTGCGACAGCTCGTGGCCGAGCACGCCCTTGAGCTCACGCTCGTCCAGCAGCCCGAGGAGGCCGTGCGTGACGCACACCACCCCCTTGCGCGGGTTGCGCCCGGTCGCGAACGCGTTGGGCTGCATCGTCGGGGACACGTACAGGCGGGGCATCGGCGCGCGGGCCTCGGTGCACAGCTCGCGGACGACGCGGTAGAGGACGGGCTGTTCCACCTCCGCCACGGGCCGGGCCCGCATGGCCGACAGCGCGATCCTGTCGGCGCAGAAGTAGGCGACGCCGCTGACCGCGAGGGCGGCCACGACCGCGATCCGGGCGCCCATGCCGCCTCCCAGCCAGGCCCCGGCGACCAGGAGCGACGCGGACAGCGCTCCCAGCAGGACCGCGGTGCGCAGGCGGTTGTGCTGCACGCCTCCTCCTCCCGGTTCGGTGCGTCGAGCTCGGCGTCTCGGCTGGGTGTCTCAACCCGGTGTTTCAACCCGGTGTTTCAGCCCGCTGTGTCCGACTCGATGCGTCCAGCCCTACCAACGCGCACGGCCTGGACGAACGTTCCCCGTCACGCGCCTCACCCTGAGACGGACAGCACCACCTGCGGGGCGACGGAGAAGACCACGGTGACGGCGACCGTGACGGCGACGGCGGCCCCCGCCGCCGCCCTCGTCGGGACCGTACGGCTCTCGCCCGCCGCGGGCGGCGCGAACAGCCGGGCGGTCCAGGCGATGTAGTAGTAGAGCCCGGCCACCGTGTTGGCCGCCATGACCAGTGCCAGCCAGCCGAGCCCGCCGTCCACGACGGCCCGGAAAACGACGATCTTCGCGAACAGACCGGCGAGCCCGGGCGGCAGCCCGGCCAGGCAGACGAGGGCGAAGGCGAGGGACAGCCCGGCGGCCGGGCTCCGCAGCGCCAGCCCCCGATACGCCTCCAGGTCCTGGCCTCCGGGCAGCCGCGCCACCAGCAGGACCACCGCGAAGGCGATCAGGTTCATCGCGGCGTAGAAGACGAGATAGGCGACCGACGCGCCGACGGCCGCGCGGGGGGCGACGGCGTACACGGCCAGCGGCGCGAGGATGTAGCCCGACTGCGCCACCGACGACCAGGCCAGCAGCCGGACGGCCCCGCGCTGCCGCATCGCGAGGACGTTGCCCGCCGTCATCGTCAGTGCGGCGACGACCGCCACTCCCGGCGTCCACAGCGCCGCCTTCCCCGGCAGCGCGTACGTCAGCAGCAGGATCAGCCCGGCGAAGCCCGACGCCTTGGACACCACCGACAGCAGCGCCGCGACCGGGACCGGGGCGCCCCGGTAGACGTCTCCCGCCCAGAAGTGGAACGGCACCGCGGCGATCTTGAACGCGAAGCCCGCCGCCACCAGCACGATCGCCACCACCGTGACCCGGGCCATGTCCCCGGTGCCCCCGGTCATGTCTCCCGCCGTCCGCAGCGCGGCGTCGATCCGGTCGAGGTGGACCGAGCCGGTCACCCCGTAGAGCAGCGAGACGCCGAACAGCGTGACCGCGGTGGAGACCACCGAGACCAGGAAGAGCTTGAGGGCCGCCTCGGCGGCGCGGCCGTCATGGCGTCGGAGCGCGGTCAGCGCGAAGACCGGCAGCGAGACCAGCTCCAGCGACACGACCAGCATGATGAGATCGCGGGAGGCCGGCAGCAGCACCGCCCCGGTCAGCGTGGCCAGCAGCAGGAAATACCACTCCCCCGCCGGGATCCTGCCGCGCTCCGCGGGCCCGCCGTCGCGTCCCGTGGCGATCTCCGTCATCGACAGCAGTACGACGACCACCCCGGCGGCCAGCACGACCGCCGCGATCACCAGGGAGAAGCGGTCCGCGACGAACGAGCACGACGCCGGGGCGGCCCTGATCGTGGCGGACGCCCCGCCGAGCGAGGCGGGGACGCAGAACGTGCGCCGGGTGCCGCCGCCCGCGGCCTGGACGGCCACGACCGCCAGGGCGGCGACCATGCCGCCGAGTGTGACGAGACCGAGCACCCGCGCCCCGCCGGGGCGGGCGGGCAGGAACGCGTCGAGCAGCAGCACGAGCCCGGCCACCAGCGCGAGGACCAGCGGCGCCGCCACGGCGGCGTAGTCGATCGACTGGATCACGCCACCGCCCGTCATGGCGCCATCCCCGATCCGAGGAGCGACTGCACGGCGGGCGTGGTGACGGCAAACAAGGCCTTCGGCCACAGGCCGAACAGCACGATCAGCGCCACCAGCGGGAGCCACGCCGCCAGCTCGTAGACCGTGGCGTCCCGGAAGGGCCGCCGCCTCTGGGCCGCCTCCGCCGCGTCGGTGGAACCCACCCCGAGCGCCCGGGCGGCGCCCCTCGCACCGGCCTCTCCAGCGTCCGCCACAGCCTCGGCCCCCAGAGCGGCCACCGCGGCTTCGGTCGCGACCGGCTCGACCGGCTCCGCGCCCTCCCCCAGCTCGCTCAGCACCTCGCGTACGCCTTCGGCGGTGGCGAGCGGCGGTCCCGGCGGCTCATCCGGCTGCGCCGGCGCGAGAGGCGCAGCGGGTTCGAGAGGCGCAGCGGGCGCGACGGTCTCGACCGCCCGGCCGTGCGTCACCCGCGAGAGCATGACCAGGAAGTAGGCCGCGGTGAGCACCATGCCGAGCCCTCCGACGGCCATGAACACGAGGAACAGCGGCCGGGAGAGCCCCGCGGCCGGGCGGAACGCGCCGAGCAGCGTGAGCATCTCCCCCCAGAACCCGGCGAGGCCGGGCAGGCCCAGCGAGGCGACGCAGGCGAAGGTCAGCAGCGACCCGACGTACGGCAGGCGGCGCAGCATCCCACCGCCCAGCCGGACCATGTCGGCCGTGCCGTACCGCTCCTTGACGGCTCCGGCGAGGAAGAAGAGCAGGCCGGTGATCAGCCCGTGGGCGACATTGGCGAACAGGGCGCCGTTCAGGCCCACCGGCGTGAGCGAGGCGAACCCGAGCAGCACGAAGCCCATGTGGCCGACCGAAGAGTAGGCGATCATCCGTTTGAGATCGCGCTGGGCGAGGCAGGCGAGCGAGCCGTACGCGATGCCGGCCACGGCGAACGCGCCGAGCCAGGGGGCCAGGGCCGCCGCGCCCTCGGGGAGCACCGGGATCGCGATCCTGGCGAAGCCGTAGGAGCCCATCTTGAGCAGCACGCCCGCGAGCAGGACCGAGCCGACGGTCGGCGCCTCGGTGTGCGCGTCGGGCAGCCAGGTGTGCAGCGGCCACATGGGCGTCTTCACCGCCAGCCCGAGACCGATGGCGAGGAACGCGAGGATCTGGGCCGACCGGGCGATGCCCGCGCCGTGGTGCCCGGCCAGCGCGACCATGTCGAGCGTGCCGGCCTGGGTCCAGACCACGAGCAGGCCGATGAGCAGGACCGCGGAGCCGAGCAGCGTGTAGAGGATGAACTTCACGGCCGCCGATCGCCTGCCCGCACCGCCCCACAGGGCGATCACGAAATACATCGGGACCAGCACGACCTCGAAGAACACGAAGAACAGCAGCAGGTCGAGGGCGAGGAACGTGCCGAGCATGCCGACTTCGAGCACGAGCAGCGTGACGACCAGCCCACTCACCCGGCCGCCCGCGGGCGGGTGCCCCGCGAGGTGGACGAAGCACAGGAACACGAGCAGCGCGGTCAGCACGACGAGCGGCAGCGAGACGCCGTCCACACCCAGGTGGAACCGCAGGCCGAGGCCGGGGATCCACGGCCAGTCGGTCTGCAACTGCATCTCGGCGGGGCGGGCGTAATCGAAGACCGCGGCGAGCGCGACCGCGAGGACCAGCACCGCCGCCGAGACGGCGATCCCCCAGGCCACCGCACTGTCCCGTACGGCCGGGACGAAGGCGGCGACGGCTCCCAGCAGCGGGACGGCCACGAGTGCGATCGGCAACCAGCTCACGTCGTCACCACCGCGACCACCGCGAGAGGCCGCGCGCCACCGTTCCGAACCCGCCGCGTCATGTCAGCACCACCGCCGCTACCGCGATCAGCACGAGCCCGGCCAGCAGGCCGGTGACGTAGAGCTGCGCGTTGCCGTTCTGGGCGAGCCGCACCAGGCCGGAAAGGCCGAGCGTCGCCCGGCCGGACCCGCGGACCGCGCCGTCCACCACCCGCGCGTCCGTGCGGGCCACCCCCCTGGCCAGGCGCAGGATGGGCCGGGCGATCAGCGCCGCGTACGCGGCGTCCACGTAGAAGGCCCGCTCGCACGGCACCCGGAACGGCCCGAGCAGCCGGGCGGGATCCTGCTCGGGCGCGGCCCGCCACAGGGCGTACACGATCCCGGCGCCGAGCAGCGCGACGGCGAGGCTGACGGCCGCCGGCCCCCACTCGACCTCCACGCCGGCCGCCGATCCCGCGAGGCCGAGCAGCAGGGCGGGCACGGCCAGCACACCGGCCGGCCACAGCATCGACGAGGGCGCCTCCCGGCCGTCGAAGACGTGGGCGACGCCGGGCGGCGGCTCCGCGAGCGGCTCGATCCGGGCGGGACCGAAGAACGTGCGCAGCCAGGCCCGGGCGGCGTACGCCCCGGTCACCCCCACCGTCAGCAGCGCCGACGCGTACACGAACGGCTGGGCCGGTCCCGTCCCGTGCTCGACGGCCGAGATCACCGCGTCCTTGCTGAAGAACCCGCTCGCGGGCGGCAGCCCGGCGAGCGCGGCGAAACCGATGGTCATCGTCCAGAACGTCACGGGAAGAGCCCGGCGCAGCCCGCCCATGTGGCTGATCAGGTTCGACCCGACGTGGTGGATCACCAGGCCCGCGCAGAGGAACAGCAGGGCCTTGAACGCGCCGTGCGACACCAGGTGGAACATCGCCGCCCGGTCGGACCCGGCGGCCAGCGCCGCGGCCATGTAGGCGAGCTGGCTGATCGTCGAGTAGGCCAGCACGCGCTTGAGGTCGTCCTGCGCGAGCGCGGCGAGGGCCGCGCCCAGCATGCCGACGGCGGCGACCACGCCCAGCACGTCGAGCGTGGGCGGCGCCGCGAGGAAGGCGGGATAGAGCCGGGCGACGACGAAGATCCCGGCCGCCACCATCGTGGCCGC
Organism: Microbispora rosea; assembly: GCF_900156315.1. GTDB lineage: Bacteria > Actinomycetota > Actinomycetes > Streptosporangiales > Streptosporangiaceae > Microbispora > Microbispora rosea. Next base: position 145,746 of record NZ_FTNI01000010.1, on the reverse strand, counting down.
GTGGATGAGCGCGCTGATCGGGGTGGGGCCGGCCATCGCGTCGGGCAGCCAGGTCTGCAGCGGCACCTGCGCGCTCTTGCCCGCGACCCCGGCGAGCAGCAGCAGCGTCGCGACGACCAGAGTGCCCCGGGGGATGTCGGCGCGCAGCACGTCGTCGATCCGGAAGCCGCCCGCCGCCGAGCCGAGGACGAAGATCCCGAACAGGAAGCCGACGTCGCCGAGCCGGGTGACCAGGAACGCCTTCACCGCCGCCCGGGAGTTGGCCCGGTCCTCCCACCAGTGCCCGATGAGCAGGTAGGAGCACAGGCCCATGATCTCCCAGCCGACGTAGAGGACGATCAGGTCCCCCGCGTAGACCACCAGCAGCATGGCGCTGGTGAACAGGCTGACGAACGCGCTGTAGGACGGGTAGCGGGGTTCGTCCCGCATGTACCCGACCGAGTAGACCTGCACCGCCAGCGCGACCACGACGACCAGGATGCCCGCGAGCACTGACAATCCGTCGGCCCGCAGAGTCAGGGAGATCGGCACAGAACCGGTCTCGACCACCGTCAGCGTGCCCTCGACCCGGCCGGGGAGCAGCTCCGACCAGAAGCGCCCTTCCGACGCACCCGCTCCACCTGCGAGGGCGGCGGCGAGCCACACCGTGAGCGCCGCCGACACCGCGGCCGGGACGATCGCGAACCACGCCGCCCGCCGGTACGCCGTCGGTTCGCTGCGAGCGCCCAGGTTCCGGGTGCCGAGGCGGGTCGCGAGCAGCCCGGCCGCCGCGGCGGCGAACGGCAGCAGGACGATCAGAGCCACCACGACGATCACGAGGCGTCCTCCCCATCCGGACGCCCCGAGCCGGGCGCGCGCACGACTTCGGCGAGCGCCCGCAACCGGTCGACGTCGACGGTCCGGCGCGTGCGGAAGACGGCCAGCACGATCGCCAGCCCCAGACCCACCTCGGCCGCGGCGATCACGATGACGAACAGCGTCAGCACCTGGCCGCCGTGCAGGCGGTCCCCGAGCCAGACGTCGAAGGCCACCAGGTTGAGGTTGACCGCGTTGAGCATCAGCTCGACCGACATCAGCACGAGGATCGCGTTGCGCCGGGCCAGCACGCCGTACACACCGATGGAGAACAGCAGGGCGGAGACCACCACCGGGTAGACGACGTGCACCTCGCTCACCGCCTCCGAGCCGTCGGCCTGGTCGATAAGGCCGGCGCGATCGACCAGGCCGATAACCGGGTCATTCCCGCCCCCTGATGTCCGTACGGGACAGGACGATCGCGCCGATCAGCGCGGCGAGCAGGAGCACCGACAGCGCCTCGAACGGCAGCACCCAGGTGCGGAAGACGCTCGCTCCCAAGGGTTCGGCCGCCCCCTGCCCGGGACGGAGCGGCGCGTACGCCGAGCGGAAGCCGGTGACCACCACGGTGACGAGCACGGCGGCGGTCGCGACGGCGACCAGCGCGGCGGCCCACCGGTTGCCGGAGTCGAGGCCGGCCGAGGGCCCGATGGGCGCACGGGTCAGCATGATCCCGAACAGCAGCAGCACCACGACCGCGCCCACGTAGATGAGCACCTGCACCCAGGCGACGAACTCGGCGGTCAGCACCAGGTAGCCGCCCGCGAGCGCGCCGAAGCAGACGACCAGCCACAGCGCGGCGTGGACGAGTTGCCTGGTCGTGACGACCAGCAGGGCGGAGCCGACGGCGACGGCGCCGAGCAGCAGGAAGACGACCTCAGGCCCCGAGGGCGGCCACAACCCCGGCGCCTGGGAGGTCATCGCTCCCCCTCGGGCCCGTCCTTCTTCTGCTGCGACGACCCGGCGTTCTTGGGCAGCGAGCCCGGCGGCCGGATGGAGCGGATGTCGCGCATCGCTCTCGGCGGCTCACGGCGCGGGCGGCTCTCCGCGCCCTTCGCGGGTTCCGCCGCCGGTCCGGCCGGTCCCCGCGCCGTGTCCTGTGTCGCCTTGCCCACGGCCTCCTGCACGGTGTCTTGTGCGGCGGTGTCCTGTGCGCTCTCCTGCGCCGCCGGCGCGCCCGCGGCCGGTCCCTTCACCGGTGCGGGCGGCGCCGTACGCCGGGCCGGCGCCGGGCGGGACCCGGCCGACAGTTCCTTCGGCGGCTCGGCGCCCACCTCATGGGCCGGTGGCGGCGGCACCGTGGCCGCCCACTCGCCCAGCCTGTCCTTCTCGTGCAGGAGATCGCGGATGTCGTATTCGGCGTACTCGAACTCGGGCGACCAGAACAGCGCGTCGAAGGGGCACACCTCGATGCAGATGCCGCAGTACATGCACAGCGAGAAGTCGATCGCGAAGCGGTCCAGCACGTTGCGGGCGCGCGGACGGCCGCCCTCGGGCGCCGGCAGGGTCTCCTTGTGGGAGTCGATGTAGATGCACCAGTCCGGGCACTCGCGGGCGCAGAGCATGCAGACGGTGCAGTTCTCCTCGACCAGGGCGATGACGCCCCGGCTTCGGGCGGGCAGGTCGGGATGGACCTCCGGGTACTGCTGCGTCTCCGACTTGTGCAGCATGTGCCGCATCGTCACGGCCAGGCCCTTGGCCAGCCCTTCTCCTGGAATGCGCGCCACAGGCTCATCATCGCGCACTATCGGCGGCGAGTGAACGTGTGACTCCATCCCTGCTGTTTTCCACATCGTCCACACCGTAATCCCCAGAGTTGTCCACAGGATGTGCGGAGAAGGGGGCAGCGCAAAGACCGACAAATACGTATCGTCTGGACCATGAACGGCTATGGGGGGCCGGGAGGTTACCCGCCCGGACCGCAAGGACCGCAGGGCCAGCAGAGACCACAGGGGCCGCAACCGCCGGGGCCGCACGGACAGGGACCACAGGGGCAGGGACCACAGAATCCGTACCGGCATCGGGGGCCGGGACCGTACGGGGAGCAGTGGCCGGGTCCTTACGGCGCCCACCCCGCGCCGCCCGCACAGCCGCACGCACCGCCGCCCATGCCGCCACCCATGCCTCCGCACGTACAGTCGCCCGTGCCGCCGCCCCCTCCACCGCCGATGCCACCGCCGATGCCGCCGTTCCCACCGCCGCCCGTGCAGGGGCCTTCCAACGCCCCCAGCTACCTGTGGGCGCTCGCTCCGCTGTACACGTGCGGCTTCGGCACTCCCTTCAGCATGCTGTACGCCGCCATCCGCAGGCGCAGCTGGGGGTACGGGGCCGCCGCCGCCGGATACGCCACGGCCACCGGCGCCTGGATCTACCTGGTCGAGCTGTACGAGGACACACAGGAGCCGGCTCTGGTGTCCCTCGTCATGATCTTCTGCATGCTCGCTCCCTGGCTGATCGGCACCGTGCACTCGCTCGCGGTCAGAAGGCAGGTCTTCGGCGACACCCCGCCGTACGAGACCGGGAACGAGCAGGCGATCGCGCTCGCGCAGCACCGCCGCGCCCTGCGACAGCAGGCCAGGGAACTGGCGGAGCACGATCCGGTGATGGCGCGCGAGCTGCGGATCGGACGGCCCGACCTGCCCCGCCAGTACGACGACGGCGGCCTGGTCGACGTCAACCACGCCCCTGCCCCGGTGATCGCGAACCTCCCCGGCCTGACGCCCGCGCTCGCCGAGCAGATCGTGCGCGCACGCGACCAGGTCGGCGGCTTCGTCTCGGCCGAGGACGTCTCGGCCGCCGCCTCCCTGCCCCCGAACCTCACCTCCGATCTCGCCGAATACGGCATTTTCCTCCCATAGTCATGCGGTAATTCCGGTTGTCGTCGCATATCCCTGGCCGAGCGATCGGTGTTTCCTTAGGCTTTACGGTGCGTCAGCCGCGAGAACCGGGAGGGTCTGTGACGTCACCCGAGATCGCCGAATGCAGGGCGGACATGGCCGCGGCCGCGACCGCCGTGCGGGAGATCCTCCAGGCGCTCACCGCCGTTCCCGCTTTGTTCGGCGACCAGACCTGGCAGGGCCCCCCGGCCGATCGCTGGGCAGCCGGCTGGAACGCCCGAAAGACGCAGCTCACCAGGCTGTTCGACGCCGTGCTGACCGAGCAGCCACGTCTGATCGCCCGTGTGGAGGAGGCGGAGCGCCGCAAAGCCGCCTCGTAGGCCGCCGCACCGGGAAGGATCGCCGTGGGGGACTTCGTCGGAGTCGATCCCGATAATCTCAAGGAGCTGACCAAAAGGCTGGAACAGCTGCACGAACTATTGGCCCGGCATAGTCCCCTCATACAGCAGAAAATGCAGAAATGGGGGAGCGAAGTCGCCGTCACCTCATTGCCCGGCCTCATCGCCGCCGCGCTCGACGACGTCCGCGACATGGACGCCCGTACGGCCAGGGCGTACGAGCTGGCGAGGGAGCAGGGCTGGAGCGCGCTGAGCAGCGCGCCCGGCGTCCTCGGCCCCGCCTTGACCCGGCCGCCCGGCGTACGGCTCGACTGGGAGGCCACGGGGCAGAGCGGAAACCAGGGCAAGCGCGATGCGGAGACGCTGGCCGCCGCCCTCGCGGCCAAGGACCCCGAGGACGCTCGCATCGCCCTCTGGGAGCTGCCGGAGAGTCTGCGGCGGCACCTGGCCGACAAGGACTACCAGGCGGCCTTCTGGGCGGGGGCCGGCCCGCTCGCGCTGCGCGCGGCCCGCGCGCTGTACGAACGAACGGGAAGCGCCCTCTTCAGCGCGGAGAGCGTGAGCGTGCTCCGGGCGCTCGGGGCGTCCCTCGCCGCCGCCAGTCAGATGCGCGTCGGCACGGGCGAGGACCGTCGCCCGTTGCTGCCCGCCGCGATCCGCGCCGGCCTCACCGGGAACTCCGACCCCTGGTCGGTCGGAATGCTGGTGAAGTACGGCCCCGAGGGCAGGTCGTGGGACTCCCGCCTGCTCGCCGACCTTACCCGCGCCATGCTCGACGCCCGCGCCGCGGGCAAGACGATCTGGCCGCCCGCCCGCGGCAAGCTGGAGACCGACGTCGACGCCTCACGTCATCAGCGGCTCATGGCGGAGTACGACGCCGTCGGGGCCGTCCTCCAGCGGGCCGCGGAGAACGGCATGGCCGCCCGGCACGTGCTGGGCGACCCGGCCACCGGCCTCAAGTACGCCCGCATGCTCGTCAACGACGACTGGCATACCCCCGGCTACGACCCGGGGCCCTTCCTGAGCTCATACGTGCACCCGGGCGGCGCGCTTCCGCTCACCGGCCAGGTGGACCTCTCCGCGCCCACCGCGGCCTTCCTCAAGGCCGCCGTCTCCGCGGAACGCGGCACCTCCACCGACGCCAAGGAATCCGCCTGGTCCGTCGTCCACATCGTCCAAGCCACCGCCGAGTTCTCCAAACTCCACTCGGGCACCCTTCTGCCCGAGAAGATCCGTGGTTCCCTCATGCACGTGGCGGGCCGGCATCTTCCCGACTTCGCGCAGTCGGTGAATCACAATTTCGCCTCCGGTGCGCTGCAGCAGGGCAACAAGAGCTCCAACCCCTGGGTGGCCATCAACAAGGTCGACGAGCTTGAAGGCCTTTTCACACAGGCTCTGCAGAAGCCCTCGGAGTTCGGCGCGTTCAAGGGCCTGATGGCTTCTCGCGTGAGCGTAGCCGTCGCAGCTACCATCCAGGACCCTTCCGACCGGAACTACCTCAGGGAGATGGGCGGACTCTTCGGTTTGATCCAGCGGGTGGAGAACAGTCATCACTTCGAGGGTCAGCTACACGCGGATGAGGAGGCCGCCAAGAACCAAATGCTGCTCGCGACGGCGAGCGGAGGGTTCGGCGCCCTCAGCTTCTCCAATCCTTTCGGTCCTGGAACGATGGCGCAGATCTTCACCGCCCTCGGCACACCCGCCCTCAACGAGACATTCGACACAGGACATGCGCTGAAAGCCCTCAAAACCAATCTCGACGCATCCCGGCAACAGGTATTCCAGGTGGAGGTTCCTGTGGTGCAAGGACTAGTCGACGCCGGAGCAGTGCATCCGCCGTCGAATGCGAGTTGGGTGAGAGCCGGGCGCGTGATCCCCAATGCAGCCCTGGTCGACTGGATCAGTCTGCACGCCGACACTCGGTACGCGGGAAGGACGCTCACCGACTGGATAACGGATGCGCAGACCGCCATGAGGATGCAGCAATGAAAGCGAAGAAGCTCGTGGCACTCACCATGTGCCTCCCTCTCCTGCTCGCCGGATGCACCGAAGAAAGACGGCTTCCTTCCACCGATGACGAGGTGACGAAACGCGACGCCGCGCTCGTGGCGGTGGTGCAATGTCTTGTCGATCACGGCGAAGTCCCGTCAGCGCACCTCGAACACCAGCCGTGGTTGAGGGACAAGAAGGTGCAACCCGGCGCCGAGCTCGTGACTTGGAGGAGCGATCACGAGGAGACCGTCTATGCGGGCAAGACGCTGCAGGTGTGGGAGGACGAGGCGACGGCGGGGTGGCCGGGGTGGAGGTGCCCGTTGTGAGGCCGCTCAGGCGGTGAGGACCCTGACGACTCCGGTGAGGGCGAGCTGGAGGAGGGCGAGGGGCACCAGGACGGTCCAGGCGAACTTCTGCAGCTGGTCCTCGCGCATCCGGGGATAGCTGACCCGGACCCAGATGACGACGAAGGCCAGGGCGAAGACCTTGAGGAGCGTCCAGACCGGGCCGGGCAGGAGGGGCCCCTGCCAGCCGCCGAGGAACAGCACGGTCGTCAGGGCGGACAGCACCACGATCCCGGCGTACTCGGCCAGCATGAACAGGGCGAAGCGGAACCCGGCGTACTCGGTCATCGGGCCCATGATGATCTCGGATTCGGCGATCGGCATGTCGAACGGCGGCCGGCGCAGCTCGGCCAGGCCGGCGACGAAGAACACGAAGGCGCCGATCGCCTGCCAGGGCAGCCACCACCAGCGCCACTGCTCGGCGATGCCCTGCAGGGACAGCGTGCCCGCGGCCATCGCCACGCTGGCGGCGGCGAGCACCAGCGGCAGCTCGTACGACATGAGCTGGGCGGCGGCCCGGATGCCGCCGAGCACGCTGTATTTGTTGGCCGAGGCCCACCCGGCCATGATCGCGCCGAGCACGCCGACGCCCATCACCGCAAGCACGAAGAACAGCCCGGCGTCGAGGTCCACGGCCGCCAGCCCGGGGCCGACCGGGATCACGACCATCACGACGAGGTACGGCACGAGCGCCACCGCCGGGGCGATCGCGAAGATCCACCGGTCGGCGGCCGCCGGGATGACGTCCTCCTTCTGGACGAACTTGACGCCGTCCGCGAGGAGCTGCGCCCACCCGTGGAAACCGCCGGCGTACATCGGCCCGAGACGGGCCTGCATGTGGGCCATGGCCTTGTGCTCCATCTGCCCGACGATCAGTGGCAGCAGCAGGAACGCCGCCACCACGACGACCAGCCGGACCGCTATGTCGAGCACCTCGGCCATGGGACCCCTCTCACCCGGAGGCCCAGTCGGGTGGCACCCCCGGCGGCAGCATCCTGCGGCGGCTCGGCGAGCCGTGGTCGGACTCCCCCGGTTCCTTGGCCCCGGGCCAGGCCTTGGCGACGCGCGCGGCCAGCACGAAGTCCTTGCGCAGCGGGTGGCCCTCGAAGCCGTCGGGCAGCAGCAGCGGGCGCAGGTCCGGATGGCCGTCGAAGACGACGCCGAACATCTCGTACGTCTCCCGTTCGTGCCAGTTCGCCCCGCGGAAGACGCCGGTGGCGGTCGGCAGGCGAGGGTCCGCGCGCGGCACCCGGGTGCGCACGAGCAGGTGCGCGAACGCGACCGGGTCGAACACGTGGGCCACGACGGCGAAGTCCTCGGGCGGCTCGTCCACGCCGGTCAGCCAGTCGAAGAACTCGAAGCCGGCCGAGCGCGCGAACGCCAGCGCGTCGACCCACTCTGCGGAGTCCACGTCGAGCACGTCCTGGCCGAAGGAGTCGGTGAGGCGTGAGCCGTACCGCTCGCGCACGGCCTCGATGGCGCTCATGCGTCCGCCTCCGGCAGGTAGCGGTCCTCGAGCGTCTCGCCCGCGATCTTCTCCTGGAGCTTCATGATCCCGTGCAGCAGCGCCTCGGGGCGGGGCGGGCACCCGGGGACGTACACGTCCACCGGGATGATCTGGTCGACGCCCTTGGTGACGCAGTACGAGTCCCAGTAGGGCCCGCCGGAGTTGGAGCAGGCGCCGAACGAGATGACGTACTTGGGGTCGGGCATCTGCTCGTACAGCCGGCGTACGGCGGGGGCCATCTTGTCGGTCACCGTGCCCGAAACGATCATCAGGTCGGCCTGCCTGGGGCCGTTGGCGAACGGGATCACCCCGAAGCGGATGAAGTCGTGCCTGCTCATCGACGTGGCGATGAACTCGATGGCGCAGCAGGCCAGCCCGAAGTTGAAGACCCACAACGAGTAGCGCCGGCCCCAGTTCAACACGAACTTCATGGGCTTGGGCGCGAGCCGGGACACCGGCCCCACCGTGGGCATCGGGAGATCGTTCACGGGCATGCGGTCACCGCCATGCCGTCCATTGTCCTCCCCGGAGCCGGTCGGGTCACGTCCAGCCCAGCACCCTCTTGCGCCAGGCGTACAGGATGCCGAGCGCGATGAACGCGAGGAAGACGAACATCTCCACCAGAGTCGTCATGCCGTACCCGGGGGCGGCGAAGACGGTGGCCCAGGGGAAGAGGAACACGGCGTCGACGGCGAAGACCACGTAGAGGTACGTGAAGACGTAGTAGCGGATCTGCGACTGCGCCCAGCCCTCGCCGACGGGATCGACCCCGCACTCGTACGTCGTGAGCTTCTCGGGGGTCGGCCGGCTGGGACGTAACATCCGGTTCACGAACAATCCGCCCGCGAAGATCGCCACGCCGACGAGGAAGAGGACGACGACCACGGCATATGAGCCGAAGTATCCACTCATACCGCCTCCCAGTCTCGAGGATAACCCCGGCACGATCTCAAGGGCTGAACACCTGACGGTCACACGCGAGTCCCCCGCATATAGTTGAGGATCGTGACCCGAATCAAGCTCGTCGCCCGTCTGCACCTGGACCTGTGCCGGCTCGCGTCGGGCCTGTGTCGCCCGGACGGTTCGCGAAGCTGACGGTGCGCCGCCCCCCGGCGGCCGAGGCACCAGCGGGAACGCGCCACAGGTGCGGAAAGTCCCGGCAGAGCGCACCCCAAGTGCGTATTTGCGAAAAACCAGCGTGACCCCGATGGATCTAGCATGGACATGACAACGTGCCACCAGCAGGCAGGCCTGGGCGCGTCAAGGAGGACTGAGGAGCTGTGACCAAGCAGGTTCAGCAACTCGACCGCGTGATCATCCGGTTCGCGGGTGACTCCGGCGACGGAATGCAGCTCACCGGTGATCGGTTCACGGCGGAGACGGCCCAGTTCGGCAACGACCTGTCGACGCTCCCCAACTTCCCGGCGGAGATCCGCGCTCCCGCCGGCACCCTCCCCGGGGTGTCGAGCTTCCAGTTGCACTTCGCCGACCACGACATCCTGACCCCCGGTGACGCGCCCAACGTGCTCGTCGCCATGAATCCCGCCGCGTTGAAGGCGAACCTCGGGGACCTCCCCAAGGGCGCCGACATCATCGCGAACACCGACGAGTTCACCAAGCGCAACCTGTCGAAGGTGGGCTACGACGGCAACCCGCTCGAGGACGACTCGCTGAGCGAGTGGCGCCTGCACGCGGTGCCGCTGACCTCGCTGACGGTCAAGGCTCTCGAGGGCTACGACATCTCCAAGAAGGACGCCGAGCGGGCCAAGAACATGTTCGCGCTCGGGCTGCTGTCGTGGCTGTACCACCGGCCGACTGAGGGGACGATCCAGTTCCTCGAGGCCAAGTTCGCCAAGAAGCCCGAGATCGCCAAGGCGAACATCGCGGCCTTCCAGGCGGGCTGGAACTACGGCGAGACGACCGAGTCGTTCTCGGTCTCCTACGAGATCAAGCCGGCCACGCTCCGCCCGGGCACCTACCGGAACATCTCCGGCAACCAGGCCCTGGCGTACGGGCTGATCGCGGCGTCGGTGCAGTCGAAGCTGCCGCTGTTCCTCGGGTCCTACCCGATCACCCCGGCCTCCGACATCCTGCACGAGCTGTCCAAGCACAAGCGGTTCGGGATCAGGACGTTCCAGGCCGAGGACGAGATCGCCGGCGTGGGCGCCGCGCTGGGCGCCGCCTTCGGCGGGTCGCTCGGCGTGACAACGACCTCCGGCCCGGGCGTCGCGCTCAAGGCCGAGACCGTGGGCCTCGCGGTGACCACGGAGCTTCCGCTGATCGTCGTGGACGTCCAGCGGGCCGGGCCCTCGACCGGCATGCCGACCAAGACCGAGCAGACCGACCTGCTGATGGCGTTGTACGGCCGCAACGGCGAGTCGCCGGTGCCGGTGCTGGCGGCGGCCACTCCGTCGGACTGCTTCACGATGGCGATCGAGGCGGCGCGGATCGCACTGAAGTACCGCACGCCGGTCATGCTGCTGTCGGACGGCTACCTGGCCAACGGTTCGGAGCCGTGGCGCATCCCGGAGATCGACGAGCTGCCGGACATCTCGGTGCTGTTCACCACCGAGCCCAACGGCGACGACGGCGCTTACCTACCGTTCAAGCGTGACTCGGAGACGCTGGCCCGCCCGTGGGCGGTGCCCGGCACGGCGGGGCTGGAGCACCGGATCGGCGGCATCGAGAAGGCCGACGGCACCGGCAACATCTCCTACGACCCGGACAACCACGACAAGATGGTGCGGCTGCGTCAGGCCAAGATCGACGGCATCGACGTGCCCGACCTGACGGTCGACGACCCCGACGGCGACGCCCGGGTGCTCGTGCTCGGCTGGGGCTCGACGTACGGGCCGATCGCGGCGGCCGCACGCCGGGTGCGCGCGGCCGGGCACAAGGTGGCCCAGGCGCACCTGCGGCACCTCAACCCGCTGCCCGCCAACACCGGCGAGGTGCTGCGCTCCTACGACAAGGTGCTGCTGCCGGAGATCAACCTCGGTCAGCTCGCCATGTTGCTGCGGGCCCGTTATCTGGTCGACGTGATCAGCTACAACCGGGTGCGCGGGCTCCCGTTCAAGGCCGCCGAACTCGCCGCCGTCATTCAGGACGTGATCGAAAGTGACTGACACCCTCAATGGCAAGGGCCTGGCCCTCATCCCTCGTACGGACGCCAAGCAGACGCTGAAGGACTTCAAGTCCGACCAGGAGGTGCGCTGGTGCCCGGGCTGCGGTGACTACGCGATCCTGGCGGCGGTGCAGAGCTTCCTGCCCGAGCTGGGGCTCAGGCGCGAGAACATCGTGTTCGTCTCCGGCATCGGCTGCTCCTCGCGGTTCCCGTACTACCTGAACACCTACGGCTTCCACTCGATCCACGGGCGGGCGCCGGCCATCGCGACGGGTCTCGCCGCCTCCCGGCCCGACCTGTCGGTGTGGGTGATCACCGGTGACGGCGACGCGCTGTCGATCGGCGGCAACCACCTGATCCACGCGCTGCGCCGCAACGTCAACCTGAACATCCTGCTGTTCAACAACAGGATCTACGGCCTGACCAAGGGGCAGTACTCCCCGACCTCCGAGATCGGCAAGATCACCAAGTCGACGCCGATGGGCTCGCTGGACAAGCCGTTCAACCCGATCTCGCTGGCGCTCGGCGCGGAGGCCGGGTTCGTCGCCCGGACCATCGACAGCGACCGCAAGCACCTGCAGAGCGTGCTGCGCCAGGCCGCCGAGCACCGGGGCGCCTCGCTGGTGGAGATCTACCAGAACTGCAACATCTTCAACGACGGCGCCTTCGACACGCTGAAGGACCCCGGCACCCGCGACGAGATCACCGTCCGGCTCGAACACGGGCAGCCGATCGTCTTCGGCACCGGCGACAACGAGCGTGCCGTACGGCTGTCGCCCACGGGCGGCGTCGAGGTCGTGCGCCGCGCCGAGGTCGCCGACAGTGAGATCCTCGTGCACGACGCCCACAACCCCGACCCGTCGCTCGCGTTCGCGCTGTCGCGGCTGGACGAGCCGGCGTTCGAGCACGTGCCGATCGGCGTCTTCCGCTCGGTCGACCGGCCGTCGTACGACCACCTGCTGAACGAGCAGGTCCAGACTGCCACCGCCGAGAAGGGCACCGGCAGCCTCGCCGACCTCCTGCACGGCGGGGACACCTGGACCATCGGCTGAGCGAACCACCAGAAAAGGGACCCGTCTTCGGACGGGTCCCTTTTCGCATTAGCGGCCCCGAACATTGTTCTCGCCGTCAACCGGGGTCTCAACAGGACCGTCTCCCTTGCCGAGATGCAGCATGATCGAGCACCCAGGGAGAGCGCATGGCCCGGTCCCCTTCCTCCGGACCGCCGTCACCCGCACGGCCGGAAGAACCACCTTGGGTGGGAAGGAAGGTCCTGGTCACAGGAGCGTCGGGATTCATCGGCGGGCGTCTCGCCCTTCGGCTCGACGGCATGGGCGCCGAGGTGCACGCCGTCAGCAGAAACCCTGTTCACCGGCAAGAACCGGGCCTGTCCGAACGGGCGATCCGGCACGCGGCCGACCTTCGCGACCGGGAGACGGCCGGGACGCTGCTCCGGAAGATCCGCCCGGACGTCGTCTTCCATCTGGCCGGCGAGGTCGACGGAGCGAGGGACCTCGACCTCGTGCTGCCCACGCTGGAGAGCAACCTCCTGGGCACGGTGAACCTGCTGACTCACGCCTCGGCCCTCTCCGGAGTCCGGGTGATCCTCTGTGGCTCCAGTGAGGAACCCCGGCCCGCGAACGAGCAGTCCCCGCCCCCGTCGCCGTACGCGATGACCAAGTGGGCGGCCACCGGCTACGCACAGCTGTTCCACCGGTTGTGGGGCGTCCCGGTCACCGTGCTGCGGCCGACGATGGTCTACGGCCCCGGCCAGCGGGACGCCCGGAAGCTGGTGCCGTACCTGGCACTGTCCCTGCTGCGCGGCGAGGAGCCGGGTCTCACCAGCGGGAGCAAGCGGGCCGACTGGGTGTACGTGGACGACGTGGTCGACGCGTTCGTCCTGGCCGCTGAGACCGACCGGGCCGCCGGGCAGGTGCTGGACATCGGCACCGGTGTTCTCACCTCCGTCAGGGAGACCGTGGAGTTGCTCTTCCGCATCTCCGGCACCTCGCTCCGGCCGCGGTTCGGCGCGGTCGCCGACCGCCCCCTCGACGTGGCCCAGACCGCCGACACCGGGCCGGCTGCGGAAATCCTCGGCTGGAAGGCCGTCGTCGGCCTGGAAGAAGGGCTGCGACGGACGCTGGCCTGGTATGCCGAGCACAGGTAACAGAAGACTCCAGAAAGGCGATAGCCGTACCGTGACCGTTATCTTCTCAGGTCCCTCTCTGACGGACGAAGAGCGCCGCACACGCCTCTACGAGGGGCAGGTCTTCCTGTATCCGGCCCGTCCCGAGTCCCTGGCGCTGATCGAGTTCGCGCGGGAGCTGATCGGCGACGCGTTCGGCGGGTTGGACCCGGAAACGGCCCAGTACGAACTGCCCGTGGAGAAGTTCGCCGCGATCCTCGCCGAGCTCAAGCCGAAGTTCATCCACCACCCGCGCTCGAAGGAACTGCTGCGGGCGCTGCTGCTCTCCTTCGGCTGCGACGCCGACCGGACGTATTTCGACGTGCCGAGGATGCGGTCGTCCACCTCCGACGACTACCTCACCACAGGGATCGCCTACGCGTTCCACCCCCACCGGGACACCTGGTATTCGGCGCCTCTGAGCCAGGTCAACTGGTGGATCCCGATCTACGAGGTCGTGCCCGAGAACGTGATGACGTTCCATCCGCGGTATTGGAGCGCTCCGGTCAAGAACGGCTCCGCCGGCTACGACTATTACGAGTGGAACCGGACCAGCCGCTTCAACGCCGCACAGCACATCGGCACCGACACCCGGGAGCAGCCCAAGCCCGAGGAGCCGATCGAGCTGGAACCCAGGGTGACCGTCGTGCCCGAGCCGGGCGGTGTCATGATTTTCTCCGGCAACCAGCTGCACTCCTCGGTGCCGAACACGTCGGGCAAGACCCGCTTCAGCATCGACTTCCGTACGGTCAACGTGGACGACGTCATCGCGCGGCGCGAGGCGCCCAACGTCGACTGCGCGTGCACCGGCACCACGCTCCGCGACTTCCTGCGCGTCTCCGACCTGGAGCGGCTGCCGGAGGATGTCGCGCTCGCCTACGAGGGCAAGGGCTGATGACCGTTCCGGCATCGGACGGTTTCCGCACGCCCCGAGGAGCCCCCGCATCAGAGAGGCCCCGCCCATGAGTCGCCTGAACGCCCTGCGCAACCGCTTCGTCGACGCTCCCGACTCACTGGGCGCGAAGGCCCGGGCACGGCGGTGGAGCTGGTTCGCCGAGTGCTTTCCCGACCTCGACCGGATGAACGTGATCGACCTCGGAGGGACGGCCGGGGCCTGGCTGCGTGCCCCGGTCAAACCGGCCCACGTGCACATCGTCAACCTGGAGAAGCCGCCGTCGGACCTGCCGTCCTGGCTGCGCGCCGACGTCGCGGACGCCTGCGACCTGCCGGCCTCGATCAGGAGCGGCACCTACGATCTGGTCTTCTCCAACGCGGTGATCGAGCACGTGGGCGGTCACCAGCGCCGGCAGATATTCGCCGACACCGTGAACGCCCTGGCCGACCGGCACTGGGTGCAGACGCCCTACCGCTACTTCCCGGTCGAGCCGCATTTTCTGTTCCCCGGCTTCCAGTTCCTCCCGTTGACGGCCCGGACGGAGATCCTCCGCCGCTGGCCGCTCATCCACACGCCGACCTCCGACCGGGAGGCCGCGCGGCGCATCGTGATGGACGTCGAGCTGCTCAGCGTGACGGAGATGCGGCACTACTTCCCCGGCTCGCGGATCCGGTTCGAACGGCTGGCCGGCCTGGTGAAGTCGGTGATCGCCTACAAGCGCGCGTAACGCCGGACGAGCGGCCGGGCCCCGCCGGGGGCCCGGCCGCTCGTCGTCGTCACGACTTGCCGGGGTCCACGACCCCGCCGTCCTCCCAGATGTTGCCCTGCCAGACGTTGCCGGAGCCCTCGTGGTCCCAATAGGCCACAGGACCGGCGTGCCCGCCCTTGGGCCAGACCTGGCGGCTGAAGACGTTGTCGATGACCTTGACGTTCGACGAGGTGCCCTTGGTGCCCGCCCCCGCATACAACGCCCAGCCGCCACCCGCCAGCAGGTTGCCCTCCACCGTCACGTCGCGGATTACCCCGAAGTCCTGGAACAACGCGATGGCGCCGGTCTGGTCGAGCGTGTTGATGACCGTGTTGTTCCGGATGACCAGCTGCGTGCCCTTGGCCGGCGCGCTGGTACTCATGATCATGTCCGTGTGGTCGCCCGAGTAGTACTTGGGGTCGTGGAGGTAGGAGTCCTCCACCACGCCCTGTTCGGTGCAGATGCCGTTCGAGATCGTGTGGATGTCCACGCGCCGGATCGTGATCATCTTGCCCTGGTTGAGGATGCCGAACTGGGTGCGCACCTTGCCGTTGCCGAAGACCTCGACGTCCTCGACCGTCAGCCCCGAGTGGCCCTCACGCTGGAGGATCCCCCAGTAGTCCTGCTGCCCGCGCACCCGAGTGTTGCGGATGGTCACGTTGTCCGCGTCCACCGTGATGTCGCCGTAGACGTCCAGACCGTCGATGACGGTGCCGTCCTTCGTGATGACGAGCGAGTCGGACCTCTTGAGCGCGACACCCGCCGGGACGCCCGTGTTGCCCGGGCCCGGCCAGTCGCCCGTACGCGGCGGCGTCGTCGCGTTCGAAGGCGTCGGGGAAGGACGGGCGGACGCGGACCTCGACGGCGTCGGCGAGGGCCGGTCCGGGGAGGGGGTGCGCGACGGACTGTACGACGGGCTGTGTGTCGCGCTGTGCGAGGGCGTCACGTCGGGCGAGGGGATCGCGCTACGCGACGGGATCGCACTGCGCGAAGGGGTCGCACTGCGGGAGGGGATGGCGCTGCGGGAGGGGGTCGCACTCCGCGAAGGGACGGGGCCGGGAGATGGACTGCGCGTGGGACGGACTGTCGGCCGGTGAGTCGGCCAGAAGGTCGGGCGTGTCGTCGGGCGCGCCGTCGGGCGTGTTGTCGGGAGGAGAGTCGGCGACGCGTCCGGCGGGGGGCCGGCCGAGATGCCCGGACGCGGGGAGGCCGACGGTCTCGCCGTCCAGGACGCCCTCGGAGTGGGCCGCACGGTGGGCCGGTGTCCCCTGCGCGGCGGCAGGGTGGTCCACCAGGTGACCTCCGGATTCGGGTTCCGCCGTCCCGTGGGAGCCGGCGTCGCCCCTTTACGCCCCCGGCGGGAGGAGGGCGAGGCCCTGACCGCCTCGGCGCCTGCCGCCCGCGCCCGCGCGTCCTGCTCCCCGCCGTCCCGCGTGCCGGCGCCCGTCAGCGCGACCGTCCCGTCGGACGCGTCCTGGCCTCCGACGCCGCATCCACCGCCGGCGAGGACGACGAGGGCGGACAGACCCGCCACGACCAGCAGCCCGCTTTTCCGGGCGTCCTTATATATCCGCACAGTCGACTCCTTCCGGTCCACGGTTATGCCGACTGTCCGCCTCTATAGGGGGAGGCTCCTTCGGGAGGGTAGCCACACGTGACACACAAGGTGGGCTGTTTTCGCAAAAGGAACCATTTTCAGCGCAATCTACATGCGTCCCAATCCGCGTATAAATCGCATTCAGGCGACAATGGGTGTTATTCGGGCGTGACCTTCCCGCCGCCCTCCCAGACGTTGTCCCGCCAGACGTTCCCGCGGCCATGGGCGTCCCAATACGCCACCGGACCCGCGAATCCACCCTTGGGCCACACCCTGCGGCTGAAGACGTTTCCGATGACCTTGATGTTCGACGAGATTCCCTTGACGCCCGCCCCTGCGTACAACGCCCAGCCGCCACCCGCCAGCAGGTTGCCCTCCACCGTCACGTCCCGGACCACGCCGAAATCCTGGAACAGCGCGATGGCGCTGGTCTGGTCGAGCGTATTGACCGCCGTATTGTGGCGAATGATCAATTCGGTTCCCCGGGCGGGCGGCCCGGACGACATGATCATATCGACGTGATCGTCTTTGTAGAGTTTCGGATCATGGACGTAGTTGTCCTCGATGAGGCCCTGCTCCGTGCTGATCCCGTTGGAAATCGTGTGGATATTCGCCCGCCGCACGGTGATCATCACACCCTGGTTGAGAACGCCGAACTGCGTGCGTTCCCTGCCGTTGCCGAAGATCTCGACGTCTTCGACCGTCAGCCCGGAGTGCCCCTGCCGCTGGAGGATCCCCCACCAGCCCGGCGTACCGCGGACCCTGGTGTTGCGAATGGTGACATCGTCGGCCTCGACCGTGATCGCGCCGTTCACCTCCAGGCCGTCGATGACCGTGCCGTCCTCGGTCACGGTGATCGAGCCGGACGGGCGCAGCCTCGTCCCCTTCGGCACTCCGGTGTTGTCCGGTCCCGGCCAGGCCGCCGGCCGCGACGGTGAGGGCGAGGGGCTCGGCGTGGTGCGCGCCGACGGCGTCGCCGGGGGGGTGGGGCGCCCCGGGCCGCCGTCCGTGGTCGCCTGGCACGCGGTCTGCGAGGTCACCAGTACGGCTCCCGCGAGCAGGACCGCCGTACGCCTCGTCACCGCGCGGCGCACGCCTGGCCGATTCCGCGGGCGATGCGGACGCACCGGCACGACGTTATGCGACTCACCGCGCTCTCCCCCCTGCGCCCGTCGTACGGGCATGTCGGCGCCGGGAGTCCGGGCGGATCTCCGGCCGCCATCACCGTACCGGGCTGGTCCGCCGCACGCCGGGAATACCGGCGGCGAGCCTCCCTCGCCCCGTCCGGCTACGGCTTGCCGTCGCGGTTGAGCAGGTCCACCAGCGCCGGGGGCGTCCAGCGCTTCACCGTCTGACGGACGTTGCTCTTCCACTGCTCGCCGGGCCGCTGCTTGAAGAGGGTCGTGTGGTCCGCGCCCGCCTCCTCCTCCGGCCGGCCGTTCGTGTAGTAGTACAGCGCCATCGAACGGCGGGCGCGGTCGTCCGGGCACGTCAGCGGGTCGGGATGTCCGTGGTTCGCGTCGTCGGTGGTGGCGAAGACGACGAAGCGGTTGAAGACCGGCAGGATCTTGTGCTCGCACCGGGTCATGTCCTTGTCCCAGAGCTGCAGGTGACCGCCGTAGTCCTCTTTCCAGTCCTTGTTGAGGTAGAGCAGCCCGTTGAGCCGGCGGTCGAGGTTGAGCCTGCGGTGCCGGTTGAAGTCGGCGTGCACCTTCAGGAAGCCGCCGGGCTTGATCTGGTGCAGGCCGCCACCCTCGAAGTGCGGATCGGAGACGAGCTGCGTGATCCCCGTCAGCCGCTCCAGGAACTCGACGAACACCTGACCGTTGAACTCGGCGAGCAGGTGGCGGGTGGCGGGGCCCATCCGCTCGGTGTCCGACAGGGCGAGCTTGATCTCGCGCGAGCTGTCGAACTGCTGCCAGCTCGCGTCGCGCGGCTCCGGAAACTCCTCCAGGATCGGCTCGAGCACGCCGGGCGGCAGGAAGTCGTCGATCACCACGTGCCGGAACGGCGCGGCGTCGAGGAAGTCCTGGCGCCGGCGATCGGCCAGCGGGAACAGGTCCTCCCGACGGAAGGTGAACGCCTGGGTCTCCTGCATCGATTTCTCCCTCGCCGCCGGCTGAAAGGTGTCTCGCTCGATCCGTCGCCCCCGTGCTCGCCACCGCGCGATCCGCCGGACGCTCTCCCTGGCGGCTCGGAACGGCGAGGCTCCCGACTTGAATATCGTGCGGCGAATCCGCCCGCGTTACAGCGCCGCGTCCGGCCGGAGCCCCGGCCTGGTCGCGTTCCACGCGCGACACCAGGGCGAAGATCGCGGAATGCATTGCCTGCCGGATGCACCGCCTCTAGCATGCGCCTGGCGGGCAGTTCCCGACCCCCCGGAGGGCCGCATGTCCGAGACCCCGCGGATCGCGGTCGTCGTCGTGACCTACAACAGCGCGCGTGTGCTGGCAGACTGCCTGGATTCGCTCACCGCGGGCGCGCGGGGCGCCGACCTCGTGCAGGTGGTCGTCGCCGACAACGCGTCACGGGACGAGTCCGTGCCGCTCGCCGAGCGGGCCGGGGCGACGGTGGTGCCGCTGGGCCGCAACGCCGGCTACGCGGCGGCCATCAACGCGGGTATCGCCGCCCTCGACCGCGAGGGACACCTCGGCCGCGTCGACGCGGTCGCCATCCTCAACCCCGACTGCCGCACCCACGAAGGGGCGCTCACCCGTCTCGCGGCCGCGCTGCGCGCCCCCGGCCGCGGCATCGCCGTGCCCCGGCTGGTCAGCCCGGAGGGCCACACGCATCCCTCCCTGCGCCGCGCCCCCACCGTACGCGGCGCGCTGGCCGAGGCGGTGATCGGCGGACGGCTCGCGGACCGCGTCGGACGGCTCGGCGAGGTGATCACCGATCCCCGCCGGTACCGGACGCCGGGCGCCGCCGTGTGGGCCACCGGGGCCGCCCTGCTCGTCTCCGTGGCGGCCGTACGCGACCTCGGGCCGTGGGACGAGTCCTTCCTGCTCTACAGCGAGGAGACCGAGTTCGCAATGCGGGCGGCCGACCGGGGCTGGACGCTCTGGTACGAACCCGAGGCCGTGGTCGAGCACATCGGCGGCGAGGCGAACGTGAACCCCGTGCTGGCCGCGTTGCTCACGACGAACCGGGTGCGGCTGTTCCGGCGGCGGCGCGGGCCCGTCTCCTCCTTTGCCTTCTATCTGGCCGTGGTTCTCGGGGAGGCGCTGCGCGCGCTCGCCGGCCGGCGTACGGCACGGGCCTCGCTGGTGGCCCTGCTGCGGCCCTCCAGGCGCATGCGGGTGCTGCCGCAGTGAGCGGACGGCGCGGCCCGGCGGAGGCGGCGTAACGGCCGGCCCGTCCGCCGCGACTACAGACATGTGAAAGTGACGCGACTCGCCCTGGAGGGCGTGCTGCTGTTCGTCCCCACGCCCCACCACGACGAGCGCGGCTTCTTCACCCGGACCTTCGACGCGGCCGTCGCCGCCGAGCACGGGCTCGACCCCGCCGCCTTCATCCAGGACAGCCAGTCACGCTCCCGCAAGGGAACCGTCCGCGGCATGCACGGCCGTTCGGGGCGTGGTGAGGCCAAGCTCGTCCGCTGCGCCCGAGGCGCCGTCCTGGACGTGCTGGTGGACGCCAGGCCCGGCTCGCCGACCTTCGGCCACCACCTGCCGGTGCTGCTCGACGACGAGACGTTCGCCCATCTGTACGTGCCCCCGGGGCTCCTGCACGGTTACCAGGCGCTGACCGAGGCCGACGTGTGCTATCGCATCGACCGGGAGCACGACCCGTCGGAGGATCTCGCCGTGCGGTACGACGACCCGGATCTCGCGCTTCCGTGGCCGCTGCCGGTCGGCGCGATCAGCGGCCGGGACCTGTCAGCCGGGTCCTGGGCCGAGCTGCGCGACCGCCTCGGGGCGTAGCCCGGCACGCGCCGGCTCAGCCGCCGGGGTCGGGGCGGGGGCCGGGGCGGCGTTCTCGGCCTTCAGCGCGCGCAGCAGCGCGCCCGCGGCCCCGATCAACAGGAACATCAGGCTGGTGACGCCGGGATAGGACAGCAGGTCGAACGTGGCCGCGCCGACGAGCGGAACCAGCAGGCAGGCGGCGATGGTCAGGGCCAGGTTGCGGACGTGCGGATCGCCGCTGAGCCGCCGGGCGCGCAACGCGACGACCACCCCGCAGACGATGACGCCGACGAAGGCCACCACGCCGACCACACCGGTCTCCACCAGCGAGAGCAGGTACTGGTTGTCGAACACCTGGTGCTTGTAGGGATACCAGGTCCCGATGCCCCGGCCGAAGACCGGATGCTTGGAGACCTCGGTCAGCGCGAACGGATAGTCGTGCGTGCGGTAGAGGATGCTGTCGTCGGAGCCGGCGTTCGCGAACAGGTTGTAGAAGGTGCCGAGCAGTCCGGGGGCCGCCACCTTCATCACGCCGAGGAACACGGCGAGCGCCCCCAGGCTCACCAGGCAGCGCTTGAGCGGCCAGCCGGTGAACAGCACCGCGCCGACCACGACCATCCCGAGCACGGCCGACCTGGAGACCGAGAACATCAGCCCGGCCGCGATCAGGGCCGCGCACAGCCACCAGCGCCGCCACGGCTCGCCCCGGTCGCGCGCCTGCAGCGCGAAGTGCGCCGCGAACGGCAGGACCATCGAGCAGAAGACGCCGAACTCGATCGGGTGGCCCAGCGTCGCGGCGACCCTGCGCAGGTCAGCCCGCGACATCACGGTCTCGGTGCCCTCGACCGAGGTGTGCCGGAACCCGGGAAGGGACATGTAGGTCGTGGGGTCGAACTCCAGCAGGTACTGACACGTGGCGACGACCGACACGATCGCGCCGGCCACCACGACCGTCTTGAGCACGAAGTCGAGCCGATCCCGTCCCCTGACGCCGTCGCACATCATGAGCACGAGCCCGACGTACCCGGCGAACAGCACCAGGGAGTGGTCCGCCAGGTTGAGCTCGTCCGAGGGCAGGTATCCGAGGCTGGCGAAGCCGTAGCAGGTCAGGAACGCCATTCCGTACGCGAAGATCGCGGTGCGGGCGGGGGTGGCGCCCTTGGCCGCACCGAGGGTGGTCGTGAACTGTGCCAGGAGCCAAACGAGGAGGAGCAGGAGGGCGATGACGTCGGCGAGCGTCAGCGACATCGGCAGCCCGCGCAGGACCAGCCGGGCCGGGATGAGCAGCAGGGAGAGCACGAACAGGCAGACGAGCGTCGCGCCGTCGGCACGCCGGCGCGATCCGGGCAGCGAGCTGTCGATCCTCACGAGACTCCCGATGGTCACGGCTGTCAGCGCCGGAGCAGCGGCGCCGACTCCGTCCGCGCGCCGGCTGGATAGGCGGATCCGTTGAGGGACGGCTGGGGCTTCGCGGCGCCGGAGCGGCGGGCGCGGCGCGACCGCGCCCAGCTTTCGACGGCGAAGGCGGCGGCCATGCTCAGGAACAGGCCCATCGCCAGCGCGACGCACGCCGCCCGCAGCCTGCTCCCCGTCTTCTCCTCGGGGGTGGTCGGCGGCACGACCTCGAACGCCCTGAGATAGGTGGCCCGTGGCGCGCCCAGCGCCCGCTGCTGCTCGACCAGCTTGTCCTGGGCGATCCGGCCGAGCCGCGCCACCACGTCATGGGCCTCCTGCGCCGTCGGGGCCTCCGCGGAGATGACGACGAACGGCAAGGTGATCATCAGTTCGGGGTTGGTCGTGCCGTTGCTGACCTTGAACGTGGTCCGTCCGCCGGGCGTCACCCCCACCTTCTGCGCGACCTCGGCCGAGCTGAGGCCCTGGATGAGGATCGAGGCGGAAAGGCCCAGCCCGCTGTCGACGTTGACCAGCGGATTCGTCACGGGGTTGGGGAACTTGGGGTCCGCGGGCAGGCTTCCCCCGTCGCGGGGGACGGTCAGCACAAGACTCGAGGAGCACACGAAGGTCTTCGGGAACATGACGTAGACGCCGGCCGCCCCCGCGAGCACGAGCACGAAGACGGGGAAGGTGACGTACCACCGCCGGAACAGGACGAGGACCGTCGCCCAGAAGTCCATGCGTCAGTCCTTGTCGTCGTCCGTGCGCGCGTCTCTGGTCACACTCGCGAAGCGACGGTCGTCGTCGGCGCGCAGCGCCTCGGCCGCGTCCTGCCCCTTCACCGGCTCCGTCACGACGACGATCTCCTGGGTGTCCCACAGGACCACGTCCTCGTCCTCGTACGCCGAGACGGCGGGAGCGACGGGAACCGCCGGGCGCGCGGCGGCGGACGGCGCGGGCTCGCGCGGGGGTGGCGGGGCGTTGCGGAGCAGCGGGAGCTCGCCTCTGCGCGTCAGAGCGTAGGCCAGGCCGAGACCCGCGCAGGCGACCAGAAGGCCGACGCCGGCCGCGAGCTGCCACCGCGTGGACATCATGGCCTCCGGCTTGGAGGCCGGCACGATGTTGGCGACCGTGAGATAGGTCGAGGGCGGGGCGCCGAGCGTCTGCTGCCACCCGGTCAGCTCGTCGCGGACCCGCCGCTGCGCCTTCGTCAGAACGCTGGAGGCGACCGCCGGGGACGGCGCCACGACGTGGATGTAGATGTACGGCCCGCTGATGTCCAGAACCCGGGGGTTGCTTCGCCCGTCGTCGATCGTGATCGTCGTGGGCCCGTCCTTGGGCGCGCCGAGCTGCGTCCACACGTCCTGCGTGTTCATGGACTGGATGACGATGCTCGCGGCCGTCTTCAGCGCATCGTTGAACTGCAGGAGCGGGTTGCCCCGGGGCAGGGGGCGGTTCGGGTCCCGGGAGTAGACGCCGCCGTTGACGGGCGTCGCCAGCACCAGCGAGGTGTCCGCCTCGTAACGCGTCGGGGCGATGACGAAGGTGACCGTGCCGGCCAGGATGGAGATCGCCAGCAGAGGGAGCCCGATCGACCATTTCCGTAGGAGACCGGCGGTCGTCGTCCAGAACTCCACGTATCCCCCCGGCCTGTCCAGTGCCGTCGGCCTGCCAGCAGGCGTCCGGACCCTGCTTGGATACATCGTCACGCGCGGCTGTCACGTTACAACGTTCCGACGTCCCGCACCGGGTGGTTACATTCGGCGGGATCCCCCCGATATACGTTGCGGCGACCGGTGCGGGCGACGACGGGAGTGCGGCGGATGGAGTCCACTGCGGGTCAGGCGACGGCCCCGTCCACCCGGGCGGCACGCGCGCCCGCGCGCCTGCCGGGCCTCGACGGGATCCGCGGGATCGCGGCCCTGTTCGTGGTACTGCACCACTGCTGGCTGCTGTCCTTCCCGGGGTTCCCCGCCGACACGGGCCCCGCGTGGGCCGGTTGGCTCGTCTACGGACACCTCGCGGTGGTGATGTTCATCGTCCTGTCGGGGTTCTCGCTGGCGGTCTCGCCGGCGAGGTCGGGCTGGCGGCTGAACGGCCTGCGCCGGTTCGCCTACCGGCGGGCCTGGCGCATCCTCCCGCCCTACTGGGCGGCCCTGCTGTTCAGCCTCGTGGTCGCGTGGACGCTGATCCCCCAGCCCGGGCAGGGCAGTCCGACCGTGAAGTCCGTCGTCGTCTACGGCCTGCTGGTCCAGGACCTGTTCGGCTCGCCGAGTCCCAACGGCGCCTTCTGGTCCATCGCGGTGGAGGCGCAGCTCTACGTCGTGTTCCCGCTGATGCTCCTCGTGCTGCGCCGAGCCGGCGCGGCCGTCCTGCTCGCCGTGCTGACCGTCGTCGTGGCCCTCATCGGGCTGCTCGCGCCGAGCGTCCCCGCGGTGGACCTGTTCATGCGGCTGACCCCGCAGTTCGCGGTGCTCTTCGCGATCGGCGCGGTCGCCGCGGGAGTGGCCGCGGGAGTGGCGGCCGGCACGACGCCGGGCATCACGGCGCCCGGGACCGCGCACCGGGAGGCGTCGCCGTGGCCGTCGCGTCTCCCCTGGCTGGCGCTGGGCGCCGCGGCACCCGTCGTCCTGCTGATCGTCGCGCGTGGTCCGGAGTGGACGGTCGACCACTACTTCTGGGTCGATCTGGCCGTCGGCCCGGCGGCCGGGCTGCTGCTCGCCTCCGTGGCGGCCGGTCGGCCCCGGCCCCTCGTGCGCCTGCTCGACACACGGGCGCTGCGCCGGCTCGGCTCGTTCTCCTACAGCCTCTACCTCATCCACGCGCCGATCGTGGTGGTGGTGAACCGCATGGTCCTCGCCCCCCGGCTCACCCCGGGCGTGACGATGTTCCTGGCCACCCTCGTGCTGACCGTGCCGCTCGCGCTGCTCGCGGCGTGGCTGTTCGCGTCGGTCTTCGAGCTGCCGTTCCAGCGCCACCGCGGCTGGGGCGCGCTGCGGGCGGCGGTCCTCCGGCGGTAGCCGCCGCCCGATTCCTCCGGTCTAGAGGGGCAGCTCGGTCTGGCTGTCGGGGCGGCCGACGTACCGGCCGTAGTCGGGGTGGTCGAAGCGGTGCAGCGCGACGATGTTGTCGTTCCACGGCGCGGGCACGGCCCGCTTGTGGCGCAGGCCGTTGATCGGGGCGATCTTCAGAGTCTCGTTGGCCTCGTTGAACTCCCTGATGGCCCGCAGCTCGCCGACGTAGTCGTTGTGCAGGATCTGGTCGTCGTCGCCGACGGTGTCGTCCAGATAGCAGAAGACGCGGGGCAGGAAATACTTGTGGTCGCCGGCGAAGATCCGCAGCGCGGCGGCCGTGGACGAGTAGAAGTCCACGTCGACGGAGACGAAACCGATCGGCGCGGGCCGCCTGTCGTCCAGGAATTCCGCCACGGTGTCCGTGATGTTCCCGAGGACCAGGTGGGCCTCGGGCAGGCGCGCGTGCAGGGCCTCGACGTCCATGCTGAAGTCGCCCTCGCGCCAGATGTAGGGCAGGTCGCGGTAGTCGGTCGGCTTCGGCAGGCCCTCTCCCGTGTCGAAGCCGTACACGTCGATCCGCACGCCGGTGGCGGCGGTGGCCAGCCGTGCCTGGCGGCACATCTCGACCAGGCCCGCGCCGCCCGCGACGCCGAACTCGACCACGCTGATGCGGTCGACGCCGAGCCTCCTGGCCAGTTCGGCCGCCTGCTGGACCCCGTAGGCGTAGTGCGGCCGGGGGAACAGGTCGAGAGCGCAGCGCAGCTCGTACGAGCCGAAGGGCAGGCGGCGCATGACGGCGACGACCGCCCGTCCGGGCTGCATCAGCACCCGGACGAGGCGTATCGCGGTGCGGTCGAACCCGCTTCGCGGCGAGGACGTCATAGTGGGTCGGCCTTTCTTCTGGTGTGGTTGGATTGCGGCCGCCGTGCCCGCGGGTCAGCCTCCCAGGAGGCGAACGGCGAGACCGGTGAGCTTGCGGCCGCGGTGGGCCAGCACCTGGCGCTGGCGGCGCCCGTAGATGCGGGCCAGCACGGCCCGGCCCCGGCGGCGCTGCTCGGGGGTGAGGTCCACGGCGCGCAGCGCCCGGTACATCGCGCGGAACTGGAGCGTGTTGGCGAAGTGCGCGGTCCACACCGGCACGCCGAGGGCCCGGGCGATGTGCGGCAGCCGCTTCCAGCGCAGGTTGCGGTGGGCCAGCACCTCGGGGACGTGGCCCCACGGCCCGGTCAGGGCGAGCATGGTGGCGTACACCTCGTCCTCGCGGATCATCACCGGCCTGCGGATGCCCGTCACCGCCTCGCGCCGCATCACGCCGTACAACGGGTCGAGGAGCATGTGCTCGGTGGTGACCGCGTCCCACAGTTCCGCCAGCCGCTCGACGGGGTCGCCGGAGAGCATCCCCGTGCCCTGGTAGGACGGCCGGTGCACCGAGCCGTCCGGGCTGGTGTACGCCGTGTCCGAGGTCACCAGGATGAGCCGCTCGTCGGTCAGCAACGGCTCGAGCGAGCGGGACACACAGTGGGGCTCGAGATGGTCGTCGTCGCCCATCCAGCGGAAGAACTCGCCCCGCGCCAGCCGCAGCACCTCGGTGAAGTTGCCGACGATGCCGATGTTGCGGGGCTGGCGGTGGTAGACGACCCGGGAATCCTCCCGGGCGAGCCGCCGGCACAGCTCCTCCGTGCCGTCCGTGGACGCGTTGTCCGAGATGACGACCTCAAGCCGTTCGTGGTCCTGGGCGAGGACGGACCGCACGGCCTCCTCCAGCCGGTCGGCGCCGTTGCGGACCGGTATGCCGATGGAGACGAGTCTCCGTGAATCCGCCACCTCAGCGCTCCTTCGCCGTCGCCTCGACCGGCACCGGATGCCGGTGACCGGCGGGCAGCCGCTCCATCATGTGGCCGCCCACCGTTCTCATCTGGTGCAGCGGCACCACGATCAGCACGTAGACCAGCAGCCCTCCGGCGCCTCCGACGACGAGCTGGAGGAACTGGCTGCCTCCGGTAAGCGTGGCAAGGCCCACGGTGACCGCGAACGACACCGCGGCTCCGGCGAACGGCCGTACCAGCTGGGGCAGGATCGGGCGCAGCCGCACCCCGGTGCGCTGCACGGCGAGCATCGCGAGCGGAAGGGCCACCAGCAACGCGGCCGCCGCCTGGCCGACGGCCGCGCCCCGGATGCCGTCGAGGTGCGTGCCCACGATCACCGCGGGGATCAGGGCCACGCCGTACCCCAGGTTCATCCAGACGGTCGAGCGCGTGGCGCCCTGCCCGTTGAGGATGTCCAGGGCGAAGGAGGTCAGCATGCGCACCACCATCAGCACCGCGAGGAACCGCAGGACGCCGGCCGCCTGTCCCCACTTCTCGCCGTACAGGAAGTAGATGAGCGGATGAGCGAGCACCGCCATGGCCACGGCCAGTGGCAGGATCGCGGTGATCAGCATCGGCACCGACTTCTGCACGCCGAGCGACAGCGACTGCTCGTCACGCTCGGCGAGACGCGAGAAGCCGGCGATGGACACCGAACGGATCGCGGTGCCGATCAGTCCGGGCACCCAGCTCGACACGTTGAAGGCCATCAGGTAGAAGCCCAGCCAGTCGGGCCCCATGATGGCGCCGACGATGATGTAGCCGACGTTGAGCAGCACGATTTCCAGGGCGATGCCCGCCGCGGAGGGGATGCCGAACCACAGCAGCTTCTTGGCGACGCCCCGGTCGAATCCCAGACGCCAGGGCAGCCGGGCGTAGGCGAGCATGAACACGCCGGTGACCACGGCGCCGGCCACCTGTCCCCAGGCGAAGCTGTACGGCCCGGCGCCCTCGGCGGCGAGCGCGATCGCCACCGGGGCATTCACCAGGAACCCCGCCAGGATCGCCTTGGCGCTCTTGCCCACGTGGAACCTGCGCAGCAGTGTGGCGCTGCGCACCGCGGTGACGGCCTCGATGAGGATGACCGCGGTGAGGAGCCGGACGACCGGGGTGGCCTCCTCGCTCCCCGCGAGGCTGGAGAAGTACGGCGCGCCCACGTAGAACGCGCCGTACAGGGTGAGGGCGGAGATCATCGAGAGGGTGGTGGCGGTCGGCGCGACGTCCTCCAGCCTGCCCCGCCACTGCACGACCGCCGCCATGACGCCGATGTCTTTGACGACCATGACGAACTGGGTCGCGGCCAGCGCGACCGCGTAGATGCCGAAGTCCTCAGGGGACAGCAGACGGGCCAGGACGAGGCCCATGAGAAACGATCCCGCCCGGGTCGCCAAGGTGCCCAGCAGGCTCCAGCCGAGCCCGCGTCCGGCCTTGCGGCCGATCTCCCGGAGGTGGCCGGCCTCGCCGTCCGGCGGCCCGGCCGGCTCCTCCGGCTCCTCTGGCTCCTCTAACTCCTCTGGCTCCGCGTCCTGGCTTTCTCGCATCGGCTCTCCCGATCCCTAGTTCTCCTCGGTGACCCGCTCCAGCCAGATCTCCCGCCAGAACGGCACGAACGCCCGTGGGCAGTTGGCCTTGTACACACCCGCGCAGACGACGCCGTCGAGGATGATGCAGGGGTTCTTCATCTGCAGCATCCGCCCGGTCCTCTCGTCGATGCATCGTTCCACGCGCGCGGCGACCCGGCCCACGTGTCCGCAATACCGCGCCATCTCCTCCTCGAACCCCATGCCGCGGTTGAGCCGCTTCGTGTCGAGCGTGGCGACGATCGCCTCCCGCGACTTGACCCGCACGAGCTCGCCCGGTTGCAGGTCGCTCAGCTCGGTCGGGGTCGTGGTGTTCCGGCCTGGCGCCACGAAGCCCCATGCCATGCCGTCCCTGAACCGCAGCCGGCGGGGCAGCCTGCGGCTCGCCCTCTGTAATCGGTTGAACAGCCCGAAGAAGATCGTGCGGAGGGTGGCCAGGACGCCGGCGTTGCCCACCCGGACGTCCGTGACGTACTGGCCGAGGTCCCTGAAGGGCAGGCGCTCGGGCGCGGCGCGCAGCAACTCGGTCGCCTGGCAGCGGTATCGGACCTCGCCGTCCACCGCCGGTTCCCTGCGCGAGTTGATCTCAAGCAGGGGAAGCCTGCGCGCGGGCGCGGGCGCGGCGTCGGGCACGGGCGGGCCCGGGTCCACCCGTTTGAGCCAGGCCTCCTTCCAGTACAGCGAGCACGCGGTCTGGCAGCCGCCGTGGGCCGAGCCGTCGCAGCGCGCCCCGGTCAGGTGCACGGCGTCCCGCATCCGCCGCATGCCCGTACCGGTCAGCGTGTCGCACAGCTTGTGCGCCACCTTGTGCACCGTCATCCGCCGCCCGCAGAACGACAGCATCTCCGGCATGAAAGGCAGGCCCTCGAGCTCGCCCTTCTCGTCGAGTGTGGCAATGATCTCCTCGACGCTGCGGACCTCCACCACCTCGCCGACCGTGAGGCCGAGGGCCTTCGGTCGTGCGGAGGCCTCGAACTGCGTCATCCGGTCACTCCTTCACGAGTCCCGCGACCAGCAGAGCCTGAGCCGCGTCCGCCACCACGTCGAACGGCAGTCCAGAACGTTCCGAGATGTCGAGCAGGCTGTGGGCGCCGTCGGACTGGTTCAGCACCCACAACATCGCCATCTGCGCCTGTTTCGTGTCGCTGCGCCCGCCGAGCGACTCGTACAGGCCGCGCCTGCCCAGCTGGGGCTCGCCGTACGGGCTGAGGTTCACGTAGGTGCGGTTGCGCTCCAGCACCTCGAAGGCCCGCACACAGGTGTCCAGCGTGTCCAGCATCGCCTCCTCTGTGACGAAGTCCGGGTCGTCCGCCGAAGTGTGGTACTCCGGATAGCCGGCGTACGGGGTCCTGGTCAGGCAGCCGACCGGCAGGTCGAACCCGGGCGAGCAGTACTGCCGCTCGTCGTAGCCGTAGGGGGAGAAGTCCACCAGCGTGTGCGGGCGGTCCCGCAGGACGTGGGCGAGGACCCGGTCGATCTCGGCGTCCCCCCGCCGGCTGCGCTTGTAGGTGATCGGTCCCCGGTCTCCCGCGCAGGCGAGCACGATCCCGTGCCTGATCCGGCCGGCCCGGTCCCGGTTGCGCGCCAGCCAGGCGATGGAGCCGATGGTTCCGGGCGCGAACAGGAAGCGGTAGGTGTAGTGCCGCTCCTCCCGCGCCAGCAGCCGCGCCAGCCGGGTCGCCACGGCGACGCCTGCCAGGTTGTCGTTGGCGAGCGAGGGATGGCAGACATGACACGAGACCAGGACCTCTTCCGCGCTGCGGCCCGGGATCACATGCTCGCCGTACGTCAGGTGCCCGTCGGCGAGCGTCGAGTCGATCCGCACCTCGTACGGCCCCGGTCCCATCCCCGCCAGCGTCTCCTCGCTGAGGCAGAACCCCCACGTCTCGGCGTAGTAACTGGTGCGGTACGGCACCAGGCCGGGCCGGCCGGGAAGCGTGTGCAGGTGGGGGCGGAGCTCCTCCAGGGTCATGGTCGCCGACACCGGCACGCTGTAGCCGACCACGTGCAGGTTGGACGCCGCGAAGTCGACGATCCGGGTCCCGGAGGAGTCCTTGATGTAGGCGTCGCGGATGTTCCATTCCTTGGGAATGGTCCAGTCGAGGACCTGGGTGCCCGTGGGCACCTCGCTGATCTCCAGCGGGATCGACTCGCCGATGATCTCCAGGGTGCGCCGCAGGCCGGATCCGGTGATGCTGCGGCACAGCGGGTAGAGCCGCCTGACCAGCGCGTGCATCTCGCTCATGGGCGCAGCGAGGAGTCGACGGCCCCGGCCTCCCGCCGGTCGGACAGGCGGGCGAGCCGGGTGAAGCGGCGCTCGAAGTCCTCCTTGGTCAGCCCGTACTCGCGGTAGGCGTCGACCAGTTCCACCGCGCCGTCCTTGACCGACCAGCGGGCCTCGTACCCGGGGAGGGCGGCCCTGATACGGGAGAAGTCCACGCGGTAGGAGCGCGGGTCGGCGCCCGCCTCGCCGGTGATCACGAGCGTGGCGCCGGGCACGGCCTCGACGACCTCGGCCGCGATCTCCGCGACGGTCAGGTTGTTGCGCTCGGTGCCCACGTTGAACGCCTTCGCGTGCACCGCCTCCCTGGGCGCGGCCAGCGCGGCGGCGAACGCCTCCGCGATGTCGCGGGCGTGGACCAGCGGGCGCCAGGGCGTGCCGTCCGACAGCACGCGCACCTCCCCCGACAGGCACGCGTGGCCGACCAGGTTGTTGAGCACGATGTCGGCCCGCAGCCTCGGCGAGAAGCCGAAGGCCGTCGCGTTGCGCATGAAGACGGGGGTGAAGTCGTCGTCCGCCAGAGCGGTCAGGTCGTCCTCCACCCGGACCTTCGACTCCGCGTACGGGGTCACCGGCCGGAGCGGCGCGTCCTCGTCCAGCAGGTCGTCGCCGCCCGACGCGCCGTACACCGAGCAGGTCGACGCGTACAGGAACCGGCGCACGCCGGCGTCCCTGGCGAGCCGGGCCAGGCGCGAGGAGGCGTGGTGGTTGATGTCGTAGGTCAGCTCGGGGGCCAGCGAGCCGAGCGGGTCGTTGGACAGCGCGGCGAGGTGGACGACGGCGTCGAACCCCGCCACGTGCTCGGGCCGGACGTCCCGCAGGTCCACCGCGTACGTCTCGGGGTCGGCGGGCGGGGGGCCGAGCACGCAGTCGGCGAACAGCCCCGAGTCGAGACCGACCACCTCGTGGCCGGCCTCGGCGAGCACCGGGGCCATGACCGTGCCGAGATAGCCCTGGTGTCCGGTCAGCAGTAGCCGCATCAGTTCTCCAGGTCGAGGGTGAGCTTGTCCACGTGAAAGGCCTCGGCGTACCGCGCGTGGCACTCGATGCCGCGGATGCGGGCGAGGCCGAGGAAGGCCTCCGGGTCGTACCAGGGGCGGTGCCGCTGTGAGGGGTAGTGGCTCTGCAGCAGGGCGACCTTCTCCTCCGCCGCTGCGGGGGTGAGCGGCTGGTAGACCGCCGGCCGGCCGAGGTCGCCGTCCCACTTGACGATCTCGTAGCCCAGGACCAGGTGGTCGCGGAACGCGGTCGGCACCAGTTCGGCGAGGCCCCGGTGATCCTGGTGCAGGTCGCCCCGGTGGGGGGCGACGACCAGGTCGGGGTCGCCCGCCGCGCGCAGCTCCTCGACGGCGTTCTTGGCCTCGTCCCAGTGGGCGGGCAGCCGCCCGTCGGGCAGCTTCAGCACGGTCAGCCGCAGGTCGGCGCCGGGGCAGAAGGCGGCGAGCGCGGCCCGTTCCTCGTCCTCCCTCTCGGTGCCGCCGCCGGACAGCACCAGGGCGTCCACGCGGACGCCGGGGTGCGCGGCGCAGACGGTCAGCAGCGTGCCGCCCGCCCCGATCGCGATGTCGTCGCAGTGCGCCGCGAGTGCCGCGATCCTGCGCACGCGGCCGGGCCGCAGCCCGATCACACGTACTCCCACAGCGCCCACGGCCGGTCGCCGCGCGCCCACGCCTGGTCCAGCTCCAGCCGCTGGTTGACGGTGTCGCTCGGCCGCCAGTAGCCGCGGTGGGGGTAGGCGAGCAGCCGGCCCCGCTTGGCCAGCTCGGCGCAGCCGTCGGCCACGAGGTCGCCGTTCACGGGGATGTGGTCGAAGACCTCCTGGCGGAGCACGAAGAAGCCGCCGTTGACCCACAGCGGCATCTCGCTGACCGCCGTGATCGAGCCGACCCTGCCGTCCTCGCCCACATCCACGCAGTGGAAGGTGTTGGACGGCGGGACCACCATCATCGACGCCCCGGCGTCCGCGGCGCGGAACCGCTCGACGATGTCGGACAGCGGCGCGTCGGTGAGCACGTCCGCGTAGTTCGCCAGAAAGATCTCATCGCCCTCAAGATAGGGGCGTACCCGGCGAAGCCGCTCCCCGATGGGCGAATCGACCCCGGTGTCCACGAGGGAGATCGACCAGTCGGAGATGTCGGTGGACAACAGGTCCACGCGGCCGTTACGCAGGACGAAATCGTTGGACGCCGTT
Organism: Microbispora rosea; assembly: GCF_900156315.1. GTDB lineage: Bacteria > Actinomycetota > Actinomycetes > Streptosporangiales > Streptosporangiaceae > Microbispora > Microbispora rosea. Next base: position 113,033 of record NZ_FTNI01000010.1, on the reverse strand, counting down.
TCCTGATAGTTCAGGAAAAAACTCTTGATATGTTGCGCGCCATATCCGAGACAAAGGATGAAATCCCGATGTCCGAAGTGCGCGTAATACCGCATCACATGCCAGAGCAGCGGACGAGGGCCGACGAGCTGCATGGGTTTGGGGATGTCCCCGCCGGGAAGGTCGCTGCGCATCCTGGTGCCCCGGCCTCCGCAGAAGAGGACGACTTTCACACGATCTCCAGACTGGGGATCGGGAAGACCAGCCGGCCTCCCCACTCGCGTACGTACGAGAGCTGGGCGGTCAACTCCTCCCTCAGGTTCCAGGGGAGCACCAGCACGTAGTCGGGGCGATCGGCGGCGATCTGCTCCGGTGGGAGGACGGGGATCCGCGCGCCGGGAGTGAACCGTCCGTGCTTGTAGGGGTTCCGGTCCACCGTGTAACGCAGCAGGTCGGGACGGATGCCGCAGTGGTTGAGCAGGGTGTTTCCCTTGCCGGGGGCGCCGTAGCCCACGACCGTTCTGCCCTGCGCGGCCGCGTCGAGGAGGAAGGTCAGCAGCTCCCGCCGGACCCGCGCCACCCGCTCGGCGAACTGCGCGTAGCCGGACAGCTCGTGCAGCCCGGCGGCCTTCTCCGCCGCCAGCACCTCGGCCACGCGCGGGCCCGGCTCCGCGCCGAGCTCCGCCGGGCGGGCCCACAGCCGGATCGATCCGCCGTGGGTCGGCAGCAGCTCGACGTCCACCAGGGCGAGCCCGCCGCTCGCCAGCGCCCGCTCGGCCGAGGCGACCGTGTAGTACTGGAAGTGCTCGTGGTAGATCGTGTCGTACTGGTTGAGCTCCATGAGCGTGAGCAGGTGCTGCACCTCGATGGAGACCCAGCCCCGGTCGTCCAGGAGCGCGCGCAGCCCCTTGGTGAAGCCGATGACGTCGGGGATGTGCGCGTACACGTTGTTGGCCACGACGAGGTCGGCGGGCCCGTGCTCGGCCCGTACGGCGGCGCCCGTCTCCGGTCCGAGGAACGCCGTGAGCGTCGGGACCCCGTTGTCCCTGGCCGCCTGGCCGACGTTCACCGACGGTTCGATGCCGAGGCACCGAATGTCGCGTTCCACGACGTGCCGCAGCAGGTAGCCGTCGTTGCTCGCCACCTCGACCACGAACCGGGGGCGCAGCCGCTCGGCCGCGTCCGCCACGAACCGCCGCGCGTGCTCCACCCACGAGGTGGAGTACGACGAGTAGTAGGCGTACTCGGTGAAGGTGTCCTGCGGCGTGATGAGCGCGGGGATCTGGGCCAGCCAGCAGTCGGTGCACACCCGCAGATGCAGCGGATAGGTCGTCTCCGGCTCGTCGAGCTGCTCCGCGCCGAGGAACCGCTCGCACGGCGGCGTCGCGCCGAGGTCGACCACGCCGACGAGGCTCGCGGACCCGCACAGCCGGCACGTCGTCATCAGAACCTCCTCCGACCGTGCGGAGAACTTCGCATCGGCCGTTCTCCGGATGAATTCCGGGCAGGCGTAACCGACAGAAACTGAGCTGGCATTTCCCTCCCAGCACCGGAGTCCGACAGTCATAAGTCGGGCGATGGACCGTGAGCGTTACAAGACGCCTGTGTCATGATTCCGGCCATGGAGCGGATGAGTATCGAGGGGGCGTGGAGCTTCACCCCACGAATCCACAGCGACATCCGGGGCGACTTCCTCGAATGTTTCAGGGCGGGGGAGTTACGCGAGGCGATCGGGCACGGCATGGAGCTGGCCCAGGCCAACTGCTCGGTTTCCCGGCGCGGCGTGCTGCGCGGCGTCCATTTCGCGGACGTACCGCCCGGCCAGGCCAAATACGTGACCTGCGTCTCCGGGGCGGTGCTCGACGTCGTGGTGGACCTGCGGGTGGGCTCGCCCACCTTCGGCACGTGGGAGGGGCTCGTCCTCGACGACGTGTCCCGGCGCGCGGTGTACGTGTCGGAGGGCCTCGGCCACGCGTTCGCCGTCCTCAGCGAGCAGGCCACGGTACTCTACCTGTGCTCCCAGCCGTACGCGCCGGGGCGCGAGCACGGCGTGCACCCGCTCGACCCGGAGATCGGCGTCGACTGGCGGCTCGACGGTGAGCCGGTCCTGTCGGGCAAGGACGCCGCGGCGCCCACGCTGAGCGAGGCGCTGGATTCCGGGATCCTCCCGAGATATCGGGCCTCCTGACGCGGAGGAGGCCCATACTGCTCGTGTGACCAGCGTCGTGATCCCCGCGCACAACGAGGCTCCGGTCCTCGGTCGTCTGCTCTCCGGGCTGCTGGGCGACGCCCGGCCGGGCGAGTTCGACGTCGTGGTCGTCGCCAACGGGTGCACCGACGAGACCGAGTCGGTCGCGCGGGCGCACGGAGTGCGCGTGCTCAGCACGCCGGTGCCCTCCAAACGCGAGGCGCTGCGTCTCGGCGACCGGGAGGCCCGCGGCTTTCCCCGGCTCTACGTGGACGCCGACGTCACCGTGAGCACCGCGGGCGTACGCGCGCTCGTGGCCCGTCTCGGCGGGCCGGGCACGCTGCTCGCGGCGGCGCCCGAGCGCGATCTGGCGCTTGCCGGACGGCCCTGGGCCGTCCGCGCGTACTACGCGATCTGGACCCGTTTGCCGCACGTGCGCACGGGGCTGTTCGGCCGCGGGGTCATCGCGGTCACCGAGGCGGGCAACGACCGGATCCGCGCGCTCCCGCCGGTCATGGCCGACGACCTGGCCGCCTCCCTGGCGTTCGGCGAGGACGAGCGGACGGTCGTGGCGGAGGCGCGGGCCGGGATCCAGACCCCCCGCACGTTCGCCGACCTGCTGCGCCGCCGCGTCCGTGCGGCGACCAGCGTGAGCGAGCTGGAGCGCGAGACCGGTCCGGGCGGGCCGTCCGCGCGCACGAGCCTGGGCGACCTGGTCCGCATCGCCGCACGGGAGCCGTGGCTGCTCCCGGCGGCGGCCGTCTTCGCCTCCGTCACCGTGCTGGCGCGGCGCAGGGCGCGCCGCGCCGTACGGGCGGGCGACTACACGACCTGGCTGCGCGACGAGAGCAGCCGGGCGCCGGGATCATGACGGACGCGGCAGCTCGAACAGCCATGCGTACAGGAGCCAGCCCAGCTCGTAGGGCCGGCATTCGCGGTCGACGGCGACCGGCGGGTAGAACCGGTCGAGGGTGGCGAGCCGGGCCGCCGGACGGGTGCGGGTGGCCACCGCGCGCAGACCGCGCACCAGCTTCTTCGGGTCCGCCCTGGCCGCCTTCCGCCAGGTGAGGCTCAGCCGCTCGTCGATGAGCGACTCGCCGGACTCGGGCCGCTCGCTCATCCAGCGCACGCCCTCGCCGATCTCGTCCAGGTAGGCCGTGCCCCCGGCGTCGGCGAGGTCGAGCAGGGCCATCGGGGCCATCGCGAGCTGGTGGACGCTGTAGACGGGATATCCCTCGACCACGGCGCCGGTGCGGGCGTCGTAATGCCACCACCACTGGCCCTCGGCGCCCTGGGCGGCGCAGATCCCCGCGGCCACCTGTTCCGCGGCGGCCAGGGCGTCGGCGTCCCCGACGGCGGCGTGCAGCCGCGCCAGCGCCTGCAGCGGGTACACCTGGTCGGCGAAGCAGCCGACGTGCGCCCGGTACCACGGCACGAGCGGCCCGGACGACGGACCGAGCACGTGCCGGTAGAGGCGGCCGGACGCCAGGCCGCCGAGCAGCCCGGCCCGGGCGCGTTCCAGCCTGCCGTCCAGCTCGGAGCTCGCTCCCAGCCTCGTCCTGGCGGCCACGAGCGCGGCGAGCTCCCACGCGGCCTCGACCGTGTACACCTGACCCGAGGAGGCGAGCCGGTCGATCCCGGCCAGGTGCCGCAGCGCCTCGTCCAGCCCCGGATGTCCCGTCTCCGCCGCCGCCCAGCAGATCAGGGCCGCGTCGCCGAGCCCGCGTACGCCAGGGAGCCGTCCGACGAGTCGCCCGGCCAGGTCGGCCGCGGTGTCACCGGCGAGCGCGGCTCGCTGCCGCTCCTCCGGGAGCGTGGCCACGCCGAGCGCGACGATCGCCGAATAACGCACGCTGCGGCCCTCCGCGACGGCGTCCCACGTGCCGTCGGGCCGCCGCACGCCCCTGCGGGTGAACACGAACTCCCCGTCTACGTAGCCGGGCGGCAGTCCGCGCACCGCCAGGTCCACCATGGCCGGCAGCAGGCCGGCCGGCGCGCCCGGGCCCAGCAGGGCGATTCTGCGGTGCTGCGTCACGTTGTCACTCCAGAGAATCGGCGGAACTCGCGAGACGGCCGCGGTCACGGATCAATCCCGCGGCCACGAGGAGGAGGAACCTCCCGTTGGTCTTCAGATATCGGGGGCCGAGGCGCGCCGGCTCCTGCAGCAGGCGGTACAACCACTCGAACCCGAGGCGCTGCCAGGCGCGCGGCGCCCGGCGGGTGCGTCCGGACAGCACGTCGAAGGCGCCGCCCACCCCGTGCACGACCTTGGCCCCGGTGGCCTCACCCCAGTCGCGGACGAAGATCTCCTTCTTCGGCGAGGTCATGCCGAGGAACAGCAGGTCGGCTCCGGACAGCGCGATCTCCTCCGCCACCCGCGCGGACTCCTCGGCCGGGAAGTAGCCGTCGCGGTACCCGGCGATCCGCAGGCCGGGGAAGTCGCGCCGTACCCGCTCGATCAGCAGGGCGAGCACCTCCGGCGTGGCCCCGAGGAAGTACGGCCGGTATCCGCGCCGCTCCCCCTCGGCCAGCAGCTCCGTGAACAGGTCGATCCCGGCCACGCGTTCCGGCAGCCGGTGGCCCAGCAGGCACGCGGCCCACACGACGGCCTGCCCGTCGGCGAGGACGAGGTCGCAGTCGAGCACCGACCGCCGCAGCTCGGGGTCCCTGCGCATGGTGACGATCTTCGCGGCGTTAACCACGCCGATGTCGAGCCGCCCGCCGCCGTCCACCGCCTCCACGCAGGCGGCGACGACCTGCCGCATGGTCAGCGCGTCCAGCGTCGTGCCCAGCACCGACCGCCTGTGTGCCCGTCCCGGCGCCGTCATCGGGGGACAGTCCCGTCCGCGTCGTGCGCCACCGATCCGTCCACGAATCCCCACCGTCCATGAATGCGCCACGGGATAGCCGTCCATGGGTTATCGCGCGGACGCCCGCGAACGTCACAACCCGCCGGAGCCGGCGAGCCGGGGCCAGGCGTCGCGCAGTGCCTCGCGCCAGTCCCGCATCGGGGCCAGCCCCGCCCTCCCCCATGCCTCGTGCCCGAGGACGCCGTACGCGGGGCGCCGGGCCGGGCGAGGGAAGTCCCTGCTGCTCGTGGGCCTGACGCGGTCCGGGTCGTCGCCGAGCAGGCGGAAGATCTCCCGGGCGTAGCCGTACCACGTCGTCCGGCCCGCGTTCGTCCCGTGGTAGACGCCGGGGGGCGGGCTCGCGCGCACCAGCCGCACGATCTGGGCCGCCAGGTCGCCCGTCCAGGTGGGCTGGCCGTGCTGGTCGTCCACCACGCGCACCGGGTCGCCCCCGGCGGCGAGCCTGATCATCGTCTTGGCGAAGTTCGGCCCGTGCGCGCCGTACAACCAGGCGGTGCGGACGACGTAGCCGCCGTGCCGCAGGGCGGCCCGTTCCCCCGCCGCCTTGGTCCGCCCGTACGCGTTGACCGGGTTGACCGGCTCGTCCTCGGCGTACGGCGTCCGCGCCGTGCCGTCGAACACGTAGTCGGTCGACAGGTGGACGAGCGTCGCGCCGTGGCCGGCGCACGCGGCGGCGAGCGGTGGCACGGCGTGGCCGTTGACCGCCAGCGCCTCCCGCTCGCGGGTCTCCGCCTCGTCCACGGCCGTCCAGGCCGCACAGTTCACCACGACGTCCGGTTTCTCCGTACGGACCGCCGCCCGGACGGCCGCCGGGTCGCACAGGTCGAGGTCCCGACGGGACAGCGCGGCGACGTCCTCGCCCTCGCCGGCCAGCAGCGTGGTGAGTTCGGCGCCGAGCATGCCCGCGGCGCCCGTGACCAGCCACCTCATGGCGTCGCCGTCACCGGGCCTCCGCCCGCAGCGGTTTCCACCACGACGGGTTGTCGGCGTACCACCGCACGGTCGACTCCAGGCCCTCGTCGAAGGACACCTGGGGGGCGTAACCGAGGGCGCGCAGCTTCCGGTCGTCGAGGGAGTAGCGGCGGTCGTGCCCCTTGCGGTCCTCCACCCGTCTGACGAGGTCGGGTGAGGCGCCGAGCAGGTCGAGCAGGCGCCGCGTGAGCTCCAGGTTGGTCAGCTCGGCCGTGCCGGCCACATGGTAGACCTCCCCCGGCCCGCCCACCTCGGCGACGAGCTGGATGGCCCGGCAGTGGTCGGAGACGTGGATCCAGTCGCGGACGTTTCCGCCGTCGCCGTACAGGGGAACGGGCCTGCCCTCGATCAAATTGGTGATGAACAGCGGGACGACCTTCTCCGGGTACTGGTACGGCCCGTAGTTGTTCCCGCACCGCGTGACGGAGACCGGCAGCCCGTGGGTGACCGCGTACGCGCGAGCGATCATGTCGCCGCCCGCCTTCGAGGCGGCGTAGGGCGAGCGCGGCGCGAGCGGCGCGTTCTCGTCCCACGACCCCGTCTCGATCGACCCGTACACCTCGTCGGTCGATACATGGACGACGCGCCGCACCCCGGCGGCCAGGCACGCGTCCATGACCGTCTGCGTGCCCAGCACGTTGGTCCGCACGAAGTCGGCCGCACCGTCGATCGACCGGTCGACGTGGGACTCGGCCGCGAAGTGGATCACCACGTCGTGGCCCGGCACCACCTCGCCGAGCAGGCCCGCGTCGCACACGTCGCCGTGGACGAAGTCGTACCGCCCCTCCACCGGGGCGAGGTTGGCGAGGCTGCCCGCGTATGTGAGCCGGTCGAGCACCGTGACGGACGCCCCGGCGAAGGCCGGGTATCCGCCCGTGAGAACCGTACGGACGTAGTGGGAGCCGATGAAGCCGGCGCCGCCGGTGACCAGTAACTTCACAGAAGAACCACACCTGTCTTCGAGCTCGGGACGGGAAAGGGCTTGTGCCGGACGGGCCGGGAGAGCGGCGGCGGTCGGAAACTGTGCGGCGGTCAGGAACTGATCTGGACCCTGCTGTGGTCCCCCAGCACCAGCCGATGGGCCTTCGGCGTGTCCGGCGCCGGCGTGATCTCCACGTCGTGGCCGATCAGCGACGCCTCGATCCGCCGGACCCCCTCGATGGACGAACGGGCGAGCACGATCGAATACTCGATCTCGCTGCCGCTCACCACACAGTCGGCACCGATCGACGTGAACGGGCCGACGTACGAACGGTCGATCACGGTCCCCGAACCGACGACCACCGGGCCGACGATGCGGGAGCGGCGCACCGAGGCGCCGGCCTCCACCACGACCCGCCCGATGAGCTCGCAGTCCTCGGTGTCGCCGTCGACACGGCGCTCCAGGGATTCCAGCACCAGCCGGTTCACCTCGAGCATGTCGGCGACGTTCCCGGTGTCCTTCCAGTATCCCGAGATTACGGCGGGCTCGACCTCGTGGCCGGCGTCGATGAGCCACTGGATGGCGTCGGTGATCTCCAGCTCCCCCCGCCAGGACGGTTTGAGCTCCGCCACGGCGTCGTGGATCGCCGGGGTGAACAGATAGACGCCGACCAGGGCGAGGTCGCTCTTCGGCTCGCGCGGCTTCTCCTCGAGGCCGACGACCCGGCCGTCGCCGGCCAGTTCCGCGACGCCGAACTGGCGGGGATCGGACACCCGGGTCAGCATGATCTGCGCACTGGGCCGCCGCTCCCGGAAGCGTCCGACCAGGCTCTCGATGCCGCCCACGATGAAGTTGTCGCCCAGATACATGACGAAGTCGTCGTCGCCGAGGTAGTCGCGGGCGATCAGGACGGCGTGCGCCAGCCCCAGCGGCGCCTCCTGCCTGAGGTAGCTCGCCTGCAGGCCGAACCGGGACCCGTCGCCCACCGCCGCCTCGATCTCGTCCTGGGTGTCGCCCACGACGATGCCGACCTCGCTGACGCCGGCCGCTGCGATCGACTCGAGGCCGTAGAACAGGACGGGCTTGTTGGCCACCGGGACCAGTTGCTTCGCGCGGGTGTGGGTGATGGGCCGCAGCCGGGTGCCGGACCCGCCCGCGAGCACGAGGGCCTTCATGTCAGTAGGCCCCCCTGCCGCCGGTGACCGCGGACCACGTCTTCCACAGGATCTGCAGGTCCAGCAGGAGCGACCAGTTCTCCACGTACCGCAGGTCCAGCCGGACTGACTCCTCCCAGGACAGGTCCGACCTGCCGCTCACCTGCCACAGCCCGGTCATGCCCGGCCGTACGACCAGGCGCCGGTGCACGTCCGTGCCGTACCGCTCGACCTCGGCGGGCAGCGGCGGGCGCGGCCCGACGAGCGACATCTCGCCGCGCAGCACGTTGAGGAGCTGGGGCAACTCGTCCAGCGAGTAGCGGCGCAGCATCAGGCCCACGCGGGTGATCCGTGGATCGTTCCGAATTTTGAACAACACGCCGTCCGAATCGTTGGATGCGGCCAGAACCGGCTTGAGCCGCTCGGCGTCCACGACCATGGTCCGGAACTTGAGCATGTGGAACTCGCGGCCGTACCGGCCGATCCTGGTCTGCCGGAACAGGGCGGGGCCGGGGCTGGTGGCGCGCACCACCGCCGCGATGGCCAGCATCGGGAAGAGCAGGACGAGCAGGAACGCGGCCGCCACGATCCTGTCGAAGCCGTTCTTGACGAGGCGCCTGGAGCCCTGGAGATCGGGGTGCTCGACGTGCAGCAGCGGCATCCCCGCGACCGGGCGGACGCTGATGCGCGGCCCCGCGACGTCCATCAGCGCGGGAGCGACGAACAGGTCGGTCCCCCGCGACTCGATCCCCCAGGCGAGTCGGCGCAGTGCGGCGCCGTGGAGTTCGGGACACGCGAGGACCGCGACCGCCTCGGCGTCGACCTTGTCGACCACCGTGGGCACGTCCCGGAAGTCTCCGAGCACGGGCACACCGTCGATGTGGGAGCGCTGCCTGCGGTACTGCGCGCTCGGCAGGCAGGCGGCCACCACCCGCATGCCGTGGTACGGCTGCCGCCTGAGCTGCAACACCAGTTCGTGGATGGACTGCCGGTGCCCCACCGCCACGACGGGCCGCATGTACCGGCCCTTCATGCGCAGCCGGTGCAGCCGCTTGCGCAGGCGGTGCCGGATCAGCAGCGTCAGCACCGTGGCGAGCGGCAGCATCGCCATGACGTAGCTGCGGGCGACGTTCGTCTGCGTGAGGTACGCCCCGATCGCGACCGCCGCGATGAGGCCCAGACCCGCCTGGGCGACCGAGCGGAACTCCTCCGTCCCCTCGCCGTGGGCACGCGTGCGGTAGCCGCCGGCGACGCCCACGACCAGCGGCCAGGAGATCGTCAGGGTCACGCCGAACGCGAGGTCGTACACGGGGATGAAGGCGCCGAACCACAGCCGCGTGAGCTCGACGCCGGCGAGGGCGACGACAGCGCAGAGCAGGTCTCCCACCAGGAGGACCTTCGAATAGGAGCTCGTCGACACGTTCACCGGCAGCCGCACATGGACTTCGCGGGGAAACACCCCCGATTGCGCCAACTCCGTTTGCGATTCCATCTCACCGCGCCTAGGTAGTCGGACCGTCCAGGTGATTGACGCCCCTCGCGTCCCAAAGGTTGACCCACGACTCACCCATTTGAGGGCGTGCCCGCACGAGGATGATGTTAGACAGCGACCGCCCGGTAGGGAACGTAAGCCTCCTGTCCACAATTGGTCGCAATGACCCCACCTGGAGGGCTTGACGGGAACGGTCCAAGATGGCACGACCGGCCCTCAGCACGACATATACCGGCAATACATGCCGATACATAACGTACCTACATGGCGAACTCATACAACCGCGAAGAGGCGCGGCAGGCCCGCAGATCCCGCGAATACCTACCCCTATACGCCTCGGAAATACCGTTTGGTCGAATCAACTCCATAATCGCACCCGACCTTACTTTCCGATTCAAACATGCCGGAATGCGATGCCGATTGGAAGGCCCACGCCGGCCCGGGAACTCACCGAACTACATCCGGAGGAGTGCGGAAGTCCGCCTCAGCGCGAAACGATTCACGGGACGGCGCGGCGCCCGCCGGCCTCTAGTCGTATTCCAGGTCCGGCAACGGGGAGGGCGGTTCCGGGCTGCGCCACACGACGACGTAGTCCGAGCGCGCGCTCGCGACCGCCGTGCTCAGGCGTTCGAGGTCGAAGTCCGGCAGGTAGCGCAACCGGGACAGGAAGCTCGCGTCCGTCGCCGAGTGCGGCACCACGCAGCCCTCGCCCTCACGGTCCAGCAGGACGATGAAGACGTCCTCCGGCTGGCCGGGCGGATCCTGGTCGTCATGGCCGCCGACGCGGACCTCGACCACGTCCTCCCAAGCGAGGGCCTCGACGCTGCCGTCGGCGTAGTGACGTGTCACGCCTTCTTCGGTGACGTACACATAGGTGTCCGGCACAGGGTTGCCGTGCATGGGCGCGATTGTGACGACTTGAAGCGGGGCCGTGCAAGGGAATCCGGATCTCCGGCCGCCCGGAGCGCCTCCGGGCTCAGGCGTGCCGCCACCGCAGGTGCTCGCGCATCGCGTGGACGGCCGCGTCCGCCGGCCCCTCGGCGATGAGGCGCAGCAGCGCGGCGTGCTCCGCGGCGAGCTCGTGGGGATCCTCGTAGGAGTGCCTGAGCCCGACCAGCCCGAGCCGCGTCTCGGCCGCGAGCGTGGCGTACAGGCGCTCCAGGCGGGGGCTTCCGGCGGCGGCGACGAGCGCCTCGTGCAGCGCCATGTGCTCGGCCACCACGGCCGCCCAGGGCGCGCCGGCCGGCAGGCCGGACAGGCGGTCCAGCGCCTCCTCCGCCGCCGCCACCCGGCGGCCCGCGACGGCCTGCGCCATCAGTTCCTCCAGCGGCGCGCGCACGTACATGAGGTCGGCGAGGTCGGCGGAGGTGAGCACCGGGACGTACGCGCTGCGGTTGCGCTCGCGCCGCAGCAGTCCCTCGTGGACGAGCAGCGCCAGCGCCTCCCGCACGGTGGGGCGGGCCACGCCGTATCGGGCGGACAGCTCCTGCTCGGGCAGCGCGGCCCCCGGCTCGATGTCCCCGGACAGCACCCGCTCGCGCAGCGCGGCGGCGAGCGCCTCGACGGTGGAGACGGGCCTCAGGGTGGTCACGTGCCGAGCCTAGTGGCGGCCGCGGGCCGGCGCCTTCGGCGTCTCGGGTGCGGGGGTGCCCGGCGGGCGCGTCCCGGCGGGCAGCGCCACCACGACCAGCCCGAGGGCGAGCAGCACCAGACCGGCCCACGAGACGAGGGACAGGTGCTCGCGCAGCGCCACGACGCCCAGCAGGGCCGCGACGGCCGGCTCGGCCAGCGCGAGCGTGGCCGCCGTGGCGACGGGCGTCGTGCGCAGGCCCCGGCCGTACAGGAGATAGGCCAGCCCCGTCGTGGCGCAGCCGAGGTAGAGGGCGGTGAGCAGGCCGCCCGGGCGCGCGAGCCAGCCCGGCCCGGTCAGCGCGAGGACCGGCAGCATGAGCACGGCCGCGCCACCGAACATGACGCCCATGACGGTCCCCGATTCCATGCCCCCGCCGATGGCCCGGGCCGCCACCACCGCGTAGAAGGCGTAGAGGAGCCCGCCGAGGAGGGCGAGCGCGACGCCTCCGGCGTCCACGCCCCCCGTTCCCCTCCCGCCGGTGACGAGCACCGCGCATCCCGCGACCGCGGCGGCCGTGGCGAGCGCCCAGCGCCCGCTCGGCCGCTCGCGCCCGACGATCCAGGACAGGAGTCCGGTGAAGACCGGGCCGCTGCCGATGGCCACGACCGTGCCGATCGCCACGCCCGTCCTGCCGACCGCGGCGAAGAAGCACAACTGGTAGGCCGCGACCGCGGCGGCCCCAAAGATCAGCGACCGGTGCATCGGAACGTTCCCACCGGAGGCGCGGCGCCGCCTGACCAGCGCCAACGCGCCCAGCAGGGCCCCGCCGAGCACGAGGCGGGCCGCGGCCAGCGAGACGGAGCCGGCGGCGGCGAGGGTGCCCACGGTGCCCGCGGTCCCCCACAGGACGGCCGCCGCGACCACCGCGAGCGGGCCCGATCTGGAGTTCATGGCAAGATTGTCTGACAACTAGACAGCGCCAGGCAAGTACTTTCCCCCGGAACGTCGAGACTGTCCCGATATGGGGCTGTGGCCCAAGTCGTTAGGAACGATCCCTGGTGGCCCAGCTAACCGATTGCTATGGTTTCGCCACTGTTAACACGTATGTAACCGACGGGCAGGTCTAATGGCTGGTCGGAAACGGTCCATCCGCTTCAAGATTTTCGCGATTCTGCTGGTGCCTGTGACCGCCCTGGTGGTGATCTGGGGGTTCGCCGCCAAGCTGACCATCGAGCAGGGGCAGCAGCTCCTGCGCATCCAGAAGGTCTACGACAACATCGTCTATCCCGTCAGTGCGGCCATCAACGAGCTGCAGACCGAACGGTTCGTGTCGGTGAGCTACCTCGCCTGGCGCACCTCGTCGCTGCGCACCGATCTCCAGGTGCAGCGCCGCAAGACCGACGCCGCCGCGGTCCTGCTGACCCGCCTGTCGGAGCAGGCCCGGGACGAGACGCCTCCCGCCATGTGGGACCGGGCCCAGGACCTGATCCGGCAGATGGACCGGCTCGACATCCTGCGCGGCCAGATCGACGACCACCGGCTCACCCGCCTGGACGCGATCGAGGAGTACAGCACGGTCGTCGAGACCGCCCACCAGGTCTACGACCGCCTGATGATCTCCCCGGACATCGACATCATCGAACAGACCAAGGCGCTCATCCTGATCACCCGCAGCCGCGAGCTGGTCAGCCAGCAGTCCGCGCTCGTGCTGGGCGCGCAGGCGTCCGGGCGGATGACGCAGGACGAACGGGACGCCTTCTCGGGGATGGTCGGCAAGCGCCGCCTGCTCTACCAGCTCGGCACGAGCCAGCTCGACGCCGGCCTGCTCAAGCAGTACGGCGCGCTGAACTCCACGCCGGTCTACACGTCGTTCGTCTCCCTGGAGGACGACGTGATCTCCAGGGTGCGGCCGGGCCAGCCGCTCCCGCCGGAGGCGCTCGCCTGGCCGACGACGGCTCAGGCCCTGACCCGCCAGCTCACCGAGACGACCGACGCGGCCGCCGACGCGACCGCCGCCCGCGCCGTGCCGCTGGCGCAGAGCGTGCTCTGGGACATCGGCATCGTCGGCGGGCTCGGCCTGGCGGCCGTCCTCGCGACCGCGTTCATCTCCTTCCGGTTCGCCCGTACGGTGACCGGCGAGCTGAGCATCCTGCACCGGGCCGCGGCCGACCTGGCCGGGCGGCGGCTGCCCGACCTCGTACGGCGGCTGCGGCGCGGCGAGGACGTCGACGTGGCGGCCGAGACGCCGCCGATGGCCCAGGCCAGCGGCACCGTCGAGATCGAGAACCTCGGACGCGCGTTCACCTCGGTGCAGCTCACCGCGATCGAGGCGGCCGTCGGCCAGGCCGAGCTGCGCAAGGGCGTCAACAAGGTCTTCCTGAACCTGGCCCGCCGCAGCCAGTCGCTCCTGCAGCGCCAGCTCGGCATGCTGGACGGCCTGGAGAAGGAGATCAACGACCCCGACCTGCTGGAACGGCTGTTCGGCGTCGACCACCTCACCACCCGCATGCGCCGCCACGCGGAGGGTCTGATCATCCTGTCCGGCGCCGTCCCCGGCCGCGGCTGGCGCAACCCGGTCCGGCTGTACGACGTGGCCCGCGCCGCCACCGAGGAGGTGGAGGACTACCTGCGGGTGGACGTGAACATGCCCCACGGCTACTCGCTCGCGGGCGGCAGCGTCACCGACGTCGTCCACCTGCTCGCCGAGCTGATCGAGAACGCCACGGTCTTCTCCCCGCCGCAGACCCGCGTGCAGGTCAGGGGCGAGCTGGTCGCCCGGGGCTTCGCCATCGAGGTCGAGGACCGCGGGCTCGGCATCCCCCCGGAGGAGCTGGCGCACCTCAACGCGCGGCTCGCCGACCCGCCGGAGTTCGACCTGGCCGACAGTGACAGGCTCGGGCTGTTCGTCGTCGGGCTGCTGGCCCGGCGGCACAACATCCGCGTCTCCCTGCGCACCTCGCCGTACGGCGGGACGAGCGCCGTGCTCCTGCTCCCGCAGGAGATCGTGGTGGAGAACGACACGAGGGAACCGGCGGTCGAGCGCCTCGCCCAGCCGGAGACCCCGCCCCCAGCCCTGGCCCTCACGCCGCCGATCAGCGGCGGCGCCCAGGACTCCCTCCCCCGCCGGGTGCGGCAGGCCAGCCTGGCGCCGCAGCTCAGAGAGGAGCGGGGCGACCTGTTCTCCTCCTTCCAGGCCGGCTGGCAACGCGCTCAGGAGGACTCGTGACAGAACACGAGGACGGGCCGCTGCTGCGCCCCTACACGCTCACCCGTGGCCGTACGCGCCCGAGCGGGCCCGACTTCGACCTGATGACCATCATCAGGACGGCTCCCGCCGCGTACAGCGGGGTCTCCGGGCTGGCCCCCGAGCACTGGCGGATCCTGCAGCTGTGCCGGATCCCCCTCTCTGTGGCCGACCTGGCCTCGGAGCTCGGCATGTCGCTGAACGTCGTGCGCATCCTGCTGGGCGACCTGCGCGACCAGGGGCTGATCAACGCGCGGCCGCAGGCCACGGTCGCCCAGCTGCCCGAGGAACGCATCCTCCGCGAGGTGATCCAGGGACTCCAGGCGCTGTGAGGCGTCAGGAGTCCTCCTCGCAGGCCTCGATCAGCCGCTGCACGTGCCAGCGGGCCGGTGTCATCAGCTCGTCGGCGTACCGGTCCAGCAGGGCCGCGCACGCCACCGCGTCGGCGGTCTCGACGGACGGCAGGACCAGGATGTCCTCCTCGCCGTCCAGCACGAGGCCGCCCCGCACGCTGAACGTCTCCTCGCCGACCGCGACGGCGGTCTCGAACACGAGGTCGTGCCCCGGGAGCGCCAGCGCGGCGCCGAGCCGTACGGCGGGCCCGGCCAGGTCGGAGACGGGCTCGGCGCGGACGTGGGGGAAGAAGTCGCGGGAGACGGACCGCCCCATCTCGCTGAACCGCGCCGCCGTTCGCATCAGCGCTTCCAGGAGTTCGGCGGCACCCTGACTGTTGGCGTCCACCCCCGCAGGGTAGATCACGGAAAGTTGCGGTTTAGCCAAATTATTAGGTTGGACCGGAGATTTCGCCGGAAAGGGCGACCTCAGCGGAAGGCGTAGCACTCCACCTCGGCCCGCCGGCGGGTCAGCCCGCCGCCCACCGACTCCTGGACGCAGGCGCGCTGCGCGGCGCTGAGTTCGAGAATGCCGCAGACACTGACCCCGGAGTACGTGCGGCAGTCGAGGGCCGGGTTGAACGTGCCCACCTTGTATTGCTCGCGCACCTGCGTGCGGCAGCGGTCCCGCGCCTCCGGCGTCTTTGCGTAGCGGCATTGGCCGACGAGGATGTCGTACTGCCTCTGGCTCACCTCCTGCCGCTGCACCCCTCCTTTGGGCAGCACGGGCCCTTTGGGCAGGGCGAGCGCCTGCGGCGGACTCCCGGCCCACGGGCCGGTGCTCGGGTGGCCGCCGGTCCCGGCGGCCACCGACGCGACTGCGGCGACCGTGCCGAGCATGGTCATCGCAGCGAACACGGCGACAGCGACGATCTTTCTCATGGCGATCCTCCCGATCAGGAACGTACCCACGGCCGAACGTCCGCCCCCGGCGCCGCGCCGAGCCTCGCATGGACCGTCGTGACCTTGTGTCATGCCGGAGCCGACACATGCACTACGCGCAGTAAATACGTCATTGCGAGGTGTGATCGAAGACGATCAAGGGTAGATGTGGCGACGGATCCGACGGGGACGGCGTTGCGCCATTCACACCCGATTCTTCGATCCGAAATCCGGTCATTTCCGATACAACGGAGCTTTTACGTGCGATTTGTTCAGGCAATCACGATGAGCGCGCTGGTCCTCACCGGGCTCACGGTCACCGGCGCGGGCGCGCTGGCCGACGCGGGCCCGCAGACCACGTCCCCAGCCGTCGTCGACGGCTACCAGATCGTGACGCTGCCCAACGCGAACGTGCCGAACTTCACCCGGCGCACCGTGTACTGCCCCGCGGGCAAGCGCGCCGTGGGCGGCGGCGGCGAGGCGCAGGGCAACGACGCGGTGCTCGTGGGCAGCTTCCCCACCCCGGACGGCACCGGATGGATCGCCCTCGGCCGGCAGAACTCCTACAACACCGTGGGCATCAGCGTCTACGCGATCTGCGCCAAGGCCTGACCGGATAACACCGCGCAGGGGAGCGGGCAGAGCCCGCTCCCCTGTCCACGTGAGGGCGTGACGCGTCAGGAAGCGCCAAGGGGCGACGGCGCCGGGCTCGCGGCCGGTTCCCTTCTGATGAAGGCGGAGGAGGCCCCGCCCAGCGCCAGGCGAGCCGGCAACCCCGTCGTCCAGCTTCGGCGCCCGGCGCGTGCGAGCCCGCCCACGGTCAGCGTCCCGTCGCACGGCCACTCGTCCGCCTGGTCGCCCGACCGGTCCCACACGGCAAGCGGGCCGTCCATGCGCGCGGTGAGCAGATACTGCAACGGAGTGCGCGGCAGGAACAGGTCGGCGTCGGGGGTCGCGCGCCGTACGGCCCGGGGCAGCACCGGCTCACGCAGCCGCACCAGCGTGGCGGGCTCGGCCCGCTCGACCAGCGCGCGGATGTCCGGACCGGACAGGGTCGCCACCTCCCGCGCCATCGAGACGTTCCTCACCAGCACGCGCACCGGCCCGGACGCGCCGTCCATGCGGGCCAGCGCCTGCTCGGACCTGGCGTCGCAGACCACCTGGTCGGCGAACAGATCGTGCACGCGGGCCACTCCCCCGGCCCCGATCGCCGCGACGGCCGCGGTCAGCGCGTCCGCACCCGTGGCCGCCTCCCACCTGAGGGCGGGGCCGCAGGTCGCGCAGCCCGTCGCGACGGACGCGGACCTGCGGACGTCCGGCGCCCGGCTCTCCCGTCCGCAGTCCTCGCACAGGACGGCAGAGGGCGAGTCGGCAGAGAGCTGGTCAGCCGCGGGCGGGCGGCAGTCGTCGCAGCAGACGAGCGGATACAGATACCTGCGGCCGGCCCGGTCGAACAGCTCACGCACGCAGGCCGGACAGAGCCCCCGCTCACTTCGCCGAGCGCCGGGGGAAGCCGAGATGACCATGGAAGCGGCACTGCCCCCGGCCGAGCGCTCTAATCACACAGGTCACGGGATTCTCAGGAGCCCCGCCCGCGGTCCCGCCGTACGGCCTCCTCAGCCGTCGGCGAGGGAGCGCAGGGACGGGCGGAGCGCCTCGGCGATCCGTTCGGGGGACGCGTCGCGCAAGGCCGTGAGGCCGAGCAGCTGATGGGCGATCGTCACGCCCAGCATCGTGCTGACCATCAGGGCCGCCCGCAGTTCGGCGTCGCCGGAGCCGATCGCGTCCGCCAGTTGCGCCACCTGGGCGTCGAGCTTGCCGCGCACCTCCTCGGCGGCGTCGGGGTGAGTGAGCATCGAGCGCATCATCGCCACAGTCGCCTGCGGCAGCGGCCCCATCTTCATGCCGATCCTGCCCAGCAGTTCCTCGACCGGCTCCAGCTCGCCGTCCAGCGGCGGGATCGACGGAATCCGCACCGCCTGCTCGAACAGCTCCTGCTTCGACCCGAAGTACTGCATGACCAGGGCCGGATCGACCTCGGCCGCCGCCGCCACGGCCCGGATCGTCGTGCGCTGGAAGCCGCGCTCGGCGAAGATCGCGCGCGCGGCGGACAGGATGCGCTCCTCCGTGCGGCGCCGGCGCTCTGCCCGGCTCGTCGGCGTCCCCTCCACGCGTCGACTCTACCGGCGTTGACCCGATCGGCCCATTCACTCTACAGTCGTTGAGTCTCAACAGCTGTTGAGCGAAGCGTTCTCGAACGATCGGAGAAACGATGCGACTCACCCCACGTGAGGTCCTGGCCCGCTACCACCGGGCGATGGTCGGCAGGGCGGCCGACGACCTCGCCGATCTCTACGCCGCCGACGCGCTCCACACGTTCCCGTTCCGGGCGCCGCTGTTCCCCGCCCGCCTGGAGGGGCGGGAGGCGGTCCGCGCCCTCTACCGCGCGGCGTGGGGCGCGAGCCCCGTACGGATCGCCGAGCTCCACGACGTCGTCGTCCACGAGGCGGCCGACCCCGAGGTCGTCATCGGCGAGTGGGAGGCCACCGGCACGATCGAGCCCGACGGCCGGCCGTTCCGGGCCACGGGCCTGCTGACCCTGCGCGTGCGGAACGGCGAGATCGTGGAGGCGCGCGACTACATGGACGTGTTCGGCACCTACCACGCGATGGGCCGGCTGAAGGACGTCGTGGCCGCCGCGGAGAACGACTCCACGGAGAACGCCGCCGCGACGGCCTGATCGGGATCACGCTTCCGCCTGCGGGCACGGCCACAATGGTGACCATGACGATCTCGGGGACCGTGGTCCGCCGGGCGGGGGCGGCGGACGCCGCGGCCCTCGTCCGCCTGCGCGCCGTGATGCTGGAGGACATGGGGGCGGACGTCGGGGACGAGAGCGCGCCCTGGCGGGCGACGGCCGAGGCGTGGTTCACCCGGCGGCTGAGCGATCCGAGGGACTTCGCCGCGTTCGTGGTGGACGACCCGGCGCTCGGCGTGGTGAGCTGTGCGGCGGGCACCTGTGACTCCCGCGCGCCGGGGCCGACGAACCCGAGCGGCCTGCAGGGCCACGTCTTCAACATCTGCACCGACCGGCGCCGCCGCCGGCTCGGCCTCGCCCGCGCCTGTCTCGACGCGCTGCTCGCCTGGTATCGCACCGAGACCGGGGTCCGGACGATCGACCTCAACGCCACGTCGTACGGGATCGAGCTGTATCAGTCCCTCGGGTTCGACGCGCCCCGCTATCCGGCTCTTCAGCTGCGGCTGGGCCCGCCGCTCGGGCACGGCTTCACGAGCCGCTAGCCAGTGCCCCTTGGTGACGATCGTGATCGTTCAGTAGGAGCGGGGCAGTCCGAGGACGTGCTGTCCGAGGAAGGCCAAGATCAGGTTGTTGTTGACAGGGGCGACCTGGTAAACGCGGGTCTCGCGGAACTTCCGCTCGACGTCCCAGGTATCCACGAACCCGTTGCCGCCGTGGGTGTCCAGGCAGACGTTGGCCGCCTGCCAGCTGGCCTCGCTCGCCAGGAACTTGGCCGTGTTCGCCTCAGCTCCGCTGTGCTGCCCACTGTCGAACAGGGCGGCCGCGCGGGTGCGCATCTGGTCGGCTGCGACGACCTGGGTGTAGGCGCGGGCCAATGGGAACTGCACGCCCTGATCGGCCCCGATGGGGTGACCGAAGACGTCACGCTGCCTGGCGTACGCGACCGCCCGGTCGAGGAACCAGTACCCGTCGCCGATGGCCTCGGAGGCCAGGAGGATGCGTTCGGCGTTCCAGCCGTCGATGACGTAGCGGAATCCTTGCCCCTCCTCGCCGATCAGGCTGTCGGCGGGGATCCGCATGCCCTTGTACCAGACCTGGTTGGTGGCGTAGTTGAACATGGTGCGGACCGGTTCGATGACCAGCGTGCCGGGCTGCTCCTCACGGACCTGACGCAGGTCGACGAGGAAGAGACTGATGCCCTCGGCCCGTTCAGCGGGATCCTCCGCCGGCGGACGAGTGCGGGCCAGCAGCATCAGAAGGTCCGACTGGGCGATCCGGCTGGTCCAGTTCTTGTGGCCGGTCACCACGTAGTCCTCGCCGTCGCGCACCGCCATGGTGTGAATCCGGGTGGTGTTGGATCCGGCCTCGGGCTCGGTGATGGAAAATGCCTGCAGCCGCAGCCTGCCGGTCGCGATCTCGGGCAGATAGCGCCGTCTCTGCTCCTCGCTGCCGTGCCGCAGCAACGGTGCCATGGTGTACATCTGGGCGTGGCAGGCGGCAGAGTGCCCGCCGGAACGGTTGATCTCCTGCAGGATGATGCTTCCCTCAGTGACCCCCATCCCCAGCCCCCCGTACTCCTTCGGGATGAGGACTGACAGGTACCCGGCCTCGGTGAGGGCGCGTACGAACTCCTCCGGATAGGCCCGCTCGCGGTCGCGGGCGCGCCAATATTCGTCGCCGAAACGCTCACAGAGTTCGCGCACCCCCGCGGATAGCCGCTGGTGGGCGGCGTCGGTGTCGTGAATGGCGATATCGTCCATGCCCGGTCCCCTCCCTCATTGTCGACACGTTCAATGCAACAACCCGGCGTGGCGGGCCTCGTAGGTGAGCCGGTCGCGGTGATCGGGGTGGGCTATGGCGATCAGCGCGGCCGCACGCCGGGAGATGCTGCGCCCCCTCAGCTCAGCGATGCCGTACTCGGTGACGACGTGGTCGATGGTGTTCTTCAGCGTGGTGACCGGGGTGGCGCGGCCGAGCTGGACCTTGATTCTGCTGATGCCGTCGCTGGTGGTCGCGTGGGTGACAAGGAACGCCTGTCCCCCGTCGGAGTACATGGCGCCGCGGGCGAAGTCGGCCTGCCCTCCCGAGCCCGACCAGTAACGACCCGCGATGGTCTCGCTGGCCGCCTGGCCCATGAGGTCGATCTCACTGGTGGCGTTGATCGACATCATGGCGGGTTCGCGGGCCACCACCCGTGGGTCGTTGACCCAGTCGACCGGCAGCATGGCCACCGACATGTTGCCGTCGAGCCAGTCGAAGAAACGCCGGGTGCCGATGCAGAAGGTGGCGACATGCTTGTCGCGTTGGAGCTTCTTGCGCACGCCGGTGACGACGCCTTGTTCCGCCAGGTGCATGACGCCGTCGGACATCGCCTCGGTGTGCACGCCCAGATCGCGGTGCCCCGCCAGCTCGGCCAGCAGCGCGTTGGGGATGCGGCCGACGCCGATCTGCAGGCATGCCCCGTTCGGCACGCGCTCGGCGACCAGTTCCGCGATGCGCGTGTCCCGGTCGTCGGATACGGCCGGCATCGTCTCCCGCAGGGGGTAGTCGGCGACGCACCAGCCGGCGACCTGGCTGACGTGGATCTGGTTCTGTCCGAAAGTGCGCGGCATCCGCGGGTTGGCCTCCAGGAAGAACGGCACCTCACCGATGAAGGCGGCCACGTAGTCGGCATTGGTGCCCAGGCTGAAGTAGCCCTGCTCGTCGGGCATGGTCGAGGCGGCCAGGACCAGGGAGTGCCGGGTGTGCTCGCGTAGCAGCAGGGGCATCTCGCTGAAGTGCGCCGGGACGAGCTCACACGTGCCGTTCCAGTACGCCTGCCGGCAACCAGGCCCCAGGTAGTAGCTGACATGGGTCAGCCGCCCTGGGTATTCGCCGTTGATGTAGGGGCGTTCGCGGGCGGGATCCATCTGATGGATCCGAACACCGGTCAAGCGGTCGGCGTGGGCCTCAAGAGCATCAATGACAGTGTGCGGTTCACCGTGGTGGATCGGCACGATCAGGTCCGCGCCGTCTCGTACCAGGTCCAGCACGTCGGTCGGCGCGTTCATGACACCTCCTGGTGGACCGCAACTGCCGTCGCGCCGCCGATCCGGCGGTCAGGTGTCTTCCTGACCTCCCTGCTTCAGCAACCGGCGGGCAGCCTCCAGTCGCGGCCTGTCGATCATCTGTCCTTCAACTCGCCCAGCGCCTCGGCGACAGCGGCTCTGGCCCGGATCTTGTCGTCGGGCGCAGGCATGGTGTTCTGGGTCAGGAGGGCCTGCCATACGTTGTCCGTGGCGGCCACCGTCCGCCCCAGCGGATGCCGATACATGCCGCCCACTGGGAAGTCCTCAAAGTAGCGGCCCGGCCACGAGACCCGCCCTGCCGATTCGGTGGTCATCTCGACCTCCTCTTCGGTCCGATTCCTTCCCAGTCTGCCACCCGACGCGGTCGCGCCCGGCAGATGTCAGAACGACCTTAGAGGTCGAGCCGGTACCGCACGGTCCGGTGCGTCGGCAGGTAGCCGAAGGCGTCGTTGATGGCCCGCATGTACGTGTTGCCGTCGGCGGTGTCGGCGAGCAGCCCGCCGAGGTCCGGGTGGCGTTCCCGGACCAGCCGGATCATCTCGGCCTTCATCCAGCGGCCGAGGCCGCGCCCGCGGTGCTCGGGAAGGACGCCGGTGCCGTAGTGCTGCCCGTCGCCCGTGCCGTCGCCGGGCACCACCAGTTCGGTGAAGCCCGCGATCGTCCCGTCGGCCTCGTCGACCGCGGCGACGGTGTGCAGGAGCTCGCCACGCCGCGCGATCGCCTCGGCGGCGGCCCTGACCCGGGCGACGTCCCAGGGCGCCGGCCGGTAATCGAGGCCGTCCATCGGCATGTCGTCCATGGCGCGGCGGGACGCGGCGAACGTCCCGGCCAGTTCGTCCGGGACGACGCCCTCCCAGGAGACCAGCCGATATCCCGGATGCGGCTCCGCGAGGGCCGCGCCGAGGACGGCGGGGTCCACCCCGGCCATCGGCAGGCGGGTGAACGTCAGGCCCAGCGCCGGGCGGAACCCCCGCGCGGCCAGGAACGCCTCTCCGGGGGCGCCGGCCTCCGCCTCCGCGGTGACGCACCGCCTGCCCTCCTCACGCGCCGCCGCCAGGGCCGCGCCGAGCAGGTGCGACCCCACCCCGTCGCGGCGCTCGGCCGGGTGGACGTGCAGGTCGAGCTCGGCGAGATGCTCGTGCCCTGCGGCGGTGAACAGGCGCAGGTACGCCGATCCCGCGGGCGCGCCGTCGGGCCGGGAGGCCAGCCAGGCCAGACGGTGACTCGATGTGCCGGTGTGCGGATCGACCAGACGGGTCAACTGCAAAGACATGGGGGCACACCGTAACCATCGGCCCATCATCGATCAACGGGATTTACCGGAACTCCTGCGAAGGCAGAGCGGACAGGACCCGCAACACCCGCACGAACGCCTCCTTGTCGTCGTCGGGCAGCCGGGACAGCAGCCGTTCCTCCATCCGGCGGATGCCCGCCTGAGCCGCGTCCCGCAGGCGGCGACCCTCGGGCGTGATGGACAGGAGCCGGACGCGCCGGTCGGCCGGGTCCGGGCTCCGCTCGATCAGCCCTCTGCGCTGGAGCTCGTCCAGGACGCTGATGATGCGTGTCTTGTCGGCGCCGATCGACTCCGCCAGCGCGGCCTGCGTGCGCACGGGCCGCTCGTCCAGACGCAGAAGCACGGCGTACGCCCACATCGACAGGCCGTGCTCCCGCAGGATCGGCGTCTCCGCGGCCATCAGCGCCCTGGTCAGGGGGGCCGCCATCGCGGCGAGATCGGGGCGGTCGGGCATGCCCCACAGCTTAGGCATTGACAGACAATAAGCATGTGCATATTGTCTGCATGCGCTTATGAAATTGGAGGAAAGATGGACATGCGGGAACTGGACCGGCGGGCCGTGCAGGCGAGCGTCGACATCGTGGCCGAGGTGCGCCCCGGCGACCTGGAGCGCCCGACCCCCTGCGCGGGCTGGACTCTGGCCGACCTGCTCGCGCACATGACCGCCCAGCACCTCGGCTTCGCCGCCGCGGCTGAGGGCCGCGGGGCCGACCTCGACGCGTGGCGGGAGCAGCCCGCCCCCGACCCCGTCTGGGCCTACGCCGCGGCGGCCGAGCGCCTCACCGCCGCGTTCGCGGCCGAGGGGGTGCTCGACCGCGGGTTCGTCCTTCCCCACGTGGGGGTGGACGCGCCGTTCCCGGCCGCGCACGCCATCGGCTTCCACTTCATCGACTATCTGGTCCACGGGTGGGACGTCGCCCGCACACTGGGGATCGCCTACGACCCCGACCCCGACCTGGCCGAGGCGGCCTGGCCGATCGCCCTGGCCGTGCCGGACGGCGAGTATCGCGAGAGGCCGGGCGCCGCGTTCGCGCCGAGCGTGCCCACCGCCCCGGAGGCCTCCCGCTTCGACCAGATCCTCGCCCGCCTCGGCCGGACCCCCGCTGTTCCCCGCTCACGGGAGCAGTGGGCCCGATAGAGGGGGGTGCAAGGCACAGGACAGGGGTGCTGACGAGTCCTGAGTCCCCGTCGACTCACACGACCCAGCCTGTGAGCTGGGTTATCGTGAAAAAGCCGCCGATGTCCGGGCTTCGTCATGCCGGTCACGGCGCATGCGTACCGTACGGCCGCTCTCGTCGGGAGGAAGGGAACGTCAGATGTCCGAAGTGCTTCGTGCCGTGGACAGGCTGAGACAGGCCATCAACCGTCATGACCTCGACGCCTTGGCGCAGTGCTTCGACGAGCGGGCCGTGCTCGTCGCCCCGGACGGCATCGCCGAGAGCAGGGAGGAGATCGCCTCCTATTACACCCAGTGGCTGGAGGCGTACCCCAACATGGTGATCACTCCGCAGTCGGTGACCTTGTTCGGAGACACCGTGGCGGCGGAGTTCACGATCAGCGGCACCCACAAGGGACCCCTCCTCTTACCCGGCGGGGACGTGCTGGAGGGCACTGGCCGGGCCGTCCTCCTGCGCTCGTGCAGCTTCTCCACCGTGGAGGGTGGGGTGATCCTCAGCCATCGGCTCTTCTACGACCAGTTAGAGGTGGCGGCCCAGCTCGGGGGTGGTCTCTCGTTCGACGGCGGTTCCCCGTAGTGCTCTGTCACGGCGCGGCGGCGCTCGCCGCCCGCACGCGCCGGACGCCTGCCGCGCGCCGGTCGAGGGCCGGGGACGCGAGTGCGAGCAGCAGCAGGAGCGCGCAGGCCCAGGCGAACCAGTCGCCGAACCTTGTGTAGAGCGTGTCGGCCGAGCGGGCGGGCAGCGCGGTGAGGGCGGACACGACGGGCGCGTCCGCGCTGTGCGCCTCGGTCCTGATCCGGCCGTTGGCGTCGCTCACGACCAGGTCGCCGTTGCGCGCCGCGCGTGCCACGGTGAGCCCCGTCTCGACACCCCGGGTCACCGCCATCCTCCCGTGCAGCCAGCGGTCCCGGTCGAAGTCCCAGGCCGGCACGAAGATCGCCGTGGCGCCGCTCCTGCGGTAGTCGCGCACCAGGCCGGGCAGGTCCAGGTCGAAACAGATCGCGATCCCCCAGCGGGAGCCCGAACCGGGCACGAAGGCGTTGCGGTCCCCGGGTCGGAAGTCGCTTTCCAGTCCCGGGATCAGGTGACGCTTGAAGTACTCGACCGGCCGGCTCCCGTCGGCGGGCACGTCGAGGGCCGCGTTGCGGAGGGTGCCCGACCGCTTGAGGACCAGCCCGACGATGATGTCGACGTGGTGGTCGGCGGCGAGCCGCGCCAGCGGCGCCACCAGCACGGGCAGCGTCGCGTCGTCGGCGATGAAGACCTTCTCCGGCATGACGACCACCCGCGCGCCGCGTGCGGCGAGGTCCGGGATCCGCGCCGTGTATCGCCCGAGGAGGGCACGTCCCTCCGCCGAGGCGACCGGTGCCCAGTCGCCCCCGTCGGCGGCGAGCAGCGCCACCTTCTCCGCGCCCGAGTCGTCCCCGTACGGCGTGCGCAGCCGCCAGGCGCCGTACCCCACCGCCAGGGCCAGGACGACCACGGCGGTCACCGCCACCCGCAGCCGCCCGGCCGCCCCCGGTGCTGCGGGAAGCGGTGCGAGAAGCGCGGCGGCGGCCGCCGGAACCCCGAGGACCAGGAAGGTGATGCCCCACGGTCCGGTGACCGACGCGGTCTGCAGGACCGGAAGGACGTCGGCCTGGGTGTAGGCCAGGCTCCACCAGGCCCCGTTCGGCGACAGCACCGAGACCGCGTACTCGACCGCGACCCAGGCCGCCGGCACGACGGCGGCGGCCGCCAGCGGGCGTCCTCTCCGCATCAGCGCCCGCGACGACAGGACGACCAGCCCGAACAGCAGCGCCGACCCGACGAGCATCGACACGACCATCGGCGGCGGGATCTGCACCGTGTCGAGGAAGTAGCCCCACATCGCCGTCTCACCGCCGAGCCACGCGGCCGACGCCGCGAGGAACGCGGTGCGCGCGCCGACGTGGTGAGCGAGGACGAACACCGGGAGCGGTGCGAGCCAGGTGAGCCAGGGCACCGGCGTGAGCCCGGTGCCGAAATGGAACAGCGTCGCCGACAGCGCCGTGGCGGCGAGCGCCACGGCCAGACGTCGAATCGATGGATTCATCGAGCAGCCTCCTTCTCCAGCCGCCCCGACCCTCCGGGATCCGGCCTGGACGGCACATCACCGGCGAGAGCGAACCGGGGGCCGGTCGCGGGGACCGGAAGCGTTCAGACGGTCGTGGCACGGCCTCTCACTCGAAGGAGTGAGACGGCCATCGGCCGGGCGGTGGAGGCGACCGCGGGCGCCGCGCGCATAGCCTTGCCGGGTTCCCTCGGACAACCCCCCGGAGCCGGTCATGCGGGCGAGCATCCTCAGTCCCTCAAGGGCCGACGTCGCGATCGCCGGCGCCGTCACCGTGATGACGGTGACGCCCGTCCTCGTCCCGCACCGGCAGCCGTGGTGGGCCGTGGTGCTCGCCGTGCTGATGTCGGTGCCCGTGCTGTGGAGGCGTCGCGCCATTCTTTCGGTCGGGGCGGTCGTGGGCTGCGCCACGACGATCCTGTCGATCACGGCGAAGTCGCTGCCGCACTCCTCGACCCTGGTGGTGCTGCTGCTTCCCTACGGCGTGCTGGTGTGCACCTACACGTTCGCGGCGGCGGATCTGTCCCGGGCGCGGCGCGCCGCGGGCATCACGGGTCTCGTCGCCGGGGTGGCCGTGTCGCTCGTCGTCCCGCACGAGAATCTGGAGACCTACCGTTACCTCCTCACCGCGATCGTCGCCGCGTACGCCGTCGGCGTGGGCGCACGAGCCCGGCGGGCCGGCCGGGACGCGGAGCGGGAGCGCGAAGCCCGCATCCGCGAGGAGCGCGCCGCCGCGGTCGCCCGCGAACGCACCCGGATCGCCCGCGACATGCACGACATCGTGACCCATTCGGTCGGCCTCATGGTGATCCAGGCGGAGACCGGCCCGCTGGTGATGCGCGATCACCCGGAGAAGGCCGAGGCGGTCTTCGAGGCGATCGCGGCGGCCGGACGGGACGCGATCGGCCAGCTCCGCCTGATCCTCGGCGCGCTGCGCGGAAGCGAGGCATCCGGCGGTCCGGCTCCGGCCCGGGGGCCCCAGCCGGGGCTCGACGCCCTGCCCGGCCTGTTGGACAACGCCCGCCGGGCGGGCCTGGAGGTCTCCGCCGACGTACGCGGCGAGCCGCGGCGCCTTCCCTCCGACGTGGACATCGCCGCGTACCGGATCATCCAGGAGGCGCTGACCAATACGATCCGGCACGCTGGAGCGAGCACCGTCCGCGTGGGGCTCCGCTGGTCCGGTGACACCCTGGACGTGGAGGTCGCCGACGACGGACGGGGCGCACGGGAGCTACGGGAAGGACACGGCATGATCGGGATGCGGGAGCGGGTCACGGCGTGCGGCGGCCGCCTCGCCGTCCGGGCCGGGAACCCGGGTCTCACCGTCACCGCGACCCTGCCGATCGGCTGACGGCATGCTGCGCGTACTCGTCGCCGACGACCAGGACCTGTTCCGCGGCGGCTTCGCCATGATCCTCGACGCCCACGACGACATCACCGTGGTCGGCGAGGCGGCCGACGGCGCCGAGGCCGTCGCGAAGGCGGTCGAACTGCAGCCGGACGTGGTGCTCATGGACATCCGGATGCCCGGCGTGGACGGCGTCGAGGCCACCGCGCAGGTGTGCCGCAGGACCGACGCGAAGGTGCTGGTCCTGACCATGTACGACGTCGACGAGTACGTCTACGACGCCCTGCGCGCCGGAGCCAGTGGCTTCCTGCTCAAGGACGTGCGGCGGGACGACCTCGTACGCGCCGTCCGCCTGGTCGCCGGCGGGGAGTCGCTGCTGGCCCCGGCGATCACCCGGCGTCTGATCGCCGAGTTCGTCGGGCGTGGACGTGCCCGGCCCCGGCTGCGGCAGCGACTCGGTGAGCTGACCGACCGGGAGATGGATACGCTGCGGCTGCTCGCACGCGGCCGGTCCAACGCCGAGATCGCCGCGGATCTGGTGGTCACCGAGCACACGGTCAAGAGCCACGTGAGCAACCTGCTGACGAAACTGGACCTGCGCGACCGCGCCCAGGCCGTCGTCTTCGCGTACGAATCCGGCCTGGTCGTCGCCGGCGACCAGGAAACGCCCCGCGCCGACCGGGGATGACGACGCGCGGCCGCCCGTCGCCGCGTCGGTCATGGTGCGATCACGCCGGTGAATATTTCACCGGATTCGGCGGCGATCGGCGATTCGCGTGCGGAGTTTCCCGAGGTGCCGCGCGATTCCGGTGAATCCGGCGCGGAAACGAATATTTCCACTTCGGCGAATCGTGTACACGAGCCGGGCCGTTGCCGAATCTGGGAGCGTCGGCCCCCATGCGCGAACCGGAACGGGCGCCGGCAGGCCAGAGCCGGTCACCGCACCCTGGAGACGATCGCCCATGCCCTTCGGCCACGCACGGTTTGCCCGCAGGATCCTGACGGCCGCCGCGGCGGCGGTCCCCGTCGCGGCGGTGGCCGTGGCGACGCCGGTCCTGGGTGCGGCGTCCGCCGGCGCCGCGGTCACCTGTCAGGTGACCTACGCGACCACCCAGTGGGGAACGAGTTCGGGCGGCTTCACGGCCGGGATCACGGTCAGGAACACCGGCGAAGCGCTGACCGGCTGGAAACTGACGTTCACGTTCCCCGGCTCGCAGAGGCTCACGCAGGGCTGGTCGGCCCGGTGGACCCAGCTCGGCAACCGCGTCGTCGCCGAGAACGAGTCCTGGAACGGCGCGGTGGCGTCCGGCGGGTCCCTGCAGCTCGGATTCAACGGCACCTGGACCGGGAGCAACCCGCCGCCGACGGACTTCCAATTCGCCGGCGTGCCCTGCCAGGTCGTCGTGCCGGGCACGTCACCGAGTCCGAGCCCAAGCCCGAGCCCCAGTCCGAGCGGGGGCGTGCCGGTGGACAACCCGTTCGCCGGCGTCAGGGGGTACGTGGACCCCGATTGGGCGGCCGACGTGGAGTCCTCCGCCACGAAGGTGGACGACGCGACCGCGCAGAAGATGCGCGGCCTGAAGCAGACGCCCACCGCAGTCTGGCTGGACCGGATCGCGGACGTCACCGGCGGCTCCGGAGTCGCCCGTACGCTGAAGGACCACCTCGACACCGCCGTCGAGCAGGGAGCCGGATACATCACGCTCGTCCTCCACGACCTGCCCGACCGCGACTGCCGGTCGCTGGTCTCCGACGCCGAGCTGCACGAGCAGGACAACGGCCTCAACCGCTACAAGGCGGAGTTCGTGGACCCCGTCGCCGCCCTCCTGGCCAGGCCCGAATATCGCAACCTGCGCGTCGCGGCCGTCATCGAGCCGCATGCCCTGATCGACCTCATCGTGGGAAGCACGAGCACCTACCCCTGCGGCCAGGCGGCGGGGTCGGGCGTGTACGTGATGGGCATCCGTTACGCCCTCGACAAGCTCGCACCCCTGCCCAACGTCTACACGTACCTCGACGCGGGCAGCACGGGATGGGCCGGCTGGGAGGACAACTTCGCCGCGCTCGCGACCGTCATCACCGAGACCGCACGCGGCACGACGGCGGGCCTGAACAGCCTCGACGGCATCGCCACGAACGTCGCCGACTACGTCCCCCTCGTGGAACCCTTCCTGACCGACTCGAACCAGACCGTGGCCGGCCAGCCGATCAAGCTGAGCAGGTTCATCGACTGGAACCCCTACCTGCACGAACGGGACTACGCCCTCGCGATGCGGAGCGCCCTGATCGCCAAGGGCTTCTCCAGCATGCTCGGCGTGGTCGTCGACACCTCCCGCGATGGCTGGGGCGGTCCGGACCGGCCCACCGCAGCGGGCACCTCGCTCGACGTCAACACCTACGTGGACCAGAGCCGCGTCGACCGGCGTCCGTCGCGCAGCGCGATGTGCAACCAGAAGGGCGCGGGGCTGGGGACACGGCCGGTCGCCGCTCCCGTCCCCGGCGTCGACGCCTACCTGTGGATCAAGCGGCCCGGCGAGTCGGACGGCGCGGGCGGACCGATCCTGCCCGAGGGCTCCGACCGGCTGCTCGACCGCACGTGCGACCCCAACGGCTCCCTCGGGCCCGTGTCGGACTCGATCCGGCCGACCGGCGCCCTCCCCAACGCGCCGCTGCCGGGCGACTGGCACCACGAGCAGTTCGTGATGCTGGTGGACAACGCCTACCCCGCTCTGTGAGCCCGCGATGCGTCCTCATCTGTCCACACGGCCCAGGAGCACCTGCGCGTCGGCGCCGACCTGCGCCTGGGCCGAGGTGTCCACCTGCGAGGTGATGTCGATGCCGTTCCTGAGCTGACTCCACAGGCCGAGGATGGCCGCCGCCTGCGCGACGATGAGCGCGATCCCGCTGCCCGCCGTACCGAGCCGGTAGACGACGGCCACGGGGGTGAGCCGCGACGCGAGACCACCCGGGCGGGTCTGGAGGGTCCGCGCGTCCATGAGGACGGCGACCACGGTCAGCACCAGGAACAGCAGCAGCACCCGCACGAGTGAACCGCGCACGGGGGCCTGGCCGATGACGTTGTTCAGCACGGCGTGGGCCCCCGTCGCCGCGGCGTACGCGAGGACGGGCACGACGCCCTTGAGATAGCCGCGCCTGCCGGGCAGGCGGCGCCACAGCGCGCCCAGCACGAAGCCCGCCACCGGCCAGATCAGCAGCCCGCCGATCAGGTCGCCGGCCAGGCCGTAGAACCCGTCGGGATCGCCGAGCCGGTCGAGCCAGCCGTCGTGTCCCCGGCTGTCGGTGCTCCACGTGGCCCAGATCAGGAACACGGCGGCGGGCGCGCCCACGTAGGACGCGTATCGGGCGGCGAGCCGCGCGTTCGCCCACCACGTCACTCCCGGGCCGCGCGACAGCGCGACGTCGAGCGGGCTGAGCCCGTCCTCCCTGTCGGGGTCGAGGCCGATCTCCATGCGGAGCCGGCGGATGCGGCCGACGACCGGCCCGGCCTCCTTGGTGTGTTCCTCGTCGTCGAGCTCCCCCGCCGCCCAGCGGCGCCGCAGCCCCTTCTCCCTCTGCTCCAGGTCCCGGTACTCGTCCACGATCATCGCGAGCCTGCGGCGTGACACGCCCGGGTCGGCGACCTCGGCCCGCCGCGTCAGCCGCAGCAGCAGGGGCAGCGCGCCCAGCCCCACGAGCCCGGCGAGCGGGAAGGGCATTCCGGCGTACGTGTTGAGCCACCTGATCGTGCCCACGACGAACAGGAACACCAGGAGCCACAGAGTGGACGGCCCGACGGAGTCCGTACGCCGTCCGTGCAGGCGGAGCAGCAGCAGGAGCAGGAGCACCACCAGCGGCCACATCAGATAGGCGAGGCTGCGCAGCAGGAAGAAGGGCGACGTCGCCGCGGCCGGCAGGAAGCTCGAGGTCCGCAGGCCGACGACGGCCGTCTGGGTCACGTAGGCGAGGGTCAGCAGCGCGAGGCCGGGGACGCTCCAGCACAGCAGGGCGCGCACGGCGCGCGGCGTCCTGCCCCGGACGCGGGCGGCCCGGACCGCGATCGCCCATGCCGCCCCGGTGAGCAGCAGCGCCGTGACCACGGCCGGCGCGACCCGCAGGGGGTCCGACGGCTGATCGCCGAAGAGCCGTGCCGCCAGGAGCGCCAGCCCGCCGACAGCGGCGAGCACCGCACCGGCGAGCATGGGGAGCCCCCACCGGAGTCCGGTGCGCGCCAGCCCCCGCACCGCCAGGAAGAGCGGCGCCGCCACGACGAGGATCGCCAGCGTCTCCGGCACCTGGAACAGGCCGGCCAGGAAGAGCGTGCCGGTCAGCACGCCCACGATCAGCACCGCCTCGGTCGCCGTGATCATCGCCAGGGCGCCGAGGGTGATCCGGACGAGGACGCGCTCGTCCCGGTCGCCGGAACGCCGATACAGCACCACGAGCAGCCCGGCCAGCAGCAGGTAGGGCAGCGCGAAGCCCAGGTAGGTCCCGACCGTCAGCACGTCCTGCCCCCGCAGCCCGCTCCAGCGCTGGAACGCCGACCGCGCGGACAGCGGCAGAGCGACCTCGACACGCGGCGGGGCCGCGCCGTCGCGCCAGACGTACGTGCCGCCGGGAAGCACCTCCGACGGCAGGGGCGTCACGGTGCGTGCCCGAAACTCCGGCGTCTTGACGACCACGGTCCGCCACCGTGCCCCGGCCAGCCCCGGCGGCAGGTCCGCGGGCGAGGGCAGCAGCGCGACGAACCGGGTGTCGCCGGACGTGCGGCTCGACCACAGCCCGGCGGACTCCGCGCCCCACTCGGTGTCGTACAGCTCCAGCGGGGTTTCCCGGGTGCTCTGGACCACGACGTCGGCGCCGTCGGCCGGCACCGTGACGCTCGGCGTGCCGCCGGGCGGCAGCAGGCAGCCGACGGCGCTCCCGTCGCCGAGCAGGGCGGCGGCCCCCGGCCAGTCGCGGGGGACGCCGACGCGCGTCGTGCTCGTCATCACCGGGGTGTCGTGGCCGCGTTCCGCGACGACCACGGACGTCTCCACCCATGACGAGCGGGGCGGCCCGAACCCGCAGGACGTGTCGTCCGCGAGCGCCGGACGCGGGCTCAGCGCCGGCAGGCCGAGCACCGCCGCGATGAGGAGCGCGGCTCCCCGGAGCAGCGCGGCTCCAGCAGATGGCCCGATGGGCTTCGTTCCGGCATCAGTCGTCAGCCGCCGCACAACCGACCTCCCGTACGCGATCGCTCCCGAAGGATGAGTCGCGCGAAAGGCGGCATCGGTTACGGATCCCCGCCTGCCGCCCTCTCGTCAGGGGCCCGTCAGGCGGTGCTCGCCCTTCGGCGTGATCACGTAGACCTGCCAGGTGTAGTAGGCGTAGTAGTTCCGGATGTCCCGCTTCATCTGGCGCGCGTGCAGCAGGACCGCGTCGACGTACGCCTGGGAGTGGTTGTAGGCGTACAGCGCGCGCCGGTAGTCGCCGGGCGCGCCCGACGCGTGGAGGTAGTTGGCCGCGGCGAGCAGGGCGTCGCCGGTGTCGTCGATGTCGCCGCCCATGCCGTACGCCTTCCAGGTGCCCGGCATGAACTGCATCGGCCCCTTGGCGCCCACGTAGCTCGGCGAACGCACCCGCCCGAACTTGGTCTCCACGAGCATCACCGCCGCCAGCACCTCCCACTCGACGCCGAACCGGCGTTCGGCGCGCCGGAAGGCGGCGAGCAGGGCGTCGGCGGGCTCCGCCGGTCTGACCTTGATCTTGATCGGGCCGCTGACGGGGTGGGCGAGGGAGAGCAGGTCGCGGATGGCCGTCACGTTGTCCCGCGCCCGCGCGGCCATGTCCTTCGCCAGTTTTCCGTAGGTGCGGGACGCGACCGCGGGATTGCGGGCGAGATAGCGGTAGACGCGCTGCTCGTACAGGGACAGCAGGACCACCGGCTCGGGCGCCTCCCCCTTCGCGGGGTCACCCGTACGTCTCCAGTCGTCGATCGCGTCACGCAGCCGCCCGACCGTACGCGTGAGTGCGTCGGCCAGCCGCTCGGGGTCCTTGGAGACCGCCGCGTCCGGCGCGGGCAGGTCCCTTACCGACGGCTCCGGGCTCGCGGAGGACCGCTCCGATGCGGGCGGGGTCACCCGCTCACGGGAGGCGACCGAGGCGGCCTCGCCCGCCGAGCCCGCGCATCCCGAGAGCGGGACGACCACGGCGGCGAGCGCGGCGGCCAGCACCGTGCGGCGCGGCAGCGGCGGTGGGATCACGGCAGGCTGATCGTTCATCGTCACCAACGTATGCCCAGCGGTGACGTTCCATGCCCTCTTCGCGGCGGCGCGCCGCCCCGCGGAGACGTCCGGTGCGGACGGGAACGTTTTACGGCCGACCCCTTTTTCCCTTCCGCGGAATTCGGTGTTGACTCGCACACTTATCGCCCACTAATCGTCGTCACGTGCGACTGCCCCGCGTGAAATTCGAGCACCGTCCTCATCGATACGAGGACGGCACCATTCGCATCGGCGGAGAGATTTACGGGATCGCCGCCGAAATCGCGGACCCGTACGGCTGGGTGTGGACGGCCCTCACCCTGATGGACGGCACCCGTTCTCGCGACGAGATCGCCGAACGGCTGCGCCTGGCCCATCCCGAGCTGCCGGACGCCCCGTCGATCGTCGAGCAGCTGGCGGCCACCCGATATGTGGAGGACGCCGCGGCGGTGCCGCCCGCCGGGCTGAGCGCGCGCGAGCTCGACCGCTACAGCAGGAACCACGCGTTCTTCCGGGCCGTCGACGTCGTCCCGCGCGCCCACGGCTGGGAGACCCAGGTCCGGCTGAAGTCCGCGCGGGTCGTCGTGCTCGGCCTGGGCGGCACGGGCTGCCACGCGGCCTGGGCACTCGCCGCCCTCGGCGTCGGCGCGATCCACTGCGTGGATCCCGACCTGGTCGAGCTGTCCAATCTCAACCGCCAGGTGCTCTACGGCGAGGACGACGTCGGGCGCCCGAAGGCGGAGGCGGCCGTCGCCCGGCTCCGCACCGTCAACTCCGACATCTCCGTCACCGGGGAACGCCGCCACATCGGCAGCAGGCGCGAGCTGGACGACCTGATCGCGGGCTACGACGCGCTCGCCCTCTGCGCGGACCGGCCCAGCGGGCACGCGATCAGGGTGTGGGCCAACCGCGCCTGCGCCGCCGCGAACATCCCCTGGGCGGGTGGCGGATACAACGGGCCGCTGGTCACCGTGGGGTGCTTCGCGCCGGGAGCGGGCGCCTGCTACGAGTGCCTGAGCAGCGGCGAGGAGGCGCGGCGCCGCCCGGGCACGCCCGTGCACCTCGGCGGCCCCGGCGTGATCGCCACCTCGGCGGGCGTGTCCGGCCAGCTCGTCGCCCACACGCTGCTCGGGCTGCTGACCGGCGTGCCCGTGCCGCCGGTCGGCACCATTCGAGGAGTCAACCTGACCGCGGCGGACCACCACGTGTGGGTCCGGCATCCGCCTCGTCCCGGCTGCCCGGTGTGCGGGACCCGGGCCGGCGAACCGGAGCACAATTCATTGCGGCGAATGACCGAAATCGACGCCGGCTGAATGCGCCGGAGAAAACCTCGGCTGTTCCGGCCGGCGGACGAATCCTGAACGGGTTCTCGCGAGAACATCCCCTTCCGAAGGAATCGGATGAACACGAGGCACCGGTCGTGGCTGCCGCGCTCAGGACTGTGCGTAGGAGCCGGTGGTCAGCTCCTCGATCAGCCCGGCCCGGGCGGGGGTCCAGCCGTACAGCCGGCGGGCACGCGAGGCGTCCAGCGGCGACGAACGGGTGAGCGTGGCGGCGAGCGGCCCCATCGCTGCGGTCCCCTGCTCCAGCGTGAGCGACACGGCCTGGGCGCCGGTCAGGCCGGCGACGGCCTCGGCGATCCGCCGGATCGAGGTCCGCTCGGCCGAGGCGGCGTTGACGACGACCCCCGGCTCGCGGCGCTCCAGCGCGGCGACGTACAGCGCCGCGAGGTCGTCGACGTGCACCGACGACCACTCGTTGGCGCCGTCGCCGATGTAGGGCACCATCCCGTTCTGCCGGCCGGCGCCGATGAGCCCCTGGAGCAGGCCCGATCCGCCACGCCCGTAGACCAGCGCCGCCCGGATCACCGTGCCCGCCACATGGCCGGCCGCCAGGACCCGCCGCTCGCCGAGGACCTTGTAGGGCTGGGGCGACGTCTCGGGGGCGACGGGGTGGTCCTCGTCCACGGTCGCGCCCTGCCGGTCGGGGTAGACCAGGCCGGTGCTGGTGTAGACGAACCGGCCGCCCTCGTTCAGGCCGCCCAGCAGCGCCGCGAGGGCGTCGCCCTCGATGTCGCCCATCTCGGGATCGACGTAGTCGACGGCGGTGTGCACGACGGCCTCGGCCGCCGCCGCGGCGCCGCGCAGGACGTCGAGGTCCCGCAGGCTTCCGGACACCGCCTTGGCGCCCAGCCCTTCGACCCGCTCGCGGGCCCGGTCGGACCGGGCCAGGGCGACCACCTCGTGCCCGGCCCTGACGAGGTGCTCGGTGACGACTCCGCCGACGTAGCCGCTCGCCCCCGTGATGAGAACTCGCATGATCACATGCCTTTCGTGAGGTCGGTGACCGGCGGCGCGTCCGTGTCCGCCGCCGGTCGGTGCCACCCCCACCGTCGCCCCGGGCCGTCCCGCACAACCAGGGACCAGGAGTCCGTGGCTGCGCGGTCCGTACGGTCGATTTCCGTCGTACGGTCGCAGGTATGGACAAGCACGGCCTGGCGAAGTTCCTGCGCGGCAAGCGCGAGCAGGTCGGCCCCGCCGACGTCGGCCTGCCCGAGGGACGCCGCCGCCGCACGCCCGGCCTGCGGCGTGAGGAGGTCGCCCAGCTCGCGTACATCTCGGTGGACCACTACACGCGGCTTGAGCAGGCGCGGGGGCGGCACCCGTCACGGCGTGTGCTCGACGGGATCGCCCGCGCCCTCCGCCTGTCGGACCAGGAACGGGCCCACCTGTTCCACCTGGCCGGGGAGCGGGAGGAGAGCCGGTCCCCCGAACCCGTACGCGAAGTGCGGCCGAGCACGCTGCGACTGGTCGACCGGCTGACCGACGCCGCCGCGATCGTCGTGGACGACACCTGCCGCGTGCTGGCCTGGAATCCGCTGGCGGCAGCCCTGTTCGAGGACTTCTCCGCGCTCGCGGGCCAGGAGCGCAACGTCATCCGGCGCTACTTCCTGCACCCCGACCCCGAGCGGCGGCACTACGGCATGGGCAGCTCGGAGCGGTTCGTCGTCACGGCGGTCAGCTACCTGCGCGTCGCCGTCACCCGCTATCCCGACAGCCGTGAGCTGAAGAGCCTGATCGAGGAGCTGCTGGCCGGGAGCGCGGACTTCGCCCGCCTGTGGAACTCCCAGCGGTTCCACATCGAGCGGCACCTGCACCAGACCGTGCGGCACCCGCGCGCCGGGCAGATCGAGCTGGACTTCGACGTGCTGACCGTGCCCGACCAGGAGCAGCAGGTGGTCATCTTCACCGCCGAGCCCGGGTCCCCGGCGTACGAGTCCCTGCAGTTCCTCAAGGTCATCGGCGCCGAGCAGGTGGCCGCCGAGGCCTGACCCGCGCCCGTGTACGTCCGTCTCCCCGCTCGACCGCGCCGGGCTCGACCAACGTGCTCGATGTAAAAAGTTCTGTACATCACGTCAAAGACGGTTTACCTTGAGGGTGTCAAAGATTCTGTACATCCAGAAAGGGGAGCCGATCATGACGCACGAGGAGAAGCGCGCCTGGATCCGGCTGGTCGTCGCCGTGGTCGCCTACGCCGCGTACGTCGTCACCATCCTCAGACGGGCGGACGGAGGCCCGCTACCAGACGTGCCGTACGCCGCCGCCCTGCTGTGGACGATCGGCGGGGCGATCGGCGCGGCGATCCTGGCCGAGATCGGGATGGCGATCGTCAATCCGCGGGCCTCGCGCGTCATCGACGTCCGCGACAAGGAGATCGGGCGGCTCGGCGACTACACCGGTCAGGCGTTCGTGGCCATCGGGGCGCTCGCGGCGATGCTCATGGCCGTGGCGGAGTGGGACAGGTTCTGGATCGCCAACGTGATCTACCTCTTCTTCGTCCTGTCGGCGGTCCTCAGCGATGTCGCCAAGATCATCCTCTACCGCAGGAGCGTTCCGGAGTGGTGAAGCCGACCCGCGTGACGAACCGCATCCGCGCGCTGCGGTTCGCCCACGACGAGATGACCCAGGCCGAACTCGCCGAGCGCATCGGCGTGACCAGACAGACCGTCATCGCCATCGAGCAGGGCCGATACTCGCCGTCCCTGGAGATGGCCTTCCGGATCGCCCGGGTGTTCGGCGCCCCGCTCGACGACGTGTTCCAGTATCCCGACCTCACCGAGGAGACGAAGTGAAGGCCATCGTCCAGGACACGTACGGCCCGGCCGACGTGCTCGAATTACGCGAAATCGACCGTCCCTCGATCGGCGGCGACGAGGTGCTCGTCGAGGTCCGCGCGGCCGCCGTGGACCCCGGCGTGTGGGTCCTGATGACCGGCACGCCGTACCTCGCGCGCGCCGGATTCGGGCTGCGCCGCCCCAAGGTTCCCGTCCGGGGCCGCGACGTCGCCGGGGTGGTGACGGCCGTCGGCGCCGATGTCACCCGCTTCCGGCCCGGCCAGGAGGTGTACGGCACCTGCCCCAACGGCTCGCTCGCTGAGTACGCGAGGGCGCCGCAGGCCCGCCTCGCGCCGAAGCCGGCCAACCTCACGTTCGAACAGGCCGCCGCGGTGCCGGTCTCCGGCATGACGGCGCTGCAGGCCGTACGCGACGTCGCGGGCGTGCGCCCGGGGCAGTGGGTGCTGGTGATCGGCGCGTCGGGAGGCGTGGGGTCGTTCGCCGTGCAGATCGCCAAGGCGCTCGGCGCGAGCGTCACCGGCGTGTGCGCGGCGGCGAAGGCGGAGTTCGTGCGGTCGCTCGGGGCCGACGACGTCATCGACTACGCCCATGAGGAGATCGACCGCGACGGCGCACGCTACGACGTCGTCGTCGACACCGCGGGCAACCGGCCGCTGTCCCTGCTGCGGCGCACCCTGACCCCGCGCGGCACGCTGGTGATCGTCGGCGGCGGGCACACCGCGTACCGCTTCACCGGTGGCATGGGACGCACATTCCGGGCGCCGCTGCTGTCGGCTTTCACACGGCAGCGACTGCGCCCGATGTTCTCCCGCGAGCGCGCCGAGCACCTGGAGGAGCTGACCCGGCTCATCGAGTCGGGCGCCGTCGTCCCGGCGATCGACCGCGCCTATCCCCTCGCCTCCGCGCCCGACGCGATCCGGCACCTCATGGAAGGCCACCCCGCCGGCAAGGTCGTCGTCACCGTGTGATCACCCTCAGAAAGTCAGGGGCATCCGGCGGGCGCGGACCGTGCGGCGGCTGATCCGCCAGCCGTGGTCGCCACGCACGATCGTGTCCTCGTAGGTCACGCTGCCCGTGGTCCCGTCGGCGTCGACCCCGATGCCCTTCGACAGCGCTCGCGCCCGGCCGTCCGCCGCCTCGGTGACGACGATGTTGGTCACGTGGTGAGCGACCGGATTCCCTTCGCCCAGGGCGAGCGCGGCGTCGCGCAACGCCGCGAGCCCGACGATCACCCCGCCGCCGAGATCGCTGACGTCGTAGACCACGTCAGGCAAGAACACCTCGTGCAGGCCGTCGAAGTCGCCGCTGTCCGTGAGATGGCCGTGCAGGTTGATCAGGTCCGTGATGGCCGCGCGGTCGTCGGCAGTCAGCGTCATCGTCCTCCGCCGTTTCATCCAAATGGGGAGCTCCCCCGTTAGGCTTGTCACCGTAAACGGGGAACTCCCCAGATAGCAAGAGAAGCCGGATAGCAAGAGAAGGGAGTGCGGATGACGTCGAGTGGTCCCGAGCCCGCGCCGCCCCGCCGTACGCGCAGGGCGGACGCCTCGCGTAACGCCACACTGCTGCTCGCCGCCGCACGCGAGCTCGTCGCGGAGTCGGGGCCGGAGGTCGCGCTGGACGAGGTGGCGCGGCGAGCCGGCGTCGGCAACGCGACCCTGTATCGGCACTTCCCCACCCGCGCCGACCTGCTCGTCGCCGTGTACGCGGACGAGGTGGCGGAGTTGTGCCACCGGGGCGCCGACCCGCCGGCGGACCTCTCCCCGGCCGACGCGCTCTTCTCCTGGCTGGACGCGTTCGTCGTGCACGTCGCGACGAAGCGGCCGCTCGCCCTCGCGGCCACGGAAGGTTCCACCGGCCGTCGTAGCGCGTTGTTCGACCAGTGGCACACCTCGATCCGCGCCACCGCGTCCGACCTGCTGCGGCGGGCCCAGGACGCCGGCGCCGTACGGCCCGGACTCACCGTGACCGACCTGCTGGCCCTCGCCGGCGGCGCGGCACTCACCGGAACCGACGTGGCCCACGCCCGGCGGCTCACCGCGCTCCTGCGCAGCGGCCTGGAAACCGGCGACTGAGAGTTCGGCTCCTCGGGCGAGACCAGGTCTGGCGAAAAGTGATATCACTTTGCTAGTGTCGTGCTAGACACCGAGGAGAAGACATGACAGACCTGCAGATCGCCGTCGACATGCCGGCCCCCCAGACTCACGAGCGGACGGCGCGAGCGGCCTCGGGGTGGCCGCTGCTGGTCCTGGCCCTGCTCGGCCTGCTGAGCCCGTTCGCGCTGGTCCCGATCGGAGCCGTCCTCGCGGCCGGCGGCAGCGGAGGCGCGGGAGCCGCCCTGATCGCCGCCGGGGTGCTGCTCCTCCTGGCGGCCGTCGTCGTCTTCACCGGTCTCACCGCGGTCGCCCCCGGCGAGGCCCGCGTGATCCAGCTGCTCGGCCGCTACGTGGGCACGGTCCGCACGCCCGGCCTCCGGTTCGTGGCGCCCTTCACGCAGAAGCGCCGGGTGTCGACCCGGATCCGCAACCACGAGACCGACATCACCAAGGTCAACGACGCCGACGGCAACCCGATCGAGATGGCGGCCGTGGTGGTGTGGCAGGTCGAGGACACGGCGAAGGCCGTCTTCGAAGTCGACGACTTCATGGAGTTCGTCGCCTTCCAGACCGAGACCGCGGTGCGTCACATCGCCGGCAGCTACCCGTACGACGGGCACGACGACATGCTGTCCCTGCGGCAGAACGCCGAGGAGATCACCGGCCGCCTGTCGGCCGAGATCCAGGCCCGGGTGGCGTCCGCCGGAGTCGAGGTCATCGAGTCGCGCATCACCCGCCTGGCGTACGCCCCCGAGATCGCGCAGGCGATGCTGCGCCGCCAGCAGGCCGGAGCGGTCGTCGCGGCCCGCCAGCGGATCGTGGACGGCGCCGTCGGCATGGTCGAGGCCGCCCTGGCCCGCCTCGACGAGCACAACGTGATCGAGCTCGACGAGGAGCGCAAGGCCACCATGGTCAGCAACCTGCTCGTCGTCCTGTGCGGCGACCGCGACGTCCAGCCCGTGGTGAACACCGGCTCCCTGTACCACTAGACCGTGGCGACCGAGAGAAAAGGCATCTTGTTGCGGCTGGACCCGGCGGTGCACGACGCGCTGGCCCGCTGGGCCGGCGACGAGCTGCGCAGCACCAACGCCCAGATCGAGTTCCTGCTGCGCCGGGCGCTGTCGGAGGCGGGACGGCTGCCGAGCGGCGCCGGTCGCATCCCCCGGCGCGGCCGGCCCGCCAAGAAGGGAGCCCCGCCTCCGGAGGCTCCCACCGCCGATCCACCCGACGACTGAGAGGAAGCCAGTGCCGTGGACGTCCCCCGCTCCCTGACGGCTCAGCTCTACCTGCTGGCCTACGACGCCCGCAAGGAGCGGGTCGTGACGAACTACCGCTTCCCCTACCTGCTGCGCGCGGCCGCGCTCACCGACCTGCTGCTGACCGGACGGATCGCCGACGACGGCGGCAAGGTGCGCGTGGTGTCGGAGGACCGGCTCGCCGACCCGGTCCTCGACGGCCTGCTGCACCAGATCGCCCAGTCGGGGCCCCGGCCGTGGCGGCACTGGATCAGCAAGGACGGCCGGGCGACAGTGCGGGCGGTCCGCGACGAACTCGAGACGGGACGCTGGGTCAGGGTCGAACTGCGCCAGCCGTTCCTCGTCTTCAACAGGAGCTACGTCCGCGTACGCGACACGCGTGTGGTGAAAAGACTCGTGTCACAGGTCTCCACCGCCCTCACCGGCCCGGTCTCCCGGGTCGGGGACCGCCAGGCCGCCCTTATCGGCCTGGCCGCGGCGGGAGAGCTCGGGACGATCCTCCCGCGAGCCAGACGACGGGCGCACGAGCAGCGCATCGCCCTGCTGTCCGAACGCGGCGGCCCGGCGGCGCCGGCCCTTCGCAAGGTCATCCAGCAGGCCCGCGCCGTCGCGAGCGGCGGCTGACCCCGGGACAGACCCGCCTGCCCCCGCTTGGCCGCCGGCCGCTCCGGCCGCCGCTCCGGCACCGCCTCCGTTCACCTTCCGCAGGTGCGGAGCATGTTGAGCAGAGCGACCTT
Source organism: Microbispora rosea (assembly GCF_900156315.1). Taxonomy (GTDB): domain Bacteria; phylum Actinomycetota; class Actinomycetes; order Streptosporangiales; family Streptosporangiaceae; genus Microbispora; species Microbispora rosea. The sequence goes on along the minus strand of NZ_FTNI01000010.1, from coordinate 71,164 downwards.
CTCCGCACGGGTCACGAAGAGCCGGTAGTGGTGCTTCACCGTGATCCACGAGGTCGCGTAGCGGCACCAGTAGGCGCGGTGCGGCGGACGCCAGCTCTGCGGTCCCTGGCCTCCCTTGGCCATGTTGACGGAGTGGCTCACCACGACCAGCTCGGGGCGGCTCAGGTCGTTGGCGAACGCGCGCCGCTTCGCCTGGCTCCACCTCTTCGCCCCGGAACGCCAGGCGTAGGCCAGGGGGACGACATGGTCGACGTCGACCTGCTTCACGCTCTTCAGCACCTTGCCGTCGTACGGGCTGCGCCAGACGCCCTTCACGGACTGGCACGCCCCGTTCCTCCGTACGCCCCGGCCCTGGCGGGCGAGAACCACTTCCCGTGCGTCGCACTCCCCCTTGTGGTGCGCCCATCGCGGCTGGAACCGCCGATGGCTGTAGCCGCGCAGCGACAACGGCGCGGCCACCTTCAGCTGCGCCAGCATGCGACGGGCCGATGCCCCCGCGTCCGTCCGGCCGCGGGCGTCGGCCGCGGCCGGCGGGGCGATCGCGACAGCGGTGATCGGAAGGACGGCGAGGGACAGTGCGGCGGCCTGGAGGGTGCGGCTCAGGGAGATCATGGTTTCAGCCATATCAGTCCCTCCCCACGGGCCGTGACGATATGCGGCGGGAACAGGGCGATTCTCGGGTGGGAATGCCCGGCGACCGCGGATGGTTCCAAGGCGACGGAAGTTGAACATTCAATTAGGAGGGGCGGCCATGCCCGCTGTCACCGCCGACACCCTGACGCTCCCACGCGTCGCCGCACCGGATCCCGCCGTCGCGGCACCACGCCCAGTTCGCTCGGTGACGACCGCGCCCAGCGGCTTCGAGGGTGAGGGCTTCCCCGTACGGCGCGCGTTCGCCGGAGTGCCGCAGCAGACGCTGGACCCGTTCATCCACATGGACCAGATGGGCGAGGTCGAGTACGCCCCCGGCGAGCCGAAGGGCACGCCGTGGCACCCGCACCGCGGTTTCGAGACCGTCACCTACATCATCGACGGCGTCTTCGAGCACCAGGACTCCAACGGAGGCGGCGGCACCATCACCAACGGCGACACCCAGTGGATGACCGCCGGGGCCGGCCTGCTGCACATCGAGAAGCCGCCGGAGCACCTGGTGGTCTCGGGCGGGCTCTTCCACGGCATCCAGCTGTGGGTGAACCTTCCTCGCGCGCACAAGTTCCACCTGCCCCGCTACCAGGACATCCGTGGGCGGGAGGCGGTGCTGCTCGCCTCGGCCGACGGCGGCGCGCTGCTCCGGGTGATCGCCGGTGAGCTGGACGGTCACGCGGGCCCGGGGGTCACGTTCACCCCGATCACGATGGTGCACGCCACCGTCAGCCCCGGCGCCCGGCTCGACCTGCCGTGGAACCCGGAGTTCAACGCCCTGGCCTACGTTCTGGCCGGTCAGGGCTCCGTGGGCGCTGAGCGTCGGCCGGTCCGCAAGGGTCAGCTCGCCGTCTTCGGCCCCGGCGGGTCGCTCACGCTCGCGGCGGACACCGCCCAGCCCCAGGCCGAGCCCAATCTGGAGGTGCTGCTGCTCGGCGGGCAGCCGATCCGCGAGCCGGTCGCGCACTACGGGCCGTTCGTGATGAACACCCGCGCCGAGATCATGCAGGCGCTGGAGGACTACCAGGCGGGCCGCCTGGGCGTCATCCCCGCCGAGCGGGTTCCGCACGCCGACGGACCCCTGACCGCGACGGACTGACCCCCACCGGCGCCCGCCGACCGGGCGGGCGCCGTCGAAAGGCCGGCCGAGAAGGGCGCCCACGCGCCGCTCGGCCGGCCTCACGCGGCGGCGAGCCGCCTTTGCCGCCGGTCACTCCGTTCCGAGCCCCGCGCTGACCGTGCGCAGCGCTTCGAGGAGATCGCGGGCCGACGGAGCCTGCTCGGGATCGACGAGCCACTGGGCCGCCATCCCGCCGAGCAGCGCCTGGTAGAACGCGCCGACAGCCATGGCCTTGCGTTCGTCCGCGGCCGGATCCAGGTGTTCGAAGATCGCCGCCAAGCCGAGCTTCGCCTGCCGGTTGGCGGCGGCGAACGCCTCGCGCAGCTCCGGGAGCCGGTCCATCTGGGCGATGAGCTCGAACTGGATGGCCCACAGCGGTCTCATCCTGGCGAACGACTCGATGATCCGCGTCCAGGTCGCCTCGAATCGCTGCGCGGGCGCGCCGTCGAGCGACGCGTCCGCGGCGAGGGTCTGCTCGATCTCCTTTCCCCATTCCTCCATCGCCTCGATGAGGGCCGCGTCGAGCAGGGCCTTCGTCGATCTGAAGTGATAGCCGATGGCGGCGAGGCTCGTGCCGGCGGCCGCCGCGATGTCACGCGCGGTGGTGCCGGAGTATCCCTTCTCCATCAGGCACCGTTTGGCGCCCGCGAGCAGATCTTCCCGGTTTCCCATGCTCAGAGCCTAGCCCATGCTCATACGGATGTCTTGGACAATCGTGCTAGACACTTGATTGAGACGCTTGTACAGTTCAGGGCATGGCGAACATCTTGATCTCCGGCGGAAGCGTCGCCGGGCTGACGCTGGCTTACTGGCTCCGCGAGCGCGGTTTCGCGGTGACCGTCGTCGAACGCGCACCCTCCCTGCGGGACGGCGGCTACAAGATCGACGTCCGGGGAGCGGCACTCGACGTCGTCGCCCGCATGGGCCTGCTCGACGAGGTGCGGCGGCACAGCACGGACATGCGGATCGCACGCTTCGTCGACGCGCGGGGCCGGCAGATCGGCACGATGAGCGCCCAGTTGTTCGGCGGCCGCGAGGGCGAGGACGTCGAGATCATGCGCGGCGACCTCACCCGGCTCCTGCACGCGGCGACCGATGACGGCGTCGAGTACGTCTTCGACGACTCCGTCACCGCGCTGCGGGAGACTCCCGAAGGGGTGCACGTCACCTTCGCCAACAGCGCTCCGCGCACGTTCGACCTGGTGGTGGGGGCCGACGGCCTGCACTCCACCGTGCGCGCGCTGACGTTCGGCGAGGAGTCGCAGTTCGTCCACGACCTCGGGCACCACATCTCGATCTTCACGGTGCCGAACCATCTCCACCTGGACCGCACCGAGATGATGTATCCGGCGCCGGGCACAAGCACCGGGATGTACAGCACGGGGCGCGCCGACGACGCCAAGGCGATGTTCCTGTTCTCCTCGCCGCCGCTGGAGTACGACCGGCGGGACCCCGCCCAGCAGAAGAAGCTGCTCGCCGACCTCTTCGCCGGTCAGGGCTGGGAGGTCCCGCGTCTCCTCGACGCCATGCGGGACGCGCCGGACTTCTACCTGGACTCGATCAGCCAGGTGCGCATGGACCGCTGGTCGTCGGGCCGGGTGGCACTCGTGGGCGACGCCGCCTACGCGGCCTCGCCCGCGTCCGGTCAGGGCACCAGCCTGGCCCTGGTCGGCGCCTACGTTCTCGCGGGCTGCCTCGCCGAGGCGGCGGGGGACCACGCCGCGGGCTTCGCCGCGTACGAGCGCGAGCTGCGGCACTTCGTGGAGGAGAACCAGAAGCTCGCCGCGAGCAACCTCAAGGGCATGGTGCTGAAGTCCGCGGCGCAGATCCGGTTCCAGATGCTGATGCTGCGGCTGATGCCGCACCTGCCGGGGAAGAACCGCATGATCGAGCGGGTCACCGAGCCGATCCGCAAGGCCGCGACCGCGATCACGATCAGGGACTACCGGACGCCGGCCGCGTAGCCGCACGCACCGTCATCCGCAGGATCGCCGGGCTCGAAAGCGGCAACATTTCCGGGATCTCCGGCATCTCACCCCACATGAGATTGCGCACGGTCCTCGCGACACTCCTCCTGACCGCCGTTCCCCTGGGTGGGCAGCCCGCGGCGGCCGCCACGCCGGTCACGATCGCGTACGCCCAGCGGACGCAGACCTGGGAACTGGTGCTGACGAACGGAGAGGTGGTGAAGGTGCCGGAAGCGCTCGCCGTGGCTCCTCACGACGCGGTCAACCCCGGGGCGCGGGCGGCGTTCCTGGTCAGCGGCGACGGCCGGCACTTCTTCTACTTCCGCAAGTCCGACGGGCGATTCACCGAGCGGACCCTGCACGGCAAGGAAAGAGCGATCCGGGACATCACGGTGGACACGGTCGGCGAGGAGTGGCCGTCGTCGGTGTCGTACGACGGCGGTTTCGTGGTCACCGGGACCTCGGCGCCGGGCCTGGGGGTCCTGGTGGACCTGCGGAAAGGCAGGAGCCTGCCGCCGCCCGGAGGAACGGACACCTGGAACTTCGCGGGATTCAGCCCGGACGGTGAGCGGTTGCTGCTGCAAGAGTACGGAGATGGCCGGATGACGGTGTTCGACCGGGGGCTGCGCGCCCGCCTGCGGTCGAAGACGCGGCTGTGGGCGACGGCCCTGGCGAACGACTACGTGACGGCGGCGGAGCCCGTCGGTCCGTGGCCCGCGTCGCGCAAGCTGCGCCTGGTCGACCTGCGCACCGGCAAGGCGAGCGGCACCGTGACCGTGCGGCTCCCCCGCGGGCAGCGGATCGACGATCTCGACTTCGACAAGGCGGGACACCTGGTCGTCCGGTCGAAGACCACGACCGGGGTGGCGGTCTACCGGGTCTCGAAGACGACCGGCGCGGTGACGCCGCTGCGGACGATGGTCAGGCCCGACGTGAAGGTCTGGGTGCTCCCCGGGGACGACGAATACGAGCCGTGGGCGGAGAAGAAGTGAGTCCGGCCCTTGCCGCCGGCCACGTGTGAACGGCCACGTGTGAACGGCTCCCCTCCCTCAGACGTCGTACTGGTGAGCGGAGGGGAGAGCATCGTGCGTACCGCATTCGTCTCGGGCCTGACGGCGCTCGGGCTGGCGTGCATGCCGGCCGTGGCGGCCTCAGGGGTGACCGACCAGGGCGGCCAGGCCGGTGAGACCGCGCCGGCGTGGCGGCTGACCAGGGTGAACACCCTGCCTGGGGACGACGTGCTCGACGACGTGACCGTCCTGGGCAACGGGTCGGTGTGGGCGGCCGGTCACCGGGCCGTGAACGGCAGGCTGCGGGGCCTGGTCGAGTGGTTCGACGGCACAGCGTGGAAGGTGATCCCCGGCAGCCCGCCGTACGAGCTGAAGGCCGTGACCGCCGGCTCGAACAGGGACGTATGGGTCTTCGGCCCGGGGAAGGCGAGCCGGTGGAACGGCCGGGCATGGGCCACCTCCTCCCTCGGCAGCGGCTTCTCCACGACGGACGCCGACGGAACGGGCGCGAAGGACGTCTGGGCGGTCGCCGAGTCCTCGGCCTCGGCCAGGCACTGGAACGGGTCGTCCTGGAAGAGCGTCCGGCTGCCGGCCCACGCCGCAGCCGTCGACGCGTACAGGGCCGGTGACGTCTGGGCGGCGGGAACCAAGGGCAGCCGTCCCGCGATCATGCGGTGGAACGGGAAGGCCTGGGCACTGGCGCCCACCCCCTCGATCACGCTTCCCGCTCCCGACGCCGCCGCGGTCCTCAACGACATCGCCGTCCTGGGCCCCGGCAACGTGTGGGCCGTCGGCGGCGTCAGCTGGGAAGGCGCCAATGACGAGGGTGACGACGTGACCTTCAGCCGCACCCTGGTCATGCGCTGGAACGGCCGTTCATGGAGTGCCTCGCTCGGTGCCGCCAACGCCCAGCCCTACACGGAGGTGGAGCCCGACGGCAGGGGCGGCGTGTGGGTCGTGCAGGGCAACTGGAACCCCACTCTGTGGCGGGTCACCGGTTCGACGTGGCGGAGCACCCCGATCCCCCGGAAGGCCGGCACCGACGCCGCCCTGTTCTCGATCGCGCGCAGGCCCGGGACGACGACGGTGTGGGGCGCGGGCTTCACCGTGCCGCAGGGCGACCCCGACGACCCCTCGGCCAACGGCGCCTTCTGGCGTACGAACTAGCCGGCCTGCGGGTCACGCCAGCTGGTGCAGAGCGGCGATGACCTGCCGGCCGACGGGTGTGGTGAAGTCGCGCACCATGTCGGCGGCGAAACCCGCCACCGAAGTCACCACGCCGCCCGCGGCCTCGATCTGCCGCAGGGCGGCGTCTTCGGTGCGGGCGGCGATGCCCCCGCAGGCGTCCACCAGGACCTGAACGTCGAGGCCGCCCTCGATCGCGTCGAGAGCGGTGCGCAACACCACGATCTCCGTCGTCACCCCGCAGATCACCAGGGTGGAACGGCCCGCGGACAGGACGGCCTCGCGCCAGGCCACGTCGTCCCAGCAGGACGGTCCGGTGCGCACGTACGGCTCACCGTCCGGCAGTTCCTCGACCATCACGGGGCCGCCGGGGCGAGGCGCGGCCGAGAGGGTGAACGGGATGTCCAGGGCTGCGACGAGTCCGTTCAGGACCTTGGCCGCACGGCGGATGGAAGAGGCCGGGTTGGTCGCACTGGCCTCGACGATGCCGGCCTGAAGGTCGGCGAACACCACGTGGACGGAGGCGGGGTTCAGCATCGTTCTGACTCCAAATCGTTCAAAGATTGAATCGTTTAAGGACGGTAGCATTAAAGGCATGAACGATGTCAAGCTGACCTCGACGCTGGCCTTCCGGCTCGGCACGCTGGGGGCCGTTGTGACCGAGCGATTCTCGGCGCGCCTGGCCGGCCACGGCCTCAAGCCCAAGCACATAGGACTGCTGACGGTGCTGGAGTCCGGAACGGCGACCTCTCAGCTCGACATCGCCAAGCTCATGAACGTGGCGCCCAGCCTGGTGGTGTCGCTCGCCGACCGCCTGGAGGAGCTCGGCGCCATACAGCGCGAACGCGACCTTTCGGACCGGCGCAGGCAGACGCTCACGCTCACGGAAGAGGGCCGGGAGCTGCTGGCCACCTGCACCGCGGCGGCGGCCGAGCTCGACAGCGAACTGACCGACGGCCTCGACCCCGAGGAGACCGAGGCACTGCGGAGCGTTCTGCGCACGCTGGCCCGCCGCAACGGCCTGCCCGCCGACTAGCGGCGGCTAGCGGCGGCTAGCGGCGCATCCACGGACCATGACCGGGTCCGGTCACGCGGTGGTTGTGCATATGCCGGGCCGACGCCTCGACGGCGCCGCGAGGCCGCGAGGCCGCGAGGCCGCGAGGCCGCGAGGCCGCGATGGCGGGCACGCGTTTGCGCCGCGGCGAGCACCCCGCCTTGGGAGCCCCCCTGCGACCGGAAGATCCCGGCAAGTGTGACGAGCGCCACATTTTGTATACACAGCCGTCCTGACCTGCGGTTTCGCGCTTTTGATCCTTTTTATGCGGTCATTACCCTTTTCATGCCCTTTGCGGCGATATGGGCTGCTTGGTAGTTTCCTTGCCCTGCGGTGGGGTCCGCGTGACCTCGCCGTGACGAACCCGGCCCGGCCGGGTTCGACCATCCACTGTCACCGTCGCCACGTCCTCTCCGCCCCCCTGGGCGACGGTGATGCCGAATCCGTGCAGCAAGGAGGCTCGGAGCCGGGGAACCAATCGACCTTCGACGAAGGTCTGGGGTGAATCGGCGCGCCAGCGCCGTAGGGCAACTTCCCTGCCCGAATCCGTCAGCTAACCCGGTAGGCGCAAGCGGAAGACCAAAGGGAGAGATCCCCTGTCCACCAACTCCACCACTCTGCTCCGCATCGCCTGCGTCACGCTCAGTAGCGCGGCGCTCACCGCGTCCGCGGGAGCATTGAGCGCACTCCCCGCAGCCGCCGCACCGGCGACGGCCCCGCCCCCGGCCTCGACGATCATCCCGCCCGAGCCCGCCGCCACGGCGACCACCCCGTACAACCGCGAGGCTCCCCTGACGTCCACGGCGGACGACTCCGCCACCACGAAGCTCACCAAGTCGGCCCTCCAGCAGCAGAAGGCCGAGCGCGCCATCGAGGTGGCGAAGAAGCAACTCGGCGATCCGTACGTATGGGGCGCCACGGGCCCACGGGCGTTCGACTGCTCCGGGCTGGTCCAGTTCGCCTGGCGCAAGGCCGGCGTCAAGCTCCCGCGTACGACGTGGTCGATGCTCAACGCCGCCAAGAAGAAGGTCTCCCTGCCGCACCTCAAGCCCGGCGACCTCATCTTCACCAGTGGCGGCGGCCACGTGGGCATGTACATCGGGCACAAGAAGGTGATCAGCGCCCCCCACAGCGGCGCGGTGGTCAGCATCGACAAGCTCGACTCCTACTGGAGAGGCAGCTTCCTCACCGCCGTACGCCCCGGCGTCTGACCTGGGAAATCCTCCGTGGAGATGCCCCGAAGCGCGCCGTCGGGGCGTCTCCACCGGAGGCCGGCCGCGGGCCGGAGGCTACGCGTCCTCCACGATGAGGCGCTGGAGCAGGGCCAGCAGGGTCGCGCGGTCCGCGTCCGTCAAGGCGGTGTAGCACCTGGCGAGCACCTCGTCGGCGACCTTGTGCCCGGCTTCCAGGACCCGCTCGCCGGAAGAGGTGAGATGGTGCTCGATGCGCCGGCCGCGCCCGGGCCTGCGCTCGATCCATCCCTGGGCCACCAGCCGACCGGCGAGGGCCCCGAATGCCTGCTCGGTCTGGAACGTCGCCGCGGCCAGTTCCCGGGCCGACGCCCCGGGAGAACGGCTGATCGCCCGGAGGGCGTCCCACTGGGCGAGCGTCGCGCCGACCGCCGACAGCCCGCCCTCCAGGGCCCGGTGCTGCCGATATTGGACCTGCTTGACCGCTCGCCCGAGTTGTTGCAGATCACTACGCACGAGACGAGTGTAGTACGAAAACTAAGCTAGTTTAAATAAACTTCTTTAGTTATGCTGCGGCTATGGACACCATCCCGCTCTATGACGATCTGTCCCTCCACGTGTCGGAGGCCGGAACCGGCAGACCGGCCCTGATCCTGCACGGCGGCGGCCCCGCCACGGTCGCCGGGCTCGCCGGGCACCTCTCCCGGACGACACACACCGTCACGCCCGTGCACCCCGGCTGGGACGGCGCCCACCGCCCCTCGTGGCTCACCGGCATGGACGACCTCGCCCTGACCTACCTGCACTGTCTGCATCGCCTGGGACTGCGCGACGTCCTCGTCGTCGGCTCCTCCCTCGGCGGCTGGACCGCCGCCGAGATGGCCGTACGCGACACGGCGGGCGTCATCACCGGGCTGGTGCTGATCGACGCCGTCGGCGTGGACGTGCCCGGCGAGCCGATCCGCGACTTCTTCTCCCTGGACGCCCGCGGCGTCGCCGAATACGCCTGGCACGACTCGCAGCGCTTCTACGTCGACCCGGCCGGCGTCCCCGCCGACCAACTCGCGCGCCGGGCAGCCGACATGGCCACCATGCGCACGCTGGCGGGCGACCCCTACATGCACGATCCCAAGCTGCTCCGCCGGCTGCGACACCTCGACGTGCCCGCTCTCCTGCTGTGGGGGGAAAGCGACCGGATCGTCACGCCCGCCTACGGCGCCGCCTACGCCGACGCCTTCCGGAACGGCCGGCTGGAGGTGATCCCCGAGGCCGGTCACCTCCCGCACATCGAACAGCCGGCGGCCACCTTCGCCGCGATCGACCGTTTTCTGCACGCGGCCGCGACCGGTTCCCCGGCGACCACGGCATAGCCCACCGTCATCCGGCGGTCCTGCGGGCGGAGGCCGCGAGCCGGTCCGCGAGCGCGGCGACGAGGTCGCGTAGCTCGTCCGGTCGCTCGATGACGAACGGCCGGTCGAGCGACGCGAGCACCGCGGGCAGCCAGTCGAGCCGCTCCGCTCGCACCTCGACGCGGAGCCAGCCCTCGTCGCCGGGATCCATGCCCTCCTCCGACGGGCACTCCTCCACGGTCGCGACGCCGGCGGGAAGCCGGACACGGATCTGCTCGGCCGTCCCCTGGATCCGCAGGACGACTTCGTGCCGATATCGAGCCGTGGCGAATCCGGTCAGGACGTGCTGCGCCGGGTCGAGCCCGGCGGGCGGCTCGAACGAACCGGGCAGCGCCCTCGCGTCCGCGATGCGATCCAGCCGGAAGGTCCGATCCTCGCCGATCTCCGGATCCGCGCCCGTGACGTACCACCGGCCCGAATGGGCGACGAGCCCGTACGGATGCAGCGTGCGCTCGCTGCGCCGCCCGTCGGCGGCGGTGTACCTGATCGAGATCGGCCGGCGATGGCGCACCGCGTCGGCGACGGTGAGCAGGACCGCGGTCTCGGGGACGGCGAACTCGCCGGGCGGAGCCGTGAACGCGAGGGATTCGAGCACGGTGTCGAGCCTGCGGGCGAGCCGCTCGGGCAGGACCCGCCGGATCTTGGCCGTCGCCGTCTCGCTCGCCGTGCCCGCCGCCGTCGTCAACCCCGCCCGGCGACCGGCGACCAGGCCGAGCAGCACGGCGAGCGCCTCGTCGTCGCTCAGCATGAGCGGAGGCATGCGGTATCCGGGGGCGAGGCGGTATCCGCCGTAGCGGCCGCGCACCGACTCGACGGGGACGTCGAGGTCGATCAGGTGGTCCACATACCGCCGCACGGTGCGCTCGTCCACGCCGAGCCGGTCGGCGAGCTCGGCCATCGTCCGGATGCCGCCCGACTGCAGGAGCTCCAACAGCGTGAGAACGCGATGCGTAGGTCGGGCCACGTCACACAATCTAGTGACGATACTGGGCGGTTTCTGTCCGGTATCCGCCCTAGTGTTCCGCGGGAGAACGGCCCCACGAACCAGGGAGATCACCATGGACTTCGTATCGATCCGCATCATCACGGCCGACGTGGCGCGCCTCGTGGGCTTCTACGAGCGCGCCACGGGAGTGCGCGCTACCCGATACAGCGAGGACTTCGCCGAGATCAGGACCACCTCCGCCACCCTCGCGATCGGCAGCACCCGCACCGTTCCGTTCATCGCGCCCGGCGCCGCCAGGGCGGCGGACAACCACAGTGTGATCGTCGAGTTCCGCGTCGACGACGTGGACGGCGTGCATCAGAGCCTGACCGGCCACGTCGAGGACTTCGTCCAGGAGCCCACCACGATGCCCTGGGGCAACCGGTCGCTCCTGCTGCGCGACCCCGACGGCAACCTGGTCAACTTCTTCACCCCCGTCACCCCGGCCGCCGTCGCGAAGTTCGCCCGCTGACGACCGCGGCGGCGCGGGCGGCCTCCCTCACGGCCGATCGGCCGCCGGGCCGAGCGCGAGCCCGGCGGCCAGAGCGTCGAGCATGCCCTGGCGGAACGCGCGCATGGACGGCGCGGTCGCGTGGTGGTCGAAGTCGGCGGCGTGGTACATGCCGGGCTCGACGACGAGGTCGACCGGCGCGCCGGCCGCCCTGAGCCCGTCGGCGTAGCGCAGGTTCTCCTCGTAGAAAAGATCGAGGTCGCCGACGCCGATCCACGCGGGCGGCAGCCCACGCAGGTCCTCCCGGCGGCCCGCCGCGGCGTAGGGGCGGGATTCGGCGACGCTCGGCCCGTGACCGAGATAGCAGGTCCAGGCGTACGCGTTGGAGCGGGGCGTCCAACCGATCCTGCCGCGTCCCCGATGGTCGCGCACCAGGGCCGTACGGTCGTCCAGCATGGGATAGAGGAGCATCTGGAACGCCACCGGCAGCCCGTGGTCGTGCGCCTTCTGCACGACCGAGGCCGCCAGCCCGCCGCCGGCGCTCGCTCCGCCCACCGCGACACGCGTGCCTTCCCCGCCGAGTGCGGGGGCGGCGTCGTGCAGCCAGCGCAACGCGGCGAAGCAGTCGTCGAACCCGGCGGGGAAGGGGTGCTCCGGAGCGAGCCGATAGCGTGGGCTCACCACCACGATCCGCAGGTCGCGGGCGATGCGGCTGCACAGTTCGTGGTCGCTCTCGGGGTGGCCGAGGATCGTGCCGCCCCCGTGGATCCACAGCAGCGCCCCGCCGGGGCGCCGGTGACCGGGCGGCTCGTACACGAAGGCGTCCCGTCCGCCGGGGACGTCGTGCCGCGTGATCGCCACCCCCGCGACCGGGTCCGACGCCCGGCGTGAGCGCCGCCGGGCCAGGGCCAGGCTCCGCCTGCCGATGATCGGGCGCGGCAGCCACAGCGCGGGTGCCCTCAGCTCCGGCGCGACGGCGGACAGTGAATGGTGACGACGCGCCGCGGAGACCGCCACCGAGGCGGCGGCCGCCGCGAGCACTCCCGCCGCCGCACCGCGCGACATGCTCAACGCCCTGCTCCCGTGGGCACGGGAACGACCACAGAGGTGGCGTCCTCGTTCAGGATGAGTTCGAGAACGGGCGCGATCGTCCCACCGAAGGCGGCCCTGGCCTCGGCGGGCCCGGCCTGCCACGGATCCGTTCCTCCGGTGGAGCGGTAGTTGACGAAGCCCACGACCTTCAGGTCGGGCAGGACCACCCAGGCGTACGCCTGGTCGGGCTGTTCCGCGGGGTTGCCCAGCACGAGCCCCGAGCCGTTCAGCGGCGTGTACGGCCCGGTGAGGCTGGGGGCGACGAAGCCGTAGAGCCCGGTGGGCGCGCTTCCCGGCGGGTGGAACGAGTGACGATGCGTGCAGAAGAAGAGGTAGTACGACGACCCGTGCACCACGACGTGCGGCCGTTCGATCTCGTGGTTGACTCCGTCGGCCACGAGGAGCGGCGGCCGCAGCGACCAGCCGCCCGGTGTCGCGGCGGCGAGGGCCACCGCGCCCATGAAGGCGTGGTCCGCGTCGGCGGACGCCGCGACGGACGCGGCGACGAGCAGATACTCGCGCCCGTCGGCGGGGTCGCGGAACCATCCCGGATCGCGGAAGGCCTTGATCCGCCCGGGTCCTCCCTCGACCTCGTCGGCCGGCAGGTACGTCACGCCGTCCGAACGGAGGATCTCCCGGTGCTCGGCGGCCTGGTCCAGCAGGATCCGGCCGTCATCGGTCACCAGCCGGCCGCGGGCCTCGACGACCGTCTGGGCGAACGTCGGGCGGGCCTCCCCTCGCCGGCCCGCGGCCGTGTAGAACACCGACAGCGTGCCGTCCGGTCTGCGGACCGTCGATCCCGACCATTCGCGACTGCCCGGCGAGGCTCCGTCGGCGAAGACGTGGCCGAGGTCGGTCCAGCCGTCGGCGTCCCTGGCGAGCAGCCGGAGGCGGGCGCGGTCATGACGCTCCTCGGGGTGGCCGAGGGCGGGCGCGGAGAGCGCGATCCACAACTCGCGGCCCCGCACCACAGTCGTCGAGCCGTCCTCCTCCTGGATCGGCCACAGATCCCAGATGTCGTCGTGCGGCAGCACGCGCGGCGGGGCAGGAAGGCCGATGACCGGTGCGGTCGTCGCCGCGTCGCCAACCAGCGCGGCGAGGTGCTCCCGCGTCCAGCGGGCGGGCTCGCCGTTCACGCGGTCCCCCCGTCACGTCGCCGCCCGCCGGCGAGCACCTCGTGCGCGCCGGACCGGATCTCCGGTCCGGGCGTGCCGTCTCGCCGCCCCCATGCAGCCATGCGAAGAACCTCCAACTCAGTCGCGCGGGCTGTTTCCCGGCGTGTCACGGAAAGCGTCATCAGAAACGGGGTGAGTTCGGCGCGGCCACTGCCGCGCGTGCGAGTTCCACGGCTCCGGCCACCCCCGAACGGTCGCCGAGGAAGGGGCCGGTGACGTACTCCTCCATGGCCGCGGGGCCGACGGGCACCGGCGCCCCCGGGTAGCCGGCGGTGAGGGTGAGCAGCCGCGCCCGCACGGCGGGAAGCAGCGCGGGGCGCTTGGCGACGCCCCCGCCCACGACGATCCGCTCGGGCGACAGCGCGTAGGTCAGGTTCATCACCGCGAGGGCGACGTACTCGGCCTCGAGTTCCCACACCGAAGGGTCGTCCAGGTGCTCGGCGGGCCGCCCCCATCGCCGGCGCATCGCCGCACCCGACGCGAGCCCTTCGAGGCAGTCGCCGTGGAACGGACAGCTCCCCTCGAACGGGTCCCTCTCCAGGTCGTGGGGGATGCGGATGTGCCCGAACTCGGGATGCAGGAGCCCGTGCACGAGCCCGCCGTTCACCACCGCCCCCATGCCGATGCCGGTGCCCACGGTGATGTACGCGAGCGTGCCGAGCCCCGCACCCGCTCCCCGCCGCCATTCCCCCAGCGCCGCGGCGTTGACGTCCGTGTCCAGGCCGACGGGTACGCCCAGCGCGGCGCGGAAGGGGGAGACGACGTCGACGTCCGCCCAGCCCGGCTTCGGCGTGGCCAGGATGTGGCCGTACGTCGGCGAGCCCGGCCGCACGTCCACCGGGCCGAAGGTGCCGATGCCGAGCGCGGCGATCGGCTGACGGTCCTCGAAGAACCGCATCGCGGCGCCGATCGTCGTCTCCGGCGTGGTCGTGGGGATCACCTCGGTCGCGAGGAGGTCTCCCTCGGCGTCGGCGACCGCGCACACCCACTTCGTCCCGCCCGCCTCGATCCCCCCGAAGAACGGGGCAGCTTCGTCCATGTGCGTCACCCCTTCAGAGAACCCTGGAGCAGAGCCGTGACGAAGCGGCGCTGGAAGATGAGGAAGATCACGAGCGTGGGGGTCAGGATCAGCAGCGATCCCGCGCAGAGCAGCGGCATGTCGGTTCCCCACTGCCCCTGGAAGGCGCCCAGGGCCCCGGACATCGTCCGTTTCAGCGGGTCGTCGACGAGGACGATCGCCAGGAGGAACTGGTTCCAGGTCCACAGGAACAGCAGGATGGCCAGGGACGACAGCGCCGGCATGGCCAGCGGGACGTGGATGCGCCAGAAGAGCTGCCACACGTTCGCGCCGTCCATCCGTGCGCTCTCGGACAGCGCGTCGGGCACGTTGACGAAGTGCGCCCGCATCCAGAAGACCCCGAACGGCATGAACAGCCCGATGAGCGGCAGGATGATGGCCCACCGGGTGTTCAGCAGCCCCATGTCGCGCACCTGGTAGTACAGAGGCGTGATGATGCCTTCGAACGGCAGCGTCAGCCCGAGCACGAACACGAGGAACACCAGATTCCGTCCCGCCATCCGCAGGTGACCGATGGCGAAACCCGCCAGCGTCCCGAGGAGCAACGACAGGGGGACCACGCCGAGCACGATGAGCACGCTCGATTTGATCAGCTCGATCATCCGCGCGGCCTGGAACGCCTTGACGAAGTTGCCCCACTGCGGATCGCGCGGCCACTCCAGGCCGGACGGGTAGCTGCCGGACGGGTGCAGCGCGGTGACGAACAGGCTGATGAACGGCATGAGCGTGACCGCCATCAGCAGGACGAGCAGCACCCTTGCGGTCCACGTCTCCCGACGTCCGACGATCATGAGGACCTGTCCTTGGTGAGCCACTGGATGGGAAGGGCGACGAGGAGGACGAGCACCATGAGCACGACGGCCAACGCGGACGCCATGCCCACCTGCCGCTCCGAGAAGGCCAGATAGTAGATCTCCAGCCCGGGGACCATGGTCGCGTTGCCCGGACCGCCCTGCGTGGAGACGTAGACGATGTCGAAGCTCGCCAGCGCGGCGATCACGGTCACCGTGACGCAGACGCCGATCTCCTGCCGCAGGCTGGGCACGGTGATCGAGACGAACTCGCGCAGCGGTCCCGCTCCGTCCATCCGGGCCGCCTCGTACAGCGCCGGGTCGATCTTGCTCAGGCCGGACAGGAGGAGGATCGTGCACAGGCCGAGCAGCACCCACGCCCCGATCACGCCGACCGCCGGCAGGGCCGTGGAGAAGTCGCCCAGCCATGCGCGTGCCACCCCGCCGAGCCCGGCCAACCTGAGCAGCTGGTTGACCAGTCCGGTCGACGACAACAGCCAGCTCCAGGCGATGCCGGCGGCGACGAGCGGGATGACCTGCGGCAGGAACAGGACCGTCCGCGCCACCAGCGCGAGCCGGCTCGCGGCGATGCGGCGGATCGTCGAGGCGATCGCCAGGCCCAGCAGGACCGGGATCACGCTGAAGAAGAGGATCAGCTTGATCGCGTTGAGGATCGAGGCGAACAGGTCGGGGTCGGTGAACACCTTGGCGTAGTTGCCCAGCCCGGCCCAGGTGGACGGGCCGATGCCGTCCCAGCGGTACAGCGAGTACTGAATGGTGAGGACGATCGGCCGTAGTACGAAGACCGCGTAGACGATGAGCGCCGGAGCGACGAACAGCCAGGCGACCCAACTCGGCGTGCGGAGCCCCGCCGCGCGGGCGGGGCTCCCCTTCTTCCTCGTCACGGCTGCCGCCCCGGGGCTGGTCGCGGGGGGATCACCGCGCTGTCGGGAGTCGGCCGTGTCATCGGTGCTCAGCTCCCCCCGACCTGGCTCGTGTAGTCGCTCTGGACCGACTTCAGCAGCTCCTCGGGGGTCTGCTGTCCGGCGACGAGCTTCTGCAGCTGGGGCGTCCAGCTCTTGGCGTAGATCGCGCCGGTGGCGTTGGCGATGAAGTCCATCGAGCCGTTGTCCTCGGCGATCTTCGCCCCTGCCGACAGGGTGCTCGCGGTGACCGTGTCCTTCGCGACCTCCGGCATGGGGGCGTCCGCCGGCCCCATCGGGTGCGACCCGCCGACCTTCACGCCGATCTCCCGCGCCTTCGGGTCGGTCGCCACCCAGTTGAGGAAGAACGCCGCACAGTCGGCGTTCTTCGCCCTGGAGCTGATCCCGTAGGTGAGGGGCGCCGACATGGCGGCCTGCTTGCCGCCCTGCTGCGCCGGCGGCATCAGGAAGAAGCCCACGTTGCCCGCCATCTGCTTGTCGAGGTTCCCCGACTCCCAGTCGCCGTTGAACGAGAACAGTCCGTCGCCCTTGATGAAGCGGCTCATCATCGTCGCGTAGTCGACGGCGTTGACGTCCTTCCAGAAGTACCCGGCCTTGATCCACTTCTCCAGGTGCTGCGTCGCCTGCACGTTGGAGGGGGTGTCGATCGTGGCGCCCGGCTTCTGGTAGATCCAGTCGTTGATCGGCCCCGAGGGACCGTACGAGGCCATCAGGTCCTGCAGCGGGAAGGCGAGTCCGCCGGTGGCCCCGCCGTTGAACTGGGCGATCGGGGTGATGCCCGCGCTCTTGGCCTTCGCGAGGGCGTCGTCCAGTTCGGCCAGGGTGGTCGGCGGGGACGACATGCCGATCTTGTCCGCGAGCTTCTTGTTGTAGAACACACCGGTCATGCTGAAGTTCAGCCCCATGGCGTACAGCGATCCCTCGCCGCGGGTCTTCCCGCCGGGGGCCAGGCGCATCTGCTCCAGCTGCGAGGCGGGCCAGGCGTCCCAGCCGAACGCCTTCGCGTAGCCGTCGAGGTTCTTCAGCAGGTTGTTCTTCACCAGCTCAGACACCTGCGGGAGCCGCATCAGGTCCGGCGGGTCGTCGGCGAGGACGCGCGGCGCGTTCTGGGTGATCACCGCGAACTGGTCCTCGCGGATGTTCCACTTCACGTTCGGATACTGCTTGGAGAACTCGGTGCTGAGCTCTTTCGGCAGGGGGAAGCCGGTCTCGATGTAGGCGTTGAGCGTGACCGGCGCCGTGCCGCAGGTCGGCGCGGCCGCCAGGGACGCGCTCGTGGCCTCCGGCTGAGGGGCGTCGCCGCCGGGCGCGCCGCAGCCGGCCGCCAGCGCCCCTCCCATCACGACCGCGAGCGCGGCCCCGTTCCAGCGAGTTCGACGCGACATCTGCGTCTCCTTGATTGCTAGGGGACTCGCCGGCGTACACCGGACGCCCCAGGACTCAGGTTTGCTAAATCGGATTAGCAGTGCGATAGTCTCATCACACGAGTCGCGGAGTGTCAACCCCCACATCGCAGGAGGTCGCTCGGTGAGCCCACGACGGGTCACTCTGGCGGACGTCGCCAAGATCGCGGGCGTCTCGCCGACCACCGCGTCGCTCGTGCTGTCAGGACGCGGCCGGGAGCTGCGCATCTCCCAGGACGTCGAGCAGCGTGTCCTGAAGGCCGCGGCCGAGTTGCAGTATCGGCCAAACATCGTATCCGTAGGCCTGCGAACTGGGACAACTCGGACTATCGGCTTTATTTCGGACACGGTTGCCACGACGCGGCTCGCCGGCGACATGATCAAGGGAGCCCTCGAGGCCGCCCGGGAGCGCGGCTTCATGCTGTTCATCGGTGAGACGGAGGGCGACGCCGAGCTCGAACGGCTCCTGCTGCAGGCCATGCACGACCGTCAGGTGGACGGCATCATCCTGGCCTCGATGTACACGAGAACCATCAAGGTGCCGAAGGGCATGGCGACCGCCCCCGCCGTCCTGCTCAACGCACTGCCCAAACAGCCGTCTCCGTTGCCCTCGGTCATCCCCGACGAGATCGAGGCCGGACGCGTCGCCGCGAGGGCTCTGCTCGACGCCGGCCACCGCGAGGGCATCCACCTGATCGGCGCAGGCCCGGGACGGCGCAACGTCCCCGCGGGGGGAAGCGTCGCAGCCGTCGAACGGCTCATCGGCATCCGCGAGGTGCTCGCCGAGGCGGGGGTAAAGCCGGCCGGCGGCCACGTCTGCCCCGACTGGCAGCCGGAGTACGGCCTCGCCGTAACCCGGGAACTGCTGAAGAAGGAGCGCCCGAAGGCGTTGATCTGCTTCAACGACCGGGTCGCCCTCGGCGCCTATCAGGCGCTCGACGACTTCGGGCTCGAGGTGCCCGCCGACGTCTCGGTCGTGTCCTTCGACGACCACCCGATCGCCTCGTGGATGCGCCCCCAGCTGACCACGGTGGCCCTCCCGCACTACGAACTCGGCCGCAAGGCCGTCGACGTGCTGTTCACGGAGATCGGCCGTGACCGCGAGGACGACGGCGGGGAGGGCGAGGTGCATCGCGTGCCGATGCCCATCCGCCCCCGCGAGTCGGTCGCGTCGCCGGCCGCCTGACCGGACGCTCCGGCCGGCGGTGAAAAGGGCGGCCTCGCCGCCGGAAACGCAGAGCCGCGGGCGATGAAATTTTCATCGCGGCGTCGGCGGCGGCCGCGACCTCTTCCCTGGTCAAAACTCAGGGAATGGACGGCCGCGGGCGAGGGGATCTCGGCCGGGAAGCAAGATCCTTGACATGCATCCTGACTTCATATTTGCTCCGCTTCACCACCACTTCCAGTCGCCCGGCAGAGAGGAGCACGCGCCCGCCCCCGTCTCTGTTATCGCTAACAATTTGTCGGCTCGACGCCAGGCGAAGCTGATCGGGGTCGCCAGATTCCGGCGCAATCCGCCTTCATCTGGCATTCGCCAGGCCACAAGCCGGATTCCACGATTCCGCTGCGTTCTCCGTCGGAACCGCCGAGGAGAGAACGCGGCAGCAGGATAACGGCGATAACGGAAACCTGAATTCGCCTTGCTCTTCCCCGGCGGGGAAAGGGCGAGCACGCGCGCGCCGACGACGGCCGGTCGCCGCGCTCCTCCGGGGTCGACTGACGGTGGGCTCATTCAGCGTTCGAATCCGTTCTGCGAGACCGCCCGGCCGGCAGGCACATGCCGGCGTTCCGGCGCTCCACCAGAACTTCACCAGAACGAGAACCCATTGGCTTCCCTATCGACGTACGTCGACTTTCGAACGACAAAGGGAGTTGCGTGAAGTTGAGACAGAGATCCATCTTTACCGCTGTCGCGGCCGCCGCGCTTCTCGTCCTGAGCACGGGACGCATGGCGCTGAGCGACAGCCTCGGTGCGACCACGCCGTCCTCGGCGAGCGCCGCCGCGGCGGCGACCTCCGGCTGCGGGAAGACCCCGGCGCTGAGAAGCGGTTCACAGACGATCACGACCAGCGGCAAGAGTCGCAGCTGGATCCTGCGGATTCCCGACAACTACGACAACAGCCGCCCCTACCGGTTGATCATCGCGTACCACTGGCTGAACGGCACGGCGCAGATCGTCGACTCGGGCGGGTCGGACGGGTCCGTCTGGGCCTACTACGGGCTCAAGCAGCTGTCGAACAACAGCACGATCTTCATCGCGCCCCAGGGCATCAACAACGGCTGGGGCAATTCCAACGGTGAAGACCTGACCTTCACCGACGACGTGCTGCGGCTCGTCGAGAACGATCTGTGTGTCGACACGACGCAGCGCTTCGCCATGGGGTGGAGCTACGGCGGCGCGATGAGCTTCGCGGTCGCGTGCGCCCGGCCGACGATCTTCCGTGCGGTCGCGGTCTACTCCGGCGCGCAGCTCAGCGGGTGCAACGGCGGCACCCAGCCGGTCGCGTACATGGGAATCCACGGCATCCACGACTCGGTGCTCAACATCTCCAACGGCCGGCAACTGCGTGACCGGTTCGTCTCCAACAACGGCTGCACTCCCATGAGCCCCAGAGAGCCCTCGCAGGGCAGCCTGACGCACATCATCACCGCCTACTCGGGGTGCCGGGCCGGCTATCCGGTCGTATGGGCGGCGTTCGACGGGGATCACACCCCCTCCCCCAACGACGGGTCCACCTCCACGAGCGGCGCCAGGACCTGGACGTCGGCAGAGGTGTGGAAGTTCTTCACCCAGTTCCAGTCCGGTCCGTCTCCGTCCCCGTCTCCCTCCGCTTCGCCGTCCTCGTCCCCGTCCGCGTCCCCGTCTGCGTCGCCTTCCGCGTCGCCTTCCGCGTCCCCGTCCCCGTCGCCCAGCGGCGGATCGGGCGCCTGCCGGGTCAGCGCCACCGTGAACGCGTGGAACAACGGCCTGACCGAGCAGATCGCCATCACCAACACCGGGTCCTCCACCGTCAACGGCTGGTCCCTGACCTTCACCCTCCCCAGCGGGCAGACCATCACCAACGGATGGAACGCCGCCTACTCGCCCAGCAGCGGACAGGTCACGGCGAGGAACGTCGGCTACAACGGCACGATGGCCCCCGGATCCACCACTGAGATCGGCTTCCAGGCCACCCACACCGGCAACGCCGCCAAGCCCACCGCGTTCGCCCTCAACGGAAACCCCTGCACCGTCGCCTGATCGCGGCAATCACCGGGGGTGGAGCCCGACCGGGCCCACCCCCGGGTCCTCACCGCCGCACAAGGCACGCTCCCGAAACGACGTTCCCTAGCCCGCACGCCAGAGAGCGGCGTGGGAGACGGCGAAGGGGTTCTCCTTCTTCGAGGTCACCGAGCCCGCCGCGTAGACCTGGCCCGTGCCGGGTCGCAGGGCCAGAGAGTTGACCTGTGCCACGTACCCCGCCGGCGCGGGGATGCGGTGGCGAGTCCAGCGCCCCTCGGACAGATGCCACAGCAGGTCGCCACGGCCGAGCACCCACAGGCCACCCCTGCCGTCGAGCTCCGCCTGGCCGAACGTCGTTATCCGCCAGGCGGGACGCCCCACGCTCGACCCCGGGGGACCCCAGTGGCAGGTCCACGACCTCCCGTTCCAGTGCAGAGCCACCGGGCGTCCCCTTTCCAGTGGCTCGCCCTCATCGTCGTACTCGTGCTCCATCAGCCACGAGACCCCGCCCACGGCCCACACGTCATCCGGGCCGATCACGCCGACATCCCGGAGCACGCTGCCCGACACTTCGTGGTCCGGCGTTTCCAGGACGGGCACCCCGATCAGGCGCCAGCCCACCTGCTCCCTGCCCACCTGCTCCCAGCGCATCGCCGCCGGCTGCCCGCCGCGCCCCCCGGTCACGGCCCAGACCTGCTCGTCCTGCGAGCTGAGCGCCCCCGCCTCGGCGGGTAGGCGATAGTGCTGCCATTCCCGCCCCGTCCACAGCAGCCCCACCCGCCCGTTCACGGTCCACGCACGGTCCGTTCCAGCGGATTGCGCGGCGGTAAAGCCCCACCCGATCGTGTCGGCCGCCGGCTTCGCGAGTGCCTCCGAACGCCACCGGCCCCTCTCGTAGGTGCCGATGAAACCGATCGTGTCCCCGCCCTTCCTGCCACTGGAGTTGCCGATCGCCCAGGCCTTGTCCGCTGAGGCTGCGGCGAGCGCGACGACCGACGGCGCGCCACGATCGGGTAGGGGAGGAATCTCGAACGTCCGCCATGCCCCGCCGTCCCGACGACGCACCCCGCCGTCCCTGGTTTCCAGGGAGGTCCCGCGCTGCCTTTCTGTCCAGAAGGTGGCCCAGAGCGCGCCGTCGGCGGCCACGGCGAGCAGGTCGATGGATCCGCGGGCGCGGTCGACCCAGAGCGTCCGCCACGCCGTCGCGACATCGGACGCACGCAGGTCGTCGCGGCCCTCCGGCGGCAGCGCGCACCTCGCGGGCCGGGCCGGCAACGGCTGAAGCTCCGTAGCGCCGGTCGGGCGCGGCGAGATCACGGCCATCGGCTTCGCATCGGCGGCGCGGCCTGGTGCGGGCGTACGCCTGCCGGTGGCGTCAGGCGTGGACGCGCGATCGGCGGGGGTCGCATCGGGATTGAACGCGCAACCGGCGACGGCCACCATCAGCACGGCCAATGCCCGACTCACCGCTCTCATGCCCGGAGTCTCTCGTCCGTCGAGCCGGGCGGGATACGCGCCGCGATCTGCTCGCGGGCGTGCGGGCAGTCCGCCAACCTGTGCGGGCAGGCGAGGGCGTGCTCGATCAGGTCCTTGGCCGCGCGCGCCCGCGCGATGCGCTGTTCCAGTGCGGCGACGTGGCGGCGCAACAGGTCCCGGTGGTCCATCGGATCGGGAGCCGACAGCACGGCGCTCAGCTCGCGCAGCCCGAGCCCGGCCTCCTTCCCCATCAGAATCAGCGCCACTCTCACCAGCGCGTCCTGTCCGTAGCGGCGCCGGCCGCCGGCACGCCGAGCGGGTTCGATCAGCCCCACGCTCTCCCAGTGCCGCAGCACATGCGTGGCCAGGCCGAACCGGTCCGCCAGCTCACCGATGGTCAGCTCCTCACTTGACTTCATGTGAACATTAACCGGCACCGTTGGCCGCATGCTCAAGCAAGCAATCGCCGTTACCCGCGTGGTCAACTCCTGCGTGCTGCTCGAACTGGACGACCACGCCGTGCTCACCGACCCGTGGTTCACCGAACGATGGTTCCTGCGCCGGGGCGAGCCACTCGGGCTGCGGGTCGCCGAGTTGCCCCCACTCTCCGCGATCGTCGTCACCAATCTGGCCACCAACCACTGGGACCTGCGCGGGCTGCGCGCGTTGCCCGGCAAGGATTCCACACCGCTGTACGTGCCCACCGCGGGCATGGCCCGCCGGGCGAGGGCGCTGGGCTTCCGGCGCGCAGAGCGGGTGCGCTGGGGGGAGACGTACGAGATCGCGCCCGGCCTGTCCATGCGGGTCGTGCCTGCCGGCCGGACCCTCGTGTGGCCCAACAACGCCTACGCGTTCAGCACGGCGAACTCCCGGTTGTTCTTCGGCGGGGAGATCGCCGACGTGGCGCTGCTGGAGCGCTACCGCGCCGAGCACCCGCCTGCGGATCTGGCCCTGCTGCCGGTGAACGGCCTGCGGCCGCCGCTCGGACCGCCTTTGGTGATGGGTCCCGCCCAGGCCGTGGCCGGGGCGTCCGCACTCGGTGCGAAGGTCCTGGTCCCGGTGCACGACGCCCACGGGCACGATCCGCTCTCGGCGCTGTTCCGCACCACGGGCACCGCCTCGGACGCGATCGCCCTGGCCGGACCGGATCTGACGGTGATAAACCTGCCCACGGGCGAGCGCTGGGAGTTGACACCATGATCGGGTTCCTTCACGGAACGGTTTCGGAGATCGAGCAGATCGCCGAACGCATGCGCCGCATCCGGATCACCGGCCCGGACCTGTGCGACCTGACCTGGCTGCCGGGCATGCACACCCGGCTGCGGGTCGGCGACCCCCGCTCGCCCCGCTCGTGGTTACGCGGGCTCCGCCGCACCTACTCCATCTGGGACTACTCCCCCGCCGGTCACCTCGATCTGTGCGTACTCGACCATCCGTCCGCCGGGCCCGGAGCGCAGTGGGCGCGGCGGGTACGCGTCGGCGACCCGGCGGCTCTCACTTCGCCGGAAGGCAGGCTCGTCCTCCGTGAGGATGCGCGCTACCACCTGTTCGTCGGCGACGAGACCGCGACCGCGGCCTTCGGAGCGATGCTGCGCGCGTTGCCCTCGTCCGCGATCGTGCACGGCGCGATCTCGGTCGGGGACCCCGGCGACCGTCTCCCACTGGACCATGCGGATCGCCTGACGTGGAGGTGCCGCCCGGCCGACCTCGCCGACGTGACCCGCTCCCTGGAGCTCCCCCACACGCCGGGGGTCGCCTATCTCGCCGGAGAGGCCCGCGCGTGCCAAGCCGTACGTCTCCACCTCGTCCGAGAACGCGGCTGGCCTCGCGGATCCGTCGTCGTGAAACCGTTCTGGACCCCCGGGCGGCGCGGCATGGACTGACCGCTTCATCGAAGCCCGCCCTTCGACGAGGGCGGTCTCGTACCTGTCACGCCCGCCGGCGGTCAGGCGAAGGTTCGGGGTCGGAGGTCACCGCGACCGATAGCCCTTCCTCTTGCGGCCGGCCGGCACGCCCCGGCGACCGGAGCCGTTCTGCGCGGGTTTCTGGGCCTGCCGGGGTGCTGGTTTCTCCGCGGGCGAGGCAGGGGTCCGGCCCCGCGAGCTGTTCACCGTCCGGCCGCGGACGATGCCGATGAAATCTTCGACCAGGTCGGTGGTCGCGTCCGTGGGCCAGGTCAGCGCGATCTGAGACTGCGGCGCGTCGAGCACCGGCCGGTACGTGAGATCCCTCCGGTGGTAAAGGCGTGCCAGCGACTGCGGGACCAGGAGAAGCCCGGCGCCGGCCGCCACCAGCTGGACCGCCTCCTCCGTCGTGGCCGGACGGGTGAACGCGCGCTGCCCGGGCCGAACCTGCCACTCGATCGTGTCGTCCAGAGCGTGGAACACCTCGTCGTCGGCGAGGTCGGCGACGGTCACCTCGTAGGCGGCGGCCACCGCGTGGTCCTTGGGCACCACGACCACCGTGGTCTCCACGTAGAGAGGAATCACGCTGAGCCCGTCTCGGTCGATCGGCAGCCTGGCGAATCCGGCGTCGGCGCCGCCGTTCCGGAGGAGCCCCACCACCTCGCCGGCGGCAACCGCGACCAGGGCGACCGGCACGTCGGGCGTCCTCTCGGTCCAGATCTTGACCCACTTCGCGGGTGTCACCCCGGGCACGTAAGCCAGCCGGAACACCCTGCCGGTCTCTCCATCAGTCACTTCCTCAGGCTACCGATGTCATGGGAACCCGCTCCGACTGACTACTCTTGACGTTTATGAGCTCGTCCAAGCCGAAGACCATCCAGACGATGAAGCCCGCGACCGCGGCCAAGAAGCTGGGTGTCCTCCTCTCGGCCACACCCGCCGAGTTCCAGGCGGGGGTCGTCTCCAGGGACGAGCTGAACGAGTTGCAGTCGAAGCCGCCCGCCTGGCTCCTCGACCTGCGCCGCAACGGCCCGCACCCCAAGCAGGTCATCGCCGCGAAGCTGAGGATCTCCATCTCCGGCCTTATCAGAGGCGGAATCACCGGACCGCTCACCACGGCCGAGATCGAGGCGCTGAAGGCGGAGAACCCGCCGTGGCTGGAGCACGAGCGGTCCGTCCAGGCCGAGGTCCGCAAAGAAGCACTCCGTCTCAAGCAGCGCTAGACGTCTCCGGCGGCCGCGCCGGAGCCGCGGATGCCCTCCAGCACAAGCATGACGTGCCTGCGCCAGGCACCGGCACCGGTCATGTTGGCCATGGCACCGCGGGTGATGAGCACGAAGTCATCGGCGCGGAAGTCCGCGCGGAGGCGGCCGGCGTCGACGGCGCGCCGCACGATGCGTTCGGTGATCGCGGAGAAATCCGTCTTCTCGGCGGCGATGTCGTTCCAGCTCGGCTCTTCCGGGCCGAGGAGCGCGAAGCGGAACGCGGCGTCGGCCTCCGCGGACTCCAGATAGCCGTACAGCAGCGTCTCGAACGCCACCCACGGATCCTCGGCCTCGTCGGCGGCGCGGGCGAGGCCGGTTATCGCCTCGAACCGGCGGCCGATGATCGCCGCGAGTAGCGCTCGCTTGTCGGCGAAGTGCCGGTAGAGGGTGCCGACTCCCAGGCCGGCACGCTCGGCGATCTCGTCCATCTGCACGGCGTCGCCTCGCCGGGCGAACAGTTCGGCGGCCGCATCGAGGACGGCCTCGCGGTTGCGCCGGGCGTCGGCGCGCAACGAGCGTACGGGAGCGGTCATGGTCACTCCACTCTAATTGACGTTGCCTGGAAGCCGTGCCATATTCGGAACCGGAGTTCAGGTTCAGGTTAGGAGAGATCTGATGATCGTCGTCACCACACCGACAGGACAGATCGGCAGCCGGCTGGTCCGTCGGTTGCTCGACCAGGACGAAGAGGTCCGGGTGATCGTCCGGGACGCCTCGCGTCTGAATGGCGCGGTCCGCGAGCGGGCCGAGATCGTCGTTGGCTCCCACGACGATCCGGCCGTGCTCGACAAGGCACTACCCGGGGCCGATGCGCTGTTCTGGCTCGTCCCACCGAATCCACAGGCGGCCAGCGCCGAGGAGCACTACCTCGCTTTCGCCCGGGTGGGCTCCGCTGCCGTCGCCCGCCACGACGTCGGTCACGTCGTCGGCGTCTCCAGCGCCGGGCACGGCTGGCCGGCCCCGGCAGGCGTCCTCTCGGCGGCTTTCGCGATGGACGCCGAACTCCGCACGTCCGGTGCGGCGTACCGGGCGTTGTCCATGCCCTTCTACATGGAGAACCTCCTCGGGCAGCTCGATGCGATCCTCGGACACGGCGCGTTCTCCCTGACCTGTGCGGGTGACCTGCCGCTGGCGTCGATCGCGACGCGGGACATCGCCGGCATCGCGGCCGGCCTGCTCACCGACCTGTCCTGGACCGGGCAGGAGAACCTCCCCGTGTTCGGCCCCGACCGGCTGACCCCTGACGGCATGGCCGAGGTGATCAGCCAGGAGCTCGGGCGTCCGGTCGCCTACCGTCGTGTGAGCCTGGACGATTACGCGTCGCTTCTGCGCTCCCGGGGCGCCGGCGACCAGGCGGTGAAGGACGTGACCGAGGCGTTCGCCGCACAGGACCACGGCATCTACGACGCGGACTGGGCGACCGCCACGCCCACGCCGACGGACTTCCGCACCTGGTGCAGGGACGTGCTCAAGCCCGCCGCGGACGCCCGGGCATCCTGATGCCGCCTCACGGCCTGATGCCTGCGGGGAATCCGGTCCATCGCAGGTCGGGCGGGAGGTGACTCATGTCGTTGAACATCACGATCGTGGGCGGCAGGCCGTCGCGGTATTCGATGACCGTCAGCGCGGTGTTGGCGCTGTTCAGGCCAAGCCACCGGGACGGCGGCGCGTCCAGGGCGTGCCGCACCAGCCACGCGATCGGATAGGCGTGCGTCACCAGGACCTCGTGCGTGCCGGGCCGCACGCCTTCCGCGGTTGGCTCGGGGACCTTCGCGAACCGGGCGACCAGAGCATCGGCGATCCTCTGGCCCGAGGCCGCCTCGGCCTCGTCGTAGCCGTCGAAGAAGCCGGCCCAGGACGGGGGCGTCTCTGCCGCGCCGGGCACGTAGGGCACGTGGTCGACGAGTTCGGCCGCCTCGGTCACGGGCACGTTCTCCGGCAGATGACGCGCGAGTTCGTACGCGCTTGCCACCGCACGCGGCAGCGGTGAGTGCCACACCGCGTCGACAGGCACGGCCGCCAGCCGTTCGCCCAGCAGGCCTGCCTGCCGACGCCCGACATCGGTGAGTTCGCCGAACGCGTCGGCTGCGCCGTGACGCGCGAGGTAGAGGCGTCTGATCGTCATGACAGGTACGGGAGCCGGCGCGGACGACGGAAGTAAGCAGTCACGCGTCTGCCGCCGTGACGGTGCCGGTGGTGCCGTCAATGGTGACGACGGTGTCGTCGCGGAGCCTGCTCGTCGCGTTCGGGACGCCGAGGACGGCGGGGATGCCGTGCTCCCGAGCGACAATCGCGGCGTGGGAGAGCACGCCTCCGGTTTCGGTGACGACGCCGGCGGCGATGCGGAGCAGTGGCGTCCACGCGGGGTCGGTGAAGGGGCAGACGAGGATGTCGCCCGGGCGCACGCGCGCGAAGTCGCCGAACCCACGGACGATCCTCGCGATGCCGGTCACGGTCCCGTGACTGCCGGGCGTTCCGGCGAGCTCGGCGATGGTGACACCCGGGGCTCCGGAAGGAGGTGCGGGTGGTGGGGGTGGGGGTGGTGGGAGTACGGCGGTGACCGGCCGTGCTTGCAGAATCCACGTGCGGCCGTCGGCGATCGCCCACTCGACGTCCTGCGGTCCGCCGAGTGCGGCAGCGATCTGTCCGCCCAGCTCGGCGAGCCGCGCGGCGGTCGCGTCGTCGATGGCCGGCCGGTTCCGGACAGCGGTGGGCACGTCGCGGATGACGAGCCGGGTGCCGTGCCGGTCGAGGCGCTTCTGTTTGTCCGCGACGGTGCGGGTGACCGACCCGTCACGGGCGACGCGGTAGGCGTCAGGGGTGACTCTGCCCTCGACGATGCTGGGGCCGAGGCCCCAGGACGCCTCGATCCGGGTCGCCTCGTCCGGGTCCGCCGGTGTGAACATGACCCCGGATACCTCGGCGTCCACGTGGCGCTGGACGATGACGGCCATCAGAAGATCGCCGAACGGTTGGTCGTCCGAGGCAGCCCTGTAGGCGACGGCACGCGGGGAGAACAGCGAGGCCCAGCAGGCGCGTACGGCCGTGGCGACCGCACCGACTCCGCGCACGGCGAGGAAGCTGTCGTGCTGGCCGGCCGCCGATGCCTGGCAGGTGTCCTCCTTCGCCGCCGATGATCTCACTGCCACGGGCGGCTCACCGAGCTGGTCGAGCGCGCGTCCCAGCGCATCGATCACGGCGGCGGGGACCGGCAGCGCCTCGACCGCCTGCCGCGCCGCGGCGACGTCGTCCGGCTCGCCGGCGAACCGCCCGAGGTCCAATTGATGGACAGCGGCGAGGTAGGCGTCGAACGGGACGACGAAGCCGTCAGGAACCGGCAGATCCGCACGGAGCAACGCGCCGAGTGCGCCGGCCTTGCCCCCGCACGTGCCGACGACGCTCTCCATGAGAGGTACGACCACGACGCTTCCCTTCAACGAAGCGTTGACAACAATTTGTTGATTGTGCATCCTGAGCCCTATGCAACGCAAGGACGACATCAGCGCGCACGCCGACAGCGTCCAGGCTCAGCGTGAACGGGACGCGCGTGAACGTCTTCTGGGCCTGGGCGCGGACGAACTCGACGCCCGCCCGTGGCGTCCCTCACCCGTCCCGCCGTCGGCGGTCGACCTTGTGCAGTTCGCCGTCTGGCGCAACGCCGGCCTGGCGCCGGAGGACATCCTGAGCGCACTCGCCCTCCTGCCGGCCGCACGAGCCGAGGTCGAAGGACTCGAGTCCGCCCTGCTGTTCATCGCCCGGAGCGCAGGTCTGACCTGGGCGCAGATGGCACACGTGATGGGGTTCAACTCCCCCCAAGCGTGCCAGCAGCACTACACCCGCCTGACCGCACGACAGGACGCCGGCTCGTGACGCGCGACTCCGCGCCCCACCTCCTGGTCCTGCACGCCGTACGCATCACCGGGTTCGCGGACACCCCGGCGATCGCTCTTCGGTACGGACTCGACACGGCCACGACGAAGGAGGTGCTGCGCGACGCCGAGGCACGCGGCTGGGTCGAGCACACCGCCTTCGCGGGCACCGGAGGCTGGTCGCTGACCGAACCGGGCCGCGCCGAGAACGAGCGCCGGCTCGCGGCCGAGCTCACCCGCGTCGGCGGCGCCGACGAGGTCCGAGACGTCTACCGCACGTTCCTTCCGCTGAACGCTCTCCTGCTGCAGGCCTGCACCGACTGGCAACTCCGGCCCACCGCCGGCGATCGGCTCGCCGTCAACGACCACTCCGATCCCACCTGGGACGCCGGAGTGCTTCACGAGCTCGCCTGTATCGACCGGGCACTCACGCCACTCGTCGACCGGCTCGGCCGCGTCCTCACGCGGTTCCACGGATATGACACACGATTCGCCACAGCCCTGGCACACGCCCGAGCCGGGAAGGGCGCCTGGGTCGACCGCACCGACGTGGACTCCTGCCATCGTGTCTGGTTCGAGCTCCACGAAGACCTCCTCGCCACGCTCGGCCTCGACCGGCACGAGCGACCCTGACCCGTTCCCGTACGACGAAGGCGAACAACGCCGCCTACATCGTGATGAGCGATGACTGAACGACGGGGAACTTCACCCCGGTGAGGTCTTCGGAGACGGCCCACAGCCGCTGCTGGACGGCCACCTCGTACGACTCCGGGCTGGAGGTGACCAGCCGGGGGTGGCCCATGATCTCGTAGCGTCCGCCGGGACCGTAGTACTGGCCGCCGAGCACCGCGGGGTCGGCGGCGGCGCGCAGGGTCGGCAACGCGCCCATCGCCGACGTCTGGGTGATCAGCGGCGCGAGCCAGGTGAGCGGAAGCCGGAGGGCCGTGGGACTGTTGCGGGCGAGCTCGGTGTTGGACATGCCGGGGTGGGCGGCCACCGCGACGGTGGTGCCGTGCGCGGCGAGCCGGCGCTGCAGCTCGTACGTGAACATCAGGTTGGCCAGCTTGGACTGGCCGTAGGCGGCGACCCGGCTGTACGACCGCTCCCACTGCAGGTCGTCGAAGTGGATCGCGGCCCGGACGCGGTGGCCGATGCTGCTGACCGTGACCACGCGCGAGCCGGGCACCGGCAGCATCAGGTCGAGCAGCAGCCCGGTGAGCGCGAAGTGACCAAGGTGGTTGGTGCCGAACTGCATCTCGAAGCCGTCCCGGGTGATCTGCTTCGGGGTGTACATCACGCCGGCGTTGTTGATCAGCAGGTCGATCCGGTCGAGCCGGGACCGCAGCGCCGCCGCCGCGGCCCGGACGGAGTCGAGCGAGGTCAGGTCCAGCGCCTGCACGGTCACGTCGCCGGTCATGCGGGCCGCGGCCTGCTCGCCCTTCTCCACGTTGCGTACGGCGAGCACCACGGACGCCCCGCGCTCGGCGAGCGCCTTGGCGGTCTCGTACCCCAGTCCGGTGTTGGCCCCGGTCACCACGGCCACCCGTCCGCGCTGGTCCGGAATGTTGGCCGTCGTCCACTTCTCGCCCATGTCAGGCTCCCAACTAACTAACGTACCGAAGGTATCTTGCACCCACGACGCTAAGGTACTCGCGGTACGTTGTCAACGTACCGGAGGTACTTAAGTTAGGCTGGCGATCGTGACTTTCCAGCGGGCGCGCACCGAAGAGCAGCGGGAGATCCGCCGGCGGGCGATCCTCGACATGGCGTCGGCGATGCTCGACGAGATGCCCGTGGCCGCGGTCACCCTGAACGAGCTCAGCCGCCGGGTGGGCCTGGCGAAGCCGAACGTGCTGCGCTACTTCGAGTCCCGCGAAGCGGTGCTGCTGGAACTGCTGGACCGCTTCCTGCGTGAGTGGCTGACGGAACTGGCGGACGAGCTGGCCGCCGGCGTCGATGAGAATCTGCCCATGGCGGAGCGAGCGGCAGCGGTGGCCGACATTCTCAGCCGCTCGCTCTCCAGCCGAGTGGTGCTGTGCGACCTCTTCGGCGCACAGGGCGGCGTCTTGGAGCACAACGTCTCCGTCGAGGTCGTAGCACGCTACAAGCGCGCCTCCCTGGAGCGCCTGGCGGCCATGACCGCCCTGATCCAGAACTACCTGCCCGAGCTGGGCGAGCACGCGACACAGTTCAGCCTGCAAACCATGGTCATGGCCGGCGCGCTGTCGGCGTACAGCACACCCCCACCCAGCCTGCAGGCGGCCTACCAGGCCGAACCCGACCTGGCCCGCTTCCACATGGAGCTGAAGGACTCCTTGAAGCTGGCCCTGACCGCGACTCTCCTCGGCGTGCTACCCCGCCGCTGACCTGCCCTGCTCCTGCCCTGCTCCTGCTCGGAATCACCTGGGCGATCCCGAGTTCGTCGTCGGCGTAGACCGCGCACCGGCTTTCGCCCTGATCGACTTCGCTACAGGCCCTGGCGCCGTGGCGGTAGCGCGATCACACTGTGACAATGCCGGACACCACCCAGCGCACCCGGTCCTTCGTCGTCCCCTGGCCGGTGGTCCTGATCGCTGGTCTGGTAGTCGCTCTGCTGCTGGCGTTCTCGAGCGCCTACGGCTTCCTGGGCGACGAGATGTACTTCGTCGTGGCGGGTCGGCATCCCGCCTTCGGCTACGTCGACCAGCCGCCGCTGACCCCGTTGCTCTCCGCCGCCTCGGTGGGCCTGCTGGGCGTCTCGCCGACCGCGGTCCGGGTGCTGCCGGCCGTGGAGGCGGCGCTCGTCGTCGTCCTCGTCGCGCTCATCTCCCGCGACCTCGGCGGGTCTCGGCGGGCGCAGTTCCTGGCGGCCGTCACGGCCGCCGTCTCCGGCTATCTCGCCGCCGGCCACATGGACACCACCACAGGTCTCGACCTGCTCGCCTGGGCGCTCGTCCTGTGGCTGGCGGTCCGGCTTCTCGCCGGTGCCGACCGGCGCCTGTGGCCGGCGGTGGGCCTGACCGCCGGGATAGGGCTGCAGAACAAGGACACCCTCCTGTTCCTGGCCGCGGGGCTGGCGCTGGGCATTCTCGCCGCCCGGCGCTGGGACGTCGTCCGTTCACCGTGGCCGTGGGCGGCCATCTCGATCGCTCTCCTGCTCTGGGCGCCGAACCTCGTCTGGCAGGCGACGAACGGCTGGCCCCAGCTCACCATGGCCTCGCGCATCGCCGGGTACGCGGCGGACAACCGCGCCCAGATCGTGCCGCTGCTCTGGCTCTTCACCGGTCCGGTCCTGTTCGCCGTGAGCCTCGCCGGAGCGGTCTGGCTCCTGCGTTCGAGGAACGCGGTTCCGTGGCGGGCGATCGGCATCGCGGGCCCCGTCGCGCTCGTCCTCGTCGTCGCGACCGGAGGCAAGGCCTACTACGCGATCGGCACCGCGGCCGTGTTCATGGCCGCCGGTTCGATCGTCGTCGACCGCTGGCTCGTACGCGGCCACGCCGGCATCAAGGGGGCAGTCTTCACCGTCGCCGCCTTGGTCTCGGGTCTGCTCATCGCGTACCTGACCCTGCCGGTCCTGCCCGTCGCCACCTATGCCGCCAGCACCCTTCCGGCCACGGTGCCGGACACCGCGAACCAGATCGGCTGGCCGGCGTTCGTCTCCACGGTCAAGGGCGTGGTGGCAGCCCTGCCCCCCGACGAGCGCGCCCGAGCGGTGATCCTGGCCAACGACTACAGCGAGGCGAGCGCACTCGACCTGCTCGGATCGGGACTGCCCCCCACCTACTCCGGTCACAACTCGTACTGGTCATGGGGCCCGCCACCGGCTCAACACACCGTCGTCGTCCACGTCGGCGACTGGCGGCCCACCGACTGGAGCAGGTTCTTCGTCGGATGCCACGACGTGGCCCGGATCGACAACGGACTGGGCGTTCCGAACGGGGAGCAGGGCAAGGCCGTCTCGGTATGCACCGGCCTGAAGTCGTCGTGGGCCGCGATGTGGCCCGGGCTCCGCACCATCAGCTGAGGAGCTCGTGCAGCCGGCGCCTCCACTGTTCGACAGGGATCGCCGCGAGCTCGGCGGGCGAAAGCTCCCTGGTGGCGGGGGACGTTGCGGCTCAGGCGTCGGGCTGCCGGCCTGCCTCGCTGAGCAGCCGGTCACCGAGTTCGGTCCGGGAGTAGAGCACCTGCCGGCCCGCCCGGCGCGAGGTGAGCAGCCCGGCGGCACGCAGCGCCTGGAGGTGAACGCTGAGCGTCGGCGCGGAGAGCGCCATCTGAGTGGCGGCCTGGCTGGTCGACATCGGCAGGTCGAGCTGGGCCAGCAGGGCGGCCCGGGTCTGCCCGAGGACGCCGGCGAGCGCCGAGCCGGTCTGCTCGGGGTACTCCTCCCAGAGCCGGCCGAGGCCGCGCGGGGAGTAGGAGACGCTGGGTGAATCCGGCTGCGCGGTCCGCACCAGGACGTCCGGCCAGGCGAAGGCGCACGGCACGAGGAACAGGCCGCGCCCGCCGCAGTCGGCGTGGCCCTCGTAGTACTTGACGATCCTCAGCGTCTGGTCGGCGAACGTCACCGACGGGTGCAGGTTGCCCATCATCCGGTCGACGCCGCCGTCGGCCAGGGCATCGAGTCGGTAGGCGATGTCGTCGTTGAGTAACGCATTGATCCGCGGCCACTCTGGGGCGATCGCGACCCGGTGGTACGTCTCGAGCGCCTCCGTGACGGGGCCGATGCCCGCATCCGGCCGGTCCACCAGCGCCTGGAGCAGCGCTCGCCGCCCTTCGCGGCCGGGCCCCTGCTGGGCGACCGGGTGGGCCGCCAGGTGCGCCAGCTCCTGCGCCACGATCTCCGGATCGGCGTCGGCGATCTGCGCCAGCGCGTCCGCGAACGTCGATGACCGGCGACCCGGCGGCGGCACCAGGAAGTCGGGGATGTAGCCCTCCGGACGCACCAGCGCCCGCAGGAGGTCGAGGTCGCGCTCGCGCAGCCGGCCCGCTCGCTCGGCGAACCTGTCCATCCAGGGCCGGTGCAGGTGCCGCCCCTGCCTGCGGGCGGCCAGCGTACGCAGGCTGGCGACGGTCTCCATGAGGGGTGAGACGGCGAAGCGTACGCGGGTCAAGTCCGTCGCCGTGAAGTGCAGGTGGATCACGCGGCCGCCCTTCCGATTAGCCCTGAGCCTAATCGTGGCCGTGTCCGTGATGTGAGGACAGACTCAGGCCATCCACGTTGACCACGGATAGGACATCGAAGATGCGCACGCTGATCTACACCGCCTTCGTCTCGCTGGACGGCGTCGTCGATTCTCCCGGCGGCGGCACCGAGGCCCACCGCAGCGCCGGCTGGACCTTCAAGGACATCGAGTTCCTGCCCGAGGCGTACGAGCTGAAGGGCCGGGAGATCGAGGAGGCCACCGCGCTGATGTTCGGCCGGACCAGCTACGAGGTGTTCTCGCCGGTATGGCCGGACATGGAGGAGTTCGCCGCTCTCAAGGAATTGCCGAAGTACGTCGTCTCGACCACCCTCGGCCGGGACGCCCTCGTCGACAACTGGGGTGACATCACGATCCTGCGCTCCCTCGAGGACGTCGTGAAGGTCAAGGAGAGCGACGGCGGCCCCATCTTCATCCACGGCAGCGCCACCCTCGCCCACAGCCTCTCCGACGCCGGCCTGATCGACCGCTACCACCTGCTGGTCTTCCCCGTGCTGCTCGGAGCCGGCAAGCGGATGTTCAGCGACACCGACAAGGACAAGCAGATGCTGAAGGTGGCCGAGTCCGAGACGTACGCCAACGGCATCACCAAGCTCGTCTACGACGTCGTCCGCTGAGGTGGCCGTCATGACCCACGAGTCGATGATGGAGACCCTGCCCGCAGCGTACGAACGACTGCACGCGTACGGGCCGGAGTTCGGCGGCGACGAGGAGGGCAACCACGGGTTGACCAACCACGGTCCGATGGCCGTGGAGGTCATGGTCCGGCGGGGGCTCGACATCGACGTCGACGGCTGGCTCGACCGCTACGTACGCCGCCTGGCGGAGCTGCCCGGCACGAGCGCGGCCATCCAGCCCGGCGAGTGGCGCGCGGCGCTGGGCCAGGCGCGACGGCTGCCCGACTGGACCGCGTACTTCCGGCACGAGCTGACCGAGCGCCCGTGGCAGGAAGTGCTCGCCGAGTGGTGGCCACGGCTGGTGCCGGGCATCGTGGCCGGCTCGACCCACGGCGTGATCCGGGTCAGTCACGCGGTGCGTACACTGCGCGGCACCGCTTGCGCCCCAGCACGCCAGACCCTCGACGAACTGGCCCACGGGCTGGCGTTCTGGGCGGCGCGCTACCGCGAGCTCGCCGGGGTGGTCGCGCCGGAGGGCACCCTCACACCGCGACAGGCCCTGCCGGCCGTCACCCGGATCAAAGAGCAAAACGGCTTCATCGCCCATCGGCTCGACCGGCTCGAGCGCAGCCCGGGCTGGACGGAGAGCCTGCGCGCGTTGAAACCCGCCGCGTCCGCCGAGGATGTCCCGGCGCGGCTGGAGTCGCTCGTCGACAGCGCCGCCCACGCGTACCTCGGGCTCGGCCACGGCTCGCCGGTCCTGCTGGTCCACGCCGCTACCGCGCCCAACGCCGTGCGGCACGTGCTCCCGGTCCTGCCGGCAGAGCAGTGGCTGCCGAGCCTGACGGCGGCCTGGGCGGCCGTGGTGGCGGTCATCGCGACGTACGCCCCAGCCCGGCCGGCCCCGTGCGCGGAGATCGTCCGGCGCTACCCCGAGCTGACCCGCGAGGACGCGCTCCAGCGAGCAGCCGAGCACGGCGACGAGCACGTCCTGAAGTTCGCCGACACGGCCGTCGAGTCGTACGACCGCACCGGCGACCCCGAGCTGCTCGCCGCGACCCTGCACGTCGGCGAGCTGATCGACCGTCCCTGACGCGAGCCAGGTCAGGTCCCGACGACGGCCTTGGTTAGCTCCTCGCGCATGCGCCGCCCCCCTCAATCGGTTCATGGGCGAGTCGCGCGGCTTCGTATGCATCGCTCGCGCCGCGAAGTTGTGAATTGCTCACTGTTTCCGTCACCGCCCCGGGCGAAGGATCGAGGCGTGGCAGCGATTCAGGTGAACCATCTCAGCAAGAGCTACGGCGGATTCCAGGCGGTCAACGACATCTCGTTCGAGGTCGAGGCGGGAACGGTCTTCGCCTTGCTCGGCCGCAACGGCGCGGGCAAGACCACGACGATGGAACTGCTCACCGGGTTCCAGAAGCCGGACGCCGGTTCGGTCAGGGTGCTGGGCCTCGACCCGTTCAAAGACCGCAGCCGGGTGCGCGGCAACGTCGGCATCATGGTGCAGGAGGCCGGATTCTTCCCCGACTTGACGGCCGGGCAGACGGTCGGGATCTGGCGTGACTTCACCCCCGCCGCGCGCCCGGCGAGCGAGGCGCTGGAGTTGGCGGGCCTGACGGCGAAGGCGAAGACGAAGGTGCGGCAGCTGTCCGGCGGTGAGAAACGCCGCCTTGACCTGGCGCTGGCCCTCCTGGGCGAGCCTGACGTGCTGTTCCTGGACGAGCCGACAACCGGCATGGATCCCGAGGCCCGCCGCAACATCTGGAAGGTCGTCCGCGACCTCGCCGCCGGGGGCACGACCGTGCTGCTGACCACCCACTATCTGGAGGAGGCCCAGCAGTTGGCGACGAACCTGGCCATCATGGACAGGGGCGAGATCGTCCTCGGAGGCGACATGGCCGAGACGCTGGCCGCGCGGGTGGGGCAGGTCTCGTTCGAGCTGCCGTCGGTGAGCCATGCCGGGGAGCTGCCCCTGCCCGCGACCGTGCGGGGCAGGCTCGCCGTGGTCAAGGCCGCCGATCCCGACCTGGCCGCCCAGACGCTGCTGGGCTGGGCGAGCGAACGCGGCCTGCGCCTGCGCGGCCTGGAAGTCCGGACGGCCTCACTGGAGGACCTGTTCCTGGAACTGGCCCGAAACGACGAAATGTCCCAAACTAACGCGCCCGCCCGAAGCGACCACGGAACTCGAAGCGACCGCCCTGCCCGAAGTGGTGGCGCCGGTGCGTGAGGTGCTGGCCGTGGCGCGGCTGGGCGGACGGCTGTTCTGGGGCGACGGGCGGGCCGTCGGCGGCATCGCGGCGCTCGGCGTCTGCCTGGGGGCGGGCCTGCCGTTGCTGATCGCCGCCTCGCTCAGGAGCCGCGACGTGGACGTGGTGCTCGGCATGCATCTCGGCATGCTCGCCATGGTCCTGACCATCGTCGCGACCACCCAGACGGCCGTGACGCTGTCGACCAGGCGGGAGATGCTGGTCCTCAAGCGGCTACGCGCCTCGGGCCTGCGCGGGCGGGCCATCATCGGCGGTGAGCTGGTCAACATCGTCACGCAGGCCACTCTCCTGTCGGCCGTCGTCTCGGTGATCCTCTACACCTTCACCTACCTACCGCCACCCGAACTGCCGCTGCTGTTCGCGGCGTGCGTCGTCGCGGTGGCTGGGGTGCTGGCGCTGATCGGCGTCGTCTTCTCGATCGTGACCCGCCGCCCCGACCTGAACGCCCCCGCCACGATCCCGTTCATTCTGGCCACCACAGTCGGGGCCGGAGGATATGGGCCGTTCGTCACCGGCCTCCTCCCCGGCTGGGTCCGGTGGACACTCGACCTGCTGCCGACCGGAGCGATGGTCGAGATCGCGCGGCTCGCCTACCGGGGCGGCGAGCTCACGACGCTGACCGGGCCCGTTCTGAACCTGACCGTCTGGGCCCTCCTCGGCCTGGTCGCCGTCCGCCTCCTCTTCCGATGGGACCCACGTCGATGAGCCTCACGGCCACCTACAAGCTGAGCGCCCGGCTGTTCTGGCGCGACAAGGGCATGCTGCCCGCCTCCGTGATCACCCCGCTGGGGCTGGCGATCGGGATGCCGGCGCTGATGCGCGACGTTCAGGCCGACGGCGTCACGGCGGCGACGCAGATGTTCGTGGGGACGCTGGCGCTCATCCTGTCGGGGACCGCGTTCCTGAACATCACCGTCGCCCTGACCATGCGCCGTGACCAGCTCCTGCTCAAACGGCTCCGCACCACCCGGCTCACCGACCGGCAGATTCTCCTCGGCGAGGTCGCGAACACCGTCACGCAGACGGTCGCCCTCATGATCGTGTCGGCCGTGGCCGTACATCTCCTGGCCGACGTGCCGCTGCCGAGGAATCCCGTGCTGTTCGCGGTGTTCGCGGTCGCGGGTTCGGCGGTGCTGGCGACGCTGGGGGTGGCGTGGACGGCCGCGATTCCCCGCGGGGAGCTCGCGGCGCCCATGACTCTGCCGTTCTTCTTCCTGGCCGGCCTCGCGTCCGGGGCGATGGGTTGGATCATGGACCTGCTGCCCTCCTGGCTGCACCCACTCCTCGCCACCCTGCCCACCAGCGCGGTGGTCGACGCGGTCCGCGCCTCCTACGGGCCGGGCACACTCGGCTCCGATCTGACGGCGGCAGCCGTACCGGCTCTGGTTCTGGCGGTGTGGGCGGGGGTCGCACTCCTGTCGATCAGGAGGTGGTTCCGCTGGGAGTCCAGGCGGTCATAATGGGGCGATCATGAACTCCACCTCCGCGCGACGGCTCGGAATCGCGCTGATCGTCCTGGTCAGTGTCGGCTACACGATCATCCCCCTCGTGGTCTCCCTTGCGACCACCTCCGCGTCGCTCAACGCCCGGCTGCTCATGGTGCTCACCGCTTTCTACTGGCCGCACTTCCTTCACGTACGGCAGGCGTTCAAGGGCATCCGATCCCGGTGGCTCCCCGCGACACTGGCGGTGCAGGTGGTCGCCACCTACCTGCCGGAGGCCCTCGGGTTCACCGGCTGGTCGGCCGGGACCGCGCCGCTCCTGGCCGGGCCGGTGCTCCTGCTGCTCCCACTGCGCTGGGGCGGCGTCGCGGTGATGACGATGGCGGCGGCGGAGTTCTGGTGGCTACAGGGCATCTACCACAACGTCACCGGCTCGTTCTTCTACGCCCTCACCATTGTCATCACCGGTGCCATGATCTACGTCGTCGTGCGGCTGGTCCGGGTCACCGCCGAATTGAAGCAGGCGCGGGCCGACCTGACGGAGGCTGCCGTACTGAAGGAACGGCTGCGGATCTCCCGGGACCTGCACGACGGGCTGGGCCACAGCCTTACCGCGATCGTGTTGAAGGGCGACCTGGCCGCCCGGCTCATGGACCGCGATCTCCCCGCCGCGAAGACCGAGGTCGGCGCGTTGGTCCACGTGGCGAGGGAGGCCGCGCAGGAGGTGCGTCAGGTGGCTCGCGGCTACCGCCGGATGACGCTCGCCGATGAGGTGCACCGGGCCGTGGCGCTGCTGGAATCCTCCGGCATCGGCTGCCAGGTCAACCTCGCCGAGATCACCCCGTCCCGCGAGCCGGACGAGGCCCTCGCCTGGGCCGTGCGCGAGGGCGTCACGAACATCCTGCGGCACAGCCGCGCCACCACCTGTTCGATCACCACCTCGAACCGCGCGGGACGCACCCACCTGGAGATCGTCAACAACGGCCTCCAATCTGATGCCACGCGAACCGCTGCCGACCCGGTCGATGACGGGCCCGTGGGCGCCCAGCCCCTTGGCGGCGGGCTGATCGGACTGGTGGAGCGGGCAGCGCAGGTGGGAGGCACGGTTGAGGCTGAGCGAACGTCCGAGGGCGGGTTCCGGCTGACGATGGAGGTGCCCACGTGATCCGCGTCCTCCTGGCCGAAGACATGCACATGGTCCGGGCCGCGCTCACCGCCCTGCTGCATCTGGAGTCCGACCTGGAGGTGGTGGCCGAGGTGACGCGCGGGGACGAGATCGTCCCCGCCGCGCTGCGAGTGCGGCCGGACGTGGCGATCGTCGATATCGACCTGCCCGTCCTGGACGGCATCAGCGCCGCCGCGCAACTGCGGAAAATGCTCCCCACCTGCCGCATCCTGGTGCTGACCGCGATGGGCCAGCCGGGTCAGGTACGGCGGGCGTTGTCGGCGGGCATCGAGGCGTTCCTGGTGAAGGACGCCCCCGGCGACCGCCTGGCCGACGCCATCAGGCGTACGGCGGCCGGGCTGCGGGTGCTGGACGCGGAGTTGGTGGCCTCGGCGATGCAGCACGGAGAGAGCCCTCTCACCCCACGCGAGGCCACAGTCCTTCGCGAAACCGCCCGAGGGGCCTCCGCCGAGGAGATCGCCGCCCGGCTGCACCTGTCGGCGGGCACCGTACGCAACTACCTCACCGGCGCGATCACCAAGACCGGCGCCCGCAACAAGATCGACGCTATCCGAATCGCCGAGGACGCCGGCTGGCTGTGAACCGCGGTTCGCCGTGATACCCGCAGAGCCTGTCAGGCTTCGCCGGCGCTGAGGCCGACGGCGCAGGAGAAGCCGGTGCCGACGAGCCTTCAGTGGCGGAGACCACCCGCGGCGGTGGTTCCGGGGCGGGCGGTCGTTCCGGGGTCGGACCGGGACCGCCCTCCGGGATCAGGTCGCGGGGGCGGTGCGGCGGCCGCGGCGGGCCACCTCGCGCTCCAGGTACCACTCCACGGCCAGCAGCGGGATCGTCCAGCCGAGCCACCCGGACAGGCCGGAGATCGTCCACGCCATCAGGTCGGGGTCGCCGCGGAAGACGGTGTCCTGCAGCGGGGCCAGGGCGATGATCAGGGTCCCGGTCCACACCCGGTTGGTGATGATGGAGTAGGTCAGCACGGCGCTGCGCAGCATCCAGCGCCGGTGGTCGGCGTACCGGCGGGCGCGGGCGGCGCGCCAGCCCGCCACGGTGAAGGCGAGCCACAGCAGGGCGAGGAGCACGTCGCTGACCGCGAGGAACAGCCCGAACGGGGTACGCGCCCCGATGACCAGGCCGGTCAGCCCGGCAGGCAGCACCCCGGCGAACACGTAGACCCGCCCGGCGCGCCGATGCCCCACCGGGTGCCGCCGCCGGAACCACGGCCATACCTGGAAGAACGCGGTCACCATGGCGATCGAGGCGAACAGTACGTGCGCCACGAGCAGCGGGTAGTGCAGGCCGAACCCCTGTGGCTGCGGCACCCGGGACAGCGACGGGTCCCCGGTCAGGTACGGCGGCAACGAGAACGCGAGGAACCCGGCCGTGACCAGGCCGAGCGGCAGCGTCCAGCGGCGCCGCCACCACGGACGCCGGCGGGCCGATGCCGGCGGAGGACTGTCGATCGTCGTGTGCATTACGGCTCCAAGAGGACGGTCGAGGGTGCGTATCCCATACGCTAATGCGTACCATATACGCAACGCGTAGGCCATACGCAAACTGGTAAGCTCACTGGAATGCCGGACGACATCGGGAACGAGCTGCCGCACGCGCTGAACGTGCTGTGGGGACGGGCCAAGCCGAAGGGACGGGGACGCACGCCCGCGCTCAGCCTGGAGCGGATCGTGGCGGCGGCCATCGCCCTCGCCGACGAGGAGGGCCTGGCCGCGCTGTCCATGGCCCGGCTCGCCGAACGGCTCGGCTGCGCGCCCATGTCGCTGTACCGGCACGTGGCCGGCAAGGACGACCTGCACCTGTTCATGCTGGCCGCCGCACCCGGCCCGCCGCCGGA
Source organism: Microbispora rosea (assembly GCF_900156315.1). GTDB lineage: Bacteria > Actinomycetota > Actinomycetes > Streptosporangiales > Streptosporangiaceae > Microbispora > Microbispora rosea. The sequence continues at coordinate 29,393 of NZ_FTNI01000010.1, read as the reverse complement.
GTTCGACACGGCGCCGGCCGACTGGCGCGGCTCACTCACCCGATGGGCCGTCGAACTGTTCGACGTCTACCTGCGGCATCCGTGGATCGCCCAGCTGGCGAACTCCCCGCCGATGGACCCCGGCCAGCTCGCCTGGCTGGACGCCGCGCTGCGCTCCCTCGGCGGCACGCCACTGGACCCGCGGGCCCGGTTCTCTGTGGTCATGCTGGTGCTGCACTACGTGCGCGGCGCCGCCCAACTCCTGACGTCCATCCCCGCCGAACCAGAGGAAAGGGCCGACGAGACGTACGCCGCCCTGCTCACCGAGCTCGCCGACCCCGCCCGGTTCCCGGCACTGGCCCGCGCCGTCGAGGCCGGGGTGTTCACCCCCCGCCCGGGGGCCGCTCCGGACGACGACTTCCACGCCGGCCTTGACCATCTGCTCAACGGCGTGGGAGTGGCGATCGAACGCGCCGCCCGTGCCTGAGCCGGATCAGCCGGCCGACGCTGCTCCCAGAGGCGCGGACCTTCAGCCCGGGCAGCCGAGGCGGCCGGATGCTCATGGCTCGGAGCAGGCCCGCACGCGGATGAGCCTGGAGGTCAGTAGCGCGACGCCGCTCGGAGGTCTCACGATCCCGCTACTCGCCGCCAGAGGTCGCCAGGCCGACGGGGCAGGAGACTCCGGTGCCGCAGTAGCCGTTCGGCACCTAAAAAGGTGTTGCTGGTGGTAGCGATTCACTTCGGGCAATAGATCGGCGAGTAACGGATCACGCGTCCGTGTCTTTCGGATGGCGAGGCGAAGCGTAGATCAACCACACGGTGCGCGTCCCGTCGTCGATGACGTATCGGACACGGCCTCCATTTGTGACCTCGAACTCCCACTGTTCGAGGTCCTTGCCGTTGTGGCGGTGAACTGCAAGGTCGCCGCGGAGACGATGCTGGCGCTCGTGATCTGCTCGCGAGCGTGGATCTGTGCGTAAAGCTTCAAGGCAGCGCCGCGCGTTGGCCAGAGCGTGCCTGCACAATTCCTCCCACCCCCCTCACCGCACCACTGGCAGCGAAGCGCACATCCCACTCACCGTCAGGAGGGGGAACGGTGACACGATCCCCGCGTTTGGGACTCATACAGAGACCTCAACCGGTCCGAAATCTCCGCTCGTAGGCTTACGCGCGTCCGCGTACTCCGCCGGGTCCGCCTTGATCCGAGCCGTCGCCCGCCAGCCCGCGATCACTTCTTCCGACTGGCTGTCCAAGTCCAACTCTGCAGCGTCGGACAGAGCCGCGACCAGTTCGAACGTGAAACTCCGCAGTTCGTCCGTGGTGAGGTGGCGAACCCAGGGGAAGACCTCAGGCATCGCGATAACCAATGTCCTGGCTGTCGGATCATGTTTGAGGAGCGCAAGGAACAAGCGAGACGCCGTCGCGAGTGTCCGGTCTCGCTGCTCCTCGCGGTCCGCAGCCGTCAAGTAGAAGTCCGGTGCATCCCGATGCGTGACACGGACCCGCCCCAAACGTGTCGCACGCTCCGCGACCGCTCGCGGATTCCTTGACAAGTCTGAGAACGTCACCGACTCTGCATGACTCGCGCTCATATCGTCATCATAGTCAGAACGTGTTCTGATATGCAGGTGATGGCCGGAGACTGCTCTGGCCCTCGATCGGCACCGGGCTTGCCGGGCGACCAAGGGCCAGGATCAGTCTCGCAGCAGCTTCGAGACCACCCGCCCCCTGCTGGGTGAGATCGTCGCCGACGCCGTCTGGCCCGCGGTCATCAGCCCGGTCGACTCCGACCGGCTGCGTGCATTACTCAGCGATTCCACACGCGACTACCGCCGCCAGGCCGCCACCGGGCGTACCTACCTCCTGTCCGGGATTCTGCGCTGCGGCCGTTGCGGGCACCGGATGAACGGCCGCCCCCGCGCAGGAGTCCCCCGGTACGTCTGTCCGAGCGTTCCCGGTAGCGGCTCATGCGGCGGTGTCGCCACCAACACCGCCCGTACCGACGACTATGTCCGCGACGTGCTGCTGACCGCGCTCGACTCTCCTGCCCTCGGCGAGCGCATCCGCCACGATGGCGGCGATGATGACAACCTCGCCGAGGTCGTACGCGCTGACGAGGAACTGCTGGAAGAACTCGCGCACGCCTGGGCCAGCCGTGAAATCAGCCGCAAGGAATGGATGGCCGCCCGCGCCCCGATCGAACTGCGGCTGGACAAGAACCGTGCCCAGTTGGCGAGCCTGTCGCGTACCTCGCCCCTGATCCCCTTCGTCGGCACCGCTCAGGAGATGCTCACCCGGTGGGAGGCCATGAACGTCTCCCAGCAACGCGCGATCGTTGCCGCGGTCATCCGCACTATCACCGTCGCGCCCGCCGACCCGCGCAAGAAGTGGGACCCCGACAGGTTCACCTTCGACTGGATCCCTTAGGCCACCCGGCGCAGGTGCTCCGACTCGTCCCCGCCGACGAGCCGGAACACCGACGCCACCCGTTCCAACACCGCCAGATCCTCAACCACTGGCGGAAGTTCCTGAGCCGCCCGAGATGCCGCCACCCGCGCCCGCATCTCGTCATCCACCCACCCCCACCGGCGCCCGCACTCGCCGCCACCACACGGCGCCGCTCTGCCGGGTCCTCCCCTCGCTGCATACGCTGCCTCCCTTCGCCTCCCCTCTGTCGATGGACAGGATCAAGGGTGCAGCCAGGAGCAGGGTCAAGGGGACCACCTGATGGGACGTCGTCAAGACGTCCTAGAAATCCCTCGCGGGGAGCAAGTCGTCCTCAGCGCGGCGTCTTACTCTCAATGAGACGAAGAAAGAATTCGTTGGTCGCCGGGCCAGAGCCACAGCGAGGGCTGTAGCTCCCGATACTGCTCGGCGCAGTCCGGATGCCAAGGGAACCGGCCATCGGGGTCAGGCCACACAACTTCCAGCACCGGAAACGGTGGACGCCGGTAAAACGAGATCGCCTGCCCGAAGAACTCTCGATACCACCTCAGGTCGACCTGTTTAAGGACCACGGGGTGCCGTGCGATGAGGTCGTACCGCTCCTGCTCCGCTTCGACAGGCTTCCCCGTAGCGACACCGTCTCCAAGGCGGTTCAGCAGCTCGTGCATGAAATGAACGTCCAGACCGAACATGGCCAGCTCAGGCGACCGGTAGGTGTGCCACAGGCCGACGGTGTAGGCGAAGCCGGGCCCCAGATCGTCCTCCGGAATCATCGTCACACTCCAGCCGCGACTCCGGACATGCTCAACGGTATGCCGATCCATGGCATCCCACTCATCGCGGTCCCCATAGTCATGGCAGACGATGCAGCGACAACCCGGACTATCAGTAGACATAGGCCGTAGCGTACGGACTCCGCGATCAGCGAGGCAGCCGGCCTCTGGCAGCTGCTATGGCGATGTCCGGCCTCGCCCCCAAGATTGAAAGCTACTTTTCTTCTCGCTATTAAAGGCGGCCCGCTGCGCGGCCCGCCGGGCGCGTCAGTCGGCAAGCGCGCCCCCTGCGGCTCTCCGGCCGGTCCGGGCACGCACCGCCCGCGCGCCCGAAAGGCCGGCAGAAGTCGCCACTTGACGCCGCGACGATCGCTCACTTCGGATCTCGGCATACGTGGTTGGGGCGATCGACTGCCGCGGCCCTCCTTCGTTGGGCCTTGCCATCGGATGTCGCGGAAATGCCCTGGATAGGGTGATGAGTCGGCGGGCGTGATCGCGGATCGGCAGCGCGGTCAGGTCTTCGGTGTTGACGATCCGCCGGTCCAGGGTGCCGACGCATTCGGCCGCCTCGGTGGCGTACTTCGCGATGCACGCCGCCACGGCCTGTTCAGTGAGATCGCTGGTCATGATGATCGGGCCGAACTGGCCGCGTGATTACCCACGTTCGCGATCTTGGCGTGGGGAAGGCTCGCTTTTGACGGCGGCGGCTACGCGGTAAGGGCCGCGCCACCGACCCTGGCATCAAGGCGGTGCCCGGCATCGTGGGCGCCTAATAACAGCCCGGCGCGGCCGACCTCTTGGCCGCAGCCCCGCTACTGATCTTCCACGGCGAGACCTACGCCTACTTCTTCCCGGAATTGGCTCGGGCCTGCAGGTCTTGAGAGGCGGCAGCAAACCATTAAGCCGCCGCCCGGATTCGGTCGTGCCGTCACGGTCATCGCGTGGGCTCTCGCGATTGAAACGACGATGGAAAGGCCCAGGCCGGAGCCGTCGGCGCTTCGCGTACGGTCGGGCGCCATACGGCGGAAGGGCTCGAACAGTTCGGGAATGCGATCCGCCGGGACCTCGGGGCCGGTATTGGACACGACCAGCCCGCCATCTGGTGTCACACGCACGTCGACGCTTCCGCTGGGCACATTGTGTCGGACCGCGTTGTCGACCAGGTTGGTCACCAACTGGGTCAGCAGTACGGCATCCCCGGTCACCAAGGTGGGCTGGGACTGCAGCTTGACACTGGGGAAGCCGGCGACAACGTCCGCGACGACCCGGTCGAACCGCACCGGCTCGACCTCGTCTAGGCCGTGCTCGCTACGCGCCAGCACCAGTAGTCCGTCGATCAGCCGTTCGGTCCGCCGGTTGGCCTCCAGCAATTCCGCTCGGAAACGCTCGATCCGGTCAGGGGTGGGGTCGGCCAGGCCGATCTCGATGGCCGCCCGCTGAATGGCGAGCGGCGTCCGCAGCTCATGCGAGGCGTTCGCGACGAACCTGCTCTGTGCGGTCACCGCGCGTTCGAGTCTGTCGAGCATGGCGTCGAAGGTGTCGGCCAACTCTTTCAACTCGTCCTTCGGGCCCTTGAGCGCGATCCGTTCGTCCAGGTTCGTGACTGACAATTGCCGGGCGGTCGACGTGATCCGCGCCAGCGGCCGGAGAGTGCGCCCGGCCAGCCACCACCCGGCCCAGATCGAGACCGCGACCAGCACCACCCCCACCACCAGTGTGATGATCGAAATCCCGGTGACGGTCGTCTGCCGCACGATGACGGTCTTGCCCTCAGGGGCCAGATGGACGGTGCCCGCCTCGAACTTCGTTTGGCCCACCGCGGCGTATGTGATGAAGACGTTGACGGCGACCAGCACGGCTATGGACGTGGCGATGAACAGGACGCTGTAGAGCGCGGCGAGCCGGACCCTGAGCGTCATGGCAGGCGGTATCCGCTGCCTGCGACAGTCTCGATGACCGGAGGGTCGCCGAGTTTGGCGCGCAGCTTGCTCATGGTGACCCGGACGACCCCGCTGAACGGGTCGGTGTGCTCGTCCCAGGCCCGTTCCAGCAGTTCCTCCGCGCTCACGATCGCGCCGTCCGCCCGCATGAGGACCTCCAGTACGGCGAACTCCTTGCGTGACAGCGCCAGATAGCGGCCGTCCCGGAACGCCTGCATGCGCGGCGTGTCGAGGACGATGTCCCCGTGGGTCAGCAGTGGCGGGACGGGCGCCTGGCTGCGGCGTCCGAGGGCCTGGACACGTGCCACGAGTTCCGCGTAGGCGAACGGCTTGGGCAAGTAGTCGTCGGCACCGAGGCCGAGCCCGGCGACCCGATCGCGGACCGACGCCGCCGCCGTCAGCATCAAGATCCTCGTACGGGCGCCCGCCTGCGCGAGGTCACGGCAGATGGCATCGCCAGATGTGCCTGGTAGGTCGCGGTCGAGCACGAGCACGTCGTAGTCGTTGACGCTGAGCCGTTCGGCCGCGGCGGTGCCGTCGTAGGCGATGTCGACCGCCATCGCGTACCTGCGCAGGCCCTCGGCGACCAGGTCCGCGAGAGCCTTCTCGTCTTCGGCCACAAGTACGCGCATGACCCAAGTCATACCCGGTCAGGGGTTTCCCTGGCGTTAACGAACGCGGAGACGGCCGCGAAACGTCTCCTCCGCGATGGTTTCCCGCATGAAGAGATTCATTTTCGCCCTGGCGTTCCTGGTCGCGGGATGTGGCGTCATCCCGGGCCTCGGCGCCGATGACAACAGGCACGACCAGCTCGTCAAGTACGCCCAGTGCCTCCGCCAGCAGGGAATCAACGTCGCCGACCCGCCACCGGGCGAGGACTCCTTCAATCTCGACGGCCGTGGTGTGCCCAAGGACAAGCTCGAAGCCGCGTTGACGACCTGCAAGAAATACCGTCCACAGGAGCGCCCGCCCACCGCGGAGGACCTCGAAAGGATGCGCAAGTCGGCCGCCTGCCTGCGCAGGAACGGCGTCGACGCGTCCGACCCGACGGCCGCCGACCCGGGGATCAGGGTCGGCTCACCCCCGCCCGGCAAGGACCTCGACGCGATCACGGCCGCCTGCGAGAAAGAGGCGGGCCAGTGAGATGGCTGGTCGCCACGGCCCTCGTAGTGACCGCGTGCACTCCGACGCAGGCGGCCGCTCCGTCGTTTCCCACGGCACCCGTCGTCCGTACGGACCTGGTCAGCAGGACCAACGTGGACGGCACCCTCGGATACGCCGCCAGCAGAACCCTGGTCGGCGGCTTGGGGACCGTGACGTGGCTGCCCACGGATGGCCGGATCATCAGACGCGGCCAGCGGGTCTACGCGGCCGACGGGCACCCCGTCCCGCTCATTTACGGGCAGACCCCGCTGTGGCGAACGCTGTCGGTTGGAGTGCGGGGTCCGGATGTGCGGGTGGTCGAACGAAATCTTGCCGCCTTGGGCTATTCGCTGGTCGTGGATGACCGGTTCACCTGGGCGACGGCGAAGGCCGTCAAGGCTTGGCAGCGCCACCTCGGCCGGCCCCAGACCGGCACGCTCACCCCGTCCGAGGCTGTCGTCGAACCCGGCCCGATCAGGGTCGCCTCCCGTACCGCACGGCTCGGCGGACCCGCATCGGGGCCGCTGCTCACCGTCACCGACACGACCCGCCAAGTCGTCGTCGACATTCCCGTCGACCAGCAGCAACTCGCGGTCAAAGGCGGAACGGTCACCATCACGCTCCCCGGCGGAAAGACCACGACCGGGCACGTCACCACCATCGGCACCGTCGCGAAGGCGGCCTCCACCGGCCAGATGGGGCAGGGCACCGAGACGGCCACCATCGCCGTCACGATCACCCTCGACCACCCGAAGGCCCCGGGACGTCTTGTCGCAGCACCTGTCACCGTCGGGTTCGCCGGCACCGTTCACAAGGGCGTGCTCGCCGTACCCATCGAGGCCCTGCTCGGGCAGGCGGACGGCACGTTCGCGGTCCAGGTGGCGGGAAAGCTTGTCCCGGTCGAGCTCGGACTATTCGCAGGCGGGCTCGTCGAGGTCACCGGGGTGGCCGAGGGAACACGGGTCGAGGTGCCCAAACCGTGAGCGTGATCGAGCTGGAGCGCGCGTCCAAGACGTACCCGGGCGGGCTGCAGGCCCTGCGCGACGTCACGCTGACGATCGGCCAAGGGGAGCTGGTGGCCATCTGCGGGCCGTCCGGGTCGGGCAAGTCGACCATGCTGCACCTCATGGGGACGCTCGACCGGCCGAGCGAGGGCCGCGTCAGGCTGCTGGGCCATGACATGGCCACTCTGTCCGACCGGCGGCTGTCGGCGGTACGGGCGCACTGGATCGGGTTCGTCTTCCAGCAGTTCTTCCTCACCCCCCACCTCACGGCGGTGGACAACGTGGCCACCCGCCTGCTCTACCTGGGCGTCCCCGCCCGCCGCCGGGCCGCGGCCGCACGCGAGGCGCTCGAACGCGTCGGGCTCGGCAATCGGCTCACCCATCGCCCCCACGAGCTGTCGGGCGGCGAACGCCAGCGGGTCGCCATCGCCCGCGCCCTGGTCGCCCGACCGGTGGTGCTGCTCGCCGACGAGCCCACCGGCAACCTCGACACGGCCGCCGGCGCGGGCATCTTCGACATCCTGTGGAAACTGCACGAGGAGGGCACCACCGTCGTGGTCATCACCCACAACACCGACCTCGCCGAGGCCGTCCCACGCCGCGTGGACCTCTTGGACGGGAGGCTCCAGTGATTCCCGCACCGGCCCGGCTGAGCGCATGGGACCTGGCCGCCGTCGGGCTGGCCGGGCTGCGGGCACGCCGGGGCAGGGCCGTGCTGTCGGCCCTCGGAGTGGCCATCGGGATCGCGTCGATGATCTCCGTACTGGGAATCAGCGCGGTCAGCAGCGCCGGACTGCAGGAGCAACTCGCCCGTGTCGGGACGAACGTGCTGACCGTGGCACCAGGCCATTCAATCCTCGGCGGTCAGGCATCGCTGCCGCTCGAATCGGTCGCCCGCGTCTCCCACGTCCCTGGTGTCGTCGGAGCCACCGCCATCGCGTACATGAACGGGGCGACCGCCCGCCGTACCAACTTGATCGACTCGGCGGTCACAAACGGTGTCGGAGTCGCCGCCGCGAGGCTCGACCTCCTCGCGACGCTGAAGGGCACCGTCAGGTCGGGCACGTTCCTCAACGCCGCCACCGCCCGCTACCCGGCCGTCGTCCTCGGCACGTATGCCGCCGACCGGTTCGGCATCGACCGGCCCGGACGGCAGATCTTCGTCGCAGGCCGGTGGATGACGGTCATCGGCATACTGGACCCGCTTCCACTCGCCCCCGACCTCGACGCCACCGCGCTCGTCGGCTGGCCGTACGCGGAAAAGGAACTCGGCTTCGACGGCCACCCCACCATCGTGTACGAACGGTCGACCGCTGACCGCGTCACCACGATCGCAAAGGTACTCGCCGCGACCGCCAACCCGGAGCATCCCGACCAAGTTCAGGTCAGCCGCCCGTCCGACGCTCTCACCGCGGAACTGGCCGCGCGCGCCGCGTTCAACGGCCTTTTCCTCGGACTCGGCGCGGTCGCCCTCCTCGTCGGCGGCATCGGCATAGCCAACGTCATGGTCATCTCGGTGCTGGAACGCCGCCAGGAGATCGGCCTGCGCCGCTCCCTCGGGGCGACGCGAGGGCAGATCCGTCTGCAATTCGTGGTCGAAGCGGTGGTCCTGTCCCTGTGCGGGGGCGTCACGGGGACCATCGTCGGCCTGGCCGCGAGTCTGCTCTTTGCTTTCGCCCAAGGCTGGCCTCTCGCGCTCCCCGCCCAGGTCATCACCCTCGGTGTCACCGCGGCCGTACTGGTCGGGATCGTCTCCGGCCTCTACCCGGCCCGCCGCGCCGCCGCCCTCACTCCGACCGAAGCCTTGGCGACGGGATGAACGAACCCTTTTCATCCTGGGTAGCGGTTGGCTTCAATGGCGGGCAGGACGAGGATGGCCTGCACGATCGCGGTGGCGCGGCGCGGGCAATAGCGCAGCTTCACCAGGACCTTCCACATCTTCAGGGTCGAAACGGCGCGTTCGCCGACGCCTCGGATACGCGCGTGGGCTCGGTTGACGTCCTTTTGCCCCCGTGACAGCCGCGGCTGGTGCCGGTGGCGCTTGACCGGATGGTGTCCCCTGCCCCTTGGTAGCCCTTGTCCGCGAAGGTCGTCACGCCGCCGGCGGTTAGGGCGTCGATCAGGCCGACGGCTCGGGCGGCGGCGGACGTGCTTCAAGCGATGGAGATTTTGCACGAGGGTCGATGACCGGGCGGCTCGAATCGGCTCACTGGCGAGATACAACCGCCTGACAACTCCTCGTCACCAACCTGCGCTCTCTTCACCACGACGGGCATGGGGAAGTCTTGGAATCGACGACCGGGCCCGTCAAACGGGATACAGGCAAGCAGGACGACCGAGAGTTCGAGATCCGTCGCGAACGTGGAAGGATCGATTGCCAGCGAGCCGCCGCCGAGAAACAGGGACGAGAGCTGAAGGTCAGCCAGAGGGAGAAGGAACTTCGGGCAGGCTGAGGCCCTTCAGGGGTATCCCGAAGGGCCTTGTAGGTGAAGTTGGGTGCATGCGGCTACATCTCGCGTTCCTCAATGTCGAGGCTGGCATTGAGGCGGTCGAGCGCTTTGCGGGTCTCAGGGCTGGGAATCTGCGTGTAGACGTCCATGGTCATCGAGATTTGCCGCAGGATGCGCATCGCGACCCGAGGGTGAACGTCCAGCGCGGCCAAGAGCGACGCGCACGTGTGCCGGGTGTCGTGTACGCGAATACGGGGGACACCGGCCTTACGGCACTGGGCTTCAAAGGCCCGGTTGAAGTTGCGCGGCTCGATGGGCCGTGCCGTACTTCGTGGTGAAGACGAGGTCGGAGTCCTTCCACCTCTCCACCGCCTCCTTGCGGGCATCGTCCTGAACCCGCCGGCGGTGCCGTAGCGCTGTGACGCACAGCCCGAGCAGCGGAAGGGAAGCCGTCGAGTCCTCCGTCTTGGTCGTTTCCCTGTGGAGGAGTTGGCCGCCCACCCGCGTGAGCTGTCGGGAGATCCACAGTTACTCGCCCCCGAGGTCGACGCAGTCCCACGCGAGGGATTCCCTTGAGACAGAAGTCAGGGATCAACGGGCTGAGCCCGTCAGAATTCGCATCCACCAATAGCGGGCTTCGTCGCCTCTCCAGCCGCCGGTGTATGTGTGCTCGGGCGGGTCAGACTGGATGACCTTGTGGACCTGGTAGATGCCGCCGACACGGATCAGCTCGTAGACAACTGCCTGGCAGCAGCAGGTGTGGTCGATGACTCGGTAAAGCCCACGAGGCTGGTTCTGCCACTCCAACCGTTTCCGGCTCTGTAGCGCGATGCCTGGATGGATCGCGATGCCCTGGCAGTCCCATTCTGGGGCCTCCACCAGATCGCGGGCCAGCCGACGCGGCCCTCCCTGCACCGCCGTCATTGCGCCGCCGACCGGCCCGTCTGTTCGTCCAGCGCGCGCCGCAGCTCATTCAGAGTTTCAGCGGCGACCGTCATGCAAGCGCCGGCCACGAGCTCGGCCTGGGTAAGCCGATGGCCTCGCCGCGTCGCGTACCAGTCTCCCGGCCTGTCATCCGCTTGGCTGCGCCAGATCGACCAGCCGGGGAAGCCCGCTACCAGTTCCTCAAGCTCCGTCATGCCCGCAGGTTACAGAGCCTAAATATACCTGTCTATAGCTATGAGCTTCTATGCCTCTCCTGGAGCTACTACCTACAGTTGCCGAGTGATCGACTACGACCCGACGCGACCCAAGTGGGTGCAGATCTACGAGGTCGTACGCGCACGCATCGAGTCGGGCGAGTACCCGCCCCGCTACCTCATCTCAGAGGTCCAGATGGAAGGCGAGTTCGGCGTCGCCCGCGTGACCATCCGCAAGGTGACCGCAAAGCTCCGCGACGACGGCCTCATCGTCACCACCCCGGGCATGGGCTCCTTCGTGGCCCAGGACAAGAACGAGACCTCCGAGCAGGCATAGCCACCGCCCGGAGGTCTCAGCAATCCCGACTACTCCTCCGAAGAGGCCGTCAGCCCAGTCGGGCACCAGGCCGAAGGGTCACCTGCGTTGACACCGGTGCCGCCGATGCCGCAGTAGCCGTTCGGCGCCTTGAAAAGGTATTGCTGGTGGTAGCGCTGCGCCTCAGGAAGAAATTCGCGGCTAGCGTGGGCTAGAGCGGAACTCAGCCCAGAGGTCGACCGCCTGCTGCAAGTCAAGGGCGGCCACGTCCTCGCGAGACATACCCACGGTGAAGATCAAGCGATCCGCAAGCCAATCCGGCACCGGCTCCCTGAGAAGCGGTTGTTCCACGAGCCGCTCTGGCGAGGCGGCCCGCACGAAGAGGGCAGCGGCGAAACCGGCGTCCACGCGAGTGTCTCGGCCGGTGGCGTGGACGCCGCGCCGACCGGTAGGACGTGGCGCTCGTTACGGCATCGACGACGCTCCGATGATCATGGGACGGTCTTCCTGTATTACGCGGCAGGCCCCAGATCCCAGGTCCACAGCGCTTCACGACCGCCGCCGACAAGCACGGCGCGGCCGTCGAGGTAGCTCATCGAGAGAGAGCCGATGTAGCGGGAAGGACGCTGAAGCGTCCCGACCTGCCGGCTGGTCGTGAGGTCCCAGACCCGCATGCTCCTGTCCTGTGGCGAGTAGGTGACCGCGATCGGGACACCAGCGACCCGCCCGGAGGCGATGCTGTTCACCTGCCTGGAGTGGCCGAGCAACGGACGCTCGACCTGCTTGCCCGTGGCGAGGTCGTAGAGTTCCACGGTCCTGCCTGTGGCCACGATCGCGACCGTCGTGCAGTCGAACAAGGCGATCTCCACCCGGGCCGAGTGCTCGGTCTTCGCGATGCGGAACGATGCCATCCGTTTTCCCGCGCCGACGTCCCAGAGCCGGGCGCGGGTGGCGCTGAAGGTCACCGCGACCGGCCGGCCGGCGAGGCTGATGAGGGCCAGCTGTCCGACTGGGCCGTTTCCGACGGCGAGATCGTGCAGCAGCACTCCCGAAGGAAAGTCCCAGATGCGTACCGCGCCCCGAGAAGAAGAGTCACCGGCCGCGCCGTCCTCGTCGACCGCTCCGACCACAAGCGCCCGGCGATCGGCTTCGGTCAGCGCGACCTCGTTGACGAAGCCGTCATAGCCGATGAGGGGTTCGCCGATCGGCATGCGACTGGCAAGATCGAATATCCGGATCGAGGAGTCTCCGAAAGCGATCCCCGCGACCAGAACCCCTCGTCCGCCGTAGTCGCCGGTCGTGAACGAGGTGATGCGCCCGGGCAGCCTGACCGGCGCGTCCAGCGGCCTGCCGCTGCCGAGATCCCACACGCCGGGGGATCTGTGGTCTCCGTTCCCTTGGGCCACCACGATCGGCCTGCCGCGCAGCTCGCCGTTCACGCCGTAGATGTCACCGTTGGGCCCCCCGGTGGCGGGAGGAGCGGATTCCCGGCCGGTGGCGAGATCGTAGGCGCGGACGGCGTTGTCGCGCCCGCCGGTCACGATCACGGGACGGTCGCCGAGATCACCGACCGCCAGCGACGTGACGTGCCCCGGAATCTCGAAGGACGACACCCTCTCACCGGTTACCGGATCGATGACCGCGATCGAGCTTCGGAGCCTCGATCCGTAAGGGTCGGTGGCGATGCTCCCGTCGGCGTCGACCGAGACGAACACTGTCCGGCCGTTCAGCACGGCGAGCGACGAAGGGCCGAACCTCCCCTCCAGCGAGTGGTAGGTCGCCTCACGCGTGACCAGATCCCAGCGGATCACCCCGAGATCGGCCGTGGGGATCAGGGCCACCGGACGGCCGCCGATCGTGGTCGTCGTGATCGTGTTTATGCTCTGGATGAACTCGCTCTGAAGAGTGAGCGGTTTCCCGACGGGTTTTCCGGACACCGGATCCCAGGCGATCACAACGTCGCTCTCTCCGGTCAGCACGAGCAGGACGCCGTGGACGCGGGTCAGCGCGACGGCGCCGAAGATACCGGTGCCGATGGGCGGACCAATCCGGCGGCCGGTCGCCAGATCGAACACGTGGGCGCCGTCGGTGCCCGCCGCGGCGGCGATCGGCCTGCCGTCGAGCTCGCCGAACGCGACGGCACGGAACCGCCCGGCGGGGAGCGGTCCGCCGACGGGCAGCCGAGTGGTCGCGTCCCACCTCTGGAGCGCCCCATGGCTTCGGCCGAGGATGACGGGTCTGCCGTCGACGGTGCCGTACGCCACCGGGCCGTCGCCGGGGATCGGATCGCCGATCGGTTTCAGAGTGGCCCTGTCCCAGATCCGGATGGTGTGCTCGGCACCCGCGCTGATCGCGACGGGCCGGCCGTCCAGCTCACCCACGGCCACCGAGGTCACGTCGGAGTGACCGCCCATGTCCATCGCGACGGGCGCCGCGAACGAGGCGGGAACGCCACCGGGTGACGTCTCCTGGCAGGTGGCGGCCGCCCGGGGCCATCTCACGACGGTCGACCCGGCCGAGGCCAGCGGCACGAACCCGGCCAGAACCAGCACGGCGAGGAGGGGTGGCAGCCGTCGAAAGAACATCCGAACCCCTGTCGCCGAATCGCTCCCGAGCATAAACCGCATCCCCCGCCGGCAGTGTCGCCCCGACGTGATCCGCCGGAAGGACACCCGGGCCCTGCACATCGAGTCCGGATACGATTCTCGGCATCGTCCCTCCGAACTTCGGTATCGAATCTCGCGGCAAGTCCACGACGAGCGCCTGAGCCGGCAGTTCGCAGCGTGAACCAACCGTCAAGCGGCTCTCCAGAAAACGCGGGACCATCTCAGGCTTCATGCTCAGCGCCCCTCCTCGCAGCATTCCGGCCCGAGCATCACCGGAGGACGTTCCGATGCCGCCACGCTCTGATTCGGAGATGAGATTCGCGCCCCGTATCGGCTGCACGATGAAGGCATCCGGGAACCCGTGCATGTGGGTGCCATGCAGGGTGCGCATACCCTCGGCCCGGTACTCGGAGAGCTTGACACCGTCATGATCGGTCATGTCGTAGCCGACCCGTCGCGTGTACTCGGTGCCGACATCGAAACCGGAGGCGCAGATGACGCAGTCGATCTCGTACTCCCTGCCGGCCACGACGACTCCGTTCTCGATGATCCGACGTCAGGTTCGCCGACGTGCGACCATCCGGCACCGCCGAGCGGTCAGGTCATGTCGCGTGCGTCAAGGAGTTCGTGCCGGTGTTCGTGTGCCCGGGCGCATGCGATGGATCCGTGCGAAGACCGTCGTGGGACGATCCTGGGCCAGGCTACGTGTCAAGTCAGGTCACACCTCACCGGCGATGAGGCCGAAAAGGCAGGTGTCCCCGGCACCGCCTTGAGTCCGCGCGAGAGTCTCCCCACTGCCGCGCGTACTTCTCCGAGTCCGTCAGGCCCGTCTGGTAGTCGATCCACTCGGAGGGGTCACCTAGCTTGACGCTGGTGCCGCCGATGCCGCAGTAGCCGTTCGGCGCCTCCGGCTAGCGCGCCTGGTGGGGAAGTCAGCCCAGAGGTCGACCGCCTGCTGCGAGTCGAGGGCAGTGACGTGCCCGCGAGACACACCGACGGCGAAGAACTGGCCGGCGTCTGCAAGGACTGCGAGCATCGGGATGTGAAGACCCCCTACGGGCGTCACTGGATCCCCTCCACATTGCGCCGCCGGTGATGATCGCCTTGACAGGGTCGCTGATCGGCTGGGCGGGGATCCACTGCCCGCGAGCCGATCAGCGCGGCTTGCAACCGGGGCTCGACCCTGACGAACTCCGACGCCAGGGCGCTCATCAGTTTCTCGAGGTTCCCCTGCACCCGCGCTGCCTCGGATGAGGGCAGCAGCCGCTCAATCTTGTAATTTTCACACCGATGATTATGAGTGGCCGCTCTCGTTGTGCCGTATTCCGTCACAAAATTGATCGGAGGGGGGCGTATCGTCCCAGCTCACCCTGCAAATTGCGGCTGCCGTATTAGCCATGTGCTCCGTCATGAGGACAACGGTCGCCAGATTCTTGTGGCCAATTGGTCAATACCGCACTATATCGATCCGGGCTAAATCAATGTTGATCGATGACCTGCCCGTCCCGCGTAAGGAGAAGCATGCAAAAAGTCACTTGGCCCCGCCGGCTCGGCCTCGTCTCAGCGGTGGTGGCGGTCGGCCTGGCCACCTCGCCCGTGGCCGCGCACGCCGACGGCTATGACACTCCCCGCAACGCCACCGCTATGGGAGCGGGCAACACCGCAGCGGCCGGGTACGCGGCGGCCGAACAGCGGGCCCGGCAGGCCGTCCTCGCGGTCGGCCACGACTGCACCCCCGGGAGCTACAACACGTATCCGACCTTTATTTCTCCGGGTGGCGGCACATGGGTCTACCGGTCCATCCACGAGGCGATATGCGTCGACTGATCAAGGTTCAGCGGATCGGCCCCCGCCGTGGCTGCCCGCCATCGTGGAGCCCAGCGCCAGCAAGCCCAAAACGCTAGATCCACCCAGACTGAGCCCCAGACTGAGCCCCAGGCTCAGCACCATGGTCATTTGCACCCTGCGAGTCATCCCGGCCATGTCACCTCCTCTCGCTGCAAGCGGCGCACAAGTCGTCTACGCGTGGAACAGTCGCGGCGGTGGCCCCCGCTTTATGAAGTTGGGCAAGCACGTCCGGCACAAGGTCGCCGAAGTGGAAGCGCGGGAGCACCAGCACTACGTGGAGCAGGCGAACTGACGACAGCGCAGGCGCTCTCGTCGTCCCCACCAGCGCAGAAGGGCCCGGCACCGATCACGGTGCCGGGCCCCGGCCAAGGCCTCCAGCGAAGCCCGTCAGTCCCTCGGTCGGCATCGCGTGTCTCTTTCGAAGCACTCCGACTCACGCCATGGATACTCAGCGAGCTCAAGCCCTTCGAGACCGGCGTCGCTCAAGCCGGTGGCTAATCGTCTTCCAGCTCCTGCACTCGCTTCTTCCAGTCCATGAGAGCTCCGCTACTGCCCTCACCGAGCCACTCCGATCGTGCAGGCCGTCCTCGTCATACAAGCCTTCGAAGACGACCGCTACTCAGGGTGAAAAAGGCTCAGAGTTCCTCCCACCTCTTAACGGCATCACCGGTCGTGCTCCCCCACAGGCACACCGAAAGGGCGGCCGATAAGCCAGGCTGGACGTGTGAAGGACGACGGG
Organism: Microbispora rosea; assembly: GCF_900156315.1. Classification (GTDB taxonomy): domain Bacteria; phylum Actinomycetota; class Actinomycetes; order Streptosporangiales; family Streptosporangiaceae; genus Microbispora; species Microbispora rosea. Next base: position 13,011 of record NZ_FTNI01000010.1, on the reverse strand, counting down.
CTCTACACGATCGGCCAGGTGGCGCGGCTCGCCGGGGTGCCGGTGCCGACGGTCCGGTACTACTCCGACGAAGGGCTGGTACCTCCAGCTGGTCGGTCGGCCGGCGGCTACCGGCTCTACGATCACGACGCCCTGGACCGGCTGGAACTCGTCCGTACACTGCGAGATCTCGGCGTCGAGATCGCGACGATCACACGGGTGCTCGCCGACGCGCAGACTCTGGCCGAGATCGCCGATGGGCAGATCGCGGCTATGGAGGACCAGATCCAGACCTTGCGGGTACGCCAGGCGGTGTTGCGCTACGTCACCACCCGCCACACCGGCACGGCCGGAATCGCCCGCGCGAACCGGCTCGCCCGGCTACCGGCGGAGCAGCGCCGGCAGCTGGTGGCCGATCTTGTGGCCGAAGCGACGCGCGGGCTCGACATGGAGCCCGCGTTCGCCGCGCACCTGCGCTCGATGCTGCCCGACCTGCCCGACGACCCATCGGTCGAGCAGCTCGACGCGTGGCTGGAGCTGGCGCACCTGGTCGGCGACCCCCACTTCCGGGAGAGCGTACGCGAGGCGTTCGAGCGGCACGCGAGAGACCGCTGCTCCGGCGCCGATCACGGCGACCACGAGAGCTGGGCGCGGGCCGAGCAGGCCGCGCTGGACCTCGTCGGCCGCGCCCTGGCGGACGGGATTCCGCCGGTCTCCGCCCTGGCCCGGCCCATCGTGAACGAGCTGGTCGCCGTCTTCGCCCAGGCCCATCGGCGGTCTGACGACGCCGGGTTCCGGCTCTGGCTCGCCGAGCGGATCCGCATCGGGGCCGACCCTCGCGTCTCCCGATACTGGCGACTGCTGGCCGTGATCAACGGTACGCCCCCGAAACCCGATCCGGTCCCTGCGGCCCGCTGGCTCCTCGCCGCACTCGACCCCCGCGTACCCGACCTCTAGGGAGCGGGATGGTGCCGGAGCGCCTGAGTGAACCAGTCGAACGCCGGCGCCAGGCTCGGCGGCACCGGCCAGCCGTTGATCGTGGACAGCAGGGCAAAGTACCGCTCCGTACGGGGATCATTGGCGATCTCCAGCCGAGTCAGCAGCTTCCTGCGGTACTCGGCACTGTCGAGATGGCCGAATGTCGCGGTGTATCCGGCGATCAGCTCGACCAGCATCATTCGCGCCTCCGGCGAACCCGGCTCGACCCCGTCCGCCTGCGCCTGCCGCACCCGTTCCCGGACCAGCTCGGTCACCTCGTGATGCAGGCCGGTCTGATCCCCGGCCGCCCTCTCGGCCGCCTGATGCTCGGCCATCCTGCGGACCCTGGCCTTGAAGTCGGCATCGCGGACCAGCGCGGACAGCTCCGCCCAGGCGCCCAGCTGCTCAGGGCTGGGATCGGCGGGCATCTCAGGCACCACCGTACGCAGCATGGCGACGAAGTCCGGGTTGGCGTCCAGATCACCGAATGTCTCGTCGATGAAGTCGTTGATGAGGCGCTTGCCATCCTCAGCGGACGGCGTCATGTATCGCGGCATTGGAATGTGCTCTCCCGGAGTCGGATTGATGGGTCGCGGACGGCGGAAACGAGCACGCGCCGCCCACGGCATCGATCCTGGAGTCTCCGGTTACTTGAGACTCAAGTGCCGGTCCGAACAAAGGCCCGGCCCGCAACGCGAGCGGCGAGGAAGTCGTTGACGGCGCCGAGAAACCGGCACGTACGTTGTGGCCGGCCGCGATGATGACGAGGACGGCGTCCGGCATCCGCTCGACCATCTCGGCGATCAGGTGCCGGGAATCCGGCTGTCCGGGCCGCCGCCGACGAGCTCATGGACCACGTGAGCCCGTTCTGAAACTTTGATGGCCCGCGATCACGGACCATCGGTTCGAAGGGTTACGCCTCGCCGCTGGTGAGGCCGACGGGACACGCGACGCCGGTGCCGCAGTAGCCGTTCGGCACCTGAAGAGGTATCGCTGGTGGTGGCGATTCGGCTCAGGCGGCAGAATCGGGGTTGCCGTCTTCGGTGAGGACTTCCAGGACGACCTTGCCACGGGTGTGCCCGCGCTCGGCGTAAGCGTGTGCGTCGGCTGCCTGGTCAAGCGGAAACGTCCTGTCGATGTTGATCAACAAATCCCCGCGTCCGAGCAACTCGGCGACTCGATCGAGCTGCCGTCCCTCCGGGTGGACGAACACGATGTATGCGATCAATCCGCGCGCCCGAAACCTCTCCAGATCAGGCGAGACGATGGACACGAAGGTTCCCCCCGGCCGCAGGAGCTCAGCCAGTTCGTCCTCGGCCTCCCCATGGGCATCGATCACGACGTCGACCGGGCCTCCGACCTGTACGGCGAGCTCCCGCGAGTAATCCAGGACCTGCGTGGCCCCGAGTCCCTCGACGAAGGAACGGTTGCGGGGGGACGCGATGGCGAGGACCTCGGCACCGGCCCCGCGGGCGAGCTGCACGGCGATGTGTCCCACCCCACCGGCGGCGGCGTTGACGAGCACCCGCTGCCCCCCTCGTAGTTTCGCGGCCTCGAACAGCGCCTGCCACGCGGTGAGGGCGGCCAGCGGCGCACCCGCGGCCACCGGGAAGGTGACGCCGTCAGGCAGGGCGGCCAACTCGTTCACATGGGCCGTCACGTACTCGGCGTAGGTGTTCGCGGGCTGCGGAAAAGCCGGCAGGCCGAAGACACGGTCGCCAACGGCGAAGGCGTGGACTCCAGGGCCGGCCCCGCTCACCGTACCGGCGACGTCCCAGCCCAGCACAGCGGGAAACTGGGAGATGAGAGCGCCCACGTGGCCCTGGCGGGTCTTCCAGTCGGCAGGATTCACCCCCACTGCGTGCACCTTGATCTGCACCTCCCCCGGCCCGGGCTGGGGCCTGGGCGACCGGGTCAGGCGCAGAACCTCCGGACCACCAAAGGCGTCGATCACGACGGCCGCCATCTCGGGCTGGGACATGTCACACTCCTGGATCAGGGTCACCGGTAACGGCCGAACATGGGATGCGGGCTGACCTTCACCTGGGCTTTCCCGTCGGTGTTCCACGGCGCGTTCCGAATTTCACGCAGGGCGATGCGGCGTGTGCGAGGGTCCAACCGGTCGATGAACAACACCCCGTCGAGATGATCGCTCTCATGCTGCAGGCAGCGGGCCAGCTCGGCAGTGCCGACGACCTGGATCGGCCGACCGTGCACGTCGCGTCCACGCGCTACTGCGTTCAGCCGCCTGCGAGTGTCGTAGTACAGACCCGGCATGGACAGGCATCCTTCTGGACCGTCCTGCTCCTCGTCGTCAGGGAAGCTCAGCCCGGGATTGACCAGATGCCCGCGAACGCCGCCGACGTCGAACACGAAGACCCGAAGCGACACGCCGAGTTGCGGAGCCGCAAGCCCTGACCCACGCTCGTCACGCAAGGTGTCCGTGAGGTCCTCCGCCAGGCGGCGCAGTTCACGATCGAAAGTCACCACCTCCTCCGCAGGAGTGCGCAACACCGGATCACCGAAATATCGCACCGGCCGGATCGGCATCTTCCCTCCTCCGCTGACACCGTCAGACAGTCTCAGACCGGGAGAATCAGCAGGTCAATGCCCATTTACAGCACGGACGTGATGGAGGACAACACGATGGCGACTATGGTGTGACCGGTGGACATGCGCGAGATCGAGGCCTTTCTGGCCGTGGCCGAGGAACTGCACTTCGGCCGTGCCGCGCAGCGCCTGCACCTGTCGACCTCGCGGGTCAGTCATCTCATCCGTGCGTTGGAACGGCGGGCAGGCGCGCCCTTGTTCGCACGGACCAGCCGCCGCGTGCATCTGACGACGGCGGGTGAGGGGCTTCTGGCCGAGGTCCGCCCCGCCTACGAGCGGCTGAGTACGGCCCTGCGACAGGCGCGCGAATCCCCACGCCGATGCACCCGATCCCTCATCGTCGAGATCACACCGGTCGGCGCCGAAGCTCACGACGAGGCCGAGCAGCGCTACCGGATGCGCGATGTCAACGACCCACACCGGCCCGAACTGTATTTCTCCCACGCCCAGTGGGACACGTTCGTCCACAGCGCGACCGCTCGATAGTGATGCACGTGCCGGAAGGTCCGCCCCATTACCGGCATCCGCAGCCCACAGACTCCAGGGACAGACACCCGGGCGCCCTACAGGAACGACTCCGGCCTTCGATCGGGTCCGGACGAAGCCGGCGATCGAGGGCCGGTGGGCGTCCAGAGGTCACGCCTCGCCGGCGGTCAGGCCGACGGGACAGCTCACACCGGTGCCGCCGAGGACGCAGTAGCCGTTGGGCACCTTGAACAACTATCGCTGGTGGTAGCTATTCACTTCAGGCAGTAACTCATGCGGCAGAGGCACGTAGCTAATTCGTCAGGTGCTTGGGCCCGACCATGAGCTCGCGAAAGTTGATCGGCCCCCGCCGAGGGGTCCCTCGAACTGTCGAGCTCCGATCTAGTCCAGCTTGTTGACGCGAAGGCGAGTGGGCGCGGCTGCAGGAACTCGCGAATCGCCCCCGCGCTGTGGTGCTGCCGGTGCTTGCGAGCCATATGTGGCCACTCTTGTAATTGTCAGGTCATCCCGTTCACGAGGTGACCGTGCTGTCGAAGTCGATGCGGTGGTCGTACAACCAGGCCAAGGCTTCGGGGCTGCCGAACCGCTTCATGAGCACCGGAAACATCGCGTCGCGGAGCACGCGAGCCAGGCCGGTGGCGGACTTGCTCCGGTTGACCTGCCGTGCGCCGGCGTGCACCTTGCGGAGGCGTCCTTCCCGTAGCCGCTGGTAGGCCGGGAGGGCTTGGGCCAGCGGCAGATCGCGCAGGCAGCGGGCAAGCTCGATAGCGTCCTCTATGGCCATTGCGGCGCCCTGCCCTGAACTGGGGGAGGTGACGTGGGCAGCGTCGCCGATCAGTACGGCCCGGCCCCGGTGCCAGGTCCTGGGCGCCTTCATCTGATGGGAAACGAACCAGTCGTAGCCGGGCGGCGTGGCCTGGATGATCCGGGCAGCGGGGGAGGCGTCGACCGCAAGGAGCTCATGCAGCCGGTGCCGCCACTGTTCGGAAGGGATCGCCGCGAGCTCGGCGGGCGCGGGCTCCCTGGTGGCGGGGACGTTGACGAACCACCACACGCAGCCGTCCTCGCGCTGCACGTAGCCGAAGAACGCTCGCCTGCCGAACACCATATGGAAGGTGCCGGGTTCGGTGTCCAGGTTGAGACCGTGCGCGAACCCGTTGGTGCCGAAGATGCCGCAGTAGCGGGGGCGGGGCGCGCCGGGAGCGACGAATCGCCTGGTCGCTGAACGCATGCCGTCGGCGCCGATCAGTACATCGCCTACTGCCTCGCCGCCGTCAGCGAAGCGCGCGACGACTTGGTCTCCGTGGTGGTCGACCTCGACGAGACGCCTGCCGTACTCGGTGCGCACACCCCTGGTAGCAGCGTGCTCGTGCAGTGCGGCGTACAGGTCGGCGCGCAGGAGCTGGATGGCCGTCGTACCGTCCGGCAGCGGGGTCGGGACGTCCTCGCCGAGCCGCCGACCGTCGCCGAGCCACATCACGCCTCGGGGGCAGGGGAACCCTGCGTCGGCAATGGCGCGGTGCGCGTCCAGAATCTGGAGCGCTGCCAGCCCGTTGGTGGACAGGCCCATCGTGGTGCCAACGCCGTGCGCGCCGATGGGATGGGCCTCGTAGAGAGTTGAGTCGATGCCGACCTTCTGCAGCGCCATGGCCGCCACCGGCCCGGCGATGCCGCCGCCGATGATCAAAGCCTTCATGGTCTACCCTTCAGGCGAAATCTACACTTGAGGAAGTAGCTTCCTAGAGAAGATTACTTCTTTGGGAAGCTAACTTGGGGAGCATCAGATGTCAACAGGGCGAGGAGAGTTGGAGGCCGCCGCCTTTGCGGAGATCCCGCAGTTCGTTAGTGCGACGACGCTGTTCCAGAACGCCGTGGCCGACCAGCTCGGCGTGCCCGTCAACGACCTGCACTGCCTGAACCTGGTGAGCTCGGGCCAGGCCGTGACACCCACGCAGCTCGCCGAGTGCATGGGGATGACCACCGGCGCCGTCACGAAGATGCTCGACCGGATGCAGGAGCAGCGGCTGATCCGGCGCGAGCACGACCCCGGCGACCGCCGACGCGTAATCATCAGCCAGCTACCCGACAGGCTCGCCGAGCTCGCCGAGCTCTACCGGCCCATGGCCGCCTTTCTCCAGGAACGGCTGGCCGCCTGCACCGTCGACCAGCTCCGATTTATCGCCGACTTCGCCGGCACGGCCAGGGACGTCGCTCTCGATCAGGCCGCCCTGCTGCGCAGGAACGGCAAGGCGCATGCCACGCGCAGGGCTGCCGCTGAGAAGCGTGAACGAATGTGAGACCTGAACGACATCACGGCCCTGCTTAGATCAGGCGCCGGTGGTAGGCCATAGATCTCTGACGCATAACGTGTGGCCCTCGGTCGCCCGGGCGGCCGAGGGCCAGGATCAGTCAGTTACGGCAGGTCTACGCGTTCGCCAGTGGTCAGGCCGACGGGGCAGGAGACACTGGTGCCGCCGAGGCCGCAGTAGCCGTTCGGCACCTTGAAAAGGTATTGCTGGTGGTAGCGGTTCTCTTCGGGTAATAATTCGCAGCTAGCCTCGCCTGGAGCGGAAGTCAGCCCAAAGATCGACCGCCTGCTGCAAGTCGAGAGCGGCGACGTCTTCGCGAGACATACCGACGGTGTAGATCAAACGATCCGCGAGCCAATCCGGCACCGGCTCCCTGGGGGGCGGTTGCTCGACGCGAACGTGATCGGCCAGTTTCGTCTATTGGCTCATGAGCTTGGGCCGAGAGGCGTACGACCAAGTCGCCGATTGCCCGGATCGCGTCATGGGACTGCCGCAGGTCGTACACCTCCTCGACCTGAAGCGACGCTGGATTGCCGAACGACGCCGCGGCTTCCCGTGGTCGGATGAGGAGTACCCGGCCTTCGAACTCCTTGCCTACGTGGCGCTGGACGCCTATAAGCAGGTCACCGGCGAGAATGTGGACGATCTCTACGCCGCCGTCCAAGCTCGAGGAGTCCGGAGTGGTTTCCGCTTCTGGCGGCCGAATTCGGCGAGCAGGACTGGGATATCGCCGATGAAGGGGAGGTCGCCCGTAGACTCCCCCGGCTGGCCCGCTACCTGAACAGCCCTGACTGACCTCCGTACTCCCCGCCACTACTGATCGCGCACGTGGACAGGCTGACACGATCCCCACGCGAACTGGAAGACGTCATCGACCAGACCGACCAGCGCGGCATCGAACTCGCCACGGTCACCGGGGAAATCGACCTGGCCACGCCGACCGGGCGACTGATCGCACGCACGCTGGGGGCCGCAGCCCGCCACGAGGCCGAACACAAGGCCGAACGACAAAAGCGCCCAGCGATGCCAGAACGCCGAGGAGGGCAAGGTCGCCGGCGGTGGGATGCCCGCCCCTACCGCTACGCACGGCCGGGGCGCCCAAACCTTGCTGGTCGTCCTACGAGACACCGCCGCTTCTGCTTGTCCTGGTGACGTACAGGAACGGTGCGATGGGGTTGGTCGGAACGTCGGGAGCCACGGCCGGTTTCTCTCGTGAACGTTCCACTCATTCGGCGCGCGGAATTGTCGGTCGGCGTGGCTAGCCTCTGCTCGTCCTTGTCGTCATCGACAGATGGGAAGACTGTGGGATTACCCAGTAGGGCTGGGCGTCGGATCGGAGGGCTGGCGGGCGTCGCGGTCCTGGCGTCCAGTGCTTTCGTTCCCGCCGCGCAAGCCGCACCCGAGCGATCCTTTTCCGGTACGGCTTCCGCCCCACTCGCATCGGCCGAAAATCCGGTGCAGAAACTCACCCTCTCATTCGAGCGAACCACTGCGACGAAGTGCCCGTTGACCTTCAAGGTCTACGGGACCTTCGAAGGACTCCCTCCGGGCCTGCAACTCATCCAATACCGCATCGTCGGCACCGAGCAATGGAAGAGCCTCAAATCCCCCATCGAGCACAACGGCAGCTTTACAGCCCTGCTCGCGACGCTCGACTGGGAATGGGACCCCGAGACACCGACACCAGGTCAGACGTCAGTCCAAATCGAGCTCAGGCAGCCCGACGGTCTCAAGTCCAATACGCTTTACTACTTCGAGTGCGGCATGGCCGACGCAGACGACACCTTCGGCGAGACTTCCGAGCCCATCGTTCGGACACCCAGCGGCGGCCCGTTGGCCGAACTGGTCGCCGATGCCAACCTCGACGCGGTTCAGGCCCGGTCGGGTGCAGAGGCCGCCCTGGTCAGCAGGTACGGATTCCACTTGGACCTCGACGCGGGCCCGGTCACCTACGAGGAGGTGTTCGCGACGCTTCCGGCCGGGTTCGCGGTGGACGTGTGGGCGATCACCGGCGCCGCGCTGAAGTCCGTCCTCGCCCACCCGAATGCGCAGGGCTGGGTGCTCACGCCGTCGTCCTCGCTCCGCTACACATTGGAGGGCGGCGCTGTCACCGAGATGACGTTGAACGGCGTTCCCGTGACCGACGACCAGGTCATCAGAATCGCGGCCAACTACATCCTGGTAGGCGGCTACGAAGGTTTCCCCAGATGGCCCGGAGTCACCAACGTCTATCGCGGTGGCCCGGACGACAGAGGGGCCCTGGCCACCTATCTGGTGAAGAACTCACCGGTCAGCGCACCAGCCGGCGACCGGGTCACCGTCCGATGAGCATCACGTGAACGAGCTGATCGCCGGGTGAAATCCGTTCCGCCCGGCGATCAGTGGACCTGAGCCGGTCACTGCGGATGTGACCTCGCCAGGTACGCAAGCTCACGCAGGCGGCCTTGACGTGACGGTGCTATCGGCTGATCTTGTCGACGTGAACGACCTGTATCCGCTCGTGACCTGCGGTGAGGGCGGTCAGGTGCGGCACGTCGGATGTGACGATCACGATGGGACCCTCTTGAGCCAATGCCGTAGCCGCGACCATGGAGTCGACAGCTTGATCAGTGGGCGTTCCCGCCGTCCCGATCAGCTTGCCGGCCTGTTCCCCGATCTCGCGAGTGACCGGTTCGACCACCACACCACTGAGAACGCGATATACCCCGGCGTCACGAGGGGTGCCTATCAGCGCTTCGGCCAGAATGGCGGCGGACGTGAGGACACGCCGTCCATCCAGGTGCGCGGCATGAAGCCGGACGTACATCGCCCTGTCGGTCGCCGCCCGCGAAAGACCCTCGTTGTCGAGGACGAGGGAGCCGTGCTCGCGCGGGCTTATCCGCTTCCGCTGCTTCACGCGCTCGGCCACTCTGCCCGCGCCGCCGCCAACTCCTCATCGGTCACCGGACCATGGATCTCTCGAAGATCTGCCACCAGATCCCCCAGTCGGTCATGCTCCAGTTGACGGACCAGCGCATGTGTGACGTACGCAGAGACGTTGCCCTGTCCGGCCCGGGCCCGCAGTTCGGCGGCGACGTCCGCAGGCACGGTGATGCTCATCTTGTCAGTCCTCAATGGCTCACCCATACGCCAATCCTACCAATGGTAGGATCGCATTGCCCAGGCGTCGCCAGGTGTAACTACCCGCGTAAACGAGGTCGGCCAACACGAGCGACCTCCTGCGGCGGGCCAGCCGGCGAGGGCTGAGAACCGGTAGGAGAACGGCAGCAGGCGCACCCGGTAGGGTCGCGAGGTGGCCGGCAGCACACCCGACAACAGATTGAAGACGCTGTCGGCCGAGACCGCCCGGCGCCCGGGCGGCCTACGCCTACGTTCCTCGCGCCCGCTCAGACCGCCTTGTTCACTCGCCAACGGGCGCGATGCCCACAGGACAGGAAACCCCGGTCCCTCCCAACCCGCAGTAGCCGTTGGGCACCTTGAAAAGGTATTGCTGGTGGTAGTAGTTCTCTTCGGGCAATAATTCGCGGCTAGCGAGGGCTGGAGCGGAAGTCAGCCCAGAGGTCGACCGCCTGCTGCAAGTCGAGGGCGGCGACGTCCTCCAGACATGCCGACGGTGTGAATCAAGCGATCCGCGAGCCAATCCGGCACCGGCTCCCGAGGAGGCGGTTGGTCGACGCGGATGTGGTCGGCCAGCGCGCCCAGGCGTTCGATGATCTGGCCTAGCTGCACCACCTTGGGACGCCCCTTGCCGGCGGCACGAACCCTGCGACGTACCGGACGCGGCCTCCGCTTGTGACCTCAGGCATCGCGATAGCCAAGGTCCTGGGAGTGTCCGCCCTCCTACCTCATCTCCGAGGTCCAGGTGGAAAGCGAGTTCGGCGTCGCCCGCGTGACCACACGCAAGGTGACCGCCAAGAGCTGCGTGAGGACGGCCTCATCGTCACCGCCCCGGGCATGGGTGGGCCCGCCGCCGGCCCCTCCGCCGGGAGTAGACAAGCATCCACTCCCGGCGGAGGGCCCTGCTCACCCCAGCCGGGGCGCCGTCCACCGGACGAGGAACGACTCCGCCCCGGCGACCCGTACGCGTTGCAGGTGCACCGGCGTGAGGCCCTGACTGATGCCGAGCGGCAGCTCGCTGATGCCGGGAAGCAGGACCACGGCGGTCCCGCCGGGCGCGAGCACCCGGCGCAGCTCCGCCCACCAGCGTCCGGCGGACACCGCCAGCAGACCGCCCGGGGCGACCTGCCCGCCCCAGGGCGGGTTGGCCAGCACGCGGTCGGCGACGTCGTCCGGCACCGGCAGGCGGCCGGCGTCGGCCCAGGTGACGGCGACGGGCAGCCCCGCGGCGTTCTCCCGCGCGGCCGTCACCGCCTGCCAGGCCAGGTCGAACCCGTGGGCGCGGATGCCCGGCCGCTGCCGCACAGCTTCGATCAGCAGGGTCCCGGCGCCGCAGCAGGGATCTAGGACCGTGTCGCCGGGTTCAATGCCTGCCATGGCCACCATGGCGGCGGCGACCGGGGGGTGCAGTGTCCCCGGGACGGACCGCCGCTTGTACGCTCGCCGATGCAGGGGGCGCTCGGCGATCCGCAGCAGCAGCGTGGCCCGCTCACCGTCGAGAGTGACACGCCAGCCGCTGTGACCCGGGGGCGGCGCGCCGCCGCCGCGCCGTGAGTGGTAACCGACCCCCAGACGGGCAGCCAGGGCATGCCCGACCGCGTCCTCCACGTCGTACCTCGTGAAGTTGCGCCTGCCGAGGAACGACGCTGACACCTCAACGCCGGTGATCGCGCCCAGGCCGCCGTGGTGGCGGCGCAGCCGTGCCAGGACGGCGAGGTCGGCGGCGCCCGCGAGGCCCGCGAGCGCGGCGGCTCCCTTCCGCGACACGCCGACGTCGGAACCCTGCGCGGCCAGCAGGAACACGTCGTCCGCCGTGCGCAGGTCCCCTATGAGGCCGGGCGGCGCGGGCGACCGCGCCACCCGGAAGTGCACCTCGCGATGCCCGATGTGAGTGATGACGCCGAGCCCGCGCCGCAGTACCTCTGCGGCGACCGTCGGCTCAAGCCCGTGGACGCACCGCGCCACCAGGCTCGCCGCCGTCATGGGACGGAGGGAGCGCTGGGACGCGGAGCGGTGAGAGTGACAGCGCGTACGCGCATCGTGACCGTTCTTCTTCCGCGTCGGCCCGGGACGGCACACCGCCGTCCCGCCTCGTCGGCGACGGGCAGGTCCTCGCTTCGCCGACGGCGGCTAGCGGAGGTGGAAGAAGAACGTGAACGTCACGGCCGCAATCCTAGGGGCCGCGGGAGCGTCCGATCAACGTCCCCTCCCGGCCAGCGCGTTCACCGCGGTGCACGCTTCGGCGAGCGACCTGTCGCCCAGCTTCCGGAAGCGGGCCAGCGCAGGGACATCCCCGGCACGGGTCATCTCGGCCTGCACGACGTGCAGGTTCTCCTCGGCCACCCCGAGATCCTGGAATTAAGTCCGCAGGTAGGGCGTCTGGAAGTCGGAGCCCTCCCGTGGGGTGCCGGGGCCGTAGGCGCCGCCCCGGGCGTGACCACGGTCACCGCCGTGTCGCGCAGGCGGCTGCTCCCGGTGTCGAGGTCGACTCGGACACCGCACTCCGGCCCGCCGTCCCCGCACTCCGGCCCAGCGAGACGCCGAAGCCGCGGTCGTCCGGGGCGAACCTGGTCTGTAGCGATTTCACCACAGGCAACGAGTTCTTCCCTCACCGCGCTCTGTGACTTCTCACTGGCTACGGGCAGGTCGGCGCCTACACTTGGCAGCATGGACTTGGACAACGAAGGCTGGGCCGACATCGAGGAACCCCTCGACACGCCCGCGCTTCCACGGCATCTCGCCGCGCTCGTCGGCGCGCTACAAGGGCCGGCAGACCTCGGCGTCCACCATGACCGGTACCTCACCTATCCTCACCATGAGGAGTCCGACGGAGCGATCACCGCGTGATCCTCTGCGACACGGGACCCCTCGTCGCGGCGTTCAACAGGGCCGACAAGGACCACGTTCGCTGATTCCGGTTTCTCGCGCAGAACTGGACCAAACTCGTCGTACCGTCGCTCGCGGTGACAGAGATCTGTCACCTGCTCTCCGACCCAGTCCGTCGCGGCAGCCCCACTCTCGCAGCCGAGTTCTGCGCCGCCATCGCCGACGACGAGCTTCGCGTGATCGAGGTGACACCTCACGACTACCGGCGGATGTCCGAGCTGCTCTCGGCGTACGCCTCGCTCCGACTTCAGGCCGTCGACGCCTTTGTGATAGCCCTGGCCGAACGCTTCGACCTTCGCGAAGTCGCCACGCTGGATCAGCGGGACTATCTCGTCGTGAGCTTCCCCTCGTAGCGTGGAGACCGAACCGGGAGAGGTTTGGTCGTGGGAGCTACCACGAGACGGCGGTTTGATCCGGAGTTCCGGGCCGGTGCGGTGCGGATCGTTAAGGAGACCGGCAAACCCGTCTCGCACGTCGCGCGAGACCTTGGTATCAACGAGTACACGCTGCACAACTGGGTGCAGATGGACCGGCACGCCGGCGGGCAGGCCGGCGGCAACGGCGGCGGAGGCGGGACGCTGAAGGAGTCCGAGAGCGAGGAACTGGAGCGGCTGCGGCGGGAGAAGGCCGAGCTGGTCAAGCAGCA
>NZ_FTNI01000051.1 GCF_900156315.1 Microbispora rosea | reverse complement strand
TCGGCCGGTGGACGCCCGACCGGGTTCGACAAAGAGCGCTACAAGAAGCGCAACGTTGTCGAGCGGGCGATCAACCGGCTGAAGAACTTCCGGGCCGTGGCCACCCGCTACGACAAGCGCGCTTACATCTATCTCGGCACCGTGACCGTGGCAGCCCTGGTGATCTGGCTCCGCACGTGATCCAAGAAACAGGACCTAGTCCGCAGACCATCACCGAGAGGTTGGGCATGTCGGCGACGGCGCCCACCCCGTAGGTGTGCAGGAGCTGGTTGGGACGCAGCTCGCCGACTCGCAGGATCGATCCGGTCATGAGGCGTTCCCTCCGGCGGTGAACGGCGGTTCCTGGGTGATGGCCAGGGGGTCGTCGTCGAGTTGAAGCAGCAGGCGCACCCCCGGCTCGACGTCCCGGAGGGAGGTCGGGCACGTCATCGGCTGCCAGCTCCCCATGTCCTGCTGCGCAGCAGGCCCCCGGTGTCGGCGGGCGTGCCAGGCGTGCGCTTGTTGTAGGCCAGCCGGCGGCCCGAAGATCAGCTCGTACCGGTTGGACAGCCGGTCGGTGACTGACTGCGGCATCGCGTTCGGCTTGTGCCACACGATGGCGTTGCCGAGGATCCAGCCGTCCTCTTGGAGCGCGAAGGCGACCCGCCACGGCATGCCGAGCATGTTCTTCGGCGGCACTGCGAGACGCGCCCTGGGGCGTACCTCGGACTGGCGGTGGTTGTAGTCCTTGCCTCGGGCCCATCCGTCGGAGTTGGCCACGTAGACGTCGCCCAGGTTGAGCCAGCAGGTGCCGTCGTCGGCGAGCACACGCCGTGCCTCGGCGAAGGTGGCCCGCAGATTCTCGACTGAGGAGCCCGGCGTACCTGACCACGCCGATCCGGCACGTCTTCGCCGACCAGCGCTTCGCTGGCCGGGTGGTGGACTGGGCCAAGGAGAGTTGGGCACCACGATCGAGATCCTGCGCAAGCCCGCCGATCAGCGCGGATTCACAGTCATCTCCCGCAGGTGGGTTGGTGGAAAGGACGCTGGCCTGGCTGACTGCCTGCCGGCGCCTGGCCCGGGACTACGAAAGCCATCCCGAGGTGTCGGAGGCCATCATCCGCTGGGCCGCCATCGCCGGCATGGCCCGACGCATCACCAGAGGCGAACCCGCCCGCCACAGCCCTCGCTACACCTTCAACAGCGAATTGACCACCAAGCTTGACATGACTGCTACGCAGAGTGACATTCAACTCGAAGCGCACCGAGTTCCTTACCCACAACTGTGAACTCTCCAACATCACATTTTGTCGTAGATAGCCGCTATCTTCACTCCGATAGGACGAACCAATGTTGTGCTGGTAGCCGTCCTGAGTGGGTGGGAGGAGACGCGTAGGTGCCGGACCGTTTCACTGTTGGCCGACTGGTGGAGTACGCAGACTCACCTGGCATCGGGCGTGTTGGCGATCTCACTGAGACAAGCGCACGCGTGGACTTCTTCGAGTCCGTCGCCGAACCTGTCGCCTACTCCCAGATTGTGCCTCTCAGCAAACTCCGTGGCGTGGTCTTAGAGGCCGAGACACGTGTGTACCGACGCAACCCGGACACTGGCGACTGGCTAGCAGGCCGCGTCCGTGGCTACGTGGGTCACACGCACTACGTCACGTTCCCCAACGTCGACTACGACTTCCCTGTCTCCGAAGACGAGCTTCGTGTGCGGTGGGATCGGCCGGTAGCCAACCCAGTAACGGTCCTCACGGCAGGAGGCAACGAGTCCGGCTACTACTACAACGCGCGCCTACCCTTCCTGCACAACCTGGTGTCCCAGCGAGGAGCGAGCGCGAGCACCTCCGCTCTCCTCTCATCTGCTGTTGAGCTGTTCCCCCACCAGATCAGGGCAGCTCTCACAGTACTCTCCGACCCGGTACAGCGATACCTACTGGCTGACGAGGTCGGCCTGGGCAAGACCATTGAGGCCGGGTTCGTCATCCGACAGACATTGATCGACAATCCCCAGGCCCGCATCTGCATCGTTGCGCCCGACGTTCTCCGCCGGCAGTGGATCGGAGAACTGCGCGCCAAGTTCTTCATCCACGACTTCCCCGCGGCGAAGATCAAAGTCCTCAGCCATGAAACGCCTGAGCGTTGGTCCAACTACCTCGCCTGGGACCTCGTTGTGGTCGACGAAGTACACCGTCTTGTACAGGTGACGAGTCCTGAGGAGTCCCCCTACAAGCAGTTGACTGCTCTCGCCCATTCCGTTCCGCGCTTGCTCCTGCTGTCCGCGACGCCTGTGATGTCGAGGTACACAGCACAGTTGGCGATGCTGCACCTGCTCGACCAGAGTCTCTACCGCTGGGATGACCGGGCCGCCTTCCAGAAGAAGTACGAACTCCGCTCCCAGCTGGCCAACAGCGTTTTCTTGCTGGACAGCACATACACCTACGCTCTGCCTGCAGCCATAGAGGAGATTCGGCAACTCCTCCCCTCTACCGACCAGCGCTTCGCAGAGTTGAGCCAGAAAGTCATCGACCTCCTGGACGAGAACGACGAACTCCGTACGAACGTTGACGAAGCTGAACTGAAGAAACGTACTGAGTCCCTACGGGGCCACATCAGCGAGGCTTACCGTTTACACCGACGGGTGATACGGCATCGCCGGCATACGGTCTTGCAGGACGATCCCAACTCCGAATTCATGCCCTACGAGGTACGCGGGCGCCGCGAACCTCACGTGCTACAGGTGAGCGACGGCACGATGGAAACCACGCAGGCCATCGTCGAGCAGTGGCGGTCGCAGGTCTGGGATCACCTACTCGACGAGGGGTTGGAGGAGCACAAGACCCCCTATGCGATGGTGCTCGCTGTACTCGCTTCCCGAGCATCACTGCCAATAAGTGATCTTGAGGATGCTCTTGCCTGGAGAGTCTTACGCGACGAACGAGCCGCTAGCCGGGCGGGGTTGACCGCTGCTGAGCGTACGCTGCTCCTCAAGCCCGAGGTTCTCAGCCTTGAACACGCTCTCCTTGAGGAGATCCGCACACAATCGGCGTTCACGGACTTTCAGGCACAGTCCGATCGAGTGATCGATGCGATGCTTCCAGCGCTTAGGAGGAGTCGCCGCTCAACCATCTTCTGTGGCCCCGGAATGTTGGCACCTACGCTAGTGGAACGTTTCAAAAAGCGTTTCCGAGGTGTGTCCGTTCACGAGCACACCCACCGTGTCGGCGCTGACGAGGCAGAACGTTCCGTCCATGAATGGTCGACCGGGACACGCCAAAGCGTTCTCATCGCTGATGGCACAGCCGAGGACGGCCTCAACCTGCAGAGCACCGATGCTGTCTTCCATGTCCGACTCCCGTGGTCGCCCAACCAACTTGAGCAGCGCCTCGGCCGGGTGGATCGGTACCAAAGCGACCAAACGAGCGCCGCCCATCCAGCAGCGTCATACCGAATCGGCGCTTTCGACTCCGACGCGTCATACATCGACTCATGGGCGCAACTCCTTGCCGAGGGCTACGGCATCTTCGCCCAATCTGTGTCCACCCTGCAGGACGCGATCAGCGAAAGCCTTCCCAATGTCTGGACTGCTGCTTTAGAAGGCGGACCCGAACAACTCAGGAACTCAGCCCCCACCGTCCACATGGCACTGGCAGCAGCACGCCAAGAGATCGACAAAATGGACATGCTGGAGGCCATCCATGAAACCTCCATTGAGACCCACGACATCGCTCACTCGCTCCTTGCGCTGGAGAGTGAGTGGACAGGCGCACGAAGGACCATGCTGGACTACGTGAGTGGCTCTGGCGGCATCAAACTCGTGCATACCCAGCGCACCATCGACGACTGCCAACGTGACGTCTTCGACATCGCACACTCTCACCCCACGATGGACCCTCGGCAGTGGTCTCAGGCCAGGGCCCGACTGTCGCCCGAACACACACAAGGCGCCTTCAACCGGTCGGCTGTCCTGCGCGCACCGGGCACGCGGATCTTCCGCGCAGGAAGCCCCCTAGTGGAGGTTCTCGCTAGGGCCGTGCATCTCGACGACCGCGGACAAGCGTCCGCCTTCCGACGGATTGATCACGAACTCCACGGTGATCCCATCGCATACTTTGGCTTCGACTTCCTCGTTGAAGCCGATCTGAGCGACGCCCTGGAGCTAGTCATCGACCATACAGAAGCTATGCATGCGATACGCCGGCAGGCGGACCGCCTGCTGCCGCCCTTCACGCTAAAGGTATGGATCGAGGCCGGCAGGAAGACGCCCATAACCACCAGCACAGCGCTGACCTGGCTCAACAAACCGTACGACAAGGGACCAGACCAGAACTACAACAAGAAACGCTTGCCCGAACTGTTGGATCTCCTCGGTGGTTGGGACGGCTACACGCAAGCCGCGAACCTGTCCGAGCAGACCGCCCGCGCACACCTCAACAAGGTCACAGACCTTGCAACCAGATGTGCACAGGCACAAGAACAAGCATGGCAGCGGGTGGCCATTGCCCGAGCCCAGGCCCAAGTACGCCGGGACGCAGGTCATCTGGTCGGTGACGCAGAGAGCCTCGTCACCGACATTGCGGTGACGGATGCTCTCATCGCTGGGCTCACACGACCTACGATCAAGCTCATTGCGGCGACATGCCTCGTACGCGCCGGCCTTCGAAGGATCAAGCCATGAGCGACTGGGTCAAGGCAAAGAACCTTTTTGCCGCCTGGCCCGAACCGGTCTCCGACCAGGAAGACCGCGGGACCATCGTACGCCTCACCGATGCCTTGACCGCCGTGAAGCAAGGTGCAACGGGGTGGCGAGATATCGCCTCGCTCACTCGCCAAGTGCTTTTAGAGGCCGCAGTCGGCGGAAATACCTTGCCGCTGACCGTACCGATCGACCCGTCCTTCCCGACGCTTGACCAGTGGCGTGAGGTGGGGTGCCAGGGCCACCTCACCGAACCTGGCGTCCTCACCGTCTCAGCACAGTCCTGGCATCCGAACGTGCCAGCGGGCTGGGCCGAGCAGGCTGCGACGGCGGACCTCAAGGAGATTCACCGAGGGCTCGAATCTGATCAACGTCGCCACTTGGATAGCGTGCCTGGCGATCCCTTCTGGGCCGCCGCACTCGGATACGACTCCTACTACTCCATTGGGCAGCGGCAAGCAGCTCGCACGGTCGTCATGGCTCCCCCTGGAAGCACGACCATCGTGTGCCTTCCTACTGGCCACGGCAAAACGCCTGTCGCGCTTGCTCCCACCCTTCTCGGCGACAACAGCAGCGGCGTCTCCCTCGTCATCGTGCCAACGGTTGTCCTCGCCCTCGATATGGAGCGGAGAACACGGGAACTCCTGAGCCAGCGCAAACGGAGATCGCCATCCGGGCGATACGCCTATACGGGCGACCTTCCCGAAGACATCAAGCACCAGATCAGCGAGGACGTGCGCCAAGGACGACAGCCAGTCCTCTTCACCTCGCCGGAAGCAGTGACAACGAGTCTGCAGAAGTCGCTCGATGACGCCGCCGAGGCAGGCCAACTCCGTTACGTCATCATCGACGAGGCTCATCTCGTTGAGCAGTGGGGGAACGAGTTCCGGCCCGCATTCCAAGTGATCGCCGGCCAGCGACGTAACTGGATCCGTCGAGCGCCCCAGGGCTACGAACCGCGAACCATCGCCATGAGCGCCACGCTCACAGCACAACAGGTCGAAACCCTGGAGAACCTCTTCGGCAGTCGTGACGCGACGGAGATCGTGTGGGCTTCGCAACTGAGAAGCGAGCCGAGTTACTACATCGACACCTTCGCCGACGAGGAGTCCCGCAGACATGCAGTCCTCCAAGCGTTAACCCGTTTGCCTAAACCCGCCGTGTTGTACGTCTCACGGGTAGAAGACGCCAACTCGTGGGTGGCCTTCCTCAGGAACACCGGTTTCTTCCGGGTCACCGCCGTGACAGGCCGCTCAGATCAAGAGGCCAGGCGAGTCGCTTTGGAAGGATGGAGTGGGCGATCATCGGATGGGGTCGTACCAACTCAGTTTGACATCGTCGTTGGAACGTCCGCCTTTGGTCTCGGCGTCGATCTATCCGACGTTAAGACCATTGTGCACGCTTGTGTACCTGAAACCATCGATCGCTACTACCAAGAGGTAGGCCGAGGAGGCCGGGACGGAAGTCCATCTATCGCATACATGGCAATAACTCCCGGACTCGACTTGCCGATCGCAGAGCATCTGAACAGGCAGTCCATTATCACTCCGGAACTAGCTTGGAAGCGCTGGAATTCAATGTTTCAGCAACGTGTTTCGGACACACCATCGGGTTACCTACTTAGCTTGGACTCCCTTCCTCCCCACCTCTCCGAGGGTTACGAGCGCAATCGTCAGTGGAACGTCCGGACGCTCAACCTCATGGTATTGGCGAAGCTCATCGAGTTGAAGGCACCCGACAGTCCCACTTCCCGCGATGGCGAAAGCCAGGCTGAGTGGCAGGAGCGCCTCTACACGTACTACGAAACATTAGACTCGAGAATCAGCGCTATCATCATCGACGGCAAAACCAATAATGCTAAGCACTTCACAGACACGCTCAGTTCAACGCGCAAAAAGATCCTCGATGCCCAAATTTCCGCACTGGATCAGCTAAAACGAGCCATCAACGGTAAGCAATGCATCGCGGACGTGCTCGCAGACTACTATGTCCTGAAGCGCACTGCAGGAACGCTCATAACCTCGAAGGCATGTCGAGGCTGCCCCTACTGCCGACAGAATCAGCCTCCACCTCCGCCTGGAGAACTTTGCGTAACGCCATGGCAGCCACACCCGTCCGTCGTTGCGTGGGCACAACAGCGCAGCGATCCGCTAGCCCGATATCGGAGCAACGGCAGTGGCGGGATAAGTATCTGGTGGGAATCAGAGGAAGAACGTCGATCGCTAGTGCCGGAACTGATCGAAGGTCTCTGCAGACGAGGTATTGCAACCATGGGCGGCCCCGGAATCACTCAGAATATCGCCCACCGAATCCAGAAACGTACCTCCTCATACCCACTTGTACTGGACAATGACGAGGACCTGTTGACAAGTTACCCGGGACCACTCGTCTGGGTACTGGATGACGCCCGTTCCGATCTCAGTAACGCTGAGTTTTGGCGCTTCGGCAGTCCCGAAGTCACATACCTCATCCACAACCGCAACCTTCGGCACCCGGAGAAACCAAGCAATCGCCTAGATGAGTTGCACAGCGACAGCATTTCGATCACTCGAGCACTGAGGTCTCTCTGATGGCACTGATCAACGTTGGGGCATCGTGGCCGGCCCCGATGTGGGCGACGATCCGTCTTCTGGCGATGAAGCAACGTCCGATCACCGTAAACGAGGCTAGGGCCCTACTCAGTCCTCCCACACTACCCTCAGGCGCTGAAGACATGTTTGGTAATGCAGTCAGCACACTCCAAACACTCCGTCTCGTAAATATGGACGGAGAGAAGATCAGCAGAGCTGGAGCAGCGACTAATCTGGACGGCACCGACTACTCGGCATTCATTCACGTGCTCCGGAACGCCGTTCTTCATCGGGATTTGAATTCCGACCTGGGGAGCAACAGCAATCAAGACGGTCCACGGGATCTTGTCCGCGCACTCTGCTGGTTTCTAACGCACGACCCACTCCGAACGTCACTCCACTGGGACAACGTTCAACAGTTGCAAGTCGACGCGCTCAAGCCTCAAGTCGGTCCGGCGATTATTAACGGCGTGCGATGGACACGATTCACCTTCTGGGCGACAGCCTTAGGATTCGGCAATGCGGCACTACCTACTCAGGGAACAGCTAATCAAATTGTCCCCGACTGCACTTCCGCGATCAAACAAACGGTCCTAAGCCTATGGAAGCCAGGCAGTAAGGTTGGGGCAGCAGACTTTCTAACACAGCTACGCGAAGCTATGCCCGTCCTACCTGGCGGTTCATATTCCATTGACGTTGGCCTGGAATCCTCCGGAGAGAGCACGGCTGGCCCGGCCGTATCGTTCGCCCTCCTCCGCGGCGTAGATGAGGACTGGTTGCAGCTCGAAAGAGACGCTGACGCCCAGCAATTCCTCCGTGTTCAGGATCAGGACGTACAGAGCTTCAGTTCGGTGACGATTAAGGACAGCAATGCCTGAACTTCGCGGATACCTCTGCTGGGACCCCGAGGTTGCATCTCGGACGATCAAGACCGAGGCAGTCAACCCCTCCCCCGCGATCTTCCTGGCCACACACGCGCCTCTCCGTATTCGACAGGCACGAATCCAAGGTCGCTCACTCTCTCCCGTGCCGGATAAATGGACCGATGAAATGGCAGTACTCAACGATTTCCTCAAACGGAGATCGAGCACAGGCACGCTCCTCATGCCGGTCGTAGGGGACTCAGGCTCCGGAAAGTCCCATCTCGTCCGATGGGTCCGAGAAAAGATCGCCGATAATGCGACCTCCACCGGAAAATACAAGGTCATCTATCTCGAAAAGTCGCAGACCAGCCTCAAAGCAGTTATAGAAGCACTCCTCGAAGGGCTCGAGGATGAATCGCTAGAGAAACTAAGGTCCGAAGTACGGTCCTTCAGTAGCGGAACAACCGAAGAAAAACTCGCCCGTCGACTGATAAACGCCCTCAACGAGACTCTCGCGGCCACAACACCAAACGACCTCCCTGGCGCCGCCACTCGCGTCCTGGCCGGCCCGAGGGGCCTTGCATCGATTCTCCAAGATCCCTATATCCAAGAACACATGCTTGCCCCGGGCAGGTACGTCCCCCAGTTGGCTTCACAACTTCTGCGTGACCGTGGAGCAAGTTCCGCTGAACGTCCTCCAGGATTCACAGTCGAAGACCTTCCTCTCAGCCTTCAGGACGTGAAGCAGGCAGCGCAGATCTCGCAGCGACTCCTCCAGATGTTGCTTACGCGTCCTGAGCTTCAACACGCCGCAGTCGACCTGCTCAATCAGTCACTCGAAAGCGCAGTTCGCAGCGCATCCAACCTTGGAGTCGGCCGACTGCTTCAGGCCATGCTGCAAGTGCGCCAAGGATATGCGGAGAAAAAGAAGGAGATCATTCTCCTCATCGAAGACTTCGCGCTGATCCAGGGCGTACAGGGCGAACTGCTCGAAGCACTCACAGAGTCAGCAACCCGAGAGGGCACTACACGGTACGCCCCGATGCGCACGTTGATGGCGGTTACAACAGGTTACTTCAGAGATCTGCCTGAGACGGTGATGAGTCGTGTCGCCGCAGCAACATCGGGCTATGTCTACGACCTGGACCGCGTCTTCAATAATGAAGACGACGGGACGGAGCAGATCGCCTCGTTCGTAGGTCGCTACCTGAATGCTGCCCGCGTTGGAGACACCGAACTGGATCGCCTTCAAGGCCAACTGGTTCCAAACCATTGCGATGAGTGCCCACTACGGACTGAGTGCCACCAAGCATTTGGGCACAGCGAGGAAGGCTACGGCCTCTATCCATTCAACCGGCCTGCACTAACCCGCATGATCCACTCCGTAGCACCACGTGATCAGCCATGGGCATTCGTCCCCCGTACTGTCCTCAGCACCGTTCTACGCCCGATCTTGATCGAACATACAGACGAACTCCGATCGGACACCTTCCCCGGCGAAAGATTCAAGGACAGATACCGCACAGCGGCGATCGATGACCCATTGCCCACATCCATAGCCAGCGCGGTCGACAGCACTATGCCCGAGCAGGCCGACCGCCTGAAAAGAGTTCTCGAATTTTGGGGCAATGGCCCACATTCCGGACACATCAACACTGACCTGCTCACTGCTTTCGGGCTTAAGCGCCTACCCGATGGGGTCCAACCCCCAAACCCCATCGTTCCCCCTATTATCGAACCGGGCCCACGGGACGAAACACTCAAGGCCTCGCTTAGAAAGCGACTTGCGACTGTCGAGGATTGGGGAGCACGTGCCGACCGTCCACTACCTCAAGACATCGCGCGCGAACTCCGAGGCGTGATCAACGACGCAATCATAAGACGCTATCCTTGGACAACGCCGCTCATGAAAGAGCTAGCCAAAACAGAAGTTGAACGCGCCTGGCCAAACAACGCAACCATCGTATCCATCGACGGAGCTAGTGAGCGAATCGTTGGCGTAGAGAAGGCGCCAATCAAATTTGCTCGTAACCCTTTCAATAGTCAGTCCTTCCAGAGCTGGGTCAGGGCAATGGCAGGAGCACCCATTACCCGCGTTTCAGATGTCAGGCGGCTAGCCACCCTAAGCGAAGCCAAAACCCATGAAGTCACGTCAAGGCTCCAGACATACTTCGAAATCTCCGATGAACAACTCGTACTCGGATTTCGTGCGTCCCTGATCGGTGCCGCGCTTGCGGGGATCGCATGGCCCGGTATCGATGAAGCTTCCCTGCTCGCTGCATGCCTCCACGACGGCTCGGGATGGGGTCGGCAGGATCAGTACCTGCGTACACAAAAATGGCAACGCATGCTGACCGGTCACATGGCGCACCGAACTGCCCTCGTCGAACGACTTCGCATAAGCGTCGGAGTCGCCCAAGGGACCGGGGCGGTGCGAATGATTGACGCCGCACGAGTGCTGCCACTCCTCAAGCAGGCGACCGACAATTGGACATGGAACCCGGATCCGACCGTCCCCGCATGGGTGAAGCCCGCCGTGAACAACTTCTCGGGATGGATAGACGTCGCAGACGAGCAAATCCACGAGATGGCCGGCGTTCTCCAACGTCTACGCCACCACGTTCCCCGCGGCGTAAGCGGCACCGATTCATTGGGGGCTGTTATGCAGGCCCTCAAGGAAGCAGAGAAAGTCGGCCTTTCCCCCTCCCGCCTCGACAAGACTAACCTAGAGAATCTATATACAAAAGCAGTAGATCTTGATTGGCGTATCGTGTCACGACTCGAGGATGACCTCGAAAAGTCCGTCCGAGGCGATGACCCGAATGCCATCGAAACGCGAGTGCGCGCTGCGGCCCGGGATCGCGGTGCAGCAATCGAGCACGCCCACAACTTTCTAATCGCAGCCGATAAGTGGCTGGATACTGCGCTGTCCGATGCAGCGGCCCGCAGCGGTACATCAGGCGACGACAATATCGCTGCCGAACTCAAAGGACTACTTAGACAGTGGGCCTCTCTCAGCGCCACTAAGGAAGGTGATCTCGGTGACTGAGACCTCTTCTTCCATACTCAACAAAGCACTGCGGATACAGAGCGTTTCCCGTGCGCTAGATCTCGGACAAAAAGACGAGCAGCAGAAGCAACATGTTCGCGAGCGTGTGCAGGCACTGCGCATTGCGATCAACGCCCTGGAGCGAAAGATCAGCCTTGCTTGGACTTTGCAAGAGGCGACGGGCATTACCATCGACCTCTCCAGCGCAGATTTAGGTCGAGAGGATCTTAGCCGGAAAGCTGCACAGGACGGACTGCCAAGCAATCAGGCCTTCAACGCCGCTACGCGGAAACTCAAGGCCGCCACAGAGGGTATCGCTGCCGATATAGCAGGAAATTGGCGCATCTGGGCTAGCGATCAACTCGGGTTGCTACCCACGGGCAGGGCCATAATGCTCGAAAGCGGTCTTCAGAAACAAGTTCGTGAGGAGCTCAGGAGGCTAAAGAGCCTCGCAGACTCCACAGATATAAGTAGCAGCAGCATTCGCCTCTTCATCACAGGATTAACAGGCATCCGCGAGACGCTCGCTGACGCACAAGACCCCCCAGGGCCTCTAATCGCACTCCTGGAACGAATCGGCATGCAGAGCCTCACTCTCAACCAGGTGTCGGATGAAGAGATCGCCCTTCTCCGTACATACTCCATGGACCACGAGATCACTCTGCGTAGAAGGGGGGCATAGTAGTGCAACTCGACCAAGGTTTTGTTAACCACGTCCTCAATAGCATTGAAGACCTCGAACTTCCGCTACTCGTCTGGGGCATTACCGATGGGGCGCTCTCCGAAGACGAAGTCCTCCAGGTGATACGTGACGCTCAAGACACGCACAAGCACGCGCCGATTGACGTCGACGAGGAAGACATCCTTGACGAACTCCATGAACAGGCACTGATCTTTAAAATCCCCGCGACGCTCCCGCGCCGGTACCGTACTCGATTCGCCGAAGCACTACGACTCACGTCTCATCTACGTCAACTGTTCCCACCGTACGGGCGTACTAGCCCTGCAGAGCAGCCATCCAATTGGTGGTGTCAGGGCCCACAGCTCGTAGCCGACTTCCGTCTCCACACCGCATCCCGCCGGTACCCCACTCGAGATATCCCAGTTGAAGCGGTTCTTTCCGAATTGCGACAGTCGCAACAGTGGGGCTCCGTACAGGACCGTCTCGCAACGGCCCTGATTGGTGAAAGGGATCTCTCGGCGTTCCAGGTAGCGGCAACAAAGGGCATCCTGCAATCCCTCACATCTCCGCACTCGACCGGCGTCATCGTCGGGGCGGGTACCGGCAGCGGAAAGACCCTGGCCTTCTACCTGCCGGCTTTCTCCCTAATGGGAAGCGCCGCCCAGCCTGGTGGTAAAGCCAGAGTTCACACACTGGCTCTATATCCACGCACGGAACTACTGCGTGACCAACTTCGAGAAGCTCTGGTCAATTCCCGGTCAGTCGAACAGGCACTTCTCAGCGAGAATCGGCGCCCGCTGCGCATCGGGGCTCTCTATAAGGACACCCTGCGAACTGCGAAGTCGCTCGACAACCCCGGGATGGGCGAGAGGGCGTGGAAACGCCGTTCAGATGGCTTCATCTGCCCTTACCTGACTTGCCCCACGTGTACGGTGGGCGATCTACTGTGGGCTAATAGTGATCGCAATTCGGATTCTGAGCAACTGACATGCCTCAACTGCGCGTCGAGGATCCCCTCTGGCCGACTCGGCTTGACCCGGCAGTCGCTCTCCCGGACACCACCGGATCTGCTTTTCACTACGACGGAGATGCTCAATCGCCACAGCACGAACCCCTATCTGGGCCGTCTGCTGGGCTGGATCGGGAAGGACAAGCCTTCGCTCGTTCTTTTGGACGAGGTCCATACTTACACCGGCCCCCACGGTGCCCAGGTGGCCTTACTCCTGCGGCGATGGCAACATGCCGTCGGAAAGCGCGTGACGTTCGTCGGCCTCAGCGCAACGCTCAAGAACGCGATGCCGTTCTTCGCCGAACTTACCGGCCTTACGTACGATGCGGTGGAGTACGTCGAACCGCACCCCTCCCACATGCAGGAGGAGGGCAGGGAGTATGCAATCGTTCTGAGAGGGGACCCCGTCTCCGGAGCAAGCCTCCTGTCGACCTCGATCCAGACAGCAATGCTGTTCGGGCGCGTGCTGGACCCACAAAGCGACCCCCGCCTATATGGGTCCACAGGATTCCTGTTTACCGATGACCTCGACGTGACGAACCGCTTCTACGACAATCTCCGCGAGGCCGAGGGGAACGTGGCTTCTCGCATCGGCCGGAAGGCCGTCCTAGCCGGCCTCCGTTCCCCTGATCTTCCTCACCACGATGCCCGCTACCAAGACGGCCAGTCGTGGGATCTCATGGACAAGATCGGGCACCGTCTGGACGGCAACCTCCACACAGGGCAACTCGTGGTCGGACGCACGTCCTCTCAAGACGCAGGCATCGACCTCAACGCCGATCTCACCGTTGCCACCGCATCGCTCGAGGTGGGCTTCAATGATCCTCGAGTCGGACTTGTCCTCCAACACAAATCACCACATGATGCAGCGGCCTTCCTGCAACGCAAAGGCCGCGCAGGACGTCAACGAGGCACCCGGCCGATCACCATCGTTACTCTTTCCGACTATGGACGCGACCGACTCAGTTACCAGGGTTACGAGGCACTGTTCGCTCCAGAATTATCGGCTCGCAATCTACCCATCCGCAACAGGTACGTTCTAAAGATCCAAGCCAGCCAAGCTCTACTGGATTGGCTTGGTCGCGACCTGCAGCGAGCGCATCCGGGGCAGAACCTCAGGACTCTCCTCACCGCACCCTACGAACAGCAGTCGCCGCCTGACGCGAGTGCTCGCACGTGGGTGCTCGATCGCCTTGGTGCTTTGCTTGCCGACCAGCGCATCCAAGACAGGCTGGCACGCCATCTTCAAACGTCCCTCCAGATCGACGCCGATGAGGCCCAAGCGGTTCTCTGGGAACAACCTCGCTCGCTGATGCTTGCCGTCATACCTACGGCATTGCGGCGCCTACTCAGTCATTGGCGAGCTTTGCGCGAAGATCCCGGCGCCACGGCCGGCGCATTACTTCCCGAGTTCATCACCAGAACACTCTTCGAACCACTAAACGTTCCAGAGGTGGAACTCGACCTTCCGTTCGCCGCAACAGGCGACGACGAGCGCTTACCCATCGCCAAAGCACTTCGTGAAGCAGTACCTGGTCGCGTCAGTCGTCGCTACGGATACCAGCATAAATCGCACCGAACCTGGTTACCCGTCCCGGCAGAAGGCGACGTCCTTGAACTTACTAGGGATCTCGTTCCTCAATATCGTATCGAGGGGACCTGGTATCCCCCAGCACAGGCCCCTGAAGGATTAGTCGTCCTTCGGCCCTACCAAGTGAGGCTGAGCGAGCCAGGTCCTGAGATTGAAGACCGCTCACAGGGTGCGCCACGATGGGTTACCCAAATCGTGACGCCCTCAAGTAATCCAACGATGGAGGCTCAGGCTGTCAACCTCTCTGGCTGGAAAGCGAGGGTTCTCACCATTGGATTCTACTCTCACGCAGCCGGCAACCCGGTTGAGGTTCGCCGTATGTCATATGGCGCAGAGTGCGACATAGCGCGCAACAACCCAATTTCGAAGGAACGACGCAGTATCCGTTACACGTTTGAGGGTAAGCGAGCAGCTCTAGGCTTCAGCCTGGCTGTTGACGGCGTGGGCGTGTCCATCAAGCAGCTTGACCTCACGCTCCCCCTCGTCCAGCAGTACCTCGCCTCACCTCAATGGCGCTCGCAGGCCTTCTTCCGAACTGTTGCTGAAGATTACCAACTAGCCAAAATTACCAATATTTTCCAGCGTAACTGGCTCGCTCTGATCTATATCACCACCTTCTCACTCGAAGGCGTGACTGGAAAGAGCATGCCCGCTCAAACACATACGTCGCTAGCCGATGGCTCCTGGCGCGACGAACTCGCAACAATCCTCGGCGTGCTCTACCGCGATGAGAGCGCCACCGAAAGCCAAGCCACTACACGCCTCGTCAATGACCTCATGGAACTCAGCCGAAACCCTGACGTCATTGCAGCCCTAAACCGGGCAGGTGAACTCCTGGTCGTTGAGGACGTTGCCGCGAGAACTCATGCGTTAGCCCGACGTGCCTACCGGGACACGTTCGCCGCTGCACTACTCGCGGCGGCGCTGAAGGCCTGTCCTGATGCTCAGGAGGGCGACCTTATTGTCGATGTGCTCCCGAGTACTACCTCAGAGGGATCTGACACCATTTGGCTGACCGAGACATCAATCGGTGGACTGGGAGTCATCGAACAACTCATCCGCGCATACGCAGCTGATCCACGACGCTTCTGGTCACTCGTAGGTGGAGCCCTGCGGCCCAATGAGTTCGAATACACGGACTCGACGGTAACCCGCCTGCTAAAGGATGTAGTCGAAGAACGTCCGCATGGGCGCGCTGCTCTGGCCATGGCACGCGTACGTGCGGCAGGCTCGGCCGGCGAGGCTGACCAGGCCTTGCGTGAACTACGAGCGGCATGGACGGACCTCGACGGAGCACCTCGTCACAGTGCGGTTGCTACTGTCTCGACCCGCCTCCTGCGTCCCGGAAGCAACCAAGGAACCGACGCCGCATGCCTGGAACTCCTCAACAAGTGGACGCTTCTGGAGGAGCAACTTGGGTTCGAGGTGGATGCCAGGGTCATTGCCTATGCGGTTGGCTCAGGTCACCTGCAAGTGAGCCAACAACCTCTGCGCGCCGACCAAGCCTTCAGCATGATGTGGCCGCGTGGAGCCCAGGCACGCAGTCACCATCTGGAGTACTACCAGCCGTACGTTGCCCCGGAGCAACCAGTCTTTCTCGATAGAAGGCTTATCTCCATCGCTCACGACGACCAACTCCCTCGAATCGACGTGACACAAGCAGAGTGGCAGAAGCAGTATCAACAACTGCTTGCCGAAGAAGGTGCTGTCGACCTGGTCTGCCCGGTAACCGAACGATCAGCGCTGTCCAGCGCTCTCGCCCAGGTTCCCGCTCTACCGATCGATCGCGGATACCTCCGCATCTACGGTGAAATCGAGAACCTCGTCAGGGAAAGCAGTGAATTGGTCGTTCGCGTAGAACTGCAGGAAGTCGAGCAATGACGGGCCTCAAAAGGACAGTACGGACAGGCAGTCGAATGAGCCTACGCGCCGACTCCATGCTGAGCACCGCCCTACTGTCGGAGCTAGCCTCACCGGGTGGGGACCTCTGGTTGATCTCTGGATGGATCACAGATGTTGAGGTTCTTGATAACTCTCAAGGCGCCTTCGACTCGATACTCGGCGAGGACCCCCCGAGCGCATGTCGCTTGTCCAATATCCTGGCCCTGCTCGCGCGCGCAGGCACCAGCATTCACATCGTTACGCGGCCTGATGCCCACAACAAAATCTTCATCGAAAGGCTGCGGGCGGGCGTCCAAGACGATGGTCGCCTCCACATAATTCTCGACCCCAAAGTTCATGAGAAAACACTATGCGGCCGCGAATGGATCCTCAGTGGCTCCATGAACTTCACAGTGAGTGGATTGGGCGACAACGAGGAGTCGGTTACCTACCAGGTCGACCAGAGCGAAGTAGCACAAGCACACCTCGATTTCTTCGAAAAGTGGGGAGTCAACACGTGAGTAGCCCTGCCCAGCCTGCTGTGCAACCCGACGATCGGCGTCCCCTTACGCAAGACTTCCTCGATCGCTTCTTCGGCGAAGGCAACGATGTGGCCCGCCTGCCATACATCCAGCAACGGTACGCAAAGGTGAGCCATATCGATAGCACCGTGCCGACCTTACTCCCACGCTACTCGAAAGATAGCGACACATTCTCAATGTATGTGATCGCGAACTCCAGCGCTCACGCAGCGCAAACAGGAGAACTTCTCAAGGCATTTGTCGGTCCCACGTATTGCACGGGCGGAGATGAACTTCCTGCCGAGCTAGACCCCAGCGATCCTGTTGACTCTGCAGTCCTGGACCTAGCACCTGCGAACAGCACCTTCGTGATTCGTACTACCTCAAATAAGCAGCGTCGAATAGAACTCTGTGACGCGCTCGACTTGCTGCAGAGAACAGCCAGTTCGCAACCGAGGAGAATGTGGAATGTCCCACAGCCATTGGGCCGTCTGATCGCAGCGTTCGATGCTGCACTCGCCGCCGGCGGAGTAGCCTCATCCAAAGCTGCATTAGATCTTATCGCGGCCCAAGGACGCATCACAGCGACAAATCTCGCTCATCTGAGGATCAAACGCCTTAACCGCCTGGGGCTAAGCCGCGAACTGCTCTCCCTGCACGGCCTAGGTGACATCCTTCGGCAGGACCCTCCTCACCCGGTCAAGGAGGCAATCCTCAATGCGGTCAATTCTGCAATCATCTCCGAATCCATCAATCGGGGAGACATTCTCGAAGCATGTGATCGCCTACAAGACGTCAGCCTCCCACTTCCGGTCCACGCTGACATCCTTAGCTACGGTGACGAAGCTATCGCCGTACTCCTAACCGCAGCCATTGGTCGAAACGACGCTGCAGGCCTGTCCCGCATGCTGCAAGCGTTGAGCGCTGAGGGACGTACATCAGCCGTCCCAGGACCTCTCTGGGAGCATGCATCTTCCCTCGTCGCCTCCACTGGCTCCGCGCTAGCCTCGACAACTCCCGCACACGGACAGGGCTCACCAGATGATGCCCCTAAAGCGGTCGCACATCTGGACCAGGTTAGTAGCAAACTGCCAACCGGTTGGGGAGCCCTCCTACAACTCGTCGCACAGGATGATCCCAATGTCACCCAAACGATCGACGACGAATCCTGGCGAGGGTGGCCATCCCCAGCAGATGCGGATGAGGAATTGGCTGCACTGCTGACCGATCTCAGCAACGAGTCCTGGAGTCGTGTCTGGAAGATCGTCGGCCCCTTGATTGACGCAGTCGGCTATGGGGACGCATCTCCTCGCACCGCTCGCGAGCTGATCACCTACGCGCTCGCTTTCGACAGATTGTCGAACAGCGACCTCATCGCCATCCACGCTCTTAGTGAGATCTTCCTGCGCTCCTCGCCGGGGGCTAGTGCCTATCGCGATCTGCTTGACGAGTTGAGAGAATCCTGCGACCGGTGGGTGTCACCGGAGACCGCCACAACAGCCATGGATTTCGCCGACCGCCTCGTGCTCGCTGCATGCCCCGATGAGGAGGCACGTCTCCGATTCGCAGTAGCTTTGCTCGAACCGCTTCACCGCCATCAGCGCCGCCTGGACACCGCAACAATCGCCTTCGCCCAGCAACTCTCCGAAGAACTCGGTACCCAATTCGAGTGGGAGCACGCAGAGCCGTCATCTGACGAGGAATCACCCACTGCGGCTCTTTCAGGGCGCACCATCCTGCTCTATTCGCTTGACGAAGCAGTGCTGGCACGTACCAGCCGGGAACTTGAGCGGCATAACCCGGGACTCAAGGTTCTGACATCGCATGACAAGGTCGGGAGCCCAACCTTAAAGAAGAAGGCTCAACACGCGGATTTCATCACCCTTGCCACCCGATGCGCCAAACATGCAGCGACAGGCTTTATTACCGAAAATGCCGGAAAAGCGAGGATTGCTTACGCCGACGGGTCAGGATCCGCATCTCTCCTAAGGGCGGCCGTCAACGGGTTGTTGGCCTAGAGCCATCCAGCCATATCAAATCGGTATAACTACTAGCCAGTAAACTACGCAGAGTAGCGACCGTTGGTCTCTTTTCGGTGACACCATCCATCATGGTCACACAATCTTGGCCACGTTACGCATTGGCAGGGACACTCTTCGTGTGGAATGGTCAGGTAACAGACAATCACTAGTCGTCACACCGCCAATGGGCTCAATTAGATTATGGAAAATGGCCCACATTACATATGCCACCCTAGTGGCCACGATCGGCGGCGTCAATAAATTCCACCACTGTAACCGTGGGTAATCATGGGCGACTTTAACTCCCTCTAGTGAGGATATTGCGCCTTGCTTGTTACCTTTAAGGGTGATTTACTTCCCCAGAGATCACGGGTGATGGCTTCACTGTCATCAGTGGAGGGAGGAAGGAGGGCGCCTTACGACGAGCACTGCAAGGAACCATAATACAAATAGCGATTTCGCACGCATTCCGTCCGAGTCGGCTATTCGCTTGAGGCTGCTTAAAAGCCTGAGGGCCGGCAAGAGATTGCGCCTCTCGCCGACCCCATGTGATCACCCAATGCTGCCTAGGCATGGAGTTCACAGGATGACATCTCATCTGTCTCACGCGGTTTCGTCAAGTGCAGCCATGGCTGAGACGTCGGATGACCCTGACGAAGACGCCAAACGAGACTACTTCGACGAGGTAGTCCGCTCCTGTCCAATACCGGATGACTGTCTCTTGGAGCACTGGGTTCAGGAGGACGAACTCCTCTGGGAGACCCCGTGTCCCGTGTGCGGCGGGCTCTACAAAGATCTGTCCACGTAAAAACCCGATCAAGAAGAGACGTAGTAGACCGATTCGGCCCTGATGGGCTGAACCGAGGTGCCCGGTCGCGGCCGGGCACCTCGCTCTAGATGTTCTGTCCATGGACGTTGGTGACAGCGGAGGAGTATCGGCGACACGCTGTCGATGACCTTGAAAAGGGTGAGGGCCTTCTGGCGTGGTGTGAGTCGACCAAGATTCACATCGCCCGGAGGCCCTCATGCCCTACCGTAATGCCCCGCTGACCGAAACCGGCAGACTTCGGCTCGCGCGCCTCATCGTTGAGGGCGGCTGGAGCGTCCGCCGCGCGGCCGAACGCTTCCAGGTCTCCCACACCACCGCCGCCCGCTGGGCCCGCCGCTATCGAGAGCGGGGGCGTAGCCGGGATGGCCGACCGGTCTTCCCGCCCGCGCCGCAGCCCGGCCCGTACCACGCAGCGGACCGAACGGCGCATCTGCAAGCTTCCGCGTCACGCATCGGCTTGGACCCGCCCGAATCGCCGCCCGTTTGGGCCTGGCCCCCTCCACCGTGCACCGGGTAGTGGGGTCCGGTACGGCATGCCGCCCCTGGCTCACCTGGATCGCGCGAGCGGTGCGCCCGTCCGCCGCTACGAGCGTGACCGTCCGGACGAGATGGTCTACATCGACGTCAAGAAGCTGGGCAACATCCCCGACGGTGGCGGTCACCGCGCCCTGGGCCGCGCCGTCGGCCGGCGCAACCTGCAGGCCACCCCCACCGTTTCACGCAACGCCCACGGCAACCCCCGCCTGGGCTACGGCTTCCTGCACACGGCACTGGACGACCACTCCCGCCTGCCCTACACCGAGATCCTGACCGATGAGACCAAGGAAACCGCCGCCGCATTCCTCCTGCATGCCCAGACCTGGTTCGCGGCCCGCGCCATCGTCATCGAACGCGTGCTGACCGATAACGGCAGCTGTTACCGCTCCCGGCTGTGGGGCGAGACCTGCGCCCGGCTGGGCATCACCCACAAGCGCACCCGCCCCTACCGGCCCCAGACCAACGGCAAGGTCGAGCGCTTCCACCGCACTCTGGCCGACGAATGGGCCTACGCCCGCCCGCATGCCTCAGAGGCCGAGCGCCGCGCCGCCCTTGATCCCTGGCTGCACATGTACAACCATCACCGCGGACACACCGCGCTGAAAGGCCAGCCACCCATCAGCCGCATCAACCTCCCGGAGCAGTACATCTAGATCAGAAGAGCAGTTCCTGATCGATCACGCGAAGCAGGCCAGTGGTGAGTAGCCGCACATCGTTGGGAGTGTTCTGGAGGCTGTTCCACTTTCGGGCCTCGCCTCCGGCGAAGTTCCAACTGCCCGAGGTCCATGCAGCTCCTTGTGCGATCTTGCTGAGCGCCTTGGTGACTGCGGCCTCGATCTCGTGCGGACGGCGGTCCTCGGTGAGAGCGTCCATGATGAAGCCCATGGCCTGGATGCCGACGCCATGTGTGAGGCGGGAGAGGCGTGGTGGCAGAGCCCACGCTTCCGGGAACCTGCCCCGAACGAGACTCCAGTAGGTGTTCAGATGCAGCAGCATCTGATCTATATCGCCGCTACCGTCATCCGGGTTGCGGTACTGGTAGAGCGCTCCTTCGAAGAGGCTGTGCTCAATCATTCTCAGGATGCTGTTGTCTTTGATGTACCCATCCGGCGAGGTCGGAGTGGCTATAAGACCGTAGAAGGGCCCCCCGAAGGTGCCGTTGAGGCGAGTCATGAGGGCCGCGGGAAGTTGACGGCGAGCGTAGGCGGGCGGCAAATGCCCCGTGGTGTCAGGGAGTAACTCGTGAATCAGCCCCTTCGGGAGGGGCTTGGTGTTATTCACCAGGATGAACTGGGCCCGCTGTTCCGCCTCATCCGCGATAAATCCGACGGCTGCCACGGGAAACTCACCGATGTCTGCTTCCCTGATCGCAGCGCTGCGTTGCTGGCCATCGACTAACCATGCCGGCTTCTCGTCCTCAGACAACGTCTCGTCGATCGGCACCACCAACTCCCCAGGGACGGAGTAGTGCACGCCGTTGTCCTGCACGGATGCTAGAGCTTCGAAACGGACACGCTTATCGAACGCGAGCACCAGAGCATTGGGCAGCATGGCGTTGTCAGACTCGAGGTAACGCTGGATCGCCCGGATGTGACTCGCGACTTCTGGCCGTTGGTAGCCCTGGAGCTGCTCTTCTGGGTCACGCCGAATCCGAGAGACTGCCGCAAATTCGTGCAACCTCTTCCCATCGACCGCAAAGCAGTAGATACGCCGCGATCCCTGCCGAACCTCCAGCGCTGGAAGACGAAGCGTGTGGCGGTCGGCCATTAGTTCTCCTGTTCAAGGGGGCGCGTGATGTGCCGAATATTATCAGCGAAGACAGCGAGATTGTGGAATCCACGCCTTTTGTTTCGCTCGGTACCCCGAAAGATCGCTATCTCGATGCCATGCGCACCACAGAGCGTGCACGTGCATGTCTTCCAAGGCTGAGCTTCGAGAATCCTCCGGTAGGCAGGAACCCTGCTCTTCTTTTGAGGGGGTTCAACCAACCGCTCATACTCTGAGAGTGTCTCAATTACGCGGTCTACGGTCTCTTCGCCTCGGTCGTAGGCGCGCAAGCGCTTAAGGCACTCTCGCTCGAGAGACTTCGCTTTAGATTGAGAGACTTCACCGGCGAGAACTCGACGCTTGAGTGCCGGGTTACCGTCTACCTGCGGGACGCGAACCGCCGTAAAAGACTCAGTGGCAGTGTGATAGTTATTGCGATCATCCATAAAGGACTGCCGAAAGGGAGACGTGCTGTCGAAGCTGGTGACGCCATGACCCGCAAACTCTTCCATAGAGCCGATGCGAGTGATTCCCAGGAGGTGGAGTTTCGTTTCCGGAATACGAACCTTATCAATCGCCTGGAGGCAGGAGAGGATTTCGTGCGTCTTCAGCGGGACCATGCCGCCCAGTGCAATCCGCTGATACCCGAACTCCTGAAGGCGCTGGACACTATCGGCGTAACTTGCCGGACTCCATCCTTGTGCTGCCCCAACGGGCTCGATCTGATTTCCACGCTTCTGGACCCCAGCTAGGAACTCTTCCGCATACCGGAGCGATATCTGCCGTCTTTCTGCCCAGGCCGGGTTCACGTCCGCATCGGAGACCTCTTCGTCGTAGCCGAAGATCACATGGTCGATACTTATTCCCGAATCGAAGCCGCAACCTTCATAGAAGTTAAGAACCTCATCAACCGTATACGGGGGAAGATCTTCGTCGACGTAATTGAAGGCGCCACAATCGCCAAGCGTTGCAACATTGTCGGGAAGACGGAAGAATCTCCTCACACCAAGCCGGTAGAGGCGCTCCCGCTGTGGCATGCTGTATTTTCCCGCACCTTTGACAGAGCCATCCACAATCGCCTTGCTGACAAGGATGCCGTCATACGGATTCGACTCGAGAACTTCGTGGGCGTACTTGTCATCACGCTGCCGCACCCGATACGGCGAATACTCTTCGATGAAGAAATCATACGTCGGGCTGACAAGATCTTGACTGTCGGGGAAGTAAAACCTCATGAGAGCTCCCTACGGGCAATCTGATGGACACGGATGAGATAGTTAGAAAGCTCTTGAACGTGCTTACCGACGTTCTCTATCTCATTCCACCGGTGCCCGAGTTCCTCCCATGAGCCCTCCGTCCACCTGCAATAGGGTGCGATCAGCGCAAGGTGCTGGCGCACACTTTTCGGAGCATCAGGACGTGAAGGATCGACCACACCGAGTATGCGATCCATGAGGCGGCCCATCGCTCTAATCCCCGCCCCGTGCATAAGCCGACTTTTCTCTGGCGGTTTTCCC
This sequence comes from Microbispora rosea, assembly GCF_900156315.1. Classification (GTDB taxonomy): domain Bacteria; phylum Actinomycetota; class Actinomycetes; order Streptosporangiales; family Streptosporangiaceae; genus Microbispora; species Microbispora rosea. Next base: position 11,193 of record NZ_FTNI01000051.1, on the reverse strand, counting down.
CATGCGTCGGGGAAGGTGTCACGCACCGCCGTCCAGTAGATAAAAAGTGCCTGGATGATGCCGTCGAAGTCTGTCTCTCCCCGGCCGATGTGCCGATAGGGGTAGAGGCAACCAGAGGAGGACATGAGACTTTCTTGGATCATGTCGACGATGCCCGTGTCGGTCACAACAGCGTCGGACTGTTTGGTGCCGGCGGTCGACGCGCGTCTGATCAACCCGTAGAACGGAGAGTTCTTGTCAGCGTTCAAGACGTCGCACAGGTGCGACGGGGCCTTTCTGATCGCTAGGCGCGGCGGTAGGGGGCTGTCGACTTCTGGTAAGAGTTCTGTGACGAGCCCCCGAGGCAACGGCTTGGTGTTGTTGATCCGAACGAACTGATCACGCTGCAGGTTCACCGTGTCCGCCACGAACGCCGTGATGGGAACAGGGAAATCATTCCGGCGGGTCTGTGCGAGCGCCAAGGCTCGCTGCTGACCATCAACGATCCATGCCGGCTTAGGCTTGCCCTCCTGCGGGACAGGGATCGTGAGCCTCCCCGTATCGGAGATCCCATCGGCAGGGTGCCTGTTGCCACCTCGTGTACTGCGGAAGTGCACATTCGGCGACAGAGCCATGATGATCGGGTTTGGGAAGATCGGGACGTCGCTATCCAAGTACTCCACAATTTCTTGGATGTGCTTCCTCACCTGAGGCCGCTGGTAACCAATCAGCTTGCCAGCCTCGTCCCGGCTCACTCGAGAAATATCCGCGAACTGCAGAACCTCCTCGGCCCGCAACATGAACACGTAGAGCGGATAGTCCTTAGCTTGAACGATCCGCAGGGCGCGTACTTCAGTGGTAGCGGGCTTCTTCGATATGGGCGTCACCGCCAACCTCCATCGGAGCGAGCCTCTGCCAGGAAGAGCTCCCGAAAGCGGGCCTGTTCACACGACCGACCCGAACTCCGCAGCTCACGCAACAGCGCCGTCGCCGACGTGGGGCCGTAGACAAGGTGCTTGCGGATGAAGGTACGGACCTCATCGTCTGTCATGCGAATGCCCGGAGCCTTCGGTGCCGTCTGAGGGGCTGCAGCGGTGGCATCCGCCATGAGTTTGGTGAGCAGGGACCGCCGAACAGGCTCACCACTAGCCCGACACGCTTCCAAGACATGGGCTGCTGCTCGAGCATTGAGCGATAGCAGGCTTCCGCCAAGGACGGAGGTGAGTGCAGCGGTAACCGGGATGACGAACTCGTCGACCTCGGCGCTTCGTCCGCCTGGCCCGATGATGGACAGGCTGTCCTTGCTGGTCAGCGTAGATGCAGCCTCGCGCAGGTCAGTTGCGCATGCGCGCAGATAAGGCTCCGACAAGACCGCCACGATTGCCGCATCTGGATCTCTGCGAGCCAAAGCGCTGAAAGAACGCGGTTGACCTGCCTGGGGGCCATCCCAGGTGGCAAGTCGCTCCCACCACCGACGTGCTCCGCCCGTGTCTGGCGCGACAGAGTCCTCGTGACCCACGGCGAAGGTGGCCGCGTAGGGCGCGATGCGCGCATCGACCTTGATCAGCCCATAGCCCGCGGAACATACCCACAAATTCGCATCGTCGCCTGCGATTTCAGCAAGCCGCCGAGCGATCAGCCAATGCTCGCCGGCATACATGTCGCTGGCAGACCTCGCCGCTGACGCAGCAGACAGACGCTGCACCCACTCCTCGCAACGCTCGTCAACTCCCCCAGTGTCCAGGCTCCGGACGCGGAGTTGCTCAGGCGCGACACCACGCTTGCGGTTGGTACAGGTGACCACGACGTGCACGGTCTGCCCGCACTGACCAGCAATGTCATCCACAGTGTCACGCACCACGTGGCGAGGTCCACGAGACCGCGGCGTAGGCCGCGTGATTATGGATGCTCTCGTCATTAACCGCACGAACCCGATAGGAAGCAACGCGATCCGCTACATCCAAGGCGAGGCATACGTTGCGGACCATGTCCTCAACGAAGACGGGATTGTCGTAACCCGCCATCGTTACATGGCGTTCGTCAGGTCGCTTCAGCAGTGCATAGACCGGAGAGGAAGCAGCACCTTCCGCGAGACTGATCAACTCGTCAAACCACAGATCAGTCGGGTGATCGGCCGGTTTGATGTCAATCGTGATGTGGCCACGTTGATTGTGGGCGCCGCGATCACTGATCGCCTTGCTGCACGGGCACACGCTGGTGACGGGCACCTCAACGCTCAAGGTCACTGCAGTGCCGTTCCCGCGGCTCACCGCGGCCACAGCGCAACTGTATTCCACATACGCTCGCGCCCGCGTGACGGGCGCCTCGCGCTCTAGGAAATAAGGGAAGGTCAGGTGCACACGCGCGGAAGGGCTCCCCATGTGTTGCCTCAGGTCATCGGCCAGGCCAGCTGCGCTATGTGGGGTGAGTTGCTCTCGTGCGTTGTGTAGCACTTCAATGAAGCGACTCAGATGGGCGCCTTTGACCTCGGGACCGAGGCTGACTGACATGGAGGCCGTGGCCACGGTCTCGCGCTTAGCTCCTTGCCCGTCAGCGACCAATACCGGGTAGCGAAGGCCCTCAATCCCCACTTCATCAAGGGAGATGCCGCGAGTGTCAGGTGATGCCTGTACGTCCTCAAGCATCAATTTTCTCCCCGATAGATGCAGCCGGAGGTGCACGTTTCGCGTACGTGAATCGCCGATAAGGGCAGTTCACCGCTCAGACGATCCCACACCCATCTAGCAAGGACCTCGCTGGTTGGGTTCTCGAGTCCCGGGACTTCGTTGAGGTAGTAGTGGTCAAGTTGGTCCAGGACAGGTTTGAACGCAGCCTTGATCTCTGCGAAGTCCATGACCCACCCGGTCGCTGAGTCCACGTCGCCCTGCACATGCACCTCAACACGGAAGCTGTGTCCGTGGAGTCGAGCACACTTGTGACCAGGTGGGACGTTCGGGAGTCGGTGGGCGGCCTCGAACGTGAACTCACGAAAGATTTCCATCAACGGATCCCCAGTGTCTTGTGGGTCTGGATGCTCAAGTGCCACTGAGGATGCTCGAGGCAGTATGCGATCGCCGCCTGTGTATTAGCAGCGAGGTCGGGGCCGTCCATCGGTTGCAGCATGAAGCGATCAAAATCTAGGTCTTCATAACGTTCCGGCCCAGCACCCACCTGCGGATACACCAACTTCAGGTCGTGCCCGGTTTTCAGAACCAGATCGGCGCCTGCCTTCGGACTCACACAGATCCAGTCGATGCCGTCAGGTGCCGACCGCGTCCCGTTAGTCTCGATGGCGATCTCAAAGCCCTCAGCATGCAGGGCGTCGACCGCCTCCGCGTCCAGTTGCAGCAGCGGCTCTCCACCAGTGCAGACCACATACGGTCTGCTTCGCGGATGCGCACGCCCCTGCCAGGTCTTGGCTACCGCTGCGGCGAGGTCGGCAGCCGTTTGGAACCGTCCTCCACCCGGACCATCGGTACCGACGAAATCCGTGTCACAGAACTTGCAGATCGCTCGGTGCCGGTCCTTCTCCCGGCCCGTCCAGAGATTGCAGCTCGTAAAGCGGCAGAAGACAGAGGGCCGCCCTGCATGGCTACCTTCCCCCTGCAGCGTGTAGAAGATTTCCTTCACCCGGTACATGCCTGGGATCAACTCTTCGCTGAGACGAGGGATGGATCAACCAAACCGAGTTCCGCAAAGCCCCGTCCGCGAAGCAGGCAAGAGTCACACGTCCCGCAGGCGCGTCCGTCGATTGGGTCGTAGCAGCTGTGGGTCCAGGAGTAGTCGACGCCCAACTCCAGCCCACGCTCGATCGTCTGAGCCTTGGTCAGTTCGATAAGAGGGGTGTGGATCTTCAACTTCTGCGTCCCCTCAACGCCCGCCTTCGTCGCCAGGTTCGCCATACGCTCGTAGGCCTCGATGTACTCGGGCCGGCAGTCTGGATAGCCGCTGTAGTCCAGGGCGTTCACACCGATGAACACATCAGAAGAGCTCAGCGTCTCCGCCCAGGCCAGGGCGAAGGACAGGAACACCGTGTTCCGTGCAGGGACATACGTAATCGGGATCTCGCTTCCCAGGTCATCAACGCTCTCGTGATGGGGAACGTCGAGGGCGTCGTCTGTGAGCGCGGACCCGCCGAACACCGCGAGATTAATATCGGCGATCACATGCTCTGCCACGCCCAGTTCAGCCGCGACCCGCTTGGCGGCCTCAAGTTCTTCAGTGTGGCGCTGCCCATAGCGGAAGCTCAGGGCGTACGTCTCGTAGCCTTGCTCGCGCGCGATCGCTAAAACGGTGGTCGAGTCGAGGCCGCCGCTCAGCAGCACCACGGCCTTACGCTTCGTTGTAGTCACTTGTCCGCCCTCTGCTTGCCTGCGTGTGCAGGGAAATTACATCACTGACATCCCGCAAGAGAGGGTAGTTTCTGCCAGGACCAAGTGCCAACCCCATAACCCTTGGCACTGCTGACCCAGAGGTACCTTCAGCCGCGGAAGCCTCAAGGCACCGCATCTCACGGGCGTGGCACACGGTTAGAACCGTGGATGGCACGGCGCTGGGGCTCAGCAGTGTCGAAACTGCACACCACCGGCGTCCTCGAGGGCTGTCAGTTACTCGGCTCATCGAGCGTGGTGAAGTTGCCCCGGTTGTGTGGACACATCGGGGTTTGCGGCTATACGGCAGCGTAGCGGTCTTGTTCGGCCCGTGTCGGCGTTCGTATTCGGCGGGGCTGAGCATGCCCAGGGTCGAGTGCCGGCGGCAGGGCCCTTCGATGAAGTGGAAGCAGGGGGCCTTGGCCTGGGCGTGGGTGGCGAAGTGATGCCGCTCGAGCAACTCCGTCTCCATCAACGCCTGCAGCGAGACTCCAGCGCTGACCAGGGCGGTGGCGTAGGTATGGCGGAGCTGATGCGGGATGATGTGATCAAGCCCGGCTTGGTGGACGGCCCGGTCGAGTTCGGCTCGGACGGCGTTTTGGGACAGCCCCCGAGCCAACTGCCGTGGCCGGGTGCTTCGTGAACGCAGTCCAGTTCCAGATCGAGGAGTTCCCCGATGCGCTGCCGCAGGCGTGTTGCAGCAGCAGGGCGCAGGTAGCCGGCTCGTTGCCCGGCCGTTCCCGCAGCACCTCGGTGAGGCGACGGTCGGCATCGACCGGCAGATAGCACTGGCCCGCTTCGACCACGACGTGCCGGACGCGCCGCCGGACGACGTCATCGGTCTGAAGGCGGTCCGCCACCGTACCGCCGTTCGCTGAGTCACGGGCTGATCAGGTCAGCGCAATAGCAGGTTCGGCAGATCGGAGGGCTGGCGTTCTGCGAGATCCGGGCGGGACGGCTCTGCCGGACAGGACGCGGGGCTCCGCGGATCGGGAGTGATTCGAACGAATCGCGATACCTAACTGGGAGCGACGGCCTCGTCGCCCATCTCCCTCAAGGCGGCACCTACCATGACGTCGGGCAGCAGATCACTGGCCAGCAGGCTCACGGACGCGGTGGTCGTCCAACGAATGCAGACAGCCACACGTGAGCAGGGACTCATCGCGCCCCGCCTCCCTTGGCCACCTCGGCACGGGCTTCAACAACGAGACGGCCAGAAGAAAGCGCAGGTGAAAGCGCCGTAGATTTGCGTCGTGCCTGGCCGGGGGCACTCTTTGATCAGGTACAAAAGGCTCCCATCTGGGGCTTCTCCGGAGCCTTTGAGTGATCTTAGGCAGTCGTGGGTCACTGTCGGCAGCCCTGCACCGATGGTCGCGGGATATTCGCGGGGTGGCTTCCGCGGGAGCCCGCCAGGGCAAGTTGCTCGCACGTCGGCCCCGGATGACGAGGCGTATCTCGGTTGGGCCTCGGGATCCATGCCGGTTGTCAGCTCGTCCAGGAACAGCACGTCAGGCTCGCCCAGGAGGGCCAGCGCCAGGTCAAGGCGGCGTTTCTCACCGCCGGACAGCTGCCGCACTTTCGTCTTCGCCTTCGCCGTCAGGCCCGCCAACTCCAGCGCCTCGCTCGCCGGGCGCGCGGCGGGGGTGAAGTCACGCCAGATCCCGACCGTCTGCCCGGCCGTCAGGTCGGGGAAGAATCCGGCCTCCTGCACCATGATGCCGACGTTGCCGCGCACCCGGGTGCGGTCTTTGAACGGGTCGAGGCCCAGCACCCTGACCGAACCGGCGTCCGGCTTCTGGAACCCGGTGAGCAGTTCCATCGTCGTGGTCTTGCCCGCGCCGTTGCGGGCCGAGCAAGGCGAAGACCGTTCCCGCCTCGACCTCGAACGAGATGTCGTTGACCGCCTGGAATCCGCCGTAGCTCTTGCTGAGATGGTTCACCTGAATCGCTGCCACGCCTCGATCCTTCGCCCGGGGCGGTGACGGAAACAGTGAGCAATTCACATCGCGAGCAGACCGAGTAGGCAACCGGTCGCCGTCTGTGCGTTCTCGATCTGGTGAAGATGGTGCCCCCCGGCGCGGTCGTCCCTGCGACATAGGGATCACCTGACCGGGCGGACGCTCATCACCGGCTTCGTGGCCTGCGTAGGCTCCGGCAACTCCGCGGCGATCGTCAGCGTTCTCGCAGTTTGTGGATCTCGTCGTCGAGGGCATCCTCCACTCGACCGAGGAACTCAGCGATGATGCGGAGGTCGCGTTCGTCGTAGTCGGTCATCAGATCCCTCCAGCTGCGCAGCAGCGGCAGGAACACTCCCGCGATACTGGGCCCGGCCTTTTCTGGCTGGAATGCGACGACGACCCGGCGGCGGTCGGCGGGATCGCGGGTGCGTGCGACGAATCCCGCCGCTTCCAGCCGGTCGATCACCGTGGTCACTGAGGCAGTCGTCAGGCCGGTGCGCCGGGCCAGCTCTCCGGCGGTCAGCGGCTCATATTGGAGCATCTGGATGCAGGCCATGTCGGTGCTGTTGACACCGATCACGCGTGCGGCCGCGTTCGCCATCTCTGCGCCGCGCTGGTTGGTGCGCCTGATCCGATTGGTGATCTCCGTCATGAGCTCAGCCCGTGCGCTTGACATGGCTCCCCTCATCTCGATTTTCTGATATCTCGAAAATCTAGTAATCTGCGCTGGTCTGCTGGCGTCGTGCCGAAGGCGCCGGCCATCACCAGAAGGAAATGACATGTTCCAGTCGACACGGCGACGCGCACTGCTGGCCCTACCAGTGCTTGCCGCCACAGCGATCGTAACCGTGCCCGGCCCGGCACAGGCGCACGCGAAGCCGGCACAGCCGACCGGCGGGATCGCGAAGTACCTGGGTAAATGGAACTACGACCAGCCTGACCGTACGACGATGACGAACATCGCTGTGATAAGGCCGGGCACGATGGAGGCACCCCAGGTCGGCGACATCGTTTTCACCGCCCGTGACCACGACACCGTGGTGGGCCGCACCGACGTCGGGTGTACGTGGACGTTCAAGGCGGGGCCCGCCGACCTTCACCTGGATCCTGCGACGCAGACCTGCCACAACCCGACCAGCAACGCGTGGTACACGATCAGCACGTGGACCGTCACGGTGAACGGCGATCACGAGAAGGAGACGATCAAGGCCGTAAGTCCCAATCCGGCCGGAAACTACGACTGGCAGCTGGACAGGGGCGCTCGTACGAAGGCCAAGGAATACGACCCGCGAGGAGCCGCACGGTTCCCCGGCACGTGGCGATACGACGCAGCGGACCCGGCGACCAGGGCGAATATCCGCGTCACCCGATCCACCGGCTCAGACGGGAAACCGGTTGTGACGCAGACCCCCGAACAGGGGCTCCTCACGATCACCGGCGAGTATGACAACCGGATCACCGCGCGTACCGCCGATGGCTGCACCTGGGCCCTGCTGACCCGGGGCAACACCGCACACCTCGATCCAGCCGTCCAGACCTGCGTGACGTCCGCGACCGCCGTCGTGACGCTCCGATACTGGTCCATCGCGAGTGACGGACGCCACCTGGCGACAATAATCGCCGGTACGGACGCCCACGACGGCGAGTTCTACCTCAACGCGGGCCTGTCACCCGCATGATGATCGTCACGTGGATGGCACCGGCCGGCTTCCTCGGTTGAAGGCGCACCCGACAGGCGTCTTTCCGCTGGGTGCACCTGAAGCCGTCCTCCTTGAGGAAACCCTTCTCGTGCCACGCGCCTTACTCGAACGGGCCGCAGGCCGGTAGGTGGACCTTCCCGTGACCGGCTGCCGGCTCGGCGCTACGAACCTTGTCCGGTGCCGTGCCGACGTCACGCGTCACGCGACAGTACAAGGGGTGTATCGCGGGCTGATCCATACCTTCGGACGGAGTGCCGGCACCGAGAGAGGCGCGTCTCAACCTTCAACTCGGTCTCGGTCGGCACCGTTCGGAGGTTCGCCACGCAGTCCCCTATGTCCCTGACTCTCAGGGTGTACGACCATCGCCTCCGATGCGGCCCGCTCGGCGGTGCGGCCGCTCGGGGTTATCAACGAGCTGCGGATCCGTGAGTGCGGCCGCGAGGAGTGCGCGCGCGTCCTAGTTGATCGCTCCCGCTCCGGCAATCGCCACTGGTGCGGACGAGAGGAGTGCGGCAACCGCGTCAAGGCGGCGTACTACCGCTCCCACAAGAAGAGCAGGACGTCCTCGGTGGGGTGATCTAACCTGGTCAGGCACCGGCCGAGGTGCTGCGGTCTACGCGAACACCCGCGCCCCCTCGGGCCCCTTGTACCGGGACGACGGCGCGGGTCATTCGTTCTCCTCATAGACGACGTGGTACTGGCGGGTGTAGCGGTTGAGTGCCGCCGGGTTGAAGCGGCCGCCTTGGCTCACCTCGGCGCGATGCTCGATGAGGGCCTCCACCACGCACTCCCAGCCACCCGGCGAGGAGACCTGGATGACCTTGGGCGGCGGGGTGGAACCGGGGCGGATCGCGTGCGGGACACCGTGCGGCAGCAGGACGAATTGCCCCTTGCCGGTCCGGTGCGTCACACCGTCGAAGTCGATCTCCAGGACACCGTCGACCACGTAGATGCACTCGTCGGCGACATGGTGAGTGTGGCGCGGGACGGGCTGGGCGACGGTCACCTCCAGCAGGGAGATCAGGCTGTCGGTGTCCTCGCTGCGTGCCTTGATGCCGAACGCGGGCGGCACCGAGATGCGCCCGAGCCTCACCTGCCCCTGTCGCAGCAGGTAGAACCGGCTCTTGTCGCCCCACTCGGCGGGGTCGTCCTGCCCGAGGTGGTAGCGCATGCCGTACGGTTTGCCCAGCTCGTTGATCTTCTGCCAGTCGCGCCGTCCGTCGGGGAGCATCAGCGCGTCGGCCTCGCCCGCCTCGCATACGTCCTCGACGTAGCGCTCCCAGCCGCCCGGCGCGAACAACTGCAGGACGTGCACGGCGGAGCCGTCCGGCCCGAGGTTTCGCATGGCGTGCGTGACGCCGCGCGGCACCAGCGCGAACATCCCGGCGGTGAGGTGATGGCCGGCTCCGTCGAACTGGATGCCCAGGTCGCCGTCCAGCACATACACCAGTTCGTCGAAGGTGTCGTGGACGTGGGCGGGGATGCGGCCGTCACCGCGGTTCTCTATCAGGGAGAACCGCCCCTCGGTTTCGGCGGCCCCGGCCTTAACGCTCATCGACGGCGGAAGGGGCACGCGGGTGGGACGGGAGGCGTCCGCGTCCAGCAGGAAGAAGCGGTCCTTGAACATGCGAGATCCTCTCGAATCTGATTCGGAGTCCGTTTCCGTTTAAGCTAGGTGAGCGTCGCAAGCCCTGTCAACGCGGACTAGGGTGTGATCCGGAATCCGATTCCGCGAAAGGGGAGCGCATGTCCAGGCCCCGTAGCGACGCCGAGCGCAACCGCGCCCGCCTCCTGGATGTCGCTGTCGACCTGTTCGCCGAACACGGCGACCAGGTGCAGATGGGGGAGGTGGCAAGGGCCGCGCAGGTCGGCGTCGGCACCCTCTACCGGCACTTCCCGACCCGTCAGGCCCTGGTTGAGGCGGTCGCCGAGCAGCGCTTTAGCGAGATCCTCGCCTTCGCCGAGAGCGAGTGCCTGCCCAACCCTGACACCCGGGCGGCGCTGACCTGTTTCCTAACCCATGTGGCCCAGATGCATCAGACGGGCCGCGGCCTTTCCGGGGCGATCGAGGCGACGTTCGGCTCCACCGCCCCACGCGGGCCTCTGGCGATCGAGTTGCTTGCCATCGGGGACACGCTGATCAGGCGCGGACACGCCGACGGCACCGTCCGCGCCGACATCACGGTGGACGATCTCTACATGCTGGTCGGCGCGCTGGCGATGATCAGCCGAGGCGATGTCGGCGACTGGCGGCGGTTCATCGACATCACCCTGGACGGCATCGCACCACGCTGAGGCGACTCAGCGCCGTCGGCTTCTCCGATTGGGCCGTTTGCCGGCGCTGGTCACGGTCACGCCGTCGGCGATGTGGTGGCGCAGCAGCCGCAGATGGTAGGAGACCAGGTTCTGCGGCGCCCTTTCGGGTGCGGGTGATGCCCCACAGCAGGTCATCGCCCAGGCTGTAGCAGCCGTGGAAGTAGCGGTCTGCCAGGTCGGATGCATCTATACCGCAGGGTTTCGAGTACGACTGATCCGGAGTCATCCTTGGCCCTGACCTCAGCGTCCGTGACGGTCGACTGATCACGGTACGCGAAGAGAACAGGGATCCCGCCTTCAAGAGCAAGAAGACCGTGCCGAACGCCGACAAAGTGCCACTCTGCGATCACTCTCCGTCGGGTTGACGTGATACCACGAAGATCCATCTGTGCGCCGACGGCCGTTGCCGGTCGCTGTCGCAGCCGGCCGGACAGCGTCAGCGCGGACAAGGCCTACAGCTCACGCACGAACCGCTCCTACCTGCGGCGACGTAGGATCCCGCATACCATTCCCGAGCCCCGTGACCAACGGGACAATCGCCACAGGCGCGGCTCGGCCGGTGGACGCCCGACCGGGTTCGACAAAGAGCGCTACAAGAAGCGCAACGTTGTCGAGCGGGCGATCAACCGGCTGAAGAACTTCCGGGCTGTGGCCACCCGCTACGACAAGCGCGCTTACGATCTACCTCGGCACCGTGACCGTGGCAGCCCTGATGATCTGGCTCCGCACGTGATCCAAGGAACAGGACCTAGGTCGGCCCACAGCACAGGAGTAGCTGAAGGCGGCGACGTGCAGCCGAAGGCCAAAGATCACGAGACATACGCGGGACGATCATGTCGGCGTTTCCGCAGGTGAGCATGCTTAAGATCG
>NZ_FTNI01000014.1 GCF_900156315.1 Microbispora rosea | reverse complement strand
TCGGCGCGCTGATCGATCGCCGACCGGCGTGCCACCCGCAGATTACGCAGCGCCTCGATCCGGCCGTCGCGCTGTTTGGGCGTGCCGGTCCGTTGTCCGGCCAGGGCCGTCTTGGCGGCGGCGATGGCATCGATGGGGTCGGACTTGCCTTGGAACCGGCGGGCCTTGCGATCGGGGCGATCGACTTCGACCACGCAGATGTTCCGCTTGCGTAGCAGCCGAGCCAGGCCGGCGCCATAGACACCGGCGCCTTCGACCCCGACCCGCACCAGGTGCCCGAATCCCTGCATCCAGCTCAGCAGCGCCCGGTATCCGGCCGCGGTGGCGGGGAACTGCTCGCTGCCCAGCACCCGCCCGACCATGTCGATGACGGCTGCGGTGTGGATGTCTTGATGGGTGTCGACGTCGGCGGCTATCTCAATGATCGCCGCGGTGTAATGGAAGCCATCGTCGTCCTGTCATCTTGACCGGGGGCAGGGCGGCACGCACCAGCCGGGCGATGCGGACAAGACAGTGATGGGGCCTCTGGCCAGGCTCTTATTAGGTCACTCCGCCAGGTCCGGTGAGTGCACGTGAGCGCCTCCCGGCCAGGGCCGACAGATCCGGTTGAGGACCCAAGGTCAGTCAGTCGCTGGGTCAAACCCCACCGGAAGGCGCTCACCTACATCATCACTGTCAGTCGCCGAGGAGGGCGTCGACGAAGACCTCGGGGTCGAACGGCGCGAGGTCGTCCGGCCCCTCGCCGAGGCCCACCAGCTTCACGGGCACGCCCAGCTCACGCTGCACCGAGATCACGATGCCGCCCTTGGCCGTGCCGTCCAGCTTGGTCAGCGCGATGCCGGTGACGTTGACCACCTCGGCGAAGACCTGCGCCTGGCGCATGCCGTTCTGCCCCGTGGTCGCGTCGAGGACGAGGAGCACCTCGTCCACCGCCGCCTTCTTCTCGATGACCCGCTTGACCTTGCCCAGCTCGTCCATGAGGCCGGTCTTGGTGTGCAGCCGTCCCGCGGTGTCGATGATGACGGTGTCCACCTTGTCCTCGATGCCCTTGGCCACGGCGTCGAACGCCACGGACGCGGGGTCGCCGCCCTCCGGGCCGCGCACCACGCCCGCGCCGACGCGGTCACCCCACGTCTGGAGCTGGTCGGTGGCCGCCGCGCGGAAGGTGTCGGCGGCGCCGAGCACGACCTTCCTGCCGTCGCCGACCAGGACCCGGGCGAGTTTGCCCGAGGTCGTGGTCTTGCCGGTGCCGTTGACCCCGACCACGAGGACGACCGCCGGGCGCTCCCCGTGCGGCTGGGTGTGCAGGGTCCGGTCGAGGTCCGGCGCGACCTGCGCGAGCAGCTCCTCGCGCAGCAGCTTGCGCACCTCCTGAGGGGTGCGGGTGCCGAGCACCTTCACCTTCGTCCGCAGTTCCTCCACCATCGCACGAGTGGGGGCCACACCGACGTCGGCCGTGATCAGGGTCTCCTCGATCTCGTCCCAGACGTCGTCGTCGAGCCGGTCCCGGGACAGCAGTTCGAGCAGGCCCCGGCCGAGGACGTTCTGGGAACGGGCGAGCCTGCCGCGCAGCCGCACCATCCGGCCGGCCGAGGGCGGCGGGACCTCGACCTCGGGAGCCTTGATCAGCTCTTCGATCGGAGGGGCGGGCGGCGGCAGTGTGGTCGTCGTGCCGCCGTCCTCTTCGCCCAGCCCCGTCTTCGCGGGCTCCTCCGCGACGGGAGGCTTCTGCTCGGGCGGGGCCGGCGGCGCGGGCGGCAGGTCCTTCGCCTTCGGCCGGAACAACAGCCACAGGCCACCCACCGCCAATATGGCGACGATGGCCACGATCACGATGATGCCGAGGTAACCGTCCACACCATGCAGTTTCCCAGATCACCCGCATTACTCCCGCCAAGGGCGAGATCTCTAGACCTTCTCGCGGAGGCGCTGGCTCACGACCTGGGTGACGCCGTCGCCGCGCATCGACACGCCGTACAGCGCGTCGGCGATCTCCATCGTGCGCTTCTGGTGGGTGATCACGATGAGCTGTGAGGTCTGTCTCAGTTCCTCGAACAGGGTGAGCAGCCGCTGCGTGTTGGTGTCGTCGAGCGCCGCCTCGACCTCGTCCATCACGTAGAACGGCGACGGGCGGGCCTTGAAGATCGAGATGAGGAACGCGACCGCGGTCAGCGACCGTTCACCGCCGGACAGCAGCGACAGGCGCTTGACCTTCTTGCCGGGCGGCCGGGCCTCGACCTCGACCCCGGTCGTCAGCATGTCCTCCGGGTCGGTCAGCAGCAGGCGGCCCTCCCCGCCGGGGAAGACCCGCTGGAAGATCCCCTGGAACTCGCGCGCCACGTCCTCGTACGCCGCCGCGAAGACCTGCTCGACCCGGTCGTCGACCTCCTTGACCACGAGCAGCAGGTCGCGCCGGGTCTTCTTGAGGTCTTCGAGCTGGGAGGTCAGGAAGGCGTGCCGCTCCTCAAGGGCGGCGAACTCCTCCAGCGCCAGCGGGTTGACCTTGCCGAGCTGGGTCATCTGCCGTTCGGCCGTCCTGGCCCGGTTCTGCTGCTCCTCCCGGACGTACGGCACGGGCGGGTCTCCCGGCACCGGCACGCTCGGCCCGTATTCCGCGATCAGCGGTTCGAGCTCGATGCCGTACTCCTCCAGGGCACGCTGCTCCATCTGCTCCAGACGCAGCCGCCGCTCGGTCCTGGCCATCTCGCTGCCGTGGACTCGGTTGACCAGGGAGTCCAGCTCGGAGCTGAGCTCCCGTACACGCAGGCGCACCTGCTTGAGCTCGGCGTCGATCTGCCCGCGCGCCCGCTCGGCCTCGTCGCGCTCCTCTGCGGCCCGCGCGAGCGAGCCCTCCAGGGCGTTCAGGGCGGCACGCGCGCCGTCGGCCACCGTCGCGGCGATCTCCGCCTGCCTGCGGCGGCGTTCGCGGTCGGCCGCGGCCCGGGCGCGGTCCTGCCGCTCGCGCTGCGCCGCACGCAGCAACGCGTCGGCCCGGCCCGCGATGCCCCGCACCCGCTCCTCGGCCGTACGCACGGTGAGCCGGGCCTCCATCTCGGCCTGCCGGGTGACGCCGCAGGCGGCGGCCAGCTCGTCGCGGGTGTCGGTGGTCGGCTCCGCCTCCAGCTCGGCGGCGTACTCCGCCTCGGCGAGCTGCTCCTCCAGCTCCACGACCGCCGCCTGGGCCTGCTCGCGCGACTCCTGGGCGTCCACCACCGACCGGCTCAGCCGGGCCGCCTCGTCCTGGGCGGCCTTGACGGCGGCCTCCAGCCGGGCGAGCTGCTTGGCCGCCGCCGCGGCCCGCTGGTCGGCCTCCCGCTGCCTGCCACGCAGGCGGTCGAGCCCGGCCTGCGCCGCGTTCAGCCCGTTCTGCGCGGCGTTGACGCCGCTCTGGGCGACGCTCACGCCGCTTTGCGCCTCCGCGACCCGCGCCTGCGCCGCCTCCAGCGCGAGCTGGCACTCCCGCTCGGCGGCCACGGCCTCGGCCAGCGCCTCCGCGTGCCGCTCGGCCCCGGCCCGGGCGGTGGCGAGATCGGCGGCGGCCTCGTCCAGGGCCGTGCGCATCTGCAGCAGTGAGGAACCGCCGCCCGAGCCGCCGTGCGCGGCGTTGACGCCGAGCAGGTCGCCGGACGTCGTGACGGCACGCAGCTCCGGATGGGCGTCGACGACCTTGCGCGCGGTGAGCAGGTCGGGCACCACGACCACGTCGGACAGCAACGCCTCCACGGCGGGGCGCAGCTCGTCCGGCACGGTCACCAGGTCGGCGGCCCACTCTGCGCCCGCGACCGGCGTCTCCGGTCGTGCGGCGCCGCTTGGTCCACCATCGCTCTGGCGGTCGCCCGCGATCAGCAGGGCGGCGCGGCCGGCGTCGGCCTCGCGCAGGTGCTCCACGGCCGCGACGGCGGCGGTGAGCGAGGCGACGGCCACCCCGTCCACGGCCAGCACCGCCGCGATGGCGGCCTCCGCCCCCGGGCGTACGGCGAGCAGCGTGGCGATCGGGCCGAGCAGGCCCGGCAGCCCGGCGCCGAGCAGCGCGGCGGCCCCGTCCGCACCCCCGGCCAGGCTCATCTCCAGCGCCTCGCACCGCGCCTGGAGAGCGGCGACCGCACGCTGCGACTCCTGGTCGGCGGCCCGGGCCGTGTTCACCGCGGCCTTGGCGGCGGCCAGCGCGTCCCTGGGCGCGGCCAGCTCGGCCCGCACCCGCTCCACGACGGCCTCGGCCTGCTCGGCCACGGCCCTGGCCTCCTCCACCGCGGCGCGGGCGAGGTCCACGCCCTCCTGCGCGGCCTCCAGCTCGGCCACGAGCTCGGGGTCGGCCGGCGCCTCGTCGAGCGCCTGCGCGTCGAGATCGTCCTGGGCCTGCTCCGCGCGCCGGGTGGCGTCCTCGACGGCCTTGGTGAGCCTGCCGATCTCGTCACCCGCGGCCCTGGCCCGGCTCCTGGCCGACTCGACCTGGCCGCGGAGGCGGGCGAGGGCCTCGCGGCGGTCGGCCGCGGCACGGGCGGCGGCGGTCAGGCGCCGCTCCTCCGCGGCCAGCGCCTCCTCGGCCTCGGCGCGGACCTCGACGGCGGCCGCGAGCCGCTCACGCGCCTCGTCCAGCTCATCCGCGAGCACCCGCTCCTGCTCCCGCACCTCGGCGGCCTCGCGCTCCAGGTCCTCCGGGTCGCGCCCGCGCCGCTCGATGGAGGCCGCGTCCGCGGCGTGCCGCCGCCGTTCGGCCGCGAGGCTCTCCACTCCGCGCAACCGCTCCCGCAGAGCGGAAAGGCGATAGTAGGTCTCCTGGGCGGCCTTGAGACGCGGCTGGGCCTCGTTCTCGGCCGCCTCCAGCTCGGCCTCCCGCCGCTGACCCTCGGCCAGCTCCGCCTCCACCTGGGCGCGCCGCGCCTGTACGGCCGCCTCGTCGGCCTCCTCACGCTGCAGGGTGTCGCGGAGGGTGATCACGTCGTCGGCGAGAAGGCGCAGCCGCGCGTCGCGCAGGTCGGCCTGGATGACGGCCGCCTTGCGGGCGATCTCGGCCTGCCGGCCCAGCGGTTTGAGCTGACGGCGCAGCTCGGCCACGAGGTCCTGGACCCGGGTCAGGTTGGCCTGCATCGCGTCGAGCTTGCGGAGGGCCTTCTCCTTGCGCTTGCGGTGCTTGAGTACGCCCGCGGCCTCCTCGATGAACGCCCGGCGCTCCTCCGGCCCGGCGTGCAGCACCTGGTCGAGCTGGCCCTGGCCGACGATGACGTGCATCTCCCGGCCGATGCCGGAGTCGGACAGCAGTTCCTGGATGTCGAGCAGGCGGCAGGTGTCGCCGTTGATGGCGTACTCGCTCTGGCCGGACCGGAACATCAGCCGGCTGATCGTCACCTCGGTGTAGTCGATCGGGAGCGCGCCGTCGCTGTTGTCGATCGTCAGGGTGACCTCGGCCCGGCCGAGCGGCGGCCGGCTGGAGGTGCCCGCGAAGATGACGTCCTCCATCTTGCCGCCGCGCAGCGACTTGGCGCTGTGCTCGCCCATCACCCACGCGAGGGCGTCCACGACATTGGACTTGCCGGAGCCGTTGGGGCCCACCACGGCGGTGATGCCCGGCTCGAATCGGAGGGCGGTGGCCGAGGCGAAGGACTTGAAGCCGCGTAAGGTGAGCGTCTTCAGATACACGTCCGCCCCCCTCGGTGCCGCCTGGCGTTTGGGGGGAAGACTACAGCGCCCGGCGGCCGGAGATGCGGGGATAGGCACCGGCGGCCGATTGGGAAACGAATACGGGTAAGGCAAGCCGGGCGGTTCGCCCATCCCGCCCGTGGCCCGTTATTAATGATCAGTTAACCGTCGAATCAATTGCCGGGGAACGAGGGCGGAAATGGCAAGGGACGCCTTTGCGGGGCGTCCCTACAATCCTTTCCCGTTCCCGCCGGACCTCAGGTGAGAGCCGGCTCGCGATCCTGCAGCCGGACCAGGGCCTCGTCACGAGTTTGCGCTGCGAGCGCGTCGTTCTGGGCCTGGAGCCGGGTGAGTTCTGCCTCGAGGTCGCGGACGCGCTGCTGGAGGCGGCGCATTTCCGAGATCATCCGAGGATCAGGACCGCCGACGTGGCCGAGTAGAGCCTTCGCCATAGTAAAGGGTCCTCCACGCTGAGTGACCAGACTGGTTCGCGCACTTCATGCCGCGGGAGGGGTGCGCGTGGTTCCTCTCAAGAGTCGCACCGGCAATGGAGTCGGTCAAGTTGAACGCTCCGCACAGACATGCCGGTGGGCACTCTCGCTAGATAAATATACCGGATTTGAGGGGTTTGAGGGAAGCCCTACCTCTCGACAAACCCGGCGATACCTCTCTTCGCATCGCTCCAGCGCTCGACCACCCCCTCAACATGGCCGGGCGTGTCTCCGGTGCGTAACAACGACAGGAGTTTCTCGCACGACTCCCTCGGGCCCTCGGCGACGACCTCGACCCTCCCGTCGGCCAGGTTCGAGGCCCACCCGACGAGCCCGAGTTCCAGTGCGCGGGCGCGGGCCCACCAGCGGAACCCCACACCCTGCACCCGTCCCCGGACCCATGCCGTCAACCGAACCACGCCTACAAGTATCCAGATCGACTCCGGCCGCCGCAGCGGGGGGTGGTCTAAGGACGCGCGTTCCCCGGGCGGGGCTGGCACTTCGGGCAGCTGTAGGAGGACCTGTTCATGAACGCCTCCCGCCGGATGGGCGTCCCGCAGCGGCGGCAGGGCTCGTCCCGCCTGCCGTACACGGCGAGCGAGCGGTCGAAGTAGCCACTCTCGCCGTTGACGTTCACGTAGAGGCTGTCGAAGGAGGTGCCACCCTGCCCCAGCGCCTCGGTCATGACCGCGCGGACCGCCGCGAGCAGTTCGGCGATCTTCGGCCGGGTCAGCGTCTCCGTCGGCCGCGCCCAGTGCAGGCGCGCGCGCCACAACGCCTCGTCGGCGTAGATGTTGCCCACCCCGCTGATCAGCGACTGGTCGAGCAGCGCCCGCTTGATCCCCGTACGGCGCAGCCGCAGCCGTACGGCGAACTCGGCGTCGTCGAAGGCGTCCTCCAGCGGGTCGGCGGCGATGTGCGCGATCGGCTCGGGCACCGGCCGCCCCCGCCCGGCGGTCATGGGCGCCACCAGGAGGTGGCCGAAGGTGCGCTGGTCGACGAAGCGTAACTCCAGGCCGCCGTCGGCGAAGCCCATGCGCACGCGCAGGTGCTTCTCGATCGGCGACAGCGGGTCCACGACGAGAAGCTGTCCGCTCATGCCGAGATGGGCGATCAGCGCCTCACCGGGCTCCTCCTCGCCCGAGGCGCCGTCCCGCAGGGGCAGCCACAGGTATTTGCCGCGCCGCTCGGCCGAGGCCAGCGTGCGGCCCTTGAGCTGGGCGGGCAGATCGCCGACGTTGCGACGGACCGCACGGGGATGCAGGACCTCGGCCGCGGCCACCGTCCGGCCGGCGACCCAGCTCTCCAGCCCCCTGCGGACGACCTCGACCTCGGGCAGTTCGGGCATGCGCCGTCTCCCGTGCTCAGGTGCGCACGGGACCGGCGCCCTCGCGGGCGTCGCGCAGCGCGCGGATCGCGGTCCAGGCCGCCTCGGCCGCCTGCTGCTCGGCCTCCTTCTTGCTGCGCCCGGAGCCCTTGCCGTACTCCTTGCCGCCCACGCGCACGATCGCGGAGAACGACTTGGCGTGGTCGGGCCCGCTCTCGTCCACGTGATACTCCGGCACGCCGAGCATCTCGGCGGCGGTGAGCTCCTGCAGAGAGGTCTTCCAGTCGAGCCCGGCGCCCAGCGACGCCGACCGCGTGATGAGCGGGTCGAACAGCAGGTGGACGACGCGGAACGCCTCGTCGAGGCCCTTGTCGACGTACACGGTGCCGATCAGGGCTTCCAGCGTGTCGGCCAGGATGGACGACTTGTCCCGGCCGCCCGTTCCCTCTTCGCCGCGGCCGAGCCGCAGGTATTTGCCGAGGTCGAGCGTCCTGGCGACGTCCGCGAGCGCGCGCATGTTGACCACTGCGGCGCGCAGCTTGGCGAGCTGGCCCTCCGGCAGGTCCGGGTGGTTGCGGAACAGCGTGTCCGTCACCACGAGACCCAGCACCGAGTCGCCCAGGAACTCCAGGCGCTCGTTCGTCGGCAGACCGCCGTTCTCGTACGCGTACGAGCGGTGCGTCAGCGCCCGCTCGAGGATGCCGGTGCTGAGCCGGACATCCAGGGTCTGGGACAGCTCGTCTCTCGCGACCTCGACGGGCACGGGCTTTACGGACGGCGCGGCCATGAAATCCTCCCAACTCCTAGGTGCAGGCAGGGCCGTGCACGGGAGGCAGGCGGGCCGGCCGAAGGCCCGAAGGCGTGGTGGACGCCGGTCCGCCGGGAGCCGATGGCCCCGGCGTCCACCACGGCCGCGGGCGTGCATGCCGGTGCGTACCGTCCAACCGCCACCGCACGTTCCTTTGGAGCACGGTAACCCTTTGAAGCACGGTAACGCCGACCGGCTCGCTTTGACGATCCGGCCGGCGTCCCGACGTCCCTTACCGCGCGCGCGATCAGGCCGACGGCTCGACGACCTGACGGCGGTTGTAGGTGCCGCAGGTCGGGCACGCCACGTGCGGGCGCTTGGGCGAGCGGCACTGCGGGCAGCTCACGAGTGCGACCGCCGCCGCCTTCCACTGGGACCTGCGGGCGCGGGTGTTGCTCCGCGACATCTTCCGCTTGGGGACGGCCACGTCAACCCTCCTGATCGTCTTCCTGTTCCACAACCAAACCCTGCAGCGCCGCCCAGCGGGCGTCGATCGCTTCGTGCCGGTGGTCCGGGCCGGCCTCCGCCAGCCTGATCCCGCACTCCGCACACAGACCGGGGCAGTCCTCACCGCACACCGGGCTGAGCGGCAGTGCGAGCACCACCGCGTCACGGAATACCGGCTCGAGATCGAGCAGTTCGCCGTCGAGGAGCAGATCGTCCTCTCGGGCGTCCTCCGCCGAGTAGAAGTAGAGCTCCTGGAAGTCGACCTCGATCTCCGAGGTCAACGGGTCCAGGCAGCGCGAGCACTCCCCCGTCAGGGGAGTCTGCGCCGTGCCCGTCACGAGCACGCCCTCCATCACCGCCTCGAGCCGGATGTCCAGCTCGACGTCGGCGTCCTTGGGAACGCCGATCATTCCGACCGCGAGGTCCGCCGGTGCCGGGAGGACCGGGCTGAGCGTGCGCATCGATCCCGGTCGGCGCCCCAGGTCATGGGTGGAGATCACCCAGGGGGCTCGGGGATCGAGGCTGTGCAGACTCATCCTGCTCTCGTTAGGCATGGCGAATCACCGCCGTCGTGCAAGGCTGAAAGGCAAGAATACCAGCCCCGGTTCAGCCCCTGAGCCGCTCCACGAGCAGCTGGTGGACGAGGTCGGGGACCAGGCCGGACACGTCCCCGCCATACCGGGCGATCTCCTTGAGCCTGCTGGACGACAGGAAGGAGTACTCCGGGTTGGTGGACATGAACAGCGTCTCGACGCCCGACATCCGGTAGTTGAGCTGGGCCATCTGCAGCTCGTAGTCGAAGTCGCTGACCGCCCGCAGGCCCTTCACGATGGTCGGGATGCCCTGCTGCCTGCAGAAATCGACCAGCAGGCCGTGGAACTTCTCCACGCGGACGTTGCCGTACTCCTTCGTCACCGCCTGGAGCATCTCGATGCGCTCGTCGACGGTGAACAGGCTGCGCTTCTCGATGTTGATGAGCACGGCCACGACGACCTCGTCATACAGCCGTGACGTCCGGCCGATGATGTCCAGATGTCCGTTGGTCACGGGATCGAACGACCCCGGGCAGACGACACGACGCAAGGCGCACCCCCATAGATTCACGGGTTCCCGGCTGCGTGACCGTACCAAACGGCCGCTTCGCCGTATCGACGGACCCTGTCTTCCGTGAAGCCCGCGGGCCACACCAGGTCCTTACCCCTCGACTCCCGCTCCACGGCCACGAGCGCGCCCTCCGCCAGCCAGCCGTTGTCGCGCAGCGATGCCAGCACCCGGGAGACCGCCTCGTCGGAGACGGCGTAGGGCGGATCGGCGAAGACGAAGTCGTACGGCTCCTCGCACGGCCGGCCCACCACCCGCTCGACCTTCTCGGCCCGCAGGGCCGCCCCGGGCAGTCCGAGGGACGCGATGTTCTCCCTGATCGTGCGCGCGGCCCTGGCCTCCGACTCCACCAGCAGCGCGTGGGCGGCCCCCCGGCTCAACGCCTCCAGCCCGACGGCGCCCGATCCGGCGTACAGGTCGAGGACCCGGACCCCGTCGAGCGGGCCGAGCGCGGAGCCCACGGTGGCGAACAGGCCCTCCCGGGTGCGGTCGCTCGTCGGCCTGGTCGATCTCCCCGGCGGAACGGCCAGCCTGCGTCCCCCCGCCGTCCCTGCGATCACCCGCGTCACGCCTTCATTGTCCCGCCCGCGGCGGCCGTTCCGGCACGGCGGGCGAAGGGAGGTCAAGAGTGGGCAAGCGGCGGCGACGAATGAGTAAGAGCCGTATCGCGGGCTCCGCCACATGCGCATCATGAGTTCTGCGGCCTTCACGGTGACCCAGGGGAAGGCCGGCCGGCGTGGTCGTGAGCCCTTCCGCACGCCGGCGCCCTCGGCACCTGACCCGAGGGCGGGCCCAGCCGGGGACGGCATTCGGGGGGAGGCCGTCCCAAGGCTGGGCCCTGGGTCGTTAACGGGCGTCGTGTTCACACGGCGCCCGTTTCAATTTCCGCTCTCACGCCTTCTCGAGGTACTCGGCGCGTTCGTCGGCGACCATGGTGTCGATCTCGGCGCGCAGGGCCGGGTGGGCCGACAGCTCGGAATCGGCGGACAGCAGGGCGGTCGCCTCAGTCCGGGCGGTCTCGATCACGTCCTCGTCGCGCAGAAGCTGCAGCAGCTTGAGCGAGGACCTGCGCCCCGACTGGGCGGCGCCGAGCACGTCACCCTCCCTGCGCTGCTCCAGGTCGACACGGGACAGCTCGAACCCGTCCAGGGTCGCCGCCACCGCGTCGAGCCTGCGGCGCGCCTGGGTGCCCTCCGGAGCCTCGCTGACGAGCAGGCACAGCCCGGGCAGCCCGCCCCGGCCCACCCGGCCGCGCAGCTGGTGGAGCTGGGAGACGCCGAAGCGGTCGGCGTCCATGATGACCATCACCGACGAGTTGGGGACGTCGACGCCGACCTCGATGACCGTGGTCGCGACCAGGACGTCGATCTCGCCCCGGGCGAAGGCGCGCATCGCCGCGTCCTTGTCCTCCGGCGGGAGCTTGCCGTGCAGCGCCTCGATCCGCAGCCCGGCCAGCGGCCCCTCCCCGAGCATGCGCGCGACGTCGAGCACCGCCAGGGGCGGCCTGCGCTCGTCGTCGTCCTTCGCCAGGTCGCCCTCGTCGCCCTCCTGGTCGCCGATGCGCGGGCACACCACGTAGGCCTGGCGGCCCAGGCCGACCTCCTCGCGGACCCGCTGCCAGGCGCGGTCGAGGAAGTGGGGCTTCTCCGCGGCGGGCACCACGTGGGTGGTGATCGGGGCCCGGCCCGCGGGGAGCTGGGACAGCGTGGAGACCTCCAGGTCGCCGAACACGGTCATCGCGACCGTCCGCGGGATCGGCGTCGCCGTCATGACCAGCACGTGGGGACGTCCGCCCCCGCCCTTCTCGCGCAGCGCGTCGCGCTGCTCGACGCCGAACCTGTGCTGCTCGTCCACCACGACCAGCCCGAGGTCGGCGAACTGGACGTGTTCCTGGAGCACGGCGTGGGTGCCGATCACGATGCCGGCCGCGCCGGAGGCCGCGTCGAGCAGCGCGCTGCGCCGCGCGGCGGCCCCCATCGAGCCGGTGAGCAGCGCGACCGCCGTCCCGCCGAACATCCCGCCGGTCGCGAGATCGCCGAGCATGCTCACGATCGACCGGTGGTGCTGCTGGGCGAGGACCTCGGTGGGCGCGAGCAGCACGGCCTGTCCACCGGAGTCGACGACCTGGAGCATCGCGCGCAGCGCGACCACGGTCTTGCCCGCGCCCACCTCGCCCTGCAGGAGGCGGTGCATGGGGTGTTCGCGGGCGAGGTCGGCGGCGATCTCCTCGCCGACCTGCCGCTGCCCCTCGGTGAGCTGGAACGGAAGCCGCTCGTCGAACTCGTGCAGCAGCCCGCCGTCGCGCCCGGGACGGGCCCTGGCGAGCCAGGCGGACGCGGCCATGCGCCGCCGCACCAGGACGGCCTGCAGGACGAAGGCCTCGTCGAACTTCAGCCGGTCGTGCGACCGGGCGACGTCCGCCTGACTCCGGGGGCGGTGGACCCGCCGCAGCGCCTCCTCGATCGGCAGCAGCCCCAGCCGCTCCCGTATCCCGGCGGGCACCGGATCGTCCAGGCTGAGCACGTCGAGCACCGTGCGCACGGCCCGGCGGATCTTCCAGCTCGGCAGCCCCTGGGCGGAGGGGTAGATCGGCACCAGCGCGGAGGCGAACTCCTCGGCCGTCTCCTCCGTCTCGTCGAACGACTCGTACTCGGGATGGGTGAGCGAGACGCGCCTGGTCCTCCCGCCGACGAAGACGCCGACCTTGCCGGAGAACATCGCCTCGGTGCCCGGCGTGAGCCGCTGCTCGGCCACGTAGGCGCCCTTGCCGAAGAAGGCCAGGTGCAGCTTCTCCTTGCCGTCGGTCACCTCGATGTCGAGCCAGGTGCCCTGCCGGTTCTTCATCGGCCTGCGCACGGCCGACGACACCTTGGCGACCACGGTGACGTGCTCGTCGTGCTCCAGCGACGCGATGGGCGTCAGCTCCCCCCGCTGCGCGTAGCGCCGCGGGTAGTGGCGCAGCAGTTCACCGACCGTGCTGATGCCCAGCGCGCTCTCCAGCGGGGCGGCCGACCTGCCGACCACCTTCTTGAGCGGCTCGTCGAAGCTCGTCACGTCACCAATTTCTACCCGCACGGGCCGACAATCCGGCTACTCGACGCCGATCAGGAGGGGATAACCGCCCTGCCCGCCCTCGTACACGACGATCTCCAGGTCCGGGCGGACCCGCTCCAGATGGTCGCGTACGGCGTGCAGGAGCGGCGCGGGCGCGCCCGCGCCGCTGACGAGCGTGACCATCTCGCTGCCGCCGGAGACCAGGCGCCGGACGACCTCGACGGCGGTCGCGGTCAGGTCCGCGCCGATCAGCGCGACGTCGCCGTCCACCACCCCGAGCACGTCGCCGATCCGGCACAGTCCGGCGCTGGTCATCGCCGCGCGGTCGGCCACCCACACGTGCCCGTGGCGGGTGTGGCCGGCCGCGTCGGTCATCGCCACGATGTCGTCGTCGAAGCGGCGCAGCGGGTCGTGCACGGCCAGCGCGGCCAGGCCCTGCACCGACGCCCGGGTGGGCAGGACGCTGACCGTCACGCCCTCCTCCCTGGCGATCTCCGCGGCGGCGACGGCCACGTCGTGCACGGCGACGTCGTTGGGCAGCACCGCGACCTCGGTGCCGGCCTCGCGGACGGCGCGCAGCAGGGCCGCCGCCGTCGGGGCCGAACCCGGCTCGCGCCGCACGACCACCGCTCCCGCCTCCCTGAACAGGGCCGCCAGGCCGTCCCCGGCGGCGACCGCGACCACGCCCCTCGCCGGGCCCGGCTCGTGCGGCCGTCCCCCGAGGTAGGTCACCTTGATCCGATGCGGGCGTCCCGCGCGCAGCCCGGCCTCGATCGCCGCGCCAGCGTCGTCCACGTGGACGTGGACGTTCCACAGGCCCTCCCCGCCGACGACCACCAGGCTGTCCCCCAGCGCGTCGAGCTCGCCTTTCAGCCGGTCCACCTCGTGCGCGCCCGCGTCGAGCAGGTACATGACCTCGTAACCGGGGCCGCCCGTGTCCGGCCGCCCGAGCTCCTCCGGCGCGATCCGCGCGGCCGGGGCGGGCACCTCGTGCCGCTCGCTGTACGCCTCGGTCACCACCTCGGCCAGGCTCTCCAGCATGATCACCAGCCCGGCCGCGCCCGCGTCCACCACGCCGTGGCGGGACAGCACGCCGAGCTGACCCGTCGTGCGGCGCAGGGCCCGCCGCGCCTCGTCCGCCGCCCGGCAGGCCACCTCGGCCAGGTCGTCGGGCGCGTCGCGCACGGCGTGCGCCGCGGCCGACAGCACGCTCAGCACCGTGCCCTCCACCGGGCGGACCACCGCCGCCCTGGCCATCTCGGCCGCCCTCGTCAGGCCGTCGCGCAGGTCGGCGCCGCCTCCCGGCGCGCGCCCGAGCACCTCGCCCATGCCCCTGACGGCCTGGCTGACGATCACTCCGGAGTTGCCCCGCGCGCCGAGCAGGGCCCCGCGCGTCAGGGCCCGCCATGTGGCGTCCGCGTCCGCTCCGCCGGGCAGCGCGTCCACCGCCTCGGCCGCCGACAGGACCGTGAGATGCAGGTTCGTGCCGGTGTCCCCGTCGGGCACGGGGAACACGTTGAGCGCGTCGATCTCCGCCCTGGCCCGGCCGAGGGCCGCCGCGCAGTGGCGCGACCAGCGGCGCACGGCGGGGGGATCGAGCACCTTGAGCATCCGGCCGACCTTCCTTCCGCGCTCTCCAGCCCCTCGATGCGCTACCGTTGGCGGGTACGAGACTATCCCCGTTCGCCGGAGTCCCGTTTGGCGTGCACCGGTGAACATCGGATATCCTCGTGTGGCCAGCCGGTTGTCCCGGCATTGCTCGGACGAGCCGCTGCACCGGCGCCGGGCCGATCGACTGATTCAAAGGAGCGATTACCGTGGCTTCCGTCTGCGACGTCTGCGCCAAGAAGCCGATTTTCGGCAACAACATCTCCCACTCGCACCGCCGCACCCGCCGCCGCTGGAACCCCAACATCCAGACCGTGCGCGCGGTGGTCAACGGGACGCCGAAGCGGATGAACGTCTGCACCTCCTGCATCAAGGCGGGCAAGGTCACGCGCTGACCGTCTGACTCCCACGAGAGCCCGCCACCGGTTCCGGTGGCGGGCTCTCGTGCTGCCGTGACCGGGGACAGCGAGCATGCGTACCGGAATATTCGCGGCACGGTGCGGTTGATCACGGTCATGGCCCAGATTCTCGTGACGGGCGCGACCGGTAACGTGGGCCGGGAAGTCGCCGCTCAGCTCATGTCCGCCGGTGTCCCGGTACGCGCGTTCGTCCGCGACGCCCGGACGACCCGCCTGCCGCAAGGCGTGGAGATCGCGACAGGAGACCTGTCCCAGCCGGAAACCCTGAAAAGGGCGCTGAGCGGGATCACGACGGTGTTCCTGGTCTGGCCCTTCCTCACGTATGAGGGCGCGCCGGCCGTCCTCGCCGCGATCGCGGGCTCCGCCCGCCGCCTCGTCTACCTGTCGTCGTCAGGCGTGAACGAGGACGCCGGGCGGCAGACCGATCCGATCAACCAGCTCCACGCCGACATGGAGAGCCTCATCAAGGCATCGGGCCTGGAGTGGACCATCCTGCGCGCCGACACGATCGCCTCCAACGCGCTGGGGTGGGCCGGGCAGATTCGGCAGGACGGTGTCGTACGCGGCCCCGGCATCGCCCCCACGGCGGTGGTGCACCAGGCCGACGTCGCGGCCGTGGCGGCACGCGTGCTGACCGGCGACGGGCACGTGGGCGCCACGCACGTGCTGACCGGACCACAGGTGGTGAGCAGGGCCGACCAGGTCCGCCTGATCGGCGAGGCGATCGGCCGTCCGCTGCGCTTCGAGGAGGTCCCCGTGGAGGCGGCACGGGAGCGGATGCTCGCGGACGGAAGGCCGCCCGCGCTGGTCGAGGCGCTGCTGGCGAGTACCCGGCGTCCCCGCTCCGACCTGGTCACCTCGACCGTGGGAGAGATCACCGGCAGGCCCGCGCGAACGTTCCGGCAGTGGACCGCCGACCACGCCGACGCCTTCCGCTGAGGTATTCCGCTGACGGGGGCCGCTCAGGCGTCCGTCCGCATGCGCCAGCCGTGGTCCACGGGCCCGATGCCCGCGCCCAGGGGGAAACCGTGCGCGATGGCGCCCGTGACGTACTCCTTGGCCCGCCGTACGGCGCCGGGCACGTCCTCGCCGAGAGCGAGGTAGGACGCGATCGCGGAGGCGAGCGTGCAGCCGGTGCCGTGGGTGTGCCGGTTGTCGTGCCGCTCGGCGGTGAAGCGGTGCTCGCTCGACCCGTCGGTGAGCAGGTCCACCGGCTCCCCGGGGAGGTGGCCGCCCTTGATCAGCGCCCATCTCGGACCGAGGGCCAGCACGGCCTCGGCGGCGCGGGGCAGGTCGCTCTCGTCCTCGACCTTGACGCCCGTGAGCTGCTCGACCTCCCACAGGTTGGGGGTGACCACGGTCGCGGCCGGCAGCAGCACGCTCTTGACGGTCTCCACGGCCTGCGGCGCGAGCAGGCTGTCGCCGTGCTTGGACACGCCGACCGGATCGACCACGACGGGCACGGTCACGCCCGCGAGCACCTCCGCGACGGTCTCCACCAGCACGGACGACGCCAGCATGCCCGTCTTGATCGCCTGGGCCCCGATGTCGCCGAGGACCGAGTCGAGCTGCGCCCGCACCGCCTCCGGGGGCAGTTCCCAGTAACCCTGCACGCCCAGCGAGTTCTGCGCCGTCACGGCCGCGATGACGCTCATGCCGTGCACACCGAGGGCCAGCATGGTCTTCAGGTCGGCCTGGATGCCGGCGCCGCCGCCGGAGTCGGAGCCCGCGATGGTCAGGACACGTGGTGGGGTGGTCATGCGACCATCCAACCAAAACCCCCACCGCTCCCCCGAAAACGCCCCGTCCCCGGCCGGGGCGGCGACCGGCCGACGCCGTAGCCGCGGGCCGGACGGCAGCGGGTCAGTCGCGCCGGGAGGGGCCCGTGACCTCGCATCGTCCCTCGGAGAGCAGGCAGTCGGCGGGTGCGGCCGACGCGCCCTCGGCGTGGACGGTCAGCGTCAGCGTGCCGTCCTCGTCCAGCGCGGTCTGCGAGGTCAGGGTCAGAGTGTCCCCCTGCTGCCGCCAGCCGGCCCCCTCGACCGCGGTCACCTGCCCGCCGACGGCCAGCCGCACGGTCCACGCGGGCAGGGCCGGTCCCTCGTTGCGTACGGTGATCCTGGCCGTGTATCCGCCCTCGTCACGGTCTGTCACCGTGAACCGCACCCCCACCGCCGGGCCGCCTGCGGCGAGAGCGGACCTCGTCCGCGCCGTACGTCCGCCGGTCGTGCGGTTCGCGCCGACGTCGGCCTCGTCCGCGGCATCCTCCGCGTTCCCGGCGTTCTCGTTGTTCCCTGCGTTCTCGTTGTTTCTGGGGTCGTCCAGCGCGGACTCGCCGGACGTCGCGCCGTCATCGGACGCGGTGCCCGTCGCGTCGTCCGGGGCGGCCGTGACGGCGGCGGGAGCGTCGTCCACCTGCGGAGAACCGTGGGCCGAGGCACGCGGGGCGGCGGTGGACGGGGTCCGCGTACGGGCGGACGTGTGGTCGCGATCCCGGCCCTTCGAGTCCGCCGTCGAAGCCGGTGTGGCCCGAGGAGCCGCCGACCCGTCCTTCCCGGTGTCTTCGGCCTCGGAACCGGACGTGCCGGAGTCCTCCCGGCCCGGCTGGTCCTGGCCGTTCACGACCGGGTCGCCGGTCGGATCGCCCTGCGCGGGCGTCTCGCCGAGTGCCTGGCCGGACCCGGACGCTCCGTACGGCCCGCCCGCGGCGGCGCAGTCCTCCGAGATCGGGCAGGCCGTCGTCGGCTGCTCCATGGTCAGGGAGGTCCGCCCGGCGATCAGCCGTGCGCCGCCGGTCGTGACGCCCACGGCCAGCAGCACCGACAGCCCGGACACGAGCGCCAGCCGCCGCATGCGTCTCGGCTGCTTCGCACGGTCGTCCCCGTCCTGCCCGGCCAGGCCGCGCTCCCCGGCGCCCCGGGAGGCCGGCAGAAGCTCGGGCGAACGCGGCCGCTCCGGCGATGCCGGACTCTCGGACTCCAGCCTCTCGGATTCCAGCCTCTCGGGCGACAGTGCGGCGAACAGCCGGGTCGTCGCCTCCGAGGGCGGCACGGGCCACGGCACAGCGCCACCACCCGGCACAGCACCACCAATGGGCACAGCGCCACCATTCAGCTGAGAGCCCCCGCTCGTCACAGCGCCGCTGGTCACGCCGCCACCGACGGCCGCCGAGGGCGGCACCGGCCAGGGCACGGCCCCGCCGCTCGACCTCGTCCCGGGATAGCCGGGCCCGGGGTGACCGGGCTCGGAAAGGGTCTGCGCGGCGCCATCCGGCGTCGCCGGACGGCGGAAGGCCAGGTGGTCCGGGCCGGCACCCCTCTCCAGGGGATCGGCCTGAGCCGGGGAGGGCTGACCCTCTCGTGCCTTGCGTCCTGCCGTGTGGCGGCCCATGACGGTCCTTCCTGTTGCCTGACCGCCATACTTAATAACAGATCTAATACGCCTATGTCACAAATTTCACATCATGCGCGGAAGTGATCCCATCCCCCTGTGGTCCAGGTCTGCCCGTCCACCCGCACCCCGCGCCCCCGCGTGACCGCTCCCACACGCGTCCATTCGGCCGGCAGCCGCACCTCGGGAGGGAACGTCGCGGCCAGAGCGTGGTCGTCACCGCCGGTGAGCACCCACTCCAGGGGGTCCGCGCCGAGCTCGCGCGCCGCCGCGGACAGCGCCTCCGGCACGGGCAGGGCGGCGGCGTCCAGCTCGACGGCCACGCCACTCGCGTCGGCGACATGGCCGAGGTCCTGCAGCAGGCCGTCGCTGACGTCGAGCATCGCCGTCGCGCCGAGCAGCGCAGCCCCCGGTCCGCAGGGGTACGGCGGCCGGGGACGGCGGTGCGCCTCCAGCAGTGACACGAGATCCGGGGAACCGCCGGTCACCCCCGCCCCGAACAGGGCCAGGCCGGCGGCGGCGTGACCAAGGCGGCCCGCCACCGCGACCACGTCGCCCGGACGCGCGCCCGACCGGGTCACCGGGGTCCGTCCGCCGAGGTCGCCCAGCGCGGTCACGCCGAGCACGACGGTCTCCGAGCGGGCGATGTCGCCCCCCGCCACGGTCGCCCCCACCAGGTCGCACTCGTCGCGGAAGCCGTCGGTCAGGGCGTCCACCCAGTCGGCGCCGACGTCCGCGGGCAGCCCCAGGCCGACCACGAGGGCGGTGGGATCGGCCCCCATGGCAACGATGTCGGAAAGGTTCTGTGCCGCCGCCTTACGGCCGATGTCGTAGCCGCTCGACCAGTCGCGACGGAAGTGCCTACCCTCGATCAGAAGGTCCGTGCTCACGACGACCCGCCCGTCGGGGGCCTTCAGGACCGCGGCGTCGTCGCCGGGGCCCAGCAGCACGGCCGCAGTCCGCGGAAGTCGTCCCGATATCCGCTGGATTACTCCGAATTCGCCGAGATCTCCGACTGTGATAGCACACCCCTAGTGCATTCGAGGTACGGTTACGCTCCGGCACTGATCTCTACCCGGAGGGCGTCATGGTGCAGGCCTACATCCTTATCCAGACCGAGGTCGGCAGGGCCGCCAACGTGGCGGAGGAGATCTCCTCCATTCCCGGGGTGACACAGGCCGAGGATGTCACCGGGCCCTACGACGTGATCGTCCGCGCCCAGGCCAACAACGTCGACGAGCTCGGCAAGCTCGTGGTGGCCCAGATCCAGGCCGTGCACGGCATCACCCGTACACTGACGTGTCCGATCGTCCACATCTGAGCGGAACACGAGCCGGGGAGACGATGCGACAGGCGAGGGGGCCCGCACGCGCCGCGTCGGCAGGCGCGGTCCTGGTGGCCCTCGCCCTGCTCGCCGGCTGCTCGTCCACCGTCCACGTGGAGCCGCCCACGCCGACCGGCGAGGCGGCGGCGGCCTGCCGCGCACTCGACGCCGCGCTGCCGAAGACGCTCGACGGGCTCGACCGGGCCGCCTCCGAGCCTCCCTCGCCGTACGTCGCCGTCTGGGGCGACGGCCAGATCGCGCTGCGCTGCGGCGTGCCCCGGCCGGCCGCGATGGAGCCGACGGCCGAGGTCGCCGACATCAACGGCGTCGGCTGGTTCCAGGACCCGCGCCGCCCGACGCTGTTCACGTGCACCAACCGGGTGGCGTACGTCGAGGTGACGATCGGGCAGGAGCACCAGGCCGGGGCCGTGCTGGTCGACCTGGCCGAGCCGATCAAGGCGAGCATCCCGGAGTGACTACCGCAGGCCCGCCGGCCGGCGCAGCGCGAGCTGGATCAGCCGCTCGACCAGGTCGGCGTACGGCAGGCCGGTGGCGCCCCACAGCTGCGGCGCGACCGACAGCGACGTGAAGCCCGGCATCGTGTTGATCTCGTTGACGATCAGCTCGCCCGACGGCGTGTAGAAGAAGTCGACCCGCGACAGGCCCTCGCAGCCGAGCGCCTCGAACGCGCGCACAGCCATGGACCGCAGCGTCTCCGCCACCTCGGCGGGGATGTCGGCAGGCGCGCGGAGCTCCATCTGGTCGGGGTAGTACTTGGCCTCGAAGTCGAAGAACTCGCGCTCGCCCCGGACGAGCACCTCGCCGGGGACGCTCGCCTCGGGGGCGGCGTCGCCGAGCGACTCCAGCACCGCGCACTCGACCTCCCGGCCCGCGATGGCGGCTTCGACCAGCACCTTCGGGTCGTGCTCGCGGGCGAGTTCGATCGCCTCTTCCAGCGACTCGGGGTCGTGCGCCTTGGTGATGCCCTGCGACGACCCGGCCCTGGACGGCTTCACGAACACCGGCCAGCCCAGTTCCTCGATCTCCTTGAGCACCCGGCCGCGGTCGAGCCGCCAGTCGCGGTCGCGTACGACCACGAACGGGCCGACCGGCAGCCCGGCGGCGCGCAGCACAAGCTTCATGTACGCCTTGTCCATGCCGACCGCGCTGGCCAGCACGCCCGAGCCCACGTAGCGGACCCCGGCCATCTCCAGCAGGCCCTGGATCGTCCCGTCCTCGCCGAACGGCCCGTGCAGCATGGGGAACACGACGTCCACGCGGCCGAGCGCACGCGGGATCTCACCCGATTCGAGGGCCACGAGGGCGCCGGAGTCCCCGGGGAGCGCGAGCGCCGTGCCGGAGTCGTCCACGACGGGCAGGCGGCCGGACTCGATCGCATAGGACTGGCTGCCCGACGCCAGCACCCAACGGCCGTCCTGGGCGATGCCGATGGGGATGACCTCGTACTTCGTCCGGTCGATGGCCTCCAGCACACTGCCCGCGCCCATCAGGGAGACGGCGTGCTCGGAGTTGCGGCCGCCGAAGACGACTGCCACGCGCACGCGTGACGGGGACTCGCGATCCTCATTCATGATGCCCGAATCTACCGTGTTCGAGATGCAAAACGGCTTGTCAGCCACGCGCGTCATGGGAGTCCGTTATCCCCGATCAGACCCCGATCAGACGCCGTAGCGCTCCGGCTTGGGCGTGCGTGACATCAGCAGCACAGCGGCCTCACCGGGGGTCATGCCGTCGTGGACGACGCCGACGACCACCTCGGTGATGGGCATCTCCACGTCGTGCTTCCTGGCCAGTTCGAGCACCGACTCGCACGACTTGACCCCCTCGGCCGTCTGCTTCGTGGCGGCGACGACCTCGGCCATCGTCATGCCGCGGCCCAGGTTCTCGCCGAAGGTGCGGTTGCGCGACAGCGGCGAGGTGCAGGTGGCGACGAGATCCCCCATCCCGGCGAGGCCGGCGAAGGTGTGCTGGTCCGCCCCGAGCGCCGCGCCCAAGCGGGCGATCTCGGCCAGGCCCCGCGTCATGAGCGTCGCCCGCACGTTGTCGCCCAGGCCCATGCCGGCCGCGACGCCGACGGCCAGTGCGATGACGTTCTTGACCGCGCCGCCGAGTTCGACGCCCACCACGTCCGGATTCGTGTAGGTCCGGAACCACGGCAGGTGGCACGCCTCCTGGAGCCGGGCGGCCACCTCCTCGTCGGAGCAGGCGACGACGGCCGCGGCGGGCTGCCGCTGGGCCAGTTCGGGGACCAGGTTGGGCCCGGAGACCACGGCCACCCGGCGCTCCGGCACCTCGGCCACCTCGCAGACGACCTCGCTCATCCGCTTGCAGGTGCCGAGCTCGACGCCCTTCATCAGGCTGACCAGCACGGCCTCCGGCGGAATGTGCGGCTTCCACACCTGGAGGTTGGCGCGCAGCGTCTGGGACGGCACCGCGAGGACCACGAAATCGGCGCCCTCCATGGCCTCGGCGGGGTCCGTCGTGGCGTGGATCGTGTCGGGCAGCCGCGTCCCCGGCAGATACTCGGGGTTCTCCCGGGTCTCGTTGATCGCGTCGACGATCTCCGCCCGCCTGCCCCACAGGGTCGTGGAGGTGCCGGCCTCGGCGAGGATCATCGCGAACGTGGTGCCCCACGAGCCCGTTCCGAAAACAGCCGCCCTGCTCACTGGCCGCACCACTCCTCTTGCTCCGCGCGCTCCCCCCTCACCGTACGCTCCGCTCAGTCGTTAGCCGCGTTCTTGGGGTCAAAGGGGATCTCTGGCGCCTTCTCGTCCCGGATCTCGGCCAGCAGTCCGGTGATGGCGGCCGTGATGTCGGCGGTCGCGTCGCGCAGAACCGAGCCGCGCATGGGCTGACCGGCGTACTTGGACAGGTCGACCGGAGGCCCGGCGAGCACGTGGAAGGACTTGCGCGGCAGCAGGCGCGGCTTCGACGCCCCGTACGGCAGCAGCTCCTGGGCGCCCCAGTGGGCGATCGGGATGACCGGCACACCGGTCACGAGGGCCAGCCGGGCGACGCCGGTCTTGCCGGCCATGGGCCACAGCTCGGGATCGCGGGTGATCGTGCCCTCGGGATAGAACAGGATGCAGGCGCCGTTCCGCAGCCGTTCCTCGGCGATCTTGAGCGACTTGGTGGCCTCGGTGCTGTTCCGTTCGACCGGGATGGCCTGCAGTTGGGCGATGGCGTGACCGAGCCCCCGGATCCGGAACAGACCCGCCTTGGCCAGGATCGTCGGCCACCGCCCGTTGTTGTACAGGTAGTGCGAGAGCAGCACGGGATCGGACCACGACAGGTGGTTGGCCGCGATGATCAGCCCGCCGGTGCGGGGGATGTGCTCCCCGCCCCGCCACCTCCGCTTCACGAACAGCCGTGAGATCGGCTTGACGACGACGACCGCGAGCGTCTCCCAGAAGCGCGGCGGACGGCCCGCGCGACGGCTCACCGTGGCGGGCGCGGGCGCCGCAGGGGCGGACGCGGGGGTGGTCGGGTCGGACGAGGGCTCGCTGGGATGGCTCACAGGGTCTCCAAATCACCGGGATCCGGGACAAGTCTCCCGGTTGGCCATGGGCGATGTCGAGGCGGGATGCTACAGGCATGCACCTCGCGCGATGGTCAATAGTGGTCCCGGTGAAGACCCTGATCCGGGCCAAGACGCGGCTCGCGGCGGCGGCGGGGCGGCACCGGGCCGATCTGGCGGTCGCGGTGGCCGCCGACACCGTGGCGGCGGCGCTGCGGTGCCCGCTGGTCGCGCGCGTGGTGGTCGTGACGGCCGACCCGCTGCCCGCCCGGCGGCTGGCCGCGCTCGGGGCCCACGTGGTGGCCGATCCCGACCGGGGGCTCAACACCGCCCTGCGGACCGGGGCGGAGGAGGCCGTACGGCTCGCGCCCGGCGACGCCGTCGGCGCCCTGCAGGCCGACCTGCCCGCCCTGCGGCCCGTGGAGCTGGAGACGGTGCTCGCGGCGGCGCTGGAGTTCGACCAGGCGTTCGTCCCCGACGCCGCCGAGGTGGGGACGACCTTCTACGGTGTGCGGCCGGGCGTGTCCTTCCGGCCGGGGTTCGGCGGCGAGTCCCGGGTCAGGCACCTGTCCCGGGGGGCCAAGGAACTGACCCCGCCGGGGATCGCGTCCGTACGCACGGACGTGGACACCGTGGAGGACCTGCGCAACGCCCTCGCCCTGGGCGTCGGCCCCGCGACCGCCGAGGTCGCGGCCCTGATCCTCGGCGGCGCGGCGCCGGGCCCCTGAGACACCGCGACCCTGACGGCTCACGCCGGGCGGCCACGCCGAGCCCCCGCTCCGGCGTGGCCACCCGTCACGTCGCGTCAGTGGGCCGCCTCCGCGTTCTCGCGGGCCTGCTTCGGCAGGAGGAAGGCCACGGCGAAGGTGAGCAGGAGCATTCCGGCGACCACCCACAGGGTGGTCTTCATGGCCTGGTCGAAGCTCCCGGCGGTGGGCACGTCGCCGAGCAGGTCGAAGAAGACCGTGCCGAGCAGGGCCACGCCGAACGCGTTGCCCAGCTGCTGCACCGCCGTCAGCGTGCCGGACGCCGAGCCCGTCTCGTGCTCCTCCACGCCGGCGAGCACGATGTCGAAGAAGGGCGCCATCAGCATGCCCATGCCGATACCGGTGACGGCCAGCGCGGGGGCGAGCTGCCACGGGCTGACGTGCATGCCCGCGATGTTCAGCGTGAGCACGACGCCGAGCACGCCCAGCGTCATGATCAGGGTGCCGCCCTGGAGCAGCTTGCGCCCGAACTTCTGCAGCCCCATCGCGACGCCGAATCCGAGAAGCGTGCCGACCGACGAGGGAGCCGTCGCGAGCCCCGCCTTGAGCGGTGAGTAGCCGAGTCCCAGCTGACAGTAGAGGTTGAAGGCCAGCATGAACCCGGCCATGCCGGAGAAGAACACCATGCCGGTGAACAGGCCGCCGGTGAACGCCCGCTTGCGGAACAGGCTCGGCACGATCAGCGGGTCGCCGCCCGAGCGGCTGCGGCGGGACTGGAACCAGCCGAAGACGGCGAACACGAGCACCGAGGCGGCGAGCATCACGAACGCCCACACGGGCCAGTCGTGCTCGCGGCCCTGCACCAGCGGGTAGATCACCAGGAAGCCGCCCACGGACGCGAGCGCGACCCCGGCCAGGTCGAGCCGCGGCGGCCGCGGCGACCTCGACTCGGGCAGGAAGCGCAGCCCGGCGAGGAGCGCGGCCAGGCCGAGCGGCAGGTTGATGAAGAAGATCATTCTCCAGCCGGTGCCCCAGAAGTCGGCCGTCACGAGCCAGCCGGCGAGGATCGGGCCACCGACGGCCGACAGGCCCATGACCGGCCCGAACATGCCGAACGCCTTGGCCACGTCCTTGGGCGGGAACATCTCCTTGATCATGCCGAGGCCCTGGGGCAGCATGACCGAGCCGAACAGGCCCTGGATCACCCGGGCGCCGACCAGCATCTCGGGCGACGCGGCCACGGCGCACAGCAGGGAACCCACGGTGAACCCGGCGGCGCCGATCAGGAACATGCGCCTGCGGCCGAAGATGTCCCCGAGCCGCCCGCCGGTGATCAGCCCCACGGCCATCGAGAGCGTGTAGGCGGCGCCCAGCCATTGGATGACGGCCTCGGAGCCGCCGAGGTCGGCGCGCATGTCGGGCGCCGCGATGTTGGTGACCATCGCGTCGAGCATGTCCATGACCTCACCGGCCAGGATCACGAAGAGCGCCGCCCAGCGCCAGCGGTACGGCGCCCCCGTCGCCGGCGACGCCGGCGCGGTCGCCGTAATGGGTTCCGACATCATCCCTCCCAGAGAATGAACGGTGTTCATAGTATGGTGAGCGCTGTTCTACTACCGATCAGTGTTCAGCGCCAAGTTCGATGTTCGCCACGATATATCTCGTTTACGCGAGACACAAGATATATCTCGTTGTGAGAGCGGTGTTCGTGGACGCGGAGCGGTGTTCACTAGCATGGGCGGAACAGCGGGAGGTCCTTCATGACGCAGCCGGACATGCCCACACCGCCGTGGGAGCGTCCGCCCAGGCGACGTACGCCGGCCAGGGTGCCCCTCAGTCGCGAGCGGATCGTCGACGCCGCCTACACGATCCTCGACCGTGAGGGCTACGACGGGCTGAGCATGCGGCAGGTTGCCGCCGAACTCGGCGTCGCCGTCTCGGCGCTGTACGTGCACGTACGCGACAAGGACGAGCTGCTGCAGCTCATGTACAACCGCACGTTCGAGGGCTACGAGATTCCGGAGCCCGACCCCGAGCGCTGGCGGGAGCAGGTCATGGACTTCGCCCGTCAGGCGCGGGAGCGGCTGCTGAGCCATCGCGACCTGGCGAAGATCACGATGGCTCACGTTCCGTTCACACCCGAGCTGCTCCCCTACGTCGAGCGGCTGCTGGCCGTCCTCGGCGCCGCCGGGCTGCCGCGGCGGGTCCTGGCCATCTCCGGCGACCTGCTGTCCACGTACATCAACGGGTTCGCGCTGGAGGAGAGCCTCTGGCAGGAGCGCTACCGCGAGACCCACGACTCGTGGCACAAGCTGCGCGACGAGGTCAACGGCTACTTCGCCTCGCTGCCGCCCGACCGGTTCCCGAACCTGGTGCGGCTCGCCGACATCATGATGGACGAGTCGAACGACTACCGGTTCGAGCTCGGCGTGGAGATCATCCTGCGCGGTCTCGCCTCCTACATCGGTGAGCCGGACCCCGACGAGGAGCACGAGGCGAGCTGAAGGAGGGCTAGGCGACCTCGCGGATCCGCGGCGCGAGCAGGACCGGCAGGTGGGCGAGCGTGTAGACCCCGCAGGCGGCCCAGAACGCGACGCGCACCCCGGCGAGCTGACCCAGCGTGCCCGCCAGCAGGCCGCCGAGCGGCATCGGGCCCCACATCAGGAACCGCATGGTGGCGCTCAGCCGGCCGAGCAGGTGCGGCGGGCAGATCGACTGGCGGTAGGCCCCCTGCGCCACGCTGAACACGGTGGTCGCCACCCCACTGGCCGCCAGTGCCACCGGCAGGATCAGCAGGCGGGGGCCCGCCGCCGTCAGCGCCAGCGGGGCGGTGCAGACCGTGGCCGCCCAGGCCGCGGCGTACATGGCCCGGCCCGTGCCCAGGCGGGCCGCGACCCGCGGGGCCAGCCAGGCGCCCGCCACCCCGCCCACCGCGCCGGCCGACAGCAGCATGCCGTACGTGCCGGGGCTGGCGCCGACCTCGCGGACCAGGTAAAGCGGCACTGTCGCCGACCACAGGCCGAACGACAGCATCATCAGCGCCCCGACCGCGGCGACCCGGCGCAGGACGGGCTGCCCGGCGACGAACAGAAGCCCCTCGGCGATCTCCGGCCACAACCGGCCCCCGCCCCTGACGGCCCTTCCCCTGCCCCTGGCGTCCCTTCCCCCGGGTTCCTCGTCCGCGCGTACGCCGAGGAGCAGCAGCGCGGACCCCGCGTAGCTGAGGGCGTCGGCGACCACGGCGATCGGGGCGGTGAGCGCCTGCACCAGCCAGCCGCCGATCCCCGGGCCCGCGAGCTGCGCGAGCGACTGGTTCGCGGCGAGTGTGCCGTGCCCGCGGGCGAGGTCCTCCCTGCCGACGATGGACGGGAGGTAGCTCTGGTGGGCGACGTCGAAGAAGACCGTGCACAGCCCGTTCACCACGGCCACGGCGTACATCTGGGGCAGGCCGAGCACGCCGAGCACGGCCGCGGCCGGGACCGACAGCAGCGCCAGCGCGCGGACCGCGTCGGCGGCGACCAGCACCGGACGGCGCCGCATGCGGTCCACCCAGGCTCCGGCGGGCAGGCCGACCAGCAGGAACGCCACCATCTCCGCGGCGGTGAGCAGCCCCACCTCGAACGGGCTCGCGTGGAGGGTGAGCGCCGCCGTGAGCGGCAGGGCGACCAGGGAGACCTCGCTGCCGAGCTTGCTGATCGCGTCCGCACCGGCGTATCGCCGGAAGTGACGCACGCGCCACAGGCTTCTCGGTGCCGCCTCGGTCATGGCGGGACATGCTGGCAGCCGGAAGATCCACTGGTCAAAGGATTATCCGCCCGCGGCGGTAGGCTGGCGGCGTGCAGGCGACCGTGCAGAGCTTCGACCCCGCGACCCGCTCGGGCTGGGTCTTCCTCGACGACGGCACCCGGATCCCGTTCGACGGCGAGGCGTTCGGCGCCGGGCCGCTGCGCCACCTGCGCCCCGGCCAGCGGGTCGCCCTCGTCATGGCGGACGACCGCGTCACCTACGTGACGCTCTCCACGTTTCCGACGCCCTGAGTTTCCGGCCTCCTCGACG
The DNA here is from genome assembly GCF_900156315.1 of Microbispora rosea. GTDB lineage: Bacteria > Actinomycetota > Actinomycetes > Streptosporangiales > Streptosporangiaceae > Microbispora > Microbispora rosea. Next base: position 178,072 of record NZ_FTNI01000014.1, on the reverse strand, counting down.
TCAGGCCGCTTTGTTCGCTCCTCCGTCGATCATCAGGTTCGCGCCGTTGACGCTCGCCGCGTGCGGTGAGGCGAGGTAGGTCACGAGGGCCGCCACCTCGGCCGGTTCGATCAGCCGTCCCGTGGTCATGCCCGCTCTGGCCGGCAGCCCGGCCAGCAGCTGATCGAGCGGCACTCCCAGCGCCGCCGCCAGCTCGGCGCCGTAGCCGTCGGGCGCCTCCCACATCGCGGTGCGGACCACACCGGGTGAGACCGTGTTCACCCGCACCCCCTGTGGCCCGAACTCCTCCGCCAGGGCCTTGCCGAACGCGTTGAGCGCCGCCTTCGCCGTGGTGTACGGCATCGGACCCACGTGCGGCGTCCGGGCGCCGTTCGAGGAGATGTTCACGATCACGCCGCGGCGGCGCAGGATGCCGGGCAGCGCGGCGCGGGTCGTGCGGACGGTGGCGAAGAAGTTGAGCCCGAACCACGAGAGCCACTCGTCGTCCGCGAAGCCGAGGAATCCCCGGACGCCGTTCGCACCGGGGTCCCCGCCCCCCACGTTGTTGACCAGCAGGTCGAGGTCCTCCCCCAGCTCGGCGACCGCGCGCTCGACCAGGTGCGCCGGGCCCTCGGGCGTCGAGAGGTCCACCGGCACGGCGATCGCGCCGGTCTCCTTCAGCTCCGCGGTGACGTTCCGCGCGGCCGCCACCACGCGGACGCCCTCCGCGGCGAGCGCGGCGACGATCGCCAGCCCGATGCCACGGCTGGCGCCCGTCACCAGCGCCGTACGTCCCGTGAGTCCCATGTCCATACCGGATCCCTCCGCACTATTCGCGACTTTGATGATGCGAATAACCTATTACTCGCAACATAAGTGTTGCAAGTCATGAGCCAACGGAATCCCCCCGGTAGCATGTAGGGGTGCCAGCAGCCCAGCATTCCCCGCAGCTCGGGAAGCGTCCGCTCCGGGCCGACTCCGAGCGGACCGTGCGGACGATCCTCGAGGCGGCCGAGCGCGTGTTCGCCGCCAATCCGGCGGCGACCATGGAGCAGGTCGCCCAGGCGGCCGGAGTCGCCCGCACGACCGTCCATCGCCGTTTCGCCACCCGCGAGGCCCTGGTGGAGGAGCTCACCGGCTGGGCCGCCCGCCAGTTCGCCGAGGCCGTCGCGTCGGCACACGTGGACAGCACCCCGCCCCTCGTCGCGCTCTACCAGGTCACCGCCAACGTCCTGCGGGTGAAGACGAACTGGTGGTTCGCCATGAGCCGTACGGGCGACCGCGCCCACCCCGAGGCCGCCCGCGTGCACGAGGAGGTCCGCGACGACTGCGAGCGGCTGCTCCGCCGGGCCCGCGAGGCGGGCGTGCTGCGTCCCGACGCCGATCTCGGCTGGACCCGCCGCGTCTACTACGCCCTCATCCACGAGGCCGCCGCTGAGGGCGTGGCCGAGGGCGGGGAAGCCGAGGCCCTCGCGACCCGGGTCGTGGACGCCCTGCTGCGCGGTTTCGGCTCCCCCACGGCGCCGGTCATCGCCTGACCGGCCGCCCGCAGGCCGCTCTCCCGTTTCCGTCCTCCTGACCTGGGCGGGGTTTGACCCGATCACGCCGCCGGGGTTCTACTGGAGAGGCTCTGACGCGTCGCCGCACGACTACGAGGAGGTGGTCGGGATGACTTCCGGCAGTAGTCCGCAACCATCCCATCCCGTCGCCTTCCCCGGCGCGACGCGAAGCTCCGGCGTCGTCGAGGCGGTCGCCGCCCGCTGTCACGCCAGGTGACGGGTTCTGATCCGTGCCGGATGCCCGGCACGAGACAGGAGGTCCGTCATGACGATCACGATTTCCGTTCCGTTCACGCTGCCGCAGGTCCTGCGCCGGACGGCCCGTGTCCTGTTCCCCGTCCTGATGCCTCTCGCCCTCGCACTGGTGGGTTCCGCCGACGCCGGTATCGGCCTGCAGGTGGCGCTGGAAATCGTGCTGCTGGTCCTCCGGCACCTGCTGCGGGCCTGAGAGGCCGAGACGGCGGCTACGCCCTCACCCGGCTGGCCCGGGACTCCAGGTAGCGCTGCTCGGCCATGCTGGCGGTGGCCTTCGCGGCCCGCCGGTAGTGCTCGTACGCTCCGGCCCTGTCGCCGGTCTTCTCCAGCAGATGCGCGCGCACGGACAGCAACCGGTGATGTCCGGCCAACCGCTCGTCACCGTCCAGCGTGGACAGCAGGGCCAGCCCGGCCTCCGGGCCCTCGATCTCGGCGAGCGCGATCGCCCGGTTGAGGGTGACCATCGGGTTGGGCGCGATCCGCTCCAGGATCAGGTAAAGGGCGTGCACCTGCGGCCAGTCGGTCTCCGCGGCGGTGGCCGCGTCGGCGTGCGTGGCGGCGATGGCGGCCTGCAGCTGGTAGGGCCCCAGCGCCGGGCCGGCCAGCGCCGCCTTGATCAGCTCGACGCCCTCGTCGACCAGCCCGCGGTCCCACTTCGTGCGGTCCTGCTCGTCCAGCGGCACCAGATCGCCGGCCGGGGTCGTACGTGCCTCCCTGCGGGCGTGGGTCAGCAGCATCAGCGCGAGCAGCCCGGTGACCTCGCCGTCGCCGGGCAGCTGGGCGTGCACCATCCGGGTCAGCCGGATCGCCTCCTTCGCGAGGTCGGCGCGGTGCAGCTCGCTCCCCGAGGAGGCGGTGTAGCCCTCGTTGAAGATCAGGTAGAGCACGTGCAGGACGACCAGGAGCCGCTCCTGGAGCTCCGCGCCGTCGGGCAGGCCGAACGAGCTGCCGGCGGCTTTGATGCGCTGCTTGGCCCGGCTGATCCTGGCCGCCATCGTGGCCTCCGGCACCAGGAACGCGCGGGCGATCTCGGCGGTGGTCAGGCCGCCCACCGCCCGCAGCGTCAGGGCGACCTGGGAGGCCGCGGTCAGCGTGGGATGGCAGCACAGGAAAAGCAGGACGAGCGTGTCGTCGGTGTCCGGCACGTCCTGCGGCAGCACCTCGACGGCGGCCGTCACCGACTCCCGCTCACGGCGCGCGTGGTCGCTGCGCATCTGGTCGATGAGCCGCCGGGACGCCACGGTCGACAGCCAGCCGCGCGGGTTGTCCGGCACTCCCTCGGCCGGCCACTGCACGGCGGCGGCGAGAACGGCCTCCTGCACGGCGTCCTCACACCCCTCGAACTGGCCGTGCCGGCGTACCAGCGCGCCGAGGACCTGCGGCGTGAGCTCACGCAGCAGGCCCTCGATGACCGGTGCTGTCATGCCTCCAATTGTCCGTCAGCGAACATGACCTGCCGCACCTCGACGCCGAGACCCTCGATCGCGGTGTCCGGGATCTGCGCCGCCAGCTCGATCGCCCGCTCCTTGCTCTCGCAGTCGATCAGGTAGAAACCGCCCAGATACTCCTTGGCCTCCAGGAAGGGGCCGTCGGTGACCACCGGCTGGCCTTTGCGCACGGACACCACCGCGGCCTGCGACGGGTCGACCAGCGCCAGCGTGGTGATCAGCTCTCCGGACTGCTTCAGCGCCTCGATGAACCTGCCGTGGCCATCGCCGATCGCCGCCTTCTCCTGGTCGGTCAGCGCGTCCAGCACGGCCGGGTTGATGTGCATGCTGATCAGGAACTTCATCTCGTTCTCCTCGTGGTTCGCGAACCCCCTCCGGGCCCTTCCACCGGTTGGTCGGAGCCGCCGCCGCCGTCTTGACACGTACCCGCGTCAAAAAACTCCCGGCAGCTCCGACCAACCGGCGAGACATCGAGAGAACAGGGAGTTTCGACATGCGAGTCAACCGGGCCTGGCTGGGACTGGTCGTCCTGGCGCTGCCGGCGTTGCTCGTCGCGATCGACGCGACGGCATTGCTCCTCGCGCTGCCACAGCTGAGCGCCGGGCTGGGGGCCACCAACGTCGAGCAGCTGTGGATCAGCGACAGCTACGGGTTCATGGTGGCCGGCCTGGTCATCACGATGGGCACGCTCGGCGATCGGATCGGACGCCGGCGGCTGCTGCTGATCGGCGGAGCGGCGTTCCTGGCGCTGTCGGTCGTGGCCGCCTTCGCGGTCAATCCACTGATGCTGATCATCACGCGTGCCCTGCTGGGCGTCGCCGGGGCGACCCTGGCGCCGTCGACACTCGCCCTGATCACCAACATGTTCCGGGACGAACGGCAGCGGGGCAGAGCCATCGCGATCTGGGCGACCTGCCAGTTCACCGGCGGGGCGCTCGGGCCCGTGCTCGCGGGATTCCTGCTCCAGCACTTCTGGTGGGGTTCGGTGTTCCTGGTCGCCGTGCCGGCGATGGCGTTGCTGCTGCTCGCCGGGCCGGTCCTGCTGCCGGAGTTCCGCAGTGACCAGGCCGGCCGGCTCGACCCGCCCGGCGTCGTGCTGTCGCTCGTGGCGGTGCTCCTGATGGTCTACGGGATCAAGCAACTGACCGTCGAGAGCGTGCCGGCCGTCCCGGCGGCGGCCCTCGTCGCCGGCGCGGCCGCCGGCTTCCTGTTCGTACGACGGCAACTGCGGCTGGAGGCGCCGCTGCTGGACCTGCGACTGCTCCGCAACCGCCCCTTCACCGCCGTGCTCGTCGCGCTGGTCTTCGCCGGTGTCGCCATGGCCGGCACCGGCCTGATGGTGACCCAGTATCTGCAGGGTGTGCTGGGCTTCTCGCCGGTCACGTCGGCGTTGTTGTTCGCACCGATGGGCCTGGGCACGGCGGTCGGCACCATGGCCGCGCCGGCGCTGGCCCGCCGGGTGAAGCGGACGACCGCCATCGCCGGCGGGCTGGCGGTGTCGGCGATCGGCAGCCTGCTGCTGATCGGCGCCGGCGGCGCGGCCGCCCTGCCACCGGTGGTGCTCGGCATCACCGTGCTGGCGCTGGGCACGGGCCCGCTGTTCGCGCTGGGCACCGGGCTGGTCGTCGGGTCCGTGCCGCCGGAGCGCGCCGGCTCGGCGGCGTCGATGTCGGAGACCGGCAACTACTTCGGCGGTTCGCTCGGCCTCGCGCTGCTCGGCGTGGTGGCCGCGGTGGTCTACCGCGGCCGGATGGACGGCACGTCCGACTCGCTGGCCGGCGCGGTCGCCGCCAGCCGGCACCTTCCCGCCGTCCAGGGCGCGCACCTGCTGCATGCCGCGCGTGAGGCGTTCACGGCCGGCCTGCATGTCACCGGTGTGGTCGCCGCGGTCGTCTTCGCCGGGCTGGCCGTGCTGGTCCTGGCGATGCGTCCGGCGACCCGGGCCACCGCATCCGCGGTCCCCGGCTACGAGGCCGGCTACGAGGCGACTCCCTCGTAGCGCCCTTCAGGCGGCACCCGCAGCGCGATCATCGCGATGTCGTCCTCGCCCGTCACCGGCATCCGGGTGAGCAGTTCGTCGCAGAACCGGTGCAGGGGTTCGCGGGCGAGCGGCTCCGCCCACCGCCGCAGCCGTTCGAGCCCGTCGCCGAGGTCCTCTCCCCGCCGCTCGACGAGGCCGTCGGTGTAGAGCAGCAGCGTGCTGTCCGGCGGCAACGGTTCGACGGCGCTGATCCACGGCTGCTCGTGGGAGACACCGAGAAGGGGGTTGCCCGCGTCCTGGAGGAAGCGGGTCTCCCCCTCGCCGGTCACCAGCAACGGCGGCGGGTGCCCGGCCACCGAGTACACCAGCCGCCACAGGCCCTCGTCGTCCCGTTCCAGGCGGGTCAGGACGCAGGTGGCGGTGCTCTCGCCGTTCAGGACCTCCAGGGCGGTGTTCAGCCGCCGCAGGACGTCGCCGGGGAACTCGTCGCGGTCGACGGCGAGCGCCCGCAGCATGTTGCGCACCTGGCTCATGCTTACGGCGGCGGCCAGGTCGTGCCCGGCCACGTCGCCGATCACCAGCTTGACGGCGCCGCGGGACGACAGGAACGCGTCGTACCAGTCGCCGCCGATCTCGGCGGCGGTAGGGCTCGCCTGGTAGCGCGCGGCGAGCTCCAGGCCGGGGACGTGGGGCGGCTCGGCCAGCAGGCTGTGCTGCAGGGCCAGCGCCACCCGCTGGGTGCGCCGGAAGCGCAGGGCGTTGCCGATGGCGTCGTGCGTGTGATCGAGGATCTGCCCGATCAGATCGATGTCCGCCGGGCTGATCGGCGGCCGGTCCCCGCAGACGCAGGCCGTGACCACGGCCGCGACCTCGCCTTCGACGACGATCGGGAGGACGACCGCGTTGTGCGCCCCGACCTCGGCGATCCAGGTCCTGACCGCCTCCGGGTAGCGGAACGGAGGACGTCCGCGGGGAAAGGATATGTGGGCGGGGCGGCGCTGCCCTACCGCTTGCCGCAGCACCTCGGCGGAGTAGTGCTCCTGCAGCATCGGCAGCCTCGGCAATCCCTCACGTACGGCGCAGCAGAGGCGCTCGGCGACGATGGTGCGCGTGTGCGGAAGGCCGCCGTTCGGCTCGGGAAGCAGGTGGACGTCGCAGGTGTCGGCGAGCTCGGGCACGACCACGTCGGCGAGCGCATGGCACATCTCCTCCAGGTTGGTGATGTCGCTCGCCGCGGCCGCGGCGCGGTCCAGCAGCCGGCGGCGGCGCTCCTCCTGCCACTCCTGCTCGACGTCGGTGGAGGTGCCCACCCACTCCACCACCGCGCCGTTCTCGCGCACCGGCACGGACCGGAACCGGATGTGCCGGTAGGCGCCGTCGCGGGTGCGGACGCGGTAGGTCACCTCGTAGGGCGAGACCGCCTGTTCGGAGGCCTTGTCCCACCACTCCTCGGCGTGCACACGGTCCTCGGGGTGCAGGGCACGCATCCAGCCGCGGCCGAGACTCTCCTCCGGCGTCTGTCCCGTCAGCCGCTGCCAGCCGTAGCTTTCTCTGGACTCGCCGTGCGGGCCGGTCACCCACACCCCGTGGGTGCCCGCCCACATGATGCTCTGGTAGCGGCGCCGGAAGCGGCGCAGCTCCTTCTCCATGGCGCGCATCCGCCGCGTGGCGGCCATCTGCGCCGTGACCTCGTGGACCACCGCCAGCAGTCCCCACTCACCATGCTGCAGGGGCACGCGGGAAAGGCTCATCCGGAAGAGACGCTCGTGTGGTCCGTCGCCCCTGTCCGCGGTCACGCGGACGTCGTCGAGACGCGCCGTCTCCCCCGTCGCCAGCACCTTGTCGAACACGGCAAAGGTGTCCTGCCCCACGAGGTCGCCGAAGGTCTCCCGCACCGGCGCCCGTACCGTCCGGTCCCCGAACATCCACCGGAAGGCGTCGTTCGCGTAGAGCAGCCGATGCTCTTTCCCGCCGGTCACCAGGACCGCGACCGGCGCCTGGTCGAACACGTCCAGCGGCACCTGGTTGGACGCGCGTTTTCGCCCTGCTTGTGTCACAGGACCTTGACCGACTTGCACTACTTGTTCCCCCGGACTGACCGTGTGCACGTGATCGAGGGGTCCCCCGCATACGCGCCCTACGACTCGCTTACCTGAGATTACACGCGTTTACCCAGGTCAGACAGGGGAGCCGCGGCCCCGTGCGGCTGCGGCACCGGCCGGGAAACGACGAACGGCGCCCGGGGGCTCCGAGCGCCGTCCACTGGTGCGGGATGGGGCCGGCTACTTCTTCTTGGCAGCCTTCCCACCCGCGTTGACCTGCTCCTTGAAGTCCGCACCAGGCCGGAACCTGGGCGCCCAGCTCTCCTCCACCTTGATCGGATCCCCGGTGGAAGGGTTGCGGGCCGTGCGGGCCGGCTTGTGCACCATCTCGAAGGCCCCGAATCCGGTGATCGAGACCTTGTCCCCGCCCGCGACAGCGCTCTGGATGGCGTCGAGGACGGCGTTGACGGCTTCGGTCGCCGTCTTCTTGTCGCCGACACGATCCGTGATCGCGTCGACGAGTTCTTTCTTGTTCATTTCGGTTTCCTCCCCCTTACGCGCTTGAAATTAGGGGACGAGGTCGCGGGACTTCAATCACCGGGGGGCATGTTTCGCCTGCTCGGCGTGTCGAATGTGCCGTCCAGATAGGCGATGAAGGCGTCCAGCCGGGCGGCCGCATGGGCTATGTCCCGCTTTGCCACGTCACAGATAGCAAGCAGCCGTCGCGCCAGGCGGGCCTGCTCCTCCTGTGGTAAGGCTAACGCTCTGACGCGGCGATGCGCATCACGCAGTCGCCGCGCCAGCAGCTCATCTCGGGTCTGAGGATCGTTCAGACAGTCGTCGGCAGCCATGGCTGCCGTCCATTCTCGTACTCCTCGATGGCGTCCGCGTGACGCAGGGTCAGCCCGATGTCGTCGAGGCCCTCCATCAGCCGCCAGCGGGTGTAGTCGTCGATCTCGAACGAGGCCACCAGGTCGCCCGACCGCACCTGGCGCTCCGCCAGGTCGACGGTGATCTCCGTCTTCGGGTCGGCCTCGGCCGCGTCCTGCAGGCGCTCGACCACGTCCTCGGGCAGGATGACCGGCAGCAGGCCCATCTTCGTGGAGTTGTTGCGGAAGATGTCGCCGAACCGCGAGGCGATCACGACGCGGAAGCCGTACTGCTGGAGGGCCCAGACGGCGTGCTCACGCGAGGAGCCGGTGCCGAAGTCGGGCCCGGACACCAGGATCGACGCGCCCTCGTACACCGGGTCGTTCAGCACGAAGGACGGGTCCTCGCGCCAGGCGGCGAACAGGCCCTTCTCGAAGCCCGTACGGCTGACCTGCTTAAGCCAGACCGCCGGGATGATCTGGTCGGTGTCCACGTTGCTGCGGCGCAGCGGCACGGCCCGGCCGGTGTGAGTGGTGAAGGCATCCATGATGATCTCTTCCTGGGACTGGGGCGGGCGGACTAGAGGTCGGCGGGGGCGGTCAGCCGGCCGGTCACCGCGGTCGCGGCCGCCACCTGCGGCGAGACCAGGTGAGTGCGCCCGCCCTTGCCCTGGCGGCCCTCGAAGTTGCGGTTGGAGGTCGAGGCGCTGCGCTCGCCCGGCTTCAGGGTGTCGGGGTTCATGCCCAGGCACATCGAGCAGCCGGCCTCGCGCCACTCGGCCCCCGCCGCTTTGAAGACCTCGTGGAGGCCCTCCTCCTCGGCCGCCTTCTTGACCCCCATGGAGCCCGGGACGATCAGCGTACGGGTGACGACCTTGCGGCCCCGCAGGATCTCGGCGGCCGCGCGCAGGTCCTCGATCCGGCCGTTGGTGCAGGAGCCGACGAAGACGGTGTCCACCTGGATCTCGCGCAGCGGCGTGCCCGCGGTCAGGCCCATGTACTCCAGCGCCCGCTCGGCGGCGGACCGCTCGACCGGGTCGCCGAACTGCTCGGGCGCCGGCACGGCGGAGCCGAGCGGCGCGCCCTGGCCCGGGTTGGTGCCCCACGTGACGAACGGCGTGAGGGTCGAGGCGTCGATCTCCACGACCTTGTCGAACTCGGCGTCGTCGTCGGTGCGCAGCGTCTTCCAGTACTCGACGGCCCGGTCCCAGGACTCGCCCTCGGGTGCGTGGGGACGGCCGCGCAGGTACTCGAACGTGGTCTCGTCGGGGGCGATCATGCCCGCCCGCGCGCCGGCCTCGATCGACATGTTGCAGACGGTCATGCGGCCCTCCATGGAGAGCTTGCGCACGGCCTCGCCGCGGTACTCGACGATGTAGCCCTGGCCGCCGCCGGTGCCGATCTTCGCGATGATCGCGAGGATCAGGTCCTTGGCGGTCACGCCGACCGGCAGCTCGCCCTTGACCTCGATGGCCATCGTCTTGGGCCGGTAGGCGGGCAGCGTCTGGGTGGCCAGCACGTGCTCGACCTCGGAGGTCCCGATGCCGAACGCGATGGCGCCGAACGCCCCGTGGGTCGAGGTGTGCGAGTCGCCGCAGACGATCGTCATGCCGGGCTGGGTCAGCCCGAACTGCGGGCCGATGATGTGCACCACGCCCTGACCGGCGTCGCCCATCGGGTGCAGGCGGATGCCGAACTCCGCGGCGTTCTTGCGCAGCGTCTCGACCTGCGTGCGCGACACCGGGTCGGAGATCGGCCCGAGCACGGTCGGGACGTTGTGGTCCTCGGTGGCGATCGTGAGCTCGGGGCGACGCACGGTGCGGGCGGCCATGCGCAGGCCGTCGAACGCCTGCGGGCTGGTCACCTCGTGGATGAGGTGCAGGTCGATGTAGAGCAGGTCGGGTTCGCCTTCGGCACGGCGTACGACGTGCTGCTCCCAGACTTTCTCAGCCAGTGTGCGACCCATGGTTGTGACGCCTCCTCGCGTTCAGACCCCCGCGGTCGTGTCTCTCATGATGAGACGGAAATATCGGGATATGGACACTGTATCTGCTGTTGCCCAACATTGCGTTTGCATCTCGTATGGCGAGACGGCAGTATCGGGGTATGGACAACTCTAGCGGGGTCGGAGTACTCGACAAGGCGGTTCTCGTACTCAACGCCCTGGAGGCGGGCCCCGCTTCCCTGGCACAGCTCGTCCAGGCGACCGGCCTGGCCAGGCCGACGGCCCACCGGCTCGCCGTCGCGCTGGAGCACCACCGCATCGTCTCCCGCGACACGCAGGGCCGGTTCATCCTCGGGCCCCGCCTGTCGGAACTGTCCACGGCGGCGGGCGAGGACCGGTTGCTGGCCGTCGCCGGCCCGGTGCTCACTCATCTTCGCGACCTCACCGGAGAGAGCGCTCAACTTTACCGGCGCCAGGGCGACGAGCGGGTCTGCGTGGCCGCCGCAGAGCGCGCCAGCGGACTGCGCGACACGGTGCCGGTCGGCTCCGCGCTGCCCATGACCGCGGGCTCCGCCGCGCAGATACTGCTCGCCTGGGAGGAGCCCGACCGGCTCCACCGCGGCCTGCGGGGGGCGAAGTTCACCGCCGCCACGCTCGCGAGCGTACGCAGGAGGGGCTGGGCGCACAGCGTCGGCGAGCGCGAGCAGGGGGTGGCGAGCGTCTCCGCGCCCATCCGCGGCGCGGGCGGCAAGGTGATCGCCGCGGTCTCCGTGTCCGGTCCCATAGAGCGGCTGACCCGTACGCCCGGCCGGATGCACGCCGCCCCCGTCGTCGCGGCCGCCGAGCGGATAACCGAAGCCATGCGCCGCGCGAACTGATCGGAGAGCGGCGTCCCGGCAGTCCTGGCGCCCCTCCCGCCGGTGTTCGCCCCCGTGGCGTCACCCGGAGCGGCGCCTCGCCGCGCCGCCGCCCACCCGCGAAGATCACTCGCAGGCTCCGCCGCGAGCTCCTCCTCCGCCTCGCGATGCACCACTTCGAACACCGCTTCTTCCGGGCAAATCCTGGCGGTCGCGGCACTAGGCTGGCGGGGTGACAGACCGCATCGAGGCAGCCGCCGCTGAACTGCGTCCCCTGCTCCAAGAATTCATCCTCTGGGCGCCGGACAACGCACCCGGCAGCGACCCCGACCTCGTGGGCCCCGTCGCCCTGTGGCATCGGCTGATCGCCCGCAACGACGTCGGGCTGTGGAAGCGCGGCGACCTGCGCACGGTCCTGCTGGAGCGCATGCCCCAGGTGGTCGAGGACCCCGACGCCGCCGCGGACGGCATGGTCCCCGCCGTCCGGGCCTATCTGACCTTCCTGTCGTCCACCGGGCGGCTCTCGCCGGGCTCGGCGACCCTGGAGACCCTGCTCGCGGAGCTCGACGAGGTCGAGGACGACTTCGTGGACGCGATGGAGGACGCCATCGCCGAGCGCGACTGGGACGAGGAGGAGGACGAGCTCGACGAGGACGAGGCCGACGAGGGCCTCGGCGACTTCGAGCCGTTCGCCGACGAGATCGGCGCCCTGCCCACGATCAGGCTGCGTCCTGACAACGAGCTGGCCGAGGCGGCCCGCGGGGTGACGCTCATCGCGCAGGCCCGCGACCTGGCGCTGTGGGTCGGCACCGGGCGCAAGGTGGGCGAGGAGACGCTGCTCACCGAATCCGAGGTGGACGAGGCGGTGCGCACGCTCGGCCTGCCCGACGCGCGCAACATCTGGAACCTGTGGAACCTCGCGATCGACCTGGAGTTCCTCGCCCCCGACGGCGACGACACGGTCAGCGTGGACTCCGACACCGCCGCCTGGCCCTTCGAGGACGACGACGACGTCCTGGACGCCTGGATGCTCGGCCTCCACTCGCTCGACTACGGCGACCCTGAGCTTGACGACGACGACCTCACGCTGGCCCTGTCCGGCCTGACCCGCGCGCTGCTGATCCGCGTGCTGCTGGCCGGCGGCACGCGGCCGGTGCCCTCGCTGCGCGAGGAGCTGGCCGAGGCCGCGGCGGAGTACGACGACCTGGGCGCCGACGCCTGGGCCGCGGCCGGCGACCCGCTCGCCTCCGTGCTCGCCTGGCTGACCGGCTACGGCATGGTCACGGTCGAGGGCGAGGCGGTGACCCTGACGCCGCTCGGCACGGAGGGCCTCGTCCACCTGCTGGACGACGAGGACATCGAGATCGACGCCCGTCCCGCTATCGACGCGATGACCGCGCTCGACCTGCTGTCGTTCAGCGCCGACATGTCCGAGGAGGAGGCCGACGAGGAGTTCGCCGCCTGGCTCGCCATGCGCGACCCGGCGCGGGCCGCCGCCGAGCTGCTCGAAGCCGCCGCCGAGGAGGAGGCGGACGCCCTCGTGCGGGTCCAGGCCGCCAGCCTGGTGGGCTCCCTGGGCGAGGCCGCCATCCCCGCCTGGCAGGAGGCGCTGAAGGAGCCGTCGCTGCGGCCGTACGCCGCGACGCACCTGACCCAGATGGACGTCGAGGACGCCCCGGAGCCGACCCAGGCCGACACCCACTGGCTGATCCTCGACATGTGGACGATCTCCGCCGGACTCGGCCGGCCGGAGTTCGTGTCCAGCCTGCACGACATCGGCCCGGCGCAGACCCTCATCGGGCTGCTCGACGTGATCTGGAAGGTCCACCACCCCCACATCGAGGAGCTGCTGGACCTCATCGGCGAGACCCACCCGGACAAGCAGGTGGTCAAGGCCGCCAAGCGGGCGCTGTTCAAGGCGCGGTCGGGACACTAGCGGCTCGGCGAGGCCGGGGTGGCGGCGGACACCGCCGCCCCGGCCTCGCCGCCGCTGCCGTCACGTCAGGATGACCGACCCGGGCGCGCGGACTTAGTCTGGTCGCGTGACCCCGTTCTCACCCGTGGTGAGCGCTGTGGCGTGGTGGCAGCCGGCCGTCGATCTCGCCCTCGCGCTCGTGCTGTCGGCGGCCATCGGGCTGGAGCGGGAGATCCGGCAGAAGAGCGCCGGGCTGCGCACCCACACGCTGGTGGGGTTCGGCGCCGCGTTGTTCATGCTCGTGTCCAAGCACGGCTTCTCCGACATCCTCGGCGACTCCGTGGTGCTCGACCCGTCGCGGGTGGCGGCCCAGATCGTCTCCGGCATCGGCTTCATCGGCGGCGGGCTGATCTTCGTACGCCGCGACGCGGTCAAGGGGCTGACCACCGCCGCCGCCGTGTGGCTCACCGCCGGAGTAGGCATGGCCGCGGGAGCCGGCCTCTGGCTGCTCGCCGTCCTGGCCACGGCGGGGAACTTCGTCGTGATGCTGGGGCTCACCCCGCTGGCCGCCCGCCTCCCCCGCTCCAAGCACGCCCAGTCGCGACTGCGCCTGTCGTACGCGGACGGCCGGGGCGTGCTGCGCCGGGCCCTGGCCGAGTGCACGGGCCTGCGTTTCGTGGTCGACGAAGTGTCGCTTGAACAGCGCGGCACGAGCCAGGAGGCCGGCACGGTCACGGTCACCCTGCTGATCCACGGCCCGGGCTCGATCGCGGACCTCACGAGCAGGCTGGCCGAGACGGAGGGCGTGCTCACCGTCGCCTGCGCCGACGCCGAGCACCTTTAGCCGGGGTCCGAGAGCCTCACGCTTTCGCAGTCCCCACCAGTCCGAGGTCGCGCAGGCTCTCCGCTGTCTGCACGATCGCCGTCTCGGCGGGGCGCGGACGCCATGCGAGTTCGTCGCGGGCCCGATCGTTGTGGATGATCGGTCGCGGCGGATCGATCCCGGGCGCCTCCTGTGTGGGAACGCGCGCGGCGAACGGGCCGAGCCGCCGGCGCAGGATCTCAGCCACCTCCAGGAAGCTCAGCGCCGGGCCGTCGGCGACCGCCAGGTAGCGCTTGCCTGCGGCCTCGGGCGCGGCCATGGCGCGGATGTGCAGGTCGGCCACATCGCGCACGTCGACGATGCCGAAGCGCCGGCGGGGCGCGACGGTCATCGTCCCGTCGAGCATCGCCTTGATCAGCTGCACGGAGGAGCCCGGCGCGGTCGCCAGGATGGGCCCGAGGATGAACGTCGGGTTGACCACGACGAGCTCGGTGTCGCCGCCCTCACGCTCCATCAGGTCCCACGCGGCCCGCTCGGCGATCGCCTTGGAACGCGGGTAGGGCGCCAGTCCCGGGGTGTCAGGATCGGTCCAGTCGGCCTCGGTGAACTCGGCGCCCGGCTTCGGCGTGTATCCGACCGCGGCGAAGGACGAGGTGAGCACGACGCGCCGGGCACCCGCGTCGCGCGCGGCGCGCAGCACCCGCAGCGTACCCTCGCGGGCAGGGACGATCAGCTCGCCGGGATCCTCGGGCTGGACGGCCGGGAAGGGCGAGGCGACGTGATGGACCTCGTCGCACCCGGCCACCGCGGCGGCCCACTCGTCGTCGGCCGTCAGGTCCGCGGCTACGATCTCCAGGCCGGCGTCGTCGGCGTCGCCGCGGCGCACCGCGGCCCGCAGACCGGCCTCGCGTGCCGTCGAACGCACGGTCGCGCGCACGGATCGCCCGGCCCGCAGCAGCGCCGCGATCAGCTGCGTGCCCACGTAGCCGGCCCCGCCGGTGACCAGAACCCGGCTCATAGCAGCCCCCTCAAGCGACCGACCGTGTCCACGAGACGCTGCGTCGCCTCGGCCTCCGCCACGGTGTCACCACGGTCGCGGGCGTCCCACAACGCCGCCTTCTCGCGCAGATAGCCGAGCCGCACCTGCTGGGCGGCGATCTCGGCCGCGATGCGCTCTGCGTGACGAAGCAGCAGATCACGCTGCTCGGCCGCCGCCGCCCGCCCGCGTGCGCGGTTGGCCAGGTAGGCGCGCATGTCCCCGATACCCACGCCGGCCGTGCGCAGACAGGCCAGTGCCTCGATCACATCGAGGTCCTCGTCGCGGTAACGGCGGTGCCCGCTGTTCTCGTCGCGGTCGATCGGGCCGATCAGCCCGACGTCTTCGTAGTAGCGCAGCGTCGGCTCGCTCAGCCCGCTGCGCCGGGAAACGTCCTGGATGGTGATGGTTGCCATGTCAGGCAGCAGACCACACTTCAAGCGCTTGAAGTCAAACACGCCAGAGCAGGGCCAACGGCCCATGAGCAGGGCGCGGCGTCCATGAACGGCAAAAACCCCCGGCACGGGGAAGTGCCGAGGGTCTTCGATGATGAAGCAGCCCCCGACCGGAGTCGCGCCCGCGCAGCGGGCCATGAGCAGGGCGCGGCGTCCATGAACGGCAAAAACCCCCGGCACGGGGAAGTGCCGAGGGTTTCCGATGATGAAGCAGCCCCCGACCGGAGTCGCGCCCGCGCAGCGGGCCATGAGCAGGGCGCGGCGTCCTTGAACGGCAAAAACCCCCGGCACGGGGAAGTGCCGAGGGTCTTCGATGATGTAGCCCCGACCGGATTCGAACCGGCGCTACCGCCTTGAGAGGGCGGCGTCCTAGGCCACTAGACGACGGAGCCGAGTGCAGTGAAGTAGTCCCGAGCGGATTCGAACCGCCGTTACCGCCTTGAGAGGGCGGCGTCCTAGGCCACTAGACGACGGAGCCGAGTGCAGTGAAGTAGTCCCGAGCGGATTCGAACCGCCGTTACCGCCTTGAGAGGGCGGCGTCCTAGGCCACTAGACGACGGGACCTTGCACTGCGCTGTTTCCAGCAGAATCCCTTGGGGGGATCCAGCTGGGGTACCAGGACTCGAACCTAGACTAACGGAGCCAGAATCCGTCGGGCTGCCAATTACCCCATACCCCATCTGCTTGCGGGGGCCTCGCGGCTCTCGCTTGCGACTCCGAAAGAATAGCCCAGCTTGCGACCCACTACCAAAACGATTGCGGCGCGCCTCGCGATCTCGTGATCCGATCGCCCGTACGCAGGGCCGATCCCCCTGATGGAGGAGGCCGCTCCTCCTGCGCGCAGGGCCGGATCCTCCTGTGCGAGGCTGGGGGAAACGTCAGCACCACGTGAGGAGCCGCCAGCCATGACCACGGCCGCGAACCCCTTCCTCAGCCCGAGCACCCTGCCCTACGGGCTGCCCCCCTTCGAGGAGATCAGGGAGGAGCACTACGGGCCGGCGTTCGAGCAGGGCATGGCCGAACAGCTCGCGGAGGTCGAGGCGATCGCCGAGAACCCGGAGCCCCCGACCTTCGAGAACACCATCGAGGCGCTGGAGAGGTCCGGCGCCCTGCTCGAACGGGTCTCCGCGGTGTTCTTCAACCAGGCGTCCTCCGACACGACGCCGGGCGTCCAGGAGATCCAGAAGGACGTCACGCCGAAGCTCGCCAAGCACGCCGACGCGATCCACCTCAACGCCACGCTCTTCGCGCGCATCCAGGCGGTCGAGACGGCCGACGAGGAGCAGGCGTGGCTGCTGAAGCGCTACCTCACCGACTTCACCCGTGCGGGCGCCACGCTGGGCCCGCAGGACCAGGCCAGGCTCAGGGAGATCAACGAGCGGTTGTCGGCCCTGGGGACGGCGTTCCAGCAGAACCTGCTCGCCGACACCAACGAGCGGGCGGTGGTGGTCGAGGACGTCGCCGAACTCGACGGGCTGTCGCAGGACGCGATCCAGGGGCTCGCCGACCAGGCCAGGGAGCGCGGGCTGGACGGCAAGTATCTGATCACGCTGGTCCTGCCCACCGGGCAGCCCACCCTGGCCGAGCTGACCAACCGGTCCCTGCGTGAGCGCATTCACCGGGCCTCGATCGGGCGCGGCGTGGCCAACGCCGAACTGATCAAGGAGATCGCGGTCCTGCGCCGGGAGCGCGCACGGCTGCTGGGCTACGAGAACCACGCGGAGTACGTCCTGGCCGACCAGACGGCGGGCACGACGGGGGCGGTCACCGAGATGCTCGACCGGCTCGTGCCGCCCGCCGTGGCCAACGCGCGCAAGGAGCAGGCGGACCTGGAGGAGCTCGCCGGCCACCCGATCCAGCCGTGGGACTGGGCGTTCTACTCCGAGAAGGTGCGCAAGGCCCGCTACGACATCGACAGCAGGCGCATGCGTCCGTACTTCGAGCTGAACACCGTGCTGGAGAAGGGCGTCTTCGACGCGGCCTCGCGCCTGTACGGCGTCACCTTCCACGAACGCTCCGACCTGTACGGCTACCACCCCGAGGTGCGGGTCTTCGAGGTGCGCGACGAGGACGGCTCCCCGCTGGGCCTGTTCCTCGGCGACTTCCACGCCAGGGCCTCCAAGCGGGGCGGGGCGTGGATGAACAGCCTGGTGAAGCAGTCGGGCCTGGAGGGCACCAGGCCGGTCGTGGTCAACAACCTCAACATCGTCAAGGGTGAGCCGACCCTGATGACGTTCGACGAGGTCAACACCATGTTCCACGAGTTCGGCCACGCGCTCCACGGGTTGTTCTCCGACGTGCGCCACCCCCGGTTCTCCGGCACGGCGGTGCCGCGCGACTTCGTCGAGTACCCCTCCCAGGTGAACGAGATGTGGGCGACCCATCCGGAGATCCTGGCCGAGTACGCCCGGCACCACGAGACGGGCGAGCCGATGCCGCAGGACCTCGTCGACCGGATGCTGGAGACGCAGAAGTTCAACCAGGGCTTCGCCACGCTGGAATACCTGGCCGCCACCCTGCTCGACTGGGCCTGGCACACGGCGTACGACGGCGAGCAGGACGTGGAGGAGTTCGAGAGGTGGGCGCTGCGTGAGGCCGGGGTGGACCTGCCGGCCGTCCCGCCGCGATACCGCAGCATGTACTTCGCCCACATCTGGGCGAGCGGCTACAGCGCCGGCTACTACTCCTACATCTGGAGCGAGGTTCTCGACGCCGACACCGTCGAATGGTTCAACGAGAACGGCGGGCTGCGCCGGGAGAACGGCGACACCTTCCGCCGGGCCCTGCTGTCCCGGGGCGGCAGCGTCGACTCGATGACGGCGTTCCGCGAATTCCGGGGCCGCGACCCGGAGATCACTCCCCTGCTGGACCGCCGCGGGCTGCTGTAGCGGTCACGGCCGGGTGAGCGCGGAGATGGCCTGCCGGAGCCAGTCCTTCTCCGCGGCGGTCACGGCCCGGGCGACGAGCATCATGCCGCGGCGGAACGGATCGGGCGTCTCCTCGGCCCTGAGGGGCCTTCCGCCGCGGTAGAAGAAGCTCGCCGGCGTCTCCAGGAAGGCCAGGCGCCGGCGCAGCACCCGCGCCTGGTCCTCGGCGTCGGGCAGCCGGGACAGGAACGCCAGCACCGTGAAGAACCTCGCCTGGTCGCTGATCTCGACATCGGACGGCTCACGCAGCCGCCTGAGCAGCTCCTCCCGGCCTCGCTCGGTGATCGAGAGCACCTGACGCCGGGCGGCGCCCGAACCCTCCTCCTCGTGCCGCTGAAGGAGGCCGGCGGCCTCCATCCGGGCGATCGCCGGGTAGAGCGCGCCGTCGCTGACCGGCCGGACGTGCCCGCTCAGCTCGGCGATCCGCTGCTTGAGCTCATATCCGTGCATGGGCTCCTCGTCCAGGAACCCGAGGATCGTCAACGCCAGGTCGCCGCTTGCCACGGAGGCATCGTATCGTTATACCTCTATTCGATGTATCTCGATTAGAGGGGAACGCATGCGCCTGATCAGGCTCGCCCTACCCGTCTACGTCGAACTCCTGACGGCCGTGGTGGCCGTCGGTTTGATCGACACGCTGTGGGTCTCCGGCCTCGGCAGCGAGGCCGTCGCGGCGGTCACGATCGCCACCACGACAGAGAACCTGGCCCTCGGCGTGATCCTGTGCGTCGGGACGGGCACGACGGTCCTGGTCGGACGGCGCGACGGTCGTGCCCCGCTGACCCCGGTCATCCGTACGGCGTGGCTGCTGCTGGGCGTCTTCGCCCTGGCCGTGGCGGTGCCCGGCGTGCTGCTGCGCGAACCGATCGCCCGCCTGTTCACCGACGATCCCGTGACGGTGGGGCTGACCGCGGGCTATTTCGTCGTGGCGTTCGCCGGGATCCCGGTCTTCTACGCGCAGAACCTCGCGGACGGCGTCTTCAAGGGACTCGGCGACACCCGGACGCCGATGCGGACCGCCCTGCTGTGCAACGCGCTGGTGATCGTCCTGGACCCGCTGCTGATCTACGGGCTCGGCCTGGGCGTGCGGGGAGCCGCGCTGGCCACCGTGGCGGCCCGCCTGGCCACGCTGGCCGTGTCCGCCCTCCTGCTCGTCCGGCGGCTGCGGACGGAGACAGGGACGGGGACGGGGACGGGGCGGGGCTCGGTCAACCGCGCGGACGCCGCGGCGATCCTGCGCACCGGGCTGCCCATGTCGGGCGACTTCCTCGCCCGCGCGCTGGTGGGCATGGCGCTGACCGGCATCGTCGGCCGGCAGGGTGTGGCCGCGCTCGCCGGGTACGGCATCGGCCTGAAGATCATGATGGCCGGGGTGATGTCCTTCTACGCCCTCCGCCAGGCGGCGATGATCCGCACCTCGCGCGCCGGCGAGGCGGACGGCCCGTCGTCACGTCGTCATCAGGCCGTTCCCGTGGTGCTGTACGGTCTGGCCGCGGGGCTGGCCGCCTCGCTCGTGCTGAACGCGCTCGCCCCGGCGGCCGTGGGCCTGTTCACGGCCGATCCCGCGGTGGCCGCGGAGGCCGTGTGGTTCCTGCGCTGCATGCCGCTCTATCTCGTGCCCTTCGGCGGGCTGATCGCCGTCGGCGGCGTGCTGCAGGCCGGCGGGCGGGGCGCCGGCCTGCTCGCGGCCACACTGGCGGGCTTCGCCGTCCAGTTGCCTCTGGCCTTCCTGCTCGGCTCCCGGATGGGCACCACGGGAGTCTGGCTGGCCATGGCCGCCGGCGCCGCGCTGTCGCTCGGCCTGCTCAGGCCAGCCTGGCGAGGGCCGCGCGCACCCGGTGGAGCGAGCGCTCGCGACCGAGCACCTCGATCGACTCGAACAGCGGCAGGCCCACGGTCCGGCCGGTGATCGCCACACGGACGGGGGCCTGCGCCTTGCCGAGCTTGAGCCCGTGAGCGAGGCCGACCTCCTCCAGGGCCGTCTTGAGCGACTCGGGGTCCCAGCTGACCGTCTCCAGCCGCTCGGCGTACCCGGCCAGGATCTCGGCAGCGCCCGCCTTCATCGCCTTGTCCCAGGACGCCTGGTCGAAGACGGGCTCGTCGAGGAACAGGAAGTCGACGTTGGCGGTGACCTCGGACAGCACGGCGACCCGGGTCTGCACCAGGTCGGCCACGCGGTCGAACACCGAGCGGTCCCACGACGGGTCGAGCCACGGCTCGCAGCGGGCGACGAACACCTCGCGGGGCAGCGCCCTGATGTACTCGCCGTTGAAGGCCCGCAGCTTCTTCTCGTCGAAGAACGCCGGCGCCTGGTTCACGTCCTCCAGCCGGAACAGCGGCATCATCTCCGACCACGGCATGATCTCGCGGTCGTCGCCGGGCCCCCAGCCGAGCAGCATCAGGTAGTTGACCATCGCCTCGGCGAGGTAGCCCTCGTCGCGGTAGGACTCCAGGGCGACCTTGTCGCGGCGCTTGGACAGCTTCTGCCGCTTCTCGTTGACGATTACCGGCACGTGCGCCCAGACCGGCGGCTCCGCGCCCAGCGCCTTCCACAGGAGCTGCTGTTTGGGCGTGTTCGACAGGTGCTCCTCGGCCCGTACGACATGGCTGATGCGCATCTCCATGTCGTCCACGACGTTGGCGAGGATGAACAGCGGCGAGCCGTCCCCGCGAACGATGACGAAGTCCTCCATCGCCGAGTTGGGGAACTCCACCCGCCCGCGGACCTTGTCGTCCACGACCGTCACGCCCTCGTCGGGCGTACGGAACCGCACGGCGCCCTCGGTCAGGCCGCGGTCGCGGCAGTGGCCGTCGTAGCCCTGGTGCTCCGAGCCGGTCCTGGCCTTCACGTCGTCGCGCGTACAGGTGCAGTGGTAGGCCTTGCCGTCCTTGAGCAGCTTGGCCGCGGCGTCGCGGTGCTGCTGCTCGTAGGCGGACTGGAAGTAGGGCCCCTCGAAGTGCGGCGAGTCGCCGTTGATGCCGATCCAGGCGAGGGCCGAGATGATGCCCTCGGTCCACTCGGGCCGGTTGCGTGCCGCGTCCGTGTCCTCGATGCGCAGCACGAACGTGCCGCCGGACTGCTCGGCGATCGCCCAGTTGAACAGCGCCGAGCGGGCGCCGCCGACGTGGAACATGCCGGTGGGCGAAGGGGCGAAGCGCACCCTAGTCACGTGAGATCACCCGGTTAGTGAGAGTTCCGATTCCTTCGATGGAGACGCCGACCTCGTCGCCCACGGACATCGGGCCCACCCCGGCGGGCGTGCCGGTCAGGATGACGTCGCCGGGCAGCAGGGTCATGACCGCGCTCACGTACGCGATGAGCGCGGGGATGTCGTGCAGCAGGAGGGAGGTGCGGGCGCTCTGCCTGACCTCGCCGTTGAGCGTGGTGGTGATCGCCAGGTCGGCCGGGTCGAGTTCGGTCTCGATCCAGGGACCGAGCGGGCAGAACGTGTCGAAGCCCTTGGCCCTGGTCCACTGGCCGTCCCTGGCCTGCAGGTCGCGTGCGGTCACGTCGTTGGCGCAGGTGTATCCGAAGACGACCTCGCCCGCGCGCTCGGCGGGGACGTCACGACACAGCCGGCCGATCACCACGGCCAGCTCGCCCTCGTAGTCGACCCGCTCCGACAGCTTCCCCGGGTAGGCGATCGCCTCCGACGGCCCGATCACGGTCGTGTTGGGCTTGAGGAACACGACCGGCTCCGCCGGGGGCTCGCCACCCATCTCCCTGGCATGGTCGGCGTAGTTCTTGCCGATAGCGATGATCTTGCTGGGCAGCATGGGGGCGATCAGGCGGACCTCGGCGACCGGGAACCGCTCGCCGGTGAAATCCACCCCGTGGAAGGGATGGCCGCCGATGCGGGCGATGACCTGCCCGCCTTCTTCCACCACGCCGAAGGCGACCTGGTCGCCCATCGAGAACCTCGCGATACGCACGTCACGAGCCTAGTGGGGTATCCCACGGTGGCGTACTTAAGGTGGTCTGATGACAGTTGGAGTCGAGCGCTACGGGGAGTTCATGTGCCTTCGGTCGTGAAGATCAATGTGCTGACGGTGCCCGAGGAGATGCGGCGCGAGCTGGAGAAGCGGTTCGCCAGCCGGGCCGGGATGGTGGAGTCGGCCGACGGGTTCGAGTGGTTCGAGCTGTTGCGGCCGGTGGAGGGCAGCGACCGCTACCTCGTCTACACCCGCTGGCGCAGCGAGGAGGACTTCCGGCGCTGGCAGGAGAGTCGGGCGTTCCAGGCGGGGCACGCGCAGGCCGCCGCCGAGGCCGGCGCGCAGGGTCACGGACACGGGCAGACCCAGGGACACGGGCACGGACACGGGCACGGGCAGGGCGGCCCGGCCGCGACCGACTCGGAGCTGTGGACGTTCGAGGTCGTGGAGAGCACCGGCCCCAAGCAGGACGGCTGAGCCGGGCCCATTGACGTCCGAACGCCCCGTCGGCCTCGCGCGGGCGAGGGCGTTCAGGCGTCAAGCGGGTTGGCGGCGATCCGGGCGCCGATGCCTTCCGTGACGGAGCAGGCCGCCGCGCAGCCCGGCTTGCGCCGCGTCTGCTCCTCGAAGGCGGCGATGAACTCCGCGCCGAACCCGAGCCGGGGATGGCGCGCGAGCACGGCGGCACGGGCGTCCGCCGGGAACTCCCCGGGGCGCTGTCCCGACACGTCCCACGACGTGGCCACCTGCAGCAGGTGCGACTCCGGGTCCTCGGACGCGGCGACCGGATCGCGCATGTGGACGACGACGATCTCCTCGGCCCGCGCGGACCTCTCGGGCGACCACCCGGCGGCCATGCCGAAGACCCAGGCGAGACGTCCCCCCGCCTCCTCGAACGGCACCGCATGGCTGTCGAAGGTCTCGGTCAGCCCGATGTCGTGGAGCAGCGAGGACACGTAGTACAGCTCGTCGTCGAAGCCGATCCCGTGCGCCCGGGCGTAGCCGGCGCCCCACAGGTAGGCCCTGATCGAGTGGTTGAGCAGCGCGGGCGGGCAGAAGCGGGTGGCGACGGCGAGCGCGGCCGTCGCGGCGGGTGTCTCGGGGAACGTCTCTGAGAACGGAGCCGGCATGGCTCCAGGTTGGCAGAGCGCGGAGGCCGGGCGCGAGCAGCCGCACGGCCACTTCCCGCACGATTCAGGCCAGCGCTACGGGCGCAGGCCGTCCAGTACGAGGTCGGCAAGGCGGCCGGGGCGGGCGCGGTCGGCGCGGCGGCGTTCGCCGGTGACCGCGGCCACGACGATGGCCTGCACGTCTTCGCCGTCCACATCGTTGCGCACCACACCCGCCTTCTGGGCACAGGCCAGAAGCTCGGCGAAGATCTGTTGCAGGCGGACGGCCGTCTGCCGGGTGGCGTCGGTCAGGGTCACACCGGCTCCAGCGAGCGCGTCCGTGAGGTCCTGCTTGGCGCCGGCCTCGCCGACAAGCCGCCGGAGGAAGGGAAAGAACGCCGACCCGGCTCGGTCGGCCGCCAGCGCCTCGCGTGCTTGCACGATCAGTTGCTCCAGGTGGTTGGCGATGACGGCCTCGTAGAGCGCCTCCTTGGTGGGGAAATGCCGGTGAACGGTGCCCGGGCCCACCTCCGCGCGGCGCGCTATCTCATCAAGCGACACGCCCAGGCCCTCGGCGGCGAAGGCCTGGCCCGCCGCCTCCAGGATCCGCGCTCTGTTCCTTCGCGCATCGGCCCGCATGCCTCTTCCTTCCACCTGGACAACCGGGGCGCTTGCCCCGTATCTTCGAAATAAGCGGGGCACTCGCCCCGAATAATTCGGGAGTATGCCATGTCTGTTCTCGCCGCGTACGACGTCGTCGCCCGGCTCCTCCGCCTGACCGCCTCCGGGCCTTGTGAGGAGATGGCCGATCTGTTCGCCGAGGACGCCGTCTTCGAGTTCCCGTTCCAACTGCCCGGCATCTCCCAAGGAGAGCAGGGCCGGGAGACCTTCCGCGCCCATCTCAGAGCGGGTGCCCGGCTCCAGAGGTTCGAGTCGGTGGACGACGTCGAGATTCACCGGACGACCGATCCCGAGACGGTGATAGCCGAGTACCGGCTGCGGGGCCGGGTCACCGCGACGGGCAAGCAGTTCACGTCCCAGGTCGTCATGGTCGCCAGAGTGCGCGACGGGCTGATCACCTGGTCGCGCAACTATTCCAACCCGCTCGACAGCGTGATCGCCTTGGACATGGTCGACGACCTCGTCGCCGGGTTGGCCGCAGGCACCTGATGATCCGGCCGGCCCGGCTCAGGGTGGCTTTTGTGAGCAGTTGTGCACTTGTAACCAGAGTGACTTGACCAGACAACCAGAATTCGGACAGCATGAGCGGCTCCCAATTCGATCTCGGAAGGAATCCGGCGTGTTCCGCCGCCTCTCAGCCCTCTCTCTGGTGGCCGTCCTCCCGCTGACCGCGCTCACCGTCGCCGCCCCCGCCCAGGCACGGGCGCCGCACCGCACCCCGGAATGCCAGGGGGACTGGCTGCCCGCCACCCCCACCTCCGGCGACGTCATGAGCGGCAAGCTGTCCTTCCTCGGCCTGCCCGCGGTCACGGTGGGCGAGAACGTCAACTGGCGCACGGACCCGTACAAGAACCGGTCCTGGCAGATGGTGTTCCAGTCGCTGCGATGGATGGGCCGGCTCGTGGCCGACTACGAGGCGACCGGCGAGGACGACTACCTCAGCAGGGCCGAGGAGATCGCCAAGGACTGGGTGGAGGACAACCCGTACGGCGGGCGCACGACCAGCCCGTACGCCTGGGCCGAGCATCCGATCGCGCTGCGCGCCCCCGCCCTGGTGTGCCTGAGCAGGTACGTGAAGGCCGACTGGCTGAAGAAGAGCCTGGCCCTGCACGCGAAGCTGCTGTCGGACCCCAAGAACTACGAACTCGGCCACAACCACGGGCTCGACCAGGACATCGGCCTGCTGCGCATCGGCTGCCGCTACGGCAACGCGACGTGGAAGAACCTCGCCGTGAGCCGCATGGTCAAGTCGATGAAGCTCGACATCGACGGGCAGGGCGCGCTGCGCGAGCAGGCGCCGCGTTACGCCATCTACGTGCACGACCGGCTCAGGGTGGCGGTCGACACGATCAAGGACTGCAAGATGAAGGTTCCCGCGGCGCTGGCCATCCGCTGGGAGAGCCTGCCGCGGCACATCAGCGCCGCCACTCAGCCCAACGGCTACATGGTGCCGATCGGCGACGGTCCCGCCGACGTCCAGCCGGCCGCCTTCGACCACGCCGCCTCGACCGTGCAGGTCTTCAACGCCGGTTACGTCTTCGGCCGCACCGCCTGGAACGACCCCAAGTCGGCCTACTACTCGATCCGATTCGGGCCGGCGCTGAAGTTCCACGGCCACGAGGACCACATGGGCGTGACCTACTACGCCCAGGGCCGCTCGATCCTCACCGAGGCGGGCTTCGTCTCGTACGAGAACACGCCCTACCGGCGGTGGACGCTGAGCCCGGAGGCGCACAACGTGCCGATCCTCGTGGGCAGGAAGTTCCGCGGGCACACCCCCACCGCCCTGGTGTCCAAGTCCGTGCACAAGGACCGGCAGGCGTTCACGTTCACCGACAAGGCGTACGGCGTGCCGCGCAAGCGGTCGGTGCTGGTGAACCACCGCGAGGACGTGATGGCGGTGCTCGACAGCGGCGGCGGCAAACTCCAGAACCTGTGGCACCTCGATCCCAGGCTGAAGGTCGTGTCCGACTCGGGTGGACGGGTCGTGGTGGGCGACGGCGAGTGGAGGGCGTCGATCGTCCAGCTCGCGATGCCGTCATGCAAGCCCGTCGGCGGCCAGCGGGTGGTGCGCGGGCAGACCTCGCCCTACCAGGGCTGGGTCTCGCCGGCCTACATGCGCAGGGAACCGGCCTCGGTGATCGTCTCGCCCGTGGCGCAGTCGCTGCTGACCGTGGTGGTGCCCGGAACCGACCGGCCGGAGGTCAGCTGCTCAGGACGCACTCTGATCGTTCACACCCCGGCCGGTTCGGTCACGCTGCACACGAGCTCTTCCGGCACGCTGTCGTAAACCTCCTCCCCCGACAGGAGGGCGGCGGGCGGTTATCCGTACACCGAGGGTGACGGGGAGCCGCCCGCCAGTTGCTTGGCCTGGTCCGGCACGTGGCCGAGCTTGTCGACCTCGTGTGCCAGTCCCTCCAGGACCGCCCGCAACTGCACCTGCGTGACGTCCGCGAACGTGCGCAGGTAGGCGATCCTGCGCTCCAGCTCCTCGGCCTCGGCGCTCTGCAGCCCGTTGCCCGAGGCGCGGTAGGCGCCGACCGCCTGGTTGGCGGCCTCCTCGGCCTGCCGCTGCGCCTCCATCAGGAGTTCCTCGTACTGCCGGCGGGCCTGGCTCACGATGCGGCGCGCGTAGTCCTCCGCCTCCGCGATCTGCGCGTCGGCGGTCTGCTGGGCGCGGGACAGGATGTTGATGGCGTCGACGCTCAGGGTCTGGGACGCGGCGGCCTGTTCCGGGTTCATGCCGTGTTCCTTGTACCACTGCTTCATGCGGTCGATGTACGCCCGCAGGTCGGCCTTCTCCTTGTCGCTGGCCGCCATGTCCTCCGCGACGCGATAGAGGAACGAGCGCACCTCGTCCTCGCTGTAGCCGCGGCGCCCGAGCGAGGTGCGCGTGAAGTCCTGCTTGCGTACCCGATCCGGGGTGAGGGGCTGGCGCTCGCTCGCCGGGCTTCCCCAAGGCGTCTCTGCCGTCATGACTCCCGACCCTTGTCGCTCGTGAACTCGTCGAAGTGGATCTGCTCGGTCGGCACGCCGGCGTCCAGCAGCCGTCCGACGGTGGCCTGCGCCATCTCCTCCGAGCCGCAGACGTAGACGTGCTGACCACGCCATCCCTGCAGCGCGACGTCCACGGCGTAGCCGCGGGTGCCCCGATAGAAGGGGTCGTGGGAGACGACCGGCACGACGTTGAGCCAGGGGTGCTCGGCGGCCATCTTGGCCAGCGCCTCGTAGTCGTACAGGTCCCTGGAGTGCCGGGCGCCGACGACGAGGTCCACCCTGCGCGTCGGGCCCTCGTAGGCGATCTGCTCCACGAGCCCCTTGAGCGGCGCGAGGCCGGTGCCGCCCGCGATCATCAGCAGGTCGCCCTGGACGTCCGCGGTGAGCGTGAGCCGTTCGCCCACCGCCGCCCCCACGCGCAGCATCTCGCCACGCCGCGCGCCCATGACGAGCGCGGAGCTGAGCACGCCGCCGTCGACCATGCGTACGTGCAGGTCGATCGTGTTGTCCTGACGCGGCGCGTTGGCGAACGAGTAGAACCGCCAGACGCGCGGGCGCATGGCGTAGGAGATCGACGCCGACTGACCCGGCCGGAAGGGGTACTGGTAGTTCAGCCGCGCGCGGATGACGGCGATGCCGAGGGTGCGCATCTCGTGGCTGAGGATCTCCGCCTCCCACCAGGGCGGGGAGACCTTCGACGAGTCGTTCGCGGCGTCGATCATCACTTGGGCGACGAGGTTGTAGGCCTGCGTCCAGTCGTGCGCGAGCGCAGGGGTCCACCGATCGCCCAGGAAGTGCTCGAGCGTGGCGAGCAGCGCCTGGCCGACGGCGGGGTAGTGCGTCGAGTTCACCGCGAACTTGCGGTGGTCGCGGCCGAGCTGCTGCAGGACCGGGACGACCTCCTCGATCCTGTCGACGTTGCTGATGACCTTGCCCAGTGCGCCCACGAGCTTGTCGCGCTGACGCGCCATCGACACCGGGAACATGTCCCGTACGTCCGGGTTCATCAGGAAAAGAACCGAGTAGAAGTACAGCGGCACCTGGTCGCCCGATCGGGAGACAAGGTGCCAGCTGTCCTTGAGAGCCTGCGTATCCACTCAGTCGGCCGTTTCTGCGGGTTCGGCGACGATGGACGACTTCACCTTGGTGAGGACGAGGCCGACGTCGCGCAGGATGTCCTCGCCGACGCCGCTGTCCTGCAGGACCGCGAACAGGTGCTCGCCCACCTTGTCGTAGTGCTGCGACGTGATGCCCATTCCGGTGTGGGCCTCGCCCAGGTCACGGCCCTCGTACGGCTCGGGGCCGCCGAGGACCGAGCACAGCAGCATGACCATGTGCCGCTTCAGCCTGGGCATGTCGATACCGGTGAAGTACGGCTTCAGATCGTCGTCGCCGAGCACGCGCTCATAGAAACGCTCGACGACGTCGCGCACCACAGGTGCGCCGCCGATCTGGTCATAGTAAGACGGCGAGGTGATCACAGACCCTCCCATTCCGGGTGCACCAGCGGGGGGATGACTGGGAGCCGAAAGTTCTCGGACTCCCCTAGTCACGTGGCTGGTCATGGTGACAGACGGACGCTCGGCTCCCACGGCACCGGCCGCCTCCGATAGAACAATCAGAGCCTGGCGGCAGGCACCGCGACAGCACGGGGTTCGGTGCGCAGATACTTCTTGCCTTCACCCTCCGTTGAGCCAGAGCGGGGCGCTGAGGCTGGAACCGCGGCCGGGATCGCCGATCGTGGCGAAGACCGCCTCAGGAGCTTCGCCTATCTAAGCACCAACTAGACTAAATGTCACTAAAACCACAGCATTCACCAGCGCACCGTGAGCGTCGCCCACACCATGCCCGGATGAGGGTTCGCGCTGGTCAGGCGCTGTGCCCGGCCCGAAGCAGACCGTAGGTCACCGCCTGCTCAAGCGCCTGCCAGGACGCCTCGATGACATTCTCGCCCACCCCGACCGTGGCCCACTCGCCGGTCGCATCGCTCGAAGTGATCAGCACTCGGGTCACCGCGTCCGTGCCGTGGGTGCCCTCCAGGATGCGGACCTTGAAGTCGATCAGCTCGACCCCGGCCAGCTCGGGGTACAGCTTCTCCAGCGCCAGCCGCACCGCCCTGTCGAGCGCGTTGACCGGGCCGTTCCCCTCGCCAGTCGCGATGATCCGCTCGCCCTTCGCGTGGAGCTTGACGGTCGCCTCGCTGACCACGTCGCCGCCGGGGCGGCGCTCGACGATCACCCGCCACGACTCCACCGTGAAGTAGCGCCGGTGCTCGCCGTCGACCGTGTCGCGCAGCAGCAGCTCGAACGACGCGTCGGCGGCCTCGAACGTGTGCCCCCTGGCCTCCAGGTCCTTGACCCGCTCGACCAGCTGCCTGGACTGCTCGCCGGTGAGCTCGTAGCCCAGCTCGCGGCCCTTCAGCTCGACCGAGGCGCGGCCGGCCATGTCGGAGACCAGCATCCGCATGTCGTTGCCGACCTCGGCGGGGTCGATGTGCTGGTAGAGGTTCGGGTCCACCTTGATCGCCGACGCGTGCAGGCCCGCCTTGTGCGCGAAGGCCGACGTCCCGACGTACGGCTGGTGGGAGTTCGGCGTGACGTTGGTGACCTCGGTGATCGCGTGGGCGATGCGGCTCATCTCGCGCAGCGACTGCGGCGGCACGAGGTCGAATCCCCGCTTGAGCTGGAGGTTCGCCACCACCGTGAACAGGTTGGCGTTGCCGGAGCGCTCGCCGTACCCGTTGGCGCAGCCCTGCACGTGCGTGGCTCCGGCCTTCACCGCGGCCAGCGTGTTGGCGACCGCGCAGCCGGTGTCGTCGTGGCAGTGGATGCCGATGCGGGCCCCGGTGCCGGCCGCCTCGTGCACCACGTCGGCCAGCTCGTCGGGCAGCATGCCGCCGTTGGTGTCGCACAGCGCGATCACCGACGCCCCGGCCTCCGCGGCCGTGCGCAGCACCTCCAGCGCGTACGCGGGGTTGGATCGGTAGCCGTCGAAGAAGTGCTCGGCGTCGAGGAAGACGCGCTGGCCCTCCGCCGTCAGATGGGAGACCGTGTCGCGGATCATCGCGAGGTTCTCCTCCAGCGTCGTGCGGAGGGCCAGTTCCACGTGGCGGTCGTGGCTCTTGGCCACGAGCGTCACGATCGGCGCGCCGGATTCGCGCAGCGCGGCCACCAGGGGATCGTCGGCGGCCTTCACGCCCGCCCGGCGGGTTGCGCCGAACGCGGCGAGCTGCGCGTGCTTCAGGTCGAGCTCGGTCTGAGCCCGCCTGAAGAACTCGGTGTCCTTGGGGTTGGCGCCCGGCCAGCCGCCCTCGATGAAGCCGACGCCGAGGCCGTCCAGGTGACGTGCGATGGCCAGCTTGTCGGCGACCGTGAGGTTCAGCCCCTCCTGCTGGGCGCCGTCGCGGAGCGTCGTGTCGTACACGTGGAAACGATCGTCGGCCATCTCTGTGTCTCCTTCGCGGGGTTGCATCTCGCCGCGCGCTTGTCGGCCCCAACCGAGAAGGCCGCTCAAACAAAAAGACCCCTCACGGACGTGAGAGGTCTGCGCGCCGGCGATGTCCTTCAGCCGGCGCGCCTGCCGATAATGAGCAGACCGTAGTACATGGTGCTGAGCAGTTTGCCACAGCCGGTCACCCTCTGGCACATCGATCTCATAGTACGAGATATGGGAGGGTGTTCGCGCAGGTCAGAGGGCTCGACGATCTAGTGTGATGCCATGAAGGCTGCCATGTTCACCACACCGGCCGTCGCCGCGTACGCCGCGGCGCACACGAGCCCGCCCGACGACCTGCTCGCCGACCTGGCCGAGGAGACCCACCGGCTGGTGGGCGACCGGATCAGCATGCAGATCGCGCCGGAGCAGGGCACCCTGCTCACCATGCTGGTCCGGCTCAGCGGTGCCCGGAGCGCCGTGGAGGTGGGGACCTTCACCGGCTACTCGTCGATCTGCATCGCCAGGGGCCTGCCCGCCGACGGACGCCTGATCGCCTGCGACGTGAGCGAGGAGTGGACGGCGGTGGCCCGCCGCTACTGGCAGAAGGCGGGCCTCGACGACCGCATCGAGCTGCGCCTCGGCCCGGCCGCCGACACGCTGCGGGCCATGCCGGCGGGCGAGAGCATCGACTTCGCCTTCATCGACGCCGACAAGCCGGGCTACCCGGTCTACTACGAGGAGATCCTGCCCCGGCTGAGGCCCGGCGGCCTGATCGCCGTGGACAACACGCTCCAGCACGGCGACATCACCGATCCCGCCGCCGGCGGCAACGTGCCCGCGATGCGGGAGTTCAACGACCTCGTCGCACGCGACTCCCGGGTGACGAGCGTGCTCCTGACCGTCGCCGACGGGCTCACGCTCATCAGGAAGAACTGAACCCCGGATCTCGATGGACGTAGGGCAATGATGGCGTAATAACGCGCCATAGAGGCGCGGGACACACGATCGGCGCCCCCTCGGTGAGTACGCTCGCGAAGCGATTCGCATTGGCGGATCGCTTTGCCCAGGGCTCGTCTTTATCACGCAGCGTCTGATGCAACCAGGCGTCTGATCCGAACAGGGGGCGGCGAATGACTTGTCGGCGCGGCGGCGGGGCGTTTCTCACCGGCAGGATCGCCGGTCTCCTTCTCGCCGGGACATCGGCTTCGACCGTGTTCGTCACCGGCGTCATCCCGCTCGGGGCCGCCGCCGACAACGGGCACGGCCGTACCGATCGCGCGGTGCGCAACGTCGCGACCACCCAGGGGAAGGACCCGCAGGACCGGCCCAGGGACAAGCTGTCGGTGTCCGGCGACACGCACAACCGCGGCTACCAGCACACGTCCACCAACACCGCGGGCGGCTCCTCGAACGTGCAGAACGCGCTGTGCCGGCGCGCCCGGGTCTGCAACATCACCCAGCACGTGACCGTCGCCGGTCCGACCGTGAGCCCGGCGCCCTCCGCGCCTGCGCGGACGCCCGGCGCCAGGCCCACTCCGGTGCCCACGGTCACCGTCACGGTGACCGCGACGCCCAAGCCGTCTCCCGTCGCGCCCGCGCCCGCCGTCGCGGCGGAGCCGGCGCCGTGCCCGGCCGCGCGCTCCCTGATCAGTGTCGGCGCGAGGGCCGGGGTGAGCGGCGGCGGGGGTGCCGGCCTGCTCCACGGGCTGGTGTCGCTGTCCGTCCTGGCGGTGGGCACGACCTGCCCGGGCGCGACCGGCTGAACGCGACCCCTTGAACGCGACCGCTTGAACGCGACTACGTGAACCCAGCCCCCGGGCACGCCCCTCCGGAGCGCACACCGGACGGGCGCCCGCCTGGGGGGAGGCGGGGCGGCCGTCAGCAGATCTTGTGGATCCAGTGGTGGGCGTCGGGGCGGCTGCCGTACTGGATGCCCACGAGCTCCTCACGGATCTTCATCGTGACCGGCCCGGGGGTGCCGTCGCCGACGGTCCAGCTCCGGTCGACGCCCTTGACGGAGCCGACGGGGGTGACGACGGCGGCGGTTCCGCAGGCGAAGACCTCGGTGAGCTCGCCCGACTCGCAGCCCGCCTGCCACTCCTCGATGGAGATCTTGCCCTCCTCCGCCGTGTATCCCAGCTCGGCGGCCAGGCTGAGGATCGAGTCACGGGTGATGCCGGGCAGCAGCGTCCCGGTGAGCGCCGGGGTCACGAGGCGGTCGCCGAAGACGAAGAACAGGTTCATCCCGCCCATCTCCTCGACCCACCGGTGCTCGAAGGCGTCGAGCCAGACGACCTGGTCGCAGCCCTCCTCGACGGCCTGCCGCTGGGCCACGAACGCCGCCGCGTAGTTGCCGCCGCACTTGGCGAACCCGGTGCCGCCGGGCGCCGCGCGGGTGTACTCCGTGGACAGCCAGACCGAGACCGGCTTGAGGCCGCCGGTGAAGTACGACGCGGCGGGCGAGGCGATCACCATGTACTTGTAGCTCCGCGAGGGGTGGTTCACCCCGAGGGCGGGCTGCGTGGCGATCATGAAGGGACGCAGGTAGAGGCTGTGGCCCTCGGCGGTCGGCACCCAGTCGCGGTCGGTCTGCACGAGGAGTTCGAGCGACTCGACGAACGCCTCCTCGGGAAGCTCCGGCATCGCCATCCGCAGCGCCGACCGGTTGAACCGCGCCGCGTTCGCGTACGGCCGGAACGCGACGATCGAGCCGTTCGGCTGCCGGTACGCCTTGAGGCCCTCGAACAGCTCCTGGGCGTAGTGGAACACGGAAGTGGCGGGGTCCAGGACGAGCGGACCGTACGGCTGGAGCTTCGCGTCGTGCCAGCCCTCCCCTTCGGTCCAGTCGATGGACACCATGTGGTCGGTGAAGACCTGACCGAAGCCGGGGCTCGCCAGCACCTGCTCGCGCTCGGCCGCACTGCGGGCCTGCGGATTGAGCTGCACGTCGAACCTGAGGTGGGTGGTCATGCGAGGTCCTTCTCTCTACGTCGTCGTAGTAATTGTGCGACGAGTCGGCTAAGGGAAAACTAGGGCATTTCACAGGTATGAAAAAGCGCATGGCGGCCCATACCGGGCCGCCATGCGCGTGATGTCGGGATGAGCGGCCGGAATCAGCCGGCTACTCGGGCGGCGATGTCGTCGCCGATCTCGCGGGTGGAGCGTGCCGTCCATCCGCTCTGGCGCTCGATCAGGTCGTCGGCCACGGCCTGCTCGACGCGGGCCGCCGCCTCGGCGTGGCCGAGGTGGTCGAGGAGCATGGCGACCGACAGGATCGTGGCGGTGGGGTCGGCCTTGCCCTGGCCCGCGATGTCGGGCGCGCTGCCGTGCACGGGCTCGAACATGGACGGCGCCGTGCGGGCCGGGTTGACGTTGCCGCTGGCCGCCAGGCCGATGCCGCCCGCGACCGCCGCGCCGATGTCGGTCAGGATGTCGCCGAACAGGTTGTCGGTGACGATCACGTCGAACCGCTGCGGCTGGCTGATGAAGAACATGGAGGCCGCGTCGACGTGGCAGTAGTCGGTCTCCACCTCGGGGAACTCCAGGCTGAGCCGGTCGACGGTGCGCGCCCACAGGTCGCCCGCGTACGTCAGCACGTTGGTCTTGTGGACCAGCGTCAGCTTGCGGCGCGGCCGGGCCACGGCCCTCTCGAAGGCGTAGCGCACCACGCGCTCGACGCCGTAAGCCGTGTTCAGCGACTCCTGGGTCGCGATCTCCTGCGGCGTGCCGCGGCGCATCACGCCGCCGGCGCCGGCGTACGGGCCCTCGGTGCCCTCACGGACGACGATCATGTCGATGTCCTCGGGACGGGCCTGTCCGAGCGGGGTCGTCACGCCGGGGAACAGCTTGACCGGGCGGAGGTTCACGTAGTGGTCGAGCTCGAAGCGCAGGCGCAGCAGCAGGTCGCGCTCCAGGACGCCGGGCGGCACGCTCGGGTCGCCGACGGCGCCCAGCAGAATCGCGTCGTAGCCGCGCAGCTCGTCGAGCACCTCGTCGGGAAGCGTCTGCCCGGTCGCGTGGTAGCGCTTGGCACCGAGGTCGTACTCGGTGGTCTCGGACTTGACGCCCGCGGCGTTGAGGACCTTGAGGCCTTCGGCGACGACCTCCGTGCCGATACCGTCACCGGGGATCACTGCCAGGCGGATGTTGCTCGACTCCATGCGTGTACCTTACCGGTTGTCTCGGAGATCGGAACACGATCTCACCATGCGGTCCATACGTGGGCGTACCTGCGCGTCAGGCGGGTCCCGTCGCGAGGGCACGCCCGAAGACGAGGTCGCGCGCGCCGTGGACTGCCCGGCCGCCGGCGCCCCGAGGATCACGGCGTCCGGCCCGATGCCGCAGGGCGGCGCGGGCCGGTGCCGCCGGCGCGCAGCCCGGCCGGGACGGACGAGGCTGGCACGCTCCAGGCCGGGAGGGTGGCCGATCCCGCCGATCCCGGCCAGGCCGGCCGAGGCCAGGTCGGCCCAGGTCAGCGCTGCGGTACGCCCCCGTTGTCGCGGCGGTCGAGCGCGATCTGCAACGCGGCGGCCGCCTCGTCCTCGGCGTCCTCGGAACGACCCCAGGGGTACATCTCGTACATGGCGATTCTCTCTTCGACGGAGGAATGCTGAGATCGGGATCCGCCTGTCGCGGATCCGGTACGTCGGCCACCGGTGGAACGCGGGTCACGCGTCACGGGCGAGCCGAAGGCCGGCGGCGCGGCGCTCCGCGACGGGCCGGCCTGCCCTGATCAGGCCCCGTCGCGGCAGGTGGAAGTGCGGGGCGCCTCGTCATCACGAGAGTACCCCACAATCTCGTAGGACGACCTAGTATCTCACTTCGTGAGACGCGGTCCGCTGGGCGGAAGACACGGGGAAAACACGAACGGCCCGGCGCGCGGGCGCCGGGCCGTTCGATGAAGCGATGCGGAGCGTCAGTCCTCCAGGTCGACCGTACGGCCGCTGTCGGCGCCGATCTCCCCCGCGATCTGCTCGACGACCTCGGACGGGATCGCCGTGTCGACCGTCAGCGCGATGAGCGCCTTGCCGCCCTTCACGTCCCGCGAGACCTGCATGGACGCGATGTTCACGTTCTGCTCGCCGAGCAGGCGGCCGACGATGCCGACGATGCCGGGGCGGTCGGCGTAGGTGAAGAAGGCCAGGTGGTCGGTCGGCTCGATCTCCATCGCGAAGCCGTTCACCTCGACGATCTTGGTGATCTGCCGGGGGCCGGACAGCGTGCCGGAGACCGAGACCGTGCGTCCGTCGGCGAGCACGCCGCGCACCGTGATGACGTTGCGCCAGTCGGGGCTCTCCGCGCTGGTGACCAGCTCGACCACGACACCGCGGTCCTTGGCCAGCAGGGGCGCGTTGACGTAGGTCACCGCGTCCTCGACGACGCCGGTGAAGACGCCCTTGAGCGCGGCCAGCTCCAGGACCCGGACGTCCTGCGCGGAGATCTCGCCCCGGATCTCGACGTCCAGGCGGGTGGCCACCTCGCCCGCGAGCGCGGTGAAGATGCGGCCGAGCTTCTCGGTGAGCGGCAGGCCCGGCTTGACGTCCTCGGCGACCGCGCCGCCCTGGACGTTCACCGCGTCGGGCACGAACTCGCCCGCGAGCGCCAGCTTGACGCTGCGGGCGACCTGCGTGCCGGCCTTCTCCTGGGCCTCGTGGGTGGAGGCGCCGAGGTGCGGCGTCGCCACGACCTGGTCGAACTCGAACAGCGGGCTGTCGGTGCAGGGCTCCTTGGCGAACACGTCGATGCCCGCGCCCGCGACGCGACCCTCCTTGAGGGCGGAGTAGAGGGCGTTCTCGTCGATGATCCCGCCACGCGCGACGTTGATCAGCCGGACGCTCGGCTTGACCATGTGCAGCTCGCGATCGCCGATGAGGCCGACGGTCTCCTTCGACTTGGGCAGGTGGACCGTGATGAAGTCGGCCTGCTGGAGCACCTCCTCCAGCGACGCCAGCCGCACGCCCATCGCCGCCGCGCGGGCCGGCTGCAGGTAGGGGTCGTACGCGATGATCTCGACGCCGAACGGCTGCAGGCGCTGCGCGACGAGCTGGCCGATCTTGCCGAGGCCGAGGATGCCGATGACCTTCTCGTCGAGCTCGACGCCGGTGTACTTCGAGCGCTTCCACTCGCCGCCCTTGAGCGCGGAGTGCGCCTGGGCCACGTTGCGGGCGCTGGCGAGGATCAGCGCGACCGTGTGCTCGGCGGCGCTGGTGATGTTGGAGGTCGGGGCGTTCACGACCATGACGCCGGCCTTGGTCGCGGCCTCGACGTCGACGTTGTCCAGGCCCACCCCGGCGCGGGCGACGACGCGCAGCTTGGGCGCCGCCGCGATGGCCTCCGCGTCGACCTGGGTCGCGCTGCGTACGATCAGGGCGTCCACGTCGGCGAGGGCGGGCAGGAGCTGCGATCGGTCGGCGCCGTCGGTGTGCCGGACCTCGAAGTCCGCGCCGAGCACGGCGAGACCCGCTTCTGAGAGCTCTTCTGCGACAAGTACGACGGGCTTGTTCACTGGGTTGAGTCCTTCGTGAAGTGCGACAGCGCGGACGACGTGAGTCTATCCGGGCCTTGTGAAAGCTCTCACGAGCGCCCGGCATACGAGACACCCAAGGTCTCGGCGGCGTCGCGACGGCACGACGACCCGGTCTCGGAATCTCGATCCGCGCGGCTCCGGGCGCCGTCCCGCCGCCGGCCGCCCGCAGGATCTGGTGGGACCGAGGGGATTCATGAGACTCGCTCACCTACGGGCCCAGCCCGTCGATGTACCCCGGCTACGCCTGATCCATACGGACTGCCACCCATCTCGGTATTGATCGCACCTATTCTTGGGGATTAGCCTGATTCGCCATGGTCCAGTCCCTATCGTTCAG
This sequence comes from Microbispora rosea, assembly GCF_900156315.1. Lineage (GTDB taxonomy): Bacteria > Actinomycetota > Actinomycetes > Streptosporangiales > Streptosporangiaceae > Microbispora > Microbispora rosea. The sequence continues at coordinate 140,963 of NZ_FTNI01000014.1, read as the reverse complement.
GCTATGAGCATCGGGAACCCCTCTCTGGGCGACGTTCTCGCGCGGCATGGCAGCCCCAGGCAACTCCTGGCGGCCCTCGCGGAGTGGGGCATCCTGGTGGCGGTCCGCCCCGACCGCTCCGTGGTGCTCGGCACGACACAGAACGGCGAACGCGTTCTGCTCGGCTACACGGGACCGGCGACCTACGCCCGGCACCGTGGCAGCCACTCGCTGTCGGCGTGCGACGCCGGCACCATCCTCGACATCCAGCGCGTCACGGGCGTGCGCGAGATCGTGATCGACGCGGCCGGCCCCGCTGCCGCCGCCGTGCCGATCGACGACCTGCAGCGCTATCTGGAGCAGACCCGCACCGGTCCCGCTCCGGCGCTGTCGGCCATGGGCTCGGCCGCCCCCACGGCGTACGCCACGGGCGCGATGGCGACCGTGACCCGTGCGCAGGCCACGCGGCAGGCTCCCCCGCCGGCCACGCCCGTCCCGCCGATGCCCGCCCCGGTCGCGGCGGCGGCCTCCGCGCTGCCGTCGCAGCGGATCCCCGCTCCCCGCCAGCACCTGTCGGGGGCGATGCAGGTCGTGGACCCCGGCTACCGCAGGACGCGTCATCCGATCCTGCCGGCGCTGCGGGTGGCGGTCGCCGAACTGCTGCCGGAGTATCCCTACGTCCACCACGTCTGGATCTCCGAGGCGCGCACGGCCGCCGGGCTGTGGGGAATCATGCTGCACGTCAAGGTGCACATCTCCGCCGCCGACGACATCGTGAAGGAACTGCACCGCCGGGTGCGCAGCCGGCTGCCGCAACTGGCGGCCAGCGAGGCGCCGGTGCTCATGGCCAGGGTCGCCGACGCGCACACCGAACGCCGCCTGATCGAGATCGGCGCGCACGTCGTCTGCCCCGACGTTCGCGACTGAGCCCGGAGCCCCGTTACCGATCTCCGCCGGCACCGCGCCTGCACCGGGCCGGCGGAGATCGACGGGACACCGGGCAGCCGCCGAACCGTTGCCGGAGAATCCTTCCGAACGGACGCTTGCTCGGCTTGAATGTCGCCATGGTTTCCACGGCGACGCCGTCCCCTTCGAAGGTCTCCCTCGGGGTTCGCCTCGGGTACGCCGTCGGCTCGTTCTGCACGGCCAACTTCGCCACGATCCCCGGGCTGCTGCTGCTCTTCTACATGACCAACGTGCTCGCGGTCCCCGCCGGGCTCGCGGGCGTCGTGCTCTTCCTGCCCAAGGCCTGGGACCTGATCGCCAACACGATGGTCGGCCGATGGTCGGACCGCACGGTCTCGCGCTGGGGACCACGCCGTCCGTGGCTGCTCGCCGGGGCCGCGGTGCTGCCGGTGTCGTTCGCGCTGGTGTTCGCCGGGCCGCCGCTCACCGGCGCGCCCGCCGCCGCCTACGTCGGCCTCACGTTCCTGCTGGCCACCACCGGATACGCGCTGTACGAGGTGCCGTACAAGGCCATGCCGGCGGAGATGACGACCGACTACCACGAGCGGACCTCGCTGCTGCAGTGGCGCATGGTCCTCATCGCGGTCGGGATCGCGATGAGCGGCATCCTCGCTCCGGCGATCGCCGGCGACACGGCCGACGGGTATCGCACCATGGGCATCAGCTTCGGCGTGATCCTGCTCGTCGCGATGCTGGCCTCGTTCTTCGGCACCGCCCGCGCGCCCTTCACGGCCCCGCAGAAGTCCGAGGGGACGCTTCGGGAGCAGCTCGCCGCCGCCCGCACGAGCAAGCAGTTCCTGTGGCTCCTCGGGCTCAGCTCCGCGCAGACGCTCGGGGCCGGCGTGATGCTCGCGGGCGCGCCCTACTTCGCCGCCTACTCTCTCGACGACACCTCCGCCACCACCACGCTCTTCGCGGCGCTCGTGGGGCCGATGCTGGTCACGATGCCCCTGTGGGTGTGGCTGGCGCGCAAGCTCGACAAGCGCGGCGCGATGATCCTTTCGGGCTCGCTGTTCACGGGCGGTGCGCTGCTGATCCTCGCGACGCCCGCGCTCGGCGAGCTGTACGCGCACCTGTGCGTGATGATCGTGGGCGTCGGCTACGCGGGCCTGCAACTGCTGCAGTTCTCCATGCTCGCCGACGTCATCGCCCACGACGGCGCGGTGAGCGGCGAGCGCAGGGGCGGCGTCTTCACCGGCCTGTGGACCGCGGTGGAGAACGCGGTGACGGCGCTCGGGGCGACCGCGTACGGGTGGGTGCTGAGCGCGGGGGGATTCGTCTCCTCCGATCCCGAGCATCCGGTGACCCAGCCGGGCAGCGCCCACGTCGCCGTGATGATCGGCGTGACCGTGGTGCCCGCCGTGATCACGTTCGCGGGCGTGCTGATGACCCTCAGGTACGACCTGACCGCCGACCGCCTCGCCGCCGTCACCGGCGGGGCCGGGACCACGCCCTCAGCGGCCGCCGTCACCGGTGCTGAGACCGCCGGGAAGGACGGCGGGCAGCCCGAACCCGGCGAAGTGCTCCGCACCGAGGAATGAGCTGATCGCGCGGATCCGCTCGTCCCGCAGGGTCGGCACGGTGATCGACCAGGCGGTGTGCGGGCGGTCGCGGCGATCCCGGAGCCGCCGAGAGCACCTGGAACGGGGGGCGCGGGAGGCCCGTCTACGACCTTAAGCGCCCCTCAAGGCGGTCCCCTGGCCGATCACGCCGCTGACCTGCGGATTATCGGACATCTCAGGCAGTACGCGGGATAAAGGAAGTTTAAGAGAAGGTAGATACTTTCGGGCTTGGACCGATTTATCACCACATGTCGGTCTCTGGCGCACCATAATGACGACTTCCCCAGCGTCTAACCCCCACTGGAGGAATGATCGTGAACAGAGCGCTCGGAGCGGTCCTGTGCCTCGGGAGCGTCGCGGCCGTCGGCGTGGCTGCGGCCCCCGCTCAAGCAGAGGCCCTGCACGCGGGCTGCCGGGTCGCCGCCGCGAAGCCCTACGTCAGCGTGGACGGCAAGATCCGCGCGGCGGGCTCGCGGGCCGGTTGCATCGACAACGCCCGTTTCCGGGTCCGGATCGTGAAGAGCAGGCCGGGCCCCGACCGCGTGGTCAAGAGCGGCTCCAAGGTGGTCAGGAACGCGCGCGTCGTCGTCGGGCTGACCTGCGCGGACGGTGCGTACTACAGCGTCGTCACCGACTACCGCGGCCACCTGTCGCGGTCGCGGCCGGTGCGCCTCGACTGCGACGTCCCCACCCCGGTTCCCACCGCTACCTCGTCCCCTAGCCCCACCGGCGTCCCCACCGGCGCCCCCTCCGCCGTCCCCAGCACGGCCCCTGCCACGACTCCGCCCGCGAGCGCCCCCGCCTCCGCCGCTCCCAGCGCCTCTCCGACGAGCGGCTCGGCCGTGGGGACCGCCATCGAGAACGAGGTGGTGCGCCTCACCAACGTCGAGCGGGCGAAGGCGGGCTGCGGCCCGCTGAAGCACGACCCGCGCCTGCGCACCGCCGCGTACGCCCACTCGGCCGACATGTCCGCCAAGGACTACTTCGACCACACCTCAAAGGACGGCCGCTCCTTCGCCGACCGCATCACGGCCGCCGGCTACACCTGGCGGGCGGCGGCGGAGAACATCGCCAAGGGCTACGGCACGGCCCAGGCGGTCGTCCAGGGCTGGATGAACAGCCCCGGACACCGGCAGAACATCCTCAACTGCAACTACACCGACATCGGGGTCGGGTACGTCGCCGCGGGCGGCCCGTACTGGACCCAGGACTTCGGCCGGCAGTAGAGACGCGCCGTCCGGCAGGGAGCGGGGACGCCACGCCCGGCGGCCCCGCTCCCGCGCCGGGATTGGCGGGGAATACGACGGTCTTCTGGACACCTCGGACCACTGCGGCGGATACTCCAATCATGAGCTCTCCCCCGGTTCGCGCCTCGGACGGGGACCGCGAGCGTGCGCTCAGCGAGCTCCGCGACCGGGCCGCCGAAGGACGCCTGTCCATGGAGACCTTCGTCGGCCGGGTGGACCTGGCGCTTCGCGCACGCAGCCGCACCGAGTTGGACGAGCTGGTCGCCGACCTCCCGCACCGCGGGCGCTGGCGCAGGAGGATCACCGACGCCGTCGCCTCCGTGTCGGAGCTGAGCAGCCGGATCGAGTCCGCCTGGCGGCGTCCGCGGCTGCCCCGGCTCGCCCTGCCCGCCGACGGCCGGGCCCGCTACCTGGTCGGCCGCGGCTCGTCCTGCGACCTCGTCCTCGCCGACCTGACCGTCTCGCGGGTGCACGCCGAACTGCGGCGGGAGCACGACTCCTGGCTGCTCGTCGACCTCGGCTCGATGAACGGCACCCGGCTGAACGGCTGGCGCCTGGTCGGCCCCGCATCCGTGCGGGCCGGCGACGAGGTGGCGTTCGGCGACAGCGTGTTCCTGGTCTCGATGCCGGCCTGATCGCTCCAGGTGAATTTCCGTATCGCCGCCCCGGCACCGCTCACCGGCGATCGCGGAAAGCCACTCACCCGGGAGCCCTGGGTCCCCACCTGGTACGCCGCCCTGCCGATCGCGGGAGAGGCGGAGCGGATGGTCGGCGGGACGCCGCGCGGCAGGATGGGCGGCACGGCGGCGACGGGGCCGTGAAACGCAACGCGGCGCCGCTCCCCACCTCTCCGGCGGGGCGCGGCGCCGCGATCATGCGAGCGTTCGCGAGCCTCAGGCCTGCTCGCCCTTGAGCCAGCTCATCATCGGGCGGAGCTTGCCGCCGGTCTGCTCGATCGAGTGGCCCGCCAGCTCCTCGCGGTAGCGCTTGAAGTTGGTCTGGCCGGAGTCGAACTCCTCGACCAGCTCGCGGGCGAAGCGGCCGTCCTGGATCTCGTCCAGGATGCGGCGCATCTCCTTCTTGGTCTCCTCGTTGACCACGCGCGGGCCGCGGGTGTAGCCGCCGTACTCGGCGGTGTCGGACACCGACCAGTACATCTTGGAGATGCCGCCCTCGTACATGAGGTCCACGATCAGCTTCATCTCGTGGAGGCACTCGAAGTAGGCGACCTCCGGCTGGTAGCCGGCCTCGATCAGCGTCTCGAACCCGGCCTTGATCAGCTCGGAGACGCCGCCGCACAGCACGGCCTGCTCGCCGAACAGGTCGGTCTCGGTCTCCTCGGTGAAGGTCGTCTTCAGCGCGCCGGCGCGGGTGCCGCCGATGCCCTTGGCGTACGACAGCACGAGCGGCCAGGCGTTGCCGGTGGCGTCGCGCTCGACGGCGACCAGGCAGGGCACGCCGCGGCCGGCCGAGTACTGGCGGCGGACCAGGTGGCCCGGGCCCTTCGGCGCCACCATCGCGACGTCGACGCCCGCCGGGGCCTCGATGAGGCCGTAGCGGATGTTGAGGCCGTGGCCGAAGAACAGCGCGTCGCCCTCGACGAGGTTCGGCGCGACGTGCTCGGCGTACAGGTGCCGCTGGATGTGGTCCGGCGCGAGGATCATCGTGAGGTCGGCCTCTTCGACGGCCTCGCCCGGCGACAGCACGCGCAGCCCGTCGGCCTCGACCTTCTCCCGGCTCTTGGAGCCCTCGGGCAGGCCGACGCGGACGTCCACGCCCGAGTCGCGCAGGCTCAGCGCGTGGGCGTGGCCCTGGCTGCCGTAACCCAGCACCGCGACGTGGCGGCCCTGGATGATCGACAGGTCGGCGTCGTCGTCGTAGTAGATCTCAGTCACTTGCTTGCCTTTCACGGGTTGTCCGTCGCGACGTGCCTGCCATGGGAGCTACGTCGTGTCTGACAAATCTTGCCCCGCTGCGCGTGGCCCAGGGTCCACGCTCGCGACGGGCAGCGTCTGTCCGACACTCCTATGCGCTGCGGTCGAGGGCGCGAAGCGAGCGGTCGGTGATGGAACGGGCGCCGCGGCCGATGGCCACCATGCCCGACTGCACGAGCTCCTTGATGCCGTACGGCTCAAGGACCCGGACGAACGCCTCCAGCTTGTCGGTCGTCCCGGTGACCTCGATCGTGACCGCGTCCGGAGCCACGTCAACGCAGCGCGCCCGGAAGAGGTTCACGAGTTCGAGGACGTGCGACCGGCTCTCGGAGTCGGTCCGCACCTTGATCAACATCAGCTCGCGCTGCACCGACTGGCTGTTGTCGAGCTCGACGATCTTGATGACGTTGACCAGCTTGTTGAGCTGCTTGGTGACCTGCTCCAGCGGGAGGTCCTCCACGTTGACGACGATGGTCATCCGCGAGATGTCGTCGTGCTCCGTGGGGCCGACCGCCAGCGAGTCGATGTTGAACCCGCGGCGGCTGAACAGGGCGGCGACCCGGGCCAGCACGCCCGGCTTGTTCTCCACCAGCACGGACAGCGTGTGGCGACTCATGCTTGCTCCATCTCCTCGCGCTGCTGGTCGTGAACGGGTCGGGCGGGGGCGGGGCTCATTCTCCACCCTCCCAGTTGGGCGCCATGTCGCGGGCGTACTTGATGTCGTCGTTGCTCGTCCCGGCGGCGACCATCGGCCAGACCATCGCGTCCTGGTGCACGACGAAGTCGACCACCACCGGCACATCGTTGATCTCCATGGCCTTGCGGATCGTCTCGTCCACGTCCTCGGGACGCTCACACCGCAGGCCCACGCAACCGTACGCCTCGGCGAGCTTCACGAAGTCGGGAATCCGCTTGACCCGCTGCAGATCGGTGTTGGAATAGCGCTCGTCGTAGAACAGGGTCTGCCACTGGCGCACCATGCCGAGGTTGCCGTTGTTGATGACCGCCACCTTGATCGGCACACCCTCGATGGCGCAGGTCGCCAGCTCCTGGTTGGTCATCTGGAAGCACCCGTCGCCGTCGACCGCCCACACGACCTTGTCCGGGCGGCCCATCTTGGCGCCCATGGCGGCCGGCACGGCGTACCCCATCGTGCCCGCGCCGCCGGAGTTGAGGAAGGTGCCGGGGTTCTCATACCTGATGAACTGGGCGGCCCACATCTGGTGCTGGCCGACGCCCGCCGCGTAGATCGCGTCCGCCCCGACCAGCGCGCTCAGCCGCTCCATGACGTACTGCGGGGCGAGCGAGCCGTCGGCGAACTCCTCGTAGCCCAGCGGGTAGGTCTCCTTGTAGCCGTTGAGCAGCCGCCACCACTCGCTGTAGTCGCCCTTGCGGCCGTCGGCCTGCTCGGTCCGCACTGCGGTGATCAGGTCCCCGATCACCTCGCGGCAGTCGCCCACGATCGGCACATCGGCGTGGCGGTTCTTGGAGATCTCCGCCGGGTCGATGTCGGCGTGGATGACCTTGGCGTGCGGAGCGAAGCTGGACAGCTGGCCGGTGACCCGATCGTCGAACCGGGTGCCGAGCGCGATCAACAGGTCCGCGCGCTGCAGCGCGCCGACGGCCGAGACGCTGCCGTGCATGCCGGGCATGCCCATGTGCTGGGGATGGCTGTCGGGGAAGGTGCCCCGGGCCATCAGCGTGGTGACCACCGGGATGCCGGTCAGCTCGGCCAGCTCCAGCAGCTCGGCCGAGGCGTGCGCCTTGTGCACGCCGCCGCCCACGTAGAACACCGGCCGCTTGGCCTCGGTCATCAGCCGGGCGGCCTCGCGGATCTGCTTGGAGTGCGGCCGGGTCACCGGGCGGTAGCCGGGCAGCTGCATGACCGGCGGCCAGGAGAAGGTGGTCGTGGACTGCAGGGCGTCCTTGGAGATGTCCACCAGCACCGGCCCCGGGCGCCCGGTGGAGGCGACGTGGAACGCCTCGGCGATGGTCCGCGGGATGTCGTCGGCGCTGGTGACCAGGAAGTTGTGCTTGGTGATCGGCATCGTGATGCCGGAGATGTCGGCCTCTTGGAAGGCGTCGGTCCCGATCAGCGGCGAAGCCACCTGCCCGGTGATCGCCACGATCGGCACCGAGTCCATGTAGGCGTCCGCGATCGGGGTGACCAGGTTGGTCGCTCCCGGGCCGCTGGTGGCCATGCACACCCCGACCCTGCCGGTCGCCTGCGCGTAGCCCTCGGCCGCGTGGCCGGCGCCCTGCTCGTGCCGTACAAGCACGTGCCGGACCTTGGTCGAGTCGTAGAGGGGGTCGTAGGCGGGGAGAATGGCCCCGCCCGGGATCCCGAACACCGTGTCGACCCCGACCTGCTCCAGCGCCCGCACGAGGGCCTGGGCACCTGTCATTTTCTCGGTCATCGGCTCGTTCCTTGTGGCTGAGCTTGCTTCTGCTGGGCTGCTTGGCGTGACTCCTGGCATAAAAAATGCCCCATCCGCTGAGCGGAGCTGGGGCGCGCGCAGGACCTAGTGCTTCGTCAGGCTGCGCGCCTGCGAAGTACTACGAGAATCCCACCGCTATGCATGGCTACAACGATGTCCGATGGAGCGCCTCTACGTCAAATCATCTGGGACGCCCGTCTCGCCATCCAAGACACCCCACCCGCCGTGATCTTGCAGTTTGTCGCAGGCGACGGGGGCGAGCTGCGGAATCCGCCTTCGTGATCATGCGCGAACGCCCAAGAGGGAACGACGACCAGCGCGAACACCAAACCTGATCTTGCAGCCCGCGAGGCATGCGACCCGATGTGTCCCACCTGCATGATCACGAACAGGAAACGCCCAGGTCAGGATGAGTGTACGTCATAAAACTGCAAGATCACCAAAGCCGAACGGCCTGGTAGCGGCCTCGCATGCGACAAACTACAAGATCACGGCGGTGGGTGGGGGGTGGGGGTTAGGCGGTGTTCTGGAGGGTCGTGGTCGGCATCAGGGAGTCGACGCCGCGCGCGGTCATGGGGCGCGCCACCAGATAGCCCTGTCCGCGCGTGCAGCCCATCTTGCGCAGCAGGTCGAGTTGCTCGGGACGCTCGATGCCCTCGGCGACGACGATCAGGCCGAGGTCGTTGCCGAGTTGCACGATCGTTCTCGTCAGCAGGGTCAGCGTGTCGTCGTTGCCGAGCCCGGAGACGAACGACGGGTCGATCTTGATCATGTCGACCGGCAGTTGGCGCAGGAACGCGAGCGACGCGTAGCCGGTGCCGAAGTCGTCGATGGCCAGCCGTACGCCGAGAGTCCTCAGCTCCGACAGCCTGCTGATCATCTCCCCGGCGTCCTCGACCAGCATCTCCTCGATGACCTCGAGGGTCAGCGCGCTGGCGGGCAGTCCGCTCTCGCTCAGCGCCTCCGCCACGGTCTCCACGAAGCGCGGGGCCATGATCTGCCGCGCGGACAGGTTCAGCGCCAGCCCGATGTCCCAGGACGACGCGCGCCAGGCCGCCACCTCGCGGCACGCCTCGCGCAGGATCCACTCGCTGAGCGGCACGATGATCCCGGTGTCCTCGGCGGGCCCGAGGAACTGCTCCGGCGGCACGAACGTGCTGCCCCGCCACCAGCGCACCAGCGCCTCGACGGCGGTCACCCGCGACGTGGCCAGGTCGACCACGGGCTGGTACTCGATCGCGAACTGGTTCTCCAGCAGCGCCCGCTGCAGGTCGGAGGCGATCTCCAGGCGGCGCAGGACGTCGGCGTGCATGTGGGTGGCGAAGACCTCCACCCGGCGTCCGCCGAGCTCCTTGGCCCGCGACATCGCCACGTCCGCGTTGCGCAGCAGGTCTCCGGGCGGCAGGTCCTCCTCGGCGAAGGCCACGCCGACGCTGGCCGTCAGCGCGATGTCCCGGTCCGCGACCCGGAACGGCTCGTTCGAGACCGCGCGGACGAGCCGCTCGGCCAGGTCGATGGCGGTCTGCGCGTCGGCGCCGGACGTGCCGCCCTCCAGCAGCACCGCGAACTCGTCCCCGCCCCACCGGGCGAGCGTGTCGTCGGCACGTACGGCCGAGCGCAGGCGGCGGGCGGCCTGGCCGAGCAGGTGGTCGCCGCTGGCATGGCCGACGGAGTCGTTGACGGAGGTGAAGCCGTCGAGGTCCAGGAAGATCACCGCGGTCCCGCCGGCGCCGCGGCGGGTGAGCACGTCCCGGGCGCGCTCCTCGAAGTAGGCCCGGTTGGGCAGCCCGGTGACCCCGTCGTGGAAGGTCAGGTGGGTGACCTGGTTACGCAGGGCCACCTGGTCGCTGATGTCGCGGATCGTGACCAGGACGAGGTCGTCGTCGCGTACGTGCCGGGCGGCGACGGACTCGGTGGGCCGCCAGGTGCCGTCGGCGGCGCGGAACCGGCAGGAGATGCGGGTGCCGCCCTCCTGTTCGGGCCCGTCGTCCTCGTCGGTCATGCGGTCGAGCAGGGCCTGTACGGCCGGCACGTCCTCGGGGTGGATGTAGTCGAAGATCGGCCGGAAGGCGAGGTCGTCGGGGCGGTAGCCGTACGTCGTCTCGAGACCGGGGCCCACCTCCTGGATGACCCCGCAGGGATCGCACACCAGAACGACGTCGCCGGTGCTCTCGGCGAGCCTGCGCAGTTGCTGCTCGCCGACGTCGACGAGGCGGCGCATGCCCGCGGTCTCGACCAGGAGCACGAACAGACGGCCGAGCAGGACGAGGACGACCGAGGCGGCCACGATCACCAGGGCGGCGTCACGGCTGTTGCCGATCGCGTACAGGGTGGCGACCAGCGTGGCGGCGGCGACCAGCACGAGCGGGGTGGCGGCCGTCAGCGCGGCGGGCAACGGCCTGGCCGGCCGGACCTCCTGCATCCACGGGGCGACGGCGAGGACCAGCAGCATGGCCGGGACGACGAGCCCCGCCGCGAGCGGTGGGGTGTCGCCGTCGAGGCGGGCGAGGGCCGTGGCCATCTCCGCCGCCGTTATCGCGGTGAGCAGCCCTACGCCGGTGAGCCCGACCACCCGGTTGCCCGACCGGGAGGCCGCCACCGCCGGTGTCACGGCGCAGGTCGCGAGCAGGCAGACCATGGGCAGCGCGAGCGCGACGAAGAACGCTCCGGTGTCCTCCGCCTTCCTGAACGCCGGGCCGAGCACGGCGACCCAGGCCACGGCGAAGACCGACGCCGCGCCCAGGTAGGCGTCGGCCCCCTGGCGTATCACCCCCCGCGTGAACGCGGGTGGTTTCACGGACATGCCGCAGCCGATCGCGAGCAGCACCGATCCGACGAGCATGAGCAGGTCGGCGAACGTGAGCACGAACGGCGTGCCGTCGGCCACGGGACGTACGCCGACGCCGAGGAGCCAGGTCAGCGACCCGGCGGCCATCCACCGCCACGCGCCGGGCTGGCGCCGGTGGACGGGGACGACGCGGGAGGCGGCCATGATCAGCGAGACGGCCGCGAGCAGGCCGGTGACGACCCCCGCGATCGCGGTCACGACCGGCGCCGAGCCTCCGGTGACCAGGGCCACGACGACCGCCACCGCGCCGAGTCCGGCCGCGGTGGTGAGTGGGACCCGGGGGTCACGCCTGACGTTCACGCGCGTCGCCTCTGCACCTGTCGCCGATCCACCGCCGGCCGTCGTGTCCGCCGGGGTTTCGGCCGAGTCCGGAGCCGTGTCAGCGTCGCCGGATTCGGTGGGGTGTGCCATCACTGCCCCTCCCGTTCTCGACTCGGCTTTACTCTCCCTGTCACATGGCCAGTGTGCGCACTGCCGCTGATCGAGAGGGGGACAACGAGCGAGTCGTCACCGATCTGATAACCAGCCGCGCACGCTGAGCTTCAGCGTACGCACCCCAGGTCACGAGGCAGCCACGTTCCGGAATCCTTAACGGAGCGGTCAGTAATGCCCGGTGATCATGTTATCGAGTGGACGGCCCGTCAGATGACGGATCACCTGTTCCCGCACCAGCCTCCGCGTACGCCGCACGGACGCGGGCGTGCTGCCGGCGATGTGCGGGGTGATGAAGACCCCCGGCGCGGCCCAGAGCGGGTGATCGGACGGCAGCGGCTCGACGGGGGTGACGTCGAGCGCCGCCCGCAGCCTGCCCGTCCGCAACTCGGCCAGCAGCGCGCCGGCGTCCACGACCGACCCGCGTGCGGCGTTCACCAGCAGCGCGCCGTCCTTCATCCGGGCGAGGAACTCGGCGTCCACCAGACCGGCCGTCCCCGGTGTGGCAGGCACCAGGAGCACGACCACGTCCGCGGCGGGCAGCAGCGCGGGCAGTTCGTCCTGGCCGTGGACGTTGTCGCGGGCCGTGCGCGCCACCCGGACGACGTCCACCTCGAACCCGGCCAGGCGCCGTTCGAGCGCCTCGCCGATCGAGCCGTACCCGACGATCAGCACGGTGCTGTCGGCGAGGACGCCGGTGTGGTGGTAGGTCCACTCCCGCCTGGCCTGGGCGGCCGCGAAGCCGGGGAACTCCCGCAGCATCGCGATCATCGCGCCCACCGCCCACTCGGCCGTGCCCGCGTCGTGGACGCCGCGAGCGTTGCACAGGACCGCCTTCGGCGGCACGTGCGGCAGGTAGGGCTCGACCCCCGCCGTCACGGTCTGCAGCAGGCGGAGGCCGGTCATGCGGCCCAGGAGGCCGGGGGTGTCCGGCACCGGGACCAGCGGAGGCACCCAGACCTCCACCTCCTCGGGCGGGCCGGGCGGCGGGGTCCGCCCGTCGTACACGGCGCAGTCGAGGGCAGGGAGTCCTTCGGGAAGCTCCGTGAGTGCGTCGGCGATGTCCTGTGATGCGACCCAGATCTTCACAGGAACAACCTAGGGAACCATCGGCCCCGCCAGCGAGTATGGGTACGTGAGGGAGGTCATCAGGGATGACGAACAGGCATGGGGTGGGCGCGGCGCTTCTGGGGGCGGCGCTTCTGGCGGCGACCGCATCATGCGCCCAGGGCGAGGAGGGCGGGGGCAGGACTCCCCCGCCGCTGCCCGCCGCGAGCGACGCTGCCGGTGCCACTGCGAGTGCCACCGCGAGTGTCGCTGCGGGTGCGACTCCGGGCGGCGGTGAGACGAACCCCACCCCGGCCGCGCCGCACACGCTGGTCACCGGCCTTACGGTGCCCTGGGCGATCGCGTTCCTGCCCGGCGGCGACGCGCTGGTGACCGAGCGCGAGTCGGCACGGCTGCTGCGGGTCACACCGCGCGGCCAGGTCCACGAGGTCGCCGTGATCGAGGGGGTGTCCGCGAGCGGCGAGGGCGGCCTGCTGGGCGTGGCCGTCTCGCCCCGCTACGCCGCCGACCACTTCGTTTTCGTCTACTTCACCGCCGGGAACGACAACCGGATCGTCCGCTACCGCTACGACGGACGGCTCTCCGACCGCAGGGTGCTCGTCAGCGGCATCCCGAAGGGGGCCATCCACAACGGGGGCCGCCTCGCCTTCGGTCCCGACGGCTACCTGTACGCCTCGACGGGAGAGACCGGCGAACGCGGCATGGCCCAGGACAAGAAGTCGCTGGGCGGCAAGATCCTGCGCATGACGGCCGACGGCAGGCCCGCCCCTGACAACCCCTTCGGCACCCTCGTCTGGACCTACGGGCACCGCAACGTGCAGGGAATGGCCTGGGACGACCGGGGGCACATGTACGCCACCGAGTTCGGCCAGAACACCTACGACGAGATCAACCTCATCGAGAAGGGCCACAACTACGGCTGGCCGGAGGTCGAGGGGGTGGGCGGCCGGCCCGGATACACCGACCCCCTGCTCACCTGGTCGACCGCCGAGGCGTCGCCGTCCGGCCTCGCGTACGTCCGGGGGGCGCTGTGGGCCGCGGCGCTGCGCGGCGAGCGCCTGTGGCGCGTGCCGGTGGACGGCTCGGGCCGCGCCGGACGTCCCGCAGCGCTGTACACGGGCGAGTACGGCAGGCTGCGCGCGGTGGCCGTCGCGCCCGACGGCACGCTGTGGGTGGGCACCAGCAACAAAGACGGGCGCGGCTCTCCCCGGGACGGCGACGACCGGATCCTGGTGGTGCGGCCCTCATCCTGAGCAGCGCCTCTCGATCAGCGCCTCCTGACCTGCGATCAGCGGCAGACCACCGGCGCCTGGGCGTGGTAGGTGGTGCGGAAGGTCTGCCGGGAGACCACTTCGCCGTCCTGCCGCAGCACCCGCGTCACCGAGGCGGTGAAACCGGGCTGCCCCTGCGTCGGCACGCAGCCCGGCCCTTGACCGGTCACGGCGGGCAACTCGGCCCGCTGCCCGACGACCGGCCCCTGCAGGTCCACGTCGTACCGCTTGGTGCTCCACAGCGTCACGGTCAGCGAGGTGCCCGTGGCGGACGCGTGGACGAGCACGCCGTACGGCGAGTCGTTCCTCCAGCGCAGGTCGGGGCCGGGGAAGGACACGGCGGCCTCGGTGCCGATCGGCAGTTGGGAGGCGTGGACCTCCGGCGGGGTGTGCTCGGCGACCCGGAGCCCGGCCTGGATCACGGCGTTCATCAGGGTCGTCGCGACCTGGGTCATCCCCGCCGCCTCCGCGCCGGCCCGGCCGCGGATCATGGTGGGGCCGATGCCGTCGAATCCCGCGGCCGCGGTGCGCGGGCCGACGACATCGTTGAACGAGAACGTCTCCCCCGGCTCCACGAGGCGGCCGTCGAGGAGCGCGGCGGCCGTGCGGATGTTGCCCGCGCTCTGGGGACAGCAGTCGTAGGAGGTGGTGAAACGGCCGATCTCCTCCCGGATGCCCATCCGCTGCACCGCGTCGTCGGTGATCCGCGGCGGGCCGTTCACGATCGACACGGCCACCGTACGGCTGCCGCCGTCGAGGGCGGCAGCCACGTCCGCGGCGAGGCGGTCGGTGTCCACCCGGTCGCCCGGCCGGCCGGGCACCAGGACCGGCCGGCCGTCCTTGACGGTGAAAGCGGCGTCGCGGGCCATCCGCGCGGGGTCCACCAGCGCGCTCTCGACGCCGGCGATCGCCGCCACGGCGTCGAAACGCGGCCGCAGGACCGCTCCGTCGGGCGCGAACGTCAGGTGCCGCGCCAATGTGGCCGGTGGCAGGCTGACGGAGGCGGTCCCGTTGGTCAGCGTGAGCGGCGCGGCCACCGCACGCCTCGCCCAGCGCAGGGCGCGCCGCACCTCGGCACGGGTGATGTGCGGCAGATCCCGCATCGTGGGCACCACGACGACGGCCTCGGGGTGGAGGTATCCCCTGACGATCTGGTCGGCCGTCCCTCTCCTGTCGATGACATGGCCGACCCGCGGATAGGTCGGGACCGGGGTGGTCCCCTCGAACGAGACGTCGCCCTCGCGCCCCGGGCGCTCCAGTGGCGCGGCGATGAACCTGTCCACCGCCTCGTCGAGTTTGCGGCGGTCCACCGACACGACGGGCTTCACCTCGTGGCTGCCGGTCAGCGCGTTCCACACCTCCGGCGGGCTGGGGAAGCCCCCCGGCGCGGCGTGGACCGTGGCCTCGGCGTCGAGCATCAGACCGGCCTGCTGCGGGTCCACGGTCAGCCGCCGCGTGCCCTGCCGTACGATCATCGGCGTCCTGGCCTGGGCGTACAGCCGTTCGCGCAACGTGTCGACGGCCTCGGTCCTGCTCTGCCCGCCGATGTCCACGCCGAGCACGGTCGTGCCGGGCAGGACCTTCCCCGCCATGGAGATGGCCGGCACGAGATAGAGCATCAGGACCAACGCCGCCAGGCCGATCAGCGCACGGCGGAGCGTACGGCCCTGCGGAAGGGGGTCGAGCAGGTCGGCGTCCGGCGGCGAGACGACGACGGGTTCCTCACGCGCCGGGCGCTCCGGGACCCGCCACGGCTCGACCGGCGGAGCCGCCGGCGGCAGGTTTCCGTTGCCGGACGGCTTGGCTGCCGGAGCGGCGGGAGCGGGAGGTTCGGCGAAGATGTCGGCCGACACCCCTTGGGGAAGGGCCGAGACTCCGCGGGGCAGCGAGGTGACGCGGCGCACCGGGTGTTTGCGCGGAGGCGCGGACGCCGCCCCGGACGGATCCGTGGGCGGGTCGACGGACGCTCCGGCGTTGCGCACGCCTCGGTCTCCTCCGGCTCAAGGTCAACGACGATCAGTTAACCCTAAAACACCCTCCGCTGGATATGTGGCGAAGTAACACCTTCCGCACTAACCCCTGGAGCGGTCCGGCCGCGGCCAGGCCGGCCCTGACCGGAGCGGGCCGGGGAAGGCCGACGGCCGGCCACGCGGAACCGTGACCGGCCGTTCTTCACGCCCTGCTATTCACGGCGCATCGCTGAGCTCTTCCCGGGTTCTCCCCGACTCCCCGGCGCGCTCGTCAGGCGCTCCCTAGCCCTGGACGCCCAGCTTCTCCAGGATCAGCTCACGGGCCCGGCCCGCGTCCGCCTTGCCCCGGCTGGCCTTCATGACGCCGCCGACCAGCGCGCCCACGGCGGCGACCTTTCCGCCGCGCACCTTCTCCGCGGCGTCGGCGTTGTCCGCCAGCACCTGGTCGATGATCGACGACAGCTCGCCCTCGTCGCTGACCACCTGGAGGCCGCGCTTCCCCACGACCTCGTCCGGGCCGCCCTCGCCGGCGAGCACGCCCTCCAGCACCTGGCGGGCCAGCTTGTCGTTCAGCGCGCCGGAGGCGACCAGCTCGGTCACCCGGGCGACCTGCGCCGGGGTGATGGGCAGGTCGGCGAGCGCCGTGGCCGACTCGTTGGCCCGCCGGGCCAGCTCGCCCATCCACCACTTGCGCGCGTCGGCGGCGGGAGCACCCGCGGCCACCGTCGCCTCGACCAGGTCGATCGCGTCGGCGTTGTGCATGGCGGCCATGTCCAGGTCGGACACGCCCCACTCCTGCTGGAGCCGCTTGCGCCGCGCCGACGGAAGCTCGGGCAGCGCCGCCTTCAGCGACTCGACCCAGGCCGGGTCGGGCGCGATCGGCAGCAGGTCGGGCTCGGGGAAGTAGCGGTAGTCCTGCGCCTCTTCCTTCGACCGCCCGGAGGTCGTCTGCCCCGTGTCCTCGTGGAAGTGGCGGGTCTCCTGCACGATCCGGCCGCCCTCGGCGAGGATGGCCGCCTGGCGCTCGATCTCCCCGCGGACCGCGCGCTCGACGCTGCGCAGCGAGTTGACGTTCTTGGTCTCCGTACGGGTGCCCCACTTTGACGAGCCGCGCGGCATCAGCGAGACGTTCACGTCGCAGCGCAGCGAGCCCTGCTCCATCCGCACATCGGACACGCCGAGCGAGCGCATCACCTCGCGCAGCTCGGTGACGTACGCGCGGGCGACCTCGGGCGCGAGCCGGTCGGTGCCCTCGATCGGCTTGGTCACGATCTCCACGAGCGGGATGCCGGCCCGGTTGTAGTCGACGATCGAGTAGTCGGCCCCGTGGATCCGCCCGGTCGCGCCTCCGACGTGGGTGGACTTGCCGGTGTCCTCCTCCAGGTGCACCCGCTCGATCTCGACGCGGACGATCTTCCCGTCCACCTCGACGTCCAGGTAGCCGTCCGTGCACAGCGGCTCGTCGTACTGGCTGATCTGGTAGTTCTTCGGCATGTCCGGATAGAAGTAGTTCTTCCGGGCCATCCTGCACCACGTGGCGATGGTGCAGTTGAGAGCGAGGCCGATCCGGATCGTCGACTCGATCGCCTTCTCGTTGGCCGTCGGCAGCGAGCCGGGCAGCGCCAGGCACACCGGGCAGACCTGCGTGTTCGGCGGCGCGCCGAAGGTCGTCGGGCAGCCGCAGAACATCTTCGAGGCGGTGCCCAGCTCGACGTGCGTCTCCAGCCCCAGCACCGGCTCGAAGCGCTCCAGCGCCTCGTCGTACGGCATGAGCGTCGCGGTATCAGCCATGCTGGTAACCCAGTCCTTCCAATGCTTCGATCATGTCATTCCACCATTGCTGGAAGGCGGGCACCTTCCGCAGTTCAGCGATGCCGGCGTTCTCCGCTACCGAGAGATAGAAGTTTCGGAGCGCGCCTTTCTTCTTCGGGTTCAGCCCCGCCTCGTCCCTCAGCAGCGCATCGATGACCACTTTGGGATCGGGGCAGGACTCGACCTCGGATCCGGACACGGGTTCCCGATTGAGCCGACGCAGATTCAGCGCTCTCACAAGGGCTGTCCGATCAGCGAGGAGCCAGGCCTCCGTCTCCCTCATCGGCACGACCGCGACCAGAGGCTCGCCGAGGTCACTCGCACTGTACGCCTGCCGGATACGTCCCAGGACGAGTTGCGACTTGGCCGGTGGGGCGCCGTCGTGATGATAGAGAACCACGTCGAAGGTCCCCCGCTCCTCCTTCAAGGTCTTGATCATCGTCTCCGGATGCTGATTGCCCGCCTCCGGGAGGGGCCGCACCTCCTGAACCTCACGGCAGGCTGGGAAGAACTCGACCACCAGTTCCTCCAGGGCCCTGCGCAGCAGGATCGGCAGGAACCAGTCGTCCGACGGCCCTTCTCTGATCAGGACGCGGCTAAGGCTCCACATCAGACCGGTTCCTCCACTCCGGCCCGGAACCTGCCGAGTTCGGAATCCGTCACGCGCGGCCACCGCTCGCCGTCCACCCGCACCGGCCCGGCGTCCTCTCGCAGTCGCCGCACCCGGCTCACTCGGCTGGCGATCCCGTCTTCCAACACGGTGGTCATGTCGAGGAACGCGATGTTCTCCCGCGGTACCACGTCGAGCACCACTGGAGAGTGACTGGTGAACAGGGCCTGCCGTTGCAGAGGCCGGTCCGGGCCGGACGTCGCTGCCTCGTCTTCCTCCGTGACCAACTCCCGGGCGAGACCGAGCAGCTGACGGAGTCTCTCCGGAAAGACGCCGTTCTCCGGCTCCTCGATGACGGCGGTTCCACCGTCGTGCAAGGCCGCCAGGATGGCCAGCATGCGCAACGTGCCGTCGGAGGCGAACTCGGCGTCCAGCCCCCGGTCGTAGGGGGACGCGAACTCGAGCCTGACGTCCCTTCGGCGCTCGTCCTCGACGATCTCGAAGTCGCTGATCTCCCTGACCAGTCCGACGAGGTGCATCTTGATCTCACCGACCACGCCAAGCGGCCTGTTCTCCGATGCCGTCTCACGCGCCAGGAATCTCAGGTAGTTCGGAAGATTCCTGGCGGTGGAGTCCATGCGACGGGGTCCGCCGAGCTCGCTCGCCCCGCGCAGGGAGCCCGCTTCCAGATGCAGCGACCTGACCTCGGTGAGCTCAAGCTTGATCCGCCGTACGATCTCCCCGTCCTGCTTGTGGTTACCGGAGAAGGCGTCCAGCGCGGGCCTTCCCTCCCGCACGACCCACTCGCCCTCCACGAGGGGAATGACCCGGTCAGGCGACGACAACGAGACGAGCCGCTGCGTCTCGATCGTGATCCCTTCGAGCCCGCCTTCGGGCACTGCCCACGCGAATCGCACCTCCCAACGCCAGCGGCTGCTCGGCGAGGAGCGCTGCGCCGGGAGAAGGAGTTCCAGAGCGAAACGCATCCGGTCGACGCGGGTGCCGTCGCCACGCTTGCGGAAGAGTCCCCGCGCGTCGCCGCGCACCTCCGACACGGCGGCGTCGACACCGCGGGTCCCGGCTGTCGCGACGAACGTCAGCGCATCGAGGATGTTCGACTTGCCACTGGCGTTGGTGCCGATGAGCACGAGGAACGGAGGCAGATCCAGCGCGAAGTTCTCGAACGACTTGAAGCCGTCGATCTCGATGCGGGTGATCATGCCGCCGTTCCCCTCCTCTCGGCGACTAGAGCGCGGGCGCGCGGGACAGCAGCGAGCCGCCCCACCGGCTCTCGAAGGCCTTCTCCACGGCGGCGCCGACCCGATAGCAGCGGTCGTCGGCCAGGACCGGGGCCATGACCTGCAGTCCGACCGGCAGGCCGTCCTCGTCGGCCAGGCCGCACGGCACCGAGATCGCCGCGTTGCCGGCCAGGTTGGTCGGGATCGTGCACAGGTCGGCGAGGTACATCGCCATCGGGTCGTCGGCCCGCTCCCCGATCGGGAACGCGGTGGTCGGCGTGGTCGGCGAGACCAGCACGTCCACCTGATGGAACGCCGCCTCGAAGTCGCGCATGATCAGCGTGCGGACCTTCTGGGCCTGCCCGTAGTAGGCGTCGTAGTAGCCGGACGACAGGGCGTAGGTGCCGAGCATGATGCGCCGCTTGACCTCGGGCCCGAAACCGGCCGCCCGGGTCAGGGCCATGACCTCCTCGGCGCTGCGGGTGCCGTCGTCGCCGACGCGCAGGCCGTACCGCATGGCGTCGAACCGGGCCAGGTTGGACGAGCACTCCGACGGCGCGATCAGGTAGTACGCGGGCAGCGCGTAGGAGAAGGTCGGGCAGGAGACCTCGACGACCTTGGCCCCGAGGGACTCCAGCAGTTCGACGGCCTCGTTGAACCGGGCGAGGACGCCGGGCTGGTAGCCCTCCCCGCCGAACTCCTTGACCACGCCGACCCGCATGCCCGCCACGTCGGCGTTCCGCGCGGCCTCGACGACCGGCGGAACCGGCGCGTCGATCGAGGTCGAGTCGAGCGGGTCGTGGCCGGAGAAGGCCTCGTGCAGCAGCGCCGCGTCGAGCACGTTGCGCGCGAACGGACCGGGTGTGTCGAGCGAGGACGCGAACGCGATCAGCCCGTAGCGCGACGAGCCGCCGTACGTCGGCTTCATGCCGACGATGCCGGTCACCGCGGCGGGCTGGCGGATCGAGCCGCCGGTGTCGGTGCCGGTGGACAGCGGCGCCTCGTAGGCGGACACCGCAGCCGACGAACCCCCGGAAGAACCGCCAGGGATCCTGTCGAGGTCCCAGGGGTTGTGTGTCGGGCCGTACGCGGAGTTCTCCGTGGACGACCCCATGGCGAACTCGTCCAGGTTGGTCTTGCCGAGGATCACCAGGCCGGCCTCGCGCAGGCGGCGGGTCACGGTCGCGTCGTACGGCGGGCGCCAGCCTTCGAGGATCTTCGAGCCGGCGGTCGTCGGCATGCCGGTCGTGGTGAACACGTCCTTGTGCGCGATCGGCACCCCGGCGAGCGGCCCGAGCGTCTCACCGGCGGCGATGCGCTCGTCGATCGAACGCGCCTGCGCCAGCGCGGACTCGGCGTCCACGTGCAGGAAGGCGTTGACCCGGCCGTCGACCTCGGCGATCCGGTCGAGATGGGCCTGGGTGACCTCGACGGCGGTGACCTCTCGGGAGGCGACCAGCGCGCCGAGCTCGGCGGCGGTCTTGCGAATCAGGCTCATTCTTCCTCCCCGAGGATCCGCGGCACGCGGAAGCGGTCGTCCTCCACGGCGGGCGCGCCGGACAGGGCGCCTTCGGGCGTGAGGCCGGGCCGTACGTCGTCGGGCCGGAACACGTTGGCCAGCGGAAGCGCGTGCGAGGACGGCGGAATGTCGTCGGCCGCCACCTCCGCGACGCGGGCGACGGCGCCGACGATCTGGTCGAGCTGGGCGGCGAAGTGGTCGAGCTCGTCGTCGGCCAGTGCCAGCCGGGACAGCCGGGCGAGGTGAGCGACCTCATCGCGGGTTATGGCGGACATGAGTCGTCGAACCCGTTTCATGATGGAGATTGGACCTTCCCATCCTAGGGCTCGTCGCCGAGCGCGGCCGACCCGACGACGCCGCGTCACATGGTCTTAATGCGACTCCTGCAGCGTGGCCGATGCGCTTCGGCGCCTCAGCGCGTGCGGCGCGGCGCCGGCGGCCAAGCAGGACAGGCAGGCAGGACGGCCCGGCACGGCGGCGCAAGACGACTGCCCAGCGCGTGCGGCCCAGCGCTACGACACACCGCGGCTGACCGGTCGGGCCGCCGGGTACGGCTGATCAGTGCGGCGCGAGGCGGGCGCCGCCGTTCTCGCGCTCCCGGAAGGCCGCGCTGAGCCGGCCGCGCAACCACGTGGTCGTCTCGCTCGCGGGCATGGGCTTGGCCAGCCACCATCCCTGGCCCGCGTGGCAGCCCATCTCGCGCAGCAGCGTCGCGACCTCCGGCGACTCGACTCCCTCGGCGACCGACCTCAGCCCGAGGGACCGTACGAGATCGATGATCGAGCGGACGATCCGCTCGTCGTCCGGCGACTCCCCGAGCCGCCGTACGAACGACGCGTCGATCTTGACCTCGGAGACCGGAAGCCGCTGGAGCCGGACCAGCGAGGAGTAGCCGGTGCCGAAATCGTCGAGGGCCAGCTGGATCCCGAGACCGGCCAGGGTGCGGATCGTGTCGGCGCTGTAGGCCTGATCGGTCATGAGGATGCGCTCGGTGACCTCCAGCCGGATGGCCTCGGGAGGCAGGTCCAGCTTCTCCAGCCCGGACTCCAGCTGCTCGGGCAGGCTCGAGTCCAGCAGGTCGCGGGCGGACACGTTGACCGAGACCGGCACGTCGAGGCCCGCGTGCCACCAGCGGGCCGCCTGCCGCAGCGCGTGGCCGATGACGTGCTGGGTGAGCTCGCGCATCAGATACGACTGCTCGGCCAGCGGGATGAACTCGGCGGGGGAGATCGGCCCGCGCACCGGGTGCCACCAGCGCAGCAACGCCTCGACGCTCTCGACCCTGCCGTCGTCCAGGCTCACCTTGGGCTGATAGTGGAGCTCCAGCTCGTCGGCGTCGATCGCCCGGCGCAGGTCGCCGAGCAGGCTGAGCCGTTCCGGCGAGTTGCGGTCCTTGCCCGGCAGGTAGAACTCGACGCCGGTGCGGCCCTCCTTGGCGAGGTACATCGCCACGTCGGAGCGCTGCATGAGCAGTTCGAAGTCCGGCGCGTGGTCGGGATAGAGCGCGATGCCGATCGACGCGTCGAGATC
Source organism: Microbispora rosea (assembly GCF_900156315.1). GTDB lineage: Bacteria > Actinomycetota > Actinomycetes > Streptosporangiales > Streptosporangiaceae > Microbispora > Microbispora rosea. The sequence continues at coordinate 118,539 of NZ_FTNI01000014.1, read as the reverse complement.
GAAGGTCATGCCCTCAAGACGTACCGGCTCGGTCAGCGCGACCCGCAGCCGCGAGGCGACCTCCCTGGCCGCGTGGGCGTCCCTGATCGACGGCAGCAGCACCGCGAACTCGTCCCCGCCGAGCCGGGCGACCACGTCGCCCGGCCGCACGCTGTGTGTGAGCCGGTGGGCCACGATCTGCAGCAGCCGGTCGCCGACGGGATGGCCGAGCGTGTCGTTGACCTCCTTGAAACGGTCGAGGTCGAGCAGGAGCAGCCCCACCCGCTCGTGCTCGCGCGCCTCGGCCAGGGCCTCCTCGGTGCGCAGGATGAGCATCTTGCGGTTCGGCAGGCCGGTGAGCCCGTCGTGGGTGGCCTGGTGGTCGCGGCGCAGCGAGAGCGTCGCGGTGAAGTAGACCGCGGTCAGCGGCGCGACGAAGAGAGGCACCAAAGCCGTGGAGTGCGCCATCACGACCACGACGAGCGGCGCGAGCCCGAGCAGCGCACCGTAGACGAGGGCCTGCGGGCCGATCGACGCCTTCATCACCCGGCCCAGCGGCCGGCGCTCGTGCAACGCCACCGCCTGGCAGACCAGGATCGCGCGGACCGCGAAGTACGCCCCCGCGGCCAGCGCGATGGCCGGGATGTCCCCGCCGTCGGGCGTCCAGGGGGCGAAGGGCGCCGGATGCGCGCCGAACGCGGCGAAGGCCGCCGCGGCCGCCGTGCAGGCCAGGGTCACCTGGGCAAGGTTGAACAGCACCCGATGCCAGGCCCTGCGGTGCACCAGTCCGCTGACCACCACGGCGACCGCCTGCATCAGCGCCGCCGTCGGCAGGCCCTGGTACATCACCACCGCGAAGGTGAACATCGTGGAGGCCGGCGTGCCCCCGACGAGCGTCGAGGAACTGAACATGACCGGGCGCAGCTCGCCCAGCACCACCAGGACGGTCAGCATCCAGAACAGCGGAGTGCGGGCCAGCTCGCCCAGCTCGCCGAAGCCGAGCCGTACCTGCGCGATCGCCAGCGCGGTGCCGCCGACGGCGGTGACCGCCGTGAGGTAGGCCCACAGGGGCGAGCCAGGGCGCGGTCCGGTGTCCCGAGTGTCGACGGGCGTGGACATTTCGCCCAGGTCGACGGCGGGCAGGAGGACTCGAGGTACCCCGGCGAGCGGCATGAGACCGCGTGAAAGCGTCATCGGTAAGAAACCCCCCAAGAGGTCACTATGGGAGGGTACGGCCTCTGGGCCACTTCGCGAAACCGCTTGGGCACACTCCGTCACCATGATTTCTGGAGATATCACGGTCTGACCGGAGTTGCGGTGAAAGTTTCAACTGGTCCACAGGACCGATCCCCCGCCCGCCTGCGCCTATTAGGTTGACCGCCCAGACAAACTCCGCGTGGCCCTTCTTGGACCAGCACTGGCTCCATACCATCCGAGAGAACTGTGGGAGCGCTCCCACATTACCGGACGGAGATTTCCATGTCTCGCAGATTGACGGCGGCTGTGCTCGCAGTGGTCGCCACGGCCGCGGTGGGAGCGTCTGTGCTCGCCTCCTCGGCCGCGCAGGCCGCCGACTCCGCCTTCTACGTGGACCCGACGACGAACGCGGCCAAATGGGTGGCCGCCAACCCCGGTGACAGCAAGGCCGCGGTGATCAGGGACCGCATCGCCGCCGTCCCGCAGGGCCGGTGGTTCGCCAGCTACAACCCCTCGACCGTGCGCAGCCAGGTCGACGCGTACGTCGGAGCCGCCGCCTCCGCCGGCAAGATCCCGATCATGGTCGTGTACGAGATGCCGAACCGCGACTGCGGCGGCGCGAGCGCGGGCGGCGCGCCTGACCACTCGTCGTACCGCGCCTGGATCGACCAGGTCGCCGCGGGTCTCGGCGGGCGGCCCGCCTACATCATCCTTGAGCCCGACGCCCTGTCGATCATGCCGAACTGCATGAACTCCTCCCAGCAGGCCGAGGTCCAGGCCTCCATGGCGTACGCCGGGAAGAAGTTCAAGGCCACCTCCTCGAACGTCAAGGTCTTCTTCGACGCGGGTCACGACGCCTGGGTGGGCGCCTCCGACATGGCCAACCGGCTGCGCGGCGCCGACATCGCCAACAGCGCGGACGGCATCTCGGTCAACGTCTCCAACTACCGCTTCACCTCGGGCCTGGTCTCCTACGCCAAGAGCGTCCTCTCGGCCACCGGGGTGTCCGGGCTGAAGGCCGTGGTCGACACCAGCCGCAACGGCAACGGCCCTGCGGGCAGCGAGTGGTGTGACCCGGCCGGCCGCGCCACCGGCACCTGGAGCACGACGAACACCGGTGACTCGGCGATCGCCGCGTACCTGTGGGTCAAGCCCCCGGGCGAGTCCGACGGCTGCATCGGCCCCGCCGGGCAGTTCGTGCCGCAGCGGGCCTACGACCTGGCGATCGCCGCCCCGTACACCCCCTCGCCGTCGCCGTCGCCGTCGCCGACCAGGTCCCCCTCGCCGTCTCCGTCGCCGTCTCCGTCGCCGACCAGGTCCCCCTCGCCGTCGCCCTCCCCGTCTCCGTCGGCCTCGCCCTCCGCGTCGCCGTCGCCGTCCCCGTCGGCCTCTCCGACCTTCACCGGCGACCGGGGCTGCACGGCGGTCTACAAGGTCGTCAGCTCGTGGCAGGGCGGCTTCCAGGGTGAGGTCACCGTGACCAGCGCGGGCAACTCGGCGATCAACAACTGGACCGTGAAGTGGACGATGCCCAGCGGGCAGTCCATCACCCAGTCGTGGAACGCCAACCTGACAGGCAGCAGCGGCAGCATCACGGCCTCGAACCTGAACTGGAACGGCAACATCGCCCCTGGCGGGAACGCCACGTTCGGCTTCCTCGGCAGCTCCAGCGGGACCCCGTCCACGCCGTCCCCCCTGGTCTGCACCACCAGCTGATCCCCACCGCATAGTCCAGGCGTGCCGTACGGGCCTCCCCACCCGTACGGCACGCCGTTTTCACTAGGGAAGACCGGCATGGCGACCGACCGGTAGTGCTTGCGGCTCAGATGGGCAGCCTGATCAGCCGCCGGCCGTGACGCGGACCGCCGCGCCGGACACCCGGACCCTGGTATCCCCGTCCCGTAGTTCCACCCGGAGCCGGCCCGGCCGTCCCATGTCGACGCCCTGGTGCAGGGTCAGCACCGCGGTGGGACCAGCCTCGCCGAGCTCCCGCAGGTACGCCCCCAGAGCAGCTGCGGCGGCCCCGGTGGCCGGGTCCTCCACGATTCCACCCACGGGGAACGGATCACGCACCTGGAAGGTGTCCGCCGACTCCCGCCACACCAGTTGCAGGGTGATGAGATCCCGATCGGTCATGTACTGCGCGAGCCGGGAGAAGTCGTAGTTCAGATCGGCGAGGCGCTCGCGCGTCGCGGCGGCCAGGACCAGATGGCGCGATCCCGCGAAGGCGATCCGCGGGGGCAGTCCGGGATCGAGTTCGTCGAGCCGCCACTTCAGCGCGTCGAGCGCCTGCGCCACGTCGAGGTCGCCGACCGGCTCGACGTACGGCTCCACGCTGGTCAGGGTCGCCCACAGCACGCCGCTGTCATCCGCCACCACCGTGACCGGTACGGCTCCGGCCTGCGTCTCGAAGACCAGGTCACCCGGGCCGATCCGTTCCGCGAGCGCGACCGCCGATGCCACCGTGGCGTGCCCGCAGAACGGCACCTCCATCTTCGGGCTGAAATATCGGACGGCGAAGGTCCGGCCGTTCTCGGCGGGTTGCGAGGGATGCGCGCGGAGGAAAGCTGTCTCCGGATGGCCCGCCTCGGCGGCGATGGCGAGCATGGCCGCCTCATCCAGCCCGGCGGCGTCGAGCACCACTCCGGCCAGGTTGCCGCCGTCGGGATCGGTGGTGAAAGCCGCGTAGTGCAGGACCGGGGTTATCGGAACGGCAGAAGTCGACATGTCCCATGGAACGGCACAAGAGATACCGCTGTTCCCCGGAGGCAAGGCCGGTCGTTCGGCGGCGCCCAGGCCGTGGAGGCGGCCCACCACCACTTTCGGACGCCATCCGCCGGTCGCCTCCCGGCTGCCAACAAAGTAAGATCGAATCTACGTAAGATTGGTTCTACGTATGATCGAAGTGATCAATGGAATTCAAGGGGAGAGCCGCCGATCTTGAGCTAATTGATCGACAGTTGCGGCACGTCACGGAGGGATCGGTCGGCACTCGCGGGAGCGCTGTGATCATGACCGGTCGACGCCGGGTGGGGAAATCGCGACTGGTTCAGGAGTTCTGCGACCGCGCCGGCGTGCCGTATGTGGTCTTCCAGGCCACCAGAGGCCGTAACCAGGTGGCCGAGCGTGCCGACTTCGTCGGCATGCTCGCGCAGTCCGCGCTGCCGGGTGCCGAATTGATCGCCGGGGTGCAGGCCGGAGACTGGAACCAGGCACTCCGTGCTCTGGCGGTGGCCGTGCCCGACCAGACGCCGAGCATCGCGGTCATCGACGAGGTGCCGTGGCTGGTGGAACAGGACCGCGAGTTCGAAGGGGCGTTGCAGACGGTCTGGGATCGGCATCTGTCCGCCAAGCCGGTGCTGCTCATCCTGGTCGGCAGTGATCTGTCGGTGATGGAGGCGTTGCAGTCCTATGGCCGCCCCTTCTTCGGTCGCGCCGCGAAGATGACCGTCCAGCCGCTCCACCCCGCGGATGTGGCCGTCATGACCGGACTGGACGCCGCCGACGCCATCGACGCCTTTCTGATCACCGGGGGTTTCCCCGAGGTGGTCCAGGCATGGCAGCCAGGAATGAACCGCGTCGACTACCTGCGGGAGTCGTTGAGTAATCCGCTGTCCGCGCTGCTGATGGCCGGTGAGCTGTCATTGCTCGGGGAGTTCCCCGAGACCTCCCACTCACGTGCGATCCTGTCCGCGGCGGGTAGCGGGAAGCGCACGTTTTCCGCCATCGCCACCGAGGCGGGTGGCGCCTCCCCCCTGGCCTCCGGCACTCTTTCCCCTCTGCTGTCCACCCTTATCGGCAAGCGGGTGCTGGCCGTCGACACCCCGCTGTCCACCAAGCCGGACACGAAGAACAAGCGCTATCGCATCGCCGATCCGTATCTGCGCTTCTGGCTCGCCTTCCTCGACCGCGGTATCCCCCTGGTCGAGCGTGGCCGGGGCGAACGTGTCCTGGCCACCATCGAACGCTCCTGGACCTCCTGGCGTGGCCGCGCCGTCGAGCCTGTCGTTCGTCAGGCACTGTCGCGGCTTCTTCCTGACGACCGATGGCCCGAGACCGGCGCCATCGGCGGATGGTGGAACCGGCAGAACAACCCCGAGATCGATCTCGTCGGGGCCGACCGCGAGCCGGTCGCGCGGCACGTCCAGTTCCTCGGCTCGATTAAGTGGCTGGAGAACGGGTCGTTCGGCCGCCATGAGTACGAAAGCCTGGTGCGCGACATGCTCGCCGTTCCGGGCGCAGAAACCGGGACCCCGCTGGTGGCCGTTTCCCGCTCCGGTGTCGACGACGGCCTGCCGCTCGCCGCGCACTGGGGTCCCGAAGATCTGCTGGCCGCCTGGCACTGACTGGCGCCGGCGTATTTTCCGGCTCCGACGGGACCGGAGACGCCGCGATTACGTCGGCCGTGAGGGTGAACCGGCCGGTTGAGCGGCCGGGGTCACTCCTCGGGGGTGACGGCGACGGCGCGGGCCGCGTCGGGGCCCTCGTCGAGGAGGACGTGGAAGCCTTCCTCGTTGAGAATCGGGACGCCGGCCTTGACCGCCTTGTCGTACTTCGAACCCGGGTTGTCTCCCACCACCAGGAAACTCGTCTTCTTCGACACCGACGAGGTGACCTTGCCGCCCCTGGCGCCGATGGCCTCGCCGGCCTCGTCGCGGCTGAAGTCGGTCAGCGTCCCGGTGACGACGAAGGTGAGCCCTTCCAGCGGACGCGGCCCCTCGTCGGCGGGCGACTCGTCGGCCATCCGGACCCCGGCGGCCCGCCACTTGTCGATGATCTCCTGGTGCCAGTCGACCGCGAACCACTCTTTGATCGTCGCGGCGACCCGGGGGCCGATGCCCTCCACCGCCGCCAGTTCCTCCTCGGACGCCTTGGCGATGGCGTCGATCGAGCGGAACTCCGCGGCCAGCGCGCGGGCCGTGGGCGGCCCGATGTGCCGGATCGTCAGCGCCACGAGCACCCGCCACAGCGGCTGGTCCTTCTTCTCCTTCAACTGCTGCAGGATCAGCTCGGCGTTCTTGCTCGGCTCACCCGAGAGGTTGGCGAAGAACGAGACGACCTTCGGTTCGCCGGTCTCCGGATCGGTCTTCGGCAGGCCGGTCTCGGGATCGCGGACCACCGACCTGATCGGCAGCAGCTTCTCGATGGTCAGGTCGAACAGGTCGGCCTCCGTGCGAAGCGGCGGCTCCTGCGGCGGCAGTGGCTGGGTCAGTGCGGTCGCCGCGACGTAGCCCAGCCCGTCGATGTCGAACGCGTTGCGCCCGGCCGCGAAGAAGATGCGCTCACGCAGTTGCGCGGGGCAGGAGCGGGCGTTCGGGCAGCGCAGGTCGGCGTCGCCCTCCCGCTCGTAGGCCAGTTCGGTGCCGCATTCCGGGCAGTGCGTGGGCATGACGAACTCCCGCTCGCCGCCCTGCCGCAGGTCCACCACCGGACCGACGATCTCGGGGATGACGTCGCCCGCCTTGCGCAGCACCACGGTGTCGCCGATGAGCACGCCCTTGCGCGCCACCTCGGAGGCGTTGTGCAGCGTCGCGCGCTCCACGGTCGACCCGGCTACCACCACCGGCTTCATCACGCCGAACGGCGTGACCCGGCCCGTCCTGCCCACGCCGACCTGGATGTCGAGGAGCTTGGTCGTGACCTCCTCCGGCGGGTACTTGAACGCGATCGCCCAGCGTGGGGCCCGGCTGGTCGAGCCGAGCTGCCGCTGCACCGGGATGCGGTCGACCTTGACCACCACACCGTCGATCTCGTACTCCGGGTCGTGGCGGTGGTCGTTGTAGTAGGAGACGAATTCGCGGATCTTGTCGAGGCCCTTGACCACCTTGTAGCGGTCGCTGACCGGGAGTCCGAACTCACGCAGCCGCTCGTAGACGGCCGACTGGGTGGCGGGCAGCGGACCGCCGCCCTCCCATTTGCCGACACCGTGGACGATCATCCGCAGCGGCCGCTGCGCGGTGACGCGCGGGTCCTTCTGCCGCAGCGAGCCCGCGGCCGAGTTGCGCGGATTCGCGAACGGCGGCTTGCCCGCGTCCATGAGCTGCTCGTTGAGCTTCTTGAAGCCCTCGACCGGCAGGAAGACCTCTCCGCGCACCTCGAGCAGATCGGGCACGTCGTCCCCGTCGAGCCGATGCGGCACGTCGTCGAGCGTGCGGATGTTGGGGGTGATGTCGTCTCCGGTGCGCCCGTCGCCCCGGGTCGCGCCCCGGACGAGGCGGCCCTTCTCGTACACGAGTGCCACGGCCAGGCCGTCGATCTTCAGCTCGCACAGGTAGGGCCCGGGATCGGCCTCGATCAGCCGCTCGGCCCGGGTCTGCCAACCGGCGAGGTCGGCGTCGTTGAAGGCGTTGTCGAGGCTTTCCAAGCGCTGGAGATGGGTGACTGGGGCGAACTCCGTGGAGATCGGCGCTCCCACCTTCTGCGTGGGCGAGTCCGGTGTGCGCAGGTCGGGATGCGCCTCCTCCAGCGCGAGGATCTCCCGCATCCAGCCGTCGTATTCGGCGTCGCTCACTGTGGGCGAGTCGAGCACGTAGTAGCGCCAGTTGGCGTCCTCGAGCAGCTCCGTGAGCTCGGCGTGCCGCTCCCGCGCCTCGGCCGGCGCGCCCTGCACTCCTCCGCCGGCGCTCTGCACTCCTCCGCCGGCGCTCTGCACTCCTCCGCCGGCGCTCTGTGCCTCCTCGGCGGTGGCTTCTCCGGTGGCGGCGCTCCCGTCGGTCCCTGCGGCGCCCGTCACGCTTTCGACCTCGCTCACGGCCTCCGCGTGCCCGTTCGCCGCGTCCCCGGGCACGGCACCGTCGAGCCCGCCGGCCTCGTCAGCCCTGTCGGTCACGTCGCCCGTCTCCCCTCGTCAGACACCCAGGGCAACCGTATCTCCGGCGACCGACAGTTCGCGAAGGACAGGGGCGGGAGCCGCGCCGAGGACGTGGGCGACTCCCGCCGGACCGCTCGGCGAGAGGGCCGCTCCAGACCCCGCGGCCCCTCGTTCAGGAGCGATCGAGAATTACGGTAGACCGCTTGCGGCCCACTTTCATTCCTTTTTGTCCGGGTGTATCTCGGGCCGGTCGCCGTGGATGGGGAGGGACCGGCCCGAGGGTCATCCTCCCTGGGTCCAGACCCGTTCCCAGCGAGAGCACTTGCCGGTGATCCGGGTCGTGCCACCCCGGCAGACCATGGCCTTGGCCAGCAACATGTACCCGGCGTTCACGGCGAACGTCCGCGGGGTGGACTGGGAGCAGTTGCGGTAGGCGGCCGTGCGGTACTTCCCGCGGTCGGTCAGCCACTTGATCTTCACCCACGAGCAGGTCCTGGCTCCGCCCGCGTCATAGAGGTCGCCGACGATGCGCAGCCCCGACGACCCCGACCGGACGTACCCGTTCGCCCAGCCCTTGGTGTCGGAGGACACCGTCGGCCCCCACTTCCACGTCTCCGCGGCCGACGCGACCGACGCAGGCGAGACCACCGAGGCCACAGAGACCACCGAGGCCACCGAGGCCACCGGCGACGCGGACGAGACCGAGGCCGCCGCGGGAGCCGCGGCGAGACCCGCCGCCAGAGCGGCGGACAGCCCGGCGGCGGCGAGAGGGAGCAGAACGCGCGCGGCGCTTCGCATGGTCTTTCTCCTGAACGTCTGAACTTCCAGCACGTCAAGAGATAGGCGGCAAGGCTTGTGAATCACTTGAGGATGAGCTGGGAGGCCGCTTGGATCACCGGCGGCAGCCCCGTCCCGGCAGCCTTGCTCAGAACAGCCTCACTCCGGACGGCCTCGCTCCGGACGGCCTCACTCGCCGGGGTCCTCGCGCAGCACCCTGGCCGCCTCACGGCACCGGGCCAGCGCCGCCCTGGCGTACCTGGGCGAGGCCCCGGCCAGGCCGCAGGCGGGGGTGAGCACGACCTGCTCGGCGAGCCGGGCGGGCGGGAAGCCGAGGCGCCGCCACAGCTCGACCGCCGGTTTGGCCACCACGCCGACGTCCGGCAGCCGGGTGTCGGTGCCCGGCACGACGCCGAGGAACAGCGCGAGCCCCTTCTCGATCGTCTCGCCCAGCTCGTCCTCGTCGCGGCGGCGCAGCAGCGCCGCGTCCACCGACGCGCCCCGCGCGCCCGCCGTGCGGATCACCTCGTACGGCACGCCCGGCGCGCAGCAGTGGACGACCGGGAAGGCGGGCTCGATCGCGGACAGCACGGTCTTCAGCCGCTCGGCCGCGATCGGGGACTCGACGGCGGGCAGCCGCCCGAAGCCGGACGCGGTCGGCACCGTGCCCGCCAGCACCCCGGGCAGGCCCGGCTCGTCGATCTGGACGACGAGGTCGGCTCCGGGCACCCGGCGCCGGACCTCCGCCACGTGCTGCGCGAGCCCCTCGGCCAGCGACTCGGTCAGGTCGCGTACGGCTCCCGCGTCGGAGAGCACCTTGTCGCCGTGCCGGAGCTCGATGGCCCCGGCGAGCGTCCACGGCCCGCATGCCTGGATCTTGAGCGGTCCCGCGTAGTCCTGGGAGACCTCCTCCAGGCCGTCGAGGTCGCGGGTGAGATGGTCTCTGGCCCGCTTGAAGTCCCGTCCCGGCCGGTCGGCGAGCCGCCAGCCGGACGGCTGCACCTCCACGGGCAGCTCGACCAGCAGCGACGCCGTACGGCCGATCATGTCGGCGCCCACCCCCCGGGCGGGCAGCTCGGGCAGGTAGGGCATGGGCAGTTCGCCGAAGGCAGTCCTGACCGCCTCCAGATGGTCCTCGCCCGGGTAGGACCCCACGCCGGTGGCTGTGGCCTCGCTCCACGGATAGTCGCTCACGGTGACTAGCTTATGGACTATGAAACTCACCAAACTCGGTCACGCGTGCTGGCGTCTGGAGAAGGACGGGCGGACGCTCGTCATCGACCCCGGCGCGTTCAGCGGCGAGGGCCTCCTCGACGGCGCGGACGCCGTGCTCATCACCCACGAGCACTTCGACCACGTGGACGCGAATCTGCTCAAGAACGCGAGCCCGGACCTGGAGGTCTACACCTGCCAGGCCGTCGCGAACCAGCTCGGCGAGATCCCGGCGAGGGTGCAGGTCGTCAACCACGGGGACGCCTTCGGCACCGCCGGTTTCGACGTGCGGGCGGTCGGCGAGTGGCACGCGCTCAACCTGCCCGACGTCCCGCCGGTGCAGAACGTCGGCTTCTTCGTGGACGACGAGGTGTTCTACCCCGGTGACGCCCTCACTCCGCCCGGGCGCGACGTGCCCACGCTGCTGGTGCCGACCAACGCGCCGTGGCTCAAGGGCGCGGAGATGATCATGTACCTGCGCTACGTCCGGCCCGCGCGGGCGTACTCGACCCACGACGGGCTGGTCAACGACATCGGCGCGACGCTGATCGACAACTGGCTCGGCATGGAGGCCGGGAAGCAGAAGGCCGACTTCCGCCGGATCCCCGTCGGCGAGTCGGTCGAGGTCTGACCTCAGACGGCCGAGGCGATCGTGGCGGAGCCGATGACGACGTCGCCGTCGTACAGGACGGCGCCCTGGCCCGCCGCGACGCCGGTCGCCGGGCGGTCGAGCTCGATGTGCAGCTCGCCGCCGGACACCTGGGCGCGGCAGCCGTACACCTCGCCGTGGGCACGCAGCTGGACCGTGCAGGTGATCGGCTCGTACGGCTCGGGCCGCGGCCCGTTCCACACCGGCCGCTCCCCCACGATGCTGCGGACCTCCAGGGAGGCGCGGGGACCGACCGTGACCGTGTTGGACACCGGCTCGATCGACAGCACGTAGCGCGGCCTGCCGTCGGAGGCCGGCCGGTCGATGTGCAGGCCCTTGCGCTGCCCGACCGTGTAGCCGTACGCCCCCTGGTGGCTGCCCACGACCTGGCCGGTGAGCGCGTCGACGATCGGCCCCTCGGACGCGCCGAGCCGATCGGCGAGGAACGCCCGGGTGTCGCCGTCGGCGATGAAGCAGATGTCGTGGCTGTCGGGCTTGTCGGCGACGGTCAGCCCGCGCCGCGCCGCCTCCTCGCGCACCTGCGCCTTGGTCGAGCCGCCCAGCGGGAAGATCGCGTGCGCGAGCTGCTCGCGGGTGAGCACGCCCAGCACGTACGACTGGTCCTTGGCGTCGTCGACGCTGCGCCGCAGCACGCCGTCCTCCAGCCGCGCGTGGTGGCCGGTGGCGACGGCGTCGAAGCCGAGCGCGAGCGCCCGGTCGAGCACCGCCTCGAACTTGATCTTCTCGTTGCAGCGCAGGCAGGGGTTGGGGGTGCGCCCCGCGGCGTACTCGCTGACGAAGTCCTCGACCACGTCACGATGGAACCGTTCCGCCATGTCCCACACGTAGAAGGGGATGCCGATGACGTCGGCCGCGCGGCGCGCGTCGCGGGCGTCCTCAAGCGTGCAGCACCCGCGTGCGCCGGTGCGGTAGGACTGCGGGTTGGACGACAGCGCCAGATGGACGCCGGTCACGTCGTGCCCCGCCTCGGCGATACGGGCGGCGGCCACCGCGGAGTCGACCCCGCCGGACATGGCGGCGAGGACGCGAAGCTTTCGTGTGGGACCCATAACAGTTCGAGGTTACCGCCCGCCGGGCCGCGCCCGCGTTGGCATCGGGGCGGGCGTGCTGGGAGGATGCGGGGTCATGCGACTGTTCGGGCGCAAGAGCGAGTCCGCCGACCCCGCCGAGGCCATCGCGGCATTCTGGACCTGGTGGGACGAGGCGCGTCCCCAGATCGACGCGCACGTCGAGGCGGAGGACCCCGAGGCCCTGCTCGAGATGATCGGCCCCGCCGTCACCGCCCTCCATCCGTCCCTCGTGTGGGAGATCGCTCCCGGCCGCATGGCCGTGAACGCCCTGGTCGTCAGCGCGTCGAACGATCCGGAGCTGCGGACGTTCGCCCACAGGTGGGCCCTGGCCGCGCCGCCGGCGGACGCGATGTGGGAGTTCTATCCGTCGCGGCAGGCGAACCCGCAGGCCGCGGATCTGGCGGTCGACGTCGGAGGGCGGGAGTTCGGGCTCGACCGGCTGGTGGTGGCGTTGCGCGTGCCGCCCGGCTCGCCGCGCGTGGACGTCACCGCCTTCCATCCGATCTTCCCCGACGTCGACGACGACACGCGGACGGAGGCGGCCTTCCTCGCGCTCGACTGGCTGCTGGGCGAGGACGAGGTGGCCCGCTGGGTCGGCGAGATCGTGGCCGCCGAGTTCGAGCCGATCGACGCGCTCCCCGCGATCCACCTGCCCTCGGTCGTCGCCGAGGTGGCGGAGGAGTTCAAGGAGGAGCAGTGGGCGCTCCTCGAAGGCCACACCGCCACCGGCGGCCGGCTGACCGCCGCCGCACGCTATCCCCTCAGGCCGGTGGACTTCCCGCTGTTCGACCAGCACATCGCCGTCACGCTGCCCTACCGGGAGGCCGACGGCGACGGGCTGCCCACGGGGGGCTCCCTGGACGCGCTGCGCGACTTCGAGGAGCGGCTGAACGACCGGCTGGCCGCGCTCGGCCCGGCCGTCCTGGTGGCCCACCTGAGCGCCGACCGCAGCCGGGTGCTGCACGTCTACGCCGACCCCGCGGCGGCCGTGCCGCCCGTGGTCGAGGAGGTCGCCGACGGGTGGCAGGAGGGGCGCGCCCGCGTCGAGGTGGCCGAGGACCCCTCGTGGAGTGCGGTGGCCCCCTTCCTGACCTGAACCGGATATTCGGCGCGTTTCACGACATACGAAACGGGCACGTCGCAGGAGCAACACGCGGGCGAGCACCCGCCGTTCCGCCCATTCCCGCAGGCTGCGGGGCCGATCCGGCGATGGGATTGGGGTCGGACATGGCTCAGCGCACACTGGACCGGTTGCTGAACGCGATCGAAGGCGACGGTCGCCTCGACCGGCCCGGTCATCGGCTCGAAAAGGGCCTCGCCTTCGCCGAGAACCTCCTCGGGGTCACCCGGGGCCGCGCCCGCGGCCTCCTGCACGGCGTCTGGCTGGGGCACCCTCTCCACCCGGTGCTCACCGACCTCCCGATCGGCTCCTGGACGGCGGCGCTGGTCCTGGACCTCACCGGGCAGAGGCGGGCGGCGCGCACGGCCGTGGGAGTCGGCATCGCCGGCGCGCTGGCCGCGGCGGCGACCGGCCTGCACGACTGGCAGCACACGCATGACAACGCCCGGCGCATCGGCATGGTCCACGGCACGCTCAACACGCTCGCCCTCGGCCTGTACGGCTGGTCGTGGCTGCAGCGGGGCCGGGGACACCACCTGCGGGGACGGCTCGCCGCCCTGCTCGGCTATCCCGTGATCATGGCAAGCGGCTTCCTGGGCGGCACGCTCGTCTTCCGCCACCGGATCGGGGTCGACCAGAGCGGCAGGCAGCACGAACCACTCGGCTTCACCCCCGTGCTGGCCGATCGCGACCTGACCGACGACCGCCCCCGTCGCGTCCGGGCGGGCGACGTGGACGTCGTCCTGGTCCGCGCGGACGGCCGCATCCACGCGCTGGAGAACGCCTGCCCGCACCTGCGCGGCCCGCTGTCCGACGGCTGGCTCCGGGACGGCGCCCTCACCTGCCCCTGGCACGGCTCCCGGTTCGAGCTGTCCAGCGGGGAGAGTCTGAACGGCCCGGCCACCGCACCGGTGCCGTGTTTCCAGACCCGCGTACGCGACGGATGGATCGAGGTGCGCCGCGCGCCCGTCGCGGCCACCGCGCCTCCCGGGAGCGCGCTGGTGCGCCAGCAGGAGGTGCGGCCATGAGGAGAAGACCACCGGCGCTCACCCACGTGCGGGAGGCGCCCGCCCGGCAGGAGCCGAAGAAGGCGACGCGGGTGCTCGTGGAGCACCACGAGGTGCTGCGCGACCTCATGCGGAAGCTGACGGAGACGCCGCGCTCGGAGCCCGGACGGCGGCGCGCGCTCGCCGACGAGCTGTTCGACGAGCTGTGGATGCACGAGCGGATCGAAGAGGAGATCTTCTATCCCGCCGTGCGGGACATCACTCCGGCCATCGCGGCGGCCTGGTCGGAGCACCGCCAGCTCAGCGACCAGCTCGCGGCGCTGACGTGCGCCGGCCCGCACACGGAGCGGTTCGACCGGGAGCTGGGGGTGTTGCGGGACGTGCTGAGGTCGCACGCCCACCTGGACGAGGAGCAGCATATGTTCCCCGAGATCGAGCGCTTCGCCGACGAGGAGCTGCTCCTCGACCTGGGCGACCGGCTCCAGGCCCGCCTGAGGCGGCTGCGCTCGTCGCGGCGCTTCCGGACGCTCCTCCGCCTGCAGCGGGCGCTGCTGCGCCGTACGGCCCGATCGGCCGCGCCCTAGAGGGTAAACACACCGAGGGACAAACAGAGGGACAAACAGGCAGAGGGACAAACAGGGCGGGTTACGACAGACCGGCACGCCGAGCGCGCTCGACGACGTGCCCGATGACCTCCGCGACCCGGTCGACGTCCTCCTCCACCGAGGTGTGGCCGAGGGAGAAACGCAGCGAGCCGCGGGCGCGCGCGCCGTCCTGGCCCATGGCGAGCAGCACGTGGGACGGCTGGGCGACCCCGGCCGAGCAGGCCGAGCCCGTGGAGCACTCGACACCCTTGGCGTCGAGGAGCATGAGCAGGGCGTCCCCCTCGCATCCGGGGAACGAGAAGTGGGCGTTGCCGGGCAGCCGGTTCACCGGGTCGCCGTTCAGCACGACGTCGGGCACGGCCAGCCGTACGCGCTCGATCAGGTCGTCGCGCAGCGCCGACAGCCGCTCGGCCGTGGCGGGCTGTCGCGCGACCGCCGTCTCGACCGCCGCCGCGAACCCGGCGATGGCCGGCGCGTCCAGGGTGCCGGAGCGGATGTCGCGCTCCTGCCCGCCGCCGTGCAGGACCGGCACCGGGTCGACGCCCCGGGCCAGCAGCAGCGCCCCGACGCCCACGGGACCGCCGACCTTGTGGCCGGAGACGGTCATGGCGTCCACGCCGGACTCGGCGAACGACACCGGGAGCTGGCCGACCGCCTGCACCGCGTCGGTGTGGAAGGGGATGCCGTATTCGTGCGCGATGCCGGCCAGCACGCGCACCGGCTGCACGGTTCCCACCTCGTTGTTGGCCCACATGACGCTCACCAGCGCGACGTCGTCGGGGTCGCGGGCGATGGCCTCGCGCAGCGTCTCCGGATGCACCCGGCCCCGCTCGTCCACGTCCAGCAGCTCGACCCGGGCGCCGTGGTTGTCGCCGAGCCAGTGGGCGGGGTCGAGAGCGGCGTGGTGCTCGACCGAGCTGATCAGGATCCTGGGCCGCCTCCTCGCCCAGAACAGGCCCTTGATCGCGAGGTTGTCGGCCTCGGTGCCGCCGGCCGTGAACACGACCTCGCTGGGGCGGGCGCCGAGCGCGCAGGCGATCGTCTCGCGCGACTCCTCGACGACCCGGCGAGCCCGGCGGCCCGCCGCGTGCAGGGACGAGGGGTTGCCGACCTGTCCGAGCTGGGCGGTCATCGCCTCGATCGCCTCAGGCAGCATCGGTGTGGTCGAGGCATGGTCCAGATAAGCAGCTCCCATGACCCCTCCCAGACACGTATTCAGCCCACCAAGCGTATCCGGGCGGGCGGAGAACACGGGCATGTGTCGCAACTTAACCGTCCAGACGGTACAGTAAACGGCATGAGGAGAGACGAACTGCTGGACGCGGCCGAGGGCCTGCTGCAGGATCAGGGCGCCCAGGCCCTGACCCTGGCGGCGGTGGCCGAGCGCGCCGGTGTCAGCAAGGGCGGTCTCCTCTATCACTTCGCGAGCAAGGACGCGCTCGTCAACGGCATGATCGAGCGCCTGATCGCCGACTTCGACGCGCTGATCGAGGCGCAGTCGGAGAGCACCTACACCCGGGCGTACGTCGCCGCGACGTTCGAGGCCGTGGAGACCGGCCGGCTGCGACGATGGGCCGTGGTCACGGGTGCGGCCGGCGACCCCGAGCTGCTCGCGCCGCTGCGCGGGGCGATGGACCGCTGGATGCGGCAGGGCCTGGACGACGAGCCCGACCCCCCTACCTCTCAGGTCGTACGGCTGGCCTGTGAGGGCCTCTGGGAGGTCGCCACCCACTGTGTGGGGATCATCGACTACACCGCGATCCGCGCCAGGCTGCTCGCCCTGTTGTAGCGCGCTGCTTGTGAACCCCTGACCTACACCTGGTGGTCGCCCTTCCTTCCGGCTCTGCCGTGAAAGGGCGACCTGCTGGTGTCTGCCCGTAAATCCGGGCCCGGAAACCCACTTGACTCACCTGGAAAGGAAGCTGTGATGACCCGCGCTTTGAGGAAGGCCCGCCACGGGGCAGTCCTCACCTTCGTCCTGGCCGGCCTGATGTGCGGAACCTTCACCGTGCGCCTCCCCGCCCTGGCCGACCGGCTCCACCTGCCGGAGTCGTCGGTCGGGCTCACCCTGCTCAGCTGGGGGATCGGCGCGCTGCTCACCATGCAGCTCATGCGCGTCATCCTGGCCAGGATCGGCAGCCGTGGCGTCCTGCGCGCGGCCGCTCCCCTGTGCGCGGCATCACTGGTCCTCG
Source organism: Microbispora rosea (assembly GCF_900156315.1). GTDB lineage: Bacteria > Actinomycetota > Actinomycetes > Streptosporangiales > Streptosporangiaceae > Microbispora > Microbispora rosea. Next base: position 101,899 of record NZ_FTNI01000014.1, on the reverse strand, counting down.
TGGCGTTCGCGCCGTCCCTCCCCGTGCTGGCTCTGGCCGCCGCGCTGTTCGGCATGGCCTTCGGCGCCGTCGACGTCGGCATGAACGCCCAGGGCTCGGCCGTCGAGCGCGCGTACGGCCGGCCGATCATGAGCGGCATGCACGCGGGATGGTGCGTCGGCGCGATCTCGGCGGGCCTGCTCGGCACGGCGGCGATCGCCCTGGGCCTGTCCCTCACCGCCCACATCCTGGTCGTCGCCCTGGTTTCCGTGCCGGCGGCGCTGGCCCTCAGCCGTATGCACCTGCCCGACCCGGCGCCTGAGGCGGACGAGGCGGGCCGGGCCTCGGCCCGTGCCCGGCGCAGGCTGCCCGGGGTCGTCTACCTGCTCGGCGCGGTCACCTTCGCCGCGTTCATGGTGGAGGGCGTCGTCGCCGACTGGAACGGCCTTTACCTGATCGGCACGCTGCACGCCTCCGAGGCGGTCGCCGCGCTCGGCTACCCGGTGTTCGAGGCGGGCATGCTGCTCGCCCGGCTGGCCGGCGACCGGCTGCGCGGCCGCTACGGCGCCCGCGGGCTGATCATGTTCTCCGGCGGCGCCACCGCGCTCGCGTTCCTCGCGGTCATCGCCGCGCCGGTGACCGTGGCCGCCGTGGCCGGGCTGTTCTTCATCGGGCTGTCGGTGGCGACGATCTCGCCGATGGCGCTGTCCCTGGCGGGGACCGCGATGCGCGAGCCCGGTCCGGCGATCGCGCAGGCGAGCGCGATGGGCTACGCGGGCCTGCTGCTCGGTCCCGTGGTCATCGGCTTCCTGTCCACCGCGGCCTCGCTGCGGGTCGCGATGGGCGTGGCGGTCGTCCTCGGCGTCGTGATCGTCATCGCCGCACGCCTGCTGCCCACGTCGCGTACGGAGATCATCCCGCTGCCGGTCCGGCCGGTGGACGAGGAGGCCCGCCTCCGCACGGCGGCCTGACGCCCGCGGCCTCCCGCACCTGGCCGGTGTTTTACCCGGATGGCGGCCGTGCCGCCGGCCCTGGGGGCACTGGGGATGCCAGGGAGCCTTTTCCGCGCCGCCGGAAGGCGCGAGGCCGCTGGGAGAACACCCGCAAGGAGCACATGAGATGCGAGCCGTAGTGATGTACGCCCCCGGGGACGTCCGGGTGGAGCAGCGCGAGGATCCGAAGATCCTGGCCCCGACCGATGCGATCATCCGGCTGTCCGCGACCTGCGTCTGTGGCTCGGACCTGTGGCCCTACCGCGGCCTGGACGAGCACGACGGTCCTGTCCCGATGGGCCACGAGTACGTCGGCGTCGTCGAGGAGGTCGGCGGCGAGGTCACGTCGGTCGAGCCCGGCCAGTTCGTGGTCGGCTCGTTCTTCGCCTCCGACAACACCTGCGAGATCTGCCGGGCCGGCTACCAGTCCCGCTGCGTGCACGCCGTGCCGATGGCCGCCATCGGCACCCAGGCGCAGCGGGCCCGCGTTCCGCTGGCCGACGGCACCCTGGTCGCCACCCCCGCCATGCCCGAGGCGGACCTGATCCCGGATCTGCTGGCCGCCTCCGACGTGCTGGGCACCGGCTGGTTCGCCGCGGTCGCAGCGGAGGCCGGACCCGGCAAGACCGTCGCGGTCGTCGGCGACGGCGCCGTCGGCCTGCTCGGCGTGCTGGCCGCCAAGCAGCTCGGCGCGGAGCGGATCGTCGCCTTCAGCCGGCACGCCGACCGGCAGGAGCTCGCCGTCGAGTTCGGCGCCACCGACATCGTCACCGAACGCGGCGACGAGGGCGTGGCCAGGATCAAGGAGCTGACCGGCGGTCTGGGCGCGCACTCGGTCATCGAAGCGGTCGGCACCCAGGAGTCGATGATGCAGGCCATCCGCTCCGCCCGCCCCGGCGGGCACGTCGGCTACGTCGGGGTCGCCCACGACGTCGAGCTGCCCGGCAGAGAGCTGTTCTACTCCATCGTGCACCTGCACGGCGGCCCGGCCCCGGTGCGCCGCTTCCTGCCCGGCCTCATCGAGCTGATCTGGGACCGCACGATCAACCCTGGCAAGGTCTTCGACCTCGAACTGCCGCTGGAGGAGGCCGCCGAGGGCTACCGGGCCATGGACGAGCGCGGCGCCGTCAAGGTTCTGCTGCGCCCCTGAGAGCCGCCGACGCGGCCGCCAGGGGCCGGCGAGCGGTTCGCCCGCCTCCCGGCCCGTGCCGCGTGGTCACGCGGCACGGGCCGGGCGCGTCACTTCCGCTTCTCGACCTCCTCGGTGAGCTGCGGGACGACCTGGAACAGGTCGCCCACGACACCGAAGTCGGCGATCTCGAACAGGGGCGCCTCGGCGTCCTTGTTGATCACGACGATGGTCTTGGAGGTCTGCATGCCGGCCCGGTGCTGGATGGCTCCGGAGATGCCGGCCGCGATGTAGAGCTGCGGGGAGACGGTCTTGCCCGTCTGCCCGACCTGGAACTGGTGCGGATACCAGCCGGCGTCGGTCGCGGCCCGCGAGGCGCCCACGGCCGCGCCGAGGGCGTCGGCGAGCTTCTCGATGATCGAGAAGTTCTCGCCCGAGCCCACGCCCCGGCCGCCGGAGACCACGATCGCGGCCTCGGTCAGCTCCGGACGGGCGCCCTTCTCCTGGACGACCCGCTCGACGATCCTGGCCGCGCGGGCGGCGTCCGACAGCGCGACCTCCACCTTCTCCTCGGCACCGGCCGCCGCCGCGGCGACGGGGGCGGTGCTGTTCGGGCGGACCGTGATGATCGGCGTGCCCTTGGTCACGCGGCTGTGGACGTTGACGCCGCCGCCGAAGATGGACTGCTCGGCGACGAAGCCCTCGCCGACGCCCACCGCATCCGAGATCACACCGGAGTCCGTCTTGACCGCCAGGCGGCCGGCGATCTCCTTGCCCTCGCCGGTCGCGGCGACGAAGACCGCGGCCGGGGATCGCTCGGCCACCAGGTGCGCCAGCACCTCGGCCTTGGGGGCCACCACGTAGTCGCCGATCTCGTCGGCGGTCGCCACGTAGATCTTCTCCGCGCCGTACTCCGCGAGCCTGGCCTTCGCGGCGTCGGAGTAGCCGGGGCCGGCCCAGACGGCGGCCGGCGTGCCCAGCGACCGGGCCAGGGTCAGCAGTTCGAGGGTGACCTTCTTGACGTCACCGTCGACGTGCTCGACGAGAACCAGAATCTCACTCATCCCAAGCCCCTCAGATGAACTTCTTCGACGCGAGGAACTCGGCGGCCTTGGCTCCGCCGTCGCCCTCATCCTTGATCACGGTGCCCGCGGCACGCGGCGGGGCGGCGGCGAAGTCCACGACCTCACTCCAGGCGTTCGCCAGGCCCACCTGGTCGGCCGCGATCTCCGCGTCGGCGACCCCGAGCGTCTCGACCGGCTTCTTCTTGGCGGCCATGATGCCCTTGAACGACGGGTAACGCGGCTCGTTGATCTTCTCGACCACCGACACGACCGCGGGCAGCGACGCCTCGACCTTGTCGTAGCCGTAGTCGGTGATCCGCTCGACCCGGATGGCCGTGCCCTCGATCTCTACCCTGCCGGCGAGCGTGAGCTGCGGGGCGCCGAGCCGCTCGGCCAGCATCGCGGCGAGCATGCCGGTGCGGGCGTCGGTCGACTCCGAGCCGAGGATCACCAGGTCGAAGCCGATCTTCTTCAGGGTCTGTGAGATGGCGTAGGAGGTGCCCAGGGCGTCCGACCCGTGCAGCGCGTCGTCGTGCAGGTGCACCGCCTTGTCGGCGCCCATCGCCAGGGCCTTGCGGATGGTCTCGGTCGCCTTGGCGGGGCCCATGCTGAGGACGGTGACCTCGCCTCCATGGGCCTCCTTGAGCCGCAGCGCCTCCTCGACCGCGTACTCGTCGAGCTCGTTCACGACGCCGTCGGCGGCGTCGCGGTCGAGCGTCTTGTCATCGGACCTCAGCTTGCGCTCGGTCGCCGTGTCGGGGACCTGCTTCACGCAGACGACGATGTTCATGGCCGGTGGCCGACCTCCCCTTTCCGTACGGCTGACGCCGCGGTTCTCGGTACGTGGCGCGGGGACGCGCACGTGATGCAAGACTGCCAGGTGCTCGCAGGCGTGCCTGTGCAGGTGGCCCGGGTGTCGAGCTGACCCTGGTCCCCCAAGGCGTATGTTACCCATCGGTAGCTTAGGTGCAAACCTCCAGGTTTTTACGGCCGCGTCCTTCGGTTGAGGAATTACCCAGAACCCGGCCACGCCACTGCCACCCTACCGAACTATGTTCCGGAGGCGTCGCGGAGGCCCCCGTGGCCGAGACTCACCGCACTCGGGTGTCCGATAAGTATTTCTACGGTCGATCTCGGGGGTCCTTGCCGGGTGCGTGGGACGGAGCTGATCGTGGCTCTCGTCGTGAGCCTGTCCGGCTGCGGCGCGGTCACCGACCTGGTGGCGCACCGCGCCGACGCGCCGAGCCCGGCCTCGTCGCCACGGACGACGCCGACCGCCGCGCCCACTCCCCCCGCCGCCGAGACGGGGCTGACGCTCTCTCAGGCGAGGCAGGCACTGCGGGAGTGGGTGAGCCACCAAGGGTCATGCCCGCCCCCATGTGCTCGCGTTCCTCAGCTCCGCCGGGCAGCCCTTCAAACTGGCCGTCGCGGCCCCCGTCCACTGGGGCGAGCGGATGCCGAAGCCGCGGCTCGACGCCGACGGCTACATCACCGACATGGACACCGAGGTGGCGCGCGCCGTGGCCCGGGAGTACCAGAACTTCTGGAACAACGAGAAGAAGGAAGGCGCCTCCGGCTATCGCCTGGCCAAGGACAGCTACAGCCGCAAGGCGTTCCCCGCCGTGTACAAGGGGGCGTACGTCGCGTTCGAGGGGCACGGGTCGATCTTCGGCTTCCGCACGGCGGACGGCGGCTCGTTCTTCCTGTTCGGCATGGTCAACAACCCCAAGCACGTCAACCAGGTGCTCAGCGAGGCGCTGCTGGTGCCCCGGGGCGGCAAAACCATCCGGGAGCTCGGCGCCGACTGGTTCTCCTAGACCGCCTTCCTGGCGAAGATCAGCTCGCGAACACGAGCATGACGAGCAGGAACAGGACGGTGCCGACGGCCATGAGGAGCGTCACCGTGCTGAACAGCGTGCTCAGCAGCGCCCACACCGCGACCGCCCCGACGCCGCCCGCGAGATCCACCACGAGCCGCCGCCTCGACTTCCCCAGCAGCCCGAACCCCGCGTCCACGAGCAGCGCGATGCCGTAGAGCACCAGCAGCAGAAGCGACACCTCGGGCAGGTTGGCGCGCGCCGCGGCGGCGAACAAGCCGACCACCACCGCGGAGCCGATCACCCAGCGGCGGTGCAGCTTCTCCCGGTGCGCGGCGCGCAGGTCGTCGGCCTCTCCCCGGCGGCTCCCGCGCGAGGGCCGGCCCTGCCGCCGATCGCCGGGCCGCCACTGCTGGGTGGGCGCCTCCGACAGCGCGGGCCGCGCCGGCTCGATCCCGTCCAGCACCGGCGCGGCCTCCTTGAGGAGCCCGGCCAGCTCGGCCGTCGCCGGGCGGTCCGCCGGATCGGCGCTCAGGCACCGCTCCACGATCGGGACGAGCCAGGACGGCACGCCCGACAGGTCGGGCTCGCGGTGGACCACCCGGTAGGCGATCGCCGCGGCCGGCCCGGTCCCGTACGGCTGCCGCCCCGAGGCGGCGAAGGCCAGCGTCGCCCCCCAGGCGAACACGTCGGCCTCCGGCCCGGCCTCCCGGCCTTCCAGCACCTCCGGGGCCAGGTAGCCGGGCGTGCCGACGACCGCGCCCGAGGCGGTGACCGAGGCCGACTCCAGTGCGCACGCGATGCCGAAGTCGATCACATACGGCTCGCGCTCGGAGACGATCACGTTGGCCGGCTTGAGGTCGCGGTGGACGACCCCGGCCGCGTGGACGGACTCCAGCGCCTCCGCCAGCCCCAGGGCGAGCCGCAGCAGGTCGGCCCCCGCGACCGGCCCGTCGTTGGCCACGACCGTGCTGAGCGGCCTGCCCTGGACGTACCGCGTGACGATATAGGGCCGCTCCCCCGACAGGGAGGCGTCCAGCACCTCGGCGACATGGGCCCCGCGGACCCGGCGCATGGTCTCCACCTCGCGGGCGAGGCGGGTGATGGCGAAGCCGTCGGAGGCGACATGGGGATGCAGGACCTTCACCGCCACCGTGCGCCCGCCGGGGTCCAGCGCGAGGTGGACCTCACCGAACCCCCCGGAGCCGAGGGCGGAGACCAGACGGTAGGGACCAAGCTGTTCCGGCGTTCCCAAACTGTGTCTCCCGCTTCGCTCGGGGCCTCCGCTTCGCTTGGGGCCTCCCGGTTCCCCGTGGGACCGGGGCGGTCAGGTCCAGAAGGTCAGGAAGCCCAGGCCGATCCTGTCCATGATGTCCCCGATCACGCCGCCGATCAGGTTGACGACCGTGTCCTGACCCTTCTGCTTGAGGTCCGCGACGATGTGGTCCACCGCCACCGACGGCGGCCGCCAGGGGACCCACGAGGCGTCCGCGGACAGCGCCGTCATGATCGCGAACAGCGCGACCGTGCCGACCGCGATCGTCACGATCATTCCCGCTCCGGGGCTCCGGATCACCACGCTCAGCGTCCGGGACACCGCCTTGCGGGGGGCCTTGCCGCCGGGGAGGAGGAACAGCCCGGCCACGAAGGCGCCCGCGGCGTACGCCGCGGCGGGGTCGGGCCTGACCCCGCCGAGATAGTGGAACCCGCCCCAGACGCACATCGCGAACATCAGGGCCAGCGGCACCTGCACCACGGTCGCCAGCCCGGCCTTGATCAGCGCCCACGGCGTCCCGAGCACCGCGAGAAGCGGGTCGGCCCCGCTGCTGCCCCGTGTGGCCCGGCGGTCGGCGAGGTCGCCGAGCAGGTACTGCCCCACCCGCAGGCACAGCGCCGCCACGACGGCGAACAGGCTCACCACGACCGGCAGCAGGCAGGCCAGCGCCACGAGCGTGGCCAGCAGCAGGGCCGCGAGCACCGGATGCGGGGCCCGGTAGGGGGCCCGCCTCGGCTCGGGCTGGTGCGGCGCGGGGGGAGCCGGCGGCGCGATCTGGGGCTCCGGGTAACCCGCCACCCGCTGGTCGGTGTACGGCTGATACGTCGGCGGGTGGGACACAGGCGGCTGGTAGGGCGGAGGGCCCGCCTGCCCGTACGGCGGAGCATGCGGATGCGCCGGAGGCGGCGCGGACTCGGGGCGGCGCTGCCTGGGCGCCCGCGGATCCCGAGGCTCCCGGCGCGGCCGCTCCGGCTCCACGTAGTTCACGGGTGGCAGCAGGTCGGAGTAGCTGTCGTCGTCGGCCGGGAGCATGCTGGTCCGGCTCCCGTTGGGGCCGTTCACCGTGCCGCCCCCGTTCATCGGCCCGCCCGTCCTGCGCGCCGAGTCGTCGAGCACGCGCGTGCCGTCCAGGATCCGCGTCCCGCCGTCGCGCGGCGGCTCGTGGGCGGTCTCCCTGAGCACGGTGACCGAGGGGTCGAGCGAACGGGTGAGCCTGAGCAGCGACGCGGCCGTGGGGCGCGAGGTGGCCTCGGACGCCAGCGCGAGGCGAAGCCAGTTCCGCATCCAGGCCGGGGCGAGGTCCACCTGCGCCTTGCCTTCGAGGATGTTGTAACAGATCGACTCGAACGTGCCCGAGCCGAACGGCGCCTTACTGGTGGCCGCGAAGAAGACCGTGGCCGCCAGCGCGTGCACGTCGGCGGCCTGCGTGATCTCGGTGTCCCGGATGATCTCCGGGGCGAGGTAGCCGGGCGTGCCGACGAACATCCCCGTCTGGGTCAGCCGGGTGGCGTTGACCAGGTGGGCGATGCCGAAGTCGATCACGAGCGGCTCGCCGTCCACGAGCATCACGTTGGCCGGCTTGAGGTCGCGGTGGATGACGTCGGCCGCGTGGATGGCGACCAGGGCCTCGCACAGGCCCACCGCGAGCCGGATCACGCCGTCGTCGGTGAGCGGCCCGTCCTCCAGCACCGTCTGCTCTAAGGTCCGCCCGGGGGCGTACCGCGTCACGATGTAGGGCGCGGCGCCGGTCAGGTCGGCGTCGAGAACCTCGGCGACCCGCTTGCTGCGCACCCGCCGCATGGTCTCGACCTCGCGAGTGAGCCGGTCGCGCGCCTTGAGGTCGGTGGCGACGTGCGGGTGCAGGACCTTGACCGCGACCTCGCGCCCCTCCGCGTCCAGGCCGAGATGGACCACCCCCATGCCGCCCTCGCCGAGCTGCCTCAGCAGCCGGTAGGGCCCGATCCTCTCTGGAGCCTCAGTAGCCGACATCTCGTCCCCCGTCACCCGTTCCCCGCCTGGTTACGCAGGTCTTTCAGTCGTTCCAGTACTGACACAACGTCGATTGGGCCCCAGAAGTGCCCTGCTGTCTGTTTACCCAGGAGGCTGGAGAGCGCGATCCCCGCCGTCAGCACCGCCAAGGCGCCGATCCCCCAGGCGAGCGCCTTCGCCGCTCCCTCGCCGGGCGCCAGCGAGGCCAGCGTCCGCCGCATCTGCCTGCCCGGGCCCACCACTCCGGGCCCCGCGCAGATCGTCCACAGCGCCGTCGCGACCCCCCAGCTCAGCGCCGCGAGCCGGAGCGCGGACGTGTCACCGAGGAGGATGGTGAGCAGCAGCGTCACCGGCAGCCCCAGGATCAGCGCGTACGGCACGAGCGCGATCGTTACGCCGATCGACTTCACGAGCTCCGCCGGACGGCTCAGCACCCGCAGCACGTCGGCCGCCGCGGCGCCCGCGGGACGGCGGGAGTTGAGGTGCGGCTGCGCCAGGTCGGCGGCCCGCAGCAGCACCACGGCCGGCACGGCCACCAGGCACACCAGCAGCGGCGCCACGACCGCGAGCGACGTCATCACGACGAGCAGCAGCGCGCTCGCCACCCCGTACGCCTTGTTGCGCTGGAACAGCCCCCCGGACGGAAACGGCATGGGCGGCGGGGCCGGCGGCGGCACCCGCACCGTCGGCATGAACGGCGTGGGGTTCGGCTGGTGGACGTGCGGAGTCCGCTCGTAGATCTCGGGGGCGTGGCCGAAGAGCGCGTGGTCGCGCGCCGCCACGTCTCCCTGCTCGTAGGACCCGTGCTGGGCGGACCCGTGCTGGGCGGATCCGGGGGACGCGGATCCAGGGGACGCCGCGCGTGGTCCCGCGGGGTCGCCGCCGACGGCTTGGCGCACCTCCTCTGAGGTCACCCGCCGGGTCGGGATGTCGCCCTCGGGGCGCAGCATCGGCGTGGGCCACTCGTCCGCCCGGCCACGCGGCGGTGCGGACGGCCCACCGGTCGTGGGAGCCGGGCCCGCCACGGGCGCGCCAGGGAACGCGGGCGGACCGGGCCGGCCCGAAGGACCGGAGGGACCGGAGGGACCAGACGGACCTGACTGGCCGGAAAGACCGGACGCGCCGGTCGGCGGGGTGCGGGGCGGAGCCATCCGCGTGGGGATGTCGCCCTCCACCGGGCTCTGGATCTCCACCGGACCGTCCGCCGGGCCGTTCGCAGGGCCGTTCGCAGGGCCGTCAGCCGGGCCGCCCGGCCCGAGGCCCGCCCGGCGCAGGTCCTCTCCGGTCACGCGCACGGTCGGGAAGGGGTCGCCGCCCTGGCCCGCCGCCGGCGTCTCGCGCAGCAGCGAGACGAACTCCTCGGCCCGGCCGCCCGGCTGGGACGGCGTGACCGGCGGCGTCGCCACGGGCGCGACCGGCGGAGTGATCGGCGGCACCGGCGACCCGGTCGGCGGCGGGCCCGCGACGGGTCCGCCCGCCCGGCCGGGCGCCTGCTGACCGCCGGTGTCGTCGACGTTGGGCACCGTCGTGATCTCGTCGGGCACGCGGAGCCTGGTGCCCGGCGACGGGGGCAGGAGCCGCGCGAGCTGCCGTACGAGCTCGGCAGCGGTCGGCCGCCGGGCCGGGTCGCGGTTGAACGCGGCGCGCAGCATCGGCTGGATCGGCGCGGGGGCGGCCTCGACGTTGGCCCGGCCGGAGGTGATGTTGAAGAAGATCATCTCCAGCGTGCCCTTGCCGAACGGCGGCTGGCCGGTGGCGGCGTAGAGCACGGTGCCCGCCCAGGCGTGCACGTCCACCTGCGGCCCGGCCTCGTGCCCCTCGATGATCTCGGGGGCGAGGTAGCCGGGCGTGCCGATGAACATGCCGGTCTGGGTGAGCCGGGTGGCGTCGACCGCCTGGGCGATGCCGAAGTCGATCAGCACCGGCTGGCCGTCCAGCATCAGCACGTTGCCCGGCTTCAGATCGCGATGGATGACCCCGGCCGCGTGCACGGCGGCGAGCGCCTCGGCCACCCCGACGGCGACCTTGAGCAGGGCGTCGAGGGGCAGCGCGCCGTCGTTCTTGACGATCTCGTCGAGCGGCCGTCCCGGCACGTAGCGGGTGACGATGTACGGCCTGCGCCCCGTGACGTCGGCGTCGACGACCTCCGCGATGTTCGGCCCGCGCACCCGCCGCATGGTCTCGACCTCGCGCGACAGGCGCCTGCGCGCCACGTCGTCGCCCGCCACCTCCGAGCGCAGGACCTTGACGGCCAGCTGTCTGCCCTGCGGGTCGAGGGCGAGGTGAACCACGCCCATGCCGCCCTCACCGAGCCGCCTCAGCAGCCGGTACGGCCCCAGTCGGTCGTCCTGATTCATTGCCTAAGCACCATACCGACTAAAAGAACGCCCATGAGTGAACCATCGCGCCACATCTCCGCTCAGCACAACGGAGAAAAGACGCGATCGGTTTCCCGGCAAACGGTCAAATGGTGAGCGCGAGGACCTCCCCCCGCGTCGCCGCGACCAGCGCCTCACCGGAAAGCGCCAGCTTGGAGCGGCGGACGCCGCTGCCGATCACCACGAACGGCCGCCGGGTCACGTTTTCGTCAACGAGCACCGGCCAGCCCTCGGGAAGGCCGATCGGAGTGATCCCGCCGAACTCCATGGCGGTCAGTTCGACGGCCTCCGCCTGCGGAGCGAAGGACGCCTTCCGCGCGTCCAGATGGCGGCGCACGATTCCGTTGACGTCGGCCCGCTCGGTGGCGAGCACCATGACGGCGGCGTACCGCGTCTCCCCGCCCCGCTTGGCCGCGACGATGACGCAGTTGGCCGAGTCCTCCATCGCCACGCCGTACCGCTCGCAGAACGCGGCGGTGTCGGAGAGCGCGGGATCGATCTCGGCGACCTCCACCGTGATGCCGAGCGAGGCCACGGCCTTGGCGACGGGATCGGCGAGCAGGTCCGGCCGGTCGGACGCGGGAACCCATTCGAGCGGCATTCAGCCCTCCTTGACGACGCGCTGGTGCAGTTGGGTGACCACCTTACGGGCCGACTCCAGCGCCCCCGCCTGCCAGGCGATGAGGTGGGTGAGCCAGTCGCCCGCGAAATACACCCGGCCGGCCGGTCGCTGCAGGAGCGTGAAGGCACCCTCGTAGGAGGGCCAGGCGACCCACGCGCCCTCGATGAACGGCTGCCGATGCCAGGCGATCGAGACACTCGACAGCAGTTCCGACCGGTACTTCTCGCCGTGGATCTTCTTGCCCTGGGTGAGCGCCCGCCGCTGCCGCTCCGCGTGGGTGAGGCGGCCGTACGCCTCGGCGTCCTCGTCGAGGTTGTAGTAGCCGACCACCAGCCCGCGCGTGCCGTGGAAACCGTACGAGGGATACCAGATGTGCGCGATGTCCAGGTCGGTCTCGGTGATGCCGCCGTAGATCCGCTCGTCGGTCTCCCACCAGCGGCGGCGGTACTCCAGCCCGATCTTCCCGGCCGACACCGGGGTGGGCGTCCTCAGGGCCGCGACGACCCGCGCGTCCAGGTTGCCGGGAATGCGCGCGAGCACGTGCGGCGGCAGTGCCGCGATGCAGAAGTCCGCTCTGGCCGAGCCGCCCGTGTGCTCGACCTCCACGCCGTCGGGCAGGTTGGTGATCTTCTTGACCTCGACGGAGGTGCGGATGCGGTCACGCCCCACCGTGTCGGCGAGCTTGACCGCGATCGCGTCCATGCCGCCCACCGGCTGGAACATCGGCATGGCCTGCTCGAAACCGAACGGGAACGCGATCGACCGGCCGAGCCCGTAGCCGAGCACCTCCGACAGGGCCGGCGGGCCGTCGAACGGCACCCCGGCTCCCGTGCCGGGGTACGTCGCGAAGCCCCTGCGCTCCGACCCCGTGTAGACGTAGCGCTTGCCGATGTCGCCGAACTCCGACAGAAAGTGGAGCAGACGGTCCTTGTCCGCCGCCGTCAGCCGCCGGTCCAGCGCGCCGGTCCTGGTGGCCTTGGCCAGCAGCTCGCTGATGTAGCCGTAGGTGTCGGCACGCGCCGTACGGGCCCGCACCGGGGCCTTCATCCCGTGGTTGTAGACGTACGCCCCGGAGTTCTCGTTGACGAACAACTCGATGGGCACGCCCAGCTCACGGCAGTAGTCCAGGGTGACCATCCACTGGGCGATGCGGGCCGGTCCGGCGTTGAAGTAGACGCCCTCCCCGAACCGCGCCTCCTGCGTCGCACCTTCCTGGTGAGGACCGGGGAGCTCGGGCAGCCGGTCGCCGCCGCGCAGCGTGAGGCTGCGCCCGCCGACCCGGTCGCGCGCCTCCAGGATCGTGCAGTCGTACCCCCCCTTGCCCAGTTCGTACGCCGCGGCCAGGCCCGCGATCCCCGCCCCGAGGATCACCACGGAGCCGGCGCCCCTCCCGCTGAGCGCGAAGTCGGAGCGGCTCGGCGGCGTGTAGTCCTTCTGCTGGTCTTCGGGCGCGAGCCCGAGCGCCCCCATCGCCGCGTACATCGCCCCGGCGCCTCCGGCCGCGCCGACGCCCACCAGGAAGGCGCGCCGCGTCAGCGCACCCGTACGCTCACGGGTCACGCCGTCGCTGCCCACTCTGCCTGCTCTTTCTTCGGGGGGGAAACCGGGTCGGGGGGGACCCGGCGTCAGCCGTACCGGCCGCTGCCGCAGGCCACCTGACCGCCGATCATGGAGAAGATACCGAACAACGCCATGATCTCGTGGTAGTCGTCCGTGGTGAACTCGGTGTGCCGGGGCCCGGCGAGCCGCACTCCCGGCACGATCGAGCAGGCCGCGGCGATGGCGGTGGAGTTCCACTCCACGCCGAGGGTGTACGGCGGCTCGACCACGTAGGGCCGGAAGTCCGGCAGCCGGCCCAGCGCGCGCGCCGTGGCCTCGCGGATGCGGCGCCAGGCGACCGCCGGAGGCAGCAGCTCGGCGGAGAACCTGTCGATGCCCTTCTTCACGGCCACCGTCTCGACGTCGCCGAGCAGTTCTCCGGCCTCCTCGCACACCGCCTCGTCGCCGGTCACGAGCGCGACCGGCACGCCCATCGAGCCCGCGAAGCCCGCGACGAGCCGGGTCTCGCCGCAGATCTCGCCGTTCAGGTAGACGTTCTGGATCTCCTTGCCCATCCACGTGTGGTTGAGCACCCCGTGTGGCACGCCCGCGCGCGCGTGGTAGCCCGCGAAGCAGGCGGCGGTCATGTCCGGGGTGAGGCCCTGCCCCATGCGGTGCGGCTTGCCCGGCCCCCTGATCAGCGAGGCCCGCTCGTCCAGCAGGTCGATCCTGAGGTTCTTGGTGGACCCGTGCGCGTCGTTGACCAGCACGGACGCCGCGCCCGCGTCGAAGGCGCCCTGGACGACCGCGTTGGCGTCCCCGGTCATCAGCTCGCAGCCGCGCTCGTACCCGCGGCCCCCGTCGTGCATCTCCTCGGGATCGGTCAGCCCGGTGACCCCCTCCATGTCCACCGACAGGTAGATCCTCATCGTTCCCCCCACGTCTCCACCCGGCGCGCCTCGTCCTCCGTCATCAGCCCGATGTTCTCACCGACGTACGCCTCGACCCGGGCACGCCAGGGCTCCGGTATCTCCCGCAGCGCGGGCGGATAACAGTGCTCCAGCCACCGTACGGACTCCGGGGTCGCCTGGAGGAACTCCGCGGCCTTGGCGAAGGGGGTCTCCTCGATGCCCGGGACGTGCGCGCACCCGTATTCGATCGTCTCCTGGCCACCGTACGGCGGCGGCTCCTGCCACTTGCGCGCGGCGGGCATCGCGGCGGTGATAGGCGTGTTCAGCGGCCGCCGCTCAACGGCCGCCAGGATCAGCTCCTTGCGCAGGCACTTGGAGCACGTCGCGCAGGGACCGTCCAGGTCGCCGCGCAGGCACCAGCGGACCAGATGCGCGAGGTCGGACTCCATCGCCATCCGCATGGTCACCGGCTCGCTCAGGCCGCCGACCGGGAGGACCATCGCGAGCCCCGCCGCAGCGTACAGACGGCCCCACGGGCCGCCGGCCGCCCACATCGGGTTGTCCGGGCTGTAGCGGTGGGTGTACCGCTCGCCGCCCAGCCAGCGCGACCCCAGCTCGTGGCCGAAGGCGACGCCGCCGAGGTCGAGGTCGTCGGCCAGCAGCAGCGCGCCCGCCGTCACCGCCTGGTGCTCCGGAAAGCCGGGCCGGGGCCGGCTCAGCACGAACTCGAGGTCCGACTGGACGACGTGCACCTCTCGCCCGGTCTTGCGGACGAGCCGCGCCAGCACCTCGGCGCGGTAGTGCGTCCACCGGTTGGGCACCCGGGGGTGACTCACCCGCTGGAAGTGCACGAACGGCGCGTCGGGGAACATCGTGGCAACCGCCATCGAGTCCGCGCCCCCGCTGTAGGAGATCGCCAGCCGGGCGCCGGTACGCGGCTCCGACCCGACCGGCCCGGCGTCCACGCCCCACCCCGTGCGCAGCGCCTCGGCGAGCCCGGCGGAGATCGGCCTGTCGAAGGTCACCCGCCGCCTGGTCCACGGTGCGACGACGGTCCATGCGGCGACCGCGAGCAGGTCGGGATGCGGGGACGCGCCGGCGGCGCCGGTCCGCACGTGGCAGGAGTTGGTCCGCAGTTCGATGGGGTGGCCGTCGGTGCAGGCCCCCGTGGTCTCGTCCTCCGCGTCGAGCAGGAAGACCAGCCGCCAGACGTCCTCGTCACGTGTCCACCGCACCCGCACGACCGGTCACCCCGCCCGTCCGGGAGCGCCCACCCGCGCCGACAGGTCGTCGATCGCCTGCCAGATCCGCATCTCGCTCTGCAGCAGCGTGTCCACCGCCGCGGCGGTCTCGGTGGCCAGCCGGTGCGCCTCGGCCGCCTTGAGGTCCGAGGCCGGCTTGGGCGCCGTGGCCGGCTTCACGGGCGCCGTGGCGACCCGCCGCAGCCGGTCGACCTCGTCACGCAGCCCCACGACCTCCCGGCGGAGCATCTGGACCTCCCAGAGGGCGTCCTTCAGGTCCTGCCGGTGATCGGGCTTGGTGACGTACCGAGAGTCGAGCCGGGACAGCAGCGCCCGGCGCAGCCGTGACAGGCCCAGCACTCGCAACCGCATCATGGGCCGCCACGATAGCGGCATTTTGGATCGTTTCTTGATACAAAATGCGGAGTCGCTCAGAAGTGGCTGGGAATCCGCTGTCCTGCACCGGGCAATACAGTCTGCGGTTGTGCTTTACGGCAGATCGGCGGAAACGGCCGCGATCGACGACCTGATCGACCGGGCCGGAAAAGGTCACGGCGGCGCGCTCGTGCTGCGCGGCGAGGCGGGTGCCGGCAAGACGGCGCTGCTCGACCTGGCGGCCTCCCGCGGCGGTCCCATGCGCGTGCTGCGGACCACGGGGGTCGAGGCGGAGGCCGACCTGGCGTTCGCCGCCCTGCACCAGTTGCTGCTGCCGGTGGCCGGGCTGCTCGACGCGCTGCCGGAACCACAGGCCGAGGCCGTACGCGGTGCGCTCGGGCTGGCCCCCGCCGGTTCCGGCGACCGGTTCCTGCTGGCGGCCGGGGTGCTGTCGCTGCTGGCCGAGGCCGCCGCGCCGAACGGGCTGATCTGCGTGGTCGACGACCTCCAGTGGGTGGACCGGCCGTCGGCCGACGCCCTGCTGTTCGCCGCCAGGCGGCTGCGCACCGAGCCGATCGCGATGCCGCTGGCCGTACGCGGCGACACGCCGGTGAAGGGCCTGCCCTCGCTGGAGATCGCCGGGCTGGCCGAACCGGCGGCCGCCGAACTGCTCGACGCCGGCTTCGCGCTCGCCGCGCCCGTCAGGCGCGACCTCGTGGCGCTGACCGGGGGCAATCCGCTGGCGCTGCACGAGACGGCACGGCTGCTCACCGCCGCCCAGCGGGCCGGGCGGGAACCGTTGCCCGACCCCCTTCCCGGCGGGAGCAGGCTCTTCGGCGACCAGGTGGCCGCGCTGTCCCCGGGGGCGCGGCTGACCGCCCTGCTCGCGGCGGTCGAGAGCGATCTCGGCCTGGTGCTGCGGGCCGCCGAGCGGCTGGGCGCGGGCGATGCGGCGCTGCCCGAGCTCGAGTCCGCCGGGCTCGCGGGCGTGTCCGGGACGCACGTGCGGTTCCGCCATCCGCTGATCCGGTCTGCGGTGTACGAGGCGGCCTCCCCCGCCGCACGCCGCGAGGCGCACGCGGCGCTTGCCGAGATGTCCGGCGGGGACCGGCGGGCCTGGCATCTGGCCGGGGCCGCGCTCGGCCAGGACGAACCGGTCGCCGCCGCGCTCGCGCTGGCCGCCGAACGGGCCCGCGACCGAGGCGGGTACGGCGCCGCCGCCACCGCCCTGACCAGGGCCGCCGAACTGACCCCAGAACCGCTCGTGCGCGCCGGGCGGCTCAAGGACGCCGCCGTGGCCGCGTGGCTCGGCGGCCGTCCCGGCCAGGCGGAGTCCCTGCTGGCCGAGGCGCGCGAGCTCGCCGGGGCGGACACCGCGCTGACCATGGAGATCGCCCGGCTACGCGGACGGTTCGAGCTGAACTCGGGCAACGCCGCCGAGGCCGTACGGATCCTCGCGGCGGGCGACACCCTGGACATGCTGGCCGACGCCTCGGAGGCGGCGTCGTACGTGGGCGACACGGCGGCCATGGTCGAGATCGGGCGGCGGGCGGCGGCCTTCCCCGAAGGGTTCCTGCGCGACGTGGTCGCCGGCATCGGCGCGACGCTCGCGGGCGGCGGCGGGCACGACCTGCTCAGGCGGGCGCTCGGCCGTACGGGTGAGCTGCGCGAGGCGGCCGAGTTCCTGTGGGCGACGGCGGCGGCCAGCTACCTGGGCGAGGTGGACCTGTCCTCCGAGCTGGCCGAGCGGGCCGGCCGCGTGGCCAGGGTCTCCGGGATGACCGGGCAGCTCCCCGTGGTGCTGGAGTTCGTCGCCACCGCGGAACGGCTCGGCGGGCGCCTCGCCGAGAGCCGGGCCGTCTCCGAGGAGGGCCTGGAGCTGGCTCGCGAGGCCGGATACGCCAACACCGTGGCCGCGCACCTGGCCAACCTCGCGGCCGTGGCGGCCCTGCGCGGCGAGGAGGAGGCCTGCGCCCGGTATGCCGGGGAGGCGCTGGCCATCGCCGTCCCCCACCGGGTGGGCCTGCGCGCCGGGCTCGCGGCGTACGCCCTGGCCATGCTCGACCTCTGCCTCGGCCGGTTCGCCGCCGCGCACGACCGGTTCACCGCGATCGTCGCCGCCGGCCCGGGAGCCGGTCATCCGACCGTGGTCTGGCGGAGCACGCCCGACCGGATCGAGGCCGCCGCCGGCGCGGGCGACGGCGATACCGCCCGGGCGGCCCTGGAGGCGTACGAGCGCTGGTCGGCCCACGCGGGGACGGCCGAGTCCAGGGCGCTGCTCGCCCGGTGCCGCGGCCTGGTCCTGCCGGACGACCAGGCGGTCGAGGCGCTCGGCGAGGCCTCACGACTGCACGCCAACCCGTTCGAGGCGGCCAGGACGGGGCTGCTGCTGGGCGAGCGGCTGCGCCGTACGCACCGGCCGGGAGAGGCCAGGGCGCACCTGCGCGCGGCGTTCGAGACGTTCCAGCGCGCGGGCGTCGCGCCCTGGGCACGGCGTGCGTACGGCGAGCTGCGCGCGGCGGGCGAGAGCGTCCACGCCGGGAAGGACGCGCCGCCGGCTCCCGAGGTGGCGCCGGACGTGCGGGGCATGGCGCTGGACGCGCTCACCCCGCAGGAGCTGCGCATCGCCACCCTGGTGGCGGACGGCGCGACCAGCAAGGAGATCGCCGCCCGGCTGTTCCTCAGCCCGCGCACGGTCGAATACCACCTGTACAAGATCTATCCGAAGCTCGGCATCACCTCACGTACTGAGCTGGCGCGGCTAGTAGTTCTACGGAAGGCGCCGGCGGCCCGGCACAGCATGCTTTAGCCCATGCCAAACATCTGGAGTGAAGAGTTCGGGGCCGCGGCCGACGCGCCGATCGTGCTGGTGATGGGTTCGATGTCGCAGGGGATCCTGTGGCCCGACGAGTTCGTGGGCCGGCTCGCCGCCGGCGGCCGGCGCGTGATCCGCTACGACCACCGCGACACCGGGATGTCCGACATCATCGACTTCGAGAAGGATCCGTACACGTGGGACGACATCAAGGACGACGTGCTGCGGGTGATGGACGCGCACGGGCTGGACGGCGCGCATCTGGTCTGCCACTCGGCGGGCGGGCTGCTCGGGCAGCTGATCGCGGTGGAGCGGCCGGAGCGCGTGCGGACGCTCACCGTCATCGGCTCGTCGCCGCTCGGCGGCGGTGAGGGCGCGGTGCTCATGCGGGCGCTGATGGGTGAGCCGCAGCCCGAGGGCAGCCTGCCCGAGCCGACGCCGGAGTTCGTCGCGTTCTACCGCGAAGTGATCGCCGCGCCGCCGCCGCGCGACCGGCGCGAGCGGATCGAGCGCATGATCGCGGAGGACCGCGTGCTGCACGGCGGCGGCCTTCCGTTCGACGAGGACGCCTCGCGCAGGCTCGCCGAACGCCTGTACGACCGGGCGCGGGACCTCGACTCGGCGGCCAACCACCGGCTGGCCGCGGCGGCGAAGCCGGATTTCGAGCCGGTGGGCGTCCTGCACCGGATCACGGCTCCCACCCTGGTCGTCGAGGGCACGCACGAGCCGGCCAAGCCGGGCCACGGCGCCCTCATCGCCGAGGGGATCCCCGGCGCCCGCCTGATGACGGTCCAGGGCATGGGCCACACCCTGCCGCCCGAGGTGCACGAGGAACTCGCCGGCGCCGTCCTCGCCCACACGTCCTGACCCTCCGGCCCGCTTCCCCATTGCGCGCCTTCGGCACGCTTCCCATGGCGCACCTCCGGCACGCTTCCCCATTGCGCGCCTTCGGCACGACCCCGCCCACCGCGTGCCTGCGGCACGACCTGCCCACGGCGCGCCTGCGACACGACAGGCGCCCTTGCACTCTGCATGATCGCGAACGTGGTCTGCCCAGGTCAGCGAGGGCGCCCGGCAAGTCACTGCAAGATCACGGGGATGGTCGCCGCAGGTCAGCGGGGACGGCTGCGACAAACTACAAGATCACGGGGGGTGGGGGAGGGGGGTTAGTGGCCGGTGAATTTGGGGCGGCGCTTCTCGGCGAAGGCCGTCATGCCCTCCCGGGCGTCCTGGGTCGCGAACAGCCCGGAGAACTGGAGGCGCTCGATCTCCAGGCCGGTGTCGAGGTCGGCCTCCAGGCCGTGGTCGATCGCGAGCTTGGCCGCGCGCACCGCGGTGACCGGCCCTCCGGCGAACGTCGCGGCGAGTTCGAGCGCCGCCGTATAGACCTCGCCGTCGGGCACCACGCGGTCGACCAGGCCGATGGCGAGGGCCTCGGCGGCGTCCACGTGCCGCCCGGTGAAGATCAGCTCCTTGGCTTTGGCGGGCCCGACCAGCCGGGGCAGGCGCTGGGTCCCGCCCGCGCCGGGGATGATCCCGAGGGTGATCTCCGGCTGGCCGAGCTTCGCGCTCTGTCCGGCCACCCGGAAGTCGGCGCACAGCGCGAGCTCGCAGCCGCCGCCCAGGGCGTACCCGGTGATCGCCGCGATCACCGGCTTGCCGATCCGCGCGACCGCGGTGAAGCAGTCCTGCAGAGTGCGTGAGTGCACGGCCATGTCGGCGTAGGACATGACCGCCATCTCCTTGATGTCGGCGCCGGCCGCGAAGACGCGCTCGCCGCCGTAGACGATGACCGCGTGCGTGTTCGGATCGGCGTCCACGAGGCGCGCGGCCTCCGCGATCTCCTCCTGGACCTGCCGGTTCAGCGCGTTCATCTTCGGCCGGTCGAGCCGGATCGTCGCGATGTGCTCGGAGATCTCCACCCTGACGAATTCACCCATGGCCCCCACCATAAAGGGGAGATCAGCGGCCGAGCGGGAGGGGCCGCCGGGCCGCGGCCGCCCTCGCCGCCACGACGCCGTGGTAGACGCGCTCGTATCCCCCGACCATCACGGGCACGTCGAAGTGCCGGACCACGCGGTCGCGCACCGCGTGCGGGTCCAGCGCGGAGACCGCCTCGATCGCGGCGGGAAGCTCGCCGGGCGTGTCGCGGACGTAGCCGGTCACCCCGTCCACCACGATCTCGGGCGCCGCGCCCCGCCGCAGCGCCACCACCGGGGTGCCGCAGGCCATCGCCTCGATCATGACCATGCCGAAGGGCTCGTCCCAGAGCAGCGGGAGCACCAGGCAGCGGGCCCGGGAGAACAGGTCGTTCTTGAGCGCGCCGTCCGCCTCCCCCAGGTATTCGACGCCGGGCCCGAGCAGCGGCTCCACCCGCTCGCGGAAGTAGGCGTGCTCCGCCCGCTCGGCACGCCTGCCGACCAGCAGGATGCGGCGGCCCGCCGCCCGTGCCGCCTCGATCGCGAGGTGGGCCCCCTTGTCGGGGCTGAGCCGCCCCAGCCACAGCACCCAGTCGTCCTTGCGCTCCCGGAACGGCCACGCGGCGACGTCCAGCGCGTTGTGCACCCGCCCCACCCAGTTCAGGTCGGGCGCGTGGGCGCGCTGAGCCGCGGAGATGGCCACCAGGGACACGTCCCCGCCGAGGCTCCGGTAGTAGTCGCCGAGCTCCCCGCTCACATCGTTGTGGCAGGTGACGACCGTCGGCACGAGCCGCCCTGCGGCGGTGAGCGGACCGGCCAGCGAGTGGTCGTGGACGATGTCCACGTCCAGGCCCTGCAGGAGGCGGGCCGCCTCGGCCGCGTGCACCACTTCGGGGAAGGACTCGCCGATCCGGTCCGAGGGCGGCTCGTCGTAGGTCCGCAGATCCACCTCGCGGCCGGCCCCGATGACGGTGACCCGGTGCCCGCGCGCCCGCAGACCGCGGACGAGCGCGGCGGTCACCGCCTCGATGCCGCCGTACGTGCGAGGCGGCACGTCATACCACGGCGGAGCGACCATCCCGATGTGCAGGGCCTGTGCCATGGTGCTGGTCTACCCCTCTCACCTGCGAGGGAAGCAGGCGAGAGAGGTGACAGGGACCGGACGCGACCTAGCGCAGGGTGCCGTTGGTCATGCCGACCGGCTCCTCCGGCACGGCGATGAGGCCGAGCTCCGCCGCGGACGCCATCAGCGGGTGGAACGGGACCACGCGCACGCTGTAGCCGAACGCGCCGGTCCGGTCCAGCGGCACGACGCCGGTGTAGTACGCACGGCCGTCGTCGCCCACCGAATCGACCTTCAGCGTGACGTAGCCGGGCGAGAGCAGCTCGTCGTGCGCGCCCACCCGGCCGTAGGCGGCCTGGACCTGGACGTCCTCCGGCGACAGCTCGCCCAGGGCGATCGTGGCCCGCAACTCCAGCCGGGCCCCCAGCTCGGGGGTGTCCCCCACGCCGGTCGCCTCGACGTGCTCGACGCGCACGCCCGGCCATGCCTTGGCCACGCGCAGCTTCCAGGCCGCGAACAGCCGGGCGTCGCCGTAGCCGTCGGCCGCGAGCGTGCGGGCGGAGGCGGCCGCCGGGGTGTACAGGTCGGTGACGTAGTCCCGCAGCATGCGCCCGGCCAGCACCTTCGGCCCGAGCGAGCTCAGCGTGTGCTTGACCATTTCCAGCCAGCGCCGCGGCAGGCCGTCGGCGGCCCGGTCGTAGAAGCGGTCGGCGACCTCACGCTCGATGAGGTCGTACAGCGCCGTGGCCTCCAGGTCGTCGCGGCGCGCGGGGTCGTCCACGCCGTCGGCGCTGGGGATCGCCCAGCCGTTGTTGCCGTCGTACCACTCGTCCCACCATCCGTCGCGGATGGACAGGTTGAGGCCGCCGTTGAGTGCCGCCTTCATGCCGGACGTGCCGCACGCCTCCAGCGGGCGCAGCGGGTTGTTCATCCACACGTCGGAGCCCGTCACCATGAGCTGCCCGAGCGCCATGTCGTAGTCGGGCAGGAAGACGATGCGGTGCCGCACGTCCTCGGAGTCGGCGAAGCGGACGATCTGCTGGATCAGCTTCTTACCGCCCTCGTCGGCCGGGTGGGCCTTGCCCGCGATGACGATCTGCACGGGCTTGTCCGGATCGAGCAGCAGCCTGCGGAGCCGGTCGGGCTGGCTGAGCATGAGGGTCAGCCGCTTGTAGGAGGGCACCCGCCGGGCGAAGCCGATCGTCAGCACGTCCGGGTCGAGCGCCTCGTCCACCCAGCCCAGCTCGGCCTCGCTGGCGCCGCGCTGGCGCCACGACTTGCGCAGCCGCCGCCGCGCCTCCACGACCAGGCGGGCGCGCAGCGTGCCCCGGATGCCCCAGATGTCGGCCTCGGAGAGCTTGTGCACGCCCTCCCAGCCCTGCGCCTTGTCGATCAGCGAGGGCAGCTCCTCGCCGGCGAGCTCCATCATCTCCCGGCCGACCCACGTCGGGGCGTGGACGCCGTTGGTGATCGAGCCGATCGGCACCTCGTCCACGTCGAAGCCCGGCCACAGGCCCTGGAACATCTCCCGGCTGACGTGGCCGTGCAGCTCGGACACGCCGTTGACCCGCTGGGCCAGCCGCATGCCCATGACCGCCATGTTGAACACCGACGGGTCGGCGTCGGGGCCCTCCGGCTCCGCGCCGAGCGCCAGGATGCGGTCGACCGACACCGTCGGCCAGGCGTTCGAACCGCCGAACTGCCGGGCGATCATCTCGGCGGGGAACCGGTCGATGCCCGCGGGGACCGGCGTGTGGGTGGTGAACACCGTCCCGGCGCGTACGGCCTCCAGGGCCTCCTCGAACGACAGCCGCGCCTCGGTGAGCTCGCGGATGCGCTCCAGGCCGAGGAAGCCGGCGTGGCCCTCGTTGGTGTGGAACACCTCGGGCTCGGGACGGCCGGTGATCCGGCAGTAGGCCCGGATGGCCCGCACGCCGCCGATGCCGAGCAGCAACTCCTGCATCAGGCGGTGGTCGCCGCCCCCGCCGTACAGGCGGTCGGTCACGTCCCTGGCGACCGTGTCGTTCTCGGCGACGTCGGAGTCGAGCAGGAGCAGCGGCACCCGGCCGACCTGGGCCACCCAGATCTGGGCGTGCATGACCCGCCCCTCGGGGAGGCCGATCTTGATGCGGGCCGGCGCGCCGTCCTCCTCCTTGAGGAGGGTCAGCGGCAGGCCGCCGGGGTCGAGGGAGGGGTAGTGCTCGAGCTGCCAGCCCTCGGCGGACAGGGACTGGGTGAAGTAGCCGTGCCGGTAGAGCAGGCCGACGCCGAGGATCGGCACACCGAGGTCGCTGGCGGCCTTCAGGTGGTCGCCGGCGAGGATGCCGAGGCCGCCGGAGTACTGCGGCAGGGCGGCGGAGATGCCGTACTCGGGCGAGAAGTAGCCGATCGCCTTCGCCGCGCCCTCCAGCGACTGGTACCACCGGGGGGCGGTCATGTACTCGCGCAGGTCGTCGGCGGCGTCGGCCAGACGGCGCAGGAAGCGCCGGTCCTGGGCGAGCTCGTGCAGCCTTTCGGCCTCGACCGCGCCGAGCAGCGCGACGGGGTCGTGATCGACACGCTCCCAGACCTCGGGATCCACCTCGGCGAACAGGTCCATGGTCTCGGGGTGCCACGACCATCGGAGATTTTGGACCAACTCGCCCAGGGGTGCGAGCTGTGAGGGAAGAACGGTTCGGACAGTGAACCTGCGGATAGCTCTCACGGGGCCAGACCCTAGTTACTCAGCGCCACGAAGCGCGACCGAATCAAACTTGTCGTCCTGCGATGCCACTTCTCGAAGGCTCTCACCACCATCAAACCGGTTCAAACCTCACCAAAGTACCCTTGAGCTGGTGATGTCCGCGCCGGACGGCGGTGGCCGGCACGCAATGATCGATCTCCCCGCGGCGCCGTCCCAAACACGGGGAACGGTCTTTCGTTCGGCAGGGGTAAGAGTGGACTATTAGGGCAACCCCTGTATGACGAGGAAGGACCGCGGCCAGCGGCTCCGATCTCTCGCGCTGCCGCCCGACCACAGCTGTTCCCGCCCCGCAAACCCCGGCGGCACCCGGTGTGCCGCCCCCGAGTACGAAGTGACGATGATCGGACGCATTCCCATCCAGGACATCCAGCCCGTCGTCGACTGCGGCCAGTGGCCCGCCAAGGCCGCCGCGGGAGAGACCTTCGAGATCAGTGCGACGGTGTTCCGCGAAGGACACGACGCGGTCGCCGCCGGCGTGGTGCTCACCGACCCGAGCGGCACGCCGGGCCGGATGCTGCCCATGCGCGAGGTCGCGCCCGGCACCGACCGGTGGAGCGTCGAGGTGACGCTGCCCACCGAGGGCCTGTGGCAGTTCCGGGTGGAGGCGTGGAGTGATCCGATCGCCACGTGGATGCACGACGCGGGCATCAAGATCCCGCGTGACCTGGACGCCGACCTCATGTGCGAGGAGGGCGCCCGGCTGTTCGAGCGGGCGGCCAAGGGCGTGCGGGCGGCGGACTGCACGGCGGCGGAGGCGGGCGGCACCTGCGGTCACCGCGCCGCCCTGCTGGCCCTCGCGGCCCGCCTGCGGGACGAGGCGGTGGACCCCAGGGCGCGCTTCGCGGTGACCCAGCTGCCCGAGACGGCCGCGCTGATCGCCGCGCACCCGCTGCGCGACCTGCTCACCCGGTCGGGCCGCAACCGCGTACGGGTGGACCGGCGGCGGGCGCTGTTCGGCTCCTGGTACGAGTTCTTCCCCCGGTCCGAGGGCGCCATGGTGGGGCAGGAGGACGTCGCGCCCAAGCCGGGCACGTTCAGGACGGCGGCCAAGCGGCTCCCCGCGATCGCCCAGATGGGCTTCGACGTGGTCTACCTGCCGCCGATCCACCCGATCGGGACGCAGTTCCGCAAGGGCCGCAACAACACCCTGACCCCCGACCAGTACGATCCCGGGTCGCCCTGGGCCATCGGCTCACAGGAGGGCGGGCACGACGCGATCCACTCCGACCTGGGCACGATCGAGGACTTCGACGAGTTCGTCGCCAAGGCGCGCGAGCTGGGCATGGAGGTCGCCCTCGACCTCGCGCTCCAATGCTCCCCCGACCATCCCTGGGTAAAGGAACACCCGGAATGGTTCAATATCCGGGCCGACGGCTCGATCGCGTACGCCGAGAACCCGCCGAAGAAATACCAGGACATCTACCCCCTGAACTTCGACAAGGACCCCGAGGGGATCTACGCGGAGATCAAGCGGGTGGTCCGGCACTGGATGGACCACGGCGTGCGGATCTTCCGGGTGGACAACCCGCACACCAAGCCGGTCCGGTTCTGGGAGCGGCTGCTGTCCGACATCGGCGCGACCGACCCCGACGTGCTGTTCCTCGCCGAGGCGTTCACCCGCCCGGCGATGCTGCGCACGCTCGCCAAGGTCGGGTTCCACCAGTCGTACACGTACTTCACCTGGCGCAACTCCAAGCCCGAGGTGGAGGAGTACCTGCGGGAGCTGTCCCACGAGACCTCGCACTACCTGCGGCCGAACCTGTTCGTCAACACGCCCGACATCCTGCATGAGTACCTCCAGCACGGAGGCCTTCCGGCGTTCAAGATCCGCGCCGTTCTGGCCGCGTTGATGGCGCCTACGTGGGGTGTGTACTCCGGGTACGAGCTGGCCGAGAACGTCCCGGTCCGTCCGGGCAGCGAGGAGTACCTCGACAGCGAGAAGTACCAGTACAGGCCGCGTGACTGGGCCGAAGCGGAGCGTGAGGGCCGCAGCCTTGCCCCGCTCATTACCCAGCTCAATTTGTTGCGAAGAGCGCACCCGGCACTCCAGGAATTGCGTAACCTACGGTTTCACAACGTCGACCAGCCGAACGTGATCTGCTTCTCCAAGCGGCTGCCCGGCGCCTATGACACGGCCTCACGACGGCACGGACTAGGCGATGTCGTGCTGGCCGTCGTCAATCTGGATCCACACAACACACACGAGGCGACGGTCTGGCTCGACATGCCGGCCCTCGGTCTCGACTGGCATGCCGAGTTCGTCGTGGACGACCAACTGTCGGGCGAGTCGTACCGCTGGGGGCAGGCGAACTACGTGCGCCTCGACCCGCACGTCCATCCCGCACACATTCTCACGCTCCGCCACGGGTCAGCGCACCGCCCGTGAGCGCAGCTCGGCACATCCGGGGAGTCAAAAGGTGAGCTCGACGACACCTCAGCCCAGTCACACCCAGCCCAGCCACACGCAACCGGTCCCCAACACCTTCACCGAGGAGGAGCCACGGGACAAGTACTGGTACAAGCGGGCTGTCTTCTACGAGGTGCTGATCCGGGGCTTCGCCGACTCGAACGGCGACGGCACCGGCGACATCCGTGGCCTCATCGAGAAGCTGGACTATCTCCAGTGGCTCGGCATCGACTGTCTTTGGCTGCTCCCGCTGTACGAGTCCCCCCTCAAGGACGGCGGGTACGACATCTCGGACTACATGAAGATCCTCCCGGACTTCGGTGATCTGGGAGACTTCATCAGGCTTGTGGACGAAGCCCACAAACGGGGCATCCGGGTCATCGCCGACCTGGTCATGAACCACACCAGCGACCAGCACCCGTGGTTCCAGGCGTCCCGCCACGACCCCGAGGGCCCGTACGGCGACTTCTACGTCTGGAGCGACACCGACGAGCAGTACAAGGACGCCCGGATCATCTTCATCGACACCGAGGCGTCCAACTGGACCTTCGACCCGGTCCGCGGGCAGTACTACTGGCACCGGTTCTTCCACCACCAGCCGGACCTCAACTTCGAGAACCCGGACGTGCAGGACGCGATGCTGGAGGTCATCCGCTTCTGGCTCGACCTGGGCATCGACGGGTTCCGGCTCGACGCGATCCCCTACCTGTTCGAGCAGGAGGACACCAACTGCGAGAACCTGCCCGCGACCCACGCGTACCTGAAGCGGGTGCGGGCCGATGTGGACCGCCTCTACCCCGACCGGGTGCTGCTGGCCGAGGCCAACCAGTGGCCCGCCGACGTGGTGGAGTATTTCGGCGACCCGGTCACCGGCGGCGACGAGTGCCACATGGCCTTCCACTTCCCGCTGATGCCGCGCATCTTCATGGCGGTGCGGCGGGAGTCGCGCTACCCGATCTCGGAGATCCTGGCCCAGACGCCGAAGATCCCCGAGAACTGCCAGTGGGGCATCTTCCTGCGCAACCACGACGAGCTCACGCTCGAGATGGTCACCGACGAAGAGCGCGACTACATGTACTCCGAGTACGCCAAGGACCCCCGCATGCGGGCCAACGTCGGCATCCGCCGCCGGCTGGCGACGCTGCTGGACAACGACCGCAACCAGATCGAGCTGTTCACCGCGCTGCTGCTCAGCCTGCCCGGCTCGCCGGTCATGTACTACGGCGACGAGATCGGCATGGGCGACAACATCTGGCTCGGCGACCGGGACGGCGTCCGCACGCCCATGCAGTGGACGCCCGACCGCAACGCGGGCTTCTCCAGCTGCGACCCCGGCCGGCTCTACCTGCCGGTGATCATGGACCCGATCTACGGATACCAGGCGATCAACGTCGAGGCGCAGCAGAAGAGCGCCAGCTCGCTGCTCCACTTCACCAAGCGGATGATCGAGATCCGCAAGCGTCACCCGGTGTTCGGCCTCGGCGAGTTCACCGAGCTCAACTCGTCCAACCCGAGCGTGCTCGCGTTCGTGCGCGAGCTGGGCGACGACCGGGTCCTGTGCGTCAACAACCTGTCGCGCTTCCCCCAGCCGGTCGAGCTCGACCTGCGCAGGTTCGAGGGATCCACGCCGGTCGAGTGCATGGGCGGAGTTCCCTTCCCTCCGATCGGCGAGCTTCCGTATCTTTTGACGCTCCCCGGGCATGGGTTCTATTGGTTCACACTGCCCGTCACGCATAGGACGGCCGGCACGAAGGAGGAGTGACGACTTCACTTCAGGGACTCCTGGCCGGCTGGATCACCGGACAACGGTGGTTCGCCGGCAAGGGGCGCGCCATCGACGACCTGTCCATCGACTCCGAGATCGAGATCGCCTCCGGCGACCCGGCGTTGCTCCATCTGATCGCGTGTGTGCGGCAGGGGGAGCGCCGCACGCGCTACCAGATCCCGGTCGGGCTGCGCGAGCACCTGCCCGACCGGCTCGGGCACGTCCGGATCGGCACCTGGCGCCGCGACGACGGCCGCGAGGTCGAGGTGTACGACGCGCTGCACGACTCCGCCCTGACGGGGCATCTGCTGGAGGGGATGGCCGCCGACCGCCGGTTCGACGGCCTCGGCTTCCACCCCGCGCACGGGGTGGAGATCGACACCTCGCAACGCAGCCTGGTGCTGACCGCCGAGCAGTCGAACACCTCGCTGGTGTACGGCGACACGTACATTTTCAAGCTGTTCCGCCAGCTCAACCCGGGGGTCAACCCCGAGCTGGAGATCATCACGGCGCTGGCGGACGCGGGCTCGGCCCACGTGGCCAAGCCGTACGGCTGGATCGAGACCGAGCTCCAGGGCGAGCCCACCACCTTGGCGATCATGCAGGAGTACCTGCAGAACGCCAACGAGGGCTGGTCGATGGCGCTGACCAGCGTGCGCGACCTCTACGCGTGCCCGGAGGACATGCCGGCGGAGGACGCCGGAGGCGACTTCGCCGCCGAGGCGCAGCGACTCGGGGTGGCCACCGCGCAGGTGCACCGGGAGCTCGCACGGGCCTTCCCCACGGGGACGATCGAGCCGCCCGAGATCAAGCGGATGACCGAGCGGTTCCGCCGCCGCGTGGACAAGGCGGTCTCCGAGGTGCCGCGCCTCGGCGAGCACGCCGACGTGGCCGCCGAGGCGTTCGACCGGCTGGCCGACCTCGGTCACGAGATCCCGGTGCAACGGGTGCACGGCGACTACCACCTCGGCCAGGTCATGCGCACGATGACCGACTGGGTGGTGCTCGACTTCGAGGGCGAGCCGGGTCAGCCGCTGGCGGAACGGCGGGCGCTCGACTCGCCGTTGCGCGACGTGGCGGGCATGCTGCGCTCCTTCGAGTACGCCGCACGGCACCTGTTGGCCGGGCATCCCAACGCCGCCGCGCTGGAGGGCCGGGCCAGGGAGTGGTCCGAGCGCAACCGGGCCGCGTTCCTGGCCGGCTACTCCGAGGGCGGCGGGCGCATCCGCGGCGACGACGCGGTGCTGCTGCGCGCGCTCGAACTGAGCAAGGCGGTCTACGAGGTGGTCTACGAGGCGCGCAACCGCCCCTCGTGGCTGCCCATCCCGCTCGCGGCCTTTCGCTGACAAGATCGGGGTGTTCGGAGGGATATATCTAGGGCAGGTTGGGCGACATGGACTTGGACCGGCTGGCGGGTGGCGCGCATCACGACCCCCACTCCATCTTGGGGGCCCATCCCGGGCCCGACGGCGTCACGATCAGGGCCCTGCGCCCCTTCGCGGAGAGGGTCGAGGTGCTGGCCGACGGGTCGGCGCACGCGATGAGCCATCTCGCGTTCGGGGTGTTCGAGGTGACGCTGCCCGGCGTCGACAAGGTCCCCGACTATCACCTGCGCATCACCTATCCCGACGCCCCGCCGTACGAGACGGACGACCCCTACCGGCACTGGCCGACGCTGGGCGAGCTGGACCTCCACCTGATCGGTGAGGGCCGGCACGAGCGGCTGTGGGAGGTGCTCGGGGCGCGCGTGATACGTCACGAGGACGTGGACGGGACGGCCTTCTCGGTCTGGGCGCCCAACGCCCAGGGCGTGCGGGTGATCGGCGACTTCAACCACTGGAACGGCGCCGCCCACCCCATGCGCTCGCTCGGCCGGTCGGGCGTGTGGGAGCTGTTCCTCCCGGAGATCGGCGAGGGCACGCGCTACAAGTTCCAGATCCTCGGCCTCGACGGGATCTGGCGGGAGAAGGCCGACCCGATGGCCCGCCGCACCGAGGTGCCCCCGGCGACGGCCAGCATCGTCGAGAGGTCCGCCTACGAGTGGCGCGACGAGGAGTGGATGACGGCCCGGCCGTCGCACGACGCCCTCGCCGAGCCGATGAGCACCTACGAGGTGCACCTGGGCTCCTGGCGGCCCGGTCTGTCCTACCGCGACCTCGCCCGCGAGCTGGTCGCGTACGTCACGGACATGGGCTTCACCCACGTGGAGTTCCTGCCGGTCGCCGAGCACCCGTTCGGCGGCTCGTGGGGCTACCAGGTGACCTCCTACTACGCCCCGACCTCGCGATTCGGCTCCCCCGACGACTTCCGCCACCTGGTCGACGAGCTGCACCGGGCCGGCGTCGGCGTGATCGTGGACTGGGTCCCCGCCCACTTCCCGATGGACGAGTGGGCGCTGGCCCGCTTCGACGGCACGCCGCTCTACGAGCACGCCGACCCCGACCGCGGCACCCACCCCGACTGGGGCACGTACGTCTTCGACTTCGGCCGCAACGAGGTGCGCAACTTCCTCGTGGCCAACGCGCTCTACTGGCTCAAGGAGTTCCACATCGACGGTCTGCGGGTCGACGCCGTGGCCTCGATGCTCTACCTCGACTACTCGCGGCGTGAGGGCGAGTGGACGCCCAACGAGTACGGCGGCAGGGAGAACCTCGACGCGATCGAGTTCCTCAAGGAGATGAACGCCGTCGTCTACCGCGAGGAACCGGGAATCGTGACGATCGCGGAGGAGTCGACCGCCTGGCCCGGCGTGTCGCGGCCCGTCCACCTCGGCGGACTCGGCTTCGGCTTCAAGTGGAACATGGGCTGGATGCACGACTCGCTCAACTACATGTCCCGCGAGCCGATCTACCGGCAGTATCACCACCACCAGATGACGTTCTCCCTGATGTACGCCTTCTCGGAGAACTTCGTGCTGCCGCTGTCGCACGACGAGGTCGTCCACCTCAAGGGGTCGCTGCTGGGCAAGATGCCGGGCGACGAGTGGCAGCGCTTCGCCAACCTCCGCGCGCTGTACGGCTTCATGTGGGCCCACCCCGGCAAGCAGCTGCTGTTCATGGGCGGCGAGTTCGGCCAGGGGGCCGAGTGGTCGGAGGCGAACGGCCTCGACTGGTGGGTGCTGGACTTCGACTACCACCAGGGCGTACGCCGCCTGGTGAAGGACCTGAACCGCGTCTACCGGGAGTCGCCCGCGCTGTACTCGCGCGACAACACCCACGAGGGCTTCCGCTGGATCGACGCCGACGACGCCTCGGGCAACGTGCTGTCGTTCCTGCGCTATGGCGCGGACGGCTCGGTGCTGGCCTGCGTCGCCAACTTCTCCGGCAGCCCGCACGAGGACTACCACCTCGGCCTGCCCACTCCCGGGCGGTGGGAGGAGATCCTCAACACCGACGCGTACGAGTACGCCGGGAGCGGCGTCGGCAACATGGGCGCGGTCGAGTCGGTGGAGGCGCCGTGGCACGGGCTGCCGTGCTCGACCCGGCTGAGCCTGCCGCCGCTCGGCGTCGTGTGGCTGCGCCCGGTGGAGAGCCCGACGGCCGTGAGCCCGGAGATGGAGGAGACGGCCACCGAGGCGGCGGACACCGAGCGAACGGACATCGAGCCCGAGGGCCTGGTCGCCGAGCTCTGACGCCCGGCCGCAGTGGACAAGGCGGGCCCGGGAAAGGCCGGTCAGACCGTGCTGACCACCGCCAATTCGCGGGCCGAGCGGCCGTTCGCACGGCCGGAGGTGAGGCTCACGGCTCTTTCAGCAGCGCCTCCTTGGCCGAGGCGGCGAGCCATCTCTCCGCGCGTTCGAAGTCCCAGCCGCGTTCGCCGACGAGAAGGAACCAGGAGCGCTGCCCCAGGTAGAACCAGAGGACGTCGAGGGCCGAGGCGCGGTCCAGTTCAGGACGCAGAGCGTCCAGCGTCACCAGCCGGTCGGCCACCACGGCGAGCGCGTTCAGATATTCGCCGTTGGCCTCCTCGGTCACCTCGACGCCGGACGCCTCTCCCAGACCGCCGTGGAGCAGCCGGAACAGGACGTCCCAGTGCCGTTCGTGGGTGGCGCGGGTGCCGGCCGCGGTGATGTCGACGATCTCACGGGGATCCGTCGCCGCGACCGCCGCCTTGAGGGTCTCGGTAACGCGCCGGTCGTGTACCGCCGGGGCCAGGATCTCCGCCAGGATGGCCGCCTTGCCGCCCGCGCTGCTGTACACCGTCTGCACCGCCACCTGCGCCGCTTTGGCGATCTGCGACACCGTCACGGCGGTGTACCCGTGCGCGGTGAAGAGCTCGCGGGCGGCGCCGATGATGGCACGGCGGGTGTCGGCGGCGGCGTCGGCGCGACGCGGAGAGTGATACCTGTTCACCCGGCAATAGTAGAAGTGTCTGTTGACTAGATGTGTCTCTAATCAATAGTGTGCCGCTCGTGCAAAATTCAACTAATGAGCCCGTAGCGGTCATCGAAACCCGCCTCGCCCACGACACCCACCGCGCCGCCTCGGCACTGTTGGCCGACGCCGCGAAGCGGCCCTCGGTCCCCGGCGCGGCCCTCACCGAGTTGCGCGACTTCCTGGTGGCCAACCTGCACCACCACCACGAGAGCGAAGACCGGGAGCTGTGGCCCCTGGTCATCGCCGCCTCCTCGGAGCGCGCCGCGGGACTGGCCGCGCTCAGCACCGAGCACGAGGAGCTCGACGCGGCCCTCGACGCCCTCGGTTCCATGCCGGTCGAGGACGGCGCCGGCCGGGACGCCCTGGCGAAGGCCGCGATCGCGGTGCGTGACATCGTTGATCGCCACCTCGCCCATGAGGAGCCCCTCCTGTTCCCGGCGCTGCGCGAGCTGTCCCCCGAGACCTGGGACTCGTTCTCCGAGCAGGTGATCGCCACCACGCCGCCCGTCGGCGCCCACCTCATGGTCGGCTTCCTTGACCAGGTCGGCACCGCGGAGGAGGTCGAGATCCTGTTGTCCCGGCTGCCCGAGCCGCTCCAGCAGTTCGTTCCGCAGATGCGCCTCGCGGCGAAGGAGACCTTCGCCGCCCTCGCCCCCGCGAAGTGACGGGCGGCTCATACCGTGACGACGACCTTTCCGGGGGCGTGCCCCTGCTCCACGTACGCGATGGCCGCCGGGATCTCGCCGAACGGGTAGCTGCGGTGGACCACCGGGGTGACCTTGCCGTCCTCGATGAGTTCGGTCAGCCGCATCAGGTCGCCCCGGATGTTCCGGGCGCCGACCACCTGGGTCATGACCACGCGCTGGGACACGAACGGCGACACCGCGAGCGTCGCGAGAGTGTGGCCGACGGGTTGCAGCCACCGTCCGGCCGGCCCGCCGACGACGACGTGCGTCCCCCGGGGCTTCAGCACCCGCGCGCAGGCCCGCAGCGAGCGGGTGCCCGCGATGTCGAGCAGCACGTCGTGGCGCGGCCCGCGCCGGGTGAAGTCCTCCTTCGTGTAGTCGACGACCTCGTCCGCGCCGATCGACCGCACCAGCTCGGCGTTCCGCCCGCTGCACACCCCGGTGACCTCGGCGCCGAACGCCTTGGCGAGCTGCACGGCGAACGTCCCGACGCCGCCCGAGGCCCCGTTCACGAGAACGGCGTGGCCCGCCTGGACCCCTCCCTGGTCGAGTGCCATCAGCGCGGTGACGGCCGCCAGCGGCACCGCGGCCGCCTGCTCGAACGACAGGGTCTCCGGCTTGCGGGCCAGCGCGCTCTCCGGCACGCACACGTACTCGGCGAAGCCGCCCTGGGTGAGCAGCGCGAACACCTCGTCGCCCGGGCGGAACCCCGTGACGCCCGCGCCGATAGCCTCGACCTGTCCCGCCACGTCGGCGCCCAGGATGCCGATTCGCGGCCCGCGAGGGCCGAGCGTGCCGCCCATCAGCCGCGCGGCGTACGGCTCGCCTCGCATGTGGTGCCAGTCGTACGGCTGGACGGAGGTGGCGCGCACCCGGACCAGCACCTCACCGGGGCCGGGCACGGGCGTGCCGACGTCGGTGAGCTCCAGGACGTCGGGGGGACCGTACGAGCGCAGGACGTAGGCCTTCATGGGATTCTCCTCATCACCTCGGCGGTGGGGAGTGCCAGCGTAAGAAGCGCCGCGCGCAGGGCGTATCAGCCGAAAGTACGCCCGATCGGCGGCCGATCGGACGGCACAGATCAGGCCGTTGCGCCGATGAACCGCAGCCCCCTCGCGGACCACGATCGGCGCATGACCGAATCGATGGAACGGCCCGCACTCGCCCGGAGCACCGCAGCAGGCGGGAATCGCAGGGCGGGATGGCTCGTGCCCGCCGCGCTGATCGCGCTCAGCGCCGTCCCGGTGATCGCCGGTTCCACCCGGCTGGGGCAACTGGCCGGCGGCGGGCCGATCACCCACGACAGCGTCCGCTATTTCGCGACGCCCGCGCCCGTCGTCGCGCACATCGTCTCCGTCACACTGTTCAGCGTCCTGGGGGCCCTCCAGTTCGCCCACGGACTGCGCCGGCGCAGGCCCGCCTGGCATCGCGCCGCCGGCCGGCTCGTGGTTCCGTCCGGGCTCGTCAGCGCGTTCTCAGGTCTGTGGATGACGCTGTTCTATCCCCCGTTGCAGAACGACAGCGCCCTCCTCGTGGGCCTGCGACTGGTGTTCGGCACCCTCATGATCGTGTCTCTCGTCCTCGGCTTCGCGGCGATCCGGCGCCGGAACGTCGCCCGTCACCGCGCGTGGATGACGCGGGGCTACGCGATCGGCATGGGAGCGGGCACCCAGTTGCTGACCGTCGGTCCGTGGATGGCGCTGGCCGGCGAGCCCGGCCCGCTCCCCCGGGCGCTGCTGATGGGCGCCGGATGGGTGATCAACCTCGTCGTCGCCGAGTGGGCCGTCCGCAGAGGCCCCCGGCTCCCGGCTCCGTCCCGCAGGGCGAGGTAGGCGGCTCATACTCGCCGCGGCGCGCCGGGGAAGCAGCAGCGGGGTCGCCAGCAGGAGCACGCCGGCCAGGCCGATGGCCGTACGCGGGCCGAGCAGGCCGCCCAGCACGCCCCAGACCGCCGTCAGGAGCGCGGTCGAGGCCTTGGTCGTCACGGCCCAGGCGGACAGGGTGCGGGTGACCCGGCCGGTCGCGGTGCGATCGAGGCGGTAGGTGGCGTAGACGGGGTTGAAGACGCCGCAGCAGAAGATGAGCCCGAGCTCGACGCCCATCACCAGCAGCAGCCCTCCGGTGCCCGCTCCCACGAAGGCCAGGCCGACGGGCCAGAGCGCGCGCAGCACCCCGGACACGACCAGGACCCGGTGCTGCCCGAACCGGGTGACGAGCGGCCGGGCCAGCCGCGCACCCAGCAGCCCGCCGATCGAGGGCGCGGCGAAGGCGAGGCCGTACTGCCACGGCGCGAATCCGAGCGGGCCGAGCATCAGGACGGCCAGCAGCGGGCTGGTGGCCATCA
Organism: Microbispora rosea; assembly: GCF_900156315.1. Taxonomy (GTDB): domain Bacteria; phylum Actinomycetota; class Actinomycetes; order Streptosporangiales; family Streptosporangiaceae; genus Microbispora; species Microbispora rosea. Next base: position 66,469 of record NZ_FTNI01000014.1, on the reverse strand, counting down.
CCAGGCCGTTGAACACGGCGGTGTTGAAGAACAGGGGCCGCAGCGCCGGATCGGCGAGGATGTACCGCCACCCGTCGAGCAGGTCCCCGGCCCGCGGGCGCGTGGCCTCCCGGCGCTCGGGCCGCGGCTCCCCGCCGCCCGTCGCCCGGATGCCCAGGGCCGAGAGCAGGTAGCTGACCGCGTCGGCCACCACCGTCGCGACCGGGCCGAGGAGCCCGATCAGGGCACCGCCCAGCGGAGGTCCGATGATCGTGGTCGTCCAGGCCGTGGACTCGAACCGGGCGTTGGCGACGAGCAGGTCCCCGGCCGGCACCAGCGTCTTCAGGTACGCGCCGGAGGCGGCGCGGAAGGTGATGTCGGCCGCGGCGGCGACGACCGAGACCAGCAGGAGCTGGACGAAGGAGAGCACGCCGAGCGCGAACGCGGCGGGGATCGTCAGCAGCGCCGCGAACCGCGCCAGGTCCATCCCGATCAGCACCGGCCGCTTGCGGCGGAACTCCACCCACGGGCCCAGCGGCACCGCCACGGCCGCGCCCACCGCCGCCCCGACGGACGACAGCGCCGCAACCTCTGCCGGGCCGGCGTGCAGCACCTGGATCGCGATCAGCGGGAACGCGCCGAAGGCGAGCCAGGTGCCGAGCGCGCTGGTCCCGTACGCTGCCCAGAGCCACCCGAACCGCCGCCCCAGCCGGTGCCCGTTCCGCATGTCCGACCCCCGTCACTCACCCGCACAACCGATCCGCGACGGGAAGCATCAAATCGAGCACCATGACCGGGGATCAAACAACGGCAGAGCCACCGGGCCACAACCGGCGGTTGTATCCCTAGGGTGTCCGCATGGACATCGAGACCGTCCGGACCTTCGTCGCCGCCGCCGACGCGGGGCAGTTCCAGGAGGCCGCCGCCGATCTGGCGGTCACCCAGCAGGCCGTCTCCAAGCGCATCGCCGCGCTGGAGCGCGACCTCGGCGTTCGGCTGTTCACCCGCACGCCGCGCGGCGCCGAGCTCACCATCGACGGGCAAGCGTTCCTGCCCCACGCCCGTGAGCTGCTGCGCGGCGCGGAGCGCGCGGTCGCGTCCGTGCGCACCGGCCGCCGCCCGCTACGCGTCGACATGATCGCCTCGCGCAGCGCGGCCTCGGGCCTGATGCGCGGCTTCCACCGCGCGCACCCCGACATCGACCTCGACGTGGTGATGCTGTTCGACATCGAGAAGGCCGTCGCCGCCATCCGGTCCGGCGCCATCGACGCGTCCTTCCGCGCCGTCGCCATGCCCGGCCGGCCCCTGCCCGAGGACATCGAGGCCGTCCGGGTGCTCGACGAGCCGCTCCAGCTCCTCACCGGCCCCGCCCACGCGCTGGCGGGCGCCCGGTCGGTGACGGTCGCCCGGCTCGCCGGGCACCGCATCTGGATGCCCGGCATCGTCCCCGGCACCGAGTGGGCCGCCTACTATGACGACCTCGTCGCCGAGTTCGGCCTCACGATCGAGGCGACCGGCCCCAACTTCGGCTCCGACGCGCTCCTCGACACCATCGCCGACACCCCGGCCCTGGCCACCTTCATGGGCGGGCACACCCGCCTCGTCTGGCCCGCCGGATACGACCTGCGCCGGATCCCGGTGACCGACCCCGTGCCCGTCTATCCGCACTCGCTCCTGTGGCGCCGCGACGACCCCCACCCCGCGCTGGCCACCCTCCGCGCCCATCTCGCCGCCGCCACGACGGGCCGCGACGCGGCCGGGACCTGGACGCCGCGGTGGGCGATCCCCCGCTGAACGCCGCAGCCCCGAGCCCGGCCCCCGGTCAGCTCCTGACGCGGCCGGTCTCGTAGGCCCAGATGGCGATCTCCACGCGGTTGCGGGCGCCGAGCTTGGCCATCAGGCTGGCGACGTGCGTCTTGACCGTGCTGAGCGAGATGTGCAGCTCGGCGGAGATCTCGCCGTTGGTCCGGCCGCGCGCCACCGCGGCGAGGATCTCCTCCTCCCGGTAGGTGAGCGCCTCGATAGGCTGCGCGGGTGAGGCGGCGGGACCGGTGCGGGCGAAGGTCCCGAGCAGCCGCGCGGTGACGCTGGGGGCGATCAGCGCGTCTCCGCCGGCGGCGGCGTGCACGGCCTGTGCGAGCATGTCGGCGCCGGCGTTCTTCAGCAGGAAACCGCGGGCCCCCGCTCTCAGCGCGGCGTAGACGTACTCGTCGAGGTCGAACGTGGTGATCACGACGACGGCGAGGGGGTCGGCGACGTCCGGCCCGGCGAGGGACCGGGTCGCCTCGATGCCGTCGGTCCCCGGCATGCGGATGTCGAACAGGCACACGTCGGGGCGCAGCCGTCGCGCGAGCTCGACGGCCCGCCGCCCGTCGGGGGCCGTGCCGACGACCTCGATGTCCGGCTGGGCGTCGAGGATCATCGATAGCCCGGTGCGGACGATCTCCTGGTCGTCGGCGATCAGCACCCGGACGCCGTGCCCATCGGCTCGCTCGCTCATGTCGCGGCCCCGGCCCGGGGAAGCACCGCGGTCACCGTCCACCCCCCATCGTGGTCCGGGCCGGCCACGCACGTGCCGCCGAGCAGGTTCGCCCGCTCGCCCATGCCGATGATCCCGTATCCCGGCGGCACGGCCGGACGGCCGGAGCTCCCGTCGCCGTCGTCGCGCACGCACAGGCGCACCGCCGTCTCGTCCGCGGCGACGCGCACCTCGACCCGGGTGGCGCGGCGCGCGTGCCGTACGGCGTTGGTCACCGCCTCCTGGGCGATGCGGTAGACGGCGGACTCGACCGACGGCGACAGGCCGTCCAGGTCACCCGCTATCTCCACCTCGACCGCCGGGTGGTGGGAGCCGCCCCGGCTGGCGAGCCGTTCGAGCTCGGCGATGCGCCGGCCGGGAGTCAGCTCCGCCGGCCGGTCCCGGCGCAGGACGCGGACGATGGCGCGCATCTCGTCGAGGGCCCGTGCCGCCTCGGCCTCGATCACGCGGAGCGCGTCGGCCGCGGCGTCCGGACGCGACGCCGCCGTGGCGAGCCCGGCCTGTGCGCGGATGGCCATGGCGGAGACGTGGTGTGCGACGGTGTCGTGCAGGTCGCGCGCGAGCTGCTCGCGCATCAGCAGCTTGACCTGGTCGAGCTCGCGCATCCGCGCCCCGGCCCGATAGCGGAACGCGCCGCCCAGGCTGGTGGTCGCGAGCATGACGGCGAACGGCCCGATCACGTCGGGCAGAGCGGCGTGGTCGACGAGCACGGACAGACCGGCGGCGGCCAGCATGAGCCCCAGGCCGGCCGCGATCTCCCTGCCCGACCCCCACCGGAACATGGCGTACGGCAGGATCAGCATGTATCCCAGCGTGTACATGTCGAGGGTCGCGCCGGTCACGAGGACCGGGATCACATCCGTCGCGACGAAGCAGATCGCGAGCATCGCCAGCGGCCGGGTCCGCCGCCACAGCAGGATGGGGACCAGCCCGGCGGTGACGGCGACCTCGAAGAGCCGCCACGGAAGGTCCGGCCGCAGCACGCCTTCGAGCACCGCGAGCGGCACGAGCACCCCGACGAGCGCCCAGTCCCGCCACACGCGTACGGGTGGATCGGGGGGACGGGGCTCGGACCACACGGAGCGGACGAAGCCGTGCACCGAATCATGGTACGAGAGCCGGCGCCCGCCGCGCCGCCCCCGTGTGGAGACTGTCCTGTCGCCCCCGGGCCGGGCCGACCTTAGCGCAGGCTTAAACGACACTTAGAGGGCGACGAGGGCGTTGACCCTCTCCCTGTCTGTGCTTACTCTCCTAACTAATAGGAAACTTTCCTGTCCTTTACCCCCCAAGAGCAGGAGCTCCGTTGCGAAAGATCCTCCTCGGGTCCGTGATCGCCGGCGCGGCGTTACTCGTGCCGCTCGCGATCGGGACCGCGACCGCCGCCACCTCCGCCACCGCCCCCCAGAGCCAGTCGGCCGTCCTGGCATACACGGCCTGGGCTCCCAACACCTGGTACGCCGTAGGCGCCCGGGTCACGTACTCCGGCAAGGACTACGAGGCCATCCAGGCGCACACGTCCCTGACCGGGTGGGAGCCGCCGAACGTCCCGGCCCTGTGGAGGCTCCTGTCGGGCAGCTCCCCCTCGGCCAGCCCGAGCAAGAGCCCGAGCCCCAGCCCGTCCGCCTCGCCCTCGGCCTCGCCGTCCGCGTCCCCCTCGGCGTCGCCCTCCGCATCGCCCTCGGCGAGCCCGAGCACGCCCCCGCCGCCCGGCGGCAAGAAGGTGCTGGGCTACTTCGCCGACTGGGGCGTCTACGGCCGGCAGTACTTCGTGAAGAACATCGTGAGCAGCGGCTCGGCCGCCAAGCTCACCCACATCAACTACGCCTTCGGCAACGTGACCAACGGCCAGTGCGCGATCGGCGACTCCTACGCCGACTACGACATGGCCTACACCGCGGCCAACAGCGTGGACGGCAAGGCCGACACCTGGGACAACCCCAACGCGCTGCGCGGCGCGTTCAACCAGCTGCGCAAGCTCAAGGCGATGTACCCGAACATCAAGGTCCTCTACTCCTTCGGCGGGTGGACCTGGTCGGGCGGCTTCGGGCAGGCGGCGGCCAACCCCGCCGCGTTCGCGAACTCCTGTTACAACCTGCTGAAGGACCCGCGCTGGGCCGACGTGTTCGACGGCATCGACATCGACTGGGAGTACCCGAACGCCTGCGGCCTGAGCTGTGACACCAGCGGTGCGGCGGCGTTCAAGAACCTGATGGCGGCCCTGCGGGCCAAGTTCGGCCCCAGCTACCTCGTCACCGCCGCGATCACCGCGGACGGCACGAACGGCGGCAAGATCGACGCCGCCGACTACGGCGGCGCGGCGCAGTACGTCGACTGGTACAACGTGATGACCTACGACTACTTCGGCGCCTGGGCCGCGCAGGGCCCGACAGCGCCGCACTCGCCGCTCACCTCCTACTCCGGCATCCCCACCGCCGGGTTCTACTCCGACGCGGCCATCCAGAAGCTCAAGAGCAAGGGCGTCCCGGCGAGCAAGCTCCTGCTGGGCATCGGCTTCTACGGCCGCGGCTGGACCGGCGTCACCCAGGCCGCGCCCGGCGGCACCGCCACCGGCGCCGCGCCCGGCACGTACGAGGCGGGCATCGAGGACTACAAGGTCCTCAAGACCAGCTGCCCGGCCACCGGCACGGTCGCCGGCACCGCCTACGCCAAGTGCGGCTCGAACTGGTGGAGCTACGACACCCCCGCCACCATCGGCGGCAAGATGACCTACGCCAAGAACCAGGGTCTCGGCGGAGCGTTCTTCTGGGAGTTCAGCGGCGACACCTCCAACGGCGAGCTGATCACGGCCATGGCCGGCGGCCTCAGGTGACGCGGCCCACCGGACTGAAGTAACCGCTTCGTACCGATACGGGCCCTCGCACGTCTCGTGCGGGGGCCCTGATCGTCCGACCACCCTGCCGAAACCTTCGCTTATGGTGGCATTCATGGACGCGACGAGGACGATCGTAGAAACGGTCGGCAAGCTGCGGCAGCGCCGCACCGCGCCGCTCGTGCTGGAACTGGACCTGACCGAGGGGCTGTCGGAAGGCCCGCCCGCCGACCCCATCACCGCTCTGCTGTCCATGCGCAAGGCGCGCCTCGCCGAGGTGCTGTCGGGCCTGCGCCGCGCCCGCAAGGACCCTCGTGTCACCGCGCTGATCGTCAAGATCGGTGGTAACCCTCTCGGCCTCGGCATGGTGCAGGAGCTGCGCACGGCCGTGGTGAAGCTGCGGGCCGCGGGCAAGCGGACCGTCGCGTTCGCCGAGACCTTCGGCGAGTTCGGCGCGGGCACCGTCCCCTACTACCTGGCCAGCGCCTTCGAACGGGTCTACCTCCAGCCCTCCGGCGACGTGGGCCTGACCGGGGTGGCGCTGGAGCAGCGGTTCCTGCGCGACGCGCTCGCCAAGGCCGGGGTGGAGTATCAGCTCGGCCAGCGGCACGAGTACAAGACCGCGGCCAACACCTTCACCCAGAACCACATGACCGACGCCCACCGCGAGTCCGCCGGGCGCATCGCCGAGTCGGTCACCGAGCAGGTCGTCGCGGGCGTCGCCGAGGGGCGCGGCCTCGACCCCAAGCGGGTGCGCGAGCTGATCGACCAAGGGCCGTTCATCGGGCCGGAGGCCGTCGAGGCCGGGCTCGTGGACGGGTTGAAGTATCGCGACGAGGTCTACGCCGAGACCGTCGACGAGGGCGCGCACCTCCTCTACGTGTCGCGGTACGCCAAGAGCGCGCTGTCCCGCAGGGTCCCCCACCCCGGCGCGGCCACGGTGGCCCTGGTCCACGGCACCGGCATGATCCGTCTCGGGCGCAGCGGCCGCTCGCCCCTGGGCGGCGGGGGCGCCATGGGCTCCGACACCATCTGCGCCGCCCTGCGCTCGGCCCGCCGGGACGAGAAGGTCAAGGCCATCGTGTTCCGCGTGGACAGCCCCGGCGGATCGTACGTCGCCTCCGACGCGATCTGGCGGGAGGTCGTGCTGGCGCGCCGGGCGGGCAAGCCGGTCATCGTGTCGATGGGCGACCTGGCGGCCTCCGGCGGCTACTTCGTGTCGATGGCCGCCGACGTGATCGTGGCCCAGCCGGGCACGCTGACCGGCTCGATCGGAGTGTTCGGCGGCAAGCCCGTGGTCGGCGAGCTGCTCGGCAAGCTCGGCGTGGTGACCGAGTCGGTCTCCGAGGGCGCCAACGCCGGGATGTTCTCGCCGTCCACCGCGTTCTCCGACGAGCAGTGGGAGCGGGTGAACGCCTGGCTCGACCGCATCTACGGCGACTTCGTGGGCAAGGTGGCGCAGGGCCGCGGCCTGACCGAGGAGCGGGCGCACGAGCTGGCCAGGGGCCGCGTGTGGACCGGCGCCGACGCCAGGCAGGCCGGTCTCGCCGACGAGCTCGGCGGCCTGGAGGAGGCCCTCGCCCTGGCCCGCCGCCGGGCCGGGCTGCCCGGCGACGCCCCCGTGCGGACCTATCCCCGCATGCACCCCCTGGAGCGGCTGCGCCCGCCGGAGTCCAGCGAGGACAAGTCGGCCGCGCTCGCCCGGGTGCGCCTGGAGGCGTGGGGGCCGCTCGCCCGGATGGCCGGGCAGCTCGGCCTCCCGGCGTACGGCCCGCTGGTGCTGCCGGGCTGGTGGACGATCAGATGACCGGACGGTAGCGGGAGCGCAGCCGTACGAGCGGGGCCTTGGACGCGTCGACGTAGTCGACCCTGAGGACCTCCCCGATGAACAGGGTGTGATCGCCGGCCGGGACGACCCGGGTCGTCTCGGCCTCGATCGCCGCCACCCCGCGCTCCACGACGAGCGCCTCGCTGCGCGCGCCGCGATGATGGGCGACCCCGGCCAGCAGGAGCCGGGCGCCCGGCCGTCCGGCCGCGGCGAACCTGGAGGCGACCGCCTGCTGGCCGTCCGCGAGGACGCTCGCGGCCCAGCGATCCCTGCGCAGCAGCACCTCGGCGAGGTATCCGGCCGAGTCCAGGCTGATCAGCACGAGCGGCGGGTCGAGCGACACCGACATCAGGGTCGCGACCGTCGTGCCCAGGTCGTCGCGGTCGTCCTTGACCGTCACGACCGCCACGCCCGCGGCGAGCTGCCCCATCGCCTCGGTGAACAGTCCCTGCTGAGGTCCCACGCCCCGGCTCCTTCCCCTCCGGCGTGCGACTGTGCCACCGGGGACCGGGACACGCAACCGGGCCGAGCGGATCACGGCGGCCGTCCAGGCCGGCACGGGGACTGCCCTCGGATCCGGGGAACGCCCCTGATGGAGAGACGGGAAGGGGGGACGCCGCTGAACGTCCTGGCCGGACCGGCGGACAAGCGGTCCTCGGCCTTCTCCGACGACCCGGGGCACGCGTTGAGGCGCGACACGTGGGCCGGCCGGCCCGTCGATCCCCGCCTGGGAGGTGTCGCATGACGAACACGACGAGGCTCACGGTGGCGCAGGCACTGGTGCGGTTCCTCGCGCGGCAGTGGACCGAACGCGACGGCGTCGAGCACCGGCTGATCGCCGGGTGCATGGGCATCTTCGGGCACGGCAACGTCGCGGGCATCGGCCAGGCCCTGGCGGAGCAGGGCGCGGGCACCCGCGACCCGCTGCCCTACTACCCGGCCCGCAACGAGCAGGCGATGGTGCACACGGCCGCCGGCTACGCCCGGCAGTCCGACCGGCTGTCCACGCTCGCCTGCACCAGCTCGATCGGGCCGGGCGCGACCAACATGGTCACCGGGGCCGCGCTGGCCACGATCAACCGGCTGCCGGTGCTGCTGCTGCCCGGCGACCTGTTCGCCACCCGGGTCGCCTCACCGGTGCTGCAGGAGCTGGAGGACCCCCGGTCGTACGACGTCAGCGTCAACGACTGCCTCAGGCCCGTCAGCCGCTTCTGGGACCGGGTCAACCGGCCCGAGCAGCTTCCCGCGGCGCTGCTGGGGGCCATGCGGGTGCTCACCGACCCCGCCGAGACCGGCGCGGTGACGCTGGCGCTGCCGCAGGACGTGCAGGCCGAGGCGTACGACTGGCCCGGGGAGCTGTTCGCCCGCCGGGTCTGGCACGTGGCCCGGCCGGTCCCCGAACCCGCCGCCCTGGCCAGGGCCGTCGAACTGCTGCGCGGCTCGCGCCGCCCGCTGATCGTCGCCGGGGGCGGGGTCAGGTACAGCGGCGCCTGCGCCGAGCTGGCCCGCTTCGCCGAACGCCACGGCGTGCCGGTGGCCGAGACGCAGGCCGGCAAGGGCGCGCTGCCGTACGACCATCCGTGCGCGGTGGGCGCGATCGGGCACACCGGGACCCGCGCGGCCGACACCCTGGCCCGCGAGGCCGACCTGGTCGTCGGGATCGGCACCCGCTTCGGCGACTTCACCACCGCGTCGCGGACGCTGTTCCGGCAGGCCGGGTTCCTCAACGTCAACGTGGCGGCGTTCGACGCGGCCAAGCACGCGGCCGAGACGCTCGTCGCCGACGCGCGGGAGGCCCTGAAGGCGCTCGGCGCGGCCTTCGGCGACGTGGACTGGCGGGCCGACCCCGGCTGGACGGGCCGGGCGGCCGGGCTGGCCGCCGCGTGGCAGGCCGAGATCGACCGGTTCTACGGCGGGACCGAGCTGACCCAGCCGGTCGTGCTGGGCGTGCTGAACGAGGTCGCTGCGGGCGGGGTGGTGGTCAACGCCGCCGGGTCGATGCCGGGCGACCTGCACCGGCTCTGGCGGGCCTCCGACCCCGGGCAGTACCACGTCGAGTACGGCTACTCCTGCATGGGCTACGAGATCGCCGGGGGCCTGGGGGCGAAGCTCGCCGCCCCCGAGCGCGAGGTGTTCGTGCTCGTCGGCGACGGTTCCTACCTGATGATGGCCCAGGAGATCGCCACCGCCGTGCAGGAGGGCGTCAAGCTCGTCATCGTCCTGGTGGACAACCATGGCTTCGCCTCGATCGGCGCGCTGAGCGAGTCGGTCGGCGCGCTCCGGCTCGGCACCGCCTACCGGAGGCGCGGCCCCGGCGGCCGGCTCGACGGGGAGCGGCTCCCGGTGGACCTCGCCGCCAACGCGGCCAGCCTCGGCGCCGACGTCCTGACGGCGGCCGACCCGCGGACCCTGCGGGCCGCTCTCGCCAAGGCGGTCGCGTCTTTCCGCACGACCGTGGTCCACGTCGAGACGGTCCCCGGTCCCGCACCCGCCGCCGAGGCGTGGTGGGACGTGCCGGTGGCCGAGGTGTCCGGGATCGCCGAGGCGCGCGCCGCGCGCGAGCGCTACGACGAGGCCAAGCGTGACCAGCGGCCCTATCTCTGAGGTGGACGCTCGCGTCGCCGCGGCGGCCCGTGTCAGCGGCCGCGTCAGCACGGCGACGGCCCGGTATCAGAGCGCCCGGCGATCGTGAATGCCATGAACGGGTCAGCGATCGCCGCCTCGGGGCTGCGAAAGGCATACAAGGACAAGGTCGTGCTCGACGGCGTCGACCTGGACGTCAGAGCCGGCACCATCTTCGCCCTGCTCGGGCCCAACGGCGCCGGCAAGACCACGACGGTGAACGTGCTGACCACGCTGCTGGCCCCCGACGCCGGCACGGCGGTCGTCGCCGGGCACGACGTGGCGACGGAGACCAGGGCGGTGCGCGCGGCGATCGGGGTCACCGGGCAGTTCGCCTCGGTGGACGACCTGCTCACCGGCGAGGAGAACCTGCTGCTGATGGCGGATCTCCTGCACCTGCCCAAGGCGGAGGGCAGACGGATCGCCGGCCGGTTGCTGGACCGGTTCGACCTGGCGGAAGCGGCGAGCAGGCCGGCGGCGTCCTACTCCGGCGGCATGCGCCGCAAGCTGGACCTCGCCATGACGCTCGTCGGCGAGCCGCAGATCATCTTCCTGGACGAGCCCACGACGGGACTCGACCCGCGCAGCCGCCGCACCATGTGGGAGATCATCCGGGAGTTGGTCGCCGGCGGTACGACCATCTTCCTCACCACCCAGTATCTGGAGGAGGCCGACCAGCTCGCCGACCGCATCGCGGTGCTCGACCAGGGCCGGCTGGTCGCGGAGGGCACCGCCGGCGAGCTCAAGCGCCGGATCCCCGGCAGCCATATCCGCCTGCGGTTCACCAGCCGCGACGAACTCGACGCCGCGGCCCGGATCCTGCCCGGGGCCACGAGGGACGACGAAGAGCTGACCGTGCGGGTGCCCGGCGACGGCGGGGTGCGGTCGCTCCGCGCGCTGCTCGAACAGCTCGACGCGCACTCCGTCGACGTCGAGGAGCTGTCGGTGCACACCCCGGACCTGGATGACGTCTTCCTCGCCCTCACCGGTACCGCGAACAAGGAGGCCGACGCCCGATGAACGTCATCGCAGACTCCAGGACCCTGCTGCGGCGCAACCTCCGGCACACGATGCGGAATCCGGTGGCGCTGTTCAACGGCATCGTCATGCCGGTCTTTCTGATGTTCCTGATGGTCTACGTGTTCGGCGGCGCGTTCAGCGTCGGCGTCGGCTACGCCGACTACGCGACGCCCGGATTGATGCTGACGACCATCTGCTACGGCGTCGGCGCCACCGCGGTCGCGGTGAACTCCGACATGACGACCGGGTTCATCAACCGGCTTCGCGTCATGGACGTGTCCCGTGCCGCCGTGCTGAACGCGTACGTGATCGTCACCATGCTGCGGAGCCTGGTCGCCATCGCGTTCGTCACCGGGGTCGCGTTCCTGATGGGATTCCGGCCGTCGGCGAGCTTCGCGGAATGGCTCGGCGTGATCGGCATCGTCGTGCTGACGGTGCTGGCGATCGGCTGGCTGACCGTCGCGTTCGGTCTCGCGGCGAAGACGCCGGAGAGCGCGGGCTTCGCCGCCGTCCCGCTGATGCTCCTTCCCTTCCTGAGCAGCGCGTTCGTGCCGGCCGACACGATGGGTCCCGGTGCGCGGCAGCTCGCCGAGTATCAGCCGTTCACCCCGATCATCGAAACCCTGCGCGGGTTGCTGACCGGCGCGCCGTCGGCGGGCCCGGCAATCACGGCGATCGCCTGGTGTGCGGGGCTGGCGTTGATCGGCTACCTGTGGGCGCGCGCGTCGTTCAAGAAGCGAGCGTGATCTCGGCCAGCTCGCGCCAGTCCCGCCCCCGGCCGTCACGGACCGCCTCGGTGAACACGGTTTCGCCGAGGCGGTTCCGCGCGTCCGCGGCGATCCTGGAAACGTCCGGGTGCGAACGATCCGGCGTGCCGCGCACGACGTCGCTCGCCGCGAGCAGTCGCACGGCCTGCTCGTGGTCTCCCCGGCGCAGCGCGAGATCCGCGATCCCGACCAGCACCTCGGCGATCGTCGGCGGATATCCGTACTCCACGGCCGCGCGGAAGGCCTCGGCCCGACAGGCGCAAGCCGTGCCGAGATCCTCGGCGAGGTAGCCGTACAGGTTCATGGCCGCGGCGCGGGCGGCCTGGTCCTGCACCGCACTGTCCGGCTCCATTCCCACCCTGGCCAGATGCCGGCGCGCCTGATCCGGCTCGCCGCGCCAGCGCGCCAGCTGCGCCTGCGAGAACGCCAGCTCGCCCAGCACTGCCGGCCAGGTGATCCCGCCCGCGCACCGCTGCGCCTCCGCCATGGCGCGAGCGCTGGACCGCTCGTCGCCGAGCAGCCAGTACAGCTGCGCCTGCCGCGCCCGCAGGCCGACCACGTCCTCGGTCGCGCCCACCTCGGTCAGCGCCACGACCGCCTCCTCGTAGTGCTCGCACGCGCGTGCGAACTCGCCGCGCATGGCGAGCCGATCGGCCACGAAGGCCAGCGCCAGCGAGATCCCCCACCGGTCGCCCAGCGCGCGGAACTCGCCGAGGGCGATCCCGGCGTCGGTGTCCACGTCGGTCTCGTCGCCGCCGAGCGTGAGCCGCAGCCGGCCACGAGCGAGCCTGGCCTGCGCGCGCACCCACGGGTCGTCGTCGGCGATGAGCGGCTCGAACGCGGGCAGGAAATCCGTCCGCTCGCGCAGCATCCGCTCCAGCGGAGCGACGAACCCGAGCAGGGGGTTGCGGTACCCGCTGCCCCTGGTGAGCCGGTACGCCCCTTGGATCCACTCCCGCGCCTGGTACTGATCGCCGCCGACCCTGGAGGTCACGAACATCGCCACGATGGTGTACGCCATCGCGCGCACCTCGTCGGACACCTCACCGTGCGCCTCACCGGGCATCTCACTGGGCATCTCACTGGGCATCTCACTGGGCATCTCACTGGGCATCTCACTGGCCATCTCACTGTGCATCGAGGCCGCCGCGATGCTCAACTCGGTGCCCTCGGCCCTGTGCCCGCTGAGGAACCAGTACCAGCCCGCGGCCCCGACCAGCCGCATCGCCTCCTGGGCCCATCCCTCGGCGATCGCCCCCCGCACGGCCGCGCCGATGTTGTCGTGCTCGGCCTCGATCCTGGCCAGCCATTCCAGCTGCCCGGCCCGGCGCAGGTGCGGATCGGCCGTCTCGGCCAGCTCGGCGAAGTAGGCGAGGTGCGCCCGGCGCGCCTGCTCGGTCTCCCCGGCTTCGGCGAGCCGGTGCGCCGCGTACTCCCTGATGGTGCCGAGCATCCGGTAGCGCGGCGTGTCCTCGCCGTCGGCGAGCAGCAGCGATTTCTCGATCAACGCGGTCAGCACGTCGAGCACCTGCTCCCCGGGCGACGCCTCGTCCCCGCACACCCGCTCGGCCGCCTCCAGGCTCGCTCCGCCGGAGAACACCGACAGCCGCCGGAGCACGCGGCGTTCGGCCTCGGACAGCAGATCCCAGCTCCAGTCCACGACCGCGCGCAGGGTCTTGTGCCGGGGCAGCGCCGTACGGCTGCCGCCGGTCAGCAGAAGGAACCGGTCGTCGAGCCGGCGGGCCAGCTGGTCGACGGACATGGTGCGCAGCCGCGCCGCGGCCAGTTCGATCGCCAGCGGGATCCCGTCGAGCGCCCGGCAGATCCGCGCCATGGCCGACAGGGTGCGCGCGTCGGAGCCGACGTCCTTGCGCACCAGAGCCGCGCGGTCGCGCAGCAGCCGCACCGCGGGCGAGGCCCCGGCCTCGGCGGGGCCGGCTCCCTTCGCGGGCAGCGCGAGCGGCTCGACCTGCCACAGGACCTCCCCGGTGATGCCGAGCGGTTCTCTGCTTGTGGCCAGGATCCGCAGGCTCCGGCACTCTCCCAGCAGCCGATCGGCGAAAGCGGCGGCCGCCTCGATCACGTGCTCGCAGTTGTCCAGGATCAGCAGGATCGCGCGCTCCCGGACCGCGGCGATCAGCTGGTCCATCGGTTCCCCGCCCCGCGCGGCGCCGAGCAACGCCTGGTCACGCAGGCCGATCGCGGTGAGGGCGGCCTGCGCCAGGTCGCCGCCCGCCCGCACCGGGGCCAGTTCGACCAGCCACGCCCCGTCCGGCAGCCCGGCGAGCATCGTCCGCGCGGTCTCCGCGGCCAGCCTCGTCTTGCCGGAGCCGCCCGCCCCCGCCAAGGTGACCAGCCGGTGCCTGACGACCAGATCGGCGACCGCGGAGACCTCGTCGTCCTTGCCGACGAAACTCGTCAGCTCGGCCCGCAGATTCGTCCTGTGGTCGTCCGCCCGCCGGCCCAGCTCGCCCCGCAGCACCGCGGTGTGCAGTGCGGACAGCTCGGCCGACGGATCGGCGCCCAGCTCCTCGGCGAGCCGCTCCCGCGTCCGCTGGTACACGGTCAGCGCCTCGGCCGTACGCCCCGCTTCGGCGAGCGCCCGCATCAGGGCCGCGACGAACCCCTCCCGCAGCGGGTGGGCGGCGACCAGCTCGGTCAGCTCGGAGACCAGCTCGGCCCCGCGGCCGAGGCGAATATCCGCAGCCACCCGGTCGCCGAGCGCGGCGACGTGGAGTTCGTCCAGCCGCGCGACCGCGGCGTCGAACGCGTCGCTGTCGCGCAGCGCGATGTCCGCCATGGCCGGGCCGCGCCACAGGGCCAGGGCCGATCGCAGCAGATCGGCCCGTGCCGCGGGGCCGGCGGCACGGGCCCGGCCGACCAGGTGCTCGAACCGGCACACGTCCACGGCGTCGGGAGCCAGGGCCAGCCGATAGCCGCCGGCGTCCGCCTCGATCACACCACCCGGCATCACCCTGCGCAGCCGGGACACCAGCGCCTGCAGGGCGTTGGCCTCGTCCGCGGGCGGCCGTCGCCCCCAGATCCAGTCCACCAGCCTCGTCCGCGTGACGATCCGGCCGGGTTCGAGGGCGAGCGCGGCGAGCAGTGCGCGCAGCCGAATCCCGGGAACCTCCACCACGGCCCCGTCGTGGTCGCGGACCTCGAACGGTCCGAGCAGTTCGACTCGCACGTGAGCAATTGTGCCGAGCCGTGGCGATATCGGCTAACCGCCGCCGCGGGTCAGCGGCGGTCAGCCGCGGTCAGCCGTGTCTCGCGGTCACGCGTCCCAGGTGACCGGGAGGCTCTTCACCCCGTAGACGTCCGCGGTCTCCGGCCGCAGGCCGACCTCCTCGGCCGGTACGGCCAGGCGCAGCGTGGGGAAGCGGCTGAGCAGCGCGGGGAGGGCGACCCGCATCTCGACGCGGGCCAGCTGCTGACCCAGGCACTGGTGGATGCCGTGGCCGAAGGCCAGGTGCCCGCCGTCCTGCCTGCCGAGGTCGAGCACGTGGGGATCGGTGAAGCGCCCGGGGTCGCGGTTGGCGGTGTTGTACGACAGGATGACGGCCGTCCCGGCGGCGATGGTCCGGCCGCCCAGCTCGACGTCCTCCAGCGCCGTCCGCATGAACGTCTTGGCGACGCTCAGGTAGCGCAGCAGCTCCTCCACGGCCCGGTCGGTGAGCGCGGGATCGGCCCGCCAGGCGGCCAGTTGCTCCGGGTGACGCAGCAGCGCGAAGGTGCCCAGCGCCAGCATGTTCGCGGTGGTGTCGAACCCGGCCGACAACAGGATGAGGGCGATCCCCTGCAGCTCCTCGTCGGTCAGGTCGCTGTCGGTGAGGTCGCTGAGCACGTCGTCGGTTGGGGTGACGCGCTTGGCGGCCACCAGTTCCGCGAGGTACCGCTGGGTCGCGGTGTAGGCCGCGAACAGCTCCTCGTCGCCGGCCTCCCCGCCGAGGAACGCGTCGATGTTGTCCTGGAAGAAGCCCCGGTCCTCGTACGGCACGCCCAGCAGCTCGCAGATGATGACGGAGGGGATGGGCTTGGCGAACGCGGTCACCAGGTCCGCGGGCGGCCCGGCCTTCTCCATGGCGTCCAGGTGGTCGGCGGTGACCTGCTCGACGCGCTCGGTGAGCAGTCGCATCCGGCGTACGGTGAACCTGCCCACCAGCGGTTTGCGATAGCGGCTGTGCTGGGGGTCGTCCATGAGGAGGAACTCGCCGGGCGGCGCCGGGGGGACCTCGATCTCGCCGAAGTCGATCAGCGGGTGGTGGCGCATGAGTTCCTTGCGCGAGCTGAACCGGGGGTCGGCCAGGACCGACCGGACCAGGTCGTATCCGGTGATCAGCCAGCCCTCGTGTCCGTCCGGGAAGCGGTAGCGGCTGATCGGGCCGTGCCGGCGGGCGTCGATCAGCTCCGCCGGCGGGTCGAAGGGACAGCCGGGCTTACGCGCGGCCGGCAGCGTGGTGACGGTGTGTTCCATGGCCATTCCCCTCGTCAGCCGCCGAGCACGGTGTCGTCTGCGGAAGCCTTCCGCGGCCCCGGGGCCGCGTGCACTGAGCCGTTCATGGCATCCACCGTCGCCGGTCGCGCTGACACCGGGCCGTCGCCGTGCTGACGCGGCCGCTGACACGACACCGCGCCGGGCCGATCGCCGTCCGGTGAACACAGACGAACGCCTCCCGGTCCGGAGCACGAGCCGTGCTCCGCCGGGAGGCGTTCGTCTATGCCCTCGCGTCTATGTCCTCGCCGTCAGAGCAGGCCGCTCTGCGTGAGCCAGTCCTTGGCCACCACGGGCGGGTCGTCCTTGTCGACGGCGATCCGCTTCATCAGGGTGACCAGCGTCTGGGTGTCGAGCTTGGCGGAGACCGCGTTCAGCGTGGAGGTCACGGTGTCGTTCACCCCGGCCTTGTAGACGAGGGGCGTCACGTTCTCCGAGCCGAAGGCGTTCTTGCTGTCCTGCAGCGGCACGAGGTCGTTCAGCACGATCTTGGGGTCGGTGGTGAACACGTTGCCCACCTGGACCGTGCCGCTCTTGATCGCGTCAGCGGTGGTGTCGCCGGTGGGCTTCCACTGCTTGAACTCCAGGCCGTAGACGTTCTTGAAGTTCTCCTCCTGACGCTGCTTGAACTCCGGCGGGCCGCCGACCACGAAGTCCTTCGCCACCTTGACGAGGTCCTCGATGGTGCTGAGCTGGTATTTGTCGGCCGTGGCCTTGGTGACCGTGAGCGAGTTGTTGTCCTCGGCCGCCGCCGGTTCCAGGATCTCCAGCTCCGGGGGCAGCTTGGCCTTCAGGCCCGCGAGGATCTCGTCCTTGGTCCTGGCCGTGCTCGACTTGTCGACGAACGCCAGCAGCGACCCGGCGTACTCGGGCAGCACGGTCAGGCCGCCGCTCTTGACCTGGTCGTAGACGACCTCGCGGCTGCCGATGTTGGGCTTCTCCTCGACCGTGACCCCCTTGGCCTGGAGGGCCTGGGCGTACATCGAGGCGAGCAGGACGCTCTCGGGGAAGTTGAAGGAGCCGACGACGACCTTCGTGGCGGCGGCGTCCCCCGAGCCCGACGCCGACGGGGCGGCGGACGCGGTCGTGGAGAGGGGGTCGGAGCCCCCGCAGGCCGATAACGTGAGCGCCGCGGTCAGGGCGACCGCCGCGACGCCGAAGATACGCCTCATAACAGAAAATCCCTTCATTATAGGGGGATAAAATCGAGATTAGCGGACCTGGCGGACACCGGGCGAGACGGCCACCCGGTCGAGCAGGACGAAGCCGAGCTGAACGGCCAGGGCGAGCGCGGCCACCAGGACCGCTCCCCCGACCACGTCCGCGTAGGTCTTGGTCGCCAGGCCGTCGATGATGAACCGGCCGAGCCCGCCCAGCCCGACGAACGCCGCGACGGTGGCGGTGGAGACGACCTGGATGGCGGCGAGGCGCAGGCCCAGCAGGATCAGCGGCAGCGCGACCGGGGTCAGCGTCTGGAACAGCACCTGACGCCCGCGCAGGCCCATGCCGTACGCCGCGTCGCGCAGGTCGGCGTCCACCCCCCGCACGCCCTCGTACGTGTTCACCAGGATGGGCGGCACCGCCAGCACGATCAGCGGGATCAATACCGGCAGGACGGTCCCCACGCCCGCCAGCAGCACCACGAGCACGAGCAGGCCGAGCGTCGGCAGCGCCCGGGCGGCGTTCGCCGCGACCACGACGAGCAGCGCGCCGCGGCCCGTGTGGCCGATGAGCAGTCCGAGCGGCACGGCGATCAGCGCCGCGACGAGGAAGGCCCCGGCCGAGAACTCCAGGTGCTCGAGCAGCCGGACCGGGATGCCGTCCGGGCCCGACCAGTGCGCCGGGTCGCCGAAGAAGCCGGCCAGCCAGTTCACGCCGTCCTCCTCGCCCGGGACCAGGGGGTCAGCAGCCGCTGGGCGAGCACGAGCAGCCCGTCGGCGAGCACGGCGAGCAGGACGATGAGCACGATCCCGACCGTGATCGGCGTGTAGAACTGCCGCTGCCAGCCGTCGATGAACAGGTTGCCCAGCCCGCCCTGGCCGATGAGCGCGCCCACGCTGACCAGGCTGATGCTGGAGACGGTCGCGACCCGCAGCCCGGCCAGGACCACCGGCACCGCGACCGGCAGCTCGACCCGGAGCAGCCGGCGCGCGGGCCGGAACCCCATCGCCACCGCCGACTGCCGTACGGCATCGGGCACCGAGGCCAGGCCGTCCACCACGGCGGGGATCAGCACCGCGAGCGCGAAGAACGTCAGCGGGATGACCACGGTCGACCGGGTGAGCCCGGTGATCGACAGGAAGATCGAGAACAGCACCAGGGACGGCAGCGAGTAGGTGACGTTCATCAGCGCGGCGGTCGGCTGGTAGAGCCAGCGCCAGCGCACACAGGCGAGGCCGAGCGGCAGGGCCACGACCAGCCCGAACAGCACGGGCAGGAAGGCCATCACGACATGGTTCTCCAGCAGGGCGCTGATCGCGGTGGGGCCTCCGTTGGCCCAGTTGCGCGCGATCCAGTCCCAGCGGACCAGGGGCTCGTCGGTCACGCGGGCGCCTCCTCGGAGGAGCCGTCGCCGGAGGAGCCCTCGCCTGAGCCGCCCGACGCGGGCGGCGCGTACTCGGCGAGCAGTTCGTCGATCGCGTCCCGGCCGGCCACGCCGCGCACGCGGCCCTCCTCGTCCACGGCGACCGCGGTGCCGTTGGCCGACAGCAGCGCCGCGTCGAGCGCCGCGCGCAGCGAGTCGGTCTCGGGGGTGAAGGTGCCGTACGCCGCGAGCCCGTTCGCGGTGCGCCAGCCGAGCGGCCTGCCGTCCTCGTCGGTCGCCAGATCGGACGGCGCCGGGCGCAGGCGCACCTCCTTGGCCGAGATGAACGACAGCCGCCGGATGCCGCGGTCGCGGCCGAGGAACTCGCGAACGAAGTCGTCGGCGGGCTCGGTGAGCAGCGTGGCCGGGCCGGCCATCTGGGCCAGCCGCCCGCCGACGCGCATGACGGCCACCGTGTCGCCGAGCTTGACCGCCTCGTCGATGTCGTGGGTGACGAACACGATCGTCTTGCGCAGCTCCGACTGCAGCCGCAGCAGCTCGTCCTGGAGACTGGCCCGCACGATCGGGTCGACGGCGCTGAACGGCTCGTCCATGAGCAGCACCGGAGGGTCGGCCGCGAGCGCCCGGGCCACGCCGACGCGCTGCTGCTGCCCGCCCGAGAGCTGGAAGGGATAGCGGCCCGCCAGGCCGGGGTCGAGCCCGACCAGTTCGAGCAGGTCCATCGCGCGGGCGCGCGCCTTCCTCTTGCTCCAGCCCAGCAGGTACGGCACCGTCGCGACGTTGTCCACGATCTTGCGGTGCGGGAACAGGCCCGCCTGCTGGATCACGTACCCGATGCCGCGCCGGAGCGTGGGCGGGTCGATCTCGCGCACGTCCTGGCCGTCCAGGGTGATGCGGCCGGAGGTGGCGTCGATCATGCGATTGATCATCCGCAGCGACGTGGTCTTGCCACAGCCCGAGGGGCCCACGAACACGGTGATCGCACCGGTGGGCACCTCCAGACTGAGGTCGGCCACGGCCACCGTCCCGTCCCGGTAGCGCTTGGTGACGTCTTCGAACGTGATCACGCCATCTCGCCCTTCGAAAGAGTGTGCGATCAAGCCAACAGCGGGAGGCCCCTCACTCTTCCCTCCGAACCCCCTGGATATCCAACGCGACCCGTTCCGGACACAACACCCAGCGGCCAGCCTACGGCGGGAACACCCGAAATCCGGGCCTAGATATCTATCAATAGGGCATCTCATGATGCGTGACGCGGTGATGTGTTGGCATGATTACTCTCACGCCTCTCCCGTCCCTCCGCCGCGTCCCTCAGAACGGACCAGCCAAGAACCTCAGAGGAGCCGGTCGTGACTGCACCGCTCACCGGTCTGCGCTCCAGGAGCGAGCTGATCGCCGAGCTCTACGAGCGTCACGCGGCGGGGTTGTTCGCGTACTGCCACGACCAGCTCGGTGAGACCGCGTCCGCCGCCGACGCCGTGGTGGCCGTCTTCACCACCGCTCCGGCCGCCGAGCCGCCCTCGCGCGGCGCGCTCTACGCGCTGGCGCGCCGGGAGATCTACCGCCGGGACGTCAGCTACGCGCTGCCCGCGGTCGACTCCGTCGCCGACCCCGCCACCTCCTTGATCGAGCGGGTGTTCCGGGACATCCGGCCACACCAGCGTGAGGTCCTGCTCCTGTCGGAGGTGTGCGGCCTGCCGGCGCCGGAACTGTCGCTGGTCCTCGACGTGGCGGCCGACACCGCCGAGGAGCTGATCGCCGGAGCGACGCGCCGCTTCGCCCAGACGCTGGAGACGGCGGTGACCGCCGCGAGATCGGCGCCGTTCGTGCCCGCCTCCGTCGCGGAGGTCTACGACGCCATCTGCGTCTCCCCCCTCGGCGACGTGCTGGCCCGGCTGCCCTGGCGCCGGCCGGCCGCGACCGTACGCGACCGGGTGCTGGCGGCGCTGCCGTACGACGAGCCGGGGAGCGCCACCGCGGGAGGGGAGCAGTCCTCCGGGCTGATCACCAAGAGGCTGTGGCCGACCACTCCGACGTGGCCGCTGCCGCTGAGCGACCCCGACCAGGTCACCAACACGTGCGTGGTCAAGGCCGACGCGATCGCGCAGCCGCAGGGCTCCCGGCGCAGGGCGAAGCACGAGGCGACGACCGAGCCGATGCCCCGGCTGCGCGGTGCGCTGCTCAACTCGCTCGGCGAGGGCCGTCTGCGCAGGAAGCGCACCGCTCGGCCCGCGCCCGCGGAGCGGCCGGAGACCCCGGAGCGGCCGGAGGCCCTGGCCGCGCCCGTGGAGCCGCAGGCACCCCCGCAGGAACCGGCGCCCGCCACGTCCACAACGTCGACAACGTCGACAACGCCGCCACCTGCCCCGGACGTCGCGGCCGCCCCCGAGTCGTTCGACGCCTTCGGCGCCGCCGCCTCTCCCCGTACGGACCCGTTCGACGCCTTCGGCACCGCCGCGCGTCCCTTCGACGCCTTCGGCACTTCCGGCACACCGCGCCTCGCGGAACCCCTCGACGCCTTCGGCGCCCCACCGCGCACCCCGGAACCCCTCGACGCCTTCGGGACTTCCGGCACACTCCGCCCCGCGGAGCCCTTCGACGCCTTCGGCGCCACGCCGCACCCCGCGGAATCCTTCGACGCCTTCGCGGGCACGTCCGGCGCTCCGCGCCCCGCGGAACCTCGTGACGCGTTCGAAGCCACCCCGCACCCCGCGGAGCCCTTCGACGCCTTCGGGACTTCCGGCACGTCCCGACCCGCGGAGCCGCTGGACGCGTTGTTCGACACGCTCCGCTTCGCCGTGCCCTTCGACGCGTTCCGTACGGCCGAGCCCGCGGACGCCTCGCGGCAGGCCGAGCCCACCGGCGCCTTCCCGCAGACCGGGGAACCGTCCGGCTTCCCGCGGATCGAGGAGCCGTCCGGCGAACCCCCGCTGACGCCGCCCTCCGAGGCGCTCTTCCCGGCCGCTCCCCCCGTGGACGCGTTCACTCCCGCGCCGCGGGAGGCCGGGCGACCGGCCGGGTCCTCCCTCCTCCCGGCCGAGGAGCCGCCGGGGGGAACCTCCGGCGCGCGTGCCGTCACGGCGTCCGGGACGGAGACCGACGCCCTGGTCCACCCGGCCGTCGCGGCGATCTCCGCGCCTCCGGCCGCCGCCTCCCGCCGCCCTGCCCGCAAGCACGCCGGCAAGCCGTCCGGCGCCGGCAGCGGGGCGAGCAGGGGCGCGAGCAGCGGTGCCGGCAGGGGCGCGAGCAACGGCACGCGCAAGGGCCGGCGGGTCAAGGGCGACCGGCACTACGACTGGCTGTGGGAGGCCGTCGGCATCCTGATCTGCCTGATCATCGCGCTGATCGTCTTCTTCAACGTGCCGACGGTCTTCACGCCCTGAGCCCGCGACGCCCGCACCGCCGGGCGCGTGCTCATCGTGGCGGTTTGGGCAGCCCGAGCCCGAGCATGGCGATCAGCTCCCGCTGGACCTCGTTGACGCCGCCTCCGAAGGTGAGCACGAGCGCGCCCTTGACGCCCCGGTCGACCCGCTCGATCAGGTCACGCGTCTCCTCGTCGTACGGGTCGCCGAAGCGGGCCAGCGTGTCGCCGACGATCCGGCCGATGTCCTGCGCCCGCTCCGAGGCGTAGATCTTGGTGGCCGACGCGTCGGGCGCGCCCAGCCAGCCGAGATCCATCGACGCCGCGACCTGCCAGTTCAGCAGCTCGTTCGTGCGGAAGTACGCGTACACCTCGGCGACGGCCCGCCGTACGTCGGGGTGCTCCCACAGCGGCGCGCCGTCGCGTCCCCTGCCGGTCTTCGCCCAGCGCGCGAATCGGTCGAGGGTGTGCCCGATGTTGCCGGCGGGGCCAAGCGTGACGCGCTCGTAGTTGAGCTGGTTGACGATCAGGTCCCAGCCCTTGTCCACCTCGCCGACGACCATGTCGAGCGGGACGCGCACGTCCGAGTAGTACGTCGCGTTGGTGTGGTGGCGGCCGTCCATCGTGAAGATCGGTGTCCAGGAGAACCCGGGGTCCCCGCAGTCGACGATCATCATGGTGATCCCGCGGTGCTTCCGGGCCGCCGGATCGGTGCGCGCCGCCAGCCAGATGTAGTCGGCGTGGTGCGCGCCCGAGGTGAACACCTTCTGGCCGTTGACCACGTAGTGGTCGCCGTCGCGCACCGCCGTCGTCCGCAGCGAGGCCAGGTCGGTGCCCGCCTCCGGCTCGCTGTAGCCGATCGCGAAGTGACACTCCCCGGCGAGGATGCGGGGCAGGAAGAACTCCTTCTGCGCGTCCGTGCCGTACCGCATCAGCGTCGGGCCGACCGTCTGCAGCGTGATCAGGGGGTAGGGCACCTCCGCCCGGGCGACCTCGTTGGCGAAGATCTGCTGCTCCACTGGGCCGTATCCGTCCCCGCCGTACTCCTTCGGCCATCCGAGGCCGAGCTTGCCGTCGCGGCCCAGCCTGCGGCAGTGCGTCATGTACGCCTCGCCGAACGGGTCGCGGGCGATCTCGGCGCGCTGCTCGGCGGTCAGGCAGGACGCGAAGTACTCCCGCAGGTCGTCGCGGAGCCGCCGCTGCTCCGCCGTCAACTCGATGAACATCAGACCAGGGCTCCGATCAGGTCGAGCTGGGCCTGCTCGCCGCCCAGCAGATGGGCGAGGTGCTTGCCCAGGCCGAAGTGCCGATGCAGCGGATAGGTCAGGTCGAGGCCGATGCCGCCGTGCAGGTGCTGGCAGGTGTAGAGCGCGCGTACGGCGTCCGCGGTGGCGTTGTAGGCGGCGACGGCCAGATCCCGCTCCGCGGGCAGCCCTTCGCCCAGCCGCCACACTCCCGTCCACATGGCGACGTCGAGCGCGCGTGCGGCGATGTAGACGTCGGCGATCTGCATGGTCACGGCCTGGAACTCGGCGAGCACCCGGTCGAACTGCCTGCGCGCGGCGATGTGTCCCCTGGTCAGCGCGAGCGCGCCCGCGAGGACTCCGGAGGCGGTCGCGGTCACCGCGGCCAGGGTGTTCAGCCGCAGCGCGGCGACGGCCGCGCCGTCCCGCTCCCCCACCATCTCGCCCGGCGCGTCCTCCAGGACGACCGCGGCCGCGGGTTCCCCGGTCGCCGTCGGGACCGGCCGCAACCGCGCGTCCGCGGGCCGCACGAGGAACAGCGCGGCCCCGTCCCCGGACCGCGCCGGCACGAGGATGGCCGACGCCTCGGCGGCGTACGGGACGACGCCGGGCCGCCCGGTGATCCTTCCGTCCCTGGCGATGGCGGAAGGCGGGTCGCCCGGGCCCGCCCCGGCCTCGCGGAAGGCGACGGCGAGCACCTCCTCCCCCTCGGCGAACGACGCGAGCGCCCGGCGCTGGGCGTCCGTGCCGTGCCCGGCGACGGTCAGCGCGGCGATCAGGCCGGGCAACGCGGGAACGGGCGCCACGCGGCTCCCCGCCTCACGCAGGATCACCGCCATCGCGAGCGGGCCGAGCCCGGCGCCGCCCGCCTCCGGAGGCAGGCACGCGCCGAGCAGGCCCGCCTGTGCCAGCGCCTTCCACGCCCCCGCGTCGTACGGCCTGCCGCCGCGCTCGTGCGCCTCGATCCTGGCCTGGTCCGCCTCCCGGTCCAGCACCGACGCGGCCAGCGCGCGCAACTCCGCATGGGTCTCGTCGAGATCGAAGTCCACCGGACCTCCCGCGTGTTCCACGGACCTGACTGCGGGGCGAGATCCCCGCCCAGGACCGCAAACTAGAACGGATTCTAATCTCTGTCCAGAGGGATGCTCCCGAACCGGCGACGACATGCGGCCGAAACAGGAAAGTCATATAGCCGCCAGCACTTCTGTGACTGACGGGTAACCATCCGGAGTGGACGGGAATCAGATAACGTGTTCCTATGCGCACTTCGCATGCAGTCGCCGACGCTCCACCACCGCTTCCCGAAGGCCCTTCCGCCACGGGCGCCCATCCGGCCCCGGCCACCCCGGGGGCTCGCACCCGGAGCCAGCACCAACGGCGCCGGCGCATCGTCCAGGCGGCGGCCGCCCTCGCCTCCCGCGGAGGCGTCGAGGCGATGCAGATGCGCACGGTCGCCGAGCGCGCCGGCGTCGCCCTGGGAACGCTTTACCGCTACTTCCCCTCCAAGATGGACCTGGTCGTGGCGGTGGTCGGCGAGGAGATCGACCTGCTGGAGTCCAGCATCGAGCGGCGCCCGCCGCACGCCGCCCACCCCGCGGGCCGCGCGGTCGACGTGCTGATGCGGGCCACCCGGGGCCTGATGCGCGAGCCGGAGCTCGCCGACGCGCTCATCCGCTCCCTGATCATGGCGGAGGTGGAGGCGCCGTTCGGCGACAGGATGGCGAGCCTGCTCCTGCGCGTCGCCACCGACGGCCGCACGGTGAGCCTTCCCCCGGAGGACCAGCTCGCGCTCACCGGCTCCCTCGCGGGAGTATGGGTGCAGGAGTTGCTGGAGATGCTGCGCGGGCGGCGCACGTACGAGCAGATCCAGCACCGCATCGAGATCGCGGCCGAGCGGCTGCTGGCGGGTTTCTAGACTTTCCTCTCGCCACCCGGTGAAATCACCGCGACCCTCCGAGACACGAGGTCCGCACCCCCGGGTAAGACGGATATGCGAGATGGACGGGCCGTCGTCTCCTGCTAGAACGAGTTCCACTCCTATTGGAATTAAATTCCAATTGCGGGAAAGCGCTTGGACCGCCTCTGCGGGTTCTGGTTCCATGACAGGGTGACGAGCCCCCCCGAGATCCCGGCCCGGCGGGACACCGCCTCTCCGCCCATCCCCTCCCTCCGCGCGGCCTGGGGACCGCTCGCCCTGTCCTACGCGACGGCACAACTCGTCGAGGTGTTCCTGCACGAGGGGGCGCACGCGCTGGCCGCCCGCGCGGTGGGGTTCCACCCCGCCATCGGCCAGTTCGTCGAGTTGCACGTGCCCTCGCCCGAACGGGCGCAGGAGGCCCTGGTGGCGGCCGGCGGCCCGATAGGCAGCCTCGTCACCGGCCTCGTCTGCTGGGCGCTGTACCGCCGGCGCGGGCCGTCCTATCCGCGCCTGCTGCTGATGTGGCTGGCGATGACCGGCATCACGGCGTTCCTCGGATATCTGGTGGTCATGCCGCTGCTCACGGTGGGCGACACCGGCGTCCTGGCCCGTCTCTACCACGTGCCCGTCGCCGTCCAGTTCCTCGTCACCGCCGCCGGCATGGCGCTGCTCTACCTGGTCACCCGGCCGCTGAGCCGGATGTATCTCGACTCGCTGCCCGCGAGCGTGCCACTGGACACCCCGCGCGACCGCAAGGCGTCCGTGACCCGCCTGTGGATCCCCTACCTGATCGGCCTGGCGCTGCTGGTGCCCGCCGGGCTCGGCGGCGACCCCGAGGTGGTCTTCTACGGCATCCTCGGCTGCTGGGGGCCGGGAATGGCGCTGGTCGGATTCATGACGCTCAACGCGGGCCGGCCGTACGAACGCAAGGAGAAGACCGACGCCGGTTGGCGGCTTCCCGTGTGGGCGTTTCTCGGCTACGCCGCCGTGGTCGCGTTCTATCTGCTCGTGCTGCGGCCCGGCCTGAATATCTGACCGCCCGGAATACGCATACGTACGCACCGCAATCCGGATACGTAATAACCGGAAGCGCGCTGGACGGCCCCCGGAAAGATGGCCGATGATGCCTACGGCGAATTCTTTTCTTCCGGGGAGCCGTCATGGGACTGAGCAACATCCGCCTCATCGTGCCGCTGGTCTACGCGATCGCGGTCGTCGTGTCGCTGATGATCGACAAGACCGTGGGCACGGTCGTCGTGATCGTCGGAGCGCTCCTCGTGGCCGCGTTCTTCATCTGGTTCCGCCCCCGGAGCGGGACCGGCCGTCCCTGACGCCGAACAGCGCGCCCCACGGGTCGCGCAACACCGCCTCCCGCCCGTCGTCCCCCGCCTCGGCGACCCCGCCGCCCGCCCGTCGCGCGGCCAGGGCCGCCGAGGGCACGTCGTCCACGAAGAAGTAGGACACCCACTGAGGGGACATGCCGTCCGGCACGCCGCGCACCTCCCGTCCTGGCGCCGTCTCCTCCCCGAAGATCCCGGCGTAGAAGGCGCGGGCGCCGCCGGGATCGGCCGCCCTCAGCTCGTGGCCGCAGGTCGCGCCGTGCTCGTCGACCAGGACGATGCCCTCCGCCCAGTGCCCCTGCCAGAAGCCGACCGCCGCGCCCGTCGTGTCGATCGCGAACAGGAACCGCCCGTTCTCGCCGGCCGCGAGCGGCCCGAGCACCACCGCGCCGCCGAGCGCCTTCACCCGCCCGGCCACCGCGTCGGCGTCCTTCGCCGCCAGGTAGGTGTTCCAGGTGGCGGTCAGCCCCCGCCCCGGCGGCACCTGGCCGAATCCTCCGACGACCTCCCCGGCCTGCCGCGCCAGGCGGTAGCCGTACTCCTCGGGCTCGCCGAAGGTCCAGCCGAACAGGGTCGCGTAGAAGTCCCGCGCACCCTCCGGGTCGGCCGCCATGTAGTCCACCCAGCAGGGCGAGCCCTGCGCGTACGTCTCACGCCTGGGCATCCACCCGGCTCCTTTCCAGATGGGACCAGATGAGCGGCGCGGCGGCCTCCGGGCGCTCGATCAGGCACAGGTGACCGGCGTCCGCCATCTCCACGACCCGGCAGCGGGGGACGAGCGCGCCCAGCCGGTCGGCGTTGGCCGCGAACGTCGGCATCTCGGCGTCCCCGACGAGGACCAGGGTGTCGGCCCTGATCGCGCCGAGCGCCTCGTCGGTGTGGATGTGCCGGTGGAACGCCGCCATCGCGCCGGTGCGCAGCTCGTCCCAGCCGTGCCGGGCGATGACCGTCCGCAGGCTCGCCCGCAGCCGGGGGTGCGCCTCGGTGCCACGGAAGATGTCGGGCGGGGAGGACATCCAGACGTCCGCCAGCGCGGCGCCGTCCGCGCCGGCCCGCCGCAGCGCCATCAGCTCGCGGTAGCGCGGGGCCGTCCCCGGCTCGCTGGGCGCGCCCGCGATGGTGGGGGCCGCCACGACGAGACGCCGTACGACGTCGGGCGCGTCCACGGCGAGCTGGATCCCCGCCAGCGACCCGAAGGACAGGGCGACGACGTCGTGCACCCCCTCCGCCCGCGCGATAGCCGCGATCTCGGCCGCCAGGTCCGGCAGGGTCGTGCCGGGCCGCATCGGGCCGGACCCTCCGTGGCCCGGCAGGTCGACGCCGACGTGCCGCCGGCCGGGCAGCAGCGCCCACAGGTCGCGCCAGGTCGTGGAGTCCATGGTGTAGCCGTGGAGCCACAGCACGGCCGGGCCGCTCCCGCTCGCGTGCACCCGCATCACGCCGGCTCCCCCGTCACCGCCGCGGAAGCGGTTCCGGCGGGCGGAACGGCGCCGAAGGTGGCGCAGAACCGCCGGAAGGCCAGCACGGGCCGGTCTGCGGCGTCGTAGCGCTGCGGTGCGTCCGGATCGAGGTGATCCCAGACGACGCGGTCCTGCTCGAAGGCGTACCGCGCGCCGTGGACCAGCGCGTCGAGCGCATCGGCCCGCTCCGGCGGCAGTGCGATGGCGACCCGCCCCACGCAGCCGTCCGGGGTGGGCACGGCGCCCGTGATGATCGTGTACGGCGCGTCCGCCGTGCCCAGCTCCGTCATGACGAGGTTGGGGCTGAAGGCACGGGCGTAGAACCGGGAGGCGAAGTCGAGCCGGCGCTCCCGCTCCCATGGCGGGGCCTTGGTGCGGAACTCCCCCTCGATCGCCATCTCCCCGTCGGGACCCGGCGACACCCGCATGCCGATCACCCGGGGCACGAGGTGCACCTGGTGGAAGTGCTCGGCGTCGAAGGCGTTCTCCACGACGTACTCCGAAGGGACCGCCACCGGCTGGATCACAGCGCTCACGACGATGTTGCCGTCGGCCACCTCCTTGATGGCCCGCTGGAAGCCGCGGTCGTCGTCGGAGGACAGCCGTACGAACACCGCCGCGCCCGCCCGCTCGACCGCGTGCTCGGCGACCGACCAGCGCCGCGCCGTGTCCCCGAGTGCCACCCGCTTGCCGTGGAAGGGGCAGATGACGCAGTCGCCGTCCAAGGTGCCGCCGTGGCCCAGGGCCGCACCCCGGTGCGGGCACAACCCGTCGAACACGCGGACGCGCGACCCCTCCCGTACGGCGAGCAGCCTCCGCCCGCCGAGCATCAAGGGGTTCAGCCCCTCGGCGAGTTCCTCCTCGAACGCCAGCAGATACCAGCCCGTGTGCACTTTCCCGATCATCGCCCTACCGCCTCCAGGACCTCTCCGGCCACGCGGTCGCCGCTGGCCATGGCCGCCTGAACCATCGGGACACCGGCCGCCGTGGCCTCGCCCGCGAAGAACACCGTGCCGCCCATCGGCTCCGCCCACGCCGCCCGCGCCCACAGGCCGCCGACCCGGGGATAGGTGAACGCGCCGGTCGCCCAGGCGTCCGCTCCCCAGTCGGCCGCCTCGACGTGCTCGGGCCGGGCGTCCCCGGCCCAGGGCAGCACCCGGCCCAGCGGGGGCGGCCCTCCGCGGGCCGCCTCGCGCGCCCGCGCGGCGGCCCCCGCCTTGGCCACCACCAGGACGCGCGTGCTGCCGGCGGTGCAGGTGACGAAGCCCAGCCCGCCCTCGGCGTCGAACACGACGGCCGACTCCGGGGCCGGCCGCGACAGCGTCACCACCCCGCACCAGGCGTCGCCGAGGCGCAGCGACTCGGCCGCCGCCCGCTTGCGGGCCGGCATGTCCGCGATCGCGAGCGCCCCGCCCGCGACCACGGGCGGCGGCACGGTCACCACCACAGCCGCGGCCGTCACCGCGCCCTCGTCGAGACGGGCCTCCAC
Source organism: Microbispora rosea (assembly GCF_900156315.1). Classification (GTDB taxonomy): domain Bacteria; phylum Actinomycetota; class Actinomycetes; order Streptosporangiales; family Streptosporangiaceae; genus Microbispora; species Microbispora rosea. Next base: position 37,032 of record NZ_FTNI01000014.1, on the reverse strand, counting down.
CCGCCCCGGCGACCAGGCGATGCTCCTGGCCGGGCTGCCCGGCCGCACGTCGAGCCCGCGGGCGAGCACGCCGGGCAGCCGGTCGAAGCCCCCACGTATGGCGTAGCGGCCCTCGCCGACGTCGTCGGCGCGGCGTCCCGCGGCCATTCCCGCCGCGCTGAGGGACCCGGGGTCGGCCGCCCAGTTCTGCCGCAGCCATTCGGCCTGGTCGCCGGAGGTGAGCCGCTCCGCGACGGGCACGTCCTCCCTCGGGTCCCGCAGCAGGCTCTGCTCCACGGCCCACGGCGGCTGTCCCCGCCGGGCGAGCACGCCCAGCGGCAGCACCCGCCCCGCCGCGGCCACGAGGGCGTTGCCCGGCTGCACCGGCTCGGCCGCGCCGGGTTCGAGCACGTCCCAGACGGGGTTGCGGTCGCCGTGGACGACCTGAGCCCCCAGCTCCATCGCCGGACCGCCGTCGGAGGGCCGGTGGGTGCGCACCCGCCCGCCGACGCGGTCCCTGGCTTCCAGCACCGTGACGGCCAGACCCGCGGCGTGCAGCCGCCGTGCGGCGGTCAGGCCGCTGACGCCCGCGCCCACAACCACTACATCGACTCGCATCGCTGCCTCCCATGGGTCCGTCCGGTCCGCAGTTGTCCGCATTCATTCCGGCGGCGGCCGCGCTGTAGTAGCGTGGCCGTGCCGTGATCTTGTGACCCGTGATCGTGTGAGCTGAGCCCCGAGGGATCGCCGATGACCGCTCTCCGCCGGCTTCCGGCCGGTCTGGCCCACCCGTTCTCGCCGGTCGGCAGGTCCGACCCGTATCCGGCGTACGACTGGCTGCGGGCCAACGACCCGGTCCACTTCGACGTCACGACCCGGATGTGGCTGCTCACGGCGCACGAGCACTGTGCGAGCGCGCTCAAGGACCCCCGGTTCTCGGCCGCCCTGGGACAGCGCGAGCGGGTGCGCGACGACGACCTGCCCGCCTCGATGCTGACCACCGACCCGCCCGACCACAACCGGCTGCGCGCCCCCGGCATGGCCCTGCTCGGCCCCGCCGCGGTGCGCGAGCTCGCCGCCGCCCTCACCGCTGTCGTGGACGGCCTGCTCGACGGGCTGGCGGACGCGGCCGAGGTCACGCGAGACCTGGGCGAGCCGTTCGCGACCGGCGTGCTCGCGCGGACGCTGCTCGTGCCGCGCGAGGACGAGGCGGCCTTCGCGGACCTGGCCCGGCGGGCCTCGGTCAACCTGGACCCGCTGGCGGGGCCCCAGGCCGCGCGGGAGGGCCGCGTGGCGATGGGCGAGCTGACCCGGTTCCTCGACGCGCACGTGGCGCGCGAGCCCGGAGGGGCGATCGCGCGGCTGGCCGAGGACGAGCGGCTGACGCGGCCCGAGATGCTCGGCATCCTCTCACTGGCCGTCGTCGGCGGCTGGCGCCCGCTGGCCGAGATGGTGGGCAACGCGCTGTTCTGGCTGCTGCCGCGCCCCGAGGCCCTGGCGGCCCTGCGCGAGGGCGGCGACGAACTCGCCCGTACGGCGGTCGACGAGCTGCTGCGGCTGGAGGCGCCGATCCCCTTCACCGCGAGGGTGACGACCGCGGAGGTGTCCTTCGGGGACGCGGTCATTCCCGCGGGGGCGCGGGTGCTCGCCGTGGTCGCGGCGGCCAACCGGGACCCGGCCGTCTTCGACCGTCCCGGCGACCTGGTGCTGACCCGGTCTCCCAATCCCCACCTCGCCTTCGGCGCCGGCACCCACTTCTGCCTGGGCGCACCCCTCGTCCGGCAGGCCGGCGCGCTGCTGCTGCGCGGCCTGGCCGAGCGTTTCCCCGCGATCCGCGCGGACGGCGCCCCGCCCGCCTGGGCGCCCGTGCTCGTGCCGCGCCGGCTGGGCGAGTTCCGGATCCGGCTGTCCTGACGGTCAGCGCACGTTGGGCCCGCGCCACCGGAAGGTCAGGAAGCTCAGCACGAGCCCGGCGAGGCACCACGCGGCCAGCACGAGCGCCACGCGGTCGAGCTCCCAGACGCCCGCGGGCTCGACGCGGGCGAAGTCGCCGGGCAGGAACACCGAGCGCAGCCCCTGGGTCATCCACTTGAGCGGGAACAGGGCCGCGACCGTCTGCATCCACGCCGGCAGCTGGCTGTAGGGAAAGAACACCCCCGAGATGAACTGCAGCACCAGGAACGGCAGCGTGACGATGGCCGAGGCCGACCGGGCGTTGGGGATGATCGAGCTGAACGCCACGGCAAGCAGCGTGCAGGCCACCGCACCGAGCAGCAGCACCCACACGAGCGTCTCCCAGCGGGCGGCGGTCGAGGGCAGCGGCAGCCCGAACGCCGGCACGGCCACGGCGAGCAGCAGGAGCGTCTCCAGGGTGCCGGTCACGGCCACCCTGACCACCTTGCCGATGAAGTAGGCGGACTTCGGCATGGGGCTGGAGGCCAGCCGGCGGATCATCCCGGTGTCGCGCTCGATGGCGACGCTGATGGCCAGCCCGTTGAAGCTGACGCTCATCACGCCGCAGGCGATGATGCCCGCGATGAACATCTGCTTGAAGTCGGTGTGGGTGCCGGGCACGGTCCCCGAGAAGATGGAGCCGAGCACGACCAGCAGCACGATGGGCAGCAGCAGCGTGAAGACCAGCGACTGCCTGTTGCGGAAGAACGACTTGAGCTCGACCGACGACCGTGCGACGGCCGCCCGCCACACGATCGACCGGGCGGGGTCGAGGACCACCGCGCCGCTCTCCTGGGTGAGGACCGCGTCGGGAGCGCTCATCACACGACACCGCCTTCCTGGTTGCTCCGGATGAGGTCCAGGTAGATCTCCTCGAGCGACGGCCGATGGATGCGCAGGTCCGGCAGTTCGCGCACCCCGGAGGCGGCCGCCCAGGGCAGCAGCGCGGCCATGGCCTCGGTCGGGTGGTGCGTGCGCACGACCACCAGGCCCTCGGCCTCCTCCACCACGGCGTCGCCCGGCAGCGCGGGCAGGCTCGTGGCGAGCCCGTCCGTCCGGGTGAAGCTCACGGCGGCGGGTGTCGCGCGCCGGCCGCCCAGCTCGGCGACCGGGCCCGACTCGACGACCCGCCCCCCGACGATGACGGCCGCCCGCTGCGCCAGCGCCTCGACCTCGTCGAGGTAGTGGGTGGTGAGCACGGTCGTCTTGCCCCGGTCGGCGAAGTAGCGGACGAGGTCCCACGCCTCCCTGCGGGCGACGGGGTCGAGACCCGTCGTCGGCTCGTCCAGGAAGATCAGATCGGGGTCTCCGACGACACCGACCGCGACGTCGAGCCGCCGTGCCTGCCCGCCGGAGAGCGCCTGTGTCTGCTTGCGCGCCTGCTTGCCGAGGCCGACCATGTCGATCACCTCGGCCACCGGCAGCGGCGCGGGGTAGAACGCCGCGAAGTGCTCGACCACCTCGCGCACGGTCAGGTCGGTGTACGCCCCCGTCGTCTGGGGGACGACGCCGATCCTGGCGCGCCACTCGGGCGCGTCCTCGGCCGGATCGCGGCCGAGGACGCGCACGTCGCCGGATGTCCGCCGGCGAACCCCCACCAGGATCTCGACCGTGGTGGTCTTGCCGGCGCCGTTCGGCCCGAGGAGGGCGAACACCTCGCCGCTCCGAACGTCGAGGTCCACCTCCTCGACCGCGTTCACCGGGCCGTACCGCTTGCGCAGGGAGCGCACGTGGACGGGGTTCGCCTGCTCGGCGACCGTGGACATGGCCTAGCCCTCCGAGTTGGTAGTGACGGTCAGGTGCAGCAGCAGCAGGGGCAGCAGCAGCAGTTGATGTCGATCGCCTCGGCCGCGGACGCGCCGGCGGCGATGGAGTCGAGGTCGCCCTCGCTCAGCTCGGCCATGTCGACCTGGGGCGTCTCGGGGATGTGCAGCTCGAAGCGGCCGGTCTCGAGGCCCCTCTCCCAGAGGGCGACCTGCACCTCGATGTTGCTGTCGTGGTGGCCTTCGGGAATGTTGCGGACGAGGACGACTTCGGCTCCGGCCGGCAGCTCCAGCCCGGACTCGGCGAGAGCCGAACGGGGGTCGGAGTCCAGCCGCGCCGAGTATTCCTCACTCGACCACGCGGTGATCAGGACGCGGGTGTACGCGTTCACGAATTCCGCGCGCTGTCTCGGGTCCAAAGACATTGCCTGCCTCCCGGCTTTTTTTCACGGCGTTGTCCGCCGCTTTCGAAATGAAGTCTTACACGGCGGGGCGGGAACGGCACAGACTTAATTTTCCGGCCGGCGACATAAGTATTGAGGCCTCGAACGGCACGGACTATGCTCCGAACAGGAAATATCACCGAGTACGTATTCACACCCAATCGCATGCGCAATTCACGGGCGAATACGTATTCAAAAAAAGTGAGGGTGGGCATGGCCGATACGCACAGCGGTTACGTATCCCTGCCGCCGGGTCCTGACGGCGCCCAGAGCCTGAGCAGCATGCGGGAGGACCCGCTGCGCTTCGTCACGGAAATGGCCGCCTGGGGCGACGTGACGAGGCACGAGGCCGAGGGCGCGCCCGTCTACATGCTGCACCGGCCCGATCTGGCCCGGCACGTGCTGAAGGACAACGGCGCCAACTACACCAAGGACCGCACGCCCGACGACGACATGCTGCGACCCCTGCTCGGCAACGGCCTGCTGACCAGCGGCGGCGAGGAGTGGGCCAGGCAGCGCAAGATGATCGCCCCGGCCTTCCGCCCGACGGAGGTCGAGCGGTTCGCCCAGGTCATGACCGACGCCGCGGCCCACCTGGCCGCCCGGTGGCGGCGGGCCGGCGAGGACGGCGAGGCCGTGCGCGTCGACCACGACCTGACCGCGCTCACGCTCACCGTCATCGCGCGGGCCATGCTCGGCGCCGACATCGCGGGCGTCGGCGACGGCTTCGGGCGGGCGGTGGACGAGGTCAACCGCTTCATCGGGCACTTCGACCCCGCCTCCGAGGGAGGCGGGCGGGAGGGGTTCCGCCGGGCGAAGGCGTTCCTCGACGCCGTCACCCGGACGATCGTGGCCGCCCGCCGGGCCACCGGCCAGGAGAACGACGACCTGCTCGGCGCGATGCTGGCCTCGGGGCACGCGATGAGCGCGACCGACCTGCGCGACCAGGTGCTGACGATCGTCATGGCCGGGCACGAGACCACGGCCAAGGCCCTGACCTGGACGCTCTACCTCCTCGACCGTCATCCCGACGCGGCGCGCGCGGTGCGCGCGGAGGTGGACGAGGTGCTGGGCGGGGACCGGACCCCCACCGCCGCCGACCTGCCCCGGCTGACCGCCTGCCAGCGGGCGATCAAGGAGGCCATGCGGCTGTACCCGCCCGTGTGGCTCATCTCCCGGCGCTCCGTCGAGGCCGACATCGTCGGCGGCTACGCCATACCTCCGGGCACGCTCGTGTGCGTAAGCCCGTACGTACTCCACCGGGATCCCCGGTACTGGCCCGACCCTGAGACGTACGCGCCGGACCGGTTCGCGGCCGAGCACACCCACGCCGGGCACCAGTACCTCCCCTTCGGCGGCGGCCCGCGGGTGTGCGTCGGCCGCCACTTCGCGCTGGTCGAGGCCACCCTCGTGCTGGCCGTGCTGCTGCGCGCCGTGCGCCCCGAGCTCGTCCCCGGTTTCCCGGTCGAGCCCGAGGCCCTGGTCACGCTGCGCCCCCGGCACGGCATGCTCATGGTCCCCCGCCCCAGGGAGACGGGCCCCAGGGAGACGCGCCCCGGGGAGACGCGGCCCGGTGACGCCCGGAGGGAGCCGTGACCGCCGTGACGGGCGCCGGGTCGTACGACCCGGCCACGACGACCGCCGGGGGCCTGCACGGCGAGCTGGCGCGTCTGGAGGCCCAGGCGGAGCTCTCCTTCGACGAGGAGCTGCGGGTCCTGCTCGACGTCGGCGTCCCGGCGCCCCTGCTGGAGCTCGGGGCGGGCTCGGGCGCCGTCACGCGGCGGCTGCGGGCCGCCCTGCCGGACCTGCCCATGGTGTCCGCCGACATCGACGCCGCGCTGCTGGCGCACGCGGCGGACGCCCGGGTCCCCCTGCTCGGCTGCGACGCCGTACGGCTGCCGCTGGCGGACGGATCCGTGGGCACGGTCCTGCTCCGCTACGTACTGCAGCACGTGGCCGACCCGGCCGCCGTGGTGGCCGAGGCGCTGCGGGTGCTGCGGCCGGGCGGGCGGCTGGTCGTGATCGAGGTGGACGCGATGCTGTGGGGCCTGGCCGACCCGATGTATCCCGAGATGGCCGGCGTCCACAACCGCATGACCGGCGCGCAGCAGCAGGCCGGCGGCGACCGGCTGATCGGGCGCAAGCTCACCCGGCTCCTGCGCCGGGCGGGCTTCGGCGACGTGGTGCTGCGCCCGTTCGCCACGACCAACGACGACCGCCCCACCGAGGCGTTCGCCGCCCACCTGGGCCCGGAGCGGCTGGCGCCGCTGGTCGCCGCCGGGGCCCTGACCCTGCCCGAGCTCGCCCTGGCGGCCGACCGGTGGCGGCGTTTCCGCGCCGACCCCGACGCCTGGGTCATGTTGCTCGGCCTCGTCGTCGCCGGGACCGCACCGGGCGGTTCCGCCGCATCCGAACGGAGTACGTCATGAGCCCCTTCTGGAAGATCTTCGTCGCGATCTTCTGTTACATCAGCGGCATCGTGGGCCTCGGGCTGGCCGTCGCCAACGCCAGCGTGAAGCCGCCCGCCACCACCCACGCCTTCGTGTACGGCGGGCTCGGCCTGGTGTTCCTCATCGCCGGAATCGTGCTGAGCCGCAGACCGCGCTACTGAGCACGCGAGAACCGCCGGCGGACCGGGAGACGGTCCGCCGGCGGTTCTCGTTTCCGTGCTCTCTGATCCGCCTGATCCGCAGCAGAGGCCCTCAGATCTGGCGGCGGGCCAGGCGGGCGAACAGCCCGTCGGCGTCCTCCAGCAGCTCGTGGTATCTGCCCTGCTGGACGATGCGCCCGCGCTCGAGCACCACGATCTTGTCGGCGTCCGTGATCGTCGAAAGCCGGTGGGCGATCACGATCCGGGTGGCGTTGAGCTGGCGGGTGCTCTCCGTGACGATCTTCTGGGTGGGGTTGTCCAGCGCGCTGGTCGCCTCGTCGAACAGCACGATGCGGGGATGCGAGACGAGGGCGCGCGCGATCATGATGCGCTGCCGCTGCCCGCCCGACAACGTGTTGGTGCCCTCCGACAGCACCGTGTGCATGCCCATCGGCATGTTCGCGATGTCGTCGGCGATCCCCGCCATGGCGGCGGCGTCCCAGGCGTCGTCGATCGTGTGGTCGGTGCTGCCGGTGATGTTGGCCTTGATGTCACCGGCGAGCAGCGAGCTGTTCTGCAGGACGACCCCGCACTGGCGGCGCACCGCGCCGATGTCCAGCTCGCCCAGGTCCTGGCCGTCGTACAGCACCGTTCCCGAGCTCGGCGACTCGAAGCCCAGCAGCAGCCGCAGGATCGTCGACTTGCCGCTGCCGGTCGGGCCGACGATCGCGACGAACTCGCCGGGCTCGACCGACAGGTCCACCCCGTCCAGCACGAGCGGCCCGTCCTCGCCGTACCGGAACGACACCCGCGACAGCTCGATCCGGCCCGATAGCTCGCCGGGGTCGGCCTTGCCCGTGTGCTCCTCCGGCTCGGCCGCAAGGATCGGCCGCAGCCGCTCCAACATGGGCACCACGCTCATCGCGGTGATCGCCGCGCCGGTGAACTGCAGCACCGAGGCCAGCAGCAGGTTGAACGCGGCGAAGAACGCCAGGAACGCGGGAACGGTCACGTCCCCGAGCATCGGCCCGGCCACCACGGCGAACACGATGACCGACGCGACCAGCGGGAATCCGGCGTTGAAGGTCGTGACGAGGTTCTGCACCCGGCGGGCCGACACGCCGATGCTGCGCGCCTTGAGGAACTCCGCCGCCCAGACCCCGAAGCCCCGCTCCTCGGCCGCCGCCACCCGCAGCTTCGGCACGGCCGTCAGGAGCTGGAAGACCCGCGACGACAGCCGCTGCTCATGGGTGTAGAGCCGGCGTTGCAGCCGCACCTCGAAGTAGCCCGCGACCGCGCACACGAGCACCCCCACCAGCACGAGCGCCGTCGCGATCAGCGCCAGCCGCACGTCGTAGAAGTAGACGAGCACGAGGTTGGCCAGGCCGGCGAACAGGCCGAGGGCCGCCGTCGTCATGACGCCGGACAGCGTCTCCTGCACCACGCTGACGCCGAGGACCGTGGTGCCCAGCTCTGCCGTGGAGTAGTTGGTGAAGAACGTCGCCGGCAGCGACAGCAGCCGCATCCAGGCGCCCGCCTGCAGGCGGGCCGACGATCTGCCCTCGATGCGCAGCGCGGCGAAGTTCTGCACCACGGAGAGCGAGGCCGCCACGAGCGAGCCCGCGATCACCAGCAGCGCGCCCTGCACGATCATCTCGCGCTCGGCCCTGGCCACGTACGTGCCGAGCACGAGACCGGTCATGGCGGGCACCAGCAGGCCGATGCAGGCCACCAGCGTCCCAAGGCTGAGCAGGGTCCACAGGTCCTTGCGGTTCTTGGCCAGGCCGAACCGCAACAGCCCGCCCACCCCGGTGACGGCCGGCGGCAGCGGCTCGTACAGCACGTCGGCGTGCCGGGTCAGCGTGGCGGCCACCGCCGGGGTGACCGGGGTGACGCGTTCCTCCCCCGGCGCGGCCATGACGTAGTGCGACCCGATGGGCAGCAGCGCCACCGGCTCCCCGTCGGAGGAGCGGTAGCCCACCATCGGCCCGATGTCCCGCCGCCACCAGCGATCGTCGAGCCTGATCCGGCGGGTGCGCACGCCCGAGGCGAGCGCGATGGCCTGGAGCGGGTCGGTCCGGCCGCCGTGCGCCCCTCCCGGCGGGGGCGCGACCACCGAGAAGCCGGCGTGCGAGGCCACCAGGCGCGCGGCGGCCAGCGCCGGCGGGTCGCCCGCCACGTCGGCGAGGCGGACCCGCGCCTCGGTGTCGCGCACCAGCGTGTCGAACCCGCGGGCGGTGCTGCGCAGCACGTCCCCGCCCCGCTCGGCCCGGCTCGTCAGTGCCCTCAACTCGGTCGAGTTCCGGCGTTCGATCCGCCGGTCGATCATGTAGAGGAAGCGGGTGGTGTACTCGACCCACCGGTGCCACAGCTCGCCCGCGCCCAGCAGGTCGAGGGTCGACCGGGCGCGCAGCCGGGCCGGGCCCAGCGCCATCAGCCAGTCCCGCTCGGTGACGCAGACCTCGGCGCCGGCGCTGAGCTGACCGGCGACGCCCTCCGGCATCTCGACGACACCGTCCTCGACGGTGATCCACCGGAGTCCGTCGACGGACCGGACGGCCTCGCCCTCGCGGACGACGGTGGGCTCGTTCGGCGACAGCGGGACGAAGTCGCGCGGGGGCAGCGTGTCGCGCATCGACGCGGCGAGCGCCACCACACCGGCCTCCAGGCCCCGCACGAACTCGCGCACCGCCATGCCGTACTCGCGGGTGGGCAGGCCGCGGACCACCTTCCCCGACTCGGACGGGCCGTCGACGCGCCGGGCCGACAGGCCCTCAAGCCGGGCCAGCGGCAGGCTCGACACGCGGGCGCCGAGCACCGGCCGCCCGACGATGCTGTGCCTGGGGCCGCGCGGCGAGCCGAGCACCAGCGCGCCCTGCCGCACCCGGCACAGGTAGTTCCATCTGCCGACCGGCCTGCCGTTCTCGAGGCGTACGGCGAACAGGTCGACCGCGCCGCGCTCGACCAGCAGCACCTCGCGCAGGTCGGCCAGCACGAGCAAGCGGTCGGCGGAGTAGTCGATGGGCGTGGCCGCGTCGGTGAAGAACGGCGAGAACGTCGAGGCCGGCGTCACTGTCGGGACGCTCATTGGTCCATCCCCTCACCGCCCGGCTGGGCGTTCTCTATCAGCCGCGCGTAGTGGCCGCCGAGGCGCACGAGGTCCTCGTGCGTGCCGCGCTCCACCACCTCGCCCTGGTGCAGCACGAGGATCTCGTCGGCGTCCCGTACGGTCGACAGCCGATGGGCGATGATCAGGCAGGCGCATCCCCGGCGGCGCAGGTTGTCGGCGATCACCCGCTCGGTCTCCGGGTCGAGCGCGCTGGTCGCCTCGTCGAGGACGAGCAGGGTCGGCTGCCCGGCGAGCGCCCTGGCCAGCTCCAGCCGCTGGCGCTGCCCGCCGCTGAAGTTGCGCCCGCCCTCGCGCACCCGGCTGTTGAGCCCGCCGGGCCGGGCGGAGATGACGTCGAAGATGGCCGCGTCGTGCAGCGCGGCGGTGACGACCTCGTCGGAGACGTCGTCGCTCCACAGCGTGAGGTTGTCGCGCACTGTGCCCTCGAACAGCGAGATGTCCTGGTCCACGTACGCGACCGAGGCCGCCAGCTCGGTCCTGGAGATCTCCTCGCGGTCGCGCCCGTCGAGCAGCACCCGGCCCGACGCCGGCCGGTAGAGCCCCGCCACGAGCCGGCCGACGGTCGACTTCCCGCTCCCCGAGCTCCCGACGATCGCCACCCGCCGGCCGGGCACCACCGAGAACGACACGTCCTTGATGACCGCCTTGGCCAGCGGGTTGTACCCGAACGTCACCTGCTCGAAGGTGATCGCCCCGTCGAGCCGGCTGCCCGCGGGCCTGTCCGGCCGGTCGAAGACGGGCGAGCGGGGGTGGCGTTCCACGTCGTACAGCCGGGTGATGTCGGCCGAGATGTCCTGCAGACGCCCGCCGAGGTTCGTGAGCTGGGTGACCGGCCGCGACAGCGAGCCGAGCAGGCTCTGGAAGGCCACAAGCAGGCCGACGCTGACCGCGCCGTCCACCACCCTCAGGCCGCCGACGAGCAGGATGAGCCCGCTGTTGACCCCGGCGAGCAGCGGGGGCACGACCGTGATGACCGCGCTGGGCACGCCCAGCCGCTGCCGGGCGGTCACGGCCTTGGCCAGGAAGCCCGCCCATCGCTGGAACGCGCTGGGCTCGGCGCCGGTGGCCTTGACGGTCTCCACGAGCTGCAGGGTGTTGAAGGTGGCCGACGTGAGGTTGCCGAGATCGGCCCGCAGCGCGGCCACCGCGTCGGTCCTGGCTCTGGACACCTGCCGCAGCACGAGGATGTTGAGCAGCGCCATGCCCACGCCGATGAGGCCGAGCAGCAGGTCGTAGCGGATCAGGACGACCGCGTAGAAGAGCACGAGCACGAGGTTGACGACGGTGATCGCCAGGTCCCTGGACAGGATCTCGGCGACCATGTCGTTGGCCGACACCCGCCTCGCGACCTCGGCGGGCCTGCGTTGCAGGAAGAACTCCACCGGCAGGCGTAACAGATGGCGGAAGAACCGGGCGGAGCTGACCAGCCCCAGCCGTATCTCCATCCGCAGCAGGTAGTGCCGCTGGACCGAGGTCAGCACGAACATCGCCAGGGCGGTCACCGACATCGCCAGCAGCAGCGGCAGGATGAATCCCGGGTCGCGGCCGGTGAGGATGTGGTCGATGAACACCCGGCTGAACGCCGGCGCGATGATCCCGGGCACGACCAGCAGCAGGCTGGCCAGCAGCACCAGCGGCAGCGCCCGGCCGGAGGGCATGCGGCGCGACAGCAGCGCCTCGGCCACCCGGGTGGGCCGGCCGCCGGGCCGGAACCCGGGCCCGGGCTCGAAGGTCAGCACGATGCCGGTGAAGCCCGAGTCGAACTCGTCCCAGTCGAGCACGCGCGGGCCGCTCGCGGGGTCGTTGACCGCCACCACCGGCCTGCCGAAGCGGGTGCGGATGCCCTCGACGACCATGAAGTGCTGGAACGCCCAGAAGATGATCGCCGGTTTGACGATGTCGCGCAGGTCGTCCAGCTCCATCTGGAAGCCCTTGGCCTCCAGACCGTACTTGCGGGCGGCGGCGATCACGCTGGACGCCTTCGCGCCGTCCCTGGACACCGCGCAGGCCGCCCGCAGCTCCTCCAGAGGCACGAACTTGCCGTAGTGGCCGAGGACCATGGCGAGGGCGGCGGCTCCGCACTCGACGGCCTCCATCTGGATGACGGTCGGCGTGCTCCCGCGCCGGCCGCCCCGTTTGCGGGGAGCGCTCCGGCGCGGGGCGCCGGACGGTGCGGCGTCGGCGCGGGGGGCCGTGACCTGGCTCATCCGTCTCCTTCTCAGCGTCCGAGGAGCAGGTTGAAGGGCGTCTGGCTGCTGAGCGTGACGGTGCCCGTCACCGTGACCTGCGACTGCAGCTCCATCGGGGGGCCGGTCTCGGTCGTCCAGGAGTATCCGGAGGTGGTCCTGGGGTCGGAGAGGAGGTCGACGATCACCAGGCGGGGCGGCTCCGCGGTGAGGTAGCCGCGCGCCGCGAGGTCCCCGCCGACCAGGGCGGAGACGCCCTCCGCCATCAGCGGGTAGGGGCTGATCGAGGTCACCCTGCCGCGCAGCAGCCCGAACACGCCGGGCGGGGCGTTGGAGACCGCGAGGTCGACCGTACGGCCGGGGGCGATGCCGAGCGCGTGGTCGCCCGGCACGAACAGCATCGCGACCAGGCGGTCGCGGGGGGCGTCGGTCCTCTCCATCGCGAGCAGCCTGTCGCCCTCGCGGACCATCGCGCCCTCGCTCGCCGAGGTGGTGACGACCTCGCCGCTGAACGGGCTGCTCACGGTGCGCACGGTGCCGTCGGCCCGCAGGACCTCCGCGACCGCCTGCCCGCGCACCACCCGCAGGCCGGGACTCACCATCAGGTTCCGCACGGTCCCGGTGTACGGGCTCTGCAGCTGGGCGGTGCCCGCAGGATGGGTCAGCAGCCCCTTGGCGGTGACGGTGACCGGCAGCCGGCCGACGAACGACCACACCCCCGCGGCGACGACCACGATGAGCACGACGAACGTGGCGATCCAGCCGCGCGGGGAGGCGAGCAAGGTCGGGGAGTCGAGCTCGTCGGGCTCCCGCATCCGCTGCAGGGCCTTCAGCCGGAACTTCATGCCGGCACCTCCGGAGACCATCCCGGCGGCGTCCCCGCCGCGCCGCCCCGCCTGCTGCCGAGCAGGAGCTCGCCCACGCTGCCCTCCGCGTGCGGGTCGAGCCCGCTGGCCGCGGCGAACTCCGCGGCGTCCCCGCCGCCGAGCCCGCAGACCGCCAGGCCCATGGCCGTGGCCACCAGGTAGAAGGTCTGGTAGAGCACGCCCACGTGCTTGAGGATCAGCGAGTACGCGATGGTCTCGTACTTCCACATCACCCGCCCGAAGCGGGCGGTCACGATCAGCAGGACCTGGGGGTCCTCGGTCATCATGGCCGCCGCCTTGGCGCGGTCGAGCAGCGTGCGGGTCGCCGGGCCGGGATCGGCCACCCGTTCCAGCACGTGCGCGTGGGCGGCGTAGTGCCATAAGCCGGGTTCCAGGCCCTCGCAGGAGACGACGAGGGGGTAGACCTCCAGCTCGTGGACGGCGCCGCCGGACGGGTAGGGCCGGTCGGCCAGCTCCTGGCCGTCCTCCCCCGTGAAGGTGCGCCGCTGGCGCATCGTGCGGTAGAGGAGCTCGCCCAGGCGATCGAGGGTGATCGGGTCGGCGGCGTCGTGCTCGCGGATCGAGCGGCGGGCCTCGAGCACCTCGGTCAGGCTCGCCTCGGTCTTCGCGATCGCGTCCAGGTCCGGCGGCTCCAGGGCGATCCGGTCACCGGCGAAGGCCGGCGGCGCCACCGGCAGCGGATCCTGCACGCCCCGCAGGGGATAGGTGCCGCCGTAGCGCCCGGTCGTCCGGGGTTCCCTGGTGCGGGTGTGCAGCCACAGGTCGGCCGGCGACCACTGGGCGAGCGGGGCGGCGCCGCGCTCGGGGTCCTCCCCCTCCGGCGTCGGCCGCACCAGCAGCCCGGCGTCGGCGAACAGGCCGAGCACCGCCGCCGTGGTCTCGTCCGGCAGGCCCGGGCAGGCGAGGCCGGCCGGGACCGTCCAGTCCGCGAGCAGGCCGAGCAGCGGTGCGGCGGCCGGGGCGAGTTCGACCCCGAGGGGGCTGCGGGGTGCGCGCACCACGAGCCTGCCGTCCTCAGGCGCCGCGACGGCGAACCTCGACAGGCGCACGCGGGCGTCGGCGGCGAGCGGCGCGGCCGGGCGCAGCGGGCCGCCGCCGTACGGGCGCAGCACGGCCACCGGCTCGCCGCCGGACGGCACCACCTCCCCGCCGGACGGCACCACCTTCCCGCCGAACGGCACCAGGACGGCCCGCTCCAGCAACGCCCCGGCCGACAGCTTGCGCAGCAGCAGGTGCCAGCGCAGCAGCCCGCCCTCGCCGTCGTGCTCGGTGACGGTTTCGGCCAGCTCGTCCTCGGTCGCGCCGCCGCGGGCGAGGACGCGCAGCGCGGCGACCGCGCCCGGTGGCAGGCCCCGCAGCGTGGCGGGGCCGAACGGCGTGGCCAGGGTGACCGCCCCCGGCGTCTTCTCCGGTTCGGACAGGCCGGCGTCGCGGCGCAGCCGCACCTGAACGGTGTGCATTGCTCCCCCTATCGGGTCAGAAGAAGACGCTGGTGGGGTTGAGCTCCTCCTCCAGAGCCGGTTCCGTCCGCCAGCCGAGGGCCACGGGGACGTCGTACAGGCGGCCCGGGCCAAGCCGGCGCCAGAAGTGCCGCATGCCCGGGACCAGCACCCGGGCGACGCTGAGCTCCAGATCCGGCCGCGTCTGGTCGAGGACGATCACCTCCAGGCCGCACCCGGCGGCCCTGGCGACGCAGGTCTCGACGTCCGCCGCGAGGTCGGCGCCCTCGGGCACCCGGTAGTCCGCGAGCGTGCGGGGGCGCTGCGCGGGGTCGGGCAGCAGCCAGGGGTCGCTGTCGAGCGTGGTCTCCTTCCACCAGCGGAGCGTCGCGATGTCGTCGTCGTGGTAGATCGTCTCGCCGTTCTCGTCCCTGCGGCGTACGGACGGGAGGAACTGGTTGACCTCGGTCAGCGTCCGCAGCGCGGCGATCCGGGGATCGAGGTGGGCGCCGAAGCCCACGATGATGTCCTGCACCGGGTGGTCGAGGCGGTGGGAGACGCCGGCGAAGGCCGGGACGCCGAGGTCGCTGGTCAGGTCGAGCAGCCACAGGCTGCGGCCCATGTCGGCGTAGAACTCGCGCAACGTGTCGATGTACGGGTCGTTGAGCGAGTCGAGGTCGAAGGCGGGCCGCCGGGCCCGGTTGTACCACCACAGCGCGACGGCGTCCCGCTCCACGACCTCGCAGAACCCCTGGAGGATCGCCTCCTCCAGCGTGTTGCCGGAGGCGTTGCCGTTGGAGTCGCCGACGCAGTAGAAGTGGCGTTCCAGGTCGGGATGTCCGTACCAGGCGTAGCCGGCGGGGATCAGCCGCTCCTCGTCGGCGGTCAGCGACCAGGCCCGCGACCAGTCGAGCGGCAGGTCCGTGCGGAACCTCTCGGGCACCAGGTGCAGCCGGTGCGAGGGGTCGCTGTTCCAGGCGTCCCGGTGGCCGTACTGCGTGTCGGAGAACAGCAGCAGGTCGGCCGGGTGGACCGCGAGACCCTCGTCGAGGTCGGCGTAGGCCGCCTTGAGCACCGGCTCCTCGCCTCGCCACACGCCCGAGTAGCGCTCGATCGCCTCGCACAGGGCGCTGACCTTGGCCTGGATCTCGGTCCGGCCCTTGCCGCCGCTCTGTCCGCGCAGGTTGCGGCGCAGCAGGTCCATGTTGTCGCCGAGCATGGCGAAGTTGTGACCGGCGGTGAAGCTGTAGGTCACGCCGTTGTCCTCGTCGGCCCACGGCCGCAGCCGGGTGACCGCGCCCAGGTAGGGGCTGATGTGCCGCTCCAGCCGGGCGTACGTCGCCGAGGGCTGCTCGACCCGGTAGCCGCCGTCGGTCGCGTGCCGGGCGGTCCGCGCGGCCAGCGCCACCTTCGGCTCGCGATCGCGGATCAGCGACGGGTCGCCGCACACCGGGCACTGCGGCAGCCGGATCAGCTGGTGCTCGGCGCTGGTGAGCGCGCGCAGGTCGATGGTGATCATCTTGCCCTGCAGGGTCGAGGGACTGCCGGTGGCGGCGGCCCGCGCGAGCTCGGCCGCGAGCAGCCCGCCCACCGCCGCCGCGCCGCCCGGCAGGGACTCGCGGACCGGATGCGTCGGCCGCCCGTCGCCCCGCTTGCCCGCGAGGTAGCGCTCGACCTGCCGGTTGCCCTCGATCCGCTGGGACATGCAGGCCCAGCAGCCCGTCTCCCCCGGCTGGAACAGCGGTCCCAGCCAGGCCACCGTGCCGGTCGGCCTGACCAGCACCCAGGGCCGGCCGGCCGCCAGGCACTCGGCGTTGAGCTTCTCCAGGCCCGGGTCGAGGTAGTCGTCCACCACCGCCACGACCGGGCCGTCGCCGTCCGGAGCGGTGCGCAGCCCGTGCTCGCGCAGCAGCGCCTCGACCGGGCCGGGGTCGACGCCCGCGCCCGCGAAAATCCGGAAGGTCGTCTGCTCCAGGGCCGTGACGACGGCCGCGGGATCGACGCCCTGCGCGTCCCAGAAAGCGAGCACCGGGTCGGTCAGGGGCGGTCGGCCCTCGACCAGGTGCCCGGCGACCTCATAACGCCGGACGGCGAGCACCGCCTGGGCCGGGGACAGTTCGCCGGCGAGGGCCTGGACGATGTCCATCACCGTGTGCCGGCCGTCGAGATAGGGAAGTACGCGGCCCGAGCCCGCGCCGCGTACGAGATAGTGCTGGCCTTCCGCCAATAGGAAGACTTTCGCGTCGTCGAGGACTTCGGTGGTGAAGTGCGCCTTGAGCCGTGGCCGTTCCATGCCCCCCGCCATTCACTCCGTGATTAAGCCGATGAGCGGAGAATTCCATTGCCTTACGGAAAAAGTAAAGACGTATTTATCTCCCCGCGGACGCATACGTACAACGGGCGCGCACAAAGCGGGATCACGACCTGTGCGTACGGTGATGCGTATCGCGGGCGGCGCGGCGGAATACGTATGCGCATCGCCCCGCAGAGCCTTGACCGCCGGCCTGCGGTGATGATTCGGTCGCCCGGATCCCCTACGCCATAGGGGTTCCGGAACGGAAGGGCGATCTTCCTATCCGGCGGACAGGAAATCATGACGATATGTTGCTTTCACCGGTCAGTACCATTGTGTTTACTCATCCCGATTTCAAGTATTGACAACCCGCTGGCCCTGTCCGGCATGATCCGTATGTCGAGAAAAATCGGTACATGGTCCGGGGGTAGGGATGGCCTCAGGGCGGCCGGTACTACTGCACCGGGACAAGGAGCTAGAGGTCGTCGACGAGGTACTGGCGGGGCTTCGCGAAGGAAGGCCCGCCGTACTGGTGATTCAGGGCACGCGAGGGATCGGGAAGACCCGGCTGCTGCACGCGGCGCTGGCCCGCAGGCCGGGCGGGGTCGTGCTGAGCGCCCGGGGCCACGCCGACGAGCGCGGCTTCGCGTTCGGCATCGTCCGGCAGTTGTTCGACCCGATGATGAGCGGCTCGGGACGGGCCGAGCCCGGCGCCCCCGCCGCCGTCCTCGACGGAGGCGTGCGCGCGCCCGCGCTGACGGCGGTGCCGTACGACGGGAACGCGCCCGCCGTGCCCGCCACGCTGCTCGACGACCTCTATCGGGCCACCCGCTCGCTGACCGCGGGACAGCCGCTGGTCATCGCGGTCGACGATCTCAACCACGCCGACCCGCAGTCGGCGCAGTGGTGCTCCTACATCGCCAGGCGGCTCGACGGCCTGCCCATCGTGATGATCCTGACCTGCGACGTGGAGGACCGCAGCGCCGGCGACGCGGTCCGGGACATCCTGGCACTGCCGTACGCGCGGTCGCTGCGGCCCTCTGCGCTGTGCCGGAGATGCGCCGCCACCCTCATGGAGTCGGCGCTGGGCGCCCCGGTGGACGACGAGATCGTCGCGGCCTGCCACCGGCTGACCAAGGGCAATCCGCTGCTCCTGCTGGAGACGGCGGGACGGCTGGCCGCCGCCGACGTCCTGCCGCACCGGTCCGAGCTGCCCCGGGTGATGCGGATCGGCGCGACGGCCCTGTCGGAGACCGTCCTGGAATGGCTCGGCGCCAGATATCCGTCCCTCCTCGCTCTCCTGCAGAGCCTGGCCATCATCGCGCCGTACGCCGGGCTGGAGACCGCGGCGATGCTGGCCGGCTACGGCGCGGTCGCGGCCGAGGAGGCGGGGCACGCGCTCGCGGGGGCGGGCCTGCTGGAGGGCAGCCCCCCGCAGCGGTTCACCCACGACCTCGTCCAGTCGACGATCCTCGCGCGCATGGACCCCCGGACGCGCGACGACATGCACCGGCGGGCGGCCTCGCTGCTGCACCGCCTCGGCTCGCCGCCCAAGCGGTCGGCCCGGCACCTGCTGTCGGCGAGCCCCACCGGCGACCCGTGGGCCGTGTCGGTGCTGCGCGAGGCCGCGCGGGAGGCGGTCTCCGAGAACGCCTGGGAGGACGCGACCCGCTATCTCCACCGCGCGCTCGCCACGGCCAAGGACCATGCCGTCCTGCAGGTGACGGCCGAGCTGGGCGCCGTCGAGGTGCACCTCGACATCCCCGCCTGCCTGCGGCACTTCCGCACCGTGACCGCCCTCGCCGGCGACACCGGCGAGCGGGCGGACTTCCTGGCCCCCTTCGCCTCAGCCCTGCTCACGCTCAACTCCCCCGAGGCCGCCGCGAACTTCTGCGACATCGCCCGGGGCTTCGACGACGATCCGCCCGGCGGACTCCCCGACCGCGAGGTGCTGCTGCGGCTCGGCGCGCAGGCGCTGCTGACCGGCCAGTCATACGGCTCGCGCGCGGCGATGCGGCAGCTCAACGCCGAACCCGGCGCCGCCACCAGCGCGGGGGCGCAGGACTACCTCGCCTCCGCCGCGCTGTCCGGCGCGGCCAGGGGCAGGCACCTCGACCGCACGCTGACCCTGGTCCGGCGCTGCCTCGACGGGGGCGGGCCGATCCCGCCGACGCTGGTCATGGCGCTGGTGTGGGCGGGCCGCGTGGACGAGGCGGCGTACTGGTCGGAGCAGGTGGCCTTGGAGGCGCGGGCGCGGGCCTCGATGACCGGGCAGGCCCTCGCCGTCACGCTGCTGTCGGACATCGCCTATCGCAGGGGGGAGCTGCGCGCGTCGCTGGCGCACGCCCGCGACGCCGTCCACTTCGCGCGCGGCTCGCAGGCCTCCGGGCTGCACGTCGCCGCCGTGTCCTGCATGGCCCGCGTGCTCCTCGAACGCGACGAACTCGACGTCGCCGACGCGCTGTTCGACGAGGTCACCGCGCGCGAACCGGTGCACCCCCTCCTGCAGGCGGCCCTGCTGGAGGTTCAGGGCCGGGTGGCGGTCGCCAGGGGCGACGTGCGCGAGGGGCTGCCGGCCCTGCTCGAGGCCGGGCGGCAGCTGCTGTCGGCGGGGGTGGTGAACCCGGCGTGCGCGGGCTGGCGCGGCCAGGCGGCGCTGGCCTACCTGCGGCTCGGCCAGCGCGGGCCGGCCCACCGCCTGGCCGAGGAGGAGCTCGAGCTGGCCCGGGCCTGGGGCGCGCCCGACGGCATCGGCCGCGCGCTGAGCACCGCGAGCACGACCGCCGAGGGCACCCGCCGGCTCGACCTGCTCGTCGAGGCGCTGTCCGTGCTCGACGGGCCCGGTGGCATCGAGCGCATCCGGGCGATGGTGCGCCTGGGCATCGCCCTGCGGGCCGCCGGGGACACGCGCCGTGCCCACGACACCCTCAGCGAGGCGTACGACCTGGCCGACGGCTGCGGCGCCGTACGGCTCGCCACGCTCGCCGAGCGCAACCTCGCCACGATCGGCAGCCGGGCCCGCGGCGGGCAGGCCGACGGCCCGTCACCCCTGACGGCCGGGGAGAGACGGGTCACCGACCTGGTCCTGCGCGGCATGAGCAACCTCCAGGTCGCGACCGAGCTGTCCATCAGCAAGCGGACCGTGGACACCCACCTCGCCCGCATCTACCGCAAGCTCGGCATCCACACCCGCGCCGAGCTCGCGGAGGTCGTCAGGCGGCTCGGCGAGCGCCCGGCCGAGACCCGCCCCCGCGCCGGCGAGGAGGAGCGGCGCGGCCAGGAGGAACGGCACGGCCGGGGGGAATGGCACGGCCAGGAGGCGTAGGGCCCCTGCTCGGCCGGTGGCCCGCCGGCCTCACGGCCGGGCTTCGTGCGCCTCGACGAGGGACTTCGGCGCCGTCAGGCACCACGCCTCGGTCACCAGCTCGAACAGCTCGTCAGGGTCGATCTTCGGCAGATGGACCACGACCCAGCCGAAACGCCCGGCGGTGAACTGCGGCTCGAACACCTCGGGCCGCTCGGCCACCAGCGCGATCTGCTCCTCGATCGTCGCCTTGAGGCCCACCGTCTCGGTGCGCTCCCACAGGTAGGCGAAACCCTTGCCGCGCACCTTGAACGAGACCCAGTCGCCGCCCTCGCCCTGGCCGACCTCGGGCAACCGGTCCAGCATGGACAGGAACTCCTCGACGCTCACACCCATGCGCCCAGTCGTACCAGAGCCCACCGACAAGGCCGCCACAGCGATCCGTCACCCGCGGGCCGCTTGACGGGCCGAAGGCTCCGTAATAGAACACGTTTCAGTATCACTGACGCGTGACCGCACTCTCGCCGAGCGCCGGCAGGGCGATCGTCCCTCTTACCAAGGGCAGCCAAACCCGATTAGGTGATGTCATGGAAATCGACCTCGTCGACAAGGACCGCTACGCGCGCAGCGGAGTGCCGCACGACCAGCTCCGCTGGCTCAGGGACAACGCGCCCGTTTACTGGCACGAGGGACAGGGCGACTGGCCCGGCTTCTGGGCGCTCACCAAGCACGCGGACGTCGTCCACGTCTCCCGTCACTCCGACCTCTTCTCCTCGGCGCGGAAACTGGCGCTGTTCGACGAGATGCCCGAGGAGCAGCGCGAGTTCCAGCGGCTGATGATGCTCAACCAGGACCCGCCCGACCACACCCGGCGCCGCTCGCTGGTCAACCGCGGCTTCACCCCCCGCCAGATCGGGCGGCTGGAGGAGCACATCAGGGACATCTGCCACGCTCTGGTGGACGAGGTCCAGAACAAGCCCGAGGTCGACTTCGTACGCGACATCGCCGCGCCGCTCCCGCTGTACGTGATCTGCGAGCTGCTCGGCGCGCCGGTCGAGGACCGGGACAAGATCTTCGAGTGGTCCAACCGCATGATCGGCAGCGACGACCCCGACTACTCCACCAGCCCTGACGAGGGGCAGGCCGCCGCCATCGAGGTCTACTCGTACGCCCACACGCTGGCCGCGGCACGCAGGCAGGAGCCGCGCGACGACATCGTCACCAGGCTCCTGCAGCCCGACGAGGACGGGCAGACGCTGACCGAGGACGAGTTCGACCTGTTCGTCCTGCTGCTGATCGTGGCGGGCAACGAGACCACGAGGAACGCGGCGTCCGGAGGCATGCTGACCCTCTTCGAGCACCCGGACCAGTGGAAGCGCCTGGTGGACGACCCCTCTCTCGCCAGGACGGCCGCCGACGAGATCGTCCGCTGGGTGTCCCCGGTCAACCTGTTCCGGCGTACGGCCACGGCGGACACCGAGATCCGCGGCCAGAAGATCGCCGAGGGCGACAAGGTGGTGGTCTTCTACGCGGCGGCCAACCGGGACGAGGAGGTCTTCGAGCGGCCCGAGGAGTTCGACATCGGCCGCGACCCCAACCCGCAGATCGGCTTCGGCGGCGGCGGCGCGCACTTCTGCCTCGGCAACCATCTGGCCAAGCTGGAGCTTCGGGTGCTCTTCGAGGTGCTGGCCGAGCGCCTGCCCGGCATCCGGCAGACCGGCGAGGCCAGCCGGCTGAGGTCCTACTTCATCAACGGCATCAAGACGCTGCCCGTCGCCCTCGACTGACCGGCAGGGTCGGCAACGACGGCAGCGGAGTCAGGGGCCGGCGCGGCCGGGCCTGTGCCGCGCCCCACCCGGCGGCGGGGCGAGGTGAGGGCCCGCCCCGCCCGCCGCGCCGGCCGACCGGCGAATCCGCAGGGCCGCCTGCCCGTGAATCGGCGGGTGAAGCCGCGGGGCCGGGCTCCGGCTCGGGCTCCGGGGCCGGGTAGCGCGACAGCAGCGGAGACTCCCCGAGCGCCAACGCGACGCCGCCGAGCGCGCCCGCGACGCCGCCGAGCGCCGCCCGGCGCAGGGTCAGCCGATGGCGCGAGATCGGCACCGCGCCCGCGTCCAGGGCCTTTCGGACGGGCTCCAGGAGCGGGGCGCCGAGCTCGGCCAGCTCGCCGCCGACGACGATCACCCTGGGCCCGATCGCGTTGGACAGCGCGGCGAGCACCCGTCCGATCTGGCCGCCCACCTCGGACAGCAGGCCGAGGGCGATCGGGTCGCGCGCCTCCACCGCAGCCTTCAGCGCGGGCAGGTCGTCGCCCCGGCCGCCCCTGGCGCGATACGCGTCGAGCACCGCCCTGATCGAGGCGACGGTCTCCAGGCATCCCGTGCCGCCGCACTCGCAGGACCTCCCGGCCGGGTCCACCGGAACGTGCCCGATCTCCCCGGACACCCCGTCGGCCCCGCGGTGCAACACCCCTCCGGCCACCACGCCGCCGCCGACGCCGTACGACAGCCGCAGATAGAGCGCGTCCTGGTCACCGGCGGCCGCGCCCAACGTCGACTCGGCGAGCGCCGCGAGCCTGGTGTTGTTGTCCAGCAGCACCGGCCCGCCGAAGCGCTCTCCGAGCAGAGCCGCGACGCCGGAGAGGGCGCCGTCCCGAGACCCATCCCATGCCCCGGTCAGCGGGCCCACGACGCCCACGCCGACGCCCTTGAGCGCCCTGCGCCACAACCCGCCGCCGAGCAGCCCGCGGACGAGCCGCTCGGCGAGCGCCACCCGGTCGGGCCACGGCAGGCCGGGCGCGTGCGCCTCCCCCGCCGTGCCCACGATCTCGTACGTCACGCCGACGGCCGCGACGTACACCGCGCGGCGGGAGAAGTCGATGCCGAGGGCCTGACCGGCCGCGGGGTTGAGGGCCAGCCGCTCGGCGGGACGTCCCCGGCCGCGCGGCGCCTCGTCCGGCGTCGCGGTGACCACCGCACCCGCGGCCAGCAGTCCGCTGAGCGTGTCGTGCAGGGTCGTCCGCGACAGGCCGCACCGCCGGCTGAGCTCGCCCCGGTTGAGCGGGCCGTACGCGCGCAGCAGGCCCAGCACGGCCTGCTCGTGCCCGCGTCGCGCCGGTAGCACGACCTCTGGCGTGAATTGCCGCATGCGAGAAAGCATGCACAATTGGTAGGTTTTATGTCAAATCGCGAGCGGCCGGACGAGGGTGCGGGAGATCTCGGCAGCGCGTGTCAGGCGGCTCACGATGCGCTGGAACCACCCTTCCCGCCCCATGGCTGCTCGTGCCGGTCACGAAGATCACCACGGACGAGGCGCCGCACGAGGTGGAGTGGCCGACCTCGCCCGGCACGTGCCCGGTGACCACAACGTCCTGAGGTCGGCCCTCGCGCTGGGCGTGGACCTGCACCCCCCGGTCCGCTCATCGGACCGGGGAATTGCGCTTGCACATATGAGTAGGGGGATACTCAGGCGAGCTGACCGCGGTTCTTCGCAACATTTCTTAGAGAAGCCCGTCATTCGGGAAACCCGCCCCCGTTCCCTTCGGACAACCTGGCGCGTCCCGTCCGGGCGACCCAGATCCGTTCCCTTCGGACAACCCCGACTCGTTCCGGAGACGATGATGCCGGTACGCCTGATCGTGGCCCTCGCCATGGCCGCCGCCGCGTTCTGGGCCACGCCGGCGCAGGCCGCGAAATGCCCACCCCCGCCCAACGTGACCGGTCAGACGTACGAGCAGGCGTACGAGACGCTCCACAACCATTTCGGCTATGGGGTCGTGACCGTGCCCGACCCCGTTCCTCCCGGGACGAGTTTCGTGAGCAGCGCGGAGACGCTGTCGTGCATCGAATTCAAAATCACGGGGGTCCGCGTTTACCTGGAAGGGCAGGTGCCCGACCTGACCGGGATGACGCTGACCGCGGCCACCGCCGAAGCGGAGAAGGCCGGGTTCGGCGTGACCACCGGGCAGCCGGAGGCCACCGGCGAGTGGAAGGTCTCCGAGCAGACTCCCGCGCCCGGCGGGCGGCTCGCCTACGGGCAGGCCGTCAGCCTGCTCCTCGACGGCTCGACCGAGGTGCCGTACCTCATCGGCCGTACGGTCGAGGAGGCGCGGCAGACGGCGGCGGACCGGGGGCTGACACTCAGAGGAGCGGACGACGCGCGCGACGACCAGATCGTCGAGGACCAGAACCCTCCCGGCGGAGGCGAGCTGACCATCGGCGATGCCATCGACGTCGTCCTGAGCGACGTGTCCCTCGTGAGCCCACCGGTGAGCCCACCCGTGAGTCCATCGGCGAGCCCGGACGACAGCCCCTCACCGAGTCCACCGGAGTCGCCGCGGCCGGAGGAGTCGCCCGAAGAGAGCCCTGAGGCGGTGCCGACGGCCGCGCTCTCCGGCGAGGAGACGGGCTCCGACTTCGGTGTGCCGCCAGGGCTCGCCCTCGTCGTGGTCGCCGCCGCGCTCCTCGGCCTCGCCGGATGGAAGGCCCGGGGCGGCCGGCGCGCGCCTGACCGGGACCACGACCGCCGCCGGGAGGTGCGTCTCGTCTCCCGCGCCGACCCGTCCCCGAACGTGCGGATCCACGAGAGCCGCGGCCCCCGCCCGGCCGTACGTCTTCACGTCGTCCCGGACCCGGGCCGGCAGGAGATCCGGGAAGGCCTGTCATGAACCTGACCATCGACCCGAATCCGGGTACGGCCGCCCTCGCGCTCTACGACAGCGCGCGCGGCGCGGTGGCGGCGGCGGCAAGCGTCGTCCGCGACCCCCAGGTGATGAGCACGATCTGCCGCGACGCCCCGGTCCTCGCCGGGCAACTCGTCGCTCAGCTGCCCGAGGCCGGCGCCGGCCTGCTCCATGGGATCACTCTCGGGACGGTCCTGGCGGCCGGGTGGCAGAAGTCTCACGAACTGCGGGCCGCCGCGGTGCGCAGTCACGAGAACGGCCGCCAGGGGAAGATCGAGCCGGTCTCCCTGGCCGCGCACTCGATCACCTCGGAGCACCGCCCGTATGTCGAGGTCTACGCCGACGAGCGCAAAGTGCTCACGATCACGTTCTCCGTCGACCTGACGTTCACGATCGGGCTGCTGAGCGCGGCGATCCGCGACGGGCGGCTGG
Organism: Microbispora rosea; assembly: GCF_900156315.1. Classification (GTDB taxonomy): domain Bacteria; phylum Actinomycetota; class Actinomycetes; order Streptosporangiales; family Streptosporangiaceae; genus Microbispora; species Microbispora rosea. The sequence goes on along the minus strand of NZ_FTNI01000014.1, from coordinate 11,955 downwards.
TGACCCTCCGTCCCGGCGGGGACTGCGAGGTCGCGGTGAGCTGGGGAATGGAGGGATTCAAGATCGGCGAGAGGAAGATGCCGATCCGCATCCCATCCGTCGCCGTTCCCCTCGGCGCCGGAATCCTGCTGGCCCGGCCACCCTCCTGACCGCGTCTCCGGCCGGTTCGACCCGGCGTGGCGCGGCGGGAGATCTTGACAGCGCGTGTCAGGCGGCTCACGATGCGCTGGAACCACCCTTCCCGCCCCATCTCCCCGCATCGCGGGTGTGTGTCCCGAAGGGGGATTCATGCGCTCTTCCCGCACGTCGTCCGCCGCGGCCCCCGGTCGCCCGAAGAGCCGCGGGCCTGCGACCAGGTGAGCCCCGGCTCAGATGTTGACGATGTCGACGCCGGCGATCTCCGACGTGTGCGCGTCGCACTGCGCGGCCGACACGCCGCTGCCGTAGACGATCGATCCCCTGGCGTAGTAATGGCTGCCGTTCCTGAAGCGCTCGCAGGTGAGCTGGATATACCACCCCGACTCGGTGGGGTTCCAGCAGTCGGCGGCAACGCGCCCGATGGACAGGTTGTAGCTGAACTGGCAGTTGGCCGGGTTCACGGCGGCCTGGGCGGGCCCGGCGGTCACCGTGAGGACGCTCATCGCGCCGATGGCGACGGCGGCGGCACCGGCACGTGCGCGGAGGACACTGAACATGGTCACCTCTCCGTGTTCGATGTGATCCGAACGTATCCGCGCTCGTCCCCGGCGGAGTCTCAACCGGGTCTCAACCCCCTCGGTCCCGCCCGCCGGCTCACCGTACGGGGCGGCGTCGAGGAGGCCGCCCGTGGTGTCGTCAGGGCGCTGGACGAGGCGGACGGCGGGCCCGGGGCGGCGATCGTCAACGTCGTGGGCCCGCTCGGGGCCGGCAAGAGCCGGCTGCTCGCGACGCTGGCGTGCGGATTCGTGGACCTCGACCGCGAACCGCCCGAGATCCGGACACCGCCCGAGACCGGTCGTGGTGGGCGCGCGCCGCTCGCCATCGACGGGGTCGACACCGACCACCGGGCGAGCGCGGCGGCGCGATTCGTCGACCGGGCCGGTCACGGCCGGTTCGTGATCGCCGGCCGGCTGCCCCTGGCCGCGCGGCCCGGATGGGCGCACCGGCCGCTCGTCACGGTCGAGCTCGGGCCGTGGTCGCCCGCGGACATCCGCGGGCTGGCCGCCGCGCTCGGCGTGACCGGCCCGGCGCACGCCGACCTCGTCGCACGGCTCAGCGGCGGGATCCCGCTCGTCGCCGACTCGCTGTGCCGGGCGATCCGCAGAGACGGCGAACCGGGGCCGGAGGGCGCGCTGGCCGACGCGGCAGCCACCGAGGTGCTGCGCCGCCTGGGCGTGGAGTCCCGGGGCATCCCTCCCGAGGCGCTGCCGATCGTGGCCGTCGTCGACGGGGCGGACGAGGATCTCCTCACCGCCCTGACCCGGCTGCCGCCCAAGGCATTCACGCGGCTGAGGCGGCTGAGCGTGATCCGCCCGGACCGTCACGGGCTGACCGTCGCCGAGCCCTACCGCACGCTCTTCGACCTCGCCTATCGCTGGCGTCATCCGGTCCGCCGCGACGAGCTGGCCGCCCGGGCCGCCGAGCATCGGCACCGCCAGCTGGCCCGCACCGCCGATCCGCCGCTGCGGGCCCGGCTCGCCGACCAGGTCCTCTATCTGTCGGGGAGCCGGCGCGCGCGCCGCGACCTGTACGCCGACGAGCGCGCCGAGTTCTCGATCCGGCGCGCCGGCGACGGCGACGACGAGGCGATCGGCCGCCTGATGCGGTTGTGGGGCGAGCACGAGGGGCTGGCGGAACGCCAGGTCGAGCGGATGCGCGAGCTGTGGCTCTCCGGCGCCGACCACGGTTTCCATCTCGCGGTGGACACCGACGACCACGCGGTGGGAATGGTCAACCTCATGCCGCTGGATCCCGGCGGAGCACCGGCGCTGGAGCCGCTGCTCCAGCAGCACGCGGACATGCTGCTGAACCTCGGAGGATCGGTCGTCGGCATGATGGCGGTCGAGCCGCGCTCCGCCCGGGCCCAGCCCGCGCTCGTCCGCCACATCCTCACTACGGGAATCGCCGGCGGGCGGCTCGTCGTGTCCACGCCGTGGATCCCCTACCAGGAGATGTCGGCGCGCTTCGGCCTGCGCCGCGTGGGCGACACGCGGCACGACCTCTACCGGTGCGGCCGGCCGAGCGCCCTCTATGCCCGCACGTTCACCGAACGCAACCTGCCCGCGTGGCTGCTCCGGATGCGGGACCCGTGCGCCGAGGGACCGGGCCAGGCGGCCGAACTCGTCCGCACCGCGTTGCGGGACCTGCGCACGCGGGCCCGAACCGCCGCCTCAGGCCCTCGGCCGGCGCCCGCGCTGGCCGTCCTCCTGCGGGAGGCCGTGGAGGCGCTCGCGTCGTCGGCGTCCGCCATGGACGCCGAGGCCGGGGAGATCCTGCGCCTCTACTACTTCAGCCGTGCCGGAGGCCACGACCTCCTCGCGCATCGCCTCCACCTGTCCAGGGCCACCTATTTCCGCCGCCTGGAATATGGCATCGGCAAGGTCGCGGAGGCGGTCGGCCTGGCGCTCGATCCGCCGTAGGCCTTCTCCGGTCAGGCCCAGGAGGAGTCCTGTTCCGGGTCGCCTCCGTCGGCGAGCAGGCGCAGGTCGGCCTCGACCATCATGGCCACGAGTTCCTCGAACGACACCGTCGGCTCCCAGCCGAGCTGGGTGCGGGCCTTCTTCGGGTCCGCGCACAGCAGGTCGACCTCCGCCGGCCGGTGCAGGGACGCGTCGCAGACGACGTACTGCTCCCAGTCCAGCCCGGCCGCGGCGAACGCCGCCTCGACCAGCTCGCGCACCGAGTGCGTGCGCCCGGTGCCGATGACGTAGTCCTCGGGCTCGGCGGCCGACAGCATCATGTGCATCGCCCGGACGAAGTCGCCGGCGTACCCCCAGTCGCGGCGCGCCTCCAGGTTGCCCAGGCGCAGTTCCGCGGCCATGCCCAGCTTGATCCGCGCGACGCCGAGCGAGACCTTGCGGGTGACGAACTCGGCCCCCCGCCGGGGCGACTCATGGTTGAACAGGATGCCCGACACCGCGAACATCCCGTACGACTCGCGGTAGTTCTGCGTGAGGAAGTGCCCGTACGCCTTGGCCACGCCGTACGGCGACCTCGGGTGGAAGGGGGTGCGCTCGGTCTGCGGCGTCTCCCTGACCTGGCCGAACATCTCCGAGGACGACGCCTGGTAGAAGCGGATCTGCCCGGCCGACGAGCCGCGCGAGGCGGTGATCCCCGAGCAGACGCGGATGGCCTCCAGCACGCGGAGCACGCCCATGCCGGTCACCTCGGCGGTCAGCTCGGCCTGCTCCCACGACATGGGCACGAACGAGATGGCCCCGAGGTTGTAGACCTCGTCCGGCTGCACCTTCTCCACCGCCGAGATCAGCGATCCCTGGTCGAGCAGGTCGCCGCGGACCAGCCGCACGTCCTGCAGGAGCCTGCGCACGCGCGGGACGCGGGGGTTCGCCTGCCCCCGGACCAGGCCCCAGACCTCGTATCCCTCGCTCAGCAGGTGTTCTGCGAGATAGGAGCCGTCCTGACCGGTGATGCCGGTGATCAGCGCACGCCTGGCCAACGGATCCTCCTCGTAGCGCCCAACTTGGCCTATGAGAGGCGAATGTACCGCCCTGCCCGGCCGTGCCTATAGATGCACCACTAGAACGGGTTACACCGAATCTCGTTCGGGTAAGCTAACACCCCAGGTCGGGCAGGGTGAGAGTCGCGCGAGGACCCTTTCCACCTCACCTACCCCATCTAAGGTCAAATGGTAGTGTTCCTGGCAGCAGCCCCACGGGGGCACGGCGGGAAACCGGCTGGAAAGGGGTGCCTCTTGGCGGAGAGGCTGCGAGTCGCGCTGCTGTCCTACCGCAGCAAGCCAACCTGTGGCGGCCAGGGGGTGTACCTGCGCCATATCAGCCGCGAGCTCGTCGCTCTGGGCCACCACGTGGAGGTCTTCTCCGGTCAGCCCTACCCGGAGCTGGACGAGGGCGTGATCCTCAACAAGGTGCCGAGCCTGGACCTCTACCGCGACGAGGACCCGTTCCGGACGCCGAAGCGCGACGAATACCGCGACTGGATCGACGCGCTCGAGGTCGCCACGATGTGGACGGCCGGCTTCCCCGAGCCGCTGACGTTCAGCCTGCGGGCCTACCGCGAGCTGAAGAGGCGGCGCGGCGACTTCGACGTCGTCCAGGACAACCAGACCCTGGGCTACGGACTGCTCGGCATCCAGCGGCTGTTCCCGGTGGTCGGCACCATCCATCACCCGATCAGCGTGGACCGGCGGATCGAGCTGAAGGCCGCCAAGGGCTGGAAGCGGCTGTCGATGCGCCGCTGGTACGGCTTCGTGCGCATGCAGAGCATCGTGGCGCCCCGGCTGAGCCCGATCCTGACCGTCAGCGAGTCGTCGCTCGCCGATATCCACCGCGACTTCAACGTGCCGCAGTCCAACATGCGGCTGATCCCGCTCGGCGTCGACACGCGGTTCTTCCACCCCCGGCCGGAACTGCCGAAGCGGGAGAACTCGATCGTGGCCGTGGCCAGCGCCGACTCCCCCATGAAGGGCGTGGCGACCCTGCTGCGGGCGGTCGCCAAGCTCGCCACCGAGCGCGAGGTCAACCTCACCGTGGTGAGCAGGCCCACCCCCGGAGGACCCACGGAACAGCTCGTCAACGAGCTCTCGCTGCACGACCGTGTGCGTTTCGTGCACGGCATCCCGGACGAGGAGCTGGCCACGCTGATCGCCACCTCCGAGGTCGCGGTGGTCCCCTCGCTCTACGAGGGGTTCTCGCTGCCCGCCGTCGAGCACATGGCGTGCGGCACTCCGCTGGTCGCCTCGCGTACGGGCGCCCTGCCCGAGGTGGTCGGCGACGCGGCCGTGCAGGTCACGCCGGGCGACCCCGAGGAACTGGCCGCCGTGCTGCGCCGCCTGCTCGACTCCCCCGGAGAGCGCGCGGAGTTCGGCCGGCGCGGCTACGACCGCGTCATGGAGCGCTACGCGTGGCCGGTCGTCGCCCGCCGCACGGTGGAGGCCTATCACGAGGCCATCGCCGCCCACACCCCCTCGCGGTGACTTCCCAGAACCCACGAAAGGCAGGCACCGAGTGCTGACCGTCGACTTCAACCGGCTGCCCGTCGGACCGGGCGACCGCGTCCTCGACCTCGGGGCCGGCGGTGGCCGGCACGCCTTCGAGGTGCTGCGCCGGGGCGCCGACGTGGTCGCCTTCGACATGGACGCCGCCGAGATGGAGAACGTGGCGGCCATGTTCGCGGCGATGGACAAGGAGGGCGAGGTGCCGGCGGGCGCGACCGGGGACACCGTCGTCGGCGACGCCCTCCACATGCCGTTTCCCGACGCGTCGTTCGACCGCGTCATCGCCGCCGAGGTGCTGGAGCACATCCCCGACGACTTGGCCGCGATGCGCGAGATCGTACGGGTGCTGAAGCCGGGCGGCCGGGCCGCGATCACGGTGCCGAGCTTCCTGCCCGAGCGGATCTGCTGGGCCCTGTCGGAGGACTACCACACCGCCCCCGGCGGACATATCCGGATTTATACGTTGGCGGAGCTCCAGGCGAAGCTCAAGTCCTCCGGACTCGATGTCGGCGGCCACCACTACGCCCACGGCCTGCACTCGCCGTACTGGTGGATCAAGTGCGCGGTCGGGGTGAACGACGACCAGCACCCGCTGGCCAAGGCCTATCACGAGCTTCTCGTCTGGGACATCATGAAGCGCCCCCTCGCGACCCGGCTGGCCGAGGCCGTGCTCAACCCCCTGATCGGCAAGAGCGTCGTGGTCTACGTCCGGAAGCCCGCATGACGCGGGTGCCGGACGTTCCAGGGATCATCACCACCGAGCAGGTCGTCCGTACGGCAGAGAGCATCGCCGCCGTCCAGGACGACCAGGGCGGCGTCCCCTGGCCCGAGGGCCACATCGACGCGTGGAACCACATCGAGTGCCTGATGGCGCTGACCGTGGCCGGGCTGCGCGAGGAGGCCCGCAAGGGCTACGACTGGCTCGTACGGCACCAGCGCCCGGACGGCTCCTGGCCCATGAAGGTCCGCGACGGCGAGCCCGCCGAGGCGGCCGGCGAGTCCAACCACGCCGCGTACATCGCGGTGGGGGTCTGGCACGACCTGCTGGTGACCGGCGACGAGGACTTCGCCCGGTCGATGTGGCCGGTGGTGGCGCGGGCGCTCGACTTCGTCGTCGGCCTGCAGACCGCGCGCGGCGAGATCCTCTGGCAGCGTGACGCCGAGGGCCGCCCGGCGGACTACGCCCTGCTCACCGGGTGCTCGTCCATCCACCAGGGCCTGCGGTGCGGGGCCCTGCTCGCCGAGCGGCTGGGCGACCCGCAGCCCGACTGGGAGCTCGCCGCCGACCAGCTCGGCCACGTGATCGCCGGCCACCCGGAGGCGTTCGCCGACAAGAGCCGGTTCTCGATGGACTGGTACTACCCCGTGCTCGGCGGCGCCGTACGCGGGGACGCGGCGGCTCGGCGGTTCGACGGGGAGTGGGACACCTTCGTCGTGCCCGGCCTCGGCGCGCGCTGCGTCTCCGACCAGCCCTGGGTCACCGGCGCGGAGTCGTGCGAACTGGTGCTCGCGCTCGACGCGGCCGGGCTGCGGGAGCGCGCGCTGGCGGTGTTCGCCGACATGCAGCACCTGCGCCACGAGGACGGCTCCTACTGGACCGGCTGGCAGTTCGTGAACCAGCGGCACTTCCCCAACGAGCGGTCGGGATACACGGCCGCCGCGGTGGTGCTCGCCGCGGACGCCCTCGCCCGCGCCACCCCCGGCTCGGGGATCTTCCGCGACGCCGGCGGCCGGGAGGCCCGCATCACCGGCGAGTGCGGCTGCGAGCGCGCCCGCGCCTGACCGGACGGCGCGCACGGCCGATCCGGGCTCCCGGCCGGGGTCCGCCGTCAGACGCGCTCCAGCACGCGGAGCGACCCGACGACCCGCACCTCGCGGAAGGCGCCCGACTCCAGCGCGCGCAGGTAGACCCGGTAGGGCGCCTGCCCGCCGTCGGCGGGGTCGGGATAGATGTCGTGGAAGACCAGCGCGCCGCCCTTCATCACCTGCGGCGCCCATCCCTCGTAGTCGGCCGTCACCGGCTCCTCCGAGTGGCCGCCGTCGATGAACAGCACGGCCAGCGGAGTGGACCAGTGGCGGGCGACCGTGGCCGACGCGCCCACGACCGCGATCACCTCGTCCTCCAGGCCGGCGGCGGCGATGGTGGCGCGGAAGAACGGCAGCGAGTCCATCCGCCCGGTCTCCGGGTCCACCAGCTCGGGGTCGTGGTGCGGCCAGCCCGGCTGGATCTCCTCGGAGCCCCGGTGGTGGTCCACCGTGAAGACCACCGTGCCCGCCCGGCGCGCCCCGGCGCCCAGATAGATCGCCGACTTGCCGCAGTAGGTGCCGACCTCGCAGATCGGCCCGCGGGAGCCGTACGCGCAGGCGGTCTCGTACAGCGCCTCGCCCTCGGCGGGCGGCATGAACCCGCGCGCCTGTTCGGCGGCGCGGCGCAGGTCGTCGGGCATCGGGGTCACCATGCCGGGCACCCTACCCAACAAGCCGAACGAGGTTCGGAACTGCCCCTTGTCCCCCCTGATGCAACATGTTCTACTTTGCTTCGTGAACCAGCGCGCCCGCATCGCGATGAGCGAGGAAGAGATCGCCGAGCTCCTGCGGGACGCCCGCAAACTCCAGCTCGGCACGATCAACCCCGACGGCACGCCGCACCTGGTCACGATGTTCTACGGACTCGACGACGGCCGCGTCACGTTCTGGACGTACGCCAAGTCGCAGAAGGCCCGCAACATCGAGCGCGACCCGCGGGTGAGCTGCCTGGTCGAGACCGGGGACGAGTACGCGCGGTTGCGCGGCGTGCTCGTCTACGGCAAGGCGCGGCTGATCGACGACCCGGCGGCCGTCCTGGAGGTCGGCCTGGACGTCACCCGGCGGATGACCGGCGTGCCCGTCGACTCCCCCGAGGCGCGGGCCTACGTCGAGCACACCGCGCGCAAGCGCGTGGCCTACGTGGTCGAGCCGGCCCGCGTCGTCTCCTGGGATCACCGCAAGCTCGGCGGCGACGGGTCGGTCACGACAAGGGACAGGCCTTAACGTGAACTCCAGCGCGACGTGACGCACAGGAGGAGGACACGCCATGAAGATCAAGGTCGACTACGACGTGTGTGAGGCCAACGCCGTCTGCATGGGCCTGGCACCCGAGGTCTTCGAGGTCGACGACGAGGACAACCTCCACGTGCTGATGCCGGAGCCGCCCGCCGAACTGCTCGACCGGGTCCGCCACGCGGTCCGGTCCTGCCCCAAGGCCGCGCTGTCGCTCGAGGACGAGTGACGCGCGGCACCCAACCATGAAAGACCAGCCTGAAAGACCGGGAGGTCCCCCATGCGCGGCGCGCTTCTCCACGCGGTCGGCGACGAAAAGCTCGACATCAGAGACGACTTCACGCTGACGCCGGTGGGCCCGGGCGACGTCCGCGTGCGGGTGAGGGCCACCGGCGTCTGCCACTCCGATCTCTCGGTGCTCACCGGCGTGCTCCCCATGCCGCTCCCGATCATTCCCGGTCACGAGGGCGCGGGCGAGGTCGTCGAGGTGGGCGACGGCGTGACCACCGTCCAGCCGGGCGACCACGTCATCATCAACTGGACGCCCGCGTGCGGCGACTGCCCGAGCTGTGTGGGCGGTCAGCCGAACCTCTGCATGACGTACATGATGAAGAGCTTCACCGAGCCGCGCTTCCTGTTCGCCGGCCAGACCCCGGCGTTCGGCATGGCCGGGTGCGGCACCTGGGCCGAGGAGATCATCGTGCCGTGGCAGGGGGCGATCAAGGTCGACCCCGACGTGCCGTACGAGGCGGCGGCCCTGATCGGCTGCGGCATCACGACGGGCGTCGGCGCGGTGCTCAACACCGCGAAGGTTCGCCCCGGCGCGACCGTCGCGGTCGTCGGCTGCGGCGGCGTCGGCCTGTCGGTGATCCAGGGCGCCCGCATCTCCGGCGCGACCACGATCCTCGCGATCGACCCGCTGGAGTCCAAGCACGCGCTCGCGAAGAAGGTCGGCGCCACCCACGCCTGCACCCCCGACCAGCTCATGGACGCCATCGGCACGCTGACCGGCGGCCAGGGCTTCGACCACGGCTTCGAGGTGGTCGGCAAGTCGGCCGCCATCATGACCGCCTGGCAGGCGACGCGGCGCGGCGGCGACGTCATCGTCGTCGGCGCGGGCGCCATGGACGACATGGTGCCGCTGTCCGCCTTCAACCTGCTGTTCGAGGGCAAGAACCTCCTCAGCTCGCTGTACGGCGACGCCGACGTCCGCAGGGACTTCCCGCGCTTCGTGAACCTCTACAAGGCGGGCAAGCTCGACCTCGACAGCATGATCAGCTCCCGCATCCGGATCGGCGACCTGAACGACGCCGTCGACGCCCTGCGCGGCGGCGAGGTGCTCCGGCAGATCGTGCTGTTCGACTGACGCCACCGGGCCGCCGGAGATCTCCCCGGCGCGGGGGATATCTCCGGCGGGCCGGGGTAACCCGAGCGGCGACATGCAGACGTTCCTGCCGTACCCGGACTTCGCGGCCACCGCCCGCGTCCTCGACCCGCTCCGCCTCGGGAAACAGCGGGTCGAGGCCCTCCAGGTCCTGCGTACGCTCACCGTCCCGGGGTACGGCTGGCGGCACCATCCGGTGGCGCACATGTGGGCCGGGTACGAGGAGGCGCTGGTCCGCTACGGGCTGGAGATCGTGTCGGCCTGGTGCGGCCTGGGCCGCGCCGACACCTGCGCCGGGACGATGACCAGGGAACTGCTCGACTGCCGGGGCATCGAGGCGCCCCGCGTCCAGGCGGCCCTCGCGGAGGCGGGCGAGCTGCCGCCCTGGCTCGGCGACCCCGCCCTCCACCTCAGTCACCGCTCGGCCCTGCTGCGCAAGGACCCGGAGTTCTACGGCCCGAAGTTCCCCGGAGATCCCGACGACCTCCCCTACGTCTGGCCCGACTCCGACCGCGTCAACGCCCTGCTCCCACCCCGCCGCACCGTTTAGGACCGTCGCAGGACGGCCAGGCGTGTAGATTGCATCTACATAGATGTCATCTACATAAGGGGCAGGGTGGGCGCGGTTCCTTTCATCGGCCGGCGGCGGGAGCTGGCCGCCCTGGCCAAGCGCCTCGACCGAATTCGCCGGACGGGTGCCGGCGCTGCCATGGCCATCAGGGGACGCCGGCAGGTCGGCAAGTCCCGGCTCGTGCAGGAGTTCTGCGACAAGGCCGGGGTGCCGTATCTGTTCTTCACCGCGACCAAAGGGATGTCGCCGGTCGAGGCGGTCGAGGAGTTCTGCGCCGATCTCAAGGAGTCGTGCCTGCCCGCCGACCCCGAGCAGGTCGTCCGCGTGACCAGCGGAAGCTGGCCGGAGGCCTTCCGCGTGCTGCACTCGACGATCCCGCCGACCCCGTCGATCGTCGTCATCGACGAGATGCCCTGGCTGGCGGAACAGGACGACCTGTTCGACGGCGCGCTGCAGACGGCCTGGGACCGGCTCCTGTCGGCCAAGCCCGTTCTCCTGCTCCTGCTGGGCAGCGACTTGCACATGATGGAGCGGCTGACCGCCTACGACCGGCCGTTCTACGGGCGCGCCGACACCATGGCGCTCGACCCGCTCGACCCCGCGGAGACCGCCGGCGCGCTGGGCCTGACCGGAGGTGACGCGATCGACGCGTACCTCGCCAGCGGAGGCCTGCCCGGGATCCTGCGCGCCTGGCCGCACGGCACTCCCCCGCTGGAGTTCATCCGGCAGGAGTGCGAGGATCCGGCGTCCGCCCTGTTCGGCGTGCCCGAATCCGTCCTTCTCGCGGAATTCCCCTCGCCCGACCAGGCCCGCCGGGTGCTGGAAGCGGTCGGCCGCGGCGACAGGACGCACGCCGCCGTCGCGGCGACGGCGGGCGGGCGCGAGGGACCGCTGCAGTCCGGTTCGCTCTCCCCTCTCCTGCGCAGGCTCACCGGCGAGAAGCGCGTCCTGGCGATGGACGAGCCGTTGTCCGTCCAGCCCGGAAAACCGGCGCTGTACCGCATCCGCGATCACAACCTGCGGATGTACCTGGGCGTGCTGCGCGCCGCGGCGCAACACTCGAATCGAGGACGGCCCGATCTCGCCTTCGGACTCGTACGGCGACGCTGGGCGAGCCTGCGGGGGCGGGCCGTCGAACCGATCGTCAGACAGGCGCTGGGCATGGCCGCCGCGTCGGGGGAACTGCCCTGGCCGGACGCGGAGGCCGTCGGCGGATGGTGGAACCGCCGCTTCTCCCCGGAGGTGGACCTGGTCGGCGCCGACCGGGCACCGGTGGCGCGGCGGGTGCTGTTCGCGGGCTCGATCAAGTGGCTCGGCACCCCGTTCGACGGTCACGACCTGGCCGCGCTGCGCCGCGACGCGGTGCAGGTGCCGGGCTTCGACGCGGAGGCGGGCGGCCTCGCGGTGGTGTCGCTGTCCGGAGTCCATCCCTCGGTGGAGGGCATCGGCCTGACGTGGGGCGCCGGCGACGTGGTCGCGGCGTGGGGGTGAGCATGCAGGAGGGCCGGGCGCACCCGATGGTGCGCCCGGCCCCGGCCTCTCGAGTGCTGGGGAGAGAGGTCAGCTCTCGGAGGAGAAGGCGGCGTCGAAGGCGGCGTCCGGTGGGGTGATGGCGTTCAGCGAGCGGATGTAGGCGAGGGCCTCGGGTGCGCCGTGCAGCCGGTCCATGCCCGCGTCCTCCCACTCGATGGAGATCGGGCCGTCGTAGCCGATGTGGTTGAGCGCCCGGAAGCACTCCTCCCACGGCACATCGCCCCGCCCGGTGGACACGAAGTCCCACCCGCGGCG
>NZ_FTNI01000029.1:100227-127590 GCF_900156315.1 Microbispora rosea | reverse complement strand
GCCTCCGCCTCGAATGCGCCTGCTGCGGATGCGCCGGCGGCGCAGGTGCAGGACGACGCGCGCATCCGCGCGTCGGTTGAGGCGAAGCGGGCGGGTAAGCCGGTTGAGGTGGCGGGGTTGACCTCGGCGACGAGTTCGACTGTGGCCAATCCGGACGGGAAGACGTTCACCACGACGGTCAGCACCCGTCCAACACGAATCAAGCGGGACGGGGCGTGGGTGCCGATCGACACCAGCTTGGTGGAGAAGGACGGCGCCTTGGTGCCCAAGGCCGGGCCTGCGGTGACGGTGTCTGCCGGTGGGGATGGGCCGTTCGCGACGGTGGCCGATGAGGCAGGCAACTCGATCGCGCTGAGCTGGCCGTCCCCGTTGCCCAAGCCGACTGTTGAGCGGAACAAGGCGCGTTACGTCGATGCGGCTGGTTCGGGTGCGGACTTGGTGGTGACGGTGTTGCCTGGTGGTGTCCGTCACGACATCGAGTTGCGTGAGCGTCCCACGACGCAGCTCAACTATCGCATCGGGGTTAAGACCAGCGGGTGGAAGCTGCAGCAGGACGGTCAGGGCCGGCTCACTGTGACCGACAGCGCGGGCAAGCTGGTCGCGCCGGTGGCCCAGCCGGTCATGTATCCCAAGCCCACCCGCGGGGAGAAGGCGGGGGACACCCAGGCCGGTACCAACGCGAACGCGAAGGCGGACGCCAAGCCTGAGGCCAAGGATCGGCACCGGCGCACGGGCCGCATCGCCACCCGCCTCACCGCGGAAGGCGACCACCAGGTCCTGGAGCTGACCCCGGATGCGGCGTTCCTGTCCGACCCGACGCTCACCTACCCGGTGACCGTCGACCCGACAGTGGACCTTTCCTTGCAAGCAGACACCTACGTCGGCAACGACGACAGCACCGGTACCCCCGCCGAGGAATATGAACTCTACGCCGGTGCCGGCGGCGGCTACGTCGCGCGCAGCTACCTCAACTTCGACACCTCCTTCCTGCCCGGCGCGACCGTGACGCAGGCACAACTGTCGCTCCTCAACAAGGATGCCCCCGAGTGCGGGCCATTCGGCTCTGGCATTCAGGCCAGCAGGGTGACCCGCGCCTGGGACCCCTACACCGTCACCTGGAACCGGCAGCCGTACACCACCACCGAAGACGCCGTCATCAGCAAGGACGCCCACATCATCGGGTCCTGTGGCGATGACGGCATGGGCGCATTGATAGTCACGTGGGATGTCACCGGCATCGCCCAGGACTGGGCTGCCGGCCAGCCCCGATACGGCCTGCAGATACGAGGTGTCGATGAAAGCGCGGAGGCGGACTGGCGTATTTACGACTCCTCCGAAGGTGCCGTCGCTTACCCTGGCGAGGCTCAGGCGCCGGCGCTGACCGTCACCTACTCGCTGCCGTCGTCGTCCCCCACGGTGGGCAACCTGTCGATCACCCCGTCGGCCGGGGGCGCGGTGTCGTCGCTGACGCCGACCCTGCACGCCACCGTCTCCGACACTGCCAGCGGCAGTCTGCGGGCCGACTACCAAGTCGAGCACGACCCCGCCTACACCGCTGAGGGCACCGGCCAGATCTGGACCGGCAGCTCCACCGGCGTCACCTCCGGCAACGACGCCCCCGCCGTCGTCCCGGCAGGGAAGCTCAGTAACGGGTGGCACATCCGCTGGCGGGCCCGCGCCACCAACACCGGCACCTCCACCTCCTCGTCCTGGTCGAACTGGCAAACCGCCACCATCACTACCGCGCTGGACCCCGTGGTCGACAACGTCGCCTCCGGCACCCAGGCCACCCTCACCGTCCCCGCCGGAAAGCTCGCCGACGGGTGGAAGGTCCGCTGGCGCGCCCGCGCGGTCGCCGCCGGATCCAACACCTCCGCATGGTCGGACTGGCAGGCGCTGACGGTGAAGGTCCCAGCCGCTACCGTCTCCCAGCTGCAGATCACCCCCGCCGAGACTGTCGACGGGAAGACCGCTGTGTCGTCGCTGACGCCGCAACTTCTGGCCACCGTCACCGACGCCTACGGGCAACCGCTACGGGCGGAGTTCGAGCTGGAGCACGACCCCGCCGACACCGAGCACGGCACCGGCGGCATCTGGACCGGCGCCGCCGACAACGTTGCCTCCGGCGCTCAGTCGTCGGTCTCCGTCCCCGGCGGGGCCCTGTCCAACGGGTGGGGAATCCGCTGGCGCGCCCGCGCGATCAACACCGCCACCCAGGTCGCCTCCGCCTGGTCGGACTGGCAGGCCGCCACCGTCAACGCCGGAAACATCGCCTCCGAACCCGGGGTGATCGCGCTGCAGGTCACCCCCTCTCAGGTCGTCGACGGCACCGCCGTGGCCACGTCGCTGACCCCGCAGTTGCGTGCTCAGGTCACCAACCCCGCCGGCGGCGCGATGCGGGCGGAGTTCGAACTCGAACACGACCCCGCCGCCCCTGAGGGGCAGGGCACCGGCCAAATCTGGACCGGCGCGGCCGATGACGTTCCCGCCGGCACCCAGGCGGCCGTTGCCGTCCCCGCCGACAAACTTAGCGAGGGCTGGCTAGTGCGCTGGCGCGCCCGCGCCGTCGCCGGCGAGACTGCCTCATCCTGGTCGGACTGGCAGACCGTCCGCGTCGACCAGCCCGACCCGGTGCTGGGCACCCTGCAGGTCACCCCGTCCGAAGTAGTGGACGGAAAGATAACCAGCGCGTCGCTGACCCCGCAACTCTTGGCCCAGGTCACCGACCCCGCTGGCGGAAAGGTACGGGCCGAGTTCGAGCTGGAGCACGACCCCGCCGCGTCCGAAGGCCAAGGCACCGGCGGCATTTGGACGACCGCGGTCGACAACGTGACCTCCGGCACCCAGGCGACGGCGCCCGTCCCCCAAGGCAAGCTAAGCGACGGGTGGCTCGTGCGCTGGCGCGCCCGCGCCATCACCGGCGGCGGCACCTCCGCCTGGTCTGACTGGCAGCAGCTGACCGTCGTCGACGGCTCACAGGTCCTCACCGTAGACGAGCCCCGCACCCAGCCCGCCATGAACGGGACCACCAACACCCTGACTCCCGCCCTGATCGCCAAGGTCAGCTCACCCGCCGACGGCCAGCTGGGCGCGGAATTCGAGGTCGAGCACGACCCGGCCGACACCGCACACGGCAGCGGCCAGATCTGGACAACCACGGTCAGCGGTGTGGCCTCCGACAACGACGCCGCCGTCACCGTCCCCGTTGGGAAACTAGGCGATAGGTGGAAGATCCGCTGGCACGTCCGCGCGACCCGCGGCGGTGACACCTCCGATTGGACTTCCTGGCAATCGATCGAGGTCAAGGCGGCACAGCACTACGACACCACCTACGAATACAACAGCAACGGTCGGATGACCAAGCAGACCGATGCCAACGGCAACGTTCGCACCTTCACCTACGATCTGCTCGGCCGCCCCACTGCATCCCACGACCCAGACGCCGGCGACTCCCAGCAGGCCTACGACGCGGCCGGCCACTTGCTGTGGTCGACAAACGCCAAGGGACAGAAGGTTTCCTACTCCTACGACGACCTCGGCCGTAAGACTGCCGTTTGGTCCGGGGAGCGCGATAGTGGGACCAAGTTGGCCGAGTGGGTCTACGACACCGCCGGAAAGGGCGAGGGCAAGCTGTCCTCCGCGACCCGCTATGTCGACGGCAACGCCTATGTCGATGCGGTTTCGGACTATGACTCCATGGGCCGCCCACTCAGCTCGACCCTGACGATCCCCTCGTCTGAAGGTCTACTGGCGGGTACTTACACCTTCGCCACCAAGTATACATTCAGCGGATCGGTTGCCTCTTATACAATGCCCGCAGCCGGGGGCTTGCCTAGCGAGCAGATCAACTTCACCTATTCGGAGCTGAACCTTCCGCAGGTTATGACTTCCGACTGGAGTGGTGGATTCACTTATATTGGATCAACGACCTACTCCCCGACTAACCGCCTAACCGAGCGCTCCTATGGCGCGAACGGAAAGATCAAGCGCGCGCTCACATGGGATGAGACAACTGGTTGGTTGAAGCGGGTCACGACGACGACCAGTTCGGACACGGATAATCCGGTTGTCAGGCAAGACGACCAGTACACCTATGACGTCTCCGGTGAGATCAAAAAGATCCTGGACGCTGCCTCTGCCACTAACGGAAGCAGTGGCCAGTCCGAATGCTTCACCTATGACGGGTTGCACCGTCTGACTCAGGCGTGGACCACCACGGCCACGTCCTGTGGGTCTGGTGCAGCAACGGGCGACAATCAGGGAGCCGACCCATACGCACAGTCCTATACATACGACGCGGCCGGCAATCTCACAAGTCTGACCTCTGATGGGCAGACCGCGACCTACAATTACCCGCAGGCGGGAGACTCTGCGGAACGGCCGAACGCGGTTAGTTCCATCACACGGCCCGCGGGTACGGATACGTACGCCTACGACAATGCGGGCGCAATGATCTCCCGCACTTCCGGCGGCAAGTCTGGCAGCTTCGACTGGAATGAACTCGGTCAGTTAGAGAAGGCAAGTATTGACGGCCAGGACACCACGATGGTGTACGACGCGAACGGCCAACGGCTTATCCGTCGTGAGCCTGGAGGTAAGACGACCCTTTATCTCGGCTCCATGGAGATTGAGGCGACTGGAAACTCTGTCACCGCGAAGCGTTACTACGGATCGCCGGACGGCGTCATCGTCGCGGCGAGAGCGAGCGGAGATGGGCTCACCTGGCTGATGTCTGGCCTCCATGGGTCGAGTGAGATCGGTGTAAATGACGTCACGGGTGCATTCTCTCGCCAACGATATCTGCCCTTTGGGCAGCATCGGGGCAGGGATCAACTTCCGTTCGGGGACCGCGGTTTCCTCGGTAAAATTGAGGACGAGTCCACTGGACTCGATCTATTGGGTGCTCGTTACTACGACCCTGAAGTAGCGAGGTTTATATCGGTAGATCCCTTGCTAGACCTGAGCAACGCGCAGCAGTCGAACCCCTACTCCTATGCGGGCGATAACCCAATTGGGATGTCTGATCCCACGGGTCTGGTGAGTGGACCTCCGCCTCAAAATCCCTGCGCGCATCCAAAGAGTAAGGAGTGTCGTGATTCAAAGCCCTACACCGTCTACTGGGACTACGTCAAAATAACTTTCCCCTCCCGCTGGATGGCCACCGCCTACATCAATCGCATGGCCCGCGATGGAAAGATATGCCTATCGCAGAGCTGCATGAACAACTCGTTCTGGCAACTGAACACCGAAAAGGCTCTTATCCAGGATATATGTACGAAGCATCCGTCCTGGTGCGAGGACGCCGGTGGGAAAACTGCGAACGTCGATCACGCCGCAACCGACGAGTCGATGCGTAGCTATTTCGGGGAGATGGGCATCGGCGGCATGGCGCTCCTCATGTTCAATGGAGACGAGGGGTTCGGCGATCCGGAGATCCGCAGCGGAGTATATGCGTGGGTGAATCCCAAGACTGGAGAAGTCGCCAAAGTAGGAAAGGCATCGAATTTCGATACCAGATATAAACCGCAGGAACAGGAGGCGTTCAAGAATCGAGGATTCCGCATGGTGATCCTTTTCAGGACCCTGGACGCGACCACGATGAATGGTCTCGAAGACATCATGTATGATTACTTCAAGGCTATGGGGCAGAAGCTACCGGACAACGACAGGCGGCCTCTGAGTAGAGGGGCGGGCATGACCGCGAGCGATGCGAAGCAGGCCCTACAAGTGTCGAACTGGGCTAGGCGAGCGGGATTCAATTTCCTGCGAGGGCTCGGTATCCCTATGAAGCCGATGAGTCCTGAGCAGTTCCAAATCATAGGCCGAACAGGGCGGGGTTCATTCTTTGAAAAGATCGAGGGAGAGTAGGTTCTGAGCGGCTCATCCAGGACTCGTCACACCGATCGTCTCGATGTTGAAGGGATAGTAATGACCTGTTACTCCTCCAAAATACTAGATAACGATGATGCAATGAATTTTATTGCTTTCCTGGAACAAGCATCCGATCAAGGAAGGGTGATCAGAGACATACTAGAGGCGATACTGGAAGAGGACGATCACGTGCCGGCGGAAGTCATGCGGATAGGGATCGCATGCGCCGTACTGGTGGCGCTCCAGATCGATTCACGCATCGCCATAGAGGCATTACGAAGCAGGAAAATAACTCCCACGGTGACACCTGAGATAAGAATAATGGCACGGGACCTGCTGCAGTTCGCGATGACTCCTCGGGATCCAATTCACGGAACCAATGATCTCTACGCCCAGTGGAAAGTAGCTGGAGAGATGGATGAGGCCTGCAAGGAATTGGATAAGTACCTCAAGGCGCTCGCCGGACCCGACCTGCATCTCGCATACTCGCCTAATAGTGAATCCTTGGAGCCTGACTATCCCCTGACACCCCTCCCGGAGCGGGCAGTAATAGAATCTGAGAGATCACGCATCCGGCAGCGGGCATCCAGTCTTCGAGCGATACAAATCGAGACCTTCAACGACCCTAAGGACGACTTCTGGTATAACGATCTCGTATTCGAGCGGAATATATGCGAGTTCGCTGGCGGCGCCATTATCGACGGCAGCCGATCTCTGATCGATGACATCTTTGACGACCTCAAACTCCTCGACGTGAGGGGCGGCAGCCTCGCGTCGGCCGGGCCCGGAGATTTCAAATTCCTTGATGCCCTACCCTGGCGCTTTGCTTCCTCATACGATTCCAGTTTTGTGCGCAAATTTGTAGTGACTGCTATCGACACCGCTCAAAGCTTAATAAGGGACAATGGTCTCTCCTGTGCGTCCACTGCAGTCGATTTCGTGTGTAGATCCTTGTCCTGGAAGGTTGAATCCTTGATCCAGGCATATGCCGGCCTTGATGAAGTTGGCGGTCAGGCTCTTGCTCAGCGAGTCGCCCGTGAACTCCACCAGTCAGAGAACAGGCGTGATCTATGGGAGCTCTCACGGTCATCCTCCCATTACCGTATCTCTAAAATGATCCCGTTCATAAGTGATGGGTATGATGGGCCCCCTCGCCTTATTCAACCTGATCGATGGTTTCTACCATTCGCTCCAGACGAGAGCGCTTCGCCTTATTTTCTATACTGATCCTGCACGGCTAGAGCAGACCTGTGTACCATGATGTTGTGTGTCGATCCGCAAGCGGACCCTTTCTTGCTACTTCATAGAAGCCTACTTCCCGGAGCTACGGATTGCCCCGGCCCTTAGTCGAGCGTGGCTCGAGGTGTCGCGCCGCACGTCACCTGCCGGATGTCCCGGCACAATCAGCGAAGACATGAGCCACCGGCGCGCCGGAATGTGAACAGCATGGAGCGGCCGCACCCGAAGCACCTGTACGGCTGCCGCCCCGGTCATAAGCCCACGCGCAGCATCGGGTTGTTCTCGAGAAGCCTCTCTATACGCCGAGTCCGCGCATAGGGTTGTCGCGCCACATGTCTCCTGTGCGGACGTATCCGTGGACGACGGGTGAGGTCTCGACCCAGCGGCCGTGGCGGGCGATGGCCAGCATGGAACGGCCGGCGGCGGCCGCGGCCGCGGCCGACGCGCCGCCGGCGCAGAGTGAGTGGGCGGAGTAGCTGCCTGGGTTGTCCAGGCCGGCTGCCTCGGCTGCGGCTTTGACGCGCAGGTCGATGGACTGGGCGGTGAGCCTGTTCCGGAAGTGGCCGTTGCGGTCGACGCCGCGGACGACCGCGGTCTGGACACCGCGCGAAGTGATGACATCGAGCCATTGCTGGGTGACGCGGGCGGGGCAGGCCGACGAACATGTGACCCAGGTGATCCTTTTTGTCGACGAGGGGATATTCAGGCCGAGCCGGGCGGACGTCATGGGGTTGCTTGAAGGGGTCATCTCTCGCCTGGAACGATTCGGCGAAAGCATGGCTGTCGAAGGGCGAGAAGTTGTCGACGCCCATTATCGATATGCAGTTCTGCTGCATCAAATCTATGCTGAATTTCTGCGTAGGGGCTCCGTAGCCCGTCACCTGACCGGCAGGGAATAACAATGAGCCGCCACACGTGGTGGGCGGCTCATTGTTTCTGTTGGAGCCTTTGTGCGCGCGACGCGGTTGCAGGTCGTGTCGGCGAACTTCCCGTCTCTCCAAGTCGAAAACGGATCAGCCCACTGGCCCGCCATGTCACGCCCGTCAGCTCGGTCTCCAGATCGCGATGCGGCCGCTGCAATCGTTCCGATCGTGCCGACGCGAGGCTCGCCATACAGTGACGTGTCCTAAGGTGCTCAAGACCATCGCGGTGACGGCGGACGACCTCACAGCCCTCCCAGGCCGACCCGCGGGAACGGAGCCACATCTCCTGATAACTTCACGGAAGCGCTGTTCCCGGAAGTAATCCTGATATGATCATGAGTGACCCAGGCCGGCAGAGGAGAGAGCACCACCGTGACTGACACTCCAGCAGAGGGCACGCCGACCATCACACCCCAGGATCGGCAGGAGCACTGCGATGCCTTCCGGGCCGCGCTCATCCCGAGGGTCGAACAGGTGCCCGGTCTCATCGTCGGCCTTCCCCAGAGCCTGAAGCACGGCCTCTCCTCGTTCGCGACGTGGCTGCACTGGGAAGGTGACGAGGACGACCGCGGCTACTGGGTGGACTCCGAGCTGGGCCACTCCGGCGAACACCCGGTAGCCGGCCTGGTCGCATACCTCGCCGTCGCCTACTACTGGTACGACGCCGGCAATGACAGCGAGGAGAGCGACCGCGTTCTGAGTCTCAAGTTCGACCATTACCAGGCGCGCGATGTGCAACTGCACGCCGCACTGGTGGTGGCCGCGGTCCGTCTCCACGGCGCGCGGCGCGGTCTCGCCGGATGAGCCCGGCAGACTGTACGCCGGGAGAACTGGTGAATGCCCCCAGAACGGCCTGCTGATGGAGGCGGAACTCACCCAGCAGATCCCCGCCGGCCGCCCCGCCCTCGCGGAGAGGGTGGTCACGCAAACGGACAGCGAAACCCCGAACGCTGCCGATGTGTGGAAGGACAAGGCCGCATGACGGCCCTGCCCGAGGTCGCAATTTCCGGCGACCGGCTGCCCGCAGTGCCGGCCGCACCCGAGCGGTCACCGTTCCACGTCTACCTGGACTCCCTCAACAGCGAGGAATCCAAGCGGACCATGCGCGGCTGCCTTAACCGCATCGCCTGCCTGGTCGCCGGCCTCGACGAGGAGCACTGGAAGCAGCTTCCCCGGACCGAACGGGACAACTTCGGAGCCACCCTGCCCTGGGGGCAGCTCACGTACGCACATACCAGCCGCATCCGCACCCTGCTGATTGAGCAGGGTTGGGCGCCTGCATACATCAACAAGCATCTGGTGGCGCTGCGTCGCGTGCTGAAGGAGGCTTGGCGGCTCGGCCAGATGAGTGCCGAGCAGCGTGACCGTGCCAGCGACCTGCCTCCGGTCAAGGGCACCCGGCTACCAGCCGGGACGCACGTTCCCCCGGAATCGCTGGCCGCCGTGCTGGGCGTGTGCGACGCTGCCACCACCTCCGGGCTCGAGGCCGACCGGGTCGCCGGCGCCCGGGACGGGGCGATCCTCGCCGCCTTGTACTCCACGGGGTGCCGGCGGGCCGAGCTCACCGGCCTGGCCCTCGCCGACTACGACCCGGGAACCCGGTCACTGCGGGTGCGGGGCAAGGGCGGCAAGGAGCGCCTGGTCTACCTCATCCCCGAGGCTATGGCCCGCCTCGAACAGTGGATCGCGGCCCGCGGCCGCACCCCCGGCGCCCTGTTCCCGCCCCTGCGCAAGGGCGGCCGCCTGCGCGTCGACGCGCGCGGCCGGCCCGTGCACATGACACCGCGCGCGCTCGGCACCATCCTCGACGCACGCTACGCCCAGGCTGCGGTCGCCCGCCGCACCCCGCACGACTTCCGCCGCACCTTCGTTGGCGAACTGCTCGACGCCGGCGTCGACCTGGCCACGACCCAAGCTCTGGTCGGGCACGCATCCCCCGCCACAACCGCCCAGTACGACCGGCGGCCCGAGCGGCGCCGTCAGGAGGCCACCGACAAGCTCATCTTGCCCAAGGCCCGGCCGCCGCGATCCTCACAATCGACGTCCCCACGGGGCGATGGTTGATCGCCGCCGTCTGAAGCGGCACTGTCGTCATCCGCGTCGCAGAGCTCAAGGCAGATACGTCACGGACCGCCATACGTGCTGCGCCCAGCGCAGGTCGCCCGGTTCGTCATACAGACAGGCGAGGCGTAGCGCCTGGCCGTCTTGGATGACATAGCGCCGCGAGGTTGCCACATGGGGCTGCCGCTACATGGGCGGCTCGAACGCCTCGTCCCAGAGGGCGCCACCATCAGGTTCGCCGAGGTCGGCCGGTGCTGGATCTCCTCGGCCTGCGCAGGTGTCGTTCCCGGCCGCTGGCCCCGTTCATTCCGGCCCGGCGAACCCACGTGCGCACCGTCTCCGCCGCGCCGATACGCCGATTCGCCGCGACCGCTTACATCGCAGCCCACTGCATGGGGTCGTTTCGAGACCGATCTCGGCGACCATGCGTACCGCGCGCTCGCGAAGTGCTGCCGGATGGGGACGGACGCGCCATGACCCGATCACCTCAGGGAATCGAGCCTCCACCAGGCTCAGAGCGCATGAGCGATGGTGCTGTTGTGTTCTCTGAGCGTTCAGCCGTACCAGGTGACTTGAATGATCTCCACCAAGCGCCGGTACTCGATGATCAGGTACGTGACCATGCCTCGACCGCCGTCGCCAAAGGTCTGCGTCCGCATCGGGGCGTCTGGCCGTTCTCCCACGAAGGGGTTGCCGTTCCATGGCGCGACTTGAAGGAACACGATCGCTTCGTGGAACGTCGCGAGCGCTTCTGCAGGCAGGGCGGCGATCTGCTCGTCTACCTGCTTGCTGATGCCGACCGTGTACATCTAGAGATCGAGTTCCACGCCGAGCACGGATGCCCGTTCGGCAAGAACCTCCCGCAACGGCCTGCCCGGAACATATTCGCCACGTTCGATCTGCTCCTGGATACGAGCACCGCGTTCCAGGACCGCTTCGTACTCCCCAGTCGCCTTCATCCTGGCCATGTGCCACCAGTGCGCGAGCAGAGCGTTCACCGGCGCGAGGTCCAGTTCCTCTGTGGCCTTGGCCATGGCCCGCCGATAGTCCCTGTCGAAGTACTCGCGGTCGGCAGGAGGCAGGCACGCGCGAATGTTGCGCGGAGTCCGGTCGGCCTGCAGGGATTTCACGATCTGTTCAGGCGTCCGGACACTGAGCAAGTCGTGTGACTCGGCGGTCATGCCGTTACCTCCTCAGCTCACTGGTGTCCTGGCTCAGCACGCGAGTCGCGACATCTCGCTCAAGCCTAGCCGTCGTGGGTCGGCGAAATCGCCGCTCAGTAGAGCCAGGGTCCAGGGAAGGCTGGTCTCCCTGCCTCGAGCGGGTGACGGTCCAGCTGTTGGCCCCGGCCGCGTACTGCCGGATCAAGTCCTTGGCCGTTTCCGGTGTCGCCTCAGGCCGTGATCGCTCAGTCGCCGGCCGTCCGCTGCACCTGCTCGATGATCTCGGCACGCGCCGCATCGCACATCCCATACAGCGCCACCCGTACGCCATTCGCGCGTTCTTCCTCCAGCTGCATTGATCGGGTGATTTGATGCGGCCCGCCGTGCCAGCTGCAGCTGCCTCGGCGAGGGGCCGAGCCGACCTTGTGACGCTCGGGACGGTACTCCTCATCGGAGACGATTCGGATTATGGTCGGCATCGCCATGGGTTCGACCCTTCCGCGGATAGGGTTCCGGCCGGTTCGCTGCCGACGATCCAAGAACCGTTGTCTGGCGTCAACCTGCTCCGCCTCCTGCCTCCGATAAATGGCCCTCCCGGCGAGGACGGCACCTTCTGGTGTAAAGCGCGGCGAAACGCCAGGAGGCTGCCCGCTGGACAGACCGTAGGACCGGAAACGAGGCGAGCAGCCTTCGAGTCGTGCGATGTGCGGGCGCTCCCTGGTCTGGTGCAGAGGGTCGGACGGGTCCTCCTCGAGCGTCGGTCTTCGCCGGGCCTGGTGTCCGGGCGTGGTCACGCCTGAGGCGTCACCCCTGTTCCGGCAGCTGACTATGCGCCGGCTTAGCCCGTCGAGACGTCCGCTCCTCGCCGGAACGGGGACGCCGCCGCAGGGCGGCTCCCCCCGGCCGGAAGACACCAAGCCCCATCCGGGGCCGCCGATGAGGGGGAGGACCCGTGCTCGACATCCACATCAGCCTGACTGGCAGGATCGCCTACGACCCGCGCTTTTTCGCCTCCGACCATGAGGCGCCGGCCATGTGGTCGGCGGTGCTGGAGGTCAACGGGCCGCCGACCCCGCGCCGCGACGGCTCGACCTACGTCCCCACCCGGCAGGTGGAGGTCGTCGTCTACGGGGTCGCCGCGATCCGCGCGCACGAGTCCTACCGCAAGGGCAACCTGGTCATGGCCTGGGGTTGCGACCTGATGCCCCGCACCTACGAGACCAAGAACCGCGATGGCAAGCCCGTCGTGCGGGCGGTGATCAGGGTGATCGCCACCGATCTGGGGCTGGCGACCCGCTACAGCCCGGTGCGCGAGGAACAGGCCGCATGGCCGGTCGCCGCTGCACCCCGCCGTCTGGCTCAGGGCGCCTCCGCGGCCGTGGAAGGGCCCGCCACCCCGCTCGCCGCCTGATCCCTCGCTTACGGGCGGCCCTTCACCGGGCCGCCCGCACGCGTCGACGCGGCGCCATGCACATGGCCCGCTCCTCTCTTCGTTCCTGTCCCGCTTCAACGCGAAGGAGTTCGCATGTCCGCACCAGCCGTCGATTGGGAGAACAACCTGCGCGAGACCGACCAGGTCCGCCTGGCCCGCATCCCGCTGGGGCTGCTCGACCATCACCCCGGCAACGTTAGGGCCGACTACGCGCTGACCGAGGCGTTCTGCCGATCGCTGGCCGCCGAGCAGCAGGTCGCCGTGCACGTCGTTCCGATCCCCGACGACCACCCGCGGGGGGAGGGGGAGGAGGGCTACCGGTTCTGGGTGACCAAGGGCAACCGGCGCCTGGCCGCCGCCCGCCACCAGCAGCTGCCCGACCTGCTGTGCCTGATCGACTTGGCCAAGGCAGGCGACCGCGCCGGCCAGTTCATCGACATGGTGGTCGAGAACGACGACGACTACCGGCGCGGGCTGACCGCCTTCGAGCAGGCCCAGGCGCTGTTCGCGGCATATCAGGCCGGGGCCAGCCGTACCCGCATCCGCAAGCTCACCGGCCGCACCCGCGAAGAGGTCGCGGGGGCCATCACCGCAGGACGGCTGTCGGCGACGACTCGTCAGGCCGCCCAGCAGATGAACCACGACTGGACGCTGGAGGACCTGGCCCTGCTGGCCGAGTTCGACGGCGACGAAGAGGCCCTGGCGGAGATCCACCAGAGGGTCGGCTGGGGACACAAGGTCCGCTACGCCGTCGAGTACATACGCACCGAGCGGGCCGAGGCGGCCGAGCGCGCCCGGGTGCGCGCCGAGCTGGAACAGGCCGGAATCCGCGTGACCGACGACATCCCCGCCGGGGCGCTCACCCTCACTCGCCTGGCCGATGTCGCCGAAGGCTTCGACCCCGACACGCACACCACCTGCGAGGGGCATGGGGTGTTCCTGCGCAGCCGGGGCACGCCCACACCGGTGGCCTACTGCACCAGCCCCAAGCGGCACGGCTACGCCCCGCCGGGGGCACCGGGCGCTCCCGCCGTCGGATCGGCCGCGCTGGCCAAGGCCGACGAGCTCGAGCGGAAGCTGGTCATCGAGGGCAACCGGGTATGGAAGGCCAGCGCGACCGTGCGGCAGGAGTGGGTGGCCGCCCTGCTGGCCCGCGCCACCGCACCCAAACCGGTGCTGGCCTGGGTCGCCCGGCAGCTCGTGGAGATGCCCACCCCGTTGCGGGACAAGCTCACCAGCGCCCGGCACACCACCGTGTGGGCGAAGCTGGCCGGCAACACTGACGCGGCGAGCACGGCCGCGGTCCGGCCGGGGCGGCTGCCGCTGCTGGCCCTGGCCCCGATCGTCGTGGCCTATGAGCACCAGATGACTGTCCCGGACTCGGCCCGCTTCATCTGGCGGCACGACCGGACCGGCGCGGTCAGCCGCGCCGACGCACGTGCCTACCTATCCCTGCTGGTCGAGCTCGGCTACCAGCCGACACCGATCGAGCAGGCGATCATCGACGGGCTCCCGTACCGCGGGGACGCCCCCGCCGAGGAGCTCGAGCCCGAGCAGGCTCCCGCCGCCGGCGAACCGCCACAGCAGCCCGGCCCGGAGGAGACGAGCACCGCCGTGCCGCGGGACGCCGACGCCTGGGCAGACCCGCAGACCGCCCCCGACCCCGACGCTGGGGACGGCGCACCGTGCTCGGCGGCCGCCTGATCCGCTCGCCCCATCACATCGCCGCAACTGGACCGATAGGCCCGGCCACCAGGCCGGGCCTTGTTCGTCTCGCATGGAAGGAATCGCTGATGAGCACCGTTGTCCCCGTTCCGCTGACCGCCCGCAACGCCGGCCTGGCCGAGCTGCACGCGCTGCTGCGCGACCAGCACGCCCGCAAGGTCGACGTCCCGGTCACCACGGCGCGGATCCGCGCGGTCGGCACGCACCTGCAGCTGATCGACACCCCACCGGTGCTGTCGGAGGCCGGGGTGACCGACAGCACGGGCTTGTACCTGCCGACCGAGATCTGCGACCAGGGCCTGGCCGACAAGCTCGGCATCCCCCTGCCGTATCTTCGGCGCCTGCGCGCCCACCAGCCCGCCCTGTATGAGGCCAACATCAACACCTGGCTACAGGCCGACGACCGCCGCTTCCTGCTGCGCGGCCTGCGTGGCACCGGTGACGCCCCCGGGGTCGCGCGGGCGTTCCTGTCCGACCGCTACAAGATCATTGACAACCTGGATGTGCTCATGGCGGCCCTGGACGGCGTGCGGCTGGCCGGGGTCGACGTCGACATCGACGGGTGCGACCTGACCGAACGGCGCATGTATGTGCGGGTGGTGTGCGAGCAGGTCGCCGCCCTGGCACCCGAGCTCCTGAGGAACTACCGCAGCCCATTCACCGGCGCCGCCGGTGCCGACAACCCGCTGGTGTTCGCCGGATTCGTGATCAGCAACAGCGAGACCGGCTGCGGCGCGTTCACCATCACCCCGCGCCTGCTGGTGCAGGTCTGCCGCAACGGCATGACCATCACCGCCGACGCCCACCGCCACGTCCACATCGGCGGCCGCCTCGACGGCAGCGGCAGCGCGGTCCGGTGGAGCAGCGACACCCAGGACAAGAACCTGCAGCTGATCACCGCCCAGACCCGCGACGCCATCACCACCTTCCTCGACACCGACTACCTCACCACCAAAATCCGCGAACTGACCGCCGCCGCCGGGGCCGAGATCACCGACCCCGACACAACCATCAAGGCGGTCGCCACCAAGCTGCGCTTCACCGACGACCAGCAGCGCGAGATCCTGCGCCACTTCATCCGCGGCGGCGACCTGACCGCCGGCGGGGTGATGCACGCCGTCACCAGCGTCGCCCAAACCATCGACGACGCCGACACCGCCCACGACATGGAGGCCCAAGCACTGCGCGCCTTGCACCTGGCCGCCGCCAGCGCCTGAACACCCTCCCCACCCGTCCAGCAAGAGGGCCGTCCCGCTCCCGGCGGGCGAGACAAGATCGCTTCGCGGAGCAGCGGCGGGACCGAATCGACGAGGTCGTCCACGGCCGGGTGCGGTCGGCGACCGGTCGCGTGTCGAGGAGTCATGTCCTGGCGAGCTCCCACTGTGCCGGGTTGAGCCGTGCCCGGTGTTCTGGTCGGTCAGTGTCGCAGGCGCGGTCGTTCACGCAACCGGGCTTTCGCTCCGCTCACTCCGCGTGGTCAAGATCTTTTGCTGTCGCAAAACATCTTGACCGCGCGGGCCGCCCGGTTGCCCTCCCTCCCTTTCAGCCTGCGGGTCCTCCCTCACCAGAACACGGCGCGGGACCCCGGCACGGGACCCCGGCGACAAGGAGCAGGACATGACCCTCACCCTCGACACCCCGCTCGGCCTGACCGACCTGAGCACTTGCGGCCGCTGCGGACAGACGACCCAGATCGAGCAGCTGTTCCGCTGCACCGACCACAGCTGGATCTGCCAGAACTGCATCACCGAGGCGATCGAGGCCAACCGCCTGGCAACCGTCGCCGACCGGAAGGTGTAGCAGCCCGGCACCGGCGCGGGGGCACCCGCCCTCGCGCCCTCACGTATCCAAGCTCTCAACGAACGGAGGACATCCGATGGCCAACGAGACGACCATCACCATCGTCGGCAACCTCGTTGACGACCCCGAATGCCACTTCACCACAGGCGGCCACGCCGTCGTACGCTTCCGGGTGGCGTCGACGCCCCGCTACCAGGACCGTCAGACGGGGGAGTGGAAGGACGGCACCAGCCTGTTCCTGACCTGCACCGCCTGGCGCGACCTCGGCGAGCACATCGCCGAATCCCTCCAGCGCGGCATGCGCGTCATAGTCCAAGGCCGCCTGCGCCAGCGCAGCTACGAGACCGACACCGGCGACAAGCGCACCGTCTACGAACTCGAGGCCGACGAGGTCGGCCCCTCCCTCCGCTTCGCCACCGCAACGGTCACCAAGGTCAAGGCCCCGCCGATCGCCCATCTACAAGATCAGCGGCCCTGGCCGACACCCGCCGCCGCGTGATAACCCTGCTCACGGTGAGTCCCACGCTGCCCAAGTCAGGGCAGGGGTTCGACTTTGACGCCCGGCGCCACGATGCGCAGGTCGACCATGCGGTCGCTCACAACCGGCCAGCCATAATGGACCCCACACCAGGCCATATGCGCGAGCGTGGCGTCAGCCGCGCCGAGGTCGGCAAGCGCACGCCGAGAGCGTCGGATTGCAAGTGGATCGCCATTTCGCGGACACGCTGACATGCGCGTGATCGCTCGGTCCCTCTCGACTGCGGGAAGATCATTCCGCGCCCACTTCCGGATCTTGTGTTGTATGACGGCCAGGAGCGGCCGATTCGTGGTGGGCGTTGACTCAGTAGCGGTGGCCAGGCCAGTGAGGGTCCTCCCAGCGGGCGGGGCCGGCAAGGCTGAGCAGTCGTATCCGGTGAAGCAGCTCTACGGGAGCGTTCCTGGCATGGAGTCGGGCAGGGGCGTGACGAATCAGCCAGGCCGCCAACTCGGTACGCATCTCTTCCTCGTTGTCCCACCCTCCCCACGGGAGTTGATCTCCCAGCAAGTCGTACTCCCAGTGCGTCACCGCTTCGGCGATGTGCTGGTCGGCCACGGCGCACGTCTGCGCCTCCCAGACGTGCAGCCATGGGCTGAGCGTGGCAGAGGCTTCGGCACACAGAGCGAGGACTTCGTGCGCAGGCACAGCAGGATCCGTGTCGATGAGAGTGTGGGCCCACCAGGCGTTCAGGAATTCCCGTACCGCTGCGGTCTGCTCGGCAGGCCACTGCTGCCACTGGCCGCGAGCGAATGCACGTCCGACCTCCTCCATACCGAAGAGAGGCTCGACGAGGCCCCTGACCAGGGCCCTCGACAATTGAGGCAGAATACGGCGCAACACCGATGCATGGTCACTCCAGTCGGTGGCCTGCCACGTGCGGCGCAGGAGATCGAGGTCCAGCTCCACGTCCGGCACCTTCAACTGCGCGAGCTCTTCGGCGCTGCCCCAGTGGCACTCACAGTTGTGCTCGTCAGGCTGGGCGGTCATGCCATGGAAGGTGACGGCCATGCGGTTCAACGCGGCGTCGAGACGGAACAGTGCGGGTGTCTGGTTGAGATTCATCGGGGGGCGTTCACCTTCGAAGACTCCGGAAGGTTGCGCCATCCGAAGGTTGCTACTTTAGCGAATCGGTCTCCCCGGTCGGCAGCAAAGGAGATGGAAGCGGCGTTTCGGGCTGGTCACGCGTGACCGTGGGTTGCCCCTCGTCACCCTGGCTAATTGCACGACGATCACGTACACGACCCGCGGCAGCGCCCCCGGCCCCTGCTCCGCCCCCGTCCTCCTTGTAGCTGCCGACACCCAGGACGGGACCACCGTGTCAAGGGTCAGCGAAGCTGATCGCGTAGCGACGCCGTAGGCGCCCTTGACTCGGCGGGCTCGGCCGGGACGCTTGAGCAGCGGGGAGGACGGCAACACGCTCCCGATCGTTAGATCGTGTGAACCCAGAAGTACCGGCCGACGTTTCATGTGTATGACGCGTAAGCGCGGGGTCGCGTTCGCCGCCTCGGTCACCTTGGTTTTGGCGGCGCTGCTGTGGTGGATGGTCACGGAGAACGACCGGCGGCTCGATGCCCAGATACGGCAGGCTCTTGAACGTTATGAGCAAGCTTTCGCGAGAGATGGCGTCGGTGCTACTCCAACACCTCCTCGGCGGGAGGGATATGGCCGAAGTCTCGGCGTTCTGTCAATCGAGAAGGTGACCGTGCATAGGGACGGACAGACGCTTACCGCTGAGTTTGTTGGGGCCTTGTCCGCTGGAGCTTGTGGCGCGGATTACACCGCCCGCGCCGTGGAGTCTGAGCATGCGGTTCTGATCGTGGTGGAGGAGCACCCGCACGTGCATGTGGGGGCACGGGCCTGCACCGCTGTGGGAATCCTCAACCAGGTGACCGTACGGCTCAGCCGTCCCTTGGGTGAGCGTGCGGTGCTGGAGGCCGAAAGAGGGATGCCAGTTCCCTCGACCTCATGAGGTGACAGGGTGCTCGCTACTGGCGGACGGACCGAGCTGCCGGCGGCCGGGACCGGCCCCCAGACATCCCATGCGCTTAGATGTCAAGCTGCGATCTCAGATGTCTTCTTGGGTTCGCCTCCCCGCGCGATGCGACCACGCGGTTGCTTCGTCGTATTTGGCGCCCGTTTGAAGGCACCCGTGGAGCGGCCGGTGCCCCTCGTGAGTGAACACGTTGAGCAGGCGCCGCTCGTAGGCGGCGAGGAACGCTCGCCATGCGCGATTGTTCTTGCGGCAACCAGATCCGGTGAATTTAGCGACGGGGAAACCTGACGAGCGGCTCCGATCATCCGACCTTGACATAAGGTTCGTTATCGATCTTCTTGCGGGAGCTTCCCTCGGGGCCGGAAATTGAACGCGGACTATCAGCTTGGGAATCGACTAGTGATCTTCCCTCGCTGAGCTGAAAACGGGTGTCCAGCTCAGCGATGGTCGAGTGACCGTGAGTCCCCATGATTCACCGCTGATCGCCGTTCAATCTGGCATGTGAACTAGCGGTGCGTTGAGGAGCGTTTTGCCGTGTGTGAGGTGTAGGCCAGTATGGGCCGCATGAGTGAGGGCACGGTGTCTTCGGTGTCGTCGTCGTGGCGCCGAATTGATGCCTGGCTGGCTGCGCATGCGCCGGCCGATCTGGCGATGCTCAATCCTCCGGCGA
This sequence comes from Microbispora rosea, assembly GCF_900156315.1. Classification (GTDB taxonomy): domain Bacteria; phylum Actinomycetota; class Actinomycetes; order Streptosporangiales; family Streptosporangiaceae; genus Microbispora; species Microbispora rosea. Next base: position 108,175 of record NZ_FTNI01000029.1, on the reverse strand, counting down.
CCGCAGAAGCGTTGGAGTTTGCGCAGCAGGTGCTGGGCATACGGCTCCCCGATGAGCTGAAGGAGTCGTTGAAGTGCCATGACGGGCTGAGCGGTTGGAGCAGCATGTTGCCGGAGTCGTCACCGCTCTCCGCGTCGGGTATCGCGGAGCACTGGCAGATCTGCATGGAGACCGCCTCGGACAACGGTGGTTTCGTGGTGCAACCCTGGGAGGATGAGCCCTGGTGGCATCCCCTATGGATTCCCTGGGGAGTGAGCGCGGACGGCAACGCCCACATCATCGATCTGCGTCCGGAATCCGATCATGGCCGGCTCGGATGGGCAGGGCACGGTGGCGGTGGAGACTTCTCCGATGCGTGGCCGAGCCTGGCCGCGTACCTGGGCGACGTCTCTGAAGCCCTGTACTTCGGATGCGGTGTCCGCGGGGAGTACCCCTACCTGACCTCGGATGGGCAACTGTGGTGGGACCTGGGTGAGGATTGCCGTTCGCTGAACGGTGAGCCGCTCGTTCCGGCGCCAGTGGGCCTCGGCTGACCGCCCGTCCTCTAGGAAGATGGAAGCTGGTGATGGCAATCGAACCCGCGCTGTCAGCTTGGGAATTGCATGGATCACGGCCGTTAGGCGCACTGACCTGGGCTTGGGGTCGGTCACGAGTGACCGCGGTTGCCCCCTCGTTACCCTCCTTAATGGCCCGCTAATGGCCCGGCGGCCAGGCGCAGGACCTGCGGTGTATGCGATGCGCGCACTCCCACTTTGTTCTGCAGGGAAGGGCTAGTCGATTTTGTCCCAATGCAGAGACCTTCTGGTTTGATCACCGTCATGGAACATAAGGCGACATCCCACGAGCCGATGACTCCGGCACATTTCGCGGTGGAGCACGGCGACCTGAGGGAACTGACCCGATTGCTCGACGCCGGTGCCGACCCGAATGAGGTGTGGTCCGACATGACCCTGCTCATGCATGCGATCGACGTGGAGGCGGACGGAGCAATCCAGACCGGAGAGCCACTGGACGCTGCAGGCACCGCTGTGCTCTTGGCCTATGGGGCCGATCCCGAACGCTCGGGCCCCGATGGAACAATCCCGCGACTCTTCGCCTTCCACTACGGTCATGGACTGGCGGTCCGGTTGCTTGAGGCCCACATCGCTCGCCGTCACGGCGGCACCATGCCGAACCCCTGCCCGGAGCTTCCTCCAGCAGAACCCCGTATGTGAAGGGCGGCAGGATGCGCGTGGTCGTTGATGGCCGACAGGTCAGGTCGGAAGCTGATTTCCACCGGATACTGGCGGGGCCGCTGGACTTCGGTCCCTACTACGGGCACAACCTCGCCGCGCTTCGGGACAGGTTGAGCACCGACGTAGAACGCCCGGTGGAGCTGGTGTGGACCCATTGGGAGGAAAGCAGGGCGAACCTGGGGACCGAGGTCTTCGACAAGATCCGCAGGATTCTGACGTGCGTTCAGGCACAGGACGCGGAATGGAACTGGCGCGAGCGCTTCACCTTCGAATTGCGCGGCGCGCACACTCCGCCTGCCTGATCACCCCGTTTGCCGTCGACCCGCCCGGAGTGGAAGCGGGCCAAGGCCGCCGGGTCGATGGCGGGCGGGATGATCAGGCTTGCACCTCAGCCAGCTACGGTCTCGGCTGAGGCGCGGGCGATCATCCCGGAGCCGAGGCCCCCGCCGGAGGCATGTGCACCGTGAGGTAGGCGGTGATACAGCCGTCCTAGGTGAGCTGGCAGAGCGTCCCGCACAGTGGGCAGAAGGCGTGCTTGGCTGTGGAAGTCACCTCCAGGCCGCAGCTGGGGCAGCTGCCTTGCTCGTAATTCGCCGGGGCTGGCCCGAAGCCACCGTTGTAGTAGTCACGGTCCGGCCAGGCAACTGCCTCAATGAAGGGCTGAGTCAATGACGGGTCTCTGCCTGGCAGCCAGGAGATTTCGGCAAGGACTAGCGTAGAGGGCACGCTGTTGCCTTGTTCTGTGTAAGCGGGTAGCACACGACGGAGTACGTCCACTAGTTCAGGAAGGCTCAGACGAAGCAGCTCCCGCGCCAGAGAGTCACGCTGATCATCGGTGGTCACAGGTGTCAAGCTAGTCAAAGGCGCCACGAAGCGGGCGGGGCCGGTGGTCGGAGCGTAGGTCTGAGCGGCGGCGTGCCGGGGGTTAGCGAGGTGGTGGGGCACGGCGCGGTGGTCGTGCGGCGGGCGGGCGACGGGCCGCGCCGCCGCCTTGATCCCTCTACGAGCGCAATTCGACAGGGGAGGATGCTTAAGTCTAACCAGACAGAAACCTCATTCTGTTTGGTATATTTCCCGCGTCGCCATGCAATCGCATCTACGTTTGGCCAGCGTCTGGTAGGCCAGCAAGCGCAAGGGGCGCAACCCCCCATCGGGTCACACGATCCGGGTGAGCACCCGGCCGCGATCTTCGAGGCGCTTCCCTTGTCGCACACGGGCCCGGTTCCGTGCGGAGTGCGAGGAGGCGTTGGACGCCGCGTATGACCTGACCCGGTTGCAGCAGGTGCAGGCGCTGTTGCGTCAGTGCGGCTTCGTGCGCTCGCCTACGCCCGCCCGGGCTACGGGGAGGCTGTCCAGGACGCTTTCCAGGGGCGTGCGGAGATGTTCACTCGCTTCACCCCGCCGAGCTGGGGAAGGCTGTCGTCCTGTGGGCCACCTTACAGCCACCCTCTTGTCTCTGGAATACTATCCGTATACCGAGTAGCCTTGTGGTATGACTGCTGACATGACCACCATCAAGGTGCCCAAGCCTCTGCGTGATCGGATCAGTGCGATCGCTGACGAGCGCGGGCGCGGAACCACCCTCTCCCAGGTCCTCGCCGACCTGGTTAAGCGGTACGAGAGCGACGAGACCCGTGCCCGGCAGGCAGCCCAGCAAGTCCATGACGAGGTGCAGGCAGATAGGGAGCTTATGGAGCGCGCTCGCGCGCGGGCCGCTCAGCACGCCGCATATCTAAGCGAGCGGGGCCGGTGACAGCGCTCGGATTCGTCCTCGATGACACTGTCCTAACGGAGCTAGGCCGAGCCGATCGGGAGTTGCATGCACTCCTGCTGGCTTACGACGAACACGACCTTCGCACCACGGTCCCCGCCCTCACAATGGCGGTAGCCGAAGCGGCGCTGACGCCGGACCAGAGGCTGATCCTCTCAGGCACACTGAAGATCCTCTCGAATGTCTGGATCGCGTTCATATCCGACGAGGAAGAGAGCGCGCGGCTCGCTGACGTGCTCACCTATCTGGGTGATACGCCGGACACGGGGGCAGCGCATGCGGTCGCGGTCGCCCAGCACCTCGACTGGCCCATCCTGACGATGAGCATGAAACGCTGGGAGCCGATCGCGGCGCTTCTGCCCTACCGTCTCGACCTGTTCGAGATCAAGGATCCGAACTGATAGCGCTGCTGAGCCGGGTCAAGGTCCTGCGACTGCCGGTCCCGGCTCGCTCCAACCCGCTCCGTGTAGTTCCCTGCTTCGGAGCCTCGTCTCGAACGCCTCGTCCCAAGGGATGCCACCGGTGGGTTCGCCGAGGCCGGCTGGTCCAGGTCATCGCATCAGGCAGGCCGCGTAGATGTTCGCCGGCGTAGGCGGCGTCGCCGACGGCGTGCACCAAGCGGGTGGGGTAGCCGGCGGCGATCGTCTCAACCATGTCCCGGGCGGACGCGATCTTGCCAGTGTGTCCGGGACGCCACAATCTGGTAGGCACCGGCAGGCACAGCGGCCGGGACAGGAACGGCAACTGCACGATGATCCCGGCGACCACCCAGCAGTTGCCGAACCCGATCGGTTTGGCCCCTTGGCCGCACCGTCATGATGCCAGGCGGCGCCGAACATCTTCTTACCCGACCGTTTGAACAAGGTGTCATCGACCGCCATGATGATCGCCGAGCCCGGCGGCAGCAGCCGGGCCACGACCAGATCGCACAACGCCAGCCCGACGGCGTCAGTGCCGCGCCCGCCGTCCTGCGCGGCAGGGGGCCTCGACCGCTGCAGGAACTGCAAAAGTGTCGTCGTCCCAGGCTCACCGCGGTGTGTAGGTCGTTGAGGAGACGGGCGGCTCCGCGCTCGGCCACTTGCCGTGCCCAGTAGAAGACATCGGCGTCGAGCACGGCGCGGACCCGGGCCCAGTAGCCCCCCGCGGCGGCGGGTCTTGGCCCGGGTGCCTTTGGCTTTCACCCGCGCCCGGCGCCCGGCAAGGTCCAGGTCCTCGGTGATCAGGCCCAAGATCTCCTCCGCACGAGCGGCGGTCTCATACAGCATCCGGTAAAGGGTCTTCTCCCGCAGGCCGACCTCACGGTGGGCGATCAGACGGTCGATCGCCATCTTCGAGCGCGTCGGGGTCTGGCTGTCCGGGACGGCCAGACGCTTGGCCCACCCTGATGGCTGGGACTGCGGCCCCGCCTCCGCGGGCAGTGGCGGGGCCTTCACCGTCGTCGCAGACCTTCCCGGTTCACTGGCGGCGCTCTTGGTCTCCGCCCATAAAGGACAGGGTGAGCGGGCCTCAGCCTGTGAACCAGCTCTCAGCCAGTGTGATTGTGGCAGGTGCGGCTCGCTGTGCAGCGGTTTCAGGATGTCGCGTGGGGCTGGTCGCACCACCTGAAGGAGCCGCCCTCGGGGTTCACGTCGGGCCCGTGGCAGAGCATCACCGAACGGATGCGGCCGAAGAAGACGGAGTCGCTCACGCACTGCCGGCCCGGGCCCGCCTGGATGTTGATCGTTCTGCCGTACGTCGTCTCGTACTCGGCGCCCACGAAGTCGTGGTCGGCCTCCAGATCGCAGATCGTGATGCTCTTGCGGTCCGCGCTGACGTTGACCGAGCCGTTTCCGTTCATCAGTCCCCCTGTCCAGGGTCTCGCATCCGCTGACGCCCCCGAAGCAGCCGCGAGCAGCGAACCCGCGACCAGCGCTGCCAGAACCACCATTCGCCGACCGAACATCGCCCATTCCTCTCGTCGCTCGAAGCCAGGCAGGCGACCGACACGCGTTCCGGCCGTACGCTCGTGTGCCGTACGGGCCGTGCCCTATAAGGCAGGTCCGGCCCACGCGCCGTCGCGCCGCCGACTCTCGCGCCGAGGCATTGCTCACCCTGTGACCGGCCGCTCGAGCACGACGAGTCCGTGGATCAAGGGTCAGTTACCAGTGGGTCCTCGGCCAGGAAAACCTGCAGCCGGGAAAGAAAGGAGCGCGCTGAGCACGGGGATCAGCGACGGCAGGGGCGATGTCACTCCTGACGCGACTCGAGGAGGTTGATCCGTAAGCGAACGACTAACAACCGATCTTTACTGTGCCACGTCTCCTGTAGGCCCCTACGTCGCACAGGAGTCCGCGTTGCGTATCCCTGCGGTGGTCTCAGTCGTTTTCGCGGGTTGCCTGGTGCTGGTGTGCCAGCCGGCTCATGCCGCCCCGCTCGGCACGGAACTGTTCCCGCGCCTGGCTGCCGAAGTCGTGGAAACGAGTGCACTACCGATGGCGTGACCGAGAAGCAGGACGTGCTGATCAACGTCGATCTGACCACGCCGGATAATGCCACGGCCGAGCAGCAGATGTGGATCGACTCCTCATCTCATAGATCAACAACTTCACCCGCCTGGCTCACCCCGGCCGTCATCAGAAGTTCCTGATCGAGGTCGCTCTTGTGGCTCAGCGCTGAGGTAGCGAGAACGTCGAAGTCACCGTGCCAGAGGCAGCGGAAGGATCAGCACGTGCATGAGCGGTGCGTCGGGCCAGCCGGGGCACAGGCGGGCGACAGGCTGCTCTCTGTCCCCGCGGCTTCCGCCCCTCATCTCGCAGACCGAGGTTTCACACGTTGCTCAAACTTCGGCGACCGTGTGCGGGACGCTCGCTCCTGGGGGAACGCGGTCCGGGGCCGGCCGCCCTGGAACCGTCCCGGAAACAACCCGATTCATTGGGGAACGAGGTGAGGTAACACGTTCGTCACTCCGGGCGACACTTCTCGGGCCGGGCAGCAGTCTGGAGACATGGCGCAGGCGAGGGATGGTTCAGCACCGGTGCCCCGGTCACGGGTGGGGCGGTGGGTGACGATCTCGGTGATCGTGGTGCTGGTGGGTCTGCTGGCGGTGGGGCTGGTCGGGTTCTTCGCGGATCCGTTGCATCTGCCGCCGCAGCTGCTGCAGGTGCTGGATCAGCGGGCGAGTGTGGTGAGCATGTTCATCGGCGCCGCCGGTCTGGTCGTGGCGGTGGTGGCCCTGCTGCTGCAGGTGCGCGCCGACGCCAGGCAGGCGACATCCCCGTCGGCCGCAGCAGCGCCTGCCGAGGCGAGCGTCCTGCAGACGCCACCGGCCGAATCACCCCTACAGCGCACCGAATCCGGCGGTGAGCGGCGTACCTATGGCGGCGACCACATTGAGTTCCACCACAGCACCTTCGGCGGCACGGTCGTCGGCAAGCAGGTGACCGGGCCCACGCCGTCGGCACCGCCACCGACGCCCAGCTCGGTGGACGGCGACGGCGATGACCGGGGATGAGCCGCTGAGCGGCACCGGCGGGGACCGCATCGAGTTCCATCGCAATCTCATCGAAAAGGCTGTCGGCGTCGAACACCATCACTACTACCCGCTCCCACCGGAGCGGGCGCCGGGTCAGATCGTCGAGGGGGACATTCCGCAGCGCCCGCCGGGGTTCCAGCCGCGCGAGCAATTGCTGCAGCGCCTGGCCGACCTGCTGGGCGACGAGATCCCCGTTGGCGGGGCGGTGGCGATCTGCGCGGTGGCGGGCACTCCTGGTGTGGGAAAGACGATGCTGGCCGCCTCCTACGCCTGGGCCTGCCAAGCCGCGGGCTGGCCGGTGGTCGCCTGGATCGCAGCCGAGACCACTGACCAGATCCTGACCGGCCTCGCCAGCCTGGCCGGCCGGCTTGGCGAGCGCCACTCGGACGATGACGCGGCTGCGGCGGCGGCGCGGGCCAAGGCCTGGCTGGCGGCCACCACCCGGCCGGTGTTGCTGGTGTTCGACAACGCCACCGATGTGGGCGCGGTGCGATCCTGGTGCCCGGCCACCGGCGCCACCCGGGTGGTCATCACCACCCGCAACCGGGCCTTCCTGCGCGCCTACCAGCCGCTTGAGGTCGAGGTCTTCACCTCCGCGCAGGCGGCAGACTTCCTACACGTCCGGACCGGCCTGACCGACCTCGACGGCGCCGTCGAGCTGGCCGTCGAGCTGGGGCACCTGCCCCTGGCACTGGCCCAGGCCGCCGCGGTCATCGTCCGGCTCCGGCTCGGCTATGCCGGGTACCTGGACCTGCTGCATACCTTCACCATCGGCGACTACCTGCTGGCCCAGTCCGGCGACGCCTACCCGGCTGGCATCGCGCAGGCGATCCTGCTGTCGGTGACCCAGGCCGAGGCGGCGCTGCCCGTCGCCCGCCAGGTGCTGCCGATCCTGGCGGTGCTGTCACCCGCCGGCGTTCCGCTGGCCATGCTGAACGGCCTGAGCGACGACGAAAACCCTCAGGTGCGGGTCCGGGAGATGCTCGCCGACCTGGCCGACACCTCGCTGATCACCTTCACCGAGGACGGCACGGCGGTCTTGATGCACCGCCTGGTGCAGGGTGTGCTCCGCGAACGCGCCGCCCACCAAGGCGACCTCGACACCGTGATGAGCCAGGCCACCGCCCTGCTCCATGCCTTCAACACCACCGTGCCGGACGGGCACCAGCTTTGGAAAGCCCGCGCCGCGGTCGAGATGCTCGTCGAACAAACCGACACGCTCAACCGGCATGCGCAAAACAGCGACGCCCTCACAGCCGACCTGCTCCGGTTACTTACCTGGTGCGGCCGGTACCTGTACGAGCTGGCCGATCTCACCCGCGCCATCCTCTTGCTGGAGCGCACCCTCACCGACTGCGAGCGGGTGTTGGGCCCCGACCACCCCTTAACGCTGACCTCCCGCAACAACCTCGCCGGCGCCTACCAATCGGC
>NZ_FTNI01000029.1:21840-99592 GCF_900156315.1 Microbispora rosea | reverse complement strand
GGCCCCGACCACCCCTCAACGCTGACCTCCCGCAACAACCTCGCCGGCGCCTACCGATCGGCGGGGGACCTGACCCGCGCCATCCCCCTGCTGGAGCAAACCCTCACCAACTGCGAGCGGGTGCTGGGCCCCGACCACCCCACAACCCACGTCGTGCGAGGCAATCTCGAGATCGCGCGAGATGCGTATGCCCGAACGTCGTCAGGAGGGTGGAGACGGTGGTTTCAGGGACGGCTGGGGAGCCGTTGATGGTAGAGGGGTGTGTTCTCTGCAATCAACCATCGTTCACTTCCGAACCAGGCCAGGTGCACGAATACCCCGGGATCCCCTCGATAACTCCTTCAAAGCCCACCTACCTGAGCTCGCCAGTGCGCAGCCATGCCTCACGGTTCAGCCGGTCGGTGTCGCTGGGGTCTCCCGCAATGCCAACCGTCTCTCACCGCCGTTGGTGACGGCTCGAGAGGCGCCCCTTCCCCCATGGTCTACCGGAATCGGTTTCCGGATCGCCTCAGGGATGACGTAGGGGCGGGGGGAATCGTCGCTCCCGCCGTTCTTGACGCAGTGGACAGGTCGAGGCGGGATTCGGGACCGTCTGCGCCGGCGATAAGGGTCTTCAGCTGGTGTAGCGTTGCCGTCCGTGCGGAGGCACTTCCGTCGAGTGTTCCGTTGCGGCGCAGCTCCAGGATGCGGATGTCCTGCCACAGCTCGTCGCGCAGCTCGGGCGGGGCGGCCAGCAGCATCGCCTCGCTGAGCGCCAGCGAGGCTCTTGCCTTCGGGCTACCGAGCTGCTCGTAGGCGGCTAGCAGCTGGCGTCTGCCGGGTTGGCCGACATCGGCTCGGAGTACTCGTCGCACGTCCTGTCGGTCCCGTCCGGCCACGACCGTCAGCCCTTCGAAGGCATGCAGGACCGCCCGCGCGATCGGGACCATATCGGCGATGGCGGGAGCGATTACCGCGGGCGCTTTGAGCGGCGCCCTGTCCTGCCTGGCAGGCGTCCACCTCGGGTTGTCATGCAGCAGCCGGCCGAGGCGCACGGTCATCTGGTCCAGGTGCTGTTCGCGGACCGATGCCGACAGCGGGCCGGCCGCGACCTGTCCGTGCCAGGCCTGGCGCACCCCCTTCCATTCCGCGTTGGCCCGCTGGACGACGTCGGTCGCCTGCTGCAGCGCCTTGCCGAGCGCCTGCTGCCGATGAGGGTTGAGTTCGTAGCAGCGGCGGGTGAGCTGGGTGAGCGACTTCGCTGCGATGTCGCTGATGATGGAAGCGGCCAGAGCCGTACGCTGCCACTGCCGTGGGCTGAGCTCCTGGGGTCGATGGCACAGTGCGCGCAGGGCGTCGCTGCCGTCGATGATGCCCGCCGACAGCTCGTGCGGGGTCTGGGCCTCCTGCGGGACCGGCTGCGGCGGCCACGGAGGCTCGTTGAGCGGAACCGCGCGCAAGGACGCCGCGTCTCCCGATCGGGAGGCGCAGCGCAGCGCGGACGAGCGCAGCAGTGAACAGGCCGTCTGTGTATCCAGGTCGCGGGTCAGGCCCGAGCGGTCCATGACGGCCACCAGGGCGAGCGTATGGTCGGCGACCTCGCTCAGCAGGCCATCGCGTACCTGCTCGTCGCTGATGACAGCGGCCCAATCGGACCGGGGAGCGTCTCCGCGCCGGGTGAAGTGCGTGGCCAGCATGTCTCCGGCGGCACCCCAGCTCGTCGACGCCGCGCGCAGGTGCAGCGCGAGCGGATGCCTGGCAGCCGCCGCGGATGTGTATCCCCCGAGGCGGGTGAGCAGCCGGGACGCCTCGTGGATGGGCTGCGCTATGTCGTCCGCGCGGGTGAAGTCCTCGGCGCACCGTGCGAGCCTGGCGGTCAGCGAACGGCAGGCGTCTTTGGCCGCCGCGGTGATGTCGCCGCCCAGTTGCGGGTGGGCGTGCATGGTGGCGCCACCCAGGTGCGTCCAGGCGCCGTCCAGGAGGTCTCCGAAGGTGGTGTCCATCAGGCGAGCAGGTCCCGGATCCGTCCGGCGTGGGCGGCGGCGTTGAGCACGGCGATGCGCCGGCTCGGGTCGGAGCTGGTTTCCGCGCGCTGCACGAGCACCTCGCACAGCAGGCTGCCGAGCCTGCCCGCTGCGTCCAGGTCGGGGACGGCGGCGGAGGTGTCGGCGGAGCCGAGCTGGGCGCCGAGCGCGGCCATGCCCTCGAGTGCCTCCTGCTGGGCGATGGCGAAGGTGGCGTACAGCTCAGGCGGGCCCTGGTGTTCCCCGGCGCTCATGCCGAGGGCGATCGCGGTGAACGCATCGACCGCCGCTGTGGTCGAGCTGTCGTGGTCGGCGTCACGCCGTTCGTCGAGGACACGGTAGGCGTCGGTGACGGAGATCAAACCGGCTCCCTTCTTCTCGATACAGGTTCGATGGTCACCCTGCGCACCGAGGTGGGTGGGACCGAACGACGTTTTGTGGATAAGGCGGAGATGTCCAATCAGGCGTCGAGGGAGGCGCCGGCCTCACTCGGGGCTGCGAGGCCGGTCCACCACCACGACGGCGCCGCTACTGCCCGGGCCTGGTGGGGTTCGAGGTGCTCGGCCTCTGTGCACTGGTAGAACGGGCCGCGCGCGCCGAGCAGGATCGGCAGATGGTGGTCGAGGTGGCCGTACCACTCGGCCATGCCGGTGCCGGGCTTCAGCCGCAGCGTCTCCCAGAGGTGCCACAGCGTGGTCAGGCGTGAGATGGCCTCCGCGTGACGCCACCACTCGGCGCACCAGCGGAACTCCCCGCCCAGCGTGCGCCGGTACATCGGCAGGAACCTGCCGCTCACCCAGTCCTCCAGCGTGGCGAACACCGGTTGCGGCTCTTCGTCGACCGGCTCCTCGAGCTCCGGCTCGGTGCTCACCGGCCGGCCTCCCCGCCGTCGGAGGACTCCCCCGCGCCGGTCAGGTCCCCGTACGGATGTCGCCGATCGGCGCCGCGGGCGCGCCGCACCGCCGCGGCGCCCGTCTCGGCGTGCTGTACCGCTCCGGCGGTGATGCGGGCGACGGCCCGGTCGCGGGCGGCGGCGATGTCCCCAGCGAGGGCTCCGCCGTACCAGGGGCGGAGCTTCAGCAGCGCCGGCCGGACTCCGGTGGCCAGCAGCAGCGCGGTGCCTGGTTCGAGCGCGCGGATCGCGGCGGGCTCGAGAATGTCCTGGCGGCGCAGGCTGATCTGCTCGCCGGCGTGGCGCTCGCCGTAGGACAGGCTCCTGACCGGAACGTCATGCTGTCCGACCAGGGTCGCCAGGTCCCGGGCCAGGCGCGGAGAGTCGGCCCCGGCGCCGATCAGCTTCATGGTGGCCGCGCCCCACAACGCGGCCATGCCGTGCTCGCCCCACACCGTGATCCCCTGCTCGTAGGACTGCAGGATCGTGACCAGGCAGACGCCGCGCGAACCCATATAGGAGTACAGCTCGGGCAGGTCGGCGATCCGGCAGATGTTGGCCGCCTCGTCCAGTGAAACGGCCATCGGCGGGTCGAGCCGCCCGCCCATGCGTTCGGCCTCACGTTTGGCGGCCCGCATCACCAGGTCGGCCAGGCCGGCGATGAGCGGGGCGGCCGCCGAGCGGTTCTGCGACAACAGGTACAGGGTGTCGGTGCTGCGGGCGAAGTCGTACGGGTCGAAGTCGGGCAGGTCGCAGGGGGTGACCCATGCCATGATCGCCTCGTCGCGCAGCGCCTTGGTGGCCGTGCGGGCGGTCTGGTAGATGCCGTCGCGGGTCTCCACGGCGCCGTTCTGCGCACCGCGAAGGCTGGAGGCCAGCAGGTGGAAGCCGGCCTCGGTGAGCAGCTCGCACGGGGTGGGGACGGCGGGCTCATCCAGCCAGCGGGCGACGTGATGCAGGGTGCGGCCGGAGGTCGCCGCGGCGAGGAACAGCGCCGACAGCAGGTCCTGGGCGGCAGGCCCCCAGATGTCCCTCTTGCTGGGGTCTTCGACGGTGAGCACGAAGTGCCCGGCCAGGCGGTGGGCGTCTTCGACCGTCGCCAGGACGCGGAGGGGGTTCCACCACCAGCGTTGCGGCTGGTAGGTGATGGACTGCGGGTCGAACAGCCACACCCTTCCCCGCTGCTCGCGCAGCTCGGCGGTGGCGGCCCACAGGTCCTCCTTGTTGCTGGTGGCCACGACCGCGCCGGGCGCCGACAGCACGTGCGGGATGCTGCGCGCCGTGGTCTTACCCGACCGGGGGGCCATGAGGTCGACCTCGGTGTCCTCCCAGCTGGAGTACAGGACCGGGCCGCGCCCGCGCGGCAGCAGCTGCTCACCGAGCTCCAGCCCGATCTCTTCCGGCTGCAGGTCATGCGGCTTCCGCCCTGCCAGGGAGGCGCGCAGCCGGATCGCCTTGCGCGCGGTCGGCAGGGCCTGGAAGACGGCCAGGCGCGGATTGCGGGCCAGGGCCGCCACCGGGTCGGCCGGGGTGGGAAGTCGGCGAAGCACGGCACGGCACACCGGCAGCGCCACCGTAGCGGCGGCCACGGCCAGCACCGCAGCGATCCCCGCGACCGCCCAAGTGGGTGTGCCCGGCCAGGCGTCAGCCGTACGGCCGTGCACGACGTCGGCGATGAACTCCGTCCCCAGCGGGGCGACGGTGCCGCCGGTGAGGAGAGCGGCGAGCCCGGCGGCCGCCCACACCACCACGGCCACGGCGGCCAAGCCCCACAGCGCGGCCAACAGGAACCATCCGCCGAACGCGTGCCCGGGGATGATCGGCGCCTTCGGTCCCGGGGCCCGGCTCACGTGTCACGGCCCGCATGTTGCGACAACTCCATGAGGGTGAGCCTGCAAATGACTCGTTGCTCACCATGTGACGAAGCCGGTGTGGCAGCCTTGCTCACACAAAGCTGTGCCCCGGCTGCGTGCCGTAGCAGAGGCAATACCGGGGCTTATGTCACTGACAGTAGCACAGGAGGCACGGGCGCGAAATGGAGGAAGCCGAGGCCAAGCGGCTACGGGAGGTGCTGTCGGTCGCCCGCGTCGCCGAGTACGAGGCACTGTGCGACGGACAGACCGCCGCAGCCCTGCGCCTCCACTGCTGGAACACCGAGATCTGTGCGGCGTTCTACGGCCCCCTGCAGTATCTGGAGGTCGCGCTGCGTGGCGTCCTCAGCCGCGAACTGGTGCGGCTCTTCCAGCGAGCCGACTGGTGGGAGGACGCCGGTCTGCACTTCGGAGCACAGCGCAAGATTGGCGAGGCCTGCGACCTGCTGCGCAGACAAGGGCTCGCGACAACCCCGGAGCGGATCGAGAACGAGCTGTCCTTCGGCTTCTGGGTCTCGCTGCTCGGCCCCGGCAACAACTACGACCAGCGACTGTGGCGTACCGCCCTACACCGGGCGTTCCCCGGCTACCGGGGCGGACGCAGGGAACTGCACCGCAAGCTCGACCACCTTCGCGTGCTGCGTAACAAGATCGCTCATCACTGTCCCGTCTACCACCGCCACCTGCACGCCGACCACCAGACCATCCTTGAGTGCCTCGGCTACATCGACATTGGGCTCGCCACCTGGGTCAATCGTTACAGCCGGGTTCCCGCCGTTCTCGCCAGCCGGCCGTGACTGTCGCACGCGTTGGTGCGTAAGCACGGCCTCAGAGGTGCTACGCAGCACGCGCACCGAGCTGAGCAGCGAACATCACGGGCTGGGGCTCATCCGGCGAGATCTCAGGGTCACCTTCGCAGCATCAGACCGCTGGCCGAGGAACGCCTTGAATAGTCGTGGCGGCGGGTCTCTCCGGGCCTGGTCCAAGCGCGCACCTCTACGAGGCACTCACGCACGCCAACCAGCAGCTACCTGAGCCTACCGCTCGTTTCTGCCGCATTCTGGTGGCACCCTTCTCATCAGGGAAGTTCAAGAAGCAGCTGGAACCGGCCGCATTCCCCGGCTCCCCTACCCGAGGTAATACCCGGCGAATACACTCTGGGTATGGCGAAGGATAAGACCTCGATCAGCATCGCTCCGTGGATCCTGGAGAAGGCGCGGGCGCACGCAGAGGCAAACGGGCTCAGCGTGTCGGCCGTGATCGAGCGGGGCATCTTGCGCGAGCTGGCCGCCTCCCACGACCAGTCCACGCGGGCCGCGTACTACGGCTCCCCCGCGATCGCCGTCCAGGAGGCCGACGAGGCCGCACTGCACGACGACATCCGCGCGCATCTGAAGGGCAAGCAGGGCGGGGCCGCCGCGTGAGCCACCGGTTCGGGGAACTCTGGACGGTTCAGCTCGCCGACCGCGAAGAGGTCCGCCTCATCGTCTCCGGCGACTTCTACCACACGCTGTACGGCGACAACGTGCTCACCGCGTATGTGGAGGCCGCCGACATGGCGTCCGCGTTGACGGCGTTTTCCGTCGATGTCGGCGGCGGCCGGGCGGCGATGGTCGACCGCATCACAACCGTGCACAGCGGCCGGCTGAAGGAGAAAGTGGGCGACCTCCCTGAGGCTCGCCTGGCCGACGTACGAGGTATGCTCGCCGCCGTCTTCGGCTTCGCCAGCTGATCCCACGCGTATGGCCCCGGCGATTCACCGCCGGGGCTTCCTCCTATGTGAGCCCGGAATCCGTCGTATACGACGGAGGCGATGCACCACGCGAAACCGAAAACACCGGTCGGTCGCCTCCGCCGCCCGCTTCGCAACCCTCGTCGACCGCATCCCGCTCACGTTCAGCGGACCCCGCACAACCAGGCCGCGCGCATCCCACGCCGGCGACGAAGATGTCAGCATGAGCACCAGCCCAGACGACGACCCCGAGATCACCAGTGCCGACACCAGGCCCACGCTCGCCGATGTCGTCCAGCGTTACGTGGTCTGGGATCGCGACGAGCCCCGCTACCTCAAGCTCCTCGGCGGGAAGCTTCCCAAGCTCAGCAATCGGTTCAAGGCCGCCCTCGCCGACGACGCGCGTCATATCAGCGACGAGGACCTCCACGAACTCTTACGCTGTGACTGGCGGCCCCGCCTGACCGCCGCATGGCTGATCGGCATAGACCGCCGCGTTCGCTTCCGCCAGGCCATCGGCGAACTTCTCCTGAGCAGCGAGGTCTGCTACGCAGGCCAGGGTTACTGCTTCGCCCTCGCCACCTTCGGGCAATCCCACGACGCCGAGATCCTCACCGCCTACCTCGACCGCTACCTGCCCAGAACCGACTGCTACTACGACCAGCACTGGGCTATCGGCGCGCTCCTTCACCTCGACGACCGCCTCGGCACCCACCACTCCGACCAATACCTCACCACCGGTCTGTGGCAAGCCTCCGCGTTCTCCCGCCTGGACCCCGCCGACTACCAGCACACGATCGACGAACTCTGTAACACCACCCGTGTTCTCACCAACGCCGCCGGCCGCGACAGCCTCAGTCCCGGGAACCCCGGGCCGTGAATCCCGCTTCACCGGCCACCGCTCCTTGGGTTCCGGACCAACCGTCCAGATATTGAGTCGAACTTCGGATCTGTGTCATACAGGCGGTATTCCTCGCCGACCAGAGACAGCTCGACGGGGATGCCGAGCCGCTCCCCCGTTTTGATCAGATACTTGCCGCGGCCGGGATGCTTGGCTTCCGGCTGCCAGGAGTCCGGCGCCGACCAGGAGGCGACCAGCTCGGCCTCGGGACCCGTGAGCGGTGTGACCTCACGGACCCGGGCGAGCTCGCGCGGCGGCAGCCCGGCCAGCACCGTGATGGCCGAGCGATCGGCGAAACCGCGGGCCTTGGCCCTGTCCTCCTCTGCGGTCAGCGCGTCCAGGTCCGACAGTGAGTGTGTGACCATCACCGACGCCATGCCCTTGGCCCGGTTCAGCCGTGTCAGCGCGTCGGCGTATTCGACCAGGCCGGGCGCGCCGCGCAGCGCCCGCCAAAGCTCGTCCATCACCCCCAGCCAGGAGCGGCGCGGCGCAAGGCCGAGTTCGCTCATCGCAGCGCAGGCGTCGACCATGGCGAAGGAGTACGCCCAGGTGGACAGCATCGCCGCGGTGAGCAGCTTGTCGCCGGCCGCGCCGATCCGGGAGATGTCGACGGCGACCGCGGGCGCGGTCAGGTCCAGCGGGCGGGTGGTCGGTCCGTCGAACACCCCGGCCAGGGACCCGGTGCACAGCAGGTCGAGGGTGAACATCAGCTCCCGCGTCCGTTCCCGGTAGGTCTCGTCGGTGTCGGCCCGGGCGGCCGAGCGTAGCGCTTCGGGCCCTTCCTCGATGACCGTCAGGACGTCGGGCACTGTCGGCTCACGCAGTAGCCGCTCGTCCAGCAGATCGACCGCGCGGCCCAGCACGACCTCCTCGAAATTGGTAATCCGGCTTTCCCGAATCAGCGTGCACAGTGCGAGCAGCAGCGACAGCCGCCGGCCGCGCACCTCCCAACGCAGCCGCTGCGCCTGCGGCCCGCTCATCTGCCGCAGTGCGTCCGCCAGTGGTCCGGCGTCGAGCGGGTTGAGCCGATCCATCCCCCGGCCAACGCTGATCACCTGCCCGCCGAGGTGGGCGACCAGCGGGGTGTAGTCGGGTTTGGTGTCGCCGAGGATCAACGCGGTGGAGCCGAACGCGACCGCCCCGACGACCAGGCGCTTGACGAGGGTGGACTTGCCGGTGCCGGGCTGTCCGAGCACGAACACGCCGGGGTTGGTCACCAGCCCGGCGCGCAGCCAGGTGAGCGGATCCAGGCAGACGACCTCACCGGACAGCTGGTGCCGCCCGATCGGCGTGCCGATCGACGGGGCGCCCGCGCCGGCGACGAACGGGTATAGCCCGCACACCTGCGTGGTCGTCGCCTGATACTCCACCCCCGGCGCGACGTGCACCGCCCGCCCGCCGTACGGCCTGTGCCATCCCCGAGCCGGCGCCACCGGCCGCCGCCTCCTCCGGCCCACGAGGTCCGGTACGGCTCCCGCCTCCTCGATGCCGCCAGGACTGGCTGACGGCACCAGGAGTTCATCGCGAGGGCGAAGCTGCACCACGGTCACGACATGCCTCCCATCGGGTGTATGCCCGCACTACGTCACAGGAGGGTTGCTTAGGCCGTGACGTGAGCCGGCCCTGCCCCAGCACGCGACAGCGGGAGGCTCTGCGCCGGATGCGAACAGGGTCGGGGGTGGCGCCGAGGAAAGAAGCGGCTGCCTTCATAGAAAGATAGCTATTCGTTTCCGGTACGAGGTGAAGCGCCGGTTATTTTCAGCATTTGTCGGTGCCGGATGCTTACATTTCTCTGTGGCCCCCGAGGCCGCCCCCGCCATTCCCTCGATCCCCCAAGGAGATGCCCCATGCCCTCTGACATGTACTACCGGCGCGGACATTGGGTCAGGAGACCGAAATCAAAAAGCGGAAGGATTTCGGGCTGGATGGTCCTGGCCGTCATCGCCGGGGTGATCTGGTTCGTCTCCCATGGCGCCGGTGACCAGCAGGAGGTCCCGCAGCAGCCACCGATGTCGGAGATCGTCACCCGATGACGCGCCGGAAGTCACGTTCGCGCCTGCTCCGATCCTGGACGCCGGCCAACCTGAACGAATGGATCGCGGCCCTTTTCGTCGTTTTCATCGCCACCGCATTGCTGATCCAGGCAGTACGCGCCCTCATCGGCGTGATTTTCGGCCACTGGTATATCGCGGCCGGTCTGGGATTCGGTCTCGCGATCGCTATCGCGGCGGCGCTGTGGTGGCAGGTGGCCGCGGTCCGGCGGCGCAGCGCCCGGCTACGGCACCTGAGGCTGACCCTGCACGAGTTAGACGCCATCACTCCGCAGGCCTTTGAGTTCGCCGTCCGCGATCTCATGCTGCGCGACGGCATGAACGCCAGACACGTCGGCCGCCGGGGTGACAAGGCGGCTGACGTCGTCGCCCTCGACGACCGCGGCCACCGCATCGTCGTGCAGTGCAAGCACACCACGACCGGCGGCAAGGTCGGAGCCGGCGTCGTCTACCAGGTGAACGGGACCGCGGGGCCCGCTCACGGCGCCGACGTCGCGGTGATCGTCACCAACGGTGCCTTCACCAGGGGAGCCCGGGAAAACGCCGCCGAGTTCCGGATCCACCTCGTTGGACGGCAGGACCTCGCCCGCTGGGCCGCAGACGGCGAGTCTCTTCAGCGTCTGCTGAGACTGACCACTCCGCTGCGGCGACGACGGCGCCTGCGTCACGCCGCATTCACCCACCACCACAATCCGTCACTACGGCAAGCAGATTCGCAGGAGGTCACGTGAGCACGAACGACGCCGGCTCCACGCGCCGGAAGATGACGCCCGAGGACGCCCGACGCATCCAGCGCAGCGCCGACAAAAACCCGCACGGCAACACCGCCACCACGGGGTTCAAGCAGAGGGCGCAGTCGGCGGCCGACACGCCCAGCAGGCGCTCAAGACGCGGAAAGTAGCCCTCAGCCGGGCTCGACGATCGGATGATGAGCAGGGCGAGGGCAGACGGCACCGGGCAGGGCGTGCGCATGATGGTGGCCGCTCGGCGTGCGCTCAAAGCCGCACCCCGACCCCGACTGGGTCAGGCACCGCCAGCGTGCCAGGATGCGCTGGTCCTGCTCAGCCTCGTCGCCCTGTCACAGCTCGGCTTCCCGCTGGGCGAAGGGCAGCCACTGCGGGTATTCCGGGTCGTCCGGGCGAAACTCGCGGGTCACGGTCGGCACGCGGAGCACGCCGCCAGGCAGCATTATCACGATCCACCTGACCGGAAACCTGGTCGACGCGCCCGAGGTGTCGTTCACCAACGGCGGCACGCCCGGGGCCCGATCTCGACTCGCCTCTACCAGCAGCAGGTTCGACGAGCAGCCGCGAGCCGTGATTCATGCAGGGCGGGAAGGCGCCGTGCAGTGGCGCTCACCTCATGAGATAGGCCCGATTGGGCGGTGAGTTGTCGATTCGGACCGACGACCGCGCAGGGTCCCGGATACGCAGCTGCCGTGAGGGAAGGGCACCGGCGTGGTCGTCGGTCTCCGTCCTTGGAGCTGGAGGACGAGGATACCGCAGGCCCGGGAACAGGCCGGCGGTTCCCTCGTCCCGAATCGTCAGGCTATGCGGCCAAACAGAGCCTGAGAGATTGGCGCACGCCCCAGACCAGGAGAAGTGAGCCGTCCGAGCCCCGGATGATCCAGGGCTCGTGGATCCATTGGAGATGTCCGGAGCTGTTTTCGACTTGGAAGTGGGACTAAGTCGGACGTTCATGTTCCCATCGAGATAGAGGGCCGCTGACCAGGGGGGATACGACGATTGTCAGGCGTTGTCGCATTGACAACAGACAATCGCGACCGCCCCCGAACAGGCTGAGCGGACGGCCTGACAAAGAACTGACAGGCGGGGATTGCGCAGAAGGAGGGCAACCCGTCCACCATGGACGGGAAAGACACGCGCAGAGATTCCCGACGGCCAACGGGACGCGTGAGTCCGACTTCCAGCTCCAGACCAGGGTCCCCCTCCCGAAGTGAGGTCGTCATGGCTGACCGCCGCTCTCCCCATCTAGCCGTCCGCGCCCAAGCGCAGTCTCCGGCCGCAGCCCCACCCGCAGACGATGACGAGGACAGCAGTCCTGGCGACGGCCCTGACGCCCCCCTCTCACCGTCCGCGCCCGGGCAGCCCGGTCCGCAGGCGGCGTCGCCGCTATCGGCCAAACCTGGAGAGAAGCTGCCATGGTGGTGGCTCATCGCTTTCCTGATCATCTTCGGGATGTTCTCGGTCCTAGTGGTGGTGCTGGTCGCGGGAGGCCAGTCTCTCGCCATAGCGCTCGGGGTGCCGGGCGCGCTGAGCGCAGCGGCACTCGGCGTGCTGTCGTGGCTCCGTCGCCTGGCCCACCGGCGGCAGGGGGGTGCGTGATGGGACGCAAACGCAACCCGATCGCCGATGATGGCCCAATCGGTCAGTTCGCCCAGCGGCTGCGTGACCGGATGGACTCGGCCGAGGTCGTTCCGCCGTTGACCTCCCGCGCCATGGCCAAGACAGCGCGTTTCTCGCACGCCGTACTTGCCGACGCATGCGCGGGCAAGAGGCTGCCCACCTGGGACGTCACCAAGGCATTCGTCCAAGCGTGCGGCGCCGACGATACCGAGCTGGCGCGCTGGCGCGAGGACTGGCTGCAGACGCAGCAGGTAGTCGGCCGGCTGCGCCGCAAGCTCGGGCACGCCGACGTCGTGGTGCCCACGCACACCGACACCGGGCGGCCAGTGCGCGAGGGCCGATTGCGACCGGTCCAGGTGGACCTGGCTGACCCGGAAGCCTGGGTGCCGCAGCCAGAGACCGTACAAACCTTCGACGACCTGCTCTATCAGCTGAGGGTGCTCAGGATCGCGCGCGGGAACCTGAGCCTGCGTGACCTTAGCCGCCTGAGCAGCGTTCCGACCAGCACGCTCGGCAACCTGTTCAGCGGCCGGCGCCCCAACTACGACACGTTCGCGACCGTGGTCCAAGCGTTGCTCCTGCCTCGCCTTCCACAAGCCAGCCTTGAGCAGGGCATCGAAGTCGGAGATTGGCGCCCCTGGCGGGAGGCATGGACACGTGCCGAGTACAACCGGACGCGCCCGGACCTGACCCGGCACCGCCGGGCGGGCAACATGCCCGACACCTCATCTCCTGACCCCAGCCAGGGCCCCCTGGTCGCCCTCCGCGACCGGTTGCAGGAGCTGTACCGGCACCAAGGCAAGCCCAGCTACCGAGAACTGGCCATGCGCACCCACAGCGCGGTCAGTCACACCACTGCGCACGCGATTATCCGCTGCCAGAAGCTGCCGCGCTGGGGCCAACTGGAGGTCATCGTCGAGGCCCTCGCAGGGGATGACAGCCATCTCGAGGAGTTCCGTGCGCTGTGGCTGGCGGCGGAGGAAACCAGCCACAGGGCAACAGCCACACCGCCCACTGCGGAGTCGCTGGAGCTGTATCGGCCGGTCGGCGATCCCCTCAACGACCACACCGGCACCATTCGTGCGGTGGCCTTCCACCCCGACGGCCACCTACTCGCCACCATCAGCTCCGACGAGACGGTACGACTATGGCGAAGCACCCGAGAACCCGAGCCGCACCAATTGCGCCGACAGGTCGACCAGCTACGGACCCGGCTCGTAGCCGTACGAGCTGACCGTGACCAGCTAGCGCCCTCAGCCTGCCCAGATGATCGAGCAGACATGAACGGCCCTGGCGGCGTCGTCTACGACATAGGAGACCAGGCCGGCGGCGCCGAACGCCTGCTTGCGGAACAGCGGGTGTCCGGGGTGGGGGACGCCGCGGTGGTGCGGGTTAACGCCGATGATGGGTAGCTCATCGACGAGCGCCTGCCAGGTCTCAGCGAGCAGGCCAGGGATCTGGGCGCTGGCGGAGGCGGCGAAGAGGAAGAGCACTTTGTCACGCTCATGTGGGAACTGCACTGCGCGGACGCGGAGACGGGTGATTGTGAAGACCCGGACTGCGATCCCGAGGTCGACGGCGAGTGGATGGCCGCTCACGGACTCGGCGACCTCCTAGTCAGGGCCCCGGACGACCGACATGCTGAGCTGTGGGCACTGGCTGAGCGGCACGAGCAGGATCCGCACATCGGCCTCGTGGGGCATAGAGGCTTGCCTCAACCCCACGGGAGGAGCTTTCCGGACCCTCTTCCCTCTGGCTGTGGTCAAGGGTTCTTCTGCGACACGCCGAGCGTGCGGTCTGCCGGACCGTCCCCTCGTGCGCAGCCGCGTGAAGTCGGCCCAGGCGCTCGGGGCTGACGCCGTGGTGCGCGGCATAGGCAGCCATGACGGCAGGGGAATCACCGATCCGGCCGCTCGGGCTAGCGAGCGTGGCAGTTCGGAGGGCATCGACGGGACGGTGCCGATGCCGATGCGGTGGGCCGCCGAAGGCTGACGCGTGCCCGGCCCCGACGTCGACCCGCAGCCCGAGCGGCCGGGCGCCGTGGTGCTGCACATCAGCACCGCGCACGACACGTTCGGCTGGTGCGCCCGCTGCCCCGGCCGCAGCGAGGCCGACGAACTCACCGCCTGGCGCATGCACACGGTCACGCCCGCACTGGCCGCGCTCGTCGAGGAGGTGGCGCGCAGTGGCGCTTGAGATCGACCTGTGGCTGCCCGAGCGCATGCGCGCCTCGGCGCTCTTGCTCGGTGCCGAGGCCGACGTCGAGGCCGCCGTGCGCAAGGCCATCGAACGGTGGCTCGCCGAGGTGCGCCGCCTGGTCCTCGGCACCGGCCAGGCCGACGCGGTCACCGCCGACGCCGCGCCGCCGCCGAACATGGAGGGATTCGCCGCCAGCGAACCGGAGTGGGCCGCCGCCCTGGCCGAGTTCGCGATGCCCGTACTCGAGGAGTTGTTCGCCGAGCGGTTCCTCGCGATCGCCCGCATCGCGACCGTGTCGGATCAGCCGTACCGCGAGGCGTACATCGCCGAGGTGTTCAGCCGGTTGAAGCTGTTCCCGGCCGAGCAGTTCGAGGAGATCCGCCCCGAGATCCAAGAGGCCATCAGCGAGGGCGAGACGATCGACCAGGTCCGCGACCGCATCGCCGCCGTGCTCGACTTTGACACCACGGCGGGGGCGCAGGGCGAGCAGGCCGAAATCCGCCGGGTACGCGGCCGCATCGTCGCGATCGAGAAGCGGCTCGACGACCCGACCATCGACCCGGCCGAGGCCGCGGCGCTGCGGGCCGCGCGGCGCGAGCTGTACGACGACCTGTACCGGCTCGAACGCAGGTGGCAGTGGAAAGCCCGCAGGATCGCCCGCACCGAGACGATCGGCGCGCTGAATGGCGGGTCGTACTGGGGTGCGCGGGCCCGGGCCGACATCCTCGACCTGACCCTCTACAAGCAATGGCTCGCGACCGACGACGCCCGCACGAGGCCGACGCACCGGGCCGCGGACGGGCAGGTGCGGCGCCTGGCGACGTCGTTCCTCGTCGGCGGCGCACCCTCGAGTTCCCCGGCATGCCGGGCGGCCCCCCGCACGAGGTGATCAACTGTAGGTGCCTCCCGGGGTCAACGCTGGTGGCAGGTGCCGTAACGGCGGCCATGCGGCGGCAGTACGACGGGCCGATGCTCAAGCTCCGTACCGCCTATGGCGACGACCTGACCGCAACCCCGGATCACCCGGTACTGACGGCCTGCGGATGGGTCCTTATGGATCAGGTCGAGCGTGGCGACTATCTGGTCTGCGCACGCCGAGACGTCGTAGCGGCATCGGCTGTTCCGGTAGGCCCACACGTAGAGCACCGGGAACCCACGGTGCAGCAGGTCTACGATGCGTTGGCGCTCGCGGCTCTCGACGGACAGGGGCGAGGCCCCCGGACGGTGCACCTCGACGGCCAGGGTTCCGCCGGCGAGCACGTCGACGTTCATGTGATCGACGATGTGCTCGCGTTCGGCCGCTATCCCGCGGCGCTCGAGTTCCTCGGCAAGTTCGCGGTTCCCATCACCGAACTTGAGATGAGCGGCCCGGGTGACGTCGGCGCGCACGCCAGCGCTACGCAGACGGATCGTGTTCGCTTCGCTGCCGGACCGCACGGGCAGCCCGACGTCGCCGAGGCAGCGCACGATCTTGGGGCGCGTCGTACCGAGCTGCTGCGCCATGGCCAGGACTCTCACGCCCTGGCCGTACAGTCGGGCGACGTCGGCGTGCAGGGCGGACCGGCGCAGTGTGCCGCCGATCTTGTTGCCGACGGCGCGGGTCCGGATCGGCACCCCGGCGTCCCGCAGGCGCAGATACACGGTGCTGACGCTGTACCCGACTTCGCTCGCCACCTTGGCGAGCGACTTGCCGGATTCGTATCGTTTGCGCAGGTCATCGACGTCGATGGCGAGCGGTTTCGGGGGCACGTGTATGACCTTACGACAAAGGACCATGCATATACGGTCGGTCGCGGCTACATAGTTCACAACTGCACGACGCTGTTCCTCGACGAGGACGAGCTCACCCCAGAGCAGCGCGACGAGATCGACCAGGCCGACCCGCAGGACCCGCCCACGGTCGAGGTCGACGACGACGCCGGTGTCGAGTCGATCGACACCGCAGAGGAGATCGCCGAGGAGGTCGCCGAGGCCGACCCGCTGTCGGCCGCGCCGCAGGGGCCCGCGGCCCCGGCCGACGAGACGCTGCCGCGAATCGTCCTACGCGTGACGACTGCCGGTTCGCTCGGCGCACCTGTGGCTTGTATCGGGTGGGCTAGCCCACAAAACCCTGAGTGATCATGATTTGAGGGTGTGCCCCGGTTACCCTACTCATGCAGAGACCCGGCTCCTGCCCGCAACAGCTTGAACCGGGGCCCTGCGTGTCACGGGCTCAAGTGGGCAGCGATGCTCACTGGGCCCGTCCTCCTTGTTCAGCCAGTCCCACAGCGACAGGGCTGCTCGCAAGACGAGCAGTATCCAGCCACCCCAGTCCGGCTCCTTTCCCTTCTTGCGTGGTCGCCTTCTGGCACTCACGGTTGCGCACCTGCCTTGACCCGTCAGGACCATGAGGGACGCCGGTGGGTCAGTCCGGTCGATCCCTGCAGGTATGACCGACCGACGCGGTGCTCTCCATAGACAACCAACTTCTGGCGGATCTGCCATTAGTGATCGCCCGTGATTTAAATCACTGCCGAACGCTGATTCCTTTTCGCAAAAAAGCAGGTTGAATGGCCCGCGCCAGCCCTAACCCTGAGCCCAGAAATCGGACATTAATACACAAAGGTGCCCCGCCTCTATCGGACGCGGGGCACCAGTACGGGAAAGGGCGGGGTTACGGTCCGCTGGCGTCTCCCATCGGCTCGAGGTCGCCCCGCGCGATCGCCTCGCGCATCTCCCGGCCCGAGTCGGCGCCCTCGTCGGGGTAGACCTCGATATCAAGCCCGCGCTCGGCCGCCAGGGCGGCGATCGCCTCGGCCTGCTCGCGCCGCGTGGCCGGGCGGCCGGCCTTGCCGGGGTTGGCGCGCCGCTGGTCGAGCGAAGGCACGCCGTTGCTCAACACCGCGTCAACCGCCGAGGGCCGTGCGATCCTGCAGCGCGCGGCCGAGGACGCGCTACGCCTCGAGCGGCGCGGCGCCTGGGCCTGCCTCGCGCACGTAGCGCGCGAGGCGACCGGCGCACCGCTGCCGCCCGGGCCGGTCCGCCCGGTTCACATCCCCGACCGGGCGTGGGACTACATCACGACGGCCGGCTGCAAGCCCCTCAACGCCCGCACGCCATTGCAACGGTTCGCCGGAGAGGGCGCCGAGACCCAGCTGCGTCGTTCCGCTTTCGACACCTAGCGCGGTCTGTACGGCAGGAACGACGACATCGACACGAGGCTGCGCGCGCACGTGTTCGGCGCGCTGCACCAGCAATGGGACGACCGGGAGACAGCGGCGCGGTATCTCGGCCTGGTCCCGTGGGGAATCGTCGCGGTCGCCCCCTGGTACCAGCTCGCCCGGCTGGCGGCCCTGGCCGACACCAACGAGGCATTCATCGCGCGGGTGAGCGACGACCCGGCAGTACAGGACGCGTTGACGCTTCTGTCACGGCGGAACCTGCCAGGGCTGCTCGCCGAGCTGCTCCCCGACGACCTCAAGCCATCGACGCTTCTGGCCGCGCTCGGCGCCGCGTACGTCGGGCTACGCCCTCCCGAGGTCCTCAAGCTCGACATGCTGCACGCCTTGGAAGAGCTCGCCCGCTTTGATGAGCTGACCGCACCACTGGCCGATCTGCTGTTAGAGCTGCGCCCGCACGCGCTCGACTCGGTTTACGGCCCGGACGTCTTGAGCGCGATCGATGCCGAGTTGGGCCTACCTCCGGGCACTGCGCTGCAGGTCACTGCCGAGCTGCAAAAGCGCATACCGCCGTCGCCGCGGCGGCTGCAGCCGGCGGTCAACCGCGCGGCCGGTGCTTTCCCGACCGTTGAGGTGCCGTTCGACCTGTTCGACGGGTGGTCGAACGGGCCGCTACCGGTTTTCCCCGCGATGTTCGCCGCGTTCGTGCACGCTGGGCTGATGCCGCCGCCCGCCGGGAAGACCGCGCAGGACTACGTCGCTGGCGTGCGACGCCTGTGGTCGGGCGCAGACAAGTAACTGTAGAGAACGCGGCCTTGGGAGGAACTGCAGCAGTACGCAAATCGTCTCAGAGGTTGCAAGAGTCATATGCGTCGCAAGAGGACGAGACAGCGGAGGTCGTGCAATGGCGCAAGGATCCGACCGCCCGGATCAGGAGACTGATGAGCAGTGGCTGCAGTCCCTGAACAGCAGGTCCGAAAACTTGGCACCTGTGCGGGAGCGTGGCCTTAATGAGCGCATCCTGCGTGCCCTCGCGCGCAGCAGCCAGGGCAGGGAGTTGCTCAAGGATTTCAGGAGACTCAACCCTGACATGGAACACTTTTTTGTGTTCGATGAGGACCCGGGGCCTGCCTCGCAGGATGACCTCTTCGGGGACCTCACCCTCTTGCCCCGCCTATTGAGTGGCGACAAGATCGCGCTCCTGGGGCACGGCGATCATGCCGCTGCTGCCGCTGCCGAGCTGTCAAGGGTGAACGACGCCTTGTCTATGAGGGCCTCGGACGAGGTCACGGCGAGCCCGGTCATCATGTACATCGAGAACGCCGAGGACTACGCCAAGGTACGCGACGCCCTCGAGACGGTCCTCGCCGCGTTCGACCAGGAAATCATCTTGGAGAGCAGGCAGGTCCGGGGCTCTGTCTGGCAGTCGTTCGTCACCGTCTTCAAGAAGAAGGCGACGCCCGACCAGTTTGAGAACGCCGCAGACACCCTCATGGCCGCCGCCGCGCAACGCCTGTACGCGGCGCCGCAGGCGCAGATCAGCAAGGACCAGAGCGAGGCGATCGCCAAGCTGATCACGTCGTTGGAGGGTTCCGCGAATGCTCTGGTCACGTTCAGCAACCTGTTGCTCATCAAGGTCGACGGCACAGTCTTGGTGCGTGAGCTGAGCCCGGCGCAGGCCGAGTTCATCAAGATGAACCCGCATCTGCAGTTCAACCCGAAAGAAGCGCTTGCGGCGCTCGACAACGCGTTCGTGAGCGTTCAGAGCGGGGGGCAGGGGGACGGGCAGCAGGCGATCACGCCCTAGCTGCTGCGGCGCGGGGCGGCTGGCGATGACGTCGCCCGTTTACGCCCGGCGGGGCACTGGGCCATTCCATCATCGACGTATGGAGTACCAGATTGTCGACCGGTTCCATGTGGTGCCCGGCGCACGACTCGTGACGCGGGCCGAATACCTACTCGGCCTGCCTGCCCCCTCCAGGTCGAACACCCTCGAATATGCCGTCGCCTACGGGTTGGCGGAGATGGCCGATCGCACCGGTCTGATCGAGAACTATCACCCGCCGCGCCTGGTCGAGGACGGCCATCTAGACCGAGGGCTAGAGAAGACACTGGCGCGCGGATTGAACAGGCCGACGAGCTACGACGCCTTTACGATCATCTCGGCGTCGAGGCTCGAGAGCTACCTGTGCGAC
Source organism: Microbispora rosea (assembly GCF_900156315.1). GTDB lineage: Bacteria > Actinomycetota > Actinomycetes > Streptosporangiales > Streptosporangiaceae > Microbispora > Microbispora rosea. Next base: position 80,224 of record NZ_FTNI01000029.1, on the reverse strand, counting down.
ATCGGCTACCTCGCTTTCTGGCCGGATGACACGGGCGAGTATCACCTGCATCTCGCGCTACCGGTCGACCGTGACCGGATCAGGGCCGCGATCGTAAGCGATCCCCACCTGTTCCCCCTGCTAGATCCAGACGATGACGAGGACTGATCAGGAGCAGTAGCCTCGCCCGTTCGCCCGTTCGCCCGTTCGCCCGTACGGCAGCGGCGGGGCGTTCCTCATCGGATGCATCGACGCGATCGACTGCCGGGCGTTCCTCGTCGAGGACCTTCCCGGGTTCCCCCCGGCCCTGCTGTATGTGTCGCCGACGATCGGCGACCCGCTCGTCGACGTGCTGCCCGATGTCCTCGCGGCGTGGGGCCTGCCCCGCACGGTCGTCGAGGACGACGAGATGTTCCTGCTGCAGTCGGCCGGGCCGGGCTGGCGCTGCGCCCTCACCCTCGGCGGGCACCTGCCCGTGACGCACCGCGGCGAGGTCCTCGTCGATGTCGAGCAGCTCGACGCCGGGCCGTGGTGGATCCCGCCGGCGCTGGCGGCGGGCCGGGTCCTGGTGGCCGTGGGGCCGCCGTGCCCGTTCGTCGCCAGCCAGGGCAACATGCGCGAGTTCCTCACGTGGATCGCCACGCGCTGCACCTGCGCCGCCGTGGTGCCCGCGGTCGAGGCCGCCCTGCATATGCGCTTAGCAGCGCGTCGTGGAACGCCCGGCCGTGGTCGGGCCAGCGGGTGCGCAGCTCGTCGTCGAGCGCGTCGAGCTCGCGCCGGATCCTGGCCGAGCCGGTCGACCGGGCGACGCCGAGCGCCCGGTGCCCGAGGTGCACCGCGCGGCCGACGTCGGCCTGCGGTGACTGCGCGACCGCGACGGCGAGTTTCGCGGTGAGGTGGCCGCGGTCGCGGGTGAGGTTCCCGTCAAGCTTGACGATCTTGCTTTCGAGGATCGACACCGCGGCCTCGGCGCGGCCAGCGACCCGGTAGCAGGCGGCCGACTGTTCCTCGAGCGTGTCGAGGTCGTAATGGTGGATGTACACCGGCACGTGCGGTTCGCTCGCCTCGGGGTGATCGCGCAACGTGTCGGCCGCAGTGTCGAGCAGGGCGAACGCTTCGTGGTACTCCCCAAGCAGCGCCAGGCCGCGCGCCTGCTGCTGCGCGGCCAGGGCGACGAGTTTCGGCTCGAGCCGGTCCGGTCGCCGGCGGGCGGCGGCCGCGTACTGGACCACTGCGGCGTGGTCGTCTGTCAGGGCGCAGGCGATGTTCGCCTGCCGCACGAGCATATACGCGGCCATCTGGTCATCCCCGGCGACCTGCGCCCACTCGGCCGGCGCGGCGCGACCAGGTGAACGCCGCGGGGACTTCCCCGAGGTCCTGGTGCAGCCACCCGGCCATCTCGGCGTACTGCGCCATGATCTGCAGCAGCGGGTCGACGTGCGCGGTACGGGCGCTGCGCCGTAGGTCGTCGAGGACCTCGATTTGCGCGAGCACCGGTTTGAGCAGTGAGCGGGGGCCGAGCATCTTGTCGGCCGCGTAGTGCTCGGCCAGCACCCGGCGGAAGTAGTCGAGCACCTGGCCGTCGACGCGGGCGGGCTCATCGATGGCGCGGGCGACCCGGGCGGTCGTCGACAAGCTCCGGGAAGAGTGGACGGTGCCCGGCCTGGTCACGGTCGCGTTCGACACGGTCGCCGGCGCTGGTGACTTCGTCGAGTTCGAGTTCGAGTTCGCCGGCGAGGCCGAGAACGTCGACGACGCGACGGCCCAGCTCTGCGCGTTCATCGACGGGCTCGAGGTGAAGCTCGGCGACCGGGTCAACCGCGGTTACCCGCACATGCTGCTCGACCGGGACCACTGACCCCCCGAGGGGGCGCGCCACCGTGCGGCGCGCCCCCTCGGTGACGCGCTGGCGGCCGGGGTTGTGGTTTACCCTGACCGGTAGTAGATCGCCGCTGCGCTGTGGGCCAGGGCGCGATTGCCGCCGCTGTGCTGTGGGCCGGGCAGAGCCCCGCACAGTGGAGGCCACAGCAGTGGACCCGGTCACTCTTCAGCAAATCCTCGACGCTCTGGCCGCGGGTGACGCGCAGGCCCTCGCCGCGCTGCTGGCCCGCGAAGACGTCAACCTCTCCGAGCTCGAGCAGCAGGCCCTCGCCGAGTTCGACGGCATCCGCGCACGGCAGGCCGAGGGCCTGACCGCCGACGACGTCACCGCCCTCGAGGCCCTGGCCGACGCGGTCGACGCGATCCGCACCGAGGGCGGCCGCCGCGAGCAGGTAGCCGCCGAGCAGACCGCGCAGGTCGAGGCGATCGCCCAGCGCATCGCCGCCCCCGCGGCCGCCGATGGTGAGGCGAGGCGGGTGAGGGCGAGCAGGCCCTCGAGCCCGCCGGCGAGACCGCCGAGACCGACACGCGCGAGGCGGTCGCCGCCGCCGGCCGTCCGCGGCCGCGGGTCGAGCTCGCCGCGATCGCCCGCCGCAACCGCAAGCCCACCCCTCCCCCGCAGCCGACCCCGGCGAACCGGGCCGCGCTGCTCGCCGCCGCCGACGTGCCCGGCATGGCGGCCGGCGCTCGGTGTGTTGGGGTCGTAGACCCCGGAGTGAGGTCCCAGGAGGCGCCCTGTACGGGCAGTTGCAGGCTCCTTAGAGACTCGAATCCGGGCAGGTCCGGCACAGAGCCGTAGCCCAGATGGATGCCCCCGGTGAAGTGGGCCGCCAGGCGGACCGCGAGGGCGTGAGGCACCGCGGCCAGCGTCATCACGGCGAGGAGCAGCTCGGCGTCGGGGAAGGTGTCCGGACTCCAGCCTCGTGTCAGCCGCTCCTCCAGGGGCCCGACGTGCATTCACCCGGGACGTCCCGGATTCTGGCCGGTCAATCGCGAACCCTCCGCCTTCCGATACAAGATCGGGTGCAAACTCTAGCCAGGGCCCGGGCGACGGCTTCACCCTGACAGACGCCGGCCGGCGCAGCGGGGGCACCGGGTTCTGTGCGGCTAGGCATACCGAGGCGGAGCCAGGCAGCCCGGCCGACAGATCCCGGCTGAAGGACCAAGGTCAAGCCGTGGTTTCCCGCTGACCGGTTCGATGACCGTGTCAGCGACTACTGAGCCCGGTCTCGTCCGGCAGGGCGCGATCGGTGATGACCAACTCGTCCGCCAGGTTGAGGACGCGCACCCGGCCGTGATCGAACTCCAGCAGGAGCCCGATCTCCGCGTCGAGGTGTCGATCCACGATGTGCCACACCGCTCGAATCGATTGGCCGAGGAAACCGCTCATCGGGAAGGCCCGCGGGACGGGAGCGACGACCACCCGGCCGCACTCGTCCATGTCGTAGTCAGCGTGTGGTTGCCGCCGGCCGACGAGCTCGTCAGCGGAGATCACCCCGTCATGGTGTCATGACCGTCCAGGCCCCCGCGTGCAGGCGTGGACGGACGTAGGCATGCCGGGCGGAGGCTTCGTTACTGACGCCGAGACGACACCGAGGACAAGGCGCAGAGCCCGGCCGGACTGTCGTCGAATCCGACGGCCGAGGCCGGAGTGCCGTCCCGCTGATGACTCGCTCCGGCGGGGCCCGGAATGCGGCCTGCGCTCGGACCGCGGCCATCAGCGCCGGACCAGGACGGGTAGACAGGTGCCACAGGGCAGGGTCGAGGCGAAGCTTGCGGCCTGGGATCCGGTCAGCAGACGCAGACGGATCTTGGACGACTCCGCGGCCGCCTCGGTCGCGGCGACGGCCTGTGGCAGGTCAGTGGCGTCGAGCACGGTGACGGTGACGAACATGCCCACCAGGCACACCCCGGCGCCCATGGCCTCTTCCCTTGCCGCCTGCCGGGCCCGCGCCTGGTCGAAGGCATCCCGCGCGGTCTCGTCCCTGCCCAGGCGATGCCGGTATGCCTGCCGGAAAGCCGCCGAGGTGACCTCGCTCTCCAACACCCTGTCGGCGGCGGCGGCTGGCAGCGGCCGGTACTGCAGCGTCACCCGCTTGAGGTACGGCCCGGGCGCGACCATCCGGGCCAGCACATCGGATTGCACGTTCTGCCGCGGCGCCTCCTGCCAGCACCATGACACCGACACCCCGCTGTCGTGCCGGTAGCAGCCCGCCAGCTCCTCGGCCGACAGTGGCACCGCATCCGCCCAGCCCATCGTACGCATGTTGGGCTGGGGCCGGCTCACCTCGCCGCGCGCAGCAGGATCGAAGGCCCCGCGCACGACGGCGGCGATCTGCGCCGCGGTGGCCCGCCCGAGCACGGTGACCCCGCAGGAGCCCAGCGCCGACTCCAGGCCCTCCAACGTGCGCGACACCTCCGCTACGGCCGCCTCCAGTGTCGGCGGCGCCGACGGCGAGGCCGCCGGGTCGAACGTCAGCGACACCCGAGTCTCGACATGCGCCGCCGCGGCGGGCGCGGACGCGACCAGCTGAGCCAGGATGGCCCTGGCCGTGGCGGGCGCGGCCGGGTCGATCGCCTCGGCTATGGTGCTGGCGAGTCGGCCGCCCGGCTCGGGGGCGGTCTCCACGGTGACGCTGACCCAGCACAGCATGGGCACGTGCCCGAGCGAGGCCAGCCAGGACCCCCAGCAGGCGACCCAGGTGTCGGCGTCGTCGGGGTCGGCGAGCCAGGGTGAGGCGGCCACGACCCGCAGCGTCGCGGTCAGGTGCCCGGTGCGCCGGTTCCACACCAGCCCGAACGGCCTGCCGTACCAGTCACCGGCCGACAGCAGGGAGGTGGCGGCGAGTACGCCCGGCAGCTCCAGCCGGGGGCCGGAGCGGAAGCGGGTGAAGCCGCGCCGGGTGCCGTACCACCAGCGCCACCGGGTGAGCAGCACCGCGGCCAGTGGCGTGCCGCCGGCGGGTGCCAGGCCGAGCAGCGCCACCACGAGCACGGGCGGCAGCAGATACAGCAGCATCCGCGGGGACAGCGCGGTGGCCAGCAGCAGCGTCACGACAGCCCCGAGCACGGCGAAGGTGGCGCCGACGCCCATGCCGAGCAGTCCCATGCCGCGGCGGCGCCGCCAGCCGCCGTACGTGCGCGGTTCTCTCGCCTGCGTCATGCCCTGGCCATCCTCGATGACGTACGACCTGTCATGCCGACTCCTGCCGCGGCGGATCCATTGAGGAGGAGACTGAGTCGCCGGCTCTCTTCGCACCGGTGGCCAGCCCCGTGATGACCGCCCCCGCTGCGCCTGCGGCAGGACCTGCGGCGGCGCCGGCCTTCGTCGTAGACGCCCCGGACCCGGCGGGCGCTCCCGCGGGGCGACCGGCCGCGGAGGGCGGGCTGCCGGACGCGGCGGCCGCTGTGGGGGTCGTATGTGCACCGGTCGGGGGCGGCATCGCCGAGGACATGAAGCGGGCGTGGTCGACGGCGCTCGCACCCCCCGCGCCGAAGCCGCCGGAACCGGCCCGGCCGCCGCGGAAGGCGCCGACCGCGACCGCTCCCCCGACGGCCGTGCCGAGCAGGCCGCCGCCTGAGACCGCCTCGCTGACGCTGCCGCTTGCCCAGGTGAAGAACTTGAGCAGCACGGGCAGCGCGAGGATCGACAGAAGGACCATCGCGAAGCCCATGAAGGTCGACCGGGCGTCGGAGGCGTTCCCGAGCATGGTGAATGCCGTCGCGTACACCATGGCGGCCGCGGGCTTGTAGAAGATGAGTGCCAGCATCCAGCCGGTTACCCGCCGGAACCAGGGACGGGTGAGCGGCGTCATCGACCCCGCGGCGGCCAGCGGCAGCATCCCGGCCAGCACGACGAGCGCCGCCTGACGGAACAGCATCAAGACGGCCTGAACGGCCGCCATGACGACTCCCGCGATGCCGAGCACGATCACCACGCCGGGCGAGGCGCCCGCCAGGCCAAGGACGGCCACAAGCTTCTTGGAGAAGTCGCCGGCGCTCATATTGAGCACCCAGCTGGACCACTCGTCGCCTGCCTTCAGCAGCAAGGCCGGCAGCAGCACGCCGAGGCTGCCCGCGCCGAGGATGACGAGCATGCCCGTGCCGGCGTCCAACAGGGGCGCGGCCTTGCGAGTGACAGCGATCTTCGCTGCCGCCGCCAGCAGGCACACGGCGGCCACCGCGACGGCGAACGGCAACGTCCACTGCTGGATGCGCTGGATCGCGTCCACCGCCGACGGGCCGCTGCACCCGACCGCAGGGTCGGCAACCAGGCAGGGCGAGTCGATGCGGGTCCACCAGGAGACGGTGTTGGTGATGATCCACGACACCGCGTACTGGATCGCCTGTGCCAGGCCGTCCACGCCGTACTGGACCGCGCCCTTGGCCGCCGTACCGGCGAGGTCTCCCAGGACATGGCCGCCGCCCTCGACCGCCTGGCGGGTCAGGGGTCCGGCGCCCGGCAGTGCGCCGTTCGCGACGCTCTCGGCGACGCACATAGGGGAGGTCAAATCGGCACACCCCGGTGTCGGGGCCGGAGCGATCGCGTGGACGGTCCCCGCTCGCCCGCCGGCCGTGAAGATGTCCACGCTGTCACCCCCGATCCGGGAACAGGGTGTAGCCAGTCAAGTCGGCTACCGGGGCCGAGGACCGCGTCCAGTCGCCGGAGGGTGGCGCCACCATCCGCCAGTCGTCGTCCCGCCACACCAGTTGCAGCCGTGTGGAGATCCGCACGGTGACGCCGCCGCGGCCGGGACCGGCCGTGACCACGTCGACGATCGCCAGGCCGGGAGTGTAGGCCTGCCAGCGGAACGCCTCCTCCACCACATACGCCCGGCCGATAGGCCCGCCCTCCGCGACTCCCGCCACGGCGCGGACGCTGTCGTAGGTGGCGCGAACGGCCCGCATTAGCGCCGGCCGGTCCGAGCCGGTGAACTGCTTGGCGATGGTCGGCTCGAACACCGCAGGCCCCCACCGCGGGCTGGCCCGCATGCCCAGGTGCAGCGCCGCCAGCAACGCCCCCGCCGGGCTTGGGGCGAAGCCGTACGCCCGGTCCCCGACCACCGTGCGCGGGCCGTCGGAACCGGAGTACGGCAGGCGGACCCCGTTGAAGTCCGCCCACCGCCAACCATCGACGTCCACCTTCGTGCTGGTGTCGGCGAACTGAGCAGGCGCCGACGGGACCGGCGGGCTGCCAGGCGAGGAGCTCTGCGCGGCCGGCAGAACGGCCAGTAGTACGCCTGCCGCGATCAGCACCGCGGCGACCCCCAGGAAGACGAACAACCTCCGGCGCTGCCGCAGGGAGGGGTTCATCCGAAAATCGCCGTGATGATCGGCACGGCGACCGTGGCCAGAGACACGCCGAGCAGGACTTTGGGCAGCTCCGAGGCCCCCTCGGCCGCGTAGTGCGACCGGCCGGACTGCCCGAGCGCCATCTTCCCGGCGCAGATCAGGATTCCGGCGACACCTAGGATCAGGCAGGCCCACTTACCCCAGCCGAGCAGCAGGTCGATCTTCGGCTGCAGGCCCGGCGGCACCTTCGGCGACGGATTGTTCACCAGGTCGTACGGCGGCACGATCGTGCCGATCGCGTCCTGCAGCGCATGCAGCCACATCAACGCCTCTCCCCCAGGTTCTCGAGCTCGCTCCGATTGCCTCCCAGCAAGCCGCACCGGCGTTGCACACCCCGTGACCCGCCACTCCTGCACCGGCCGGTCGCCGCCATGGGCGGGTCACAGGCCATGCAATCGGCCGCCGATGTCCTGCCTCTGCCGGCGAAGGAAGGAGGCAGGCCGCATGCGGACGTACGGCTTGCGCTGCACCGGCTCGCCGACGCCGCGCTCCACACGCGCCGTCGGCGAGCCGGGCGCGGCAGCCGCGCGGCGACCGCGCCGGAGCGGGCAAAGGGCGAGTGCGCCTGCCGTGCCGCTGTACGCCCTCGCCTCTGATGCCGAAGCCGCTGCCCGCACGGCGGCGCGCTCCCCCGGGTGCAGCGGGAGGTGCGGCACAGAACGAACGCCCGCCTGCCCCAGGGCGGCGCGGGCCTACGCCTCCGATGGGTGGCGCTTGGCGACCGTCACCGGACATCCCGACGCGCACCTGGTCCGGTGGCTCACCGGCGAGATCCTGGACCGCTGATGGGATGGCGATGGGCAGGGGCCGCCGCCGCCGCGGTCGCACTCCCGCTGCTGATCGTCGTGTTCGTCTTCGCCCAGCCCCCGGTCCCGGCCGACGGCGCCGAGGACGCGGTGCCGAGCCACCGAGCGCTCTCGGACATCCCCCCGTCATATATGCGCTGGTACATGGACGCCGCGCAGACCTGCCCGGGGCTGTCGTGGACGGTGCTGGCGGCCGTCGGCAAGGTCGAGTCCGACCACGGCCGCGATCCCGCCTCCCGGCGCCCCAACACCGCCGGGGCTCGCGGGCCCATGCAGTTCCTCCCGGCCACCTTCGCCGCATACACGGTCGACGGCAACGGCGACGGCCGTACCGACGTCTACGACCCCGCCGACGCGATCCCCACCGCGGCCGCCTGCCTATGCGCCTCCGGCGCGGCCACCGACATACGCAAGGCGCTGTTCGCCTACAACCACGCCGGCTGGTACGTCGACCGCGTGCTGGCCAAGGCGGCCGAGTACGGCACCGCAGTCTCCGCCGTCGCCGGCGACCTCGTCGAGGTGATCCTCGCCTACGCCCGCCGGCAGATCGGCAAGCCGTACATCTGGGGCGGCACCGGCCCGGACGGATACGACTGCTCCGGCATCGTCTACATGGCCTACAAGGCGGCCGGCGTGACCATCCCCCGCACGACCTTCGGCCAGTGGCCCTTCGGCGTCCGCATCCCCGCCGGCCAGGAGCAACCCGGCGACCTGGTGTTCTTCTCCTCCGGCCCGGGCAACGCACCCGACCGCCCCGGGCACGTCGCCCTCGTCATCGGAGGCGGCAAGGCCATCGAAGCCCGCTGCACCAAATGCGGCCCGATCAAAATCACCGCGTACGGCTCGCGCCGCAACATCGTCGGCTTCACCCGCCCGCTTGCCAACCGCAAAATCGAGCAACAACTCAGCGACAGCCCGTCATGGGCATCAGCTCCCCCACCGTGACACGGTTCGTCGTCGGCGCCGTCGTACCGGTCATCCGGCTCGACGACCCGTGGCCGAAGCCGCCGCTGCTCGGCGAGACCATGCCCCCGCAGGATCGCCGGGCCTCTCACCGCTGTTCTGGACACACTTCAACCCCTACGGCTGATGCCGACTGGACATGGACACCCGTCTCGAGTTGACCGCATCGGCACCACAGTCGTAGCCGGCAACCACCACGCGCCGTCCTCTGGAAGCATGCGGGCGGGAGGCCGAGCGGAAACCCTTACAACACCTTGCTGCTGACCACAGCCACAGGTCAGGAACCGGTAGCGCAGCCCAGTCGACGACTCCTGCTACGGCCCGACGCAGTCCGGCGAGCGCGTGTCCCCCAATGCCACGGCAGCGTGCCGTCGCAGCCGATGACGCCGTTCGCCGACCGCGCCCAGATGAGCCCGATCACACCGCCACCGGTGCCGTGATGCCGGGGTGCGGGTCGTAGCCGTTGAGCGCGAAGTGACTGTAGGTGTAGCCGAACAGGCTGTCGGCCGGCTTCAAGCTCAGCGTGGGGAACGGCCGCGCCTGGCGTGCGAGCTGTGTGCGGACCTGGTCCTCGTGGTTGTCGTAGATGTGGCAGTCGCCCCCGGTCCAGACGAAGTCACCGACGCCGAGCCCCACCTGCTCGGCGATCATGTGCGTCAGCAGCGCGTAGCCGGCGATGTTGAACGGCAGGCCGAGGAACAGGTCCGCGCTGCGCTGGTACAGCTGGCAGGAGAGCTCGCCGTCGGCGACGTAGAACTGGAAGAACGCGTGGCACGGCGGCAGCGCCATCCGCGGGATGTCGGCGACGTTCCACGCGGACACCACGATCCGCCGCGAGTCGGGGTCCTCGCGCAGCGTGCGCAACACCTCGCTGATCTGGTCGATGTGTCCGCCGTCCGGGGTCGGCCACGACCGCCACTGCACGCCGTAGACCGGGCCGAGATCACCGTTCGGCGCCGCCCACTCGTCCCAGATGGTGACGCCGTTCTCCTGCAGCCATGCGGCGTTGGCGTCGCCACGCAGGAACCACAGCAGCTCATAGGCGATCGAGCGGAAGTGGACCTTCTTCGTCGTGATCAGCGGGAAGCCGTCGGACAGCCGGTAGCGCAGCTGGTGACCGAAGATCGACCGTGTCCCCGTGCCGGTGCGATCCTCCTTGCGGGCGCCCGTGGCGAGCACACGGCGGAGCAAGTCTTCGTACTGCGTATCCGGCATGTCGCAAGTCTAGAAGCGGTGCTTCTACGAGACCTGGCAGAGCCGCCGGCGATGCACATCACCTGGGCCGCGATCACGCTGATGACCCACTGGCTCACGCGCGGATTCGCCAGACCGTGATCACGGTTTCCGGAGACCGGTCCAGTTCTCCGGTCAAGACGCGTGACCCTGGGAGTCTTTGCCACCAAGGCCCGACCCGAACGCACGCGCCGCCGAAAGGCGCCGCCCGGCAGCCACGACGACCAGCGTCTTGCTCACCACACGCCCCTCGTCCGGCTCCAGCAGCCAGGCGAACGGCGTGCCCCTCGATCAGCCCGTAGTGGCTCGGGCTCGCCTTCAGAGGCTTTGCCAGGCGACGGCCTGGTGCTCTTCCGTGAGCTCCATCAGGCTCCTCACCAGAGGTCCGAGGTTCTCGCGAAAGTCCCTCTGCTCCGCAGCGAGGAGCTCAGGGAGGACCATCGCCCGGAGCCTGGCGGCGGCGATAGTCAAACGCTTGTGGTCTTGAGGGCAGCTAGGCGGAGAGCCGATGCCTGCGATGGTCTGCCCGAGCTGCTCAAGCTCGAAGGAAAGGTCGCCAGTCGCCCGATCGCGGGCATCAACAAGGAGGGCCGTGAGTCGCAGAAGCCGCTCTCCGTGCTGGTTCATCCACTGAGTTTCCTGCTCGGAAGCCCGCGACCCGAGGGCGTACAATTCGCCATCGGGGTGCTTGCGGCGATTATCGGCATCCGCGAGCGACAGGATGCGTGCCCGGGTGGCCTGTCTCGTCGACAACCCCACGCGTTCCCCCAGCGCCCGAAGCGTCACTGGAGGACGAGTGGCACTGCCTGCTCGCAGGAGTCGCAGCTCCAGGCTGTCGAGGTGAGCGGGAAGGGCGGGAACCGAGCGTCGCGCGTAGGTGAGCAGGGTGAGCGCGTCCAGGACGTCAGACCCCAACGTCTGGCGTGGATTGACCTCGTGCTGTTCTGCGATGAACTGGGCAAGTTCGAGAGGGTTGTCCGCCACCTTTTGCAGATGGCGGTGGCCATAGGGGGTCCCTGGTCGCTCCACGATCGCGTCTCGAGCCGCCTCCATCTCCTCCCGGCTGATGGTGGGGATACGGCGTGCGGGCATGCGTAAACTCTATCTTTACGTCTACGCTCGCTCCTGCTTCTAAGAGGGACGAGTGCACACGGGAGAGAGTCGTCACCTCTCTTGTCGTCGGCCTGGACTCGCCGCCATTCCCCTCTTCCCGCCCTCGACAGTGCTCAGTAAGGGACTGTGGCCATCCCTGCGCGACAACTTGAGCGGGGGGCGGGCCTCCTGTTGCTCCCCTGTGCGCCCTCTACGGGGACGGGAGAGTGCGGCGAGATCCCCCGGGCCCCCTACGACTGATCTCGGCACTCAGCAGCCATGCAAGGACACCGCAAGCGCGCGGACCGGCGTTCTGTTTCCCCTACCTGGGAGCGAGTTCTGCTGTTACCTGCCGCACTTCCCTTCAGCGGACGGATGCCTCCAAGCATGGAGAATGCGGCAGGCCCGCCCCCCGCAGCAGGTCACTAGGAGGCCGGTTTGCTGCGAGGGATCCGCGTGCTGGACCAGAAATTCTTCCGCCCACGGCACCGGGGGAGCCCGCCGCCTGGATGGTGGTGAGGCCTTCGCAGAGGACGCGGCCAGGGGGCCGACCCTTGCAGGGGCCCGATCTAAGAGACGTGCATCCTCGCTTGCTTGATACCACCCCAGGTCGAGGAACAGGAAGGGTTCCGACGGTCATCCTCGGCTGCGCCCATGCTCTGCCGCCTACTGCCGGACGCGCATCCTCGGCTGCGACCTTGGTCGCATGCGTGCAGGCGGGGCAGCGCGGCACCGAGCCAGATGCCGGACAGCATGGCCATAGGTAACGGAATAGTTAAGTCTCCAGCTCAGACCATATGCCTTTCACACAATCACACGTTCGCACAGTCAGCCTGTCCCACAGTCATGCAAGCGAGCGGACGGGGCGAAGCAGGAGCGGCCTAGGTGTCCAGCAGTGTGGTTGTAGGTCGCGGAATGGAAAAGTCCACAGCTCAGGCCGTACGAGTTTCACACAATCACACGTTCAGGCGGTCGGCCTGCCTCACAGTCGTGCAAGCGGAGCGGAAGCGCCACGCCCGGCGGAAATCCCGCCAAAGCTTCAAGGGGACCTCTAGCATGTCCCCTGCGGTCATGCTCCTTGATGAGCGACGCACCTTATGTCTCAACCGGAAGGCAGGATCCCTGGCATGTCGGTCACACCGGTACCGGAAGCCGCTCTCCCCGAAGGGCATGCGGACACGTCCACCTGGCTTGCCCATGACATCAAATCGGTCGCCAACGTCGTCGCGCTGATGATGCGTAAGGGTGGCGCTGGTAAGACCACGCTGACGTTGCTGCTCGCAGATGCTCTGGCTCGGTTCGGGCTCCACGTGCTGGTTGTCGACCTCGACCCGCAGGGCAACAGCTCGATCGGCCTGGGTCACAAGGTGGTGCTGGAGCAGACCGGAGAGACGAAGCTCGGCAAGAAGCCCATCATGACGCCCACCGAGCCCACAGTCCTTGAAGTGATCGAAGCGGACACGGAGGGTGTGGCGGACGACGCGATCCAGATCGTCGACTGGGGTTATGACCTGGACGAGCCGTTCCACCGTGGAGGCCCGCTGTTCCCGGGAAGGGTCGGCAGGATCGGCGTCATTCCCTCTTACCGGGCATTGGAGGTGACGGCGGCGACATGGCGGCCGAACGACCTGGAGAAGCTGGCGAACGCACTGCTGCTTCCGTCGGAGAAGGGCGGCATCGCTCCCAACGCCAAGTGGGACGTCGTACTCATCGACACCCCACCCGGTGGCTCCCTGATCTCCATCATGGCGGCCAAGGCCGCATATCGCGCGCTGCTCGTGACTCAGGCGCAGCGGTTCGGTGTTGAGGCCATCCCGGAGACGCTGCTGCTGGTCGATGACATCCGGGAGAGCTACAAGCATGACGAGCTCGACGTGCTCGGTCTGGTGTTCAACGAATACACCGAGCGGTCGCAGACGCAGCGCCACCTGATGGCAGAGGTCAACGCCGAGCAGCAGCGGGAGGGCTCACCGTACGAGGTCGACGTCTGGAAGGGCCGGGTGCCGAACTACACGGTGGTCGACAAGTCGCAAAACGCGGAAGCCCCCTTGTCGGCCTTCCTGACCTCCAGCGCGGATCGTGAGCCGGCACGGAAGGTGTGCCAGGTCGCCGAAGGGGTGGCCATCCAGCTTCTGGAGGCGATCGGTCATCCGCGTGCCGGTGAGGTGAAGCAGGCGTGGAAGCAGGCGTGGCCTGCTGACCTGCGCATGCCGATCATTAGGGAGGTGTGAGAGTGGCGAATAGTCGGTTGAAGCCCAAGCCGATCACGGGATTCGGCCGGGCCGCTGAACCCGTCGAGGAGCCCGCGCCTGCTCCGGCCCCCGAGCCCGTGACCGAGCCGGCGGCCTCCTCGGTGCCGTCTGCTGCTGTGGGGTCGAAACACGAGGAGCCAGCGGAACAGGATTCCCCGGCTGAAGCACCGGCCCCTGAGGAGCCGACTGTTACCGCGGACGCCGTCTCGGTGGCGCCCGCTGTCGAGGAACCTCCTGCCGAGCAGGCCGCCGCGACGGCCGTACCCATGTCGGCGCCCGTCACGGAGACTGTGCCCACGCCTGTCTCCGCGCAGGCGGATCCCCCGCTGCAAGAGCGCCCGCCGGTCGCAGAGGAACGTCCCGCTGTCGAGGAACCTCCTGCCGAGCAGACCGCCGCGACAGCCGTACACGTGCCGACGCCCGCTCCAGAGACCGTGCCCACGCCTGCCCCCGCGCAGGTAGACCCGCCGCTGCAAGAGCGCCCGCCGGTCGCAGAGGAACATCCCGCCGTCACAGCTCCAGCGCACGAGCTTGGTGGTGCCGGCCACGAGCATGCTGAGGACTACGAACAGGAGAAGCCCGAGCTCGAGCGGGAAGTCGCGGAAAGGCCTCGTACCCGCCCGGTGTCTCGCGGTGCCGTCTCCCGCATGCCGTCGGCGCGCGCCATTTTGGAGTTGCCACGGACGCCCGCGTCCGCATCGTCGGGAGTGACTCTCGGGCAGGCGGGTCGCGCGGTTGCCGCGTCGTATCTCCTCGCTTCCGAGGGGGACGAGCGGTGGGCTAAGTTCTCCATCCGTCTCCCCGAGGACCTGCACCGGCGGTCGGTGCGGGCGATGAACCGACTCCGCAAGATGCTGAGAAGGCGGGGGCTCGGCACGAACCACGTGTGGAACTCCGCCCTGGCGGTGATGACGCCGGCGGACCTTGATGTATGTGTCGAGTGGGCACGGGCCCGCCGGCAGGCCAGCGATGGCATCGAGGCGCCGTCCCGATCGACGACCGTGCACCCTGCGGTGAAGGAAGCGATGACCGACCTCGAGGGCGACCTGCGCGAGCACGCCCGGCATGGTCTCGTCGGATACCTCATCGCGGAAATCATTAGCCGGTTCCTGGACCGGCTGGAGGCGGAACTCCCGGACGCGAACGGCTAGGCAGTGCAGGACTTACGCGGCCGCGGAGCGAGCTGACCATGCTCCGCGGCCGTCCGCCTGCCCTGCAGTCGCACCGCGAACACCGCAGGCGGCAGGGCCGCACCTCAGCAGGTCTTCACGTAGGGCACCTCGCCTCCCACGTGCTCCTGCCACTCGGCCGGCGTCAGTGGCCGGCCCGCTCGCCGGCACACCTCGGGTACGACGCGTTCGGGGGCGACGGGCAGTTCGTGAAGCGTGCCGTCACCTCCAAGGACGTGCAGCACACTGCTGTCCTTGGAGAAGGCGATGACAGGGCGGATCGCGTTGTCCTCCGCCGCCTCGGCGACGGTGACGACCTGCGGGGCGCCCAACTGGTAGCCGCCCGCCACGTCGAACAGCGTGACCCGGGTGTCATGCGCGACCGCCAGGAAACGTCCGTCGGGGGAGAACCTCCCGTTCAGCGCGTTCCCGGGCAGCCTGAGCAGTTGCCCAGTCGGCTTCCACGTATGCGTGTTCCACAAGGCCACTGCTCTGCCCCCGTACGGGGATGCCGCGAGCCCGCCCTTCGGGGCCAGCACCATCCACCCCTTGGCCAGCGTGCCGGGGCCCTTCGACCGTGGCAGCAGCTTCTTCTTCACAAGGTCGATCACGTCTACACCGCCATCGTCGGCGGTGACGAGGGTCTTGCCGTCGGCGCTGAAGGACATGTGGTCTCCCGCGACCGGCGTGAACCGCATCACCTGCTTGCGACGCCTGACATCCACGATCTCGACTCCGCCCTCACCGGTGTAGTCGTTGGGCTGACCGTGACTGAAAGCGAGGAGGCGACCATCCGGGCTGAACCGCAGTTCGCGTTTCTCCGCGCTCTCCTCCTTCAGCGTGACGTCACGCAGCTTGCGCCGGGTTTCGATGTCCCACAGCGTCAGCTTCGGCGTGGAGTCGTTCAGGACGCTGGTCGCCAGCATGCGGCCGTCAGGGGAGACGGCCATGCCCAGTTCTTCGAACTCGTCGTTCGTGCCCGGCTTGATCTTCAGGTTTGTCTGTGTGAGGTCGGGCAGCGCCCACCTGTGCAGCACACCGTCGGCCAGGGCGAACAGGGCGTCACCGGTGGCGTTGAATTCCCTGTTCTCCGCGTCGGCGTCCTGGACCTCGGGCGCACGCATGTACCGGCTGATGTCGTAGGCCGTCACCTGTCCCGTTTCGTCGAGCAGGGTGAGCGTACCGTTGTCGGGGCTGATTCTCGGGGACCCCACGATCGCGGCGTCGATGGTCAGATTGAGGAGTTGGACGCCGTCTTTCACGCGCCACAGGGCGACGGTGGTTCCTTGCTGGTTACTGCCGGAGGTGACCAGGAGTGTGCCGTCCGCGCTGAAGACCGCGTCCTGGCTCGGGCCGTAGAACTCTCGCCCCCAGTCACCTTTGATCATGTTCCACAGCCTGATCTTCTCCTCGTCGGTCTCCTGGCCCGCGATCACGGCGAGAGTGGCGTCGGGGGAGAAGGCGAGGATCCGTCCAGGAAGGTTTTCCGGGAGCCGCTTGCCGGGGACAGGGCCGCCCTCGGGGAATGTCCGCAGCACGTCCGCTGACTCTTTCGCGCCTGCATAGATGGTGAGGGCGCCGAAGTCGTCGTGTGGGCCAAGTACCGCAGCGCTCACTCCCAAAATTTCTGATTGCGGGAGTGTCTCCGGAGGTATCTCCAGCCGCCGTTTCGCGACGTTCCACAGCGCGTAGTACGGCCCGCCCCGGTTCTGGTACGCCCACAGGTAACCGCCGCCTGGGCTGAAGCTCAGCTCGCTAGGGTCACCCTTGCCCGAGTTCTCACTTTTCGGCACGACCGCCCCGCCGCCGAGCCGCTTGCCGGTGCCCAGGCTCCACAAGTGGATACCGTTCCTGCCCAGTGCCAGGGTGTCGCCATCTGGGCCAAGGGCGGCGCTGAAGGGGCCTTGCCCGACCCCGGTGAAGGTCCTGATCGTCTTGCCGGTGCTGACGTCGTAAGCGGTCACCTTGTCGGCCCCCGCGCTGACCAGGATCCGGCCGTCGATGCTCAGCGCCCGCCCCTCGTTGGCGAGCGCTGGGTCCTTGAAGCCGCGCAACTCCTGCTGACCCAGTGCACTGAACACCGCCGCTCTCGCCTCCGGCACCGGTGCGATGCGATAGGCGGCGACGCTCAGCAGCATCGCTTTCACCGGGTCGCTGTCGCGCAACGCATCGGCCTGCAGGGCAACCCGACGAGCGGTGGCCTGCGCACTCTGCTCAGCAAGACGCCGGTCGCTGACAGCGAGCCGGCGATTGCTCGCCTCACTTCTGCGTGCCTGCTGCCAAGCGAGCATCCCGCCGGTGAGCGCGCCGACGAGCAGAATCGCCAATGTACCCGCCAGTAGTTTCCGCCGCCTGCTTTGCCGTACCGACTCGGCGCTGCTTCGTTGGAGGAACTCTTTCTCGAGGGAGTTGAGTGTCAGGCTAGTGGACGTCGTCCAGGCCAGCGCGGCGTGCAGGGTGCTACCCCTTAGGAGTTCCTCGACCAGGCGCCCGTTCGCCGCCCAGCGGCGGGCGGCCTCGCCGAGCCGGCGGTGACGGTCGATCGACTCGCGATCAGATCTAATCCATTCATGCAGGCGGGGCCAGGCGGACAGCAGGGCCTCATGGGTGATCTCCACGGTGTCCTGGGTCTGAGTGATCAGGCGGCCTTGGGTGAAGGCGTCCATGACTCCGGCGGCCGAGCCGGTGCCGGAATCGGGGCTGAGGAGATCGGCGCGGGGTACACGGCGCCGTGCATCGTCGATGTCGTCGCCGATGGTGACCAGACGCAGGAACAGGGCCCTGGCCATACGCCGATCTGCGTCACTCAGACCGGTGAAGATGCGCTCCGCGGTGGTGGCCACGGCTTGCTGAATGCCGCCGGTGACGCGGTAGCCCTCCACGGTCAGGGTGTGGCCGTGCCGCTGCTGCCAGGTGGTGCGCAGCGCGTGGGCCAGCAGCGGCAGACGCCCGGTTTCATACCCATTACCCGTGGTGGCACCCAGGTCGCGGAGCAGAAGTTCGACCAGTCCTGGCTCAATTTCCAAGCCCACGTCCCGGGCCGGGTACTGGATCGCTTCGCGCAGCTCCTCCTGCGACATCGGCCCGACGAACACCTGCCCGTCCTGCAACGCCGCGCGTAACAGGGGGTAGTCGGCACAGTGGGTGTAGAAGTCCGAGCGCAGACCGCATACGACCAGCGCCACCGGCCTGGTTCCCCCGAAGCCCGGGCTGGCCAGCTGGGCGAGCGCCTCGATGAAGCGATGGCGCTCCGGCTCGTCCTCGCACTGAGTGAACAATTCCTCTAACTGATCCACCACCACGATCATGCGTGGCCCGACGACGTCCGGATCGGCGTCCCGGGCTGTAAACCGCTCGTGCAGCATCCACGCGCACTGTTGGGCCTCGGCCGCGATCGCTTCACTGACCTGCCCCGGGTCGATGCCGGGCAGTCTCTCCAGGGTCTTGGTCAAGGCAGCCATCGGCTGGGCGCCGGGCGTGAACAGCAGCTGCGGCCAGTGTCGCGATCCGGAAAGGGCGCCGTCTTCCAGCGCGGGCAGCAGGCCAGCGCGCAGCAAGGAGGACTTCCCGGCGCCGGAGGGGGCCACCACCATTAGCGGGCCGCCGGACCGTGCGCGCTCGTCCAGGCGCGCGGTTAGCTCTGCCAGCAGCCGATCTCGTCCGAAGAACCAGCGGGCCTGTTCGGGCCCGAAGGCGGCCAATCCGGGGTAGGGGCAGCGGTCCGAGGCCTGGCCTGGGTGGGCGCGTCGCCGCTGCCGGACGCCGTCTTGGTAGTAGAAGTGCTGGTCTCGGCCTGCCTGATAGACCTTGCTCTCGCCGGACGCCTCGGCCTGGAAATGGGGGCCGGCGTGCTGTGGGTCTGGCGGTTGCTCGGAGGGGCGGCTCACTTGTCGTGGATGTGCTGGTCGCGGCCCGCCTGGAACACTCGCCCGTGCCCGCGGGCCGTGGCCGTCATGGTGATGTCGCGGATGCGAGACTGCTCGGGTGCGGGCAACAATGGGGCCAGCTCCTGGTCCAGGATGCGCCGGAGCTCATCGCCCAGCTGCGGGTCGGCGGCCAGCAGTCGCCGCAGCTTGCGCTGCCAGTCGCCGACCAGTTCCTGTTCGGCCTGCCGGTCGCCCGATTGGCGGGCGGTCACCACCTCGGCGCGGGTCTCCTCCAGCTCAGCTTCGATCGCCAGTGCTCGCTCGGGACGCGCCCGCTGCCACAGTGCGACCACCGCCTCGCGGGCCTGCTGCCAGCCTTCGGTCGTCATCGCGGTCACCATTGCCGTTGCCGCGGCTAACACCAGCGGATCCATCCCCGCCCTCCTTAACGCGCGAATCCGTTCCCCCAAGCCGCCGTAACCACAGCGACAGCACCGCGCAGACGAAAAGAACCAACACGCGCATATCGCAATCGACGCCCTTGCTGTTTCCAAACCGGGAGTACGAGTTTCCTAGTGAGCAGTGGCCCGAGAGCCGTAAAGGACCGCAGTCGGACGTTGCGGTGTTCGGGTTCTGGCCGCCGAAGCTCGACGGTGCCGAGTGGTTATGCCGGTGCGGTCAGCCGACGGTCGACGGGTAAGACGGGCGCGGCCGCTGAGAAATTCAGCTGAAGGTGTCCCGGAAGTTCTCACCTCGGGGGCACGGGTTCTGACGGTAGGGGAGGCACTCGCGCCCCCGAAGTGAATCTACGCTGTAAAGGCGCGGCCATCGCACAACATCCTCACGAGAGGCCCGTTATCCGGGCCTCTCCCTCCCCCCGTATACCGGACACTCGAACCCAGGATTACCCATCGGTGCCCAAAGCCCCGGCCCCGTGCGGTGCCGCGTGGATGCGCCGGTTGTCTTCTCCGTTTACCCTAGCCGGGCTTTACAAAGTAGATCGCAGGCCCGGATCCGCGGTAAGAAACCGCCCGGAGGGCCGAGTAGGGGAGCGTGCCCGACACCGTAACCGCTCGCAGAGCATGACGCAGAACCAGCTACCAGTGCCGGGAGCAGAGCGCCAGCGGGGGAGCGGCCGTCACGGACCGAGCAACGCCCCCACGGCCTCCTGAACCCCATGACCCAAGCCCGGACCACACGCACACGGACCGCCCCGCCATCCCCCGCCCGCACAGCCGGCCGCCGCCTCGCCAAAGCGAACCGCGAGCGAAAACGGGCAGCCGCCCACGCCGTCACAGGCACTCGCTAGCGCAGGAAGGACAGAAGCCGCAGGTCAGCGGTGACGGAGGGCACTCCGGGCAGCGACACGCCACAACACTCCGCGTCACCGCGCTACGACACGCCGGAAAATCACAGCCGTCTTGCTCGCCTCGCGAACCAGGTTCCGGTAGAACTGATCCGAATTACATCGGTGGTAGTAGCACGGGCGGGAGAAGGAGCTGAGATGCCGCAGCCGCACAGGGGGAAGAGGAAGCCGCAGACGATCCGCTTCCCGGGATCCCTGGACGCTGAGATCAAGCGCCGCATGCCGGCCGAAGGCTGGAAGGACTTCGGGGACTACGTCGTCGCCCTCCTTTGCCGAGAGCACGGCATTGACGTTCCGTCCTACCTGACGCTTCCGAGCGTGTCGACCACGGCATCCGGCATCCCCGGCATCGCCGACCTGGTCGCTGCCGAACCAAGATCCGACGTCGCGGCGCAACTGGACGCAACGGAGCGCAGAGCGCAGACGATCCGCTTTCCCGAGCCCCTGCACGCCGAGATCAAGCGCCGGCTGAAGACCGAAGGCTGGAAGAACTTCGACGCCTACGTGGTCGCCTTCCTCTGCCGGAAGCACGGCATCGAGGTTCCTGCATACGTCGCGGTACCGAGCGCGGCATCGCAGCGGGCGCCGATCCCGGGCCTGGAACTGGTCGCTGCCGGAACAAAGACGGGAGTGGCGGCCTAGCCCCACGGCGGCCGCCCGGAAGGAGACGGTGAAGGAGAGCAGGTAACGCCGCAGGTCGGCGTACTCCTCACAAAAGCAGAGAGCCCCGCGCTCATTGGCCTGAGAAACCTTGCGCGGAGCCCTCTCCCATAGAACAGACATCCGGCCCGGCCCGAGTCGGCTGGCGGGCTTTCGCGTGCCTGGCCGGGTGTCCCTGACGTCTGGAGCCCAGAATAGACGACGGGTCGCCGGGTCGGCCAGTCACGTCCTTTTTCGGCGTGTCCGACCCGTTCTTGAGCGTTGCCCGGGAACGGCTTGACCCTTCCGAGCCGATCCCCGCGCATCTGGTGTGCGCACGATCTAGGGCCGCATGGCACCGTGCCGTGGAGTCACACCCCGACACGGCCGCGCGACGCGCGGACTGGCGGCGCGGCCTGATGGCCGTCGTATGGCAGCTCGCCACGCGCACCGGCCGGAACATGGTCACCGCCCCGAAGAAGGGCGCGACATGGGCCGTCATGGCCGCAGATGCCGGCGTATCGAGGTCCACGCTGGCCGACCGTCTGGCGTGGTTGCTGGAGCGAGGGCTGCTCGTACGCGTCACACCCGGCACCACACCGCGGTTTCGCCCGGGCACCCTGCGCGGCGCACTCGACGACGGCCGCGGCAACGAGGCCGCCACGTACGTCCTGACGGTGCCCGCCGACCTGGCGGAGTCCCTTGCCGAGGACGACCAGGGCGACGGCGGGCAGCTCCGGACCTGCGCCTCCGGCCCCGCTGGAGACGACTGGCGCGACGTTCCCTGGCCTGCGGAAACACTGCCTGTGGAGCTAACTCGGACCCCCAAGCCTCACGTGGTTGATGTAGGAGAAAAGACTTCCCCTGACGTGCGCGCGCGCGAGACGCCCGCTCACACGGCGCCCGTCTCTGCTTGGCCGGCCACCGCAACGCCTGGCACCAAAGCGGAGATGCTGGCGGCGTGCGAGCGGCTGCGAGCGGAGGACCCGATCCTGCGGAAGCTGTCCGCGCGGCATCTGCGGTCGTTGCTGCGTGTGCTGTTCCGGCTCGGCGCTACCGTCGACGACGTGCGCCACGTGCTGCACCACCAGCCGGGCGGCAGGGCCTGGCCGCTGGCGGCGGCGCCGCGCTTCGTGCCGGGCTGGGTGCGGTGGCGGGTCCAGGCATGGCTCACCCCGGATTCGTCGCTGGGCGGCGAAGGCGTGCGGCTGGCCGGCCAGCTCCCGTCGCAGGTTCGTGTGGCGTACCGGACACGGATCCGCCGTGAGCAGACCGCGCGGACGACCGCGCTCGCGGAAGCGCGGGCATGCCGCGGGGACGCGTCGGCCGGGGCGGCCCTCGCCCGGCGACACTTGATCGCAGCCCTGTCACGAGCTCCGAAAGGCGCAGCGTGAGCCGCTTCATGATGACGCGACTCCAACCGTCTCGTCCGCCTCGCGTTGAAGGACGGACCTGAGGGGCGGTATCTCGCGTGAAGGCGATGGCCTCGAGACCTGTGGTGCGAAGTGATCCTTGTGAAGATCGGTAGCGACCTCTTATGGCCGGCGGGCAGGATGGCAGGTGTGAGGATGAGCACCGATGATCTTCTGGCCGAATGGCTGGTGAACATGACGCGGGAGCAGCGCCAACATCGGTTTTGGGGGTTTCAGGGAACACTGCGCTCCTCGCAGGAGGCGCCGGGCGACGGAACCGAGCAGATCCCCGAGCGAGAACCGTAGAGCCATCGAGGGGTGCCACCGGAATACGGCAGAAACGGGCCGCGGGCGGAGTCTCAGGGGTTGAGGACTCGGATAGCCGCTGGTCGTTCCGATGTCGGTGGCGCAGTCAGATCGCCACACGGGGGCGAGCAGAGGACACCTAAGCCAGACGGGTGCTGCTCTGGTCGTCGCTCCTGTGGTCGCGGATCACTACGTAGCCTGGCCCGTCCGTTGCGGTGCAGTCCGGGCCGTGGGCGTCGATGCTGCCGAGGTCTGCGGGAAAGGCAGCGTTGGACGGGAGGTTGTGGCCGTCGATGGTGAAGGTGACGCGAGTCCCGCTTCCCGGCTGCGGATCGAACCTCTGCACAGTGTCGAGGGGACGAAGGCCGGCGAGTTCTTGGCTGAAGCCTCGGCCGTCGCTCCACATTTCGACGGTTGTCGTTGAGCAAATCGTCGCGATCGCTGCCAGGAGCCACCACTCGGGGCTGAGCAGGGAGTCGAAGTAACCGAGGGGCGGGGAGTCCGACCAAGTGTGCTGCTGGTGAATCGTCACGTTGAAACACAAGTCGCCGAAGACGACGATCTCTGAGATGAGCGAGTGATCTTCTGCGACTCGCATCGCCGGGTGCAGTGCGTGCCGAGCCGCAGCTGACAGCAACAAGGCTGGCAGCCTTGGGTCGTCCAGTCCCGCCCCGAAGTACATTCCCGGCTGCTTGAGGACGGCGGCGTCGAACTCGAGCACGGTGATATCGGCCGCGCTGTACCGATGCGCTTCCGGAGGGGAGGTCGGATGATCAGAGGTCACGGTTGTCCTTGCGGGCGCGATGCCAGGCTGCCTCGAATTCCTCTCTGCTGATCTCCAGGTCCTTCAATTCCGGGTCGACGAGGTCAACGATGGGCGGGTTTAACGGCCAGTCATCTGGGTCGCTCTTAAGGGCGTCCCCGTTGTCAGTCAGCTCCACCTGCCTCAGTCGGCGTCCGTCGGATCCGATCTCCATCAGGTAGTCGGCCGGTTCGACGCCGTCGTCTCCGTCCCAGCGGCGCTGAAGGTAGACGAGGGTTCGATCAGCCAGCGCCCCGAAGCCGGGCAAGTGCCGGTGCGCTAGCCGCTGCGCACGCAGGTCGTCCAAGCCCGCCGGCATGGACTGGGCGCCGACATCGGTTTCTTCCAGGTTCCATCCCTCAGCCTGCTCGATCGTTTCCGGGGTCTCGATTACCTCCCGAACGTTTCCAGCACCTCGCGAGCCGAACGTGCGCGCACCCACCACCACGAACCGCCCATTCCGTAGTCGTACAAGATCAGAAACCGCCGCTTCGTCGCGCCCTCACCGGTCACGAGCTCCATCTCCTTGAGAGTCGACAGCCGGGCCGAGCCCGGCTGGGAGGTTGTCGACGACGAGAGCCACTGCGGCGTCCGCCGTGTGAATGACCCCGATGACTTCGGGACTTCGAGGACGACGGACACAGAACCGGCCATCCCGCAGAGGTTCGATCGACGGCGCCTGGACCGACCACGGGTGGCTCGTGCAGCTGCTGAACAGCAGTCTGAAATGACTGGTGAAGGGATAGAGCTGCCGGAGTTTTCGGCTCCGTTCGGGCAGCCTCAATCAACACCACGATGCCTGGGTGGGCATTGCCGGGGTGCAAGGCTTCGTGCCGCTCGTGATGCCAGCGCCACACGAGCAGCAGCTGCCGCCAGCGCGCCTCCACGGTTTACGTGGGGCCGAGCATGCGGGCAGCGGCGAGATCGGGAAGCTGTGGCCTCGGAGGAATGCCCGATATCGGTCGGAGGCGCCGGAGCTCATCGTCATCGTGTGTCGCCGGCTTTCAGCTGTAGATCGGGAAGGACGCCTGGAACGCCAGGCGTTCGTCGGCCCGGTCGCCGATACGGGACAGGACCGCGTCGAGCTCGATGAACTCCTCCCACTTCGCCCGGCCGGTCGCCTCGGACAGGCGGGCCACAATGAGGTCCTCCAAGTCCGGGACGCGTTTGTTCTTCCAGATCTTGTCGGCGAGGCTTACGAGCAGGTCTTCCAGCCCGGCATCTGGGCCCGTCCATGATGCGTGCGTCGCGGCGAAGCGGGCGTGCTCCGGGCAGACACCGCGGCTAAGCAGAAGAGCCTGCCCGGCTTCCTCATGCGCCGACCCAGGACCGGACAGCTCAGCGAGATGAACGGACTTTCCAATGTCGTGCGTAGCAGCCCCGAACAGCACCGCCTCTCGGTCGAAGATCAATGTGGGACGGTGCTGCTCCACCCAGGTGACCAGCTGGTGCGCGACATCGTGAACGGCCCGCAGATGGGCTGCCAGCCGCGGCGGGCTTCCCACGTCGGACAGAAGCTCCGCGATGTGATCTGGCAGGGGGAGCAGAAGCGAATCCACCATGCCTTTAGTGGCCCTCGACATGGCGGCGTCCATCGTCACGTCGTCAGGGTACTGACCGCACCTCGTCTTGTGTCCGTTAGGGGAACCCCAACCGGACACTCGCCCAGCCGGACCCGGCGGCCAACGGACCGCAGCTCCGCCGCTCGCATCCGCCTAGAGCACGAACCTCGCCTCGAGGAGTTCCTGGGGTCACAGCGGCGGAACGGGTAAACCCGCGCACCGGAGAGATCGTCTTCTCATGGTCGATATCCCCGATCCGGGAGAGCAAATGCTCCGTCGTCTCCTTGCCACGGGCGCGCTCGTCGCGTCCGCTCTCGTGGTACCCGCGGTTACGGCCGCACCGGTTGGCGCCGTCACCCTGTCGTCCGCCACCTCCTCCACTGCGGCGAGTTGCTACAAGCAGGTGGGCAACCACTGGAACTGCATCACCCCCGGTGCGTTCTGCCCCAAGGCGGCGCACAACCGGTACGGCTATGCCAAGGTCACCAAGAAGCGGTACAAGTGCACCTACAAGAGCTCCGACCCGTACTGGCGATGGAGGCGCGCCTACTAACGCCACGGAGCAAGCGCCCGCTCCTCCCACGGGAGGAGCGGGCGCCGCCCTATTCGCGAGTACCACCCGTTCGGGCAGGGGCCAGCTCATCACTGCCCCGCTTCATGTACGTCAGGCGGCGGTGCAGGGCGGTGATCCGGGCGCGCACATCGCGTGGCGCTCCCGCTGGACTTAGCCGTGGCCGACACGGCGCCGTCCCTCGGTCATGCGGAACCAACCGCGGGTTGACGAGCGGCACGCGGCGCAGCCGACGATCGTGGCTGTACGGTCATTGCGGCAGATTCTCTTCTGGCTGTAATACGGATTGCGCGTTCTTGTTCACCCCGGACAGACGAGACGGGAAAACGACGATGACTGTTATCGGAACTTGGAACGTCGAGAATCTGTTCAAGTTCACGCCGGGGGGCAAGTTCGGTCCGACCAGCCAGGCGGCGTACGACGCCAAAATCGAGGGCCTGTCCGCGACCATCACCCGGGCAGGCGTCGAGGTCCTGGCCGTGGAGGAGGTCGGCGACCCCGACGCGCTCGCCGAGTTGGCGGCCCGTCTGGGAGGTGAATGGCGGCACGTCACCTCCGGGATCTTCGACCCCGGGCATCCCATCCGGGTCGGGTTGTTGTCCCGGCTTCCGTTCGAGGTTGTCACCGACCGAGCGACCTTCCCCCAGCAGCTGTCTGCGATTCAGGCCGGCGATGACGGCATGACAGCTCACCAGATGGGCCGGGGCGCCCTGGCCGTACGCGTCACCGAACCCGACGGCCGCACCATCGACGTGATCGTCGCGCACCTGAAGAGCAAGCTGCTGTCGTTCCCGCCAGGGCCCAATGGGCGGCCCCGCTTCCGACCCCGGGACGAGGGCGAACGGGCCCGGGTAGCGGCCTACGCCCTATACCGGCGGACCGCTGAGGCCGTCACCGTACGCGCCTTGGCCGACGAACTGCTCGCCGGGCAGGGCGAGGCCCGCCAGGTCATGGTGATGGGCGACTTCAACGACGAGCCGGAGGCAGCCACCACCCAGATCCTGCTGGGCCCGCCCGGCTCCGAACTGGGCACCCCGGGCGCCGACCAGCCCGACCGCGGGGACAAGACCCGGCTATGGAACCTCGCCCCCCGCATCCCCGCTGCCGAGCGGTTCTCCCGGGTCTTTCACGGTCGCGGCGAACTCATCGACCACCTGCTGGTTTCGCACGCCCTCCTCGCCCGCGCCTTCGAGGTCCATACGGTGCGTCCGGCGGACGTGGGCGGCCCGCACGACGGGCTGCCCTCGATGACCGAAGACCCCACCAGCCGCCGTGACGCGCCGGCCTCTGACCACGCCATGGTCTTCACCCGGCTCAGCCCCTGATATTCACCGGCAGCGGAAACCGCCGCCGCCGGGGACGACGCGCCAACCGAGCGCCCGATGGATCGGTTCGGCGATGATTCGTGGCCACCGTAGGCGCTCCGCTCGCCGATATGACAGTTCACACCCTTCCCAGCAAGAGAGGGGTGTCGGTCACGGCGAGCAAGGAACCTCGACTGCTGCTGGATTCCAGCTCGATGTGTCCGGCCAGAGCCGTCTGGTGATTGATGTAGCCGGCCACCGTCCCCGCGGTATCGAGAGCAACCAGGAGGCCGGTAGAGCTCTTGAGAAGCAGATCGCGCCCATCGTCGATAGGGGCGTCCGTTCATACGAAGCCGGGTGGATGCATGAGCACGGCGGCCGAAGCGTGTGACTGGTCCGCCCTTGCTGGGGTGCCGGTAAGAAGCGTGTCATGAGCCCCAAACGGGCGCTCAAGGCGAATGTGTCGGCCGTCCGGCATAGCGCATGTGGCAGTGGCAGCCCTCGCGCCTGCCTGCTTCCGAGCCGGCCTGCGCCTACGCCGCCGGCGGCAACGAGGACAAGGTCCACCGGATCGCTCGTAGACGCTCCGCTGTCGTCATGACGACCTGTGGCGGGGTGGCGTGGGCACCTCGCCAGATGGGACGACCATGACCAAGAACAGCGCCCGCAAGAAGGCCATCCGCGCCCGCCAAACCGCCACCGGCGAGGCTTACAACGCCGCCCGCCGCGCCCTCGACGTCCCGGACACCGGGCCGGACCTTCCCCGGCGGTGAGCGGCCTTGGGTCTCCTCCTGGGACGGCGACCCCATCACGACGTCAACCCGGCGAGCGGCCACCACCGGCGCGCGCTGTGCGGCGCGTGCGGGGTATGCACCACCTGCGACGGGTGCTACTGCGCCGAGCTGGCGCGCGAGGCCGCCATGGACGCGAGATCGAGCGGGAGACGCAGGAGCACCTGGGCCACGACCAGTACCGGGCCGACTGCCTGCGCTGCGAGCGTGAGCGCGTCGACAGCGCGCCGACTACACCCGCTGCCCGGCGTGCGGCCTGACCTACCCCGACGGCATCGGCGACCACCGCCGGCACAACCCGCCCTACTGCAACGACCTCCCGACCTACCGGCTGGGCATCGGCTGGGGATACCTACGCGGCCAGCACGTCACCCTCGTCGGGCCGGACTGCAGCGTGCACGGCCTGGTGCTGGTCGACCAGGACGCGCCCGACCCCCACGACTACTACCCCCACCTGCTGATGCGCCGGACCGATCCCGGCTATGAGGACGGGCCCTGCGAGGCGTCGCCCTTCAACCCCCGATCCTGGCTGGAGGTCCACCAGGTAAGCGCACTCTCATACCCGAACTGAACGACCATTCTGTCTGGTATGGCTGCCGGGCCGATTACGGAGCCCCCCGATGCCGGACGACGGCGGGATGGCGTACGCGCCGTTCCGGGCGGCCGCTGACGCCCGAAACGGCGATCGCGTGGCCAGGAGACCCGTACGGCCAGCGCCGCCGTCATCAAAGACTTCGGTACCACCCGAACTGCGGTCGCGGCCTCAGGCCCGCTGTCCGGTGCCGGCCGCCTCCATCGCGTCGGCCTCCTCGCGCGCCTGGCGGTCGTGCTCGTCCTGGTTCAGCTGCGTCCCGCACGACCGGCACCGGTAATAGTGCACCTCGTCGTCCCATCCGACCGCCCGCTCCCCGCACGCGCAGCGCACCGGCGAGCTCGTCGACGCCCGGTCGTCCTTCGCCAGATGCCGCAAGACCCGATCCCAGTTGCTCAGCTTCCGCGGCAGGCCGGCCATGTCCTCATGCGCGAGGACGTCCTCCAGGCGCTCAGCCAGCCACCCGATCGTCCGCGAGCGCGGGTGCGCACCGCGGCCGCCGCGTGATTCCCGGCCGGGGTAGCCGCGCAGGGCTCGCCATTCGTCCTCGATGTCGAACAGGTCGCCAAGCATCTTGTCGAGCACGTCGGTGACGGGCGAGACGCTCGGGCGGGTCCTGGTGCCCGACACACGGCCCTCGCCCCCGCCGGCGCCGCGGCCACGGTGCCCGTCGGCGGTGGCGGGGAACTGGCTCGCGAGCACGTCCAGGTCGAGCAACGTACGACGGGCATTCGCGGCGCACCGCCCGCAGAACAACGGACTGTCGGGCCAGAACCGCACCCGTGGAGTCTCGGGCTCGGCGGGAGGATCCCCGTGGCCGCCGGCGGCATACCAGGCGTCCACAGCGTCGGCATGTTCCACGAGCGCCTGGTGGTGGGCGAGGAGTGCACGGGCCGCCCGCGGGTTGCACGAACCGCGGCAGGAACCGGCAGGGACATCGAGCTGCTGGGCGGTGTCGGGCATGTATGGACCTTCCCCGAGATGATCCGTTTCCGATCACGGTAGCGGCCGGTCAGCTGCCGCGCGGTGCTCGCCGTGCCGGACTGGTTGCCGTAGGAGAAGCGAGTTCGATCGATCCCGTGTCCGATTAGATCAACACGATCTCTGACTCCACGCGAGGCCCTGAAGGAACCGGCTGTGCTGTACGAGTACAACAACAACCGCTGCGCGGCTGAGAAACACGAACATCCCGCGTCAGGGCAGGTCAGGAGGGCAGGAACGGCGTGCGCAAGGACCACAATGCCTACTTGAACTACAACGACGAGAAGAAGTGCAGCACTCGGTCGGGCGCTATCACACCTCGCCAACTGGCGCTCTGAGCAGGGAAAAGGAAGATCCCGAGTGGAACCTTTGCAGGTCTCTGCTGATCAGGTTCCTCCACGCGCCGCAGGAACACGAAGATCCTGCGCCGGGAAGTGCCGGTGGGCACCCCTACTATTCCCTCGTACCGCAGAAAGCCCGGGCCCCGTTGACGCGGGGCCCGGGCGGAAGCGGTACGTGCTGAACCCGGGGCTCTGCACTGGAACCACCACTAAGCACGGCCAGTGTAGGACCAACTTAGGTACGGCGCCTTAGCTGGTGCCTCGGGTTCGGCGATTCCCAAATTCAAGGAGGAACGCATGAACCACCTGGTCCTGCGCGTCCCGCAGGCCTTCGGCCGCTGGGGCGTCGTGATCGTCGTCGTCATCGTCGTGCTCTACATCCTCGTGCTGACCGGCACGAAGATCGAGCTCGGCATCGGCCCCGCCGTGTGACGTCAGCCCGTCCCCCGCACAACATCCGGCGGCCGCTCTCCACTCGGAGGGCGGCCGACCGCGCTGAACTCTGCTACGCGTACGACTACGCCTACAACAGTTGGCGGGGACGACCGAAGGTGTGATGGTCGGTTGCGCGGCGCCGCCCTTCACTCGGCAGACGCCGACTCGGCACGCTTCTCCTCAACGAGCTTGGGCCCCGGGTCCACACCGCGTTTCCCATGCTGCGCCGGCCTCCGCATCGCCGAAGCGATCGGCGTCACGACCCAGGCGGTCTCCTACTGGGAGCTGGGGGGCGCACTCCCCGGGCCGCTACCGCGAGGCCTACCTCGAAGCGCTCAACGCGCTGCGCGAGGTCGCGTCATGAGCCGCCGCCACTCCCCTGGCGAGGCCTCGCTCATCGACGAGCCGGACGAGCACCCCGAACCGCATAACTGCACGTCAACCGAGTGTCGATCTTGCCCGGGGACGTTAACGCCCGGATGTGCTACTCCACGCACCATGATTCACAGGCAGAACGTCGGCAGCCACCAGGAGCGGACACCCGCCCCCACCGACCGGCACACGCTGACCGTCCCCGAGACCGCGCGCCTGCTCGGCATCTCCGACGACGCCACATACGACGCAGTCCACCGCGGGGACATCCCGTCATTCCGAATCGGACGGAAGATCTTGATCCCCACGGCCAAGCTCGCCGCGATGCTTGGGATCGCTGTTGGCGGCCAGACGGGAGCAGCTGGCGATGAGGGTTGACACGTCGACGGGCGGTCCCCACCAGGGCCGCCTGATAGCCACGCCCGCCCGAGGGGAACGCGCACATCACCAGGGTGGAGGGCGCGGTAGATGACCGCCACATCTACGGACACCCTCGACGAGTACGGCATCCCGCAAGGCGAGTGGATGGGCCTGGTCCGGCGCGCGCGCATCGGCCGCGAGCGCAAGCTCGCCATGCTGACCGTGGGCTCCTACGCCAACGCCGACGGCACCGGTATCTACTGCGGCGTGGCACGCCTGGCCGTCGACTGCGAGGTGAGCTACCGGACCGCGGGCCGGTACTTCGCCTGGGCCCGAAACGTCGGCCTGGTGGCGCTGGTCAGGCACGGCAACCGGCGCCGGGGCAAGGCCGACGAGTACCGGCTGACGGCCAGCCCCGAGCTGCTGCACCACCTCGACATCCCCGACCCCGACGTCTACCGAAAGCTCGTGGGCGACGTCGCCGCGGCCAACCGTGCCGACTCCAACAAGCGCCAACGCCAGCTTGCTGGCCGCGACCGGGCCGACGCCACAGCTGCGGACACCAAGGATGACCGTAGAACCGGGGACGACGACGCCGGCGACCTACGGACACGGGGGGACCGTAGAAACGACGCCTGCGAGGCCGTTCCTACGGACACCCAGGCGTCCGTAAGAACAGGTTTCTACGGACATGCGGCCGACGGATCTACGGACATCCCTGGTGTCCGCCCACCTTCCATGGATCACCTCACCTCTTTAACGGACCTTCCATGGGTGCCAACTCCTGCCCGTAACGCGCGGTACCACTACGCGCGTGCGCGAGCGAGCGAGCGACGGACAGGATTCATCGACCAGACCACCCCGAGCGACCGGGCCGACGTGCACGGCATGCGGCACCGAGCTGGACCCGGACGGCTCGTGCTTCATCTGCCGAACCCCGGCGGCCCGACCCGTTCCGCTGCGATCGGCGGGGGCGTGAAGGTCGGCGCGGCCGCGCGGCCGCCAGCCGAACCTGCGGCCGTCCGCACCCGCTACCGGCGAAGTTCGCGGTCTCCGCCTGACCACCTCCGTCGGTCTTACGCCACCCCATGTCCGCCGCCGAGAGCGCGGGTCAGGGGCCGGGTCGCGATCGAGGGACGGAACTGGTTTGCTTGGGATCAGTCACCAAGCCGCTTCTTGTGCGGTCGGTCGTCCTGCAGGGGATCGACCGGCAGGCCCCCCGACCGATCCCCATCGGTAAGGGGCCGGAAGGAGCAGCTCATGGCGGCTAAGCGGCGACGCCGCAAGGTTCCGAATCTGGGGGAGTGGGGGCCGCTCGCGCTGCGCGCGGCTCTGATCGCCCTGGATTGGCTCCTGAACGGGAGCGGACCTAGGTAGGTGGCCCCCTACCTAGGCCCGTAACTCCCAACAAGGCGCAGGGCCCCGGTTCTTGTTCTTTCCATGGGACCGGGGCTCTTGCGTTAGTGCAAGAGTATCGACGTCTTGCGAAGGGTCTAGGCCGGGAGCAGACACGCGAGTCCTGACCGGGGAGCCAGGGCACGCCTGATCCGTCGGCCGCGCGGCCGTGGCACGCGTCGCCCGTCAGGGCTTCTTGCGGATCGCCCCCGTCGTGAACCACTACACCAGCAGGACCGCGGCCTGCGCCTGCTCCAGCACCGGGGCGTCCCCTCGCCCTTGGTGATGCCCACGACCACGAGTGCGCCGTCCTTACGGGTACCGACGATGCCGAGGCCGGAACGTCGAGCCGTCCTGGAACATCGCCACATGGAGGGGCTTGGCGACGCTCTCGCCGGACGCGGTCGTCGACGCCCGGCCCGTGCACTCCGCCGCCGACCTGTCCCTGAGTGACGCCGCGCGGGAGGCCATCCTGGCGGGCATCCCCGAGTCGACCGGCGCGCCTACGCGGCCGACTGGTCGGCCTTCACCGCCTGGTGCGCCGATCGCGGCCGCGTCCCGCTGCGGGCGACCGCCGAGACCGTCACCGAGTACGTCACTTTCATCATGGTGACGCCCTTGGGCAAGACTGGCCGCCCGAGCCTGGCCCTGATCAAGGACCTCGCCGCCAAGGTGCGTAAAGCGGACGCGGCCCTGCCTGAGACGCTGCGCGCGATGTTCGACCGCTCGACCCTCACCGGGAAGCGCGACGCCGCGCTGCTACTGCTCGGCCACGCCTGCGCCGCCCGGACGTCGTCGTCATCGTCGTGCTCACCCAAACGAAGATCGAGCTCGGCAGCGGTGAAGACGATGACGAGGACGCCGAGCGCGACGAGCGTGATGCCGGCGGGATGGCTCACGAGATCTGCATGCGGGCCCTCGTATGGGACATGAAGGTGCGCGCCCTGCGGAGCCTCGAACACGCTCGGTGTAGGCCGGTGGGGCCACGAGACAGGGAAACTGGTGGTGGCGATGCGCTGACCCGTGCACCCTGTCTCCATGCTGATCACCCTTGAACCGGGCGCCAACCGCCACAACGTCCTGAAGACACTGCGCGAGGTCATCGTGAATGCCCAGAACCTCGCCAGCAGCCAGGGCGGAGGCCGAGAACTGCGCATCGACTACCTGACATGGGTCAACGCCACTCGCGCCCGGCTACGCGGTCAGATCAGCAGCGCCGACCTCGACCGGCTGGTCACCACACCTCGCTACATCACCGTGTTGTCCATGCAGATCCCCGAGCCGGTGATGAAGGCGCAGCCGAATCCGTTTGGCGGCGGCGCCCATGTCCAGATATCGGGGCCGAATACGGCTCCGATCCGCGAGATGATCTCCCTGGAGATCGCCGAGCACATTGACCACCTGACGCAAGCTCTCACGACGCTCACGGGGTGGACGTACCTGCTCGACCAGCGGCCGGGCGCCCTTGTTATCGCCGACTCCAACGTCTACTGCCACCACCCCGACCGACTGGACGAATGGAACGTGGGCGCGGACGCTCGCGTGCTGCCATCCCAGGACGTCCATATGATCCTCCCGTTGGCGGTACTGGACGAACTGGACCGGCAGAAAGACCGCGGCCAGGGCGCCGCCGCCACGAACGCCCGCGAGACGATCAAGCTGCTGGACGGCCTGCTTCCCAACGGCGTCATCCGCCCGCGGGGCAACGCACCGGAAAACCCTGCCTTCCCGCGCGGCGCGATCAGCATCGACCTGTGGCCCGACCCGCCCGGCCATGTGCGCCTGCCCCGCACCGACGATGAGGTCATTGCCCGGGCCGTGGCGTTCCAGGCGCTCGCCGGCCGGAAAGTGAAGCTGCTGACCGGAGACATCGGTATGTCGACCCGGGCGCGCATGGTCGGCCTGGAGGCGATCCGGCTCGACCTGCCCGACGCGACGCACAAGCCGAAGAGGCCGCCGCGCGGTACCCAGCATCCGGCCCTGAAGAACACGAGCGGGGACGGGCAGTCTGTCGGTTCCGCCGCCGCCGCGGGGGGCGATGGAACAGGATGAGGTGCTATGTCCTACTCCCTTGAGTTGCAGTTCGATGAGCCGCTGACGGTCGGGCAGGTCGCCCGGTACCTCGAACTCCTGCGCTCCGCCGGCGCGACCGATGACACGGTCCTGGACGAGGTGCACCCCTACCAGGACGAGTCGCTGTTGATCGGGTGGACGTACAAGACCGAGACCCTGCCCGCCCCCTCGGACCGGGCTGAGCTGACGTTGCCGGCGCCCGTCGTCCGCGACGCCATCGACATGCTCGACTCGGTCGCCGACTCCGATGGCGATGTCCGCAGTCTGCTGGACGCCGCGGAAGGCGTGCGGTCGACGCTGCGCAAGGCGATCGCGGCTGAGCTGGGCTTCCCGGAGGTCAGTACCTCAGGCCTCAGGTGATTGTTCGACCCGCCTTCTCCCGCCCCGTGAGTGATGCGCTCACGGGGCGGGGACGTTTGCCCTGGGTTACGCGTCCGCGAGGATCTGGCCGACGCGCTGATGGGACAGGCGTAGGGCGCCCCCGGCGTCGCGGTAGGTCCACCCCTGCCCGGTGAGGACCTGGGCGGCGTGGCGAACGGCGTCGCGTTCGGCCTGCTCGGCTTCGGCCCGGGCGACGCGCGCCGCGGTGACTGCCTCCAGAGCGGCGGCCGCGTCGGGGTCGGCGGGGGCGACGTGGAGGGCGACCGTACCGGGGGCGGCGTGGAGCACGTCCGCGACGCACATGGCAGCGTTGATCTCGGCGTCGCGCCAAGTGGCACCCTGGGCCTTGACGGCGGCGCCGGGGAGGTCGGGGACGGTGACGGTCCACAGCTTGCCGGTGCGCGTGGCGGTGGCCTGGTAGGTGGTGGCGGCGACGTTGGCGAACTCGTCGGGATTGGCGCCATCGTCGGCGGGCTCGACAGCCTGGAAGACCGCTTCGTGAGGGGATCTCATGGAAGAAGTCTAGTTTCACTAGACAGAATGCGCCTAGTTGGCATTGACGAATTCTGCCTATGTGAGCTTCCGTGACCCGGGCCGCCAACCCTTCCCACGGCGCCCCGTCGCAGACTCCGCAACCGTCTCTGTCCGTCTCCCGCCGTACCGCGCCGTCTCTTCCTTCCTCATCTTGTCTCCTGATAATGTTCCTTATCAGTAGTTAGCAAGCGCCCCAAGGAGCCCGCCCGTGACCGACCTTCTCCCCGCCCGCATCACCCCCGCCGACGAGATCGTCACGGCCGAGATCCTCCCCGCTGAGATCGTCACCCGGCCCGTTCACTCGGCCGCCGACTTCGCCGTGAGCGCCGCCGCCCGGGAGGCCGTCCTGGCGGGCATCCCCGCGTCGACCCGGCGCGCGTACGCCGCCGACTGGTCCGCCTTCACCGCCTGGTGCGCTGAGCACGGCCGCGTCTCGCTCCCGGTGACGGCCGAGACCGTCACCGAGTACGTCACGCACCTCACGGTGACGCCGTCGGCCAAGACCGGCCGTCCGCTGGCCCCGTCCAGCATCGAGCGGGCCCTGGCCGCCATCCGCACGATGCACAACGCCGCCGACGAGGCCCCGCCGCAGACCAAGGCCGCGCGCAAGGTCCTGTCCGGCTACCGCGAGCGCCTGGCCCTGAGCAAGGACCCGGCCTCCCGCACGCGCAAGGCCGACCCCGCCGTGCCGGACGCCCTGCGCATGATGCTGGCCACGCTCGACCGCTCGACCCTGGCGGGTAAGCGGGACGCCGCGCTGCTGCTGCTCGGGTACGCCTGCGCCGCCCGTGTCTCGGAGCTGGCCGCCCTGGACATCGCCGACGTGAAGGACACCCCGGACGGGCTGCTCGTCAGCGTCTACCGCCGCAAGATCAAGGCGTTCACGGAGACCGCCGTTCCGTACGGCAAGATCCCGGAGACCTGCCCCGTTCGCGCGGTGCGTGACCTCCTGGCGGCCATGGCCGAGGCTGGCCGCACGTCGGGCCCGCTGCTGGTCCGCATCGACCGCCACGGCCGCATCGCTCCCCCGCTCACCAGGGGCGGCAAGCAGATCGGCGACCCGAGCGGCCGCATGACCGCCGACGCCATCGCCGACGTTGTCTCCCGCATCGCCGAGGCTGCCGGGCTGGAGGGTCGCTGGACCGGTCACTCACTGCGGCGCGGCTTCGCTACCGCCGCCCGCCGTGCGGGCGCTGCCCTGGAGAGGATCGGCCGCCACGGTGGGTGGGCCGACGGCTCCAAGGCCCTGCTCGGCTACCTGGAGGAGGGCGACCGCTGGACCGACAACCCCGTGACCGGCCTGTAGCCCCTCCACTCTGGTCCGTGTCACGAGCCGCAAAGTAGGTCTGTGTGATAGCCGCGACGGTGGGTGTTCTCAGAGCTGGAAGCGCTGGCCAAGCTCGCCGCGACCCGCGAGCAACTTGTGGAGCTGATCGGCGGCGAGCGCGAGGAGTAGACCGAGGAGCCGAACGGTCCCCGCTGCTCCCCGGCTGGCCGCGATGATCCCCATCACGGCCAGCCAGGTGGATTCCCTCAGCTGAAGATCGAAGATCGTTCTAGACTGCGGCACTGTGCATACGCTTAGGGTGATCCTCACGCTGTTCATCCTCTATGCGCTCACTCTGGGCCCCGCGTCCCCCGTGTCGGGCCGGTTTGTCGTGGAACGCGCGACGCCCGAGGCCGTCGAGGTGTTCACCATGGACTGGTCCGATTGGCTCAAGGAGCCCTACGACTCGCGAATCGAGCCGTTCAACTACGCGCTGGACGCAGCCATGCAACGCACGGAGGCCCACCCGAAGGACCTCGCCCCGCCGTACCTGCTGAAGCGGCCGTACCGACTGGTCGCTCCATACATCACCGAACGTGGGCGGGCGCTGGCCGCCGCACCGCTCACCGGTGTCGCCTGGCCCGACCATGTACGGACCCCCTTCACGATCATTCCGGTCGTACGGCAGGTGCGGCACAGCAAGGCGGAGCTCGAGGCCGTGTTGGACGCCCTAATGTCACCGGCCGGCGACCCGAGGATCTTGGGAGGCCATATCGACGTCGAGCGGAACCGGGCCGTAATAGAGGTGAACGACGTCGACTTGCAGCTGCGTCGTCAGCTGGCCCAGGAGTACGGCTCCGACCTGGTCGCCATCCAGTGGAGCCCGGGAGAAGCTCGAGATTCTTTGACGACGTCGAAAGCATTCGGCGATCGGCTTGCCATGGGCCCCCTCATCTCCCTCGTGGGGGCACCCTCGCCTGGTTGAGCGGAACTCCCACGGCGCTCGCGATTTCACGGGCCTGAGGCCGCCCCAGCCTCGGGTCGAGACCCCGTCGTCCTGGCCCTCGTCGGCCAGCTCGGCGCCGCGCGCCCCCGGCAGCCGTCGACCACCACCCCTTGGCAGAAGGCGACCCCCACCCACCCTTAAGTCGTCTTCCCAGGAGGCACCCGTCTGGTCTTCCGCGTGGGTGACGGCCGAGTCTGCGGGACAGTGGCCTCCTCCTAAAAGGCAGGAGCGGAGTTGTAGATAGTGATCTTCTCAGGAGTCAACAGCAGCCCCGGGAGGCGCACCAGTGACCGCTCTCGCCCCGCGCCCACCCGGCAGCGCGGCCGTCCCCGCGGTCGTCGACGCTCGGCCCGTGCACTCCGCCGCCGACCTCGCCCTGAGCGACGCCGCCCGAGCCGCCGTCCTCGCCGGCATGCCCGAATCGACCCGCCGCGCCTACGCCCGCGACTGGTCGGCCTTCACCACCTGGTGCGCCGAGCGCGGGCGCGTCCCGCTGCCGGCGACCGCCGAGACCGTCACCGAGTACGTCACTTTCATGAGGAGGGCCGCCCCGCCGCCGCTACCTGTCGGGAAGCCGGGCTGGTCGCACCGACCCGAGCGGTGGGCCCTGGTAGGCGGGGTTTGGCCGCGCGTGCGTCAGGCGACGGAGTGGGTGACGGTGCCGGCGTAGAGGCCCGGGGCGGCGGAAGGGCTGGTGACAACAAGCGTCGGCGCCCAGTTGGTGGAGGTAGGGATAATCGAGCCGCCGGCCGCGCCGCTGCTGACGTCCGCGAGCGACGCCCAGCGCGGATGCGTACCAGGGTTCCTGCCCATTGCGTGACCCGCTACCAATAACGTGTGGAGCATCTCTACTGGGATCTCGGATCTCGCGCAGGCGGTGCCTGCTTCGAGGTGGAGCTGCGCGGCTCAGCCGCCAGAGTTTGCCTCATGGACATCGACCACTATCAGGCATATCTCGACGGCGGCGAGTACGAGTATTACGGCGGCTTCTATGACGTCAGCCCCGTCGTCCTGGAGGTGCCCTACGACGACTATTGGTATCTCGTCGTCGACAGCAACGGCCAGCGGGTCAAGGTCTGGGTCACTGAGATCTTCGACTGACCGCGCGTCCGCAGCCATTCACGAGGACGTTCAGCGGTCGGAGGCCTCATGAGCGGATCCCGCGCTTACTCCTCACCGCCCTGTCAGACGGCGATAGCCACTCAGATCAGCCCTGAGAATGTGACCGATGATGGCAGTGCGACGCATGCGCCTCCGTCTGCTCACGCTTTCGCTGGCCGCACACACTGTCAAGGCGAACGGCCGTGCCTTCGTCTGGGACATCGACCCCCAGGCCAACGCCTACGACCTCACCAGCGTCATGGACTCCCCCGGCTAGGACGTCGTCCACGAGCTCGACCCCGCCCGGGTTGCCGAGGTCCGTCGGATGCGCCAGTACGACACGGTCTTCATCGACTGCCCGGGCAGCCTGGAAGGCCGCGAGATCCTCCCCCAGATTGTCCGGGCCTCCACCTTCGTGCTGATCCCGTACGAGCATGAGCCGGAGTCGATTCTGCCGACCCTCCGGACAGCGCGCCGTGTCGCAGAGCTCGGCGTCCGGTACGCCGTCGTGGCCAACCCCCAGGTGGGTGCCGACCACGTGCTCGACGCCTGGAGAACCCTCGAGGAGCAGCAGATTCCACACTTCCAGTCGTTCGTCCGGCTGTACCGCGCCTGGCCCAACAGCCTCAAGGCGGCGTGCCCATCACCCGCTGGAGCGAGCGGCACGCCCCGAAGATTCGCGAGGATGTGGCCTGTGCTGGTCTCGACGGTCACCGCGACCGGCACCCAGCCGGTCAGCGACTACTACCTCAGCTGCCATCTGCTGCTGCAGGGGGTTCAGCTCGAGCAGATCCGCGGCGACCGCATCCTGCACGAGGCGCTCGCGGTCGAGACCGATCCCCTGCACCTGGCGATGGCGTTCAACCTCAGCTGGGCGACCGCGATCGCCTACGCCGACGTTGCCCGGACCCTGCTCGAGCGACCCATCGAAACGATTGAGGAAGCGCCACTCGGCGCCGGCCACCGTCCCCCGGCGTGAGTCGAGCCGAACCCGACGCGGTCTCGACCCTGAAACGCTGAACAGCCGTGGGTTCCCCCTGAAAGATCTTCAGTCACCGTGAACCCGACGCAGAAGGCGAAGCAAGATATGCATAAACCATGCTTACGACTCCCGGGGCGGCGGGAGTCCTACGACCGGGCGCGGTCGTGCAACGAGTGTGGGAGCAATGGCGTGCGCGCGGCGAAACCCGAGCCACATCAGAGGCTCTACGGAACTCGGCGCGGTTCAAAGACCCCGGACACACATGGTCGACGGAGACGAGGACAAGTGGTGCAAAGCGCGAGCCGCAAGCGCATTCGGCCGCTGGCCGGGGCGGTGGTCCTGGTGACCCTCGCTCTGGCCGCATGCCAGCCCTACCGGGACGAGATCTTCCTGATCGTCAATGAGACCGGCGAGAACGTCGTGGTCACCTGGAGCGGCGGCGTGTACACCAGCCTTCCTCCCGGCCGATCCACCGAAAAGATTCCGCCGCCAAACCGCTGCCGCGTCACTCCCCTGCCCGACGACCGGTTCACCGCGACGACGGAGACCGGAAAGCGCTACACCTACGCGCGGCCCATGTGCCCCGGAGAGACGTGGCACATCCGCAAGCCTTTTCCATCCTGAAAGCGCAGCTCATAGCCGGTGAGCCCATCGATCATCAAGGCTTGGCCGCGCCGACCGCAAGCAGTTCAGCACCTCTTGCGATGCTGGAGTCATGAGCGATCTCGAGCCTGTGGATCTGAAGTTGCTCGCTGGGCTCGCCGCGAAGATTGATCCGCTCATGCAAGACGTCCTCGTCAGCGGGGATGTGGAGCAGATACGCGGCTTCGTCCTCGAAGCAGCGTGGAACTGTATGGAGCGGCCGTACTTCGAGCACCTGTGGGGGGTAGGCGGGCTCTACCGCGCCTGGATGGAAATCGACGACATCCTCGACGGCTGGCCCGTCGACTACGGGGCCGACACCGATGCCCTGGTCATGCGCGAGTTCAGACTCGTGGCCCGGGAGTGGCTGGACATGCCGCGGACGGAGGCCGGGTTCCGGGACTATGTGCATCGGTGGGAGAGGCGGGTGGCGGAAGACACCTGGCCCGCACCCGGAGGAGCCCATTGGCGGCAGCGGCTGGCCTCGTCCGGCGATCGCGACGACTCCTGCCAACCTTGATTTCCACAACCTGACGACGCTGGTCACCACAGAAGAAGGCCGGGTTGACGCTCCCACGCCCGCATCCGGGCAAGGGAGCGTCCGGTAGGCGGCGAACTCCCAAGGCGGGAGGTTCAAGACTCGTGCCGCGTCGGCGACCAGCATCAACCGTATGTGCTCGCCAAAAGATCGAAGTCATCCA
This sequence comes from Microbispora rosea, assembly GCF_900156315.1. GTDB lineage: Bacteria > Actinomycetota > Actinomycetes > Streptosporangiales > Streptosporangiaceae > Microbispora > Microbispora rosea. The sequence goes on along the minus strand of NZ_FTNI01000029.1, from coordinate 39,715 downwards.
GGGCGCGCTTGATCTGTAGCGGCTGACGGTCCGGCTGAGTTGCTGCGCTTCCGGTGGCATAGTCACCCGAGGTAGTCTGTCGGTGACGCCGGGAACCGCGGGTTCCTGGAAGCCGTGAGGCCAGGTGACCTGGGGCATGACCGGGAGCCTGGCCTGGCGCGTTTCAGGGTTCGGATCAGAGCACCCTCACGGGGAAGTCGATCACTCTGTCGCCGAGAATCTCCCGGTAGCGAGGGTCGCCCAGCTTCTCTGCGCGGACGGCGCCGGCCACGATATCGGCGACTCACAGCAGGGCCTCGCCCGCGCCGGGTAGATGATTGATGCGGAAGCGGGTGCCCTTGGGCAGGGTGTATCGGGCATGCTGCACAGTGGTGACGTCCCTGGTGTTGAGCGTTGGCTGGCGGGCCTCCATGAACAGCTGCTCGACTCCGAACCCGTGCAGTTCGAGCACCAGCTGGTGAAGGCAGTAGGCGCGGGCGCGCTCTTGTCTGCGCTGGTGGACCGGGGACCCGACCGCAACGACATGCAACCCGTCGATTCCGGCCACCGTGTACGCCAGCTCCAACCGCTCTTTGTCATCGCGGGCGACCCAGTGCAGCTTCGCCGGGGCGTGCCGGGCCTGCGCCTGCAGCATCTCCGCACGAGCCGACTCCTGTGCAGAAGCGGGGATGATCACGGCAGCGATGATGTAGAAGCCGGTCGTGTCGTGCTCCTGGAACGACTCATCCGCCCAAGCGGTGCTCGCCCTCACACGGCATCGTCCCCTGGAGGCCTCCTCGGGATCGGGCCCGTAGCCACCTCGTGGTCGGCGATGGCCAGGAACGCCGCGTGATAGACCCCGACTGCCGCCCGCCGCATCTGCACGATCGGCGCCCAGCCACGATTGCCGTGCAACAGGTCCGTGCCGTGCAACTCCGCCGGCAGGACAACCTCGTACGCCTGCGCGGCCCCCGCCACGACCTCGCCCAGGGCGCGCGTCAGGGAGATCGCCTGGACGTCCGGGACCAGCAGCGCAACCATGGAGTAGCGGTTGCGGGTGTAGCTCTCATCCACGTACGCCAGCAGCACGTCACCCAGCGTGACAGACCGCTGACAGCCTAGGGCCGAATCCGGCGGTCACTCGGCGAACCCACCTCGGGCGTGACCTGAGATGAAACGGCTTCGATCACTGCGAACCGGACTGGTGGATGGATGATGTCGAGGGCCATGCCGCCGGGAAACCGTGCTCAGTCAGCTGGCGGTTCACGTGCCGCGCCATCCGGGCCACCCGGGCGGGGTCGGCCTGCCGGGCGCGTTCGCGCAGCAGAGCCAGCGCGCGCTGGTCAGCGATGCGCTTTTCGTTGACGGCGTCGTTGAAGACCGCGGTCACGATGGCGGCCTTGCCTGCCGCGACGAGGTGCTCGGCGTATTCGAGGATGTCGGCGTCCACGGTGATGGTGATCTGGACCTTCCTGCCTCCGCCATGGCTCGCAATCCTGCCGCGGCGATGACGTCACGGTGCGGGCAATGGTGGACGGCCAGGGTCGCTGGCGATGGATGGGGACGGGCAGGGGAGGCGCCGTCGGCGGCGGGGGCCGAGGCGGCGCCGCGTCGTGCAGTTCTCGCTCGACGACGGCGAGTACGCCGAACTGGAGGAGGCCGCTGCCCGCGAAGGGCTGTCGCGCGGCGCGTACGCCGCCAACGCCGCCTTGGCCGCCGCGCGAGGTCAGGCTGGGTCGCAGGTCGCTGCGCTGAGGGGGGCGCTCAGGGAGCTGGTGCGGGCGAGCGAACAGGTCCGCAAGATCGGCGTGAACCTCAACCAGACGGTGGCGGCGCTGCACACGACGGGGGAGGAGCCGCCGACCCTGCGCCTGTACGCCGCGGCCTGCATGCGGTTCGTCGCCCGGCTGGATGAGGCGGCGCACGCCGTACTGAAAAAGATCCCGTGATCGGCAAGGTACGGCGCGGCGGCCGCGTGGCAGGGCTGCTGCGCTACCTGTACGGCCCGGGGAGGGCCAACGAGCACGTCAACCCGCACCTGGTCGCCGGCTGGCGGGAGCCGGACGAGCTCGAGCTGCCGCTGCGCGCGGGCGGCAAGCGCGACTTCACCCGGCTCACCACCCTGCTTCGGCAGCCGTGCGCGGCAATCGGCGAGGCCGAGCGCGTCTGGCATTGCATCGTCCGCGCCGCACCGCAGGACCGCGACCTGACCGACGCCGAGTGGGCGTACGTCGCCCGCGAGGTCATGCACCGTACCGGGCTCGCGCCGTACGGGCAGGAGGCGGAGGCGGTGCGCTGGGTCGCCGTCCACCACGGCGACAACCACATCCATATCGTCGCGACCATCGCCCGGCAGGACGGCGGCAAGGCTCGCACCTCCAACGACTTCTACCGGCTGCGGGAGGTCTGCCGGGCCGTGGAGGCCGAGCTCGGCCTGCGCCGTACCGCGCCGGGGGACCGCACCGCTGCCAAGCGGCCGACCCGGGCCGAGCGCGAGCAGGCCGGGCGGCGCGGCTGGTCGCAGATCCCGCGCGAGACACTGCGGCGCCACGTTGCGGCAGCGGCGGCCGCCACGCTCTCGACCGAGGACTTAATCGCCAGGCTGGCCCAGGTGGGCGTGCGCGTGAGGCTGCGACGGCGCGACGACGGCGAGGTCGTCGGGTACGCGGTGGCGCTCGACCACCACCGCACCGCCGCCGGCGCCCTCGTCTGGTACGGGGGAGGGGCGCTGGCCGCCGACCTGACCTGGCCCAAGCTGCGCGCCCGCTGGCGGCGTACGCCCCAGGACGAACTCCGGGAGAAGGTCGCGGCCGCCGCTCGTGCCGCGCTGGGCGAACAGGACTTCTTCCGCCGCCTTGCCGAGCAGGGCGTACTCGTACGACTGCGCCACAGCCAGACCAACCCCGGCCAGGTCACCGGCTACGCCGTCAGCTTGCCCGGCATGACCCGCACGCCCGGCCGCGACAGGTGGGGGAGCGGGGAGCCAATCTGGTATGCCGGGGGCCGCCTGGCCGGCTGGCTCACCCTACCCAGGCTGCGCCGCCGGTGGCGTACCGGCGGGGAAGACTGGGCGCGGGCCGAACGGGAGGCGCTGTACGGCGAGGCCGCCCAAGCGGCGTCAGCCGCAGCGGCCCGCATCAGGCAGGACCCGGCCTCGGCCGCCGACGCCGCATGGGCCGCCGCCGACTCCCTGCGCGTGGCCGCCGCCGCGCTCGGCAACCCGGTCCTGGCCAAGGCGGCCGACGAATACGAGCGCGCCGCCCGCACCCCCTACGGCCGGATTCCGGCGCCGTCACCGGAGGGCATACGGCTACGCTCCGCGGTCCGGCTGCTAGCTCTGTCGGGCACCATGAGCCGGGACACGACGCTCGCCGGCGTGGTCGTCATCGGCGCGCTGACCTCCCTCGTCGCCGCAGTCGCCGACCTGCGCCGAGCCCAGCAGCGCGCCGCCCAGGAAGCCGCCGCCCGCCAGGCGGCGAACCGGCTGCTTACCCAGGTCACGGTGTCGGCAACGCCTCCCGCTCACCTTCACCCCGTACGGCTGCCCCAGGACCCTCCCGGGCAGTCCGAAAGCATGGTCAGGGAGCCCCGGCATGGATGGTGAGCACTACGACGACCCGATGCGCGAAGCACTGGGAAGAGCAGCCGGGCGCACCGCCCAGCTGACCTCCCTTCTCGCGGTCGCCGTCCAGGCCGGAGTCGACGTCGCGCGGCGCCGCGCCGAGATCGCGCAGGCCCGTGACCTCGCCGCCCGGCGGGAGCTGGAACGGCAGGCGCACGCTGTACGGCAAGCCGCCCGGACCCGCTGGGCGCCAGCCCAAGATGCGCGCTGGCTCGGCGAGGCCGACCTGCTCGACGTCGGCAGGGTCTGGAGCACTGCCGTGCCACACGCGGCCGACGACCCCACCGCGGAGGCGGCCGTACGCAAGTGCGAGGAGCGGCTGCGCACGCTGCACCCGCAGGCGATGGCGGACTACGACCGGCGGCGCGCAGACGGGATGAGCCGACTGGAGGCGATGCGTCAGGCCGCCCCGTCGTTTTCCCGTGACGCCCGTGGCCCCGCCCCGCGGCGCGCGGCAGTCACCGTCGGCGTCGGGCACGAGGCGGTGTTCGACAGCTTCGAGCACGGCCCCTTCCGTGAGGACTGGGAGCGCGCGCGATGGGAACGCGCCGCTGAGCAGCGCGCGCACGGACTCTTGGACGAGTTGGGCGCCTGCCCCGGCGCCGCTGCACCCACGGACGAGGAACTGCGGTCGGTCCTGGAGAGCCGTACGAACCTGCCGCTGCAAGCCGTAGACGTTGCTGTAGCCACCCGGACCAGTACGGCGGCGGCTCTGGCCGCCCTCGATCACCCACACACGATCGACCAGGTGGTGAAGTCCGTCGTTGACAACCCTGCGCCCAGCTCAACATCCCCGACCCGTCCGCTGCGCCATGAAGCTTCTGCAACCACAGCCAGTCCGCCTGCTCCATGAACCCCCACGTGCGTGGGGAGGACGACATCGAGCGCGGGCAGTCAGGCGGTGGGTGCCAGGTCGAGCACGAGGACGTCGGAGATGTCGGCGTCAGGAGCTGGCTGGCAGGTACCGACGATCTGCCAGCCCCAGCGGAGGTACAGGGCGTGTGCGGGAGCTTCGGGGTGGGCGAGGAGCATGCCGTACGGCTCGGTGCGTCCGGCGAGCCACTGGGCGAGGAGGCGGTGCCCGTGGCCGTGTCCGCGGTACTGCTTGCGGAGCACGAGCTCGATGACGGTGGCCTTCGGCGCGGCGAGGACCTCGGCGGGCGGCTCGGTGATGTCGCCGCGCCACCACTTCTCGGGTGCGAAGGTCAAGCCGAAGCAGAAGCCGGCCAGTTCGCCTGTGGCGGTGTCGATGGCGGACAGCAGCTCGAACCCGGGCTGTTCGACTTGGCGGCGGGTGCGGTCGAGGAACCGGTCCCGCTCGTACAGGGGGCCGCCGTTATACGGCGGCTCGGCGTAGACGTCCTGGTAGAGGCGGGCGTATTCGTTGCTGAGCGCCGTGGCGGCGTCGTCGTTGGCGGTGCGTTCGTAGCGGAGGCTGGGCATCCCAAGGGTCCTCACTGGGCGGGGGCAGTGCGAGGAGTTCACGGTACTCGGCGACGGCGGGCCGCTTGGCTTCGCTGATGGGCACGGTGGGGCACGTTGTCGGCGGCCGTCCGGACGAAGATAGCGCGCTGCTCGGTGGGGAGCGTCTGCAGCGCGGCGGCAGCGTGGACGACGCCATCGGTGATGTTGCCGTGGCGTACGGCGGTGACGGCCTGGTGGAGGCGCACCTGGACGATCTGCCGGGTCCGCCAGGCGGGGTAGGCGCGATCGCCGCGGTGTGCGCGGCGACGGCGGAGTCGACCGGGCCAACCCGGGCAAGCACGAACGACTGGTTGTGTAGCAGGCGGGTGTGTGGCCAGCCGAACCCGGTCTCCGTGTCGTTCGTGACGCGGTCGGACATGCGCGCGGCTGGCTACGCTTGCGCGGGCACCGCCGAAGCGCAATGTGTCCGCGCGCTGCTCGCCGCGCTCGCCGGCGACGCCCGCCGCGCTACGCTCGCGTTGTAGGACCTGGAGGACATGGACACCCGGCCCGCACCAGCCCCCGACCACAGGCGGTTCGTCCTCGATCGGCTCACTCACCCGATCCTCGTCACCTGGGAGTAGCACGCTGATGGAGCCCACCCAGGTGTCGTTTGTGCGGTTCCCCCTCGTCGCCCGGCCCCGCCCGGCCTGCGCCCCGCTCAACACCCGCGTGGGCGACCTGTGCGAGCTGGCCGGCACCGCCGAACGCGACAGCGACACGTCGAAGGCATCGACGGTGTTCAACCCAGGCCGCCCTCCTGGCCATCGACCTCGGCCTGCCCGACCTGGCCCGCACCTGGTGCCCCACCACGCCGCCCTCTACCTGACCTCCTGCCCCCTCACGGGGCGGGCAGCCCGGCACGCCCTCGAACCCTCGTGAACCTCGCCCGGCTGCACATCCGCGCAGGCGACGGAGCCCACCCCTTCACTCTCCTGGACGGCCTGTACGAGGCCTTGAACGCCCGTACCGACACCACCGTCGACGGCCTGCCCGTCCCCTTCTCCACCCTCACCCAGACCGCGGACGACCACCAGGACATCCTCCAATGGCTCTGGAGGGTCCACCTCGCGGACGGCACCCGCGCCCTCACCGGCGCCGGCTGCTAGAACGACGCCCTGAACCACCTCCGCGCCCGCAACGGCGTGGGCCACCGGATGCTCGACGGCCGCCAGGTCGCCGTCATCGCCCACGCCCTGGCGGGCGACACACCACCGCCCGTGCATTGCTGGACGACATCACGGAGGGAGAGCCATGGTAGGACGCCGTCACCGCCTGCCTGGCCCGCCCTGTGCCGACCCGGCGACGACCGTACGGCGGCGGAGATGCTGAGCCGCTACCGGAGGCTCGACGACACAGCCCCCAGCCTGGTCGTGTTCCGGACCCGGCTCGGCTTATCGGTGGTCGACGCGGCCGGAGGAGTCGACACCTCGGACGGCCGCGCCGAGCCCACCACGCTCACCATCCGCGCCGTAGCGGCCGACGACGGCTACGCCGCCCGGGACGTGCTCAACCACACAGGGTGAGCGGCCGTACCAAAGGCCGACCAGGCGGCCGCGCTCACACGGCTGCTACAGGTGAGCGGACTCGGCTCACGACGGCTTCCAGGGTGGCTGATGGTGGAGCTGTCGGTCGCATTGTCGCGGTGTGGCGCAGTGATCGCGCGCAGCCTCGGCTCTATTCCTCGTACAGGTGCGGCCGGAATGCGCAAGAAGGGGGCCGTGCGCTGACGGTTGCCTCTGATGCCGAGCTACCTGAAGGACGAGGCGCTCCTGATCAGCCACTGATGCATCGACCTGGTGAAGGGCCGACATCTCCCGCAGGTCGAGATCCAGGTCGTCGACTGGAGCATCCCCGTGGGCGCGGGGCCGGCGCGGCGCCGGCCAGGACCTCGATCGCCGGGAGGGGAGCATCCCCGCGGGCGCGGGGCCGACACCTTGCCGCCGGACATCATCACCGTGGAGGTAGGAGCATCCCCGCGGGCGCGGGGCCGACATCTCGACGCAGGCCTCGCCCTCGCCATCTTCAGGAGCATCCCCGCGGGCGCGGGGCCGACAGGCCCCCGCCGACTTCGAGGATGCGCACCCAGGGAGCGTCCTCGCGGGCGCGGGGCCGACTTCTACGAGACCGCGAAGGACCGTGACAACCGCGGAGCATCCCCGCCGGCGCGGGGCCGACATTTCCTCCGGCGTGTTCCTGGCTATCGCCCGAGGAGCATCCCCGCGGGCGCGGGGCCGACCCACGCAGCACCTCGATATCGGTCTCGACGCCGGGAGCATCCCCGCGGGCGCGGGGCCAACGTCGGCGACCGCAGCGACCAGGACCCGCCGTGCGGAGCATCCCCGCGGGCGCGGGGCCGACGCGCCGAACGCGGTTACGTACCCGCCCTGCCAGGGAGCATCCCCGCGGGCGCGGGGCCGACGAGTGCTGAGGTGATCCGGGCTATCGGCTCGGCGGGAACATCCCCGCGGGCGCGGGGCCGACCCGAACGATGTCGAGCAGATCAGACCCGTCGAGGGAACATCCCCGCGGGCGCGGGGCCGACGGGGGGTACGCCGTGACTCGCCTGCGCTGCCCGGGAACATCCCCGCGGGCGCAGGGCCGACCTCCGCGGTGGAGGTCTCGCCGGACCGCAACGGGGAACATCCCCGCGGGCGCGGGGCCGACAGGCCCGAATACGTCGAGCACGCGGAGGATCTCGGAACATCCCCGCGGGCGCGGGGCCGACGCCCGGGAAATCGTCCAGGCGCTGACCGAGAGGGGAACATCCCCGCGGGCGCGGGGCCGACGACGTCGACGCCACGGCGGGCGGTGCGGCCGGAGGACCATCCCCGCGGGCGCGGGGCCGACGTCGTGGACATCAACATCAACGGCACGTCCATCGGAACATCCCCGCGGGCGCGGGGCCGACACTTGCTGACCAGAGGGTTCTTGGCTTCTAGTGTCGTTTTTCATTCAGTTCGATTCAGCTCTGTTCGGATCCCACGGGCGACCCTATCTGACGATCGCCTGCTCCTGTCGGTGGCGGCTTCTAGTGTTTTGACCGGTCCACGAACGATGTGAAGGAGGAGGTCCTTGGACGAGTATGAGCTGGGGTCCGTGGATCCGGATGTAGCACGGCAGTTGGGTGTTTTATGGGGAAAGTCGGCCGCGAAGGCGGCAGGACGTATGAACCTGCTGATGTGTCACCTTCTCGATACCGCTGCGGTCGCCGAGCAGATCTGGGATCGCTACCTCGCCCCGTCGACCAAGGCCTGGCTGCAGGATGTGGCGGGAGGTCCTGGGCGCGGGCGCCGGTTCTTCGCCTGGATCTGTGGCATCCATGATTGCGGGAAGGCGACCCCGGCTTTTCAGCAGATGGACGAGACGGCGGCACGGGCAGTCCGGCACTCGGGGCTGACCTGGATGCACACCGGTCGGCAGCGTTGGCGCCACGACCGGGCAGGCGGGAAGCTCATCCGGGACGTATTGGGAGAAGCAGGGTGGGCCGACGACCACATCTCATGGATTTGGCCTTTGATCGCTGGGCACCACGGCAAGTTCCCCTCAGTGGGGCAGCTGTGCGAACCGCGTATCGCGCGGGGTCATCTCCACGGAAAGAGCCTCGGATGGCGTCGGGTGCAGTCGGCTGTGGTCGAGGTCTTCACCCGCCAGTTGGGGTTCGAGGGGCTGAAGGAGGTTCAGCCCTTACGGGTGCCCAGTCGCGCCGATCAGCTGCATCTGAGCGGCTTGGTGGTGATGGCGGACTGGATTGCCAGCGATGAACGTCACTTCCCGGGGATCGATGATCTGCGCGACGTCAGTCTGTCAGTGTCCCGCGGGCGCGCTGCCAAAGCTTGGGAGAAGTTGGGATTGCGAGGCGGTTGGGGCGGGCTCACAGTTCCCGGGAACGAGGTGTTCCAGGACCGTTTTGGGCATGGTCCGCGTCCCTCCCAGGTGATGGTGATGGATGCCGTCCGGTGCATGGGCGGCCCGGGTCTTGTGATCGTCGAGGCGCCGATGGGGGAGGGCAAGACCAAGACGTCTTTGCTGGCGGCGGAGATCCTGGCTGCCCGGTTCGGAGCGGATGGGGTGTTCGTCGGTATGCCCACCCAGGCGACCAGCGACCCGATCTTCTCCCAGGTGCGCTGGTGGGCGGGCAAGGTGGCGCCGGGTCTAGAGTCGCAGGTGGCGCTGCTGCATGGCAAGCGCCGTTTCAACCGGGAATGGCAGGCTCTGCTGGAGGAGGCCGGCGACAGCCCGGACGACATCTACGGCACTGTGGACGAGGACGCCCTGTACGGGATGTCGTCGTTCGATATCGGCGAGGTTCTTGAGCGGCGGGCGCCTGCGGAATGGTTCTTGGGCAGCAAACGAGGGCTGCTGACCCCGCTGGTTGTGGGAACGATCGATCAGCTGCTGTTGGCCGCGACTCGTACCAAGCACGTGATGCTGCGGATGGCCGGGCTGGCCGGCAAAGTCGTGATCCTGGACGAGGTGCACGCCGCCGACGTGTACATGTCCCAGTTTCTGTTGGAGGGACTGCGTTGGCTGGGGCAGGCCCGCGTGCCGGTCGTTCTGCTCTCGGCGACCTTGCCGCCCGCGCAACGGCGCGCCTTGGTCGACGCCTATCTCGCCGGTGCCGCGTCGAGTGAGGATCCGCCGGCACTCGATCTGCCGGCCCCCGGCGGTTACCCGAGCGTCACCGCGATCTGGCTGGAGAAATCGGGCCCGCAGCGGCTCGTTGAGCACTGCCCGTCCTGGCGGGAGGACCTCAACATACGGGTCGAGGTGCTCCCCGAGCTGCCCCAATCGGCCTTCGCTCCAGGCGTTCGCACGGATGCGGTCGTCACGCTCCTCGCGGACCGTCTGCACGACGGCGGCTGTGCCCTAGTGATCCGTAATACGGTCGACCGTGCGCAGGAGACTTACCGGGCGCTGCGTGCTCAGTTCGGCGACGATGTCCTGCTCCTGCACGGGCGATTGCATGCCGCGCATCGGGCAGACCGAACGGAGACCGCGCTGGCCCGGCTCGGGCCGTCAACCGAACACCGTCCGCGTACGATCCTGGTCGCGACACAGTTGGCCGAGCAGTCGTTCGATGTCGATGCCGACATCTTGGTCACTGACCTGGCCCCGATCGACCTGCTCCTGCAGCGGATCGGCCGGCTCCACCGCCACAACGACGTCCCCCGACCCGCAGAGGTTTGTGAACCCTGCGTCGTGCTCACAGGATTCGAAGCCGTCGGCTCGTATGCACCGTGGATCCTTCCGGCCAGCGAAGCGATCTACGGCCGCTACCTGTTGCTGCGCACCGCCGCGCTCGTCTGCGCCGTCGAGGACTCGTCCTGGAACGTCCCCGGCCAGGTCCCCGCTCTGGTCGCAGCCGTCTACGGTGACATGCCGGTCGTACCCGACGCATGGGCCGAGGCGGAACGCGCGGCGTTCGCCAAGTGGGACGCAGATCAGCAGGCCCGCGTGGACACCGCCCAGAAGTTCCTGCTGACGCGCTTCAAGGAACACGAGAACACGACCCTGGAGGGTCTGCACTACGCCGAGACCAAGGGCGCCGATGAGATCGTTCAGGCGATTGTCCGCGACGGCGAACCCACTATCGAAGTCGTCATCGTCCACGAGGACTCCAGCGGCTACGCCACATGGACGGGACGACGCCTGGGCATCAACGGGGAAGTGCCAGCGGACCTCCTCGATGAGGTTCTGGGCGGTACGGTGCGCCTGCCCGCCAAGCTCGCGGGGGCAGCCGAAAGCGAGCTCCAGCCGCTGGACGGCTGGCGAGACCATCCGTGGCTGCGCAACAGCCGCGCGTTGAAGCTCGACCCTCAAGGGCAGGCGAGCCTCGACCGCTGGGCGATCCACTACGACACAGACCTGGGATTGGTCGTCGACAACCGCAAGCAGTAGTGGGTTCGAGAGCTCCCATTAGAGGCACCGGACGATAAGAAGTGTCGGTTGCGCAGGTCGTGACATGTAATGGCATTTCTATTTATATGGGTCCGAAAGCGTGGGATTCGGGCTGTGAAATATAGGTGTGGCAGAAAATGTCGGTGGCCGCCTCTACGCTCACCCCTGACTTTCCTTGGTACGCCACTTCCCCCCGAAGGCAGGCCATAGATGGATCGGTTCGACCTGGTACATGACGGCTGGTTGCCGCTGCGGCAGCGGCATGACGGCGCTTTGCTCGAGGTGGGCATCGAGAGGGCCCTGACCGAGGCGGACACGTTCACTGAGCTGGTGGTCGAGCTTGCGACGCAGGTGCCCGCGTTGCTGCGGCAGGTGTTGTTGCCGGTCGTTGCGGACGCCGTGGGGTTGCCGGCTGATCGTGCGGAGTGGCGCAGGCGTTTTGAGGCGGGGGCGTTCACGGAGGCGGAGCGCGACCGGATCCGGGCGTACCTGGCAGAGCATGGCGAGCGGTTCCAGGCGTTCGGCCATGCCCCGTTCGCTCAGGTGGGCAGCCTGGAGGCGGTCAGCGGGGAGACCAAGGGCGCAGGCTTGCTCGTGGCGACGGAGTTCACTGGCAACAATGTGCCGCTGTTCGGGTCGCGGACCGAGGCCGAGCCGCCCGCCTTGACGCCTGCGGAGGCGGTGCGGTGGCTGGTGCACGCGCACTGCTGGGACACCGCAGCAATCAAGACCGGCGCCAAGGGCGACAGCAAGGTCAAGGCCGGCAAGACGACGGGTAACCCCACGGGTCCGCTGGGCCAGCTCGGCGTGCTCATCCCCACCGGCCGCACGCTGTACGAAACCTTGCTGCTGAACCTGCCCGTCGGGGCGAGGTCGCTGCTGGGTACCCCGCAGTGGCGGCGTCCCGCGGCGGGCCCGGTCTGGGCCGCCGCCGGCTACCCGGACGGGCTGCTTGACCTGTGGACGTGGCAGTCGCGCCGGATCCGGCTGATCCCGGAGGACACGCCGCAGGGCGTGCGGGTCAGGCGGGTGATCGTGGCGGCGGGGGACCGCATGCGGGAGCTTCCGGAGTGGGAGCCGCACACCGCCTGGAAGTACGACAAGCCGGCGGCGAAGGCCAAGGCGGCCGATCGCAAACCGCGCCGGCACATGCCCGGCAAGGCGATATGGCGCGGTCTGGAAGCGCTGCTGGCCGTCCACCACAGTGACCTGGATAGCGGCTCGGTGGAGACGAGCAGCCTGCTGAGGCAGGCCGCCGACCTGCGAGCTGTTGGAGCGCTCCAGGAGGACTACCCGCTGCGGGTCGAGGCGTTCGGGATCATGTATGGCACCCAGTCGGCCATCGTCGACGACGTCTACCACGATCTGATCCCGTTGCCGGTGGCCGCGCTGCAGGCGGACGCCGAGTTGTACGGGGTGCTGGTGGAGATGACCAGCCAGGCCGAGCAGCTCGCCCGGGCGATCAACCACCTGTCGGCGGACCTGCGCCGTGCCGCGGGACTGGACCCGATCCCCTGGGACAAGGGGCAGCGCCCCGGACAGCAGCTTCTGCACCGCCTCGACCCCGTGGTGCGCCGTGTCCTCGGCCACGTGGGCGGCCTCGACGACGAACAACTGGAGACGGTGCTGCTGGCCTGGGAACAGGTCGCCTACCGGATCACCCGCCAGATCGCCGATGAGGTGTTCGCCGCGGTGCCGGAGTCGGTATTCGCCCCACGCCGCAGCAGCAGCGATAAGGAGGCGCCGGCAGCCAAGCCCGGGCTCGGCCATGTCGAGGGCACGCTGCGACGCGATCTTTCGGTCATCTTGCCGCGCGCCGCCGAGCACCGCCGTGCCGCCTGACCTCTGGTCCCACCCGAAAAACCCACCCCCTCATCGTTGGAGCGTGATATCGCGATGGCGACCCCGTACTGGAATCGTGCAGCCGCCGACGGGACCTGGCTGACCGACACGCGAAGCCGGCGCCCGCTCGGCCCGCCGCCGGGGGAGGACCTGGCGGCGATGCGGGCCGGACTTGGCCGCGGCTTCGGCGAGGTCCCCAAGCTGTGGCCGTACTACACCGTCGAGATCAACGATGACCTGGCGCGCCGCGGCCAGGCATCGGTCGAGCAGAAGGCCGAGCACGCCGCGCTCGCCCTGTACGGACTGCACCAGCAGTCCAAGAGCATCTCGATGCACCGCCCAGGAGTGCGGCTCGGGACCTCACTGGCGCGGCTGCGCGCCAGCGACCGGTTCAGCGAGAAGGCGATCGACGACCGGGTGGAAGCGGCGGCCACAACCACGACCCCCGACGCGCTGCTGATCCGGCTGCGGGGCCTGATCGATCTGCTCCGCGTCATCAACCAGCCGCTCGACTACAGCCACCTGATGCAGCTCATCCGCGACTGGCACTACGACGACCGCCGCCGCGCCGCCCGCCGCACCTGGGCCCTGGACTACCAGGTCTGGAAACAGACCGCACCGCAGGACGAGCCCGCAGCCGCGTCCTGACGTATCCCCCCAACCGAGCTGATCGGAGACGACGATGTCTAAGCGCCAGTACGTGGACTTCCACATCATCCAGACGGTTCCCCCGGCGAACCTGAACCGGGACGACCAGGGCAATCCGAAAGAGGCCCGGTTCGGCGGGGTGCGCCGTGCCCGGGTGTCGTCGCAGGCGTGGAAGCGCGCCACCCGGCGGGCCTTCGACGACAAGCTGCCCGAGGCCGACCACAGCACCCGCACCAAGCGCATCGCCGGGCAGCTGACCGAGCGCATCGCATCGCGCACCGGTGTCGAGGCTGAGGCGGCGGCGCGGATCGCCGGTGCGCTGCTGGAACCGCTGGGCATCAAGGCCGGCAAGAAAGCCGGCGACACCGCCTACCTGCTGTTCTTCGGCTACCGGCAGCTGGACGACATCGTCGACCTGATCGCTGACGAGGCCAAAACCCTGGCCGGACTGGACGACGAGCAGCTGAAGGCGGCAACGAAGGACCTGCCGGTGGCCGACCGGCTCAAGAGCGGTCACCCGATGGGTGTGGCGCTGTTCGGCAGGATGGTCGCCGACATCCCCTCCCTGAACGTGGACGCCGCCACCCAGGTCGCCCACGCCATCTCCACCCACGCAGTCGAGATCGAATCCGACTACTACACCGCCGTCGACGACGAGAACGAGGCCGACGAGTCCGGGGCTGGAATGATCGGCAACGTCGGGTTCAACGCCGCCACCTTGTACCGGTACGCCACGGTCGGCGTGCACCAGCTCGCCGACAACCTCGGCAGCGTGGACGCCGCGCTCGAGGCAGTCGCCCGGTTCGCCGAAGCGTTCGCGCTGTCGATGCCGACCGGGCACATCAACTCCTTCGCCCACCGCACCCGTCCCAGCCTGGTCGCGGTCGTGGTCCGTGACGACCAGCCGGTCAACCTCGTCTCCGCCTTCGAACGGCCCATCCGCAACGCCGACGGGATCGCCGCCACCTCGGCCGCACGGCTGGCCGAGGAGTACGAGCGCTCCAGCCGGCAGTGGGGTGACACGCCCGTGCATGTCGCGGTCTCGCACGCCTTCGACAACGACGGCGACCTCACCGCGGCATTCGGCGCCAACCAGCCCTTCAGCCGGCTGCTGTCGGGCCTGAACGAGGCTCTGACCGCCTCGTGGGAGACGAACTGATGGCCGAACCCCGCCCCGAGCAGGCCGTTTTGTTGCTGCGGCTGGCCGGGCCGCTGCAGTCCTGGGGCGACCAAAGCGCCTTCAACCGGCGCGACACCCGGCCGCAGCCCACCAAGTCCGGAGTGATCGGACTGCTCGCCGCCGCCACAGGCCACCCCCGCCACGAACCCCTCGGCGACTTCCTCGGACTGAGCATGGGGGTGCGCGTCGACCAGGAGGGCACGCTGCTGCGGGACTACCACACCGTCAGCGACTACCAAGACCGCCCGCTGCCCCAGGCAGGGGTCTCGGCCAAAGGCGTGCAAAAGCCGACCTCGCCCGCCAAATACACCCACATCACCCAGCGCTTCTACCTCCAGGACGCGGTGTTCGTCGCCGCCGTCGCCGGCCCGAAACCGCTGATGGAATCGTTGGCCGAAGCCGTCACCCACCCCGCGTTCCCACTGGCGCTCGGGCGGCGCCCCTGCGTCCCCTCACAACCCATCCTGCTCGGCCTCACCAGCGAGCCGATCCTGGACGCGCTTACCACCCAGCCGTGGCAGGCCGGCGAGCCCGCCCGCGCCCAGTTCGAACGACAGCACGGGCGGCTGGCGGCCATCGACCGGATGGTGACCGTCGAGTCCGCCGACGGCGACCAGATCCTGCACGACGAACCGCTCTCGTTCGACCCGCGCGACCGCCGCCACGCCACCCGCCGCGTCACCCACCTATGGCGCTCCATCCCCACCGGGTTCGACACCCCGGTCCCGCCGTCCGACGCTGCCTCCGCACACGATCCGTTCGCCCTGCTGGGCTGGTGACCACCCAATGACCTACCTGTCCCGCATCAGAATCAACCCGCTACGCGCCCAAAGCCGCGCCATGCTCGCCAGCCCCCGCGTCATGCACGCCTACGTCTGCGCCGGCATCCCCGCCACCCCCGACAGCGAACGCATCTTGTGGCGGCTGGATGTCGACAACCCCCACCGGCCCCTGCTGTTCGTCCTCACCCAGTCCAAACCCGACTGGACCCACATCGTCGAGGCCGCCGGCTGGCCAGACGCCGACGACGAACACTTCGCCATCGGCGACTACACCCCCCTGCTCGCCCGCATCGCCCCCGGCCGCGAATTCGCCTTCCGGCTGACCGCCAGCCCCGTGCAGAACACCAACCGCCCCGACAAACCGACCCCCGCCCAAGCCGCGCGGATCGCCGCCGGGGACCGCCGATCCTTCCGGCTCGCACACCGCACCGCAGGTGCCCAACTCGGCTGGCTGTTGTACCGCACGACCCGGCACGGCTTCGACATCCCCCCGGCCCGTACCGACCCTGCCGTCCCCGACCTCGCCGACGACAAGGCCGTACCCGCACCGGATGTGCGGCTCATCGCCCGCAACCGGCACGAATTCAGCAAAGGCGACCGGGGCAAGCGCATCACCCTGCACACCGCGACCTTCGAAGGCCGCCTGCGCGTCACCGACACCGCCCTGCTCACCGACGCACTACTGCAAGGCATCGGCCCGTCCAAGGCCTACGGATGCGGACTGCTCACCCTCGCCCCGCTCCCCGGCGGTCAGTGAGCCGCAGATGGCTGACATCTGGTGGAAAGCCCACCCGCACGACCTGCACCGCGTCTCCGACCGCGTCTCCAGCGTCTACGTCGAACGCAGCCACATCGACCGGGACGAAAACGCCGTCGTCATCATCAACAAACGCGAGACCGTCCGTGTCCCCGCCGCGATGGTCGCGGTCATGCTGGTGGGCCCCGGAACCCGCGTCACCCACGGCGCGATCCGCCTGCTCGCCGACTCCGGCACCACCGTGTGCTGGGTCGGCGAACAAGGCGTCCGCATGTACGCAGCCGGCCTTGGCCCCGCACGCGGTGCCAACCTCCTGCACCGACAAGCCTGGCTCGTCACCCGAACCAAAGAACGCCTGAACGTCGCCCGCGCCATGTACGCGATGCGCTTTCCCGGCGAGGACGTCTCCACCGCCACTATGCAGCAGCTCCGCGGACGTGAAGGAGCACGCGTCCGCAAGCTCTACCAAGCGCATTCCCAGCGCACCGGCGTCGCCTGGAACCGCCGCGAATACCGCGCCGGCGACGCTCACGCCGCCGGCGACGACCTCAACCGCCTCCTGTCGGCCGCCAACGCCGCCCTCTACGGGATCTGCCACGCCGTCATTGTCGGCATCGGAGCCAGCCCCGGCCTCGGCTTCGTTCACACCGGCACGGCCATCTCCTTCGTCCTGGACATCGCCGACCTCTACAAAGCCGACTACACCATCCCCCTGGCCTTCGACCTCGCCGCCAAAGGCCTCACCGAAGAACGCGACGCCCGCATCGGCCTTCGCGACCGCATTGCCCAGACCCGCCTCCTCGATCGGATCGTCACCGACATCAAAAACCTCCTCACCCCCGGCGAATCAGAGGTGCGCGAAGATGATCTGAACCAGCTCTGGGACGAACGCCTTGGTACCGTGGCGGGCGGCATCAACTGGGCCGACGAGTCCGACCTGGCCATCAACCTCGGCCTCAACCTTGTCCAGCCAACCATGGGTGAAGACCACATCGCCGTCATCGGCCCCGAATTCGACACGCCCGGGTCATCAACATGACCGTCGTCCTCATCGCCGCTCCCGCAGGCCTCCGCGGCCACCTCACACGATGGATGGTCGAAGTCAACGCCGGGGTCTTCGTCGGCAACCCCAGCCGCCGAATCCGTGACCGACTATGGGACCTGCTTGCCACCCGCATCGGAGACGGCCAAGCCATCCTCGTCGAACCCGCCAACAACGAACAAGGATGGAGCGTCCGTACCGCAGGCAAAGACCGCTGGCGCCCCACCGACTTCGACGGCCTCATCCTGTCGGCACGCCGCCGAACCCAACCGAATGAAAACCGCCCCCAGGCCAGATAAACGCGCAGCTCAGCAAGTGTCGCCCCCGCGCCCGCGGGGATGGTCCGTTGCGGAGCTGCGGCGTCTTCCGAGCCCGGATGTCGCCCCCGCGCCCGCGGGGATGGTCCTCCCGTCGCGATCGGGCTCGACACGAAAGGGCCGTCGCCCCCGCGCCCGCGGGGATGGTCCCATAGGCCGTTTCATGATGGCGGTGTACTCTTGGTCGCCCCCGCGCCCGCGGGGATGGTCCGTTGTTCCGGCCCAGGCCGCCGGTGACGCGGGAGTCGCCCCCGCGCCCGCGGGGATGGTCCGCGGGTCCAGCGGCAGGCGTTGCGGCGACCCAGGTCGCCCCCGCGCCCGCGGGGATGGTCCCCCCATTC
>NZ_FTNI01000029.1:19713-20615 GCF_900156315.1 Microbispora rosea | reverse complement strand
GGCCGGACGGGAAGATGTCGCCCCCGCGCCCGCGGGGATGGTCCCAGGCTGGACTGGTCCAGCGTCACCTCGTTCACGTCGCCCCCGCGCCCGCGGGGATGGTCCCCAGGCGGGTTGAGGATGCCGAGCGGAATGTCGGTCGCCCCCGCGCCCGCGGGGATGGTCCTCCTCGGGCAGCCGGCCCGCGTACCCGTCGCCCGTCGCCCCCGCGCCCGCGGGGATGGTCCGAGACCCAAGGGGAAGCCGGGGCCATCCCCGAAGTCGCCCCCGCGCCCGCGGGGATGGTCCCGAGTAGGTGCGGCCGGGCTGGTTGGTCGCGACGTCGCCCCCGCGCCCGCGGGGATGGTCCGGGCAAGGAGGCACCCGCCAACGCCAGGCCGTGGTCGCCCCCGCGCCCGCGGGGATGGTCCCTGCTCCGCTCGATCGCGGCGAGCATCGGCTGGGTCGCCCCCGCGCCCGCGGGGATGGTCCCGGCCGATCCCCATACGACGAGACCCGCGTGGGGTCGCCCCCGCGCCCGCGGGGATGGTCCGCGCTGGGAGTCGTTTGCCCCGGAGCGCGACGAGTCGCCCCCGCGCCCGCGGGGATGGTCCCGTCCTGGAGCCCGGATCCGGCGTCGGCACGTTGTCGCCCCCGCGCCCGCGGGGATGGTCCGGACTCCCTGACCACCTTCGGCCAGTGGATGTCGTCGCCCCCGCGCCCGCGGGGATGGTCCCTGACCGACGTGGCGTAGGCGTCGCCGCCGTACGTCGCCCCCGCGCCCGCGGGGATGGTCCCAGGCGCTCGACGCGGCGACCGTGGCCGCCGAGGTCGCCCCCGCGCCCGCGGGGATGGTCCCATGCCCGCAGTGTGGTCATTGTGACGCGGGAAGTCGCCCCCGCGCCCGCAGGGATGGTCCCACC
>NZ_FTNI01000029.1:0-18342 GCF_900156315.1 Microbispora rosea | reverse complement strand
GGAGTGGCAATGGTGTCGCCCCCGCGCCCGCGGGGATGGTCCCCAGGCGTTCTCGTTCGGCGGGATGCGTTACCCGTCGCCCCCGCGCCCGCGGGGATGGTCCCAGGTGGGAGGACTGGAGCGGGTCGATGAGGTTGTCGCCCCCGCGCCCGCGGGGATAGTCCGAAGGGGCCCTCCTACGGCATCGAGCACGGCTCGTCGCCCCCCGCGCCCGCGGGGATGGTCCGATCCATTACACGGGCGGGCACGTGGACCCGAAGTCGCCCCCGCGCCCGCGGGGATGGTCCCGGGCGGCACGAGCCAGCCGGACCCGGCCCCTGTCGCCCCCGCGCCCGCGGGGATGGTCCATAGGCACAGATCACGCGAACGGTGCATTCCCCCTCGCCCCCGCGCCCGCGCCCGCGAGGATGGTCCGGCGGGCATCACCGTGAGGCGGTGGACAGCGTGGTTGCCGCCGCGCCCGCGGGGGTGGTCCCTCCTTAGGCTCCGTCTGACCGTCGCTCTCGCACGCCTGTGGGGGACGGCCATCCGGCTTTGCCGTTGGTCAGGTCCCCCGGCGAGGCGAATACGGAGTCCGGGGTTTCGGGGATAGTGGGTCGGTGACGGCTGCCTGGGACTTCAATCTGGAAACCTCCTCTCGAACATCAAGGCCCGCCACCTCGACCGGGTTTAGGTTTCGGCCCTCGAGCCCCGGCCGCAAACGCGCCTGCTCGACGGCGTTCACCACAGCCTCGTTGACCGTCATGGCCTCCAGGCCCAGCCGCGTCGCTGTACGGACGACCTGGCGTGCGACTTGTCCCGACGGCAGGTCGGCGACGATCGGGGCAACGGCCTGCAGAGCCCGCATCCGGTCTTCGGCGAACTGCAGGCGCGGGAACTGCGAAAGTTCGGCGTCGACCACGATGTCGGCGAGCGGCACCCGGCTGCGGTCCAGCAGTCGGTGCAGGGCGGCGGGACCGTCCTGCGCCAGGATGGCCGAGGGGTCCCGACCCTCGGGGAGGCGTACGGCCTCTGCGCCTCGCAACAGTTCGAACGCCTTGACGGCACCCCGCATCCCCGCTGAGTCGCCATCAAATGTGATCACGACCGCGGTGGTGCCCAGGTCGCTGACCTGTCCTAGTGCGTCGACCTGCGTGCGGGAGAGGGCGGTCCCGCAGGTCGCCACCCCCACATACCGCCCGCACCCGGCGAGGGTGACCGCGATGGCGTCGAAGGGGCCCTCCACGATGACCGGGCGGGTGCCGGCGGCGAGGGCCTGGTGGTTCTCTGCCAGGCCATACAGCACGCTGCCCTTCGCCGAGCCGCGGCTGGCGAGGTACTTCGGTCCGTGACCTCGTGGGGAGTGGCGGCCGATGAAGCCGGCGATGCCGCCCTCCGGTGTCCGCAGGGTCAGCATGATTCGGTCCTGCAGCGCGTCGACCAGGCGGGTGCCGCGCTGTCTGGCCAGACCGGATGCTTCGAGCACCGCGTCCTCGTATCCGCGGCTGCGGAGGTAGGCGACTAGTCCTTTCCGTCCACTCGGCGCGTATCCGATCCGCCATTCCCGGGCCGTCTGAGCGTCGATGCCGCGCTTGCCGAGGTACGGCACGGCCCAGCCACGCTCCAGATGTGCCACAAAGAACTGTTCGGCCTGACGGTGAACCTCACGCACCTGCGCCACCAAAGACGTGGTCTCGGGGTCCTGCGCAGTCTCTGGCTCCGCTCGGCGTACGCCCTTCGTCCGGCCCTGCTGCACGTCGGTCGTCGTACGTGACGCGCTGTCCAGGTGCGTGGTGACGAGCGACGCGGTCAGGAGGACGCGGTCGCCGACCGCGAGCATCGTGCCGAAGCGCGGAGCCCGGGGGTCGGCCCCCGCCCAGCTGGACACGCTCGGAAAGTCGATCCCGTGGGCGTCCATGCCGAGCCGACGCAGGAAAAGGTACGCGACCGAGTCCGCCTGAAGCTTCGCGATGCCCCGGCAGACGGGCGAGGTGACGGCAGGGGCTTCGGCCGGGTGCTTCAGCATGACGTGCGCCAGCTCGTGGGCCACCGCGGCGATGGCGGTGTTGTCGTCCAGATGGTCGGCGACGCGGATGAAGCGGCGCCCGTGCTCATTGCTCAGCACGGTCACGGCCACGCCGTCGTACGGCGACCGCACGATGGGGAAGCCCAGTCGTCCAGCGAAGTCGGAGAGCGCGGCCAAAGCCTCTCTGGGCTCGAGCGGCGCCGTACCTGTTGCTCGGCCGTCGGCGGATGGGATGGCCGTGGTCTGACCGATGTCGAACACGGTCGACGGCCGTGTGTCGTTCGACTGGACGATACGGATCCCTCGCTCGCCCTTGACCACCTGGCGGCCGAGCCGCCGCCAGGAGTCGTAATCGGCCAGCATGGTGGCGTCCGGCCGGGACGCGCGGATGAGCAGGAGAGCGGCGAAACCGTACCCGCGATGCTTGGCGGCCAGGTCGAGAAACCGCGCCCAGTCCTGGCCGCTGCGCAGCAGGGAGGCCTCCTGAGCGGCCATGTCCAGCAGCGCCGCAGCATCGGGGCGTTCGGGGTCTCGAACCTCATCAACCACGCCCCTGACGCTGCGCCGGTCGGATTGCACTGCCTGTGACGCCAGCCGTCACCCTCGTCAGCTCACACGCTCCGGCCGGTGAGGATCTTCTGCCACAGCTCCTGCGCCCGGGCGGTCAACAGCCACTCCGTTTCCGCCGCCTCCAGCCCTGTCTTTTTCCTGTCGGTCCGCCGGACGAAGACGAGGCCTCCGGCCTGGCACAGCTCATATATGCGGGGCCGGCACTCGCAGGTGTGCCGCCGCACCCTGATGTGGGTGCAGCGGCACTGCGGCTTTAGCCACCGCAGCTCCTCCGCGCCGGGTTGCGGGTCAGGGACGTGAATGCCGTGGTACGGCGGGGGGATCATTCCTTTCCCACATGGTCGTTCGCGAGCCGGGTCTGCTCTTCGAGCTGCCGCGCAAGGTCGGCGAGATCGGACGCCTCGATCGTCATGGCCAGATCGCTTTTCCTGAGCACACCGAAGGGGAGTTGACGTCGCCTGGTCGCCGACAGCCATGGTTGGCGTCGGACCACCCAGTCGCCGCGGTACGCGTCAACGAGTCGACGAAACGACGAATCGTCATCGGAGTCGGGCTGGGCGGAACGTTTGCGATCGTTGTTCACGGTCAGGACCTCGATTCCTGATCTCAAGAGCCCGCTCGGTGGTTTCGTCGCCGCGGCGGGCTCGCTTTTTCGGCGGCCTGGCGGGCGGCATAAGGCGGGCGGCCCCATGACCCCCTCAGGTGTGGGGCCGCCCGAGCCCCGCCAATCGTGACAACTCGACCAGCGGGGCAGCTTCAATGCGCCTGTTCACTCAGCAGGCGGTGACTCGCGCGACAGGTTCTCTGCCGACCGAGGTGCGTCGACCCACCCGGCGCGGAGCGTGGGGATCGGAGCTATCACGGCGCCGGTCCTCTTAGCTCAGCCCACGTCACGTGCCCGTTCCGAGTACGGCTGCCGCCGTACCACGGCGTGAGCTCCGACACCTCTGACCATTCGTCCTTCGCGTCGCCTCCCACGGGTTCGCCCGGGTCGTGGACTTCTACCCGGAGGCGGCCGGCAGACGGAGTGACCGTGATCGCGATCACCCCGTCCTCGGGCGTGCGGGGCACCGCGTTCGCGACGAGTCGGGACACCACGCGCTCGCACCGAGCAGCGAGTTCCGGGTGATGCCTGCTCGCCGTTTTTCGTGCCCACGATCGCGCTCTCTCGGCTGCTTCGGCGACTGGGGGAAGCGACTGTCTATACATCAGGGGGCCACTCTTAAGCTTACCGGGAAGGTTTGATTGCTTCCCGTTAAGCTTGCAAGCTTCATGGGCAGCCCGTCAAGCTATCCATGTGGATTACGGTGAGAGGCACCTCTACCTGCGTATTGCAGATGAACTCAAAAGCCGCATTATGTCCGGCGAGTTCAACGAGGGTGACAAGCTGCCGTCCATCCCAGAGCTCGCCAGAACGAAAGGGACCTCGCGCAGCACTGCCGCTGACGCAATCGGTGTATTGGTAGCCGAAGGGCTCGCTGTCTCGCGGTCCGGTTCCGGTACCTATGTGCGCCGCAAGCCGCAGCTCCAACGTCTCGTCCGGGCCTGGTATCGAGGCAACCGCTCCGGGAGTCCCTTTGCCGCCGAGATGGAAGCCCAGGGCCGGCGGGCCGCATGGGACTATGCCTCTCGAACTGCGCAGGCACCCGAGCCAATCAGGGAGCGGCTGGGATTGGGCCAACCG
Source organism: Microbispora rosea (assembly GCF_900156315.1). Taxonomy (GTDB): domain Bacteria; phylum Actinomycetota; class Actinomycetes; order Streptosporangiales; family Streptosporangiaceae; genus Microbispora; species Microbispora rosea. Next base: position 14,083 of record NZ_FTNI01000029.1, on the reverse strand, counting down.
ACCGGGGATGTGCCCGATGTGCTCCGTACGGAGTACCTCTTCTCCGCGGACGGACAACCCGTGATGCTCTCCACGAGTTGGGAACCGCTCGAGATCACCAGGGGCACGCCGATCGCTATGCCGGAGGAGGGTCCGCACGCCGGGCGAGGTGTGGCCGAGCGGATGCTCGTCATCGGCCACCCCATCGACGGCTGGAGGGAGACCGTCGGAGCGCGATTGGGCACTGCCGAGGAGTGCGCAAAGCTCGCTCACCCGCAGGGCTCCGTCATGCTGACGATCGAGCGGGTCTACGAGTCGCGCGGGAGGGTGGTCGAGACGGCCGACATCGTGTTGCCGGGGGATCTGTACCTGCTGGAATACTCGGCCCGTATGGGTGCAGGAGAGTAACTCGCCGCGCTTCCCAACCGTGAGAGTCGCATCGCGGCTTGCGGCTCCTTCTGCCGAGGCGGGACCTCTCCCGACAAACGTCACGCCCGTAACCCTTTGAAGAGCCAGAGGAAATCGCCCTCAGCTCCTCGGCGCGGTTGCGCTGGCGAGAACGCTGGGCTTTCCGATCTGCCTCTGTCTACTCCCTCCGGTCCCAGCCATGGGCGATCGCCGCCATCGCGTGACCAGCGGTGAGTAGTCGCGGCGTCCACGGAGAAGCGTACAAGCTGCTCGTCGCCCTTCCGGCTGAAAGCCTCGTCGGCGGTCAGGGAGAGGGATCAGCCCTCGCAATCACGAGCAACAGGGCCTCTCTGAGAGCTACGTGCTTCCTGGCGAATTCGGACGACCGAAATGCCTGGCGGAAAGTTCACGGTCATCGGCTCAGCTTGCAGTTTCTCGCGTCCGATGTCACGGCGTAAGCAATGGGTTCTCGTGATCCTTTCGACGTGTCGTCCGCCACTGCGCGCGACTCTCATGCCTCTAAAGCTGGGTCGCCAACCGCAATTTGCTCTTGATCTAAATCAGGCCGCCCCTTTACCCTACAGCGCGCAATTATTTGACTACGGAGAGTGCTGAAGTGTCTTGTGTGACGTGGCGAATGGGATTCCTTGCTCTCTTGGCCGCCGTCTCCGGTTGCACCGCCTCGCAGGAGGTCGGTCGTACGGCGACACCCCCCGCCTCGCCGACCGGGAGTCCTCCGCTGGCGGCGCCCTCTGCACGGGCGACCACCGTGGAGGACGCCGTTGTCGAGGCCTACACCGCCTACTGGCCAGCAAGCACCCGCGCTGTCACTCTGCCGCGCGAGGAGGCGCGGCGGCTGCTCAGCCAGTACGAGACAGACGACCAGGTCGAGGGCGAGCTCAAGGGCATCGCTCGCTATCAGGCCATGCATCGCGAGGGATGGGGGGAGGTTGTCGTGCACGTCCAGAAGGTGACCCTGAAGGGCGACACGGCCACTGTCCTCGATTGCATGGACGCCTCTCGCTACGGTGAGGCCGATTCGCGCACCCACAAGCTCATCTCGGGCACGCGCAGCGTCCCGTACTTCTCGGTTGAAGCCACGATGCGCAGGGGCGCCGACGGGCGGTGGCGCGTCGCGCAGACGAAGGCACTGGGATCGAAGTGCACACGGTGACCGCCCTGCTCGTGGCCGCGGCGATCGTCTCGCCCTCGATTTCCTCCGGGCCGGAACCCGACACTGGGAACGGAGCCATAACGCTGCCCAAAGCGTGGAAATTGTGGGCTAAGACCGTCTCCGCCACCCCAGGCCGCGCTCGGCCCGCTCCGGCGCGCAAGGTGCCCGCTCCGGTGCAGAAGGTGGAGAAGACGGTCGACCCCGACTGCGCACCGACGCTCGACGGTTTCCCTCAGGGCAGCGACGACTTCTACTGCGGGCTGATCCGGCCGGGCGGCGGAGCAGAGGTGACCTCGCAGATGCTGGCGGGCCAGGCCGTAAAGGAACTGGCTCTGCCGTTGCCGCAGGTGAGCACCGCGCCGCCGCGCGGCCGTCCGGGGATGGTCGGCATTCGGCAGTGGTTCTGGCTGAACGGCTCGGGGCAGTGGACGACCAAGTCCAAGCGGGTGCAGGTCGGGGACGTATGGGCCGAGGTGACGGCGTCCCCGCGGCGGCTTCTCATCTCGCCGGGCGGGGGCTTGCCCGACATCGTCTGCGATGGCCCGGGCACGCCGTACGACCCGCATCGCCCGCCGCAGGAGCAAGAGAGCGGCTGTACCTATCTGTATGAGCGGTCGTCGGCCGGCCAGCCGCGCAACGCCTACCGGGTGTCGGTGACGGTCGTGTGGGGCGCGACGTGGCGGGGGTCTGGGGGAGCGGGAGGCCCGCTGGCCCCGATCAGCCGGTCCACCTCCTACGCCCTGACCGTGGCCGAGGCGCAGGCCCTGGTCACCGACTGACTTGTGAGGAGTTCCCTTCCGATGGTGCGCACGCGTACGCGCGATACAGTCACGCCGCTTCCCCTGCCGAGGCGGCGCCGGTCGCCGATGTTCCTGCTCGTCGTGGTCTTCATCGGGGCGGGCGTGCTGGCCGGGCAGTACGCCTACACCGAACTCGACCAGCGCAGCCCCGTGCTGATGGTCGCCCGGGACGTCCCGATCGGCCAGGTGATCACCGCCGACGACCTGGCCTCGGTGCAGATCTCGGCGGACTCCAGGGTCGCCACCGTCCCGGCGGGGCGGCTGGCGGAAACGATCGGCCGGGTCGCGGCCGCCGACCTGACGGCCGGCGCGCTCCTGGCGGAGACCCAGACGACGGACGCGATGACCCCGGGCCCCGGCCAGCAGCTGGTGCCGCTCGCGCTCAAGCCGGGTCAGCTTCCAGCCCGGGGCCTGCGTGCCGGCGACCGCGTCCTGGTCGCCGCCGAACTGACCGACCCCGGGCAGGAAACCCGGGCCGTGACGAAGGACCTCCCCGCCGTCGTCGACCGGGTGGGGGAGGCCGACCCCGACGGTGTGCGAGTCGTCGACCTGCTGGTCGGCCCCGGAACGGGCGGCTTCATCGCTCGGGAGGCCATGGGCGGCCACATCGCCCTCATCCTCACCTCCCGCAGGGGCGCGGCGTGATCGGCCGAGGTTCCTCCGCGCGGTGGCCGCGCTGCTGCCGGTACGGGTCGCGCGGGCCGACCGCCGGGCCCCTGGTGTCCGCCGTGCCGCTGCCGTCCTGCTCGGAGGTGGGCGGATGGCACTGATCGCGGTCACGTCTCCCGGAGGGGCGCCCGGGGTCACCACGGTGTGCCTGGCCGCCGCGTTCACCTGGCCCGACCCGGTACTGCTCGCCGAATGCGACCCCTCGGGCGGCGGCGTGTTGCCGGGCTACTTCGCCGGGCAGCAGCCGTACCGGACCGGGGTGGCCGAGGTGGCCATGACGGCCGCGCGCGACCTGGAGGCGGCGCGGGTGCAGCTGGCCGAGGAGGCCGTTGCACTGGACGGGGACGCCCGGCGCAGGCTGCTGCTGCCCGGGGTGGCCGACCCGCGTCAGTCCCTGCAGATCAAGGGCTCCTGGCCGCAGATCGCCCAAGTGTTGACGACCGCCGGCCGCGACGTCATCGCGGACGTGGGTGCGCTCGGCGTGGAGAGCGTGCCGTACGCGATCCTCACCGCTGCGAACGCCGTGGTGCTCGTGCTGCGGCCGACGGTGCGGTTCGTCGCGATGGCCGGGCCGCGGATCGAGGCGCTCAGCCGCGGCGCCCTCGCCGCCACGCCCCGCTTCCTGCTCCTGATCGGCGAAGGGCCCTACCCCGCAGCGGAGGTCAGCCGGACGCTCGGCGGGACGCCCATCCTGGGGACGGTCCCAATGCTGCCGAAGGCCGCGCACATCCTGTCGGACGGCGCCGCCGGCCGCACAAGGTGGGCCGGCCGGTTGCAGATGTCCTCCCTGCTGCGGACGGTGGGCAACCTCGGGGCCCAACTACGGGAGCGCCTCGACTCCGCGTCCGAGGAGCAGCCGGCCGCCGCGGTTGGGGTGGTGCCGCCTGCGTCCTTCGGCGCCGGCCCCGACCTTCACTCCGCTCCTGCCGCGGGTGCCGACTCTGGGGGAGGGCGGCGATGAGCGAGCACCCGCTGTGGCTGGTCGAGGAGGTTCCCGCTGCCCCCGCCAGCAGGCCGGCCGGGCCGGGGAGCTTGCCGCCGATCCCCGGCATCCCCACCCCGACCGACGACGGCCTCGACGACGTGGCGTTCCGTGCGGCGGTCGGTGACATCAGCGCCCGCGTGGCCGACGCCCTGGAAGGGGCGGCCGGCCGGGAGGAGGCCGTCCAGCTCATCGACGCCGCAACAGCCGCCTGGGCCCGCGAGCGACTCACCGACGGGGTCGTCATCGCGCCCGGGACGCACGCCCGTCTGGTCCGCGCGGTCGAGGACGAGCGCTACGGCCTGGGCGCGCTGCAACCGCTGATCGCCGACGCGGCGGTGCAGAACATCGACATCAACGGCTGCCGCGAGGTCTGGGTCACCTACGCCGACGGGCGCAAGGTACGCGGTCCGGCGGTCGCCGGCAGCGACGAGGAGCTCATCCAGCGGATCCGCATGTGGGGCGTCCACGGCGGCCAGACCTCCCGGGAGTTCTCCACCGTCACCCCCATGCTCAACGCGGCGCTGAAAGAGCGGGTGCGGCTATCGGCGGTCATGGCGATCACGCCCCGGCCGCACGTGTCGATCCGCTGCCACCGGCACGTCGACGTCACCCTGACCGACCTGGTCGAGCTCGGCACGCTGGAGGCCGGGCTGGCGTCGTTCCTCGCCGCGGCCGTGCGGGCGCGCAAGGACATCCTGGTCACCGGCGGGGTGAATGCCGGCAAGACGACGATGCTGCGGGCCCTGGCCGCCGAGATCGACCCCGACGAGCGGATCGCCACGCTGGAAAGCGAGTACGAGCTCTACCTGGACCAGCTGCCGCACCGGCACCGCGACGTGGTGGCCTTCGAGTCACGCCAGGCCAACAGCGAGGGCCACGGTCAGATCACCCTCGATGCGGCGATCAAGCACTCGCTGCGGATGAACCCGGTGCGGATCATCGTCGGCGAGGTCCGCGCCGACGAGGCGTGGTCGATGTTGCAGGCCATGAACTCGGGCCAGGAAGGCTCGCTGTGCACCATCCACGCCAACTCCGCCGAGGAGGTCTTTCCCCGCCTGCTCATGCTGTGCCGCTCCGGCGGCCTCGTGCTGGACAGCGAGGACATCCACGGGCTGGTCGGTATGGCCGTCGACTTCGTCGTCCACCTGCGGCGCGACGTGCGCACCAACCGCCGCTACGTCACCGAGGTGCTGGAGGTGCTGCCGCCCGCCGACACGCCGACGCCCGCGCGCAACCACATCTACCGCCCCGGCCCCGACGGGCGGGCCGCACCGGCGACCTCCCCGCAGTGCCTGGACGACCTGGTCGCCGCCGGGTTCGACCCCGCCGTGCTGTGGAGGGCGTCATGACCGGGTCGCTGCTGGCGCCGCTGGCCGGCGGGCTGGCCGCGGCCGGGATCGTCTGCCTCGTGCTCGCCGTACGCGGGCGGGCCCCGGCGCCGCCACGGCCGGACGGCCGCCTGGCCACCCTTGCCCGCGCGGCTGGGGATCCGGCGGTGCGCCGGCAGGCCGGGGCGGCGGTCCTGCTCGGCCCCGCGGTGTTCCTGATGACCGGCTGGCCCGTCGCCGGCCTCGCCGCCATCGGCGCCTGCTTCGCCGTGCCACGCCTGACGGGAGGGCGCGGCGCCCGCTCGCGCATCGCCCGCCTGGAAGCGCTGGAACAGTGGACCCGCCGCCTTTCCGACCTGCTCGGCGCCGCCTCCGGGCTCGAGGACGCCCTGGCCCGCGGTGTCGAGCACCCACCCGAGGCGATCGCCGCCGAAGTGTGCGACCTCGGGCGCAAACTCGCCGCGCGCGCCGACACCGAGCAGGCGCTGCGCGCCTTCGCCGACGCCCTCGACGACCCGGTGGCCGACCTGATCGCCGCCGCGCTCATCCGCGCCGCGTCCCGCCGCGGCGCCGGCGTACGGCAGGTGCTGACCAATCTGGCGGCCATGGTCGCGGCCAACGTCGCCGCCCGGCGGGAGGTCGAAGCCGAACGTGCCCGCCACCGCGCCACCGTCCGCTGGATCATGGCCTTCCTCCTCGGCTACAGCGGCTTCGCCGCCCTCAACAGGGACTACGTGGCCCCGTTCGGCACCACCGCCGGACAAGTCGCCCTCGCGATTGTCGTCGCCTGCTACGCCTTCGGCCTGTGGTGGCTGCACCGCCTCGGCACCGCCCGCCCACCCGGCCGCTTCCTCACCGGGGGAGTGCGATGAACCTGTTCCTGCTGGCCGGGGCCCTGATCGGGTTCGGGCTGTTCCTGCTGGTGCGCGAGCTGCGGCCGGCGCCGCCCCGGCTGGAGGAGGCGGTCGCCCGCCTGCGCGCCGACTACATCCCACCCGACACCTCCGGCGACCTGGCCCAGCGGCTCGGCCGCCTCATGGCCACCCACCTGGGGTCGCTGCCGTGCCCGCACCGCGACCTGGCCCTGCTCGGCCGCCCGGTCGAACGTTTCCTCGCCACCAAGCTCGGCCTGGCCGTGCTCGGACTGCTGCTGCCCGCCGCGATCACCGCGCTGATGACGACCACGGGCGGCACGCCCGGAGTCGCGCTACCGGCCGGCGCGTCCCTGCTCGGCGGGGTGGTGCTGTTCTTCGCCCCGGACCTGACCGTGCGGTCCGAGGCCGCCCGCCGGCGCGCCGACTTCCGGCACGCCATCACCGGCTACCTCGACCTGGTGGCCCTGGAACGCAGCGCCGGCGCCGGACCCGTCGACGCCCTGGAAAAGGCGGCGTCGGTCAGCGACGGCTGGGCGTTCGCCCGCATCACCGCCGTGCTGGAGCAGGCCCGCCGCAACCAGCGACCCGCCTGGGAGGGCCTCGCCCGGCTGGGCGAGCAGGTCGGCATCACCGAACTCACCGACCTGGCCGACATCGCCGCCCTCGCCGGGCAGGAAGGCGCCCGCGTCCTGGACACCCTCATCAGCAAGGCCGCCTCCATGCGCGGCCAGGCCCTGGCCGCCGCCAAAGCCGAAGCCAACGGCCGAACCACCGCCATGGTCATCCCCATCGCCCTGCTCGGCGCGGCCTTCCTGCTGCTGCTGACCTTCCCCCAGATCTACCGGCTGGCCATCGCCGGCTGACCCCCTCAAGGAGACCGATGCGCCTACCCACCATGCCCCCCCAGCTCACCCTCCTGCTCCTGCGGGCGCAGGCCCGCCTGCAGCGCCTACGCGAAGACCGCGGCGCCAGCACCCTGGAATGGGTCGTCATCACCACCCTGATCATCGGCATCGCCATCGCCGCCGCGGCGGTGATGAAGGACAAGGTCACCGAATGGCTCGCCAAGATCCCATGACCGCTCCCCGGGCCGCCGGCCCGCGCCGTTCCCGCCGTGGCACGCGGTGCCGCGTGTCCGACGACCGCGGGGCCGCCACGCTGGAGATGGTCATCCTGTTCCCGCTGCTGCTCCTGGTCGTCGCGGCGGCCGTCCAGGCCGTCTTCGTTTACCAAGCGCACTCCACCGCCCAAGCCGCGGCGCAGGAAGGCGTCCGGGCGGCCCGCGCTGACGGCACCTCCCGCCCCGCCGGGGCGGCCGCCGCGGTGCGCTTCGCTACCCGCGTCGGAGGCGCCTTCCTCACCCACCCCGCCGCCCGGGCGGGCGGCGACGCCGGCACCGTCGAAGTCGTCGTCACCGGCCGGGTGCCGTCGTTCCTGCCCGGAGCCGGCTGGACCGTCTCGGAGGTCTCCCGCGCCCCCGTCGAACGCTTCATCCCCGCGGACCGGCCATGAGCTGCCGACATGCGCTGCGGGACGGCGAGCGGGGAAGCGCGACGCTGGAGCTGGTGGTCCTCGCCCCCGCGCTGCTGGCGCTCATCGCCCTGGTCGTCCTCACCGGGCGCATCGCCACCGCATACAGCGCGGTCGAGTCGGCCGCCCGCGACGCCGCCCGGCAGGCCTCCATCGCCCGCGACCCCGCCCAGGCCCGGCGCGCCGCCACGACCAGCGTCGCAGCCTCGCTGCGCCGCGAGGGCCTGCGCTGCGGCCCGTCGGTCGCGGTGGACACCAGCGGATTCTCCCGCCAGGTCGGAACCACCGCTCAGGTCGTCGCCCGCGTGACCTGCACGGTCCGGCTCGGCGACCTGCTGCCGGGAATGCCCGGCCAGAAGACGGTCCGCGCGTCCTTCGCCTCGCCCATCGACCCCTACCGGGGGAGATCTCTGGGGCTCCCCGCCCCTGACGGTTCCTCGGCCGGCAACGAGCGTGACAAAACGGGAGGCGGCCATGTGTGAAGGTGGCAGCCGGCGGACCGAGATGAGCCGCCTGCCGGATTGTGGAAGCTCAACGATCCCTGTTGAGGTGCTGGTGGGCCCGGCTCCACACGTCTTCGAACTCGGCCGCAGTCAGTGCGTCGGGTTCGTATCCGTCCCATTCCTGCACAGGGGTCTCCGCGGTCCGGCCATAGGTCGCCTCGTACCGGCCGAGCCGGCCCGCTGCCTGAGCCTGCTGCCATTCCGTCAGCGACGCCGCAGCGATGGGGATGCCGTCCGGTCCGCGGAGTTCGACCTGGCGGCTCACCCAACCCTCGGCATCGACCTCGAAGTAGAACCACACGTCCTCTTCATCCCAGTAAGCGCGAAACCAGCGCGTCATGGCTTCAGGATGCCGGACGCGACTGACACGGCACGTCGTGACGAGGTCGAAACGGTCGGGGGCTGCGGTGCAGTGGGTGGCGGCGTGGACGCAGACGCCAACCAGGTCACTGTCCCCCCGACCACCACCAGCACCTTCGCGGGCCAGATGATTGATCACCGCCACGAGACACTGGCAGCGGCATGACCAGGACACGCGACCGCGGGTCGGTCACCCTGTTCACCGCCGTGGCGGTCTTCCCGCTGATGCTGATGCTCGCCGGCTTCCTATGGGACGGCACCGCCAAACTCCGCGCCGGCCGTGAAGCCTACAACATCGCGGAAGAGGCGGCCCGGGCCGGCGCCGGATACGTCGACCAGCGCGCCGCCTACACCGACGGCCGCTACATCGTCGACCAGGCCGCCGCCCTGCGCGCCGCGCGCTCCTACCTCGCCACCACCGGCCACACCGGGACCGCCACACCGGCCGGCACCCACGCCATCCAGGTCCGCGTACGAGTAACCGAGCCCACCCTGTTCCTGGCCCTGATCGGCATCAACGACATCGCGGTGACCGGGACGGCCACCGCCCGCCTCGTCCCCGGCGTGGAGGGAGAACTGCAATGACCAGGTTCCGCCTGCTGGACGGACTGCGGGCACTGCTGGCCGCCACCGTCCTGACCGCGCTCATCGCCGGCGTGCCCCTGGTGCTGTATGCGCTGGCCGGATCCCCCCTGCCCGCCCATCTCCCGGGCTTGGGCGAGATCGGCCACGCGTTGACCCACCGCGACGACGGCACCCTCTTCCTCGCCGTCGTCAAGGTTGTGAGCTGGGCGGCGTGGGCGGGCTTCGTGGCCAGCACCCTGGTCGAGCTCACCTTCCGGATCCGCGGCCGCGCCACCCCGCACCTGCCCGGGCTCGGCGCCGCCCAGTGGCTGTCGGCCCAGCTCATCTCCTCGGTCGCGCTCGCCGCCGGTTCCCCAGCGGCGTTCGTCATGGCCGCAGTCCCGCCCGCCGCCGTGGTCGCCGCCGCCCCCGCCGCGCTGGCTGACACCACCGCTGCACCGGACGCCGGGCACGACCCCCTACGCTTCGCTGGCGCTGACGAGTCGTTGGCGTCTGGGCAGTTCACCACGACGAAGGCACACGGCCCGTCCGGGCAGGCGCACGCCCGGGTGCTGCGGCTCACGCACGCGGCGTACCAGGTGCGCCGTGGCGACTGCCTGTGGACCATCGCCGAACGCCACCTCGGCGACGGCGACCGTTACACCGAAATCGCCCAGCTCAACTTGGGCCGCGTCATGACCGACGGTGCACGCTTCACCCAGCCCGACGTGATCCGCCCCGGTTGGGTGCTGCGCATGCCGGCCGCCGCGATCGACCTCGACCGGCCACAACCACCCGTCGCGGACCGTCACTCTGGCCACCCAAGCGCCGCACCCGAGTTCTCCCGCCCGCACGACGGCGCCCCCTCCTCGCCCCAGCCCTCGGCCAGCCAGGAGTTCTCGAAGGCGGGGGAGCGGCAGGCCGTCGTAGGAGACGCGGCCCCGCCCTCGCACACGCCACAGACCCGGAAGGCGCGTATATCGGCGCCGGAACCGACCGCGATCCTGCTGACCGACGGCGGAGAGGCAGAAGACAGCGGTCCCAGCACACCGGTTGCGGCGTTCGCCGGGGGAGTGGCCGTCGGCTCCCTGCTCACCCTCGCCCGCCTCCGCCACGCCCAACGCCAAGCACGCCGCCGCGGCCGCCGCATCACCCTGCCCACCGACCCCGACACCCTGGCCACCGAGCAGGAACTACACCGCCTGGCCGCATCAGACGCCCGCGAACGCGCCCGCTTGGCCCTGGCCACGCTCGGCGATGCCACCGCCGCTGCCGGCCGCGAACTGCCGCACGTGCTCGGCGCACGCGTCTGCACCGATGCCGTCGAACTGCTGCTGGCCCAGCCCGCCGGCACGCCCCCCGCCCCGTTCACCCAGGGCCGCACGAAGGCGACCTGGCGCCTCGACCTCAGCAACGCAGCCCACGCGGACAGCTCCCGCGACGTGCTCCCCGCACTGCTCACCACCGGACACCTCGACGACGGACACGCACTCCTGGTGAACCTCGAACGCCTGCAGACCGCCACCGCAACCGGCCCCGACGAGCTGGTCGACCGCTTCCTCACCACCGCGGCCACCGAACTCATCACCAGTGATGGGCCATGGTTCGACGTCCTCGCCGTCGGCTTCCCCGAACTACAGGCGGCCGGCACGCGCATCCGACCCTGCACGGACCTGACCGAGGCGCTCGGCCTGCTCGCCGACCGAGCCCGCGACCTCCGCGGACGACTCGCCACCACCGACGGCCCGGCCGACGTGGCCGACCGCCGCCTGCACGACCCCGACGGCGACTGGACACTCACCGTCCTGATCAGCAGGAGCACCCCGTCACCCGATCAGCTGGCCCGGCTGGTCGACACCGTCACCGCCCTGCCCGGCGGCCTGGCCGCTCTCGTACCCGCAGATGCTGCAAGCGCACCCGCCCGGTTCGTGATCTCTCAGGACGACCAGGGCCCGCTGCTGAACGTCACCCCGCCCGGCCTCACAGTGCGGCCGCCCCTCATGCCGCTCAAGTCCTACCAGCGGCTCGGGGAACTGTTCACCGCCGCCGCCGACACCACCGACGTCGCCGTCGACGACCCACCGTATGACGCCTATGCGGGCGAGAGCCTGCTGCCGCCGGCGAGCGGCGCGAACGGGGCAGCCATCTCGGAACTTGCTGACGACCAGCAGGAACACGTGGCGTTCGAGGTGGGGGAGCCCGCACAGTCGGAAGCTGCCGAGCCCGAGTCGCAGCGCGATGAGGCGATGGAGGTGGTGCAGGTATCCATCCTCGGGCCGCTGGAGATCACCGGGACCGTCGCCGACCTCCAACCGAAGATGGCCGAACTCGTACTCGCCCTGACCTTGGCCGGGCCGAGTGGGCTACGCAATGTCCAGCTCGCCGCCATGATGGGCCCCGACCCCGACACCCCCAAACCCTCCGACCAGCTCCGCCAGCTCATCACCCGCACCCGCGGCAAACTCGGAAAAGCCCCCGACAGCCAAGCACGCATCCTGTGCGACTCCGCCTACGTCTACCGCACCCACGCCATCACCCTCGACTGGACCCGCTTCCAGGAACTCGCCGACCGCGGCGCCAAACGCAACTCCACCACCAACCTGTGGGACGCTCTCGCCCTGGTCCGGGGGCCGGTGCTCGACGGCTGCTACCACTGGTGGCTGGAGACTCCGGTGATCGAGAACATCCGCGCCGAAATCGTCGACGCCGCTGACCTGCTCGCTGAACTCGAGCTTGATGCCGGCCGCCCCGACCGCTCCGCACGCGCCGCCAGGCAGGGACTCGCCTCCGACCCCTACGCCGAACAGCTGTGGCGGGCGCTCATGCGGGCCGAGTACGAGGCGGGGAACATGAGCCGCGTCCACGAGGCGTGGAAGGCCTGCCTGAAGGCGGTCGCCGAGGTCAGCGCCGACGGCGACCCCCACCCTGAGACTGCTGCTCTCTACCGACGGCTTGCTGCCGCTCGGCGCTCCGCCTGATGGTTGTCCGGCGCGGCTGCCCCCCATCGGATTTGGCGGTGGTGACCCGCTGCTGGAGCGACAACCGGGATGGCCGCGACCAGCCCCTCAGCTCTTCCGCCCCTGCGGCCACGGACGTGTTTCGGGACTGGTGATCGACCCCGTTTGGGGGCCTGTGCCTGCTGAGGGTGGGTCTCCAGCGTCGTGGGCACTACCGCCAATCACATCTCCTGTCTTCTTATGTCAAGAGGAATTTGGCGATGTGATGTAGATCGCACATCTGGCTTCGTTGTCATGTCCTCGCGTTTGGAACGCGCCTGGTGGGGCGTTATGGAAGTGAATAATAGCTGTCGTCTAGATAACGGCAGGTGATCATCCAGATGCGAAGTAGGTCTTGACCTGGGATTGTTAGGCACGCATGATCCCGTTTGGTCTCTTTATTTCTGCTTTATAGGGGCGAGCGGCCGTGCCGTGCCGAGCGCTTCGCTTTTCCTGCGGAGGGGTCGGCGTGCCGATTTCGCGTGCCCGGAAACTGCTGCCTAGCACGATTCACAGCCGTTTATCACGGGCGTGGGTCGGGGCGGTGGTCGCCCTTGGCGTGTTCGTCGCCGGGGTCGGTGTGCCGGATGGACTGGTGCAGCCGGCTGCTGCTGACGCGTCGTCGCCGAGCTCTGAGCGGAGTGTTGACGGGCAGCCGGTTCGGGTGAAGTCGGTGGCCAAGGGTGCAGAGGATCTGCAGAAGCCGGTGAAGCGTCCAGCGCCGGTGTGGCCGAAGGCGGGGGCCGGCCAGGTCGATCTGTCCAAGGGCAAGGGCGCGGCCGCGGTTGCGGGTCTGCCGGTTTCGGTGGCTCCGGTCGAGGCGCCGGATGCCTCCACGATGGCCACGGCGACCCCGGCACCCAAGCCGACGCGCACACCGAAGGTGGCGCCCGCGCCCACCCCTAGGCCGACGGTGACCCGCACGCCGGCTCACCGGCCGATGCCCACCCGCAGGGCGACGCCTCGCTCTAAGACTGCGACGCCAACCTCCGAGACCAGGAGACCGCCACGGAAGTCACCGTCGTCGGTTCAGGTGGAGACGTTCGACAACGCGGTGGCGCGCCGTCTGGGAGGGGTCGGGCTCGCGGTACGGCTGACGCGTGGCGACGGCGGTACGGATGCGGCTCCTGCCCGGGTGGCTTTGGATTACTCCTCGTTTCGGAATGCCTATTCGGGCGGTTTTGCATCACGTCTCACCCTCAAGCGGGTGCCGGCGTGCATGCTTGAGAGCCGGCCGTCGCAGGAGTGTGTGGAGCGGGCCAAGGCGACGACGCGGACGCTGCCGGTCGTCAATGACGTGGTGCACGGCAGGGTGACCGCGGTGCTGGACGCGGATCCGGCGCCTGTGGCCGGTTCCGGTGTTGCGGCTGCGGGGGCGGCGGGCGATGCGTCGGTGTATGTGCTGGCTGCCTCGGCTGCGTCGACGGCATCGGATGCGACGGGGTCGTTCGCTGCGACGGATTTGAAGCCGTCCGGGACGTGGCAGGTCGGTCTTTCCGGTGGGGGTTTCTCCTACAGCTACCCGCTTCCGGCCGTGCCGGCGCCGGGAGGCTCGGCGCCCGGGCTTGCCCTGCAGTATTCGTCGTCGTCGGTGGACTCGCTGACGTCTTATACCAACAACCAGGCCTCAGTGGTGGGGTTGGGCTGGGAGTTGAACGCGGGGTTCATCGAGCGGCAGTTCGTGCCGTGTGGCGCGTATGAGGACCGGTTGGAAGGTCATCTGTGCTGGGAGTCGCCGGATGGCACGGCCTCGGGTTCGGCCCTGACGCTGTCGGTGGGGGGTCGCTCTTCGCAGATTGTGCGGGATTCGGATTCGGGCACCTACAAGACGGCCGATGATTTCGGCTGGAAGATCCAGTATGTGACCTCGGGTGGCCAAAGTGGCCAGCCGTACTGGAAGGTGACCGATCAG
>NZ_FTNI01000067.1 GCF_900156315.1 Microbispora rosea | reverse complement strand
CGCCGCGGGTGGGACTTCGTGTCCACCGGGCGGGGCGATGTGCCGTGGGAGGAGTGCTTCCGGGCGCTCAACCACATCGGCTACGACGGCCCGATCTCCATCGAGTGGGAGGACGCGGGCATGGACCGGCTGCACGGCGCACCCGAGGCCCTCGCCTACATCCGCTCGCTGAACGCCATCACCCCACCGGACGCCGCCTTCGACGCCGCCTTCTCCTCCGAATGACCCCTACCGCCGGGTGGCGGCCACACGGTGGCCGCCACCCGGCGGAGCAGACCCACCCTCAGCACCACCCGCACCATCCCGGCTGACCTGGCCGGGGAGAGGAGACAGATGAGAACCGGAGTATGGCTGATCGGAGCACGAGGGTCGGTCGCCGTCACCAGCATGCTCGGGGCCTCTGCGGTGCGAGCGGGCATGGCCGAACCGATCGGATGCGTCCTGGAGTCGCCCGAGCTGCACAGCGACGCCCTCCCCGCCATAGGGGAGCTGGTCTTCGGCGGCCACGACATCTCCTCGGTCCCCCTGGTCAAGAAGGCCGCCGCGCTGGGCGAGGCGGGAATCGTCCCGGCTCGGCTCGCTGTGGCCGTGCAGGACGTCCTGCTCGAGATCGAGCAGGACGTGCGGCCCCTGCCGGACCACGGCACCCAAGCCGAGGTCGCGGACGCCATCGGCGCCGACCTGGACCGTTTCCGCCGGCGGCACGACCTGGACCACGTCGTCGTGATCAACGTCTCGACCACGGAACCCGCGCCGCCGCCACATCCCGCCCACGCCGATCTCGACGCGCTGCACGCCGCGCTGGACGGGCCGGAGCCCGTCCTGCCGCCCAGCGCCCTGGCCGCCTACGCCGCCCTGCGCGCCGGCTGCCCGTACGTCGACTTCACGCCGTCGACCGGCGCCCGCCTGCCCGCCCTCGACGCACTGGCCCGCGCACAGGGCCTTCCGTACGCGGGCCACGACGGCAAGACCGGGGAGACCCTGGTCAAGTCGGTGCTCGCCCCGATGTTCAGAATGCGCAACATGAAGGTGCGCGCCTGGTCCGGCACCAACCTGCTGGGCGGTGGCGACGGCGCGAACCTCGCCGAGCCGGCGGCCAACGCGGCCAAGTCCGCCAGCAAACAGCGCGTGCTGCGCGAGACGCTCGGTTACACCCCGCAGGGGGAGACCCGGATCGACTTCGTCGAGGACCTCGACGACTTCAAGACCGCGTGGGACCTGATCTCCTTCGAGGGCTTCCTCGGCACCCGCATGCGGATGGAGTTCACCTGGCACGGCTGCGACTCGGCGCTGGCCGCGCCGCTGGTCCTGGACCTCGCGCGGCTGACGGCCGCCGCCCACCGGGCGGGGCGCACGGGTCCGCTCACCGAACTGGCCTTCTTCTTCAAGGACCCCCTCGGAGAGGTGCCCCACGCGCTGTCCGAGCAGTGGCAGGTGCTGCGCGCCGCCGTGGAGGCGCTCGGATGACCCCGGCCGCCGCCCCGGACCTCCGCGTCCGGGGCGGCGGCCGAGTTCGCGTGCGAACCCACGCGTCCCGAGGGCCGGGTCAGGCCACGGTGCAGGGCACGCCGTTGAGGGTGAAGGCGGTCGGCTTGGCCGTGTTGCCGGTGTGGGTGGCCTGGAAACCGATGTCGACGGTGGCGCCCGGGGCGATCGTTCCGTTGTAGCTGACGTTGCGTGCGCTCACCTGGCCGCTGGAGGGCGAGTAGGTGGCGTTCCAGCCCGACGTGATGGACTGGCCGGAGGGCAGGGTGAAGCTCAGCGTCCAGCCGTCGATCGTCGAGGTTCCGGTGTTGGTGATGCTGACGGCGGCGGTGAAGCCGCCGTCCCAGGAGTTCATCGTGTAGGCGACCCGGGGCCCGGTCCCGGTGCCGCCGCTGGGTGAGGCGCTGGGCGACGGGCTGGGTGACGGCGTCGGCGACAGGACAGGCGACGGGGAGGGCGAGGAGCCGCCGCTCAGGCTGGTCACGAAGGTCGTCATGCTGCGCGCGGGAAGCGTGACGGTGAGGGACCCGTTCGACATGGTGGTCGCCGCCTGGGGGGCGACGTTCCTGCTCCCGTCGGTCAGCCAGGACGAGACGGAGGCCGAGCCGGCGTTCGCCACGGTGAACTGCTGGCTCACCCCGGAGGTCCCCTTGTTGATGGCGACGATGACGACGCTGTCACCGTTCCGGTACGCCGAGACGTAGACGTTCGACGCGGGGTTCGCCGTCGCGTCGATCCGCACGTACCCGGGGCGGACGAACCTGGCGAACTGCGCCATGATCGCGCCACGCTTGCTGAGCTGGCCGTCCTCCCGCATGGGGCCGTAGCTGCGCCGGATGTACCACCAGACGTACGCCTGGAACTCGGCCTCCACCATGGCGCGGTGCATGTGCTCGCCCACGTCGAGCGCCTGCGGCCAGGTGTCCGCCGAGTCGGTGCT
This sequence comes from Microbispora rosea, assembly GCF_900156315.1. GTDB lineage: Bacteria > Actinomycetota > Actinomycetes > Streptosporangiales > Streptosporangiaceae > Microbispora > Microbispora rosea. Next base: position 2,711 of record NZ_FTNI01000067.1, on the reverse strand, counting down.
GTTGGGGTAGTAGACCTCGGTCATCCAGAGGTCCTTGCCCGCGCCCTTCTGCTTGAAGAGCGGGTAGGGGAAGTTCGAGTACGACGTGCCGTAGAGGTGCGCCCCGATGATGTCCACGTTGGCGAGCGCCGTGGAGTCGTTGAGGATCGGGTCCGACATGCTCTTGACGTACTGGAAGGACTCGGGCGCGATGACCCGGGTGTTGATCGAGCCGGCGTTCTCCCGCAGGAATTTGACCATTTCGGTGGACGTCCACCACGTCCAGTCGTGGGCGTAATCGGGCTCGTTCTGCACGGATATCGCGTACAGGTTCACCCCGTTGTTCCGCATGTACGTGCTGAAAGAGTTCAGATGCTGGGCGTACGCGGCGTACTGGTCGTACCTGAGGCGTTTCGCGTTCGTCTGGCCGTTGCGGTTGAAGGTCTCGATCATGGCGGCCGGGGGATTCCACGGCGAGGCGAAGACGGTCACTCCGAGCTCGGCCGCGCGCTTCGCCGTCGCCAGGTCGCGGCCGAAGTCCGCCTGGCTCTCGCCGACGGGGATCCGCAGGATGGAGAACCCCAGCCTGCCCTCGCCGGTGCCGAACGCCGTCTCCCGCTGGGCGGCCGTCAGGTCGCCGATCCAGGCCGCATGGGCCATGCCGCCGAAGCCCCGGATGGTCTGCCGCTGCGCCGACGGATTGATGGTCGCGGTCGCCGCCGCGGCCTCCGTGGCCCCCAGGACCGACGTCGCGGCCGTGATGACCGGCAGCGCTCCCATCGTCGTCAGGACGGATCTCCGGCTCAGCAATCTCCGCTCGCCGCTCACGGGATCGTTCTGATCGTGCGTCATCTCTCTCCTCTTGGCTGTCGGCGCCGATCCGCGCCTTCGCGTACTGGTCGCTCACGGGTGAGCGGTCGCTCTGGGGCCGGAAAACCGCACACCGTTCGGGGCCGCCAGGACTTGATGCGTGGAGTCCGGCGACGGTGTCACGGGTGGGATGGTTCTACGAGCGGAACGACGTCAAGGCCGCGCCGGCGAGTCCAACGCCCCACGCCGGGGCGGCCACGTTGCGGCCGCCCCGGCGTGCGGTGGTGTCACACTCGATTCCACTTCTGGTTGTTCTGACCGTTGCACGTCCAGATCTGCACCTTGGTGCCGTTGGCGGTGCCGTTGCCGGACACGTCCAGGCACTTGTTAGCACCGACCGCGGTGATGGTGCCGTCGGAGTTGAACCGCCACTTCTGGTTGTTCTGCCCGTTGCAGTCCCAGATGATCACGCTGGTGCCGTCGGCGGTGCCGCCGCCGTTCACGTCCAGGCACTTGTTGCCGTAGACCCGCAGCTCACTGGCACTTGTCTGCGTCCACTGCTGGTTGCTCTGCCCGTTGCAGTCCCAGATCTCCACCTGGGCGCCGTTGGCCTGGGAGGCTTCGGTGACGTCCAGGCACCGGCCCGATCCCACGCCCTTGATGGCGGTCCCGTTTCCGGTGGGCGGGGGAGAACTGGAGGTCCCGCCGTTGAGGGCGTCGAGGACGGCGGTGTAGGCCTGCTTCTTGTTGAAGTTGCCGTCGAACAGCAGCGGGGTGTCGCCGCTGCGCCAGGACCACTTGTCGGTGATGCCCCACACCGTGATGCCGGTGCAGCGGGACACGGCCATGCAGGCCTGGGTGACGCGACGGTAGGCGTCGGCCTGGGTGGACCCGGAGCCGCCGACGTCGAGCTCGGTGATCTGGACGTCGACGCCGAGGGCGGCGAACTGGGCGATGTTCTGCTGGTAGTTGGACGGCGGGTTGCCGAAGTGGGACTGCAGTCCGACGCAGTCGATGGGCACGCCGCGGGCCTTGAAGTCCTTGACCATGTTGTAGACGCCGCGGGTCTTGTTCGCGTTGGCGTCGTCGATGTTGTAGTCGTTGTAGCACAGCTTGACGTTGGGGTCGGCGGCGCGTGCGGCGCGGAACGCCTCCTCGATGAAGCCGTTGCCCAGTTTCTGCGTGAAGATCGAGCTCCGCAGGCTGCCGACGGAGCCGCCGTCGGCGAAGGCCTCGTTGACCACGTCCCAGGCGTAGACCTTGCCCTTGTAGTGGTTCATGACCTGGGTGATGTGGTTGGTCATCGCCGAGCGCAGGTCGCTGGCCGACATGTTGGTGTTGATCCAGCTGGGCAGCTGGGCGTGCCAGACCAGGGTGTGGCCGCGGACCTTCATGCCCTTGCTCACGGCGTGGTTGACGATCTGGTCGGCCGAACCCCAGTTGAAGGAGTTGCGAGAGGGCTCGATCGGGCCCCATTTCATCTCGTTCTCCGCGGTGACCGAGTTGAACTCCCGGTCCCAGGTGGCCACGTAGGTCGAGTCGTTCAGGTGCCCGGCCGCGATCGCGGTGCCGAAGTAGCGGCCGCTCTGGGCGGCGGCCGCGCCCAGGGTGCCGGCGGCCGCACCGGCCGGGAGGGATGTCGAAAGTGCGGTCACGGTGCCGAGTACGCCGAGGGCGCCGGCGATCAGCAGCCGGCGGGTGCCGGCGTGCCTTCGCCGTCCTCCGTCGGCAGGTGGGGAAATTTCGCCCATGCCTGAGCCTCCACTGCGGAATCGATGAGGGAACGCGGACAGACGCCGCGGGAACACCACGCGATCGGTCGTCGCGTCGGAACTGCGGCCCCTGCCGTGCACCACCGACCCCGGCAGGAGGAGCCGCCTCGGGGAGTCAGTCTGGAAATCATCCGGAAATGTGTCAAGGGC
>NZ_FTNI01000042.1 GCF_900156315.1 Microbispora rosea | reverse complement strand
TTGGGCGGCTCGAACCTGTGGTCCCGGAACGACAGAGACATGGTTCCGGAGAAGTCCTCGATGGGACTGATCTCCTCGAAGATCTCTTCGAGACCCGACTGGGGCGGAATGTCCTTGCGCCCAGCCTGGCGAGCCGCCTCGACCCGGCCCTTCCATCGCTCGTTGCCCACGAGCCAGTCGAACGACTCGGTCTGCAGGGCGAGAAGGTCGGGCACTTCGAGCGGCTCCTCGATACGCGCGAAGGAGACGCGACGAGGAACGGGCGGTACGGCGAGAGCGTGGGGCGAGGCTGCCAACAGATGTCCTTCCGGGGCTCGCGGACTGACTGCACGCGCGCCCGATGACAGCTCACTCGACAGGAAGGAATGGGATGCCGAGGGCGAGCGTGAAAGGGCAGCATAAAGCAGACTGCACACAAATGTCCACACGTACCGGAATTGTCAACCTCTATCCCGCAATCAGAATCGCACGCCCGCGCGGAAATCGTCAAGCCGGACACTCAAGAATCCGCCGGCCGCGTCAGCCCCCCGCCGGATACCGAACTGAAGCGCCCGCCCTGGCCACCGCGCCGCGCGAAGGCGCTCTGACCGCAGGCCGCGAGGAGCAGCGCTCCGGCGCACCGCAGGTACGCCCTCACGAGTATGCGGTGCGGGAAGACCGGCCCGCCGGAGGGGCGGGCCGGTCTCGGAGCGGAGGCGGTTACGCGCCCGCCTTGTCCGGACGCTCGGTGACCCGGATCGCGTTCACGATGGGGTCGCCCTTGTGGGGCCGGAAGACCACGTCGAGCCGGCCGCCGGTGACCCGCACCGTGTACTGGCGCGTCACCGCCGTGTTCTCGCCGGCCTCCTTGGCCAGGTCGAGCCCCTGGATGACCGGGGCGCCCGCGACTTCGACGTCGAAGACGCGCTTGCCCGCCTTCTTGTGCCGGGTTTCGGCGAAGCCCAGCTCCACGGTGTAGACGCCGTCAGGAAGACGGTCGAACCGGTAGGCCCGCATGCCCTCGCGGGCGCTGCGGAACAGTTCCTGTTCGGACGTGCCCTCGACATCGGTGGGCGAGGTCTTCGCCTTGGTGTCGTCGCCCACGTAGCCGTACCCGCCCGGGGTGTACTCCCGGTCGGCCGTCCACGTGTCGCCGGCCGCGTCGACCACGTTCCCGTCGCCGCCCGCCTCGACGGCGACCTGGACCTTCGGGACCACGACGACCACGCTGACCGGGACGACCGGCGCCCGGCCACTCGAGGAGCGTACGAGCAGCACGCCGGTGCGGACGGCGCCCGGGGACAGGCGCGCGCTTGAGGCGGTGACCCGGAGCGTCACGGACGCGCCCGCCTTGATGCTCCCGCTCGCCGGCGTCACGCTGAGCCAGGTCTGCGCCGGGTCGTTCTCGACGGTGTACGTCGCGTCGGAGCCCGGGTTGGACAGCTCGAAGGTCGCGTTCCTGGTGGCCGAGGCCGGCATCACCAGGGTGACCTGGCCCGTGGACGCGGTGACCCGGCCGGTGGCCAGGGCGGCGTCCACCCGGGTCCGCCCGCCGGCGGCGACGCTGACCTCCTTGGTGAGGGTGCCGTAGTCGTCCGCCGAGATCTCCACGTGGTGGTCGCCCGCGGGCACCTGCCCGAGGAAGGCGCCGTCGGGGCCCGTGGTGAAGGCGACGTCGTCGACCTTGACGGTCGCGCCGGACAGCGGGCCGCCGTCGTTGGCGTCGGTGACGGTGCCGGCGACCAGCCCGTGCCCGCGGGCCGCGACGGTCAGGCTCTGGCCCTCACGCAGGACCGGGCGGTCGGACGAGTACTGGAACGCGTCGGTGCCGTCGTCGTTCTCGATGCCGATCGTGGCCTTCTCCCCGGCCTTGAAGTCGCTGTCGATCCCGCGGTAGCGGAACCCGACCGAGCCGTCCTCGCCGAGCAGCGCCTCGAACGAGATGACCGCGTCCACGCCGAAGAACCGGGCGTTGCGCCACTCCACCACGAAGGTGCGGTTCGGCGCGGCGCCGATCGTGGCCGTGTAGAGTCCGCCCTCGCCCTCGAACAGCCCGAGGTCGGTCCAGTACGGATAGATGGCGGCGTTCGGGTCGTTGCCGGAGGGCAGTGGCACATGGGTCGGGAAGGCGTAGGTGTTGTCGCCGAAGCTCAGGAACCCGTTGGTGCTGACCAGGCCGCTGGTGTAGGTCTTGCCGTAGAACGGGAAGGCGAACGGCAGCGTGATCCGCTGGGTCTCGTCGTCGTAGGTGAGGGGCTCCAGGTGGGTGCCCTCGACGTACGGCTCGGCGCCGCTCCTACAGGTGTGGCCGAACCCGTCGATGTGGCTCGCCAGCTCGATGTCCCTGGTCATCTCGCCCGTCACGGTGACAGGCACGGTGGCGTCCTCGGCGCACAGGGAGTCCGCCGCGACCTTCAGGTCGTAGGTCTTGTGCGGCAGCAGCAGTTCGTAGTGGCCCCGGGCGTCGGTGACGGCCGTGGCCGGCGTGCCCGCGGCGGTCACCGTGGCGCCCACCTCGGGCAGGCCCACGCTGGTGACCGTTCCCGACACCGTGCTCAGGGTCTCCGCCGTGAGCGCGACGTCCTCGGTGACGGTCTCATCGGTGCCGACGGTGACCGTCCGGGTGACGTCGTCGTAGCCGAACTTCCGCACGGTGAGCTCGTAGTCGCCGCTGAGCAGGCGGGGCAGGCTGTAGGTGCCGTCCTGCGCGGTGGAGACGCTGCGGTCCAGCGGGCCGGAGACCTCGACGGTCGCACCGGTGAGGGGCGAGCCGCCGGAGGTGACCGTCCCGGTCAGCGTGCCCAGCTCGCCGGCCGGGGTCGCCTTGACGGCCGCGTACGCGTCGAGCATGCCCTCGCCCCAGACGAAGTTGTCCGCGGCAGTGCCGCCGCAGCCCTCGTCGTCGACGTCGGTCGCCGTGTGGTCGAGCAGCGCCCGCGTGCTCTCGATGTCACCCCGCAGGTAGGGGGAGGCCGACCACATCAACGCCACGGTCGCGGCGACGTGCGGGCTGGCCATCGAGGTGCCCGACTTCAGCCCGTACCCGTTGCCGGGCACCGCCGAGCGGATGTCGACGCCGGGGGCCGAGATGTTCGGCTTGATCTCGCCGTTCTCGCCCGGGCCCCTGGAGGAGAAGTACGCGATCTTGCCGCTGGAGTCGAAGGCCCCGGCGCTGTAGCTGGCGACGTACCCGCCGGGCGTGCCGGTGGTGTCGCAGTCCGACCCCGCGTTGCCGTTCGAGAAGGCGGGGAAGATGCCGGCGGCGACCCACGCCTCGACCATGTCTTTGTACCAGAGGTCGATGCCCTCGCCGCCCCAGGAGTTGTTGACGATGTCGGGCGCCAGGTCGGGACGGGGGTTCTGACCGTTCAGGTCGGTGGGCGCGAGGATCCACTGCCCGGCGGCGAGCAGCGCGTAGTCGGGGCACCCCGTGAGGAGGCAGCCCTTGGCCGCGATCCACGTGGCTCCGGGGGCGACGCCGATCGCGTTGGCGCCGTCGTCCCCGCCGACCATGGTGCCCACGGTGTGGGTGCCGTGGCCGCGGTCGTCGCACGGCGCCTGGCCGGGGCAGGCGTGCGCCGGGTCGAACCAGTTGTAGTTGTGGTCGACGGCGCCGCCCGGCTGGGTGCCGCGGTAGTGGGAGACCAGGGCGGGGTGGTCCCACTGGACGCCGGTGTCGATGCTGGCGATGACGACGCCCTCGCCGTGGTCGCCGAGCTCGTTCCACACCTTCGGGGCGTTGACGCGGTCGACGTTCCACTCGACGGAGGCGGTCGCGGCCTTCGCCGTGGCCGGCTGCGGGTCGGGCAGCGGCACCGTGCGGGACGGCTCGATCGCCGTGACCTCGGGCAACTCGGCGATCTCGGCGGCCAGCTTCGCGTCAGCGGTCACCCTTACGGTGTTGACGATCCAGAAGGCGGTGAAATCGGCGTGCGCTCTGGTGAGGAGCCTGCGCAGGCCGGCCTGGGAGGACGCGGCGGTCTCCGACTTCAGCCGGTAGACCTGCCGCCCCTTGTCGTTCTTCTTCTTCGCCATACGGGCGGCGCCGAGGTCGGCGCTGTCCTTGAGCCGTACCCAGAAGGTGGCCTTTCCGTGGGCGGACAGGTCGTTCTGGACCACCCGATCGACCTTGTCCGGTCCGGGTGTGGCCGATGCTGCGCCGGACGCGGCGTTCTGCGGGAGCAGCAGGGCGAGGGCGGCGGTCCCGATCAGGACCGCACGCCGCATGTGCGGGAGTAACACAAGCTCTCCTATGTGGGCAAACAGGTACCCACAGGGGGGAAAGGGATTAGTGGGGTTCAGGTGAACTCCGGGGACGTATCGTGGTGGATCTTGCCGAGGTAGGCAATACCGGGGCAAAGAGTTCAACTCGATTTAACAATCACCCCTTACTGGGCTTTCAGGACGGCCGAAAGGTGCGCCTGCCGCCGCGGACGTCCCATCTCGGCGGAACGACCCCAAGATCCACCGCGATGTCCTCATGGACGGTCCTGCCGCCGGCGGCTCCGGGACGTCGGGGAGGCGTGACCGTCGGCTCCGTGTGCCCAGGTAAGGGAGGGGACGTGCACCCCGAGATCGCGTTACGCAACCTGGCCGACGGCTTCGACGGCGAGGTGATCCTGCCTCAGGACGCGGGTTACGAGTCGGCCCGCCGCGTCTGGAACCAAGCGATCGACCGCAAACCCGCCGCGATCGCCCGCTGCCGCACCCGGGCCGACGCCGTCGCTGCGTTGGCCCTCGCCCGAGAGACCGGTCTCGAACTCGCCGTACGCGGTGGCGGGCACGGCTTCCCCGGCTTCTCGACGACCGAGGGAGGCCTTGTCCTCGACCTGGGTCCGATGAAGCGGATCGCCGTCGACGCCGACCGGCGGACGGCCGCGGTCGGTCCCGGTGTCCGATGGGGCGAGCTCGCCGCAGCGACGGCGCGCCACGGCCTCGCACCGGTCGGCGGCCACGTGGCCGACGTGGGCGTCGCCGGGCTGACGCTGGGAGGGGGCAACGGCTGGTTCTCCCGGATCTTCGGGCTGGCCTGCGACAATCTCGTCGCGGCCGACGTCCTCACCGCCTCCGGGCGGGTCGTCCGGGCGAGCGCCGACGAGAACGAGGACCTGTTCTGGGGCCTGCGCGGCGGCGGCGGCAATCTCGGGATCGTCCTCGAGTTCACCCTGCGCCTGCACCAGGTCGACACGCTGCTCGCCGGGATGGTCCTGCACCGGCTGGACGACGCGGCCGACGTGCTCCGCTTCGTATCCGAGTACGGCGCCTCCGCTCCCGACGAGGTCAACGTCGCGGCCGCCGTCCTCGCCGCCCCGCCGGCGCCGTTCGTGCCGGAGGAGCTGCACGGCAGGCCGGTGCTCGCGCTGGCGATGTGTCATGTCGGGCCCCTCGCCGACGGGGAGCGTGCGCTCGCCGCGGTGCGCGGAGCCGGCAGGCCCTTCGCCGACCTGGTCGAGCCGACCACGTTCGAGGTCCTCCAGCACATGTTCGACGCGCAGGGACGGCCCACGCCCTACCACATGCGCTCTCACCTGGGCGGACAGCCGACCGGCGACCTGATCGACGCCGTGGTCGAGGCCGGCGGCGGCCTGACCTCGCCGGACAGCGGGGTCCTCCTCCTGCCGATGGGCGGCGCCGCGGGCAGGGTCGCCCCGGACGCCAGCGCCTTCCGGCACCGGGAGGCCTCCTACTGCCTGGAGATCGGGGCCGCCTGGCGGACGGGCGACGAGGACGCGCGCCGGCACGTCGACTGGGCCGACCGGACCTGGACGGCGACCCGGTCGTGGGCGACCGGGGTGGAGGTCAACCACCTCGGCGACGAGGGGCCGGAGGGGGTTCGCCGGGCCTACGGGTACAACTACGACCGGCTGGCCCGGATCAAGCGGACCTGGGATCCCGGCAACCTGTTCCGGCTCAACCAGAACGTCCCCCCGGCCTGACGCCACGGGGTTCACTCCGGCGCGTCGCCGTGCGGCGCGCCGACGGTGAACGGCTGCCCGCAGCCGGGCCGGCGGCCCGAGTAGCGCGACGCGGCTCTCCATGGCCACCTGGTCGAGCACGCCGCCCTGCTCGGCCCATCAGACGGACGCGGCCTCCCAGACGAACCCGTCGGGGTCGGTGAACGGCCCGGCAGCGCCGCCGATCACGATCCGGTGCGATCCGGCGCCCTCCAGGGAGACACCGGTGTCCTTGGCGAGGGCGCGGCGCGGATAGAGAGCCAGCGTGACGGGCGACGCCGGGGTGTCGAACTCGACGTACTTGCCGCCGAAGCTCTTCGCCACGGTCAGGCCGTGGTCGACGTAGAACCGCCTGCTCGCCTTGACGTCCGCCACTCCCAGCAGCAGCGCGACCTGGTCGACGTGCCGGGCCGCAGGACCGGTGTCCTTCTTGTTCGAGGTCGCGATCTTGCAGATCGTCCCGTCCGGAGCGCGTACGACGCCGCCGTAGCCCCAGAAGCTCTTCGTGGCCGGCTTCAGCGTGGTGGCGCCGGCGTCGAGGGCGGCGCCGATGAGGGCGTCCACGTTGCCCGGCTGGGATGCCACGAGGGACAGCGCGAACCCGCGGAAGCCGGTCGTCGGCGCATCCGAGGCGCGTACGTTCACGTACGAGCCCAGACCGAAGGCTTCGTAGAAGACGTCCGCGGCCGCGGGGTCGGGAACTTCGAGGGTGACGGATTCGAAGGAGGTCATGGGAGGTCCTTTCAGCGAGGGGGTCGTCGTCTCTTCGGCCGCCGCCAAGGGCGGATAGGGCAGGCGGAGGCCGGCGTTCAGCGGTCCTGCAGGATGCCGAGGACGTTGCCGTCGGGGTCGGTGACGGTGGCCACCAGACGTCCGCCGCCGACCTCGTGCGCGGACTCCTTCACGGTGGCGCCCGCGGCGGTGAGCTCCGCCAGCTTCGCCTCGATGTCCGGCACCTGCCAGTAGGCCACCGGCGAGGTCATGCCCTGCGGTCCACCGCCCGGCACCAGCCCGATGTGCTGGCCCCCGGCGTCGAAACCGACGTAGTAGGGAGAGTCCGTCTGCGCAGGGACACCGAGCAGGGCCGCGTACACCGCCTTGGCCTTGGTCAGGTCGGACACGGGATGCAGCACGGTCGTGATGCCCTGGGTGGAAGAGCCGGTCATGGTCACTCCTGTGGTCGTGGGTCGCACCGACCCGCCGTTCGCGTGTCCACAGCTTTGCTCGCGGCACGGCCGGCCCACATCCGTGGTGATCACGGAAACCGGCCACGGATCGACGGCACGGACCGCGCTCTGTGGTCACCGCGGATCGGGTACGGAGGGCATGCGACAAGATGGGGCAGTGGTGACAGGAGTGGAAATCTCGCCTCGGGAAGCCGAGGTGCTGGAACTGATCGGAGCCCACCTCAGCAACGCCGAGATCGCGGCACGGCTGTCCATCTCGGTGCGTACCGTGGAGAGCCACGTCTCCTCCCTGCTGCGCAAGCTGGAGGTGCAGGATCGGCGGGCGCTCGCCCGGCACGCGCCCGAGCCGGCCGGCGCCGCGCCCTCGCGTCCGGCGCCGGTACTGCCGTCCCCGCCGACCTCGTTCGTCGGCCGCGTGCGCGAGCGCGCCGAGCTGACCCGGATGATCAGGGAACATCGCCAGGTGACCGCGGTCGGTCCCGGTGGCGTGGGCAAGACCCGGCTCGCGCTGGCGGTGGCGGCGGAGGCGGCCGGCGAACGCCCCGACGGGGTGTGGTTCGTCGACCTCGTCCCGGTCACCGATCCGGACATGGTCGCGACCGCGGTCGCCGGCGCGCTCGGCCTCGGCGAGCAGCCCGGCCGCGACATGACGGAGTCCGTGCTCGCCGCGCTGGCCGACCGTCATGCGCTGCTGGTGCTGGACAACTGCGAGCACGTGGTGCACGGGGTGGCCCTCCTCATCGAGCGGCTGCTGGCGAGGTGCCCGCGGTTGACGGTGCTGGCGACCAGCCGGGCACGGCTGATGGTGCCGTTCGAACGGGTGTATGCGGTCCCCCCGCTGTCGCTGACCGTCGGCGGCGAGCCGGACGCGGTCACGTTGTTCATGGAGCGGGCGGCGGCGGTGGGATCGCCGCTCGATCCTCCGCTGCGCGACCAGGTCACCTCGATCTGCGAGCGACTGGACGGAATGGCGCTGGCGATCGAGCTCGCCGCCGCTCGGTGTCCCACGCTCGGTCTCGACGGGATCATCGCCGCCCTGTCCCATCCGCTCCGGATGCTCACCGGCGGTTCCCGCGCCGACGAGCGGCACCGTTCGGTGCGGGCGGCGCTGGACTGGAGCCACGCCCTGCTGGAGCCGGCCGACCGGGCGCTGCTGCGCCGGGTGTCGGTGTTCGCGGCGCCGTTCACCGCCGCCGCGGCGGCGGAGGTGACCGGCTCGGAGGCGGGCCTGGTCGCCGACGGACTGGCCAGGCTCGCCGAGCAGAGCCTGCTGGTGGTGGCGGCCTCCCCGGGCGGCACGGAGTATCGGGCGCTGGAGACCATCCGCCAGTACGCGACGGAGCGGCTCGCCGAGGCCGGTGAGCTGGTGGACGCCCGATCCCGGCACCTTCGCTGGTGTCTGGCCGAGGCCGCCGCCCTGGCAGTGGTGCGACAGGACTGGCGGGCCCGGTTCGACCTGGTGGCGGACGACCTGCGCGCGGCCCTGGCGTGGGCGGCCGAGCGGCCGGAGCAGCGCGCGGACGCCTGCGAGCTCGCCCGGCACCTGGCGGAGCTCACCTTCACCCGTCACCTGACCGGCGAGTCCCAGCGGCGCTACGAACAGGCGGCCGAGCTCGCGGCCGACCCCTCCGTCGCCGCGTCGATGCTCCGGCAGGCCGCGGCCGTGGCCGGCTGCCGGACGACCGGCGATGACATGTACCGCCTGCGTCTCGCGGCCGCGGAGGCCGCGCGCGGCGCGGGCGACACCGCGGGCGCCGCCGCCGACCTGGCGACCGCCGCCACCATCGCCTTCCGGTTCTCGACCACGTTCGTACGGCTCCCGTCCCAGGAGGAGTCGCTCGCGCTGATCACCGAAGCACGGGAGCCGGCCGGCGACGACCCGGCCGCGCAGGCCGCGGTGGCACTGGCCGAGGCCGCGGTGCTCACCGACGCGTTCGGAGCCGTCCAGGGACCGGCCGGCAACGCCGTGCCGGAGACGGTCGCGCGCGCCGAGCGCGCGGTCGAGCTCGCGCACCGGACCGGCGACCCGCTCGCCGAGTCGGCCGCACTCGACGCGCTCACCGGCGCGCAGAGCTGGGCCGGCGACACGTTCGCCACCGCGGCCACGGCCCGCCGCCGGATCACGCTCCTGGCGTCCCTGCCGATCTCGCCGGCCGGCACCCACGAGCTGATCGACGCGCTCGGTGTGGCCGCCGAGGCCAGCCTCGGCGCGGGAGATGTGCCGCGCGCCCGCCGTTGGGCACGGCAGCTGGCCGATCACCCGTCGCTGGCGGAGAGCGGTCACCGCGCCACCTGCCGGCTGCTGATGGTCTCCGCGCTGGCGGGCGACGTCGACGAGGTGCTCACCGGCAGCGTCCGGTTCCTCGATGCGTGGCGGCGGGCAGGCAGCCCCGCCCGGTCCATCCTCGCCCCGGCGGCGGCAGGTGTGGCGATGATCCACGGCCTGCGCGACGACCACGACGCCCGGCGCGAATGGCGGGAGATCATGGATCGGCTCGGCACCTCGCCGGAGCATGTCTACGGCTACGGGGCGGTTTTCGACGCCATGCTCCTGCTCCACCGGGGGCAGGCACCGGAGGCGCTGGAGCGGACGGCCCCCGAGCCCAGGCAGGTGTGGAAGTGGGTGACCTGGATCTGGCATCACTGGTATGTCGCGCTGCGCGCCGAGGCCGCCGTGCTCGCCGGGAGCCCCCGCGCCCGCGACTGCCTCGCCGAGGCCCGGACCGCCGTGGCCGGCAACCCGGTCGCCGGTGCGATCGTGGAGCGGGCCCGAGCCCTGCTCGACGGCGACCAGGAGGCGTTGCTCGCCACGGCGGAGGCGTTCGACGCCGCCGGCTGCCGCTACCAGTCCGCACGGACCCTGGTGCTCGCCGGAGGCGGCCATGCCTTCCGCGGCGCGGCCGCGCTCGCCGCCCTCGGCCTCGCCCCGACGGCCCCTGCCCTGTAGGCGCGCGCCCGGGCGATCAGCCGAGCACGAGGGGGAGCCTCGCGGCCAGGTCGCCCAGTTCCGCCTTCTCGGCGTCGGCCGGGGCACGCCGCCCGGTGCCGACCAGCAGCGCGTCCTTGTCGGAGAACGACGCGGGGAAGGCGGCGCCGGCGATCTTCTCCAGCATCTCGCGGGACCGGGCGAGCCCCGCGGCGGGCGGTCCCGCCGCGTCCGGGAGGTTTGCGACCAGGTCGAGGTGGTGCAGCGTCCACTCCAGGACGTACGCCGAAAGGTAGTCGCCGGCGGTGAGAACCTCGCCACGGGTGCCGACCCGCAGTCGCGGGTCGGCGAGCCCCGCGGCACGGCCCGCGGCGGAGCCGACGTCGTCGAGGTGGAACGTGAGCAGCCGAGGCTCCCCGTAGGCGGCGGCCAGCCGGACGATCAGCGCGTCGAGCGGATCGTCGCCGGTCGGCGGCGTCGCCGAGACCTCCCAATAGGTCACCGCGTCACGGGTCGGTTCCGTCTCCTCCGGGGTCGCCAGCGTGATCAGGACGTCCTGAGCGTCGATCACCAGATGGCACACGAGGTCCCGTACGAGCCAGCCGGCGCAGCCGGACGGCCGCGCGAAGTCCTCGTCCGGCAGTTCGGCGACCGCCCTGCGCAACGCCGCCCACGAGTGCGCGAAGAGATCCACGTTGGCACGGTAGTGCGATGCCTCGATGGCGGACAAACGCATTCGGGGCACGGCTCGCGTGCTCACGGCGTGCTCGCCGTGTGCTCGCCGTGTGCTCGCCGTGTGCTCACGGTGTGCTCGCCGTGTCAGCGGCTCGGGCCAGCCTCGGTGGCATGAACTCGACGATGCACGCGATCCGGGCCGAGGGCCTGGTGAAGCGGTATGGGCGGACGACCGCCCTCGACGGGGTCGATCTCGCCGCGCCGCCCGGCACGATCCTCGGGCTGCTCGGGCCGAACGGCGCGGGCAAGACGACGGCCGTACGGGTGCTCGCCACCCTGCTGCGGCCCGACGCGGGGCGGGCGGAGGTGGCCGGGATCGACGTGCTGCGACGGCCGGAGCGGGTGCGCGACCTGATCGGGGTGACCGGCCAGTACGCGGCGGTCGACGAGGACCTGAGCGGGCAGGAGAACCTGGTGCTCATCGCCCGCCTGCTCGACCTGTCTCGTGCGGCGGCCCGGCACCGGGCGGGGGAACTGCTCGCGCGGTTCGAGCTGACCGAGGCGGCGCGGCGCCAGGTGAAGACCTACTCGGGCGGCATGCGCCGCCGCCTCGACCTGGCGCTGAGCCTGGTCGGGCACCCTCGGGTGCTGTTCCTCGACGAGCCGACCACCGGGCTGGACCCACGGTCTCGCGGCGAGGTGTGGAGCATGATCCGTGCGCTGGTCGCCGAGGGGACCACCGTGCTGCTCACCACCCAATATCTGGAGGAGGCCGACCGGCTCGCCGACGAGATCGTGGTGCTCGACCAGGGCCGGGTGGTCGCCGTCGGCACCCCCTCGGGACTCAGGGCGAAGGTGGGCGGCCAGACCCTCGACGTACGGCCGGCCGACCCGTCGGACACGGACGCGGTGGCGAAGATCGTGGCGGAGGCGACCGGGTCGCGGCCTGCCAGGGAGGGCGGGCTCGTCTCGGCCCCGATCGAGCCCGGCCGGTCCGCCACCGTGGCCCTGGCCACCGCGGCCCGCCGCCTGGAGGCCGACGACGTCGCCGTCACCGAGCTCGGCCTCCGCCTCGCGAGCCTGGATGAGGCGTTCCTCGCCCTGACGGGGCGCGGCGCAGGGCGGCCGGAGGTGGAGAAGTGACCGGGGCCGGAGCCGGACCGGATGGGGGACGGCACGTGACGCGGGACGGAGCGGGACCGGGCGGGTCGGCGGTTCGGAGGGTCATGAGGCCACTGAAAACCGTTCCTGAGGAGGGCGAGCGGGCGGGCCGTCACCGGCCCCTGCGAGCGCTGCGACAGGGGTTCACGCTCGCCTGGCGGAGCCTGCTGAAAATCCGGCACTCGCCGGACCAACTGCTCGACCTGTCGCTCATACCGATCACCTTCGTGGTGCTGTTCACGTTCCTGTTCGGCAACGCGGTCGCGGGGAACTGGCACGCCTACCTGCGGTACGTGCTGCCCGGAGTGGCGGTGCAGGCGCTGGTGTTCTCGTCGATGAACACGGCCGCGGGGCTGAACTCCGACGTGCGGTCGGGGATCTACGACCGGTTTCGCAGCCTGCCGGTCGCCCGCGCGGCCCCGCTGATCGGTCGCGTCCTCGGCGACGTGGTGCGCAACGCGATCTGTCTGCTGGTGGTCCTCGCCGTCGGCGCCGTCCTCGGGTTCCGGCCGCACGCCGCGCCGCTCTCCGTGCTGGCCGCCTGCGGGTTGATCCTGCTGTTCTCGCTGTCGGTGTGCTGGCCGGCGGCGCTCGTCGGGCTGCTGGCGAGGAGTCCCGAGAGCGTGGGCGGGTTCAGCTTCGTCCTGATCGTCCCGCTCACCTTCGGCAGCAACGTGTTCGTCCCGACCGGGCAGTTGCCCGGCTGGTTGCAGGCCTGGGTGAGGATCAATCCGGTGACGCGACTGTCGGACGCGGCGCGCGGCCTCATGCTCGATCTGCCGCTGGGCCGTACCGTGCCGATCTCGCTGCTGTGGACGGCGGCGATCGCGGTGGTGTTCGCGCCGCTCGCGGTGCTGGCCTACCGACGGCGCACCTGAGTCCCGCGCGCCACGAGGGAGGCGTCGATCAGGCGGTCGGGCCGAGGGCGGCCAGTGCGGTGTCTGTGCCGAGTGCGGCGGCGGCGAGGTACACCGCGTCGTGCGCGTCGCCGAGCGCCGCCCGGGCCGCCGTCTCCGCGCGTCGTACGTCGGGGCTGCCCTTGTCCGCGGTGCCGCGTACCGAGGTGGCGAGGCCGAGCAGGCGGGCGGCCTCGGCCGGCTCTCCCGCCGCGATCGCCAGCTCCGCCTGGGCCTCGACCGCGTTCGCGATCGCCGACCGGTCCCCCACCGCCAGGGTGAGGCGCAGGCCGTCGTCGAGGTGTGCGCGCGCGGAGCCGAGGTCGCCGGTGGCGGCGGCGACACGGCCCAGGGCGATCAGGGCACGTGCCCGGATCGGCCGCGCGTCGCCGTCCACCGGGGCGATGCGACCCAGCACGCCGGTGAGCAGGGACCGGGCGCGAGCGAGATCACCGGACCGCCGGGCCAGCTCGCCCAGACCGATCTCGGCGAGGGCCGGCATCTGCGAGGAGCGGCGCGCCGCCTCTCCCGTCCGGACCCGCTCCAGGTCGGCCGCCGCGCCCGCGAAATCTCCCGCGCGGACGCGTTCCAGCCCGCGCTCGACCAGCACCCCGGCGATGTCGCCGTCGGAGCCGAGCTCCCGCAGCAGGCGCATCGCCTCGGTGAGGGCGCTGATCGCGCCCGCGTGGTCGCCGTCGAGGCTCCGGCAGGTGCCGAGAGCGCTCACCGCGGCCGCCTCTCCCCACCGGTCGCCGCCGCGCCGAACCCCGTCCGCGCGGCGGCCAGGTGCTCTGCGGCGCCGGCCGCGTTTCCGAAGGCAGCAAGGGCGAGCCCGTGAAACAGCCGGGCCGCGGCCGCCAGCCAAGGATCGGAGTGGCCCGCCAGCTCGCGGAGCCGGGCGACGGCCTGTTCCCCGCCGGGCTCGGGATGACTGGGGTGCATCCGATACAGCACGACCAGCAGGGCGATCGCCGGGTGGTTCGTCACCTCGCCCTCGGCCAGCCGGGTCGCGGCCATCGCCGACCGTACGGCGCGCTCCGTGTCGCCCACCGCGAAGTTGTGCATGGCGTCGTAGGCATGGGCGATGGCGAGTGTCGCACGCGGCACGCCCCGGCCGTCGCCAGCGCCGTCCGGGGACGTGCTCGCCGTCGCCAGCACCTCGCTCAGCCAGGCCGCCGCCTCGTGGTGCGCGCTGCGCAGGTTCCAGAACCAGCCGAGCGCCGCCGCCAGCCGGACCGCCTGCTCGGCGTCGCCGCTGTCCACCGCCCAGCGCAGCGCGGTGGTGAGGTTGTCGTACTCCCTGGTCAGCCAGCCCAGATGGTCGAGCTGGCCGGCGCCGCGCAGGCCCGGCTCCGCCCGCTCGGCCCTGTCGGTGAAGTGCGCCGCGTGCGAGCGCCGGATTCGTTCGGCCTCCCCGGACTCGGCGAGCACCCCGGCCGCGTACGCGCGGACGGTCTCCAGCATCCGGTATCGAGGCGGCGCACCCGGGACCTCCAGCAGTTCCGCGAGCGACTTGTCGGTCAGCGACGCGAGAGCGACGACGACGTCTTCGCGCGGCAGCCGCACCGGGTCCGCGCACACCGCCTCGGCCGAGTCGGGCGTGGTGCCGCCCGCGAAGACGGCGAGGCGCCCGGCCAGGATCCGCTCGGGCTCACCCAGCAGGTCCCAGCTCCACTCCACCACGGCCTGGAGCGTCTGGTGGCGCGGCAGCGCGGTGCGGCTGCCGCCGGTGAGCAGCCGGAACCGGTTCCCGAGCCGGGCGGCGATCTCCTCGATCGGCAGCGTGCGAAGCCGCGCGCAGGCGAGCTCGATGGCGAGCGGCAGGCCGTCCAGCCGGCGGCACACCTCGGCCACCGTGGGCAGGTTCCCGGCGGTGAGGGCGAAGCCGGGGCGTACCGCCGAGGCCCGCTGCACGAACAGGCGCAGGGCCGGAAAGTCCGGCGCCCGGTCCACGGTCACGTCGGCG
Organism: Microbispora rosea; assembly: GCF_900156315.1. Taxonomy (GTDB): domain Bacteria; phylum Actinomycetota; class Actinomycetes; order Streptosporangiales; family Streptosporangiaceae; genus Microbispora; species Microbispora rosea. Next base: position 38,991 of record NZ_FTNI01000042.1, on the reverse strand, counting down.
GGAGGCGTACGCAGCGGCCCGACCGGATACAGCGTCTCGCCGGTGATGGCGAGCGGCTCCCTGGAGGTGCAGAGGACACGCACCCCCGGGCACCGCCCGGTGACGGCGTCGGCCACCTGCGCGCACACGTCGATCACGTGCTCGCAGTTGTCCAGCACGACGAGAAGCTCCCGGTCCCGCAACGCCTCTGCCAGCCGGTCCACGGGGCCGCGCGGCGGGTGCGGCTCGGCCTCGGCGGGGTTCGGGCGCGGCAGCCCGCCCTCCCTGGCCCCGAGCGCGGCGGCGACGGCCGCGGGAATCTGCGCGGGGTCGCGTACGCTCGCCAGCTCCACGATCCACGCGCCGTCGCGGTGTCGCTCGACCCGCGCGGCGGCCAGTTCGACGGCGAGGCGGGTCTTGCCCGCGCCACCGGGCCCGACCAGGGTCACCAGGCGCGCCTCGTCGAGCAGCTTCCCCACACGGTCCAGCTCCTGCTCCCGGCCGACGAAGCCGGTCAGCGGGACGGTCAGGTTCGTCCGGCGGGCCGGCCGCTCCGGCGGTGCGGCCGACGCCGGGCGCAGGTCGCCGCGCAGGATCGCCAGGTGCAGCTCGCGTACGGGCGGCGAAGGGTCGGTGCCCAGCGTCTCCGCGAGCGTACGGCGCAGCTCCTCGAACGCGGCCAGCGCCTCCGAAGGCCGCCCCACCGCGCACAGCGCCCGCATGCGAGCCGCCCACAGCCGCTCGCGGAAGGGGTGGGCGGCGGTCAGCTCCTCCAACTCGGAGACCAGGTCTCCGGTGTCGCCGAGGTCGAGCCGGACCTCGGCCAGGTCCTCGATGGTACGCAGCCGCAGCTCGATCAGCCGGGCGGCCACCGCGGCGAATCCGGCCGTCTCCAGATCGGCCAGCGGCTCCCCCCGCCACAGCGCCAGCGCTTCGGCGAACCGCCGCGCCGCGAGGGCGAGACCCTCGGAGCCCCCGTCCCCGTCCCCGTCCCCGTCCCTGGCCGTCCGGCCGGCCGCCACCAGAGCCTCCAGCCGCCCCACGTCGGTCTCGTCCAGGGCGAGCGACAGCAGATACCCGGCCGGCCGGGACTGCAGCCGGGTCCGCTCACCCGCCGGCAGGGCACGGCGCAGCCGGGAGACGAGCGACTGCAGCGCGTTGGTCGCCCCCGCCGGCGGCTCGTCCGGCCACACCGCGTCTATCAGAGCCTCCGCCGGGACCCGGCGGCCCGGGGACAGCGCGAGCCGCGCCAGCAGCGTGCGCAGCCGGATCCCGGCGATCTCGACCGGCGCGCCGGTGTCGTCGCGTACCTCCAGGGGGCCGAGAAGCGCGATCCGCACGCCGTCAGCGTCTCACGAGTGCAGCGGGCCTCTCCCGCGAGGCGGGCGGCGGAGGCCCGCCACTACTGGTCCTGGTCCTTCTCCGTCCGGCGCTGCTGCTCGCGGTAGGCGCGGCGCTGTTCCTCGGCCCGCTCCCGGCACCGGCGGAGGAACTCCTCGTCGTCGTCCGGGTTGGCGGGGACGAACCGGCCCGGCCGGTCGTACTCCGGGAAGCGCCCGGTGTTGCCCTTGTACGGCAGCCCGCCGGGCCGCGTCACGGTCTGCGGCCGGCCCGCGAGCAGCCACAGGATCGACCCCACCTCGGGGAGTAACAGGACGATCAGGATCCACGCCCCCTTGGGCAGGTTGCGGCAGTCCTCCTCCGCCGTGACGATCACGTCGAGCAGGCAGAAGATCCATAAGGCGAGCAGAACCAGACCGAACCCGCCATAGATGAGGGGCATCCCGAATCCTCCCAGTTTCAGACGCGCAGAGCGTAGCGGCTCCGATCTTCGTCTGACGGGACTTTCCCCGGTACGTGATCTTTCCCGATGCGACGGCCCGCACCTGGGTCAGGCCACGAGGACATGACGCATGGATCACGCATCGGGGGTGGCGCGTCCGCGCCGCCCGTGCCACACTCCACTGCTAGGGAGACTGTTATAGAACTCTCTGTTGAGTTATAGAACGATAGGAGCGTGGCATGCGAAACCTGCTGCCGTGGCGTGAACCGGTCCCGCCGGACGGGACGATGGGCGAGCCGGGAACCCGGGGCCGATTCGGCGAGTACGGCGGACGGTACGCGCCGGAGTCCCTGGTGGAGGCGTGCCGCGAGGTGGACCAGACGTTCCGGGAGGCCTGGGCGGATCCGGGGTTCCGCGGCGACCTGGCGCGGCTGCTCGCCCTGCACGCCGGGCGGCCGACCCCGCTCACCCCGGCCCGCCGGCTGTCGGAGGAGCTGGGCGTGCAGCTCTACCTCAAGCGCGAGGATCTCACCCACACCGGATCCCACAAGATCAACAATGTGCTGGGGCAGGCCCTGCTGGCCACCCGGATGGGACGGCGCAGGCTGATCGCCGAGACGGGCGCCGGCCAGCACGGGGTGGCCACCGCGACCGCGGCGGCGCTGCTCGGGCTGGAGGCCACGGTGTTCATGGGCGAGCGCGACATCGAGCGGCAGGCGCTGAACGTCTTCCGGATGCGCATGCTGGGCGCCGAGGTGATCCCGGTGATCACGGGCAGCCGTACGCTCAAGGACGCGACCAGCGAGGCCATGCGGCACTGGGTGGGCGCGACCGGCGACTCGCACTACTGCGTCGGCTCGGTCATCGGGCCGGATCCGTACCCGTGGATGGTCAGGGAGTTCCAGCGGGTCATCGGCGACGAGGCCCGCGGGCAGTTCGCCGCCGAGCTGCGTACCGGCGTTCCGGACCACGTGGTCGCGTGCGTCGGCGGGGGCTCCAATGCGGCGGGCACGTTCGCCGGGTTCGCCGACACCCCGGCGCGTCTGGTCGGTGTGGAGGCGGAGGGCGGCGCCGGCGCGGCCCGGGGCCGGCTCGGTGTCCTGCACGGCTGCCGCTCGCTGTTCCTGCAGGACGACGACGGGCAGATCACCCAGGCGCACTCCATCGCCGCCGGGCTCGACTACCCGGGGGTCGGCCCGGAGCACGCCCACCTGCGCGACCTGGGCCGGGCCCGCTACGTCACGGTGACCGACGACGAGGCGGTCGGCGCGGCGGTGCGGCTGGCGCGCACCGAGGGCATCGTCCCCGCGCTCGAATCCGCGCACGCCCTCGCCTGGGTGATCCGCGCGGCGGGCGGCGGTGAGCTGCCGTCGGGATCGACGGTGCTGATGACGTTGTCCGGCCGGGGCGACAAGGACGTCTCAACCCTGAAGGAGCTGCTGTGACGAACTCCACCGTGGCCGCGGGTGCGGTCGAACGCCACCTGCGCGCCCGCCGGGACACCGGCCGCGGCCTGCTCTTGCCGTACGTCACCGGAGGGATCACGCCCGGCTGGACGGACTACCTGCGGGCGTTCGCCGACGCCGGGGCGGACGCCATCGAGGTCGGCCTGCCCTTCTCCGACCCCACGCTGGACGGCGTCACCATTCAGGAGGCGAGCGACAGGGCACTGGCCCGGGGGGCGAGCGTCCGCCGTATCCTCGCCGACCTGGCCGGCCTGCCGGACCTGGGCGTGCCGCTGGTCGCCAGCACCTACTACAACCTGGTGCTGCACGACGGCCCCGGGGCGTTCTGCGCCGCGCTGCGCCGGGCCGGTGTCGGCGGCCTGATCGTGCCCGACCTGCCGGTGCACGAGGCGGGCGAGCTGAGCGACGCGGCGACCGCCGCCGGGGTCGAGCCGGCTCTGCTGGCCTCGCCCGCGACCCCGCAGCCGCGGCTGGCGGAGATCTCGCGCCGCAGCCGCGGATTCGTCTACGCGGTGTCGCTGATGGGCACCACCGGTGAGCGGGCCGTCCTCGCCGCTTCGGCGGCGGAGCTCACCGAGCGGATCAGGCGCGTCACCGATCGGCCGGTCTTGCTAGGATTCGGCATCTCCACCCCGGATCAGGCACGCGAAGCCCGCCGGCACGCCGACGGCGTGGTGGTCGGCGCCGCCGTCATGCGGCGGGTGCTCGACGGGGCCGGACCGGACGACCTGCGGGCCTTCCTCACGACCCTGCGGGAAGCCCTCGACCAGGAGTGTGACCCACCACGATGACCCCCGACGCCGGGCACGAGGCGAGATACCGCGCCATCGCCGCCGACCTCGCCGCGAAGATCCGGTCGGGACACTACGCCCCGGGGGAGGCCCTGCCGCCGCAGCGGGAGCTGAGCGCCTCCTATGGGGTGACCCTCATGACGCTGCGTCAGGCGTTGCGGCAGCTCAGTGACGAGCGGCTGATCGTGCAGCAGCCCGGCAGGGGCACGTTCGTCGCCCCGCCCCACCTGGCGTACCAGCTCGACTCGCTCCGCAGCCTCGTCGACGACCTGCGTAAGCAGGGCCACGACGTGCGCACCGCGGTGGCCGGGCGGGCGGTGCGCCGGGCCCCCGCCCGGATCGCCGCGGAGCTGCGGCTGCGTCCCGGCGAAACGGCCCTGCGGCTGGAGCGGGTCCGCGAGTTCGGAGGACGTCCCGCCGTGCACCAGGTGTCCTGGGTCCGCCGCCCGGTGGCCGACCGGATCCGCGACCGCGACTTCACCGTCGTCTCCCTCTACACGGCCCTCGCCGACGCGGGGGTGACGGTCGCCCGGGCGTCCGAAGTGGTGCGGCCCGGTCTGCTCGACCCCTCCGCCGCCCGCCACCTCCACGAGCCGCCGGGCAGCCCGGTGCTCCTCAGCGCCCGGATCACCTACACACTCGACGCCACGCCCGTGGTGTCCGACCACGCCACGATCCTCGGCAGCATGATGGAGATCCGCACCGAACGCGCCGCCACCGGTTTGTCTCTCACCTGGGGCGCCACCAGCTGAGTCGTGGCGGGGAACGGGGGCGTACAGACCTCGGCCGTCGCGCCGGGCCGGCACGGGTGTCCCTGCACCGGATCGGCGGTCAGACGCCCGGCGCGACCCACAGGCGGACCGCCAGCCCGAGGCCGATCAGGGCGACCAGCCAGCGCAGCACCCGGGCGGCAGGCGGCGGGTGACCAGCGGACCGAGTGTGGACCCGGCGAACAGGCCAACGGCGAGAGGGGCGACGGCGGCCCAGTCGACCGGCCCGAAGACGGCGAATCCGGCGGCGGAGACCAGGGCGCCGGCTCCGAGGAGCATGTTCTTCAGGGCGTTGGCGGCGGGCAGCCGCGGCTCGGCGGTCACCAGGAGGAGGGCGAGGATCATCACCCCCGACCCCGCGCCGAAATATCCGTTGTAGACCGACAGAGCGGTCAGCCCGAGCGGCAGAACGGCGTCGGGTGAACCGCGCCGCTCGTGACGCAGGGCGAGCCGGGGCTGCGCGAGCAGCGCCAGCGACCCCGCGGCCACGAGGAACGGCACGACACGGGCGAAGACACCGGGCGGGGTGGACAGCAGCAACGCCGACCCCGCCGCCCCGCCGAGCGCGGCCAGCGGCACCCACCGCCGCAGCCACGGCGCCTTCCCCCGCAGCTCGGGCTGCGAGGCCAGGGCCGAGCCGGGCCAGCAGGCGACGAGCGCGACGATGTTGGCCACGTTCGCCGCGAGGGCGGGAAGACCCGCCGCGAGCAGGGCCGGATAGGAGATGAGGGAGGTGATCCCGCCCGCGGTGCCGACCAGCCCGGCGAGCATCCCGGCGGCGGCCAGCAGCGCGACGTCGCCGAGGCCGGTCACGCCCCGGCGTCCGGCGGGGGCGTCTCGACCGGGAACAGGATCGGGCTGAGCAGGTGCCGTCTGCGGTGCGGTGCGGCCTCGTTCCTCATCCGCGCGACGATGACCGCGCGCAACTCCGCGATCATCTCGGCGCGTTCCTCCCGGCTCAGCCACAACACGTGCTGCCGGTAACCCACCTCGTCGGCCATCGGATCGGCGCCGTCCAGACCGAGATAGGCGTCGAACTCGGAGATCAGTGCGGCCATCGCCGTGGTGAAGGTGCGCCGGTGGTCCTCGGGCGACATCGCCGCCACGGTGTCGGCGTCGATCACCACACGCTCGCGCAGCCGGTAACGCCGTTCCACCGCCCCGCGCACCCGGTGCTCGCCGTCCACCTCGAGCACGCCGGCGTCGGCGAGCGCCGCGACGTGGCGGTAGACGGTGGCCTTGTGCACGTCCGATATGCGCGCGCACAGCTGCGAGGTCGTGAGAACCCGCCCACCGGCGAGAGCCTGCACGACGCGCAGCCGCACCGGATGCGCGAGCACCTCCATCACGTCCATGGCCCAAATGATCGCACATGTGCTACCTTTCGCAGAAATGCGAACGATCAGTAGGGAGAGAACGGCATGGGACGACCGGCATCGGAGACAACGGCCCCGCCGCTGGGGCGCCTGTACGACGTCGGGGAACGGCGGCTGATGCTGCACCGCTCGGGCGCGGGCGGGCCGAGCGTGGTGTTCCTGCCCGGCGCGGGCCTGGTGGGCCTCGATTTCCTGAACGTCCAGGAGGGCGCCGCGGCGTTCGCCACGAGCGTCCTGTACGACCGTGGCGGCACGGGCTGGAGCACGTCCGCTCCCCTCCCCCGCCGAGCGGCCGAGGTCGCCGTCGAGCTGCGCGACCTCCTGCGGGCCGCGGCGGTTCCCGGGCCGTTCCTCCTGGTCGGCCACTCCCTCGGCGCGTTCTACGCGCGCCGGTACGCGCAGCTCTTTCCGGGTGAGGTCGCCGGCCTCCTCCTGCTCGACCCCGGCCACGAGGACATCCTCGACCACATGCCGGCGCAGGCCGCCGAGCTGGCCGAGCGGATGCGGCCCGACCCGGCGCGGATGCCGGAACTGACCGACGAGCAGCGCCGGGCCGCCCGCGAGGCGTACGCCGGCCTGTACGCCAAGTGGCCCGCGCCGGTGCGCGAGGCGCTGATCGGCCACCACCTGGCGTCGTGGCGGACGAGCCTGCGGGAGACGGAGAACTTCGAGACCGAGGTCTACGACGAGCTGCGCGGCGGCGGCCCGCTGCCCGACGTCCCGCTGATCGTGCTGACCGCGGGCGGCGCGAACCCCTACTGGGCGAAGTTCATGCCGGAGGAGGTCATGCGCGAGGCGCACGACGGGGTGCGCGCCCTGCACGCGGCGATCGCCCGCTCCGTGCCCAGGGGACGGCAGCGCGTGATCGAGGGCGCCTCCCACCAGTACCTGCACGTCGAGCGGGCCGAGGAGGTGCTGCGGGCGATCCGCAACCTGACGGCGGCCGCCTGACCCCTGCCGTCCTGACCCCTGCCGTCCTGACCCCTGCCGTCCTGACCCCTGCTGTCCCGACCCAAGGCATCACGAGACGGCCCGGATCTCCTCCAGCAGAACGGCGAGGTCGGCCTCGGTCGTGTCCGGGTGGAGCACACAGGCGCGCAGGGCCGCCGCGCAGCCGGGTGCCGGTGAGGAAGGCGCGCCCGCGCCGCTGCACGGCGGCGGGGATCGCCTCGTTCAGCGTCTCCACGGCGGCGGAGTCGAGGCCGGCGGGCCGGTGCCGGAACGCGACGACCGAGGTGACGACCGGGGCGAGCAGGTCGAAGTCGCCGGAGTCCTCGATCATCGCGGCCAGGACGCGCGCCAGCCGGGTGGTGTGCCGCACCAGCCCGGCGACGCCGTCGCCGCCCAGGTGCGCGATCGTGGCCCACACGCGCAGCGCGCGGAACGGCCGGGTCTGCTCCGGACCGTACTCCGAGAACCACCCCAGCTCTCCGGCGTCGTCGTCCCGCAGGTAGGGCGGGACGAGGCTGAACGCCGCGCGCGGATCGGAGGGGTCGCGGAACAGGACGCATCCGCAGTCGACGGGGACGCCGAGCCACTTGTGCGGGTCCAGCGCGAGGGAGTCCGCCAGCTCCAGCCCGGCGTACGCGGGCCGGCACTCGTCCGCGAGCACGCCGAGCGCGCCGTAGGCGCCGTCGACGTGGAACCACAGCCCGTGCTCGCGCGCCACCTCGGCGACGTCTGCCAGGGGATCGACGGCTCCGGTGTTGACCGTCCCCGCGCTCGCCGCCACGAAGAACGGGCGCACGCCCGCCTCACGGTCCGCCACGACGAGGCGGCGCAGCGCGGCGGTGTCCATGCGGAACGCGTCGTCGACGGGGACGGTGCGGATCTGCCGGCTGCCCAGGCCGAGCAGTTCGGCCGCCTTGCGCAGGCAGCTGTGACCCTCCTCCGACAGATAGAGAGCCAGCGGAGGGTGCCCGGACAGGCCCGTCTCCCGTACGTCCGGGACGGCGCGCTGGCGGGCCGCCGCGAGCGCGACGACGGTGGCCATGGACGCCCCGCTGGTCAGCAGCCCGCCGCCCGGCCGGTGGGGGAAGCCTGCCAGCTCCGCCAGCCACCGGACGGCCGTACGCTCCAGCAGGACCCCCGCGTGCTCGCCCCCGGCGCAGCTCGGGTTCATCGCCGCGGCCAGCGGGGCGACCACGACGCCGGCCGCCGAGGGCGGGGAGTTGACCCAGCCGAAGAACCGGGGGTGCCCGTTGCCCATCGGGTAGGGCAGCACGTGCCGGTCGACGTCGCCGAGCAGCTCCGCGAGCGGGCGCCCCACGGCGGGCAGCGGCTGCCGGGTCAGCCATTCGAGGTCCGGGCCGGCCACCGGACGCCACACCGGGCCGCCGGGGACCGCGGCCAGGTGGGCGGTCGCCGCGTCCGCGGCCTGACGTGCCGCCTCGCGCAGGTCGTCCGTCATGGCGTCACGGCGCCGACCGCCGCACGGCATCGATCAGGGTCCGTTCCTCGGCGGGCTCGATCCCGGGCGGGAACGCGGGGATCTCGCCTGACCCGGTCAGCCACGCCCAGGTGTCGGCGACGGTCTCCATCACCGGACGACACCGAAGACCGGTCGCCATGGCCCGGCCGACGTCGGTCCTGATGAACCCGGCAAGCCCGGGACCGGGCGGGATCCATCCCGGCAGCGCCGCCCACCGGTCGATCCCCGCCGCCTCGATCACCTCGGGCTCGGCCCAGACCAGCTCGGCGAGCCCGCCGGTGACCGCGACCGCGGACTCCAGCAGATCCCGCGTCGTGGCGTGCCCCTCCGGGTTGACCAGGTTGACCGGGCCCGGCACGCCGCGCTCGGCCGCGTCGAGGAGCCAGGCGGCGAGATCGCGGATGTCCACATAGCGAAACGGCTGGTCGGCCGGGCCCGGGGCGAGCATCTCCCCGCCGCGCGCGGCCCGCAGCAGCCAGTGCGGCAGCTGCCCCGGACGCTCGTACGGCCCGAGGATCAGCCCGGCCCTGGCCAGCACGGCGCGGTCGCCGAACGCCTCCTCTACCGCGATCTCCCCGCCCCGCTTGTTGGAGGCGTAGTCGACGTCCTCGGCGTCCGCCGACGCCTCGACGGTGGGCCAGTCCTCGTTCAGGCCGGCCGGCGTCGGGGGCGCGTACACCGCCCTGCTGGAGACGTAGACATACCTGTCGGCGCATCCGGCCAGCGCACGGGCGCTGTCACGCACGACCCGGGGCGCTCCGGCCCAGGTGTCCACCACGGCGTCCCAGCGGCCCTCCGCCAGCGAGGCCAGATCGGCAGGGCGGAGCCGGTCGCCGGTCACCGCCTCGGCCCCGGGGTGGGACCACCCGGCGCGACCGCGGGTGAACGTGGTGACGTGCCAGCCGCGCTCCACGGCGGCCGTGACCACCCACCGGCCGACGAATGTCGTGCCGCCCAGCACCAGCAACCGCGTGCCGCTCATCACTGCCTCCTGATCCGGTACAGAACGTGGCGGCGCAGCGGGTGACCCTCGGGGAGCGCCGGGTGGTCGAAGTCCTCGGCCGGGTCACGGGTCATGCCGAGCCGCCGCATGACCGCCTGCGAGCGGACGTTCGGCACCGCCGTGAACGAGACGACCTCGGTAAGGCCGGCGCGGCCGAACCCGTCCTCCAGCGACGCGCGCGCCGCCTCCGTCGCGTACCCCCGGCCCCACGCGGAGCGGGCGAGCCGCCAGCCGATCTCCACGCACGGGGTGAATCGGGCGGTGAACCTCGGGACCGACAGCCCGGTGAAGCCGATGAACTCCCCGTCCGCCTCGACCGCCCACAGGCCGAACCCGTGCGCGTCGAACCCGGCATCGATGCGCTCGGCCAGAGCGTCGCTCTCCTCCCGGGAGAGCGTGGCAGGAAAGTGCTCCATGACGACCGGATCCGCGTTCAGAGCGGCGAAGGGCTCCTTGTCCTCCTCGCGCCAGCGCCGCAGGACAAGCCGCTCCGTTCCGATCGAAATCGCCACCCGCCGACGATAGTGCACGCAGGCTTTGACCGCTGATGACGGACACCGATGCGGGGGGCGGGAGAAAGCAGAGGCGGAAGTCGGCTAGAGTCATTCGTGGCCGATGTGGTTTGTGTCCCCCGGGCCGCAATCACCGCCTTCACGGAATACCGTCCGGCTGGAGCCGTGTTGTGCATCTCGCCGAGGAGGCGACCGCCACATCGGCCCTCGACGTGGGCGCCCCGCGAGACTCGTTCTCGCGGGGCGCCGTGTCTTTCACCGTGTCTTTTCCTCACGGTTTTCCGTGGCTTTCACCAGGCCCTGCCCCGGGGCAGGCTCACCAGGCCGGGCGCGGACAGGTGCAGCACCTCGTAGCGTTCTGCGCCCGCGTACGCGCCGGGCACCTCCCGCTCCCACAGCGCGAACGTCAGCAGCCGCCAGTGGTGCGGGTCCACGGCGAGGGCGGCGGTGTGCAGGCCCTCGGCACGGCCCAGCTCACGCAGTTCGGCGAGGGCGCCGGCCACCTGCTCCGTCAGGCCGGCCGTGGCGGGCATCTGGGTCAGCCGGCGCGACGCCGCGCGGGGCGCCGCCCCGCGGGCCTGGCCCGCCTCGCCGGCCAGGCCCGTCCAGTGCTGCACCACCGGCCTGCCGAAGTCGCCGACGATGCCCTGGAAGCCGCCGCCGCCGACCAGGAACTCACCCATCCTCCCGGTGTCGTGCCAGAGGTAGAACGGCGCGTACTGGTTGACCGGCGACCCGGCCACGCCCCGCTCGCGAATCAGGTAGGCCTTGAGGCCGAGCCCGGGCCGCTCGTCGAGGGCGTGGCCGCGGGTGGCCACCCGCTCGCGGATGATCCTCATGTCGTAGTCGGCAGGCAGGGTGATCTCGTACTGCATCGCGTACACGGCGGCCTCTTCCGGCGGCTCAGGGGCGGGACAGCAGGGCGAGCACGCCGTCGACGGCCTGGTGGAACGGCTCGGACGTGCCGGCCGCGCGGGCCACGACGTATCCGCCCTGCAGCACCGCCACGATCGTCGCCGCGGTCGGTCCCGGATCGAGACCGGCGCCGAGCTCGCCCCGGTCGCGCCCCTCGGCCAGCACCGCCGCGAGCCGGTCGCGCAGCCACGCGAAGGTCTCCTCCACCGGCCGCCGCAGCGCCGGATCGGCCATGACGTCGGGGTCCTGGGTGAGCCGGCCGATCGGGCAGCCCCGCAGCACCTCCCGCTCGCGCCGCAGGTAGGCCGACACGCGCTCGACGGCGGTGCCCGGGCCGCCCAGGATCTCCTCCACCCCGGCCCGCATCTCCTCCGCCGTACGGCCGATCGCGGCCAGCGCGAGATCAGGCTTGCCGGAGAAGTGGTGATACATGCTGCCCTGACCGGCTCCCGCCCGCCGCTGGATGGCCCGCGGACTGGTCCCGACGTAGCCGCGTTCCCACAGCAGTTCGCGGGTGCTCTCGATCAGACGGTCCGGCGTGCTCACGTCGTACATACTAGTAGGTACAGCGGAGTGTTGGTGAAGCCGTACAAAACACGAGGCAGTGTGTTGCAGGGGTCATACACCTGAACAGGGGTCCGGGCGGCCTAGGGTATGTCCGTCGGACCGGAGAAGGAGAGGCCGTGCTCTACCCCGCCCTGAAGTTCGTCAGCGTTCCCGTCATGCACGCGCTGTGGCGGCCGCGGATGGAGGGACGCGAGCACGTCCCCGCGCACGGGGCCGCGATCATCGCCTCCAACCACCTGTCCGTGCTCGACTCGTTCTTCATGCCGGCCCTGGTGCCGCGCATGGTGCGGTTCGTGGCGAAGAAGGAGTACTTCACCGGCAACCCCCTCTTCGCGGCGTGGATGCGCTCGATGGGGGCGATGGAGATCGACCGGGAGAACGTCTCCGCCGCGCAGGACATGCTCGACGCCGCGGTGGAGGTGCTGAAGGCGGGCGAGGTGTTCGGCATCTATCCCGAGGGCACCCGCTCCCCTGACGGCCGGCTCTACCGGGGGAAGGTCGGCGTGGCCTGGCTCACGCTGACCACCGGCGCCCCGGTCGTGCCCGTCGCGATGCTCGGCACCGAGAAGGTGCTGCCGCCCGGCACCTCGGTGCCGCGTCTGCACAGCATCGGCGTGCGGTTCGGCGAGCCGATGTCCTTCACCGGCGACCCGGGCAGCGCCAGGGACCGGCGGAGGGTGACCGACGAGGTCATGGCGGCGATCCAGCGCCTGTCCGGCCAGGAGTACGTCCCCCGGTACGCCGCCAGCGTCAAGGGCGCCGGCGAAGCCGGAGTGTGATTGTCGGGAGGGGCGCTAGGCTCTGAACCCGACCACAGGGCCGTCATTGGGGGTGCGTGTGCCGCGAGGACGTACCGTCGCGATCTCGGCCGCCGTGGCCGTCGTGCTGGCCGGAGGGGCCGCAGGGGGCGCCTACTACGTGCTGCACACGCGCGGCACGCCACAGGAGACCGCGGCCCGGTTCACCGCGGCCTGGTCGAGGGGCGACCTCGCGGCGATGAAGGCCGAGCTCGCCTCACCCGCCGCCGGCTTCGACGCGGCGTACGCCGAGCTCACCAAGAACCTCGGAGTGGCCAAGGTCGCCGTCCGCGACGTACGGGCCGGCGCGGCTGAGGACGACCGGGCGACCGCCTCCTACACGGCCACCGCCACGGTGAAGAACGTCGGCGACTGGACCTACAAGGGCTCGCTCAGGCTCGTGGTCAAGGACCACTACTGGAAGGTCGACTGGTCGCCGTCCGCGGTCCATCCCGCGCTCGACGGGACCAACCACCTGGCGCTGAAGACGTCGTGGCCGCAGCGGGCCGCCGTCACCGATGCCAACGGCGACCGCATCGACGGCGGCGACGTGGGCGGCTCGGTGCAGCAGCTCGTGGGCTTCCTGGACAAGGCGAAGGACAAGGACGTCGCGAAGCTGGGCACGGCCTACAAGGAGGGCGACGCCGTGGGCCGCGGCGGCCTTCAGGAGACGTTCCAGAAGCAGCTCGCAGGCACCCCCACCACCGAGATCCAGGTGGTGGGCGAGAGCCGGAAGACCCTGCACAGCGTCGAGGGTTCCCCCGGCAAGGACCTGCGGACCAGCCTCGACCTGAAGGTGCAGAAGGCCGCCGCCGACTCGGTACGCGACCTGGACAAACCGACCTCGCTCGTCGCCATCAGACCCTCGACGGGCGAGATCCTCGCCGTCGTGAACAACAGGGGCGGGTTCAACCGCGCGCTGGACGGCAAGTACGCCCCCGGATCCACGTTCAAGACGGTCACGGCCGCCGGGCTCCTGGCCGAGGGACTGACGCCGTCGAGCCGGGTGACCTGCCCCGAGGAGGCGGTCGTCGGAGGGCTGAAGATCCGCAACTCCGACCACGAGGCGTTCGGGTCGCTGTCGTTCCTCGACTCCTACGCCCACTCGTGCAACACGACGTTCGCCCCGCTCGCCGCGCAGAAGCTGGGCGCGCGCAAGCTGTACGACATGGCGACGGACCTCGGCTTCAACCAGCCGCTGCGCATCGGCGTCCCGGCGACGCCCGGCAGCATGCCGAAGGCCGCCAGCGACGCCGAACTCGCCGCGGAGGCGTTCGGGCAGGCCAGGATCACCGCGAGCCCGCTGGTGATCGCGACCGTGGCCGCGGCGGTGGCCGACGGCTCCTGGCGGCCACCCACGCTGGTGCCCTCGCTGGAGCAGAAGACCGATCCCAAGAAGCTGCCGGCGGACGTCGTCAAGAACCTGCGGTCGATGATGCGGGCGGTCGTCACCAAGGGCACCGCCCACGGCGCCGGGCTGCCCGCGGGGACGGCGGGCAAGACCGGCACCGCCGAGTTCGGCACCGGGCCCAAGCTCGACTCGCACGCCTGGTTCATGGGCTTCCGCGGCGACCTGGCCTTCGCCGTCGTCGTGGAGGCGGGCGGTATGGGCGGCGAGGTGGCCGCCCCGGTCGCCACGCACTTCCTCAAGTCCCTGTCCTGAGGCCGAGGCGGGGCGAGCCTGGCGCCGAGCGCGACAGGCGCCCGCCGGACCCAGCCGTCACCCGGATCTGGGCGTCACCGTGACCGTGGCACGCCGCGTCTCGTACGCGGCCCGGGCGCGTGCGGTCAGAGCGTGCGCCGCCTGATCGCCGCCTCGAGGTTGTCCAGCTCGTTGCCACGATGGGCGCGGTGCTGCCGCGTCCAGGTCTCGTCGTGGAGGGGGTCGAGCGTCATGACCAGGTTCGTGCGGTCACCGGCGGGCTCGATGTCGATGGTCGTCAGGTGCTCGTACGGCTCGTGGCCGGGCACGAAGTCGATCAGCGACAGGTAGGCGAGGCGGGCCGGCGGCGCGACCTCGGTGAACGTCTTGTGGAACTCGGTGGACAGCGCGTTGCCGGTGTCCCGCACGAACGCGACCTGTTCCGGCGAGGTCGCGGTCATGGTGTACCGCAGCCGGCCGCCGGGCCGCAGGTCGAGCTCGCTCACCCGGATGTCGAACCCGTCGGGGACCCACCACTCCTCCAGGCCGGCGGCGGTGGTCAACAGCTCCCAGACGAGCTCCGCCGGAGCGTCGTAGATGCGCTCGATGCGGGCGGTGCCGGTGCTGGGCGTGAGTTCGGTGGTCATCGGTTCTCCTCGTTCTCCGGGTTCCTGCGGGTTCCTGCGGACCCCTGCGGGCTCTGCCTTGCCGTCCGCCGGGCGGATCCGCCGGACGGTTCCGCAGCAGTGACGAACGGCCGAGCGCCGGACGGACACCCCCGATGGAAAAAATCGGCCGGCGGTCGCTGTCCGTCCACGGCGACGCCGTTCGTCTGATACTTGACGCGGCACCGACCCGTGACTGGAGGACTCATGCAGTACGCATTGCTGGCCTACAACCCGGCGGAGGACACGGACCGGGCGGCGCGCCCGATCCCGGGTGCTCTCGCCACCATGCTCGACCGGCCGGAGGTCACCGGCTGGGCGCGGCTCCACGCCGACGGGTCGGCGACGACGCTGCGCAACGACGAAGGACGGGTGCTGCTGACCGACGGGCCGTTCATCGACAGCAAGGAGTACCTCGCCGGCCTGATCCTGATCGAGGCCGACGACCTCGACGGGGCACTCGCCACCGCCAGGGAACTGCTGGGGACGACCAGGCCCGGCACCGCGATCGAGGTGCGGCCCATCCTCGATGGGCGCCTCCGTGGCGCTTGACGCCGTCTTCCGCGACCAATGGGGCCGCGTGCTGGCGACCCTGGTCGGGATCCTCGGCGACATCGAGCTGGCCGAGGACGCGGCCGCGGAAGCGTTCGCCGTCGCCGCCGAACGCTGGCCGGGCGACGGGGAACCGGCCAATCCCACCGGCTGGCTCGTCACGACCGCGCGCAACCGCGCCATCGACGACCTGCGCCGGCGGCAGGTCCTGGCCGGCAAGACGAAGCTGCTCATCCGCGACACCGAGACCGGGCCACAGCCGCCGGAGGCACTCATGGACGACGCCGCCACCATCCCGGACGAGCGTCTGGAGCTCGTCTTCACCTGCTGTCACCCGGCGCTGGCCCTCGACGCGCAGGTGGCGCTCACCCTGCGCACCCTCGGCGGCCTGTCCACCGACGAGATCGCGCTGGCGTTCCTCGTCCCGTTCGAGACCATGAGCAAGCGACTCACCAGGGCCAAACACAAGATCCGCGACGCGGGCATCCCGTTCGCCGTACCGCCCGATCACCAGCTGCCCGACCGGCTGGCGGCCGTCCTCGCCGTGGTCTACCTGATCTTCAACCAGGGCTGGGGCGGCGGCCGCGTCGACCTCACCGCGGAGGCGATCCACCTCGCCCGGGCGCTCGCCGACCTGATGCCGGACGAACCCGAGGTCCTCGCGCTGCTGGCGCTGATGCTGCTGCACGACGCGCGCAAGGGGGCCCGCCTGCGCGACGGACGGATCGTCCCCCTCGACGACCAGGACCGCTCTCTGTGGGACATACGGCAGATCGACGAGGGCCGGTCACTGCTGCGGCGGGCCATGGCACGAGGGCGCTCAGGCCCCTACCTGGTCCAAGGGGCCATCGCCGACCTCCACCTCCAGGAACCCCGCGACTGGCGGCAGATCGCCGCGCTGTACCAGACGCTCGCCCGGCAGACCCGCTCGCCGATCGCCGAGATGAACCGGGCCATCGCCGTGGCCGAGATCGACGGGCCCGAGGCGGGCCTGGCCGTCCTCGACCGCCTCGACCTGGGCCACTACCGATACTTCCACTCCACCCGCGCCGAGCTCCTGCGTCGCGCCGGCCGCGACGCCGAGGCTCACGACGCGTACGGCCGGGCGCTCGACCTCGCGCAGACCGAGCCGGAACAGCGTTTCCTCGCCGAGCGGCTGGCCGAGACCGCACCCTCCGTCCGGAGCGAGCCCGGCCGCGCCGGCGGATGACGGGTGCGTCACCGGCTGTGCCCGGCGTGGCCGCCGAGGGGACGCGCGGCCCCCGCCCGCGCGGTCCTGGCTCCGCTCGGCGGGGAAAGCTCCGGGACCCCTCTAGACCGGGAGAGCGGCGGCGTCGTGCCGCAGGGCCATGACCAGCAGGGTCGCGATCAAGGTGGCGATGAGCAGCCAGCTCACCGCGATGATCACGGTGGAGCGGCCCGGCCGGCGGCGGCCCGCGCCTCGCCCCTGCCGTCCATGCTCCGCACGGTGGTTGAACGACTCCAGCCTGGCCGCAAGCTTCGGGTCCTCGTCGGTGAGGTGCCGCTCGATCATCGCCAGCATCCGCTCTTCGTCCTGCGACCAGGCCATCGCGCAACTCTCCCAGAACGCAAGGTATGTGCCGACGTTCTGCCCAACGATGAAGATCGTTAGCCGTTTCGAGGGCCGCGATTTACGACGCGTTGCATGTTGCGATCTCCATCGAACCTCTGTTCTAATCGGAGGGTGCGGTGGGACGGGCTGCGGCTCGAAACGGGGGAAGGCGGGCAGGGAGAGACGACTCCCCTGTTCGCCCGGTCGGCCGTGGCCCGCACCTTCGACACCCCGGAGTTCCGAGGCGTCACCTTCTACGAGATCCACGCGCGGTCGGTCATCAACCGGGTCCCGTCGGCCAGCCGGGTTCCGTTCGAGTGGACGATCAATCCCTACCGCGGCTGCACCCACGCGTGCACGTACTGCTTCGCCCGCAGGACGCACGAATACCTCGACCTGGACGCCGGGCGGGACTTCGACTCGAAGATCGTCGTGAAGGTCAACGCCCCCGACCTCGTACGCAGGGAACTGGCGGCGCCACGGTGGGGCGGGCACCCCATCGCCATGGGGACCAACGTCGACTGCTACCAGCGGGCCGAGGGCCGCTACCGGCTGATGCCGGGCATCCTCGAGGCCCTGCGGGACGCCCGCAACCCGTTCTCGATCCTCACCAAGGGCTCACTGATCCTGCGCGACCTCGGGCTGCTCGCCGAGGCGGCAGAGGTGACCGACGTCAGCACGGCCGTCTCGATCGGGTTCACCGACGAGTCGCTGTGGCGGGCCGTCGAGCCGGGCACCCCCTCGCCACGCAAACGGCTGGAGGTGTGCGCCACGCTGAACGAGCACGGCATCCCCTGCGGGGTGCTCATGGCGCCGATCCTGCCCTATCTGTGCGACTCCCCGCAGGCGCTGGAGACCACCGTGCGCCACATCGCCGAGACCGGCGCGACGCACGTCACGCCGATCGTGCTCCACCTGCGGCCGGGTGCGCGCGAGTGGTTCATGGCCTGGCTGTCGCGCGAGCACCCCCGGCTCGTCCCCCGCTATCTCGAGTTGTACGGCCGGGGCGCCTACGCGCCCAAGGCGTACCAGGAACGGATCGGCCATGCCGTGCGCGAGCTCGCCCGGAAGCACGGCATCGGCCGGTCGGCCTCGCGCGGCGATCGCGCGTCAGAAGCACGTGGCGGCGCCGCGGCAGGGGCACGTCGCGGCGCCGCGGCGGGGACGCGCGGCACTCGTGCCGGGCAACGGCCCGGTGAGCGGCCGACTCCCGCGCCCGCACCGGCCGCGCCGCCCGAACAGCTCACGCTCCTTTAGGCGGGCGTCGGGGTAGGCAGCCGGCGGCGGTAAGCGACCGTCGGGGGTAGGCGGGCGCCGGCGGTAGGCGGCCGTCAGGGGGATAGGCGGAGGCGCGGCCGCTTCTGCTCGGCCCCGGAGCGGACCGGGCCGGTCAGGTGTCACCGGCCGGTGGCGGCACGGCGAAGGCGCCGGCGGATGCGGCGAGAGCGGCGGTTCTGGCCGCCTGGCCGGGCAGGTCCGGGCCGGGCGGCGTGCGGAGAAGCACCAACTGGTGATACACGGGCGCGGTGGCGGCGATGAGCAGCCGCCGGGCGTCCGTGCCCAGCGGGAGTTCGGCGCGCTCGACGGCCCGGCGGACGATGACCTCGCACCGGGCGTACCGGTCCTCCCAGAGCCGCCGTTGGGCGTGGTCGGCCTGCTCGGAGCGGAACGAGGCGGCGATCAGGGCCGCCACGATCGGCGGCTCCGCGACGAGCGCGTCCTGGATCTCGCGGTTGAGTGCCGCCAGGTCGCCCTCCAGGGAACCGGTGTCCGGGGGCTGCCAGGCGTCGTCGCCCGCCGCGTCCAGGACGTCGGCGAGCAGGCCGCCGACGTCTCCCCAGCGCCGGTACACCGTCGCGCGGTGCACACCCGAGCGGGCGGCGACGGAGTCGACGGTGAGCCCGTCATAACCGTGCTCCCCGAGCTCGGCGAGCACCGCGTCGAGCACCTGCCTGCGGATACGGGCGCTACGGCCGCCGGGGCGGCGCTGGGGCGGTGGCACGGGCCTGGCGCCCTCCGGCTCTGGTGCGGAAGAAGTCATCGCTGGTGGTCCGGTTGCTCAATGGAACGACGGCGTGTCAGTATCTTAACGCACCAATTGTCGCAGTAGTGATGCCATCGTCTCTCATCCGAAGCGTTGGCCAGGAAGGAAACGACGCGCGATGCCGGCTGTGCCCCCCGACCCGACCGTGCTGCATCCGATGCCCGGCCAACCGCGGGTGGTGCTGCTGAAGCCGCTGATCACCTCGCCGCTGATCGAGGTCGGCGAGTTCTCGTACTATGACGACCCGGACGATCCGACCGCGTTCGAGACCCGCAACGTGCTCTACCACTACGGGCCGGAGAAGCTGGTCATCGGGAAGTTCTGCGCCCTGGGCGAGGGCGTGCGGTTCATCATGAACGGCGCCAACCATCGCATGGACGGGCCTTCGACGTTCCCGTTCCCGATCATGGGCGGCTCCTGGGCGGAGCACTTCGACCTCATCACGGGCCTGCCCGGACGGGGCGACACGGTGGTGGGCAACGACGTCTGGCTCGGATACCGGTCGATGGTGATGCCGGGCGTACGCATCGGCCACGGAGCGATCATCGCCTCCGGCTCGGTCGTCGCGGACGACGTCCCCGACTACGGCATCGCCGGCGGCAACCCCGCCCGGCTCATCCGCCGCCGCTACGGCGACGCGGACATCGAGCGCCTCCTCGCGCTGGCCTGGTGGGACTGGCCGCTCCAGCACATCACCGGCCACATCCGCACGATCATGTCCGGAAGCATCGACGACCTGGAGAACGCGGCGCCGGTACTCCACGAATGATCCGGCGCTTCAGAGTTCCAGCACTTGCGAATCGAGTCATCAGCATGCCTGCCTCCTCACCCCACAACCCGTTCGCCGACCTGCTTCGCGCCCATGCCGTCCCGCTCACCCACCTCGACCCGGCGGCGCCGCTCGACGACCTGGAACCGCTGCGCGACATCGTCGGCGACGCGCGCGTCGTCGCGCTCGGCGAGAACTCGCACTTCATCACCGAGTTCTCGCTGCTGCGCCGGCGCATCCTGCGCTTCCTGGCCGAACGCTGTGGCTTCACCGTCCTGGCCTTCGAGTACGGATTCAGCGAGGGCTTCCCCCTCGACGCCTGGGCCCAGGGCCAGGGGACGGACGACGACCTGGACGCCCAGCTCGCCGCGGCCATTCCTGTGGGAGTCGCGGAGCCGCTGCGCTGGATACGCCGGCACAACGCCACCGCCGAGGTGCCGGTGCGCTTCGCCGGGATCGACGTCCCCGCAGCCGGCGGCTCGCTGCTGCCCGCCCTGACCCCCGTCGCCGACTACCTGCGGCGGATCGACCCCGAGACCCTCCCGCTGGTCCAGCAGGCCATGCGGATCGCCGAGTCGTTCGCCGGAGCGTCCGCCGCCTCGGCCGCGCCGGCCTGGACCCGCTTGGCCGCCGCCGAGCAGGACGCTCTCAGTGCGATCCTGATGCGCCTGCTCATCCGGTTCCGTGCCGTCGAGGTGCTGTACGTCTCCCGCAGCGACCGGCGCAGTTACGAGATCGCTCTGCGCCGGATCGAGGCCGCCTGCCACGCCGACTACGGCTTTCGGGCCATGGCCGGCCTGTACGCCGGCACCGGCCTGACCGCCGACACCTCGGCCCGCGACGTCTACATGGCCGGGTCGGTCCTGTGGCACCTGGAGCGCTTCGGCCCCGGCACCCGCATCGTGCTGGCGGCCCACAACGCCCACATTCAGAAGACGCCGGTCTCCTTCGACGGCCACCTCACCGGACTCCCCATGGGACAGTACCTCCACCGCTGCCTGGCCGATGACTACGTCGCCCTCGCCCTGACCAGCATCACCGGGCACACCGCTGATATGCGTCCCGATGAGAACGCCCGCTTCGGGTTCGCCATCGACAACACCGAGCTGGAGCCGCCCGAGCAGGGCAGCATCGAGGCCGCCTTCGCCGATGCCGGGCTCGGGCTGAGCATGGCCGATCTCCGCCGGGCGGGTGCGGAGTCTTCCGGCGGCGCAGGCCCCGACCGCATCCGGATCCAGAGCGCCTACGTGCACACCCCCGTCCTCGACGCGTTCGACGGCATCGTCAACACGCCGGTCTCCACCGTCGCCGGCGACATCGAGAACTGAAGCCCCAGAGAGATTCGGGGCCATGAGGCAAGTTCGTCGCGACCGTCGTCACCGGCCGCTTCGATCCTCCTCGCGGGCGCGCAGCCCCGGACGGTTGTCCGTGCGGATACGATCGGCGGCCGTGGATGACGACGCCGAGGACTTCGTCCGCGCGCACACCAGGCTCGCGCCCGTGCCGTACGTGCCGGAGATACGACTGCGCCTGATCACGCCCGGGGCCGTGCCCAGCGGTGCGCCCGGCACAGGGCCGGCCGCGGGCGGCGACGATCATGTGTACGAGTTGTGGGAGCGCGCCGGGCGGCTGCCCTTCTGGGCCTGTCCCTGGGCCGGAGGGCAGGCGCTGGCCCGCCACGTGCTCGACCATCCCGAGATCGTGCGGGGCCGCACCGTCCTCGACCTCGCCACCGGCTCGGGGCTGGTCGCGGTCGCCGCGGCGCTGGCCGGAGCCGCCCTGGTCGTCGCCAACGACGTCGACCCGTACGCGCTGGCGGCCGTCGGCCTGAACGCCCGCGCCAACGGCGTCACGGTGCGGGTCGCCGAGGGCGACCTGCTCGACGGGACGCCGTCCCAGCAGGTCGTGGTGGCGGGGGACGTGTACTACGAGGAGCCGCTGGCCCGGCGGGTGACCCCGTTCCTGTCCCGGGCCGGCGGCGATGTCCTTATCGGGGTGCCCGACCGCGCCTGCTCATACCTTCCGGACGGTGTGTTCGAGCAGGTCGGCGTGCATCACGTGCCCGCCTTCCTGGAGGACACCCCCAGCAAACGGACAACCATATATCGGGTTTCCACACACTGTGTGACCTAGCTCACAACAACGGGACAACTGCCGGTTACGTCATAGGGAAGGGGATCTTCAGCTGACACGAACGGGGCGTGACTGTGTCTTCTCTTCACCGCAGGGTGGCAAGGAAAGCGGCCAGGATGGTCATACGGGTGCTGGAGGCCCGTGACCGGCAGCGTGCCCGGTCGGCGCCGCCGCCCGACGGTCACGAGATCCGCATCCTGCTGCTGCACGCCAACGGCATGGGCGGCACGATCCGCACGGTCTTCAACCTCGCCGGACATCTGGCGCGCACCCACGATGTCGAGATCGTGAGCGTCGTGCGGGAACGCGAGGAGCCCTTCTTCCCCGTTCCTCCTGGAGTGCGGGTCCGCTACCTCGATGACCGGCTGCCCCGCCGCAAGGGCCTGCTGTCGCGGTTCCCGAGCAGGCTGGTGCCGAAGGACGAGGCGGCCTACCACTGGTTCACCCTGCGCACCGATCTCAGGCTGGTCCGCTACATCCGCTCACGCCGCCGCGGCATCCTCATCGGGACCCGGCCCGGCCTGAACCTGATCGCCGCGCGCTTCGCACCCCCGGAGATCATCACGGTCGCCCAGGAGCACGGGAACCTGTCCTCGCACCAGCCGCAGGTGCGCAAGCAGATCACCCGCACCTACGGCAGGCACGACGCGGTCGTCACCCTCACGCAGGCCGACCTGCGCGCCTACGAGCGGTCCTTCGAGAAGGCGCGCAGGGACCGGCCCGCCGTGCTGGCGCAGGTGCCCAACGCGACGCCCCGCCTCGACGGCGGCGTCTCGCCGCTCACCGCGAAGACCGTCGTCACGGTCGGCCGCCTGACCTGGGGCAAGGGCTACGACCTGCTCATCCGCGCCTGGGCGCACGTGGCGGCCCGGCACCCGGAGTGGACGCTGCGGATCTACGGCGGCGGCCCCCGGCAGGACAAGCTCCAGGCGTCGATCGACAAGCGCGGGCTCTGCGATCGGGTGTTCCTCGAAGGCCCGGCCGAGGACGTCGGCGCCGTCCTCGCCGACGCCTCGATGTTCGTGCTGAGCTCGCGCCACGAGGGCATGCCGATGGCCATCCTTGAGGCGATGAGCAAGGGCGTCCCCGTGGTCAGCTACGACTGCCCGACCGGCCCCAGAGAGATGGTCACCCACGGCCACGACGGCCTTCTGGTGAAGGCGGAGAAGATCCACGCGATGGCCGACGCCATCTGCACGCTGATCGAGGACGAGGACCTGCGCCGCCGGATGGGCGCCAACGCGCTGAAGACGGCCGCGCGCCACGACCTCGACGTCATCGGCGCGCGCTGGGAGGACCTGCTGTCCGGCCTGGTGGCCCGGCGGCACGCTCTCCCGCCCGCAGGCCCGCTCGCGTACGGGCCGGCCGGGGCGAGCGAGGACGACGCCGGGGAACGGCCCGGCTCTCCCGACGCCGCCGCGCCGCACGCCGCCCGTACGCCGGAGGGGCGGACGGCACGCCTCAGCCAGAGCGCCTGAGCCACGCGCGCGCGGCCGCGTCCGGGGATCGCGGGAGGACCGCCGGGGGCGCCACGGTCACAGGAGGATGCCGCCGGAGACCTCGACGCGCTGACCGGTGATCCAGCCGCTCCCGTCGGCGAGCAGGGCGCCGATCGCGCCCCCGACGTCGGTGGGCTCCCCCACCCGTCCCAGCGCGGTCTGCGACGCGAGCATGGCGCGGAACCCCTCGTCGTCCCGCATGATGCCGCCCGCGAAGTCGGTGGCCACCGGGCCGGGGGCGACGGTGTTGACCGTGATGCCACGCGGCCCGAGCTCCTTGGCGAGGTATCGCGTCAGCACCTCCACCGCGCCCTTCACCGACGCGTACGCCGCCTGCCCCACGCTCGTGAACCTGGTCAGCCCGGTCGAGAGGTTGACGATCCGGCCGCCGTCCGCGATGAGGGGCAGCAGCTTCTGCGTGAGGAAGAACACGCCCTTGAGGTGCACGTCGATCAGGGCGTCGAACTCGCTCTCGGTCGTGTCGGCGAACGCCGCGGTGACCGCGATGCCGGCGTTGTTGACGAGGTAGTCGAAGTCGTCCCGGTGCCACCGCTCGCGCAGGGTGCGGCGCAACTCGTCGGTGAAGTCGTCGAACCCCGCCACCACCGCGGTGTCCAGTGACAGCGCCACCGCGGTGCGGCCGAGCCCGGTCACGGACTCGACGACCTCCTCGGCCTGGTCCTTGCCGGCCCGATAGGTGACGACGACGTCGACGCCGCGCTCGGCGAGGGCAAGTGCCGTGGCACGCCCGAGGCCCCGGTTGCCGCCGGTGATGAGGGCGATTCGCTGAGAGGTCATGATGGAAGCTCCTGGTCATCGGGGACACGGCCCCCTGGCGGGGCCGCCACGCCCAGTTCACCGGGTCGCGTGCCGGGCTGCCACGGCCCACATGTCCACGGCTCATGCGGCCACGACTCACGCAGCCGGGGCGCGTTTATCCGGGGATCGGCAGGCCGTGGATACGCGGTGGCCGGCGCGACAGGATGAGCGGGAACGGGAGAAGACGAGGAGGCCGAGGGTGGACCGCGAGGGACTGGCGGACTTCCTGCGCAGGCGCAGGGAGGCGCTGCAGCCCGAGGACGTCGGGATGGTCCGCGGGCCGCGCCGGCGCACCAGCGGGCTCCGCCGCGAGGAGGTGGCCGCCCTCTGCGGCATGTCCAGCGACTACTACAGCCGGTTGGAACGCCAGAGAGGACCTCAGCCGTCGGAGCAGATGCTGGCCGCGATCGCCCGTGGCCTGCGCCTGACCCTCGCCGAGCGTGACCACCTCTTCCTTCTCGCCGGCCACAGCGCACCGCAACGGGCGGTTCGGGGTGACCACGTGAACCCGGGGATCATGCGCGTGCTCGACCGG
This sequence comes from Microbispora rosea, assembly GCF_900156315.1. GTDB lineage: Bacteria > Actinomycetota > Actinomycetes > Streptosporangiales > Streptosporangiaceae > Microbispora > Microbispora rosea. Next base: position 14,370 of record NZ_FTNI01000042.1, on the reverse strand, counting down.
CTCTGCGACACCCCCGCCCTGGTCACCACGGCGCTCGGCGAGACGCTCCGGCAGACCCCGGCCGCTCTCGCCCTGTTCGGCGACCAGACCGGCTTCAGCGGGATGGCGCGCAGCCTCTTCTACCGGTGGTTCACCGACCCGGCCGAACGACGCCTCTACCTGGAGGACGACCATCCGCTGTACGGACGGGTGTTCACCTCCCTGCTGCGCGAGGCCGCCACGCGGGAGGGACCCCGGTCGCGCGCCGCCGCCCTCACCCGCGACCTCCTCGCCCGCAGCCCCGAGTTCGCCGCGCTCTGGGACAGGCACGAGGTCGGCCTGGGACACCCGGACACCAAGCGCCTCGTGCACTCCCAGCTCGGCGTGCTGGAACTGCAGTGCCAGACGCTGCTCGACCCGGACCAGTCGCAGGCGCTGCTCGTCTACACGGCCACGCCGGGCACCGAGAGCCATGACAAGCTGCGCCTGCTCGCCGTCATCGGCAGTCAGCGCCTCGAGGCCTGACCGGCCCACCCCTCCAGACGGCGGGCGAGGGCCCGTACCTCCTCGCGCAGTTCGGGCGGGCCGACCACGGTGAACGGCACGCCGAGACCGGCCAGCACCTGTGCCATGCCGTCCAGCCGCTCCGCGCGGCCGGTCATCCGGACGCCGCCGCCCATCGCGCTCCCGTCCACCGCGCTCCCGTCCACCGCGCTCCCGTCCATCGCGCGCACGTCCACCGGGGCGAGCGCGGCCACCGTGGGCGGGATCCGCCGCCGGGCCTCCTCCATCGTCATGGCCAGCACCACCTCGACCTCGTACCGGTACGGCACCGAGGCCAGCGACTCCATCACGTGGGCGACCGCGTCGAACTCCCCCGGGGCGGCAAACTCCTCCTCCGTCGTCTCCGCCCGGCCGATCCGGTCGAGCCGGAACGTCCGCACCTCGCCCCTGCGGTGGTCGTGGCCGGTCAGGTACCAGCGGCCCGAGTGGAACACCAGCCCGTAGGGATCGACCGTCCGCTCACTGTCCTGTCCCCGGAAGGACCGGTAGGCCAGCCGTACGCGGAGACGACGGCGGGCCGCGTCGGCCAGCGTCAGCAGAGTGGCGCCGCTCGGCCGGGAGGTCGCGGCGGAGCGGGTGGTCAGGCCGACCATGGCCTCCACGGCGGCGACCCGGTCACGCAGGGCGTCGGGCAGCACCCGCTGGATCTTCGCGAGCGCGCTCTCCGCCGCCCCCTCGCCCACCGTGAGGCCCGCGCGGCGGCCCGCGAGCAGCCCGAGCACCACGGCGGCGGCCTCGTCGCCGGTCAGCATGAGCGGCGGCAGCCGGTATCCCGGCATGAGCCGGTAGCCGCCGTAGCGTCCCCGCTCGGCCTCCAGCGGAATGCCGAGGTCCTCAAGCCTGCGCACGTAGCGGCGCACCGTCCGGACGTCCACCTCCAGGCGCTCGGCCAGCTCGGGACCGGTGAGCCCGGGCCTGGCCTGCAGCAGCTCCAGAAAGGCGAGAACGCGATTTGTGGACATATCAGGACCGATTCTGCCCTGATTCGGCTCTAGCGTCGACGCATGACGACATACGTACTCGTTCCTGGTTTCTGGCTCGGCGCGTGGGCGTGGCGGGACGTGACCGCCGCCCTTCGCGGCATGGGGCACGAGGTCCACCCGCTGACCCTCACCGGCCTCGCCGACCGTGCCCACCTCGCCTCCCCCACCCTGGATCTGGACACCCACATCCGCGACATCACCGGCCTCGTCGAGGCCGAGGACCTGAACGACGTGGTCCTCGTCGGCCACAGCGGGAGCGCCGCCGCGGTCACCGGGGCCGCCGCCCGCGCGGCCGGCCGCGTGAGCCGGGTCGTGTACGTCGAGAGCGGCCCGGTGCCGGACGGCATGGCCCAGATCGACCTGACCGGGCGGGAGTTCGTCGAGAAGCGCGTCGAGGACGGCTGGCGCTACCCCATGCCCTCCTGGGACGAGCTGCAGGAGTCGGGCGCGAGCCTGGAGGGGCTGGGCGAGCGCGAGCGAGCGCTGATGGCCGCCCGGGCCACCGGCCAGCCGCTCGGCACGATCACACAGCCCCTCACGCTGGGTGACGACGCCGCCGCCTTCGCCGCGCTGCCGAAGACGCTGGTGAGCTGCTCGTTCCCGCTCGCCCAGGTCAAGGGGCTGATCGCGGCCGGACACCCGGCGTTCGCACCGCTGGGCGGGCCGGAGTGGGAGCTGCGTGAGCTGCCGACCGGTCACTGGCCGATGCTCTCGCGTCCTGGTGATTTCGCCGCGCTTCTTGCCGTGCTGCTTTAATCGACCCGACGCCTTTACATTGTAGATTCACCGGGTGGGACATTTGTCCCGCCCGGGGCCGTATCGATCTCTCTACCTGGGGTGACGGCGCCCGCCTACCGTCGTCCCCATGACCACGAAAACCGCCGACGCCGTGTCCCTGACCTCGGCGACCAAGCGCTTCGGCCCCGTACGGGCCGTGGACGGGCTCACCCTCGCCATCCCCCGCGGTCAGACGGTGGCCCTCCTCGGCCCCAACGGCGCGGGCAAGTCGACCACCATCGCGCTGCTGCTCGGACTGCTGCCGCCCGACTCCGGGCGGGCCGCGCTGTTCGGGCTCGACCCCGAGCAGGCCGTACGGCAGGGCCTAGCCGGCGCGATGCCCCAGGAGGGCGGCCTGATCCCCCGGGTCACGGTCCGCGAGTTGCTGACCTTCGTGTCCGGGACCTATGCCGCTCCCCTCCCCCTCGACCGGGTGCTCGCGCTCGCCCGGATCGAAGACCTGCGCGACCGCCGGGTGGACCGGTTGTCCGGCGGGCAGGCGCAGCGTGTGCGGTTCGCGATGGCGGTGTGCGGCGACCCCGACCTGATCGTCCTCGACGAGCCCACCGCCGCGCTCGACGTGGAGGCCCGGCGCGAGTTCTGGGACGGCATGCGCGGGCTGGCCAGCCGTGGCAAGACCATCCTGTTCAGCACCCACTACCTGGACGAGGCCGACGAGCACGCCGACCGCGTCGTCGTGCTCGGCCACGGCCGGGTGATCGCCGACGGCACCAGCGCGGAGATCAAGCGGGCGGCGGCGCTGACCACGGTGAGCGTGGCCGCCGACGGAGAGTCCGCCTGGCTCGCGACCCTGCCGGGAGTGCGCCACATGGAGATCAGGGGCGGCCGGGTCCACCTGCGCAGCGGCGACTCCGACGCCACCGTCATGGCCCTCGCCCGAGCGGGCGCCGTCCGCGAGCTGGAGGTCGCCCCGGCCGATCTGGAGGACGCCTTCGTCGCCCTCACAACGAAGGAGAACGCGTGATGTGGGGATACGTACGGCTCGAACTGACCAGGACCCTGCGCGACGGCGGCTATGTGATCTTCGGGATCGTGATGCCGGTCGTCATGTACCTCATCTTCACCAACCTCGGCCTGGCCCCCGGCGACCGGCACGACGCCGCGATCTACACGATGGTCAGCATGGCGGCGTACGGCGCGCTCGGCGGCGCGTTCAACAACGGCAGCGGCATCGCCGAGGACCGCGCGGCGGGATGGCTGCGCCAGTTGCGGCTCACCCCGCTGACCCCGGCCGAGGTCGTGGCGGGGAAGGTCGTCACCGGAGCGGTCGCCGTCGTGCCCAGCATCGCGGCCGTACTGATGGCCGGCGTGCTGGTCAACCACGTCACGCTCCCTCCGCAGCGGTGGCTGGCGATCGTCGCGCTCCTGTGGGCGGGCACCGTGCCCTTCTCCCTGCTCGGTCTCGGCAACGGCTACCGCCTGTCGGGCCAGTCCGCGGCGATGGCCAACATCGCGACCATGCTGACGCTGTCGATCCTCGGCGGCCTGTGGGTGCCGGTCGAGAAGTTCCCGTCCTGGCTGGGGGCGATCGCCGAGTGGACCCCGTCGAACAGCTACGCGGGCCTGTCCTGGCGGATCGCGTTCGGCGACGTCCCCACCCTCCGTCAGGTCGTCCTCCTGTCGGCCTGGCTGCTCGTGTTCGGCGTCTACGCGGTGTACGGCTACCGCCGCGCCGGTCGCCGGGCCTGACCGCTAATGTGACGTTGCCGATGACGACAGAACGCGACACCTGGCTCGACCCGCTGCGGGAGGGCGAGCGCGGCCCCGACGCCAAGGGCATGTACATGTGGGTGGCCGTGACGGCGGCACCCGTGTGGGACATCGCACACGGCCGGTCCCATCCCCTCTGGCTGGCATGGCCGGCCGCGCTGGCCGCCGCCGGGCTGTACGTGGCCACCACGCACTTCGCCTTCGCGGACCGGCGGCGCGCCCTGCCGGCGCTGGGCCTGCTCGCGGTGGTGGTCCTGGCGTCCGCCGCCGGGTTCGAGGGCAACTGGCTCTACCTGATCATGATGCTGGCCGTCGCCACCGGGATCACCGTGCGCGGCAAGATCCTGCCGGTGGTGCTGCTCGCCGAGTGCGCCGCCGCCCTGGCCGTGGCCGTGCGCGCCGACACCGGCCTCACCGGCGTGCTCTCCATGATCTGGGGCACGTTCACCGCCGGCCTCATTCCGGCCATCATCATCCGGCTGTGGGAGGCCATCAACGAGCTCAAGGCCACCCGCGAGGAGCTGGCCCGGGCCGCGGTGACCGAGGAACGGCTGCGCTTCTCCCGCGACCTGCACGATCTGCTCGGGCACACCCTCTCGATCATGGTCGTCAAGGCCGAGGCCGTACGTCGGCTGGCGCGGGTGGACGCGGACGCGGCGGCCGATCAGGCGACCGACATCGAGCAGATCGGGCGGCAGGCGCTGACCGAGGTGCGGGCCGCCGTCACCGGCTACCGGGGCAGGGGACTGACCGCCGAGCTCGACTCCGCCCGCGCCGCGCTCGCCGACGCCGGCGTCGAGGTCACCGTCCGCGCCTCCTCCGTACGGCCCGGTCCCGAGGCCGACGCCCTGCTCGGCTGGGCCGTGCGCGAGGGCGTGACCAACGTCGTACGGCACAGCCGCGCGTCGGCCTGCGAGATCGGCCTGCGCGACGACGGCGGGCTCCTGGTGCTGGAGATCCGCGACGACGGCCCGCCGCAGGAGGCCCACGGGCACGGCAACGGGCTGATCGGCCTGCGTGAACGCGTGAAGGCCGCCGACGGCACCGTGGAGACCACGGCGCCGCCGGACGGCGGCTTCCTGCTCCGGGTGGCCGTGCCGTACGCGAAGGAGGACGGTCAGTGATCAAGGTGCTGCTGGCCGAGGACCAGGGCATGATGCGCGGCGCGCTGGCCCTGCTCCTCAACCTGGAGGACGACATCGAGGTCGTCGCCCAGGTCGGCCACGGCGACGAGGTGGTGGACACCGCCCTGCGCACCCGGCCCGACGTGGCTCTGCTCGACATCGAGATGCCGGGCCGCGGCGGGCTGGACAGCGCCGCCGACCTGCGCGAGCGCCTGCCCGAATGCGCCGTGCTCATCCTCACGACGTTCGGGCGGCCCGGCTACCTGCGCCGGGCCATGGAAGCCGGGGCGCGCGGGTTCCTGGTCAAGGACGGCCCGGTGGAGGATCTCGCCGACGCCGTCCGCCGCGTGCTGCGCGGCGAGCGGGTCATCGACCCCGCACTCGCGGCGGCCGCGCTCAGCACCGGCCCGAGTCCGCTGACCGACCGGGAGCGGGACGTCCTCGCGACGGCGGCCGACGGCTCGACGATCTCCGACATCTCGGCCCGTCTCCACCTGTCGGAGAGCACCGTACGCAACTACCTGTCGTCGGCCATCGGCAAGACCGGCACCAGGAACCGGATCGAGGCCGCCCGCCTGGCCCGCCACAACGGCTGGCTGTAGAGGCTCACTGCACGTCGAACTCGTTGCCCTCGGGATCGGCCATGGTCACGTGGTGGCTCCCGGGCTCCCTGACGACATGCAGCACGGTGGCGCCGAGCGCCTTGAGCCGGTCCACCTCGGCGTCCCTGCGCTCGGGGCCCGCGTGCAGGTCGATGTGCAGGCGGTTCTTGCCGGTCTTCGGCTCGGGGACCGCCTGGAAGAGGATCCGGCGGCCGAGGCCGGTGCCGGTGTCCGGATCGACCGGGTCGCCCGGGTGCCGTACGGCCCGCAGCGTCCGGAAGGCCGTGTGGTCGGGGGTCACCGCGTCCTCCCCCACGACGCCGCCGGCCAGAAGACGGCCGACCAGCACGCTGTTGTCCTCCACCTCGTAGCCCAGGGCCTCGGCCCAGAACGCGGCCTGCGCGTGCGGGTCCGCGGAGTCGACGACGAGCTTCCATTCGAGAGTCATGTAACCCTTTATAGTGGTTACATGAGTCTGACGCTACACCCGCGTGACGGGGTCTCCTTCCGGTTCGACCCGGGCGCCCTGTGCCTGGAGTTCCTCGTGAGCGGCGGCGTGGGGGTCTACGCCCACTACGAGACGCTGCACGAGCCGGCCGACCTGGCCCGGTGGGCCGCCGTGTCCCGGCTCGGCCTGAAGGAGGTGGACACGACGGCCGGCGAGCTCGCCCGCGCGAAGGCCCTGCGCACCGCCCTGTGGGGGCTGGCCGGCGACCGCGTCCACGGGCGCACGCCACGGCAGGCGGACGTGGACGCGGTCAACCGCGCGGCGTCGACGCCACCGCTGACGCCCGTGATGACGGCGGACGGGGATCGATCCTGGGCCGCCCCCGCGACCGGGGGCCAGGTGGTCGCGACCGTCGCGAGGGACGCGATCGAGCTGTTCACCGGCCCGATGGCGGATCGCGTGCGGGAGTGCGCGGGAAACAACTGCGCCCTCATCTTCGTCGACACCTCACGCCCGGGGAGCAGGCGCTGGTGCTCCATGGAGCGGTGCGGCAACCGCCACAAGGTCCGCGCGCACCGCTCCCGCGAAAGCTAGAGCCGCATCAGGCACCGTTCGCCCTGTCAACCACTTCACGTAGCCGTTCGTAGGCGACGTGCTTGTTCCGCCAGATGATGTAGCGGCGGATCATGCTGCCCTGCTCCTTGTGGCCGGCATGGTCCGTGCCGTCCAGCGCGAAGTAGCGCAGGGCGGTGAACTGGGCCTCGATGCGGTTGAGCCAGGAGTTGTTGGTCGGCGTGTAGGCGAACTCAACGTTGCTGGCTGCGGCCCAGTCGCCGACCCGGGAGTCCTTCTTCGTGGTCAGGTGCGGGGAAAAGTCGTCGAGCACGATCGCAATCCGGACCTCGCCGTCGAGCACCGCGGTGACGAACCAGCCCCTCGTCCTGGTGGCGCACCTCTATGACCCCCTGCCCCTGGGTGAAGGAGGCCCGGACCCGGTAGTGATAGACGATGTGGTCGAGCGGGCCGGGGAAGGGTTCGCGCCACCATGGCCGCGTGGACTCCCAGTCTTCGAGCACCGCTCTCACCGGCAGGCCGAGTTGATCCGCTTATGGGAGCCGTGCCTGCCGCCCTGTGGCGTGAACTCCGTTTCACGAGCCTGTGGTGTCGAAGGCAGGAGAGGCCGTGCGACCGGAGTCGGAGGGACCGTCAGCCGTGGCGCGGGCTCCGGCGATCCGCGCCCACAGGGCGACGGTCGCACCGATCGCACAAAGGAGGGCCGTGACCGCCGTGGCCCTGTTGGCGCCGTCGGCCATGGCATACGCCGGTCCCCGGGGCGAGGTCGCCTGGCTCACCACGGTGGCCACGATCGCGACCCCCAGTGCCGAACCGAGGTAGCGGAAGCTGTTGTTGGCGCCGGAGCCCATGGCGGCCCGGTGCGAAGGCACGCTGCCGACCGCCAGCCGGGCCAGCGCGGCGTTGAGGATGCCGCTGCCGATGCCGGCGATGACCAGCCCGGGAACCAGGTGCGTCCACGAGCTGCCCACGTGCAGTCCCAGTAGGGCCGCCTCACCGATCCCGCAGACCAGGAGCGAGCCGGCGACCTGGGTCGTGGCGGCCACTCCTGCCAGGCGTCGAGCCTGGAGGGCGGAGACCACCGACAGTCCGGACCAGATCGCCAGCACCAGAGACGCGGTCAGCGACGTCTCGCCCAGGGACTTCTGGAGCACGGTGGGCAGGTAGCTCATCAGGCCGACGATCGACAGGCCGGTGAACAGCGCGCCGGCGCTCGAGGCGACGAAGCCCGAGTTGCGGAAGAGGGTGACATCGAGCATCGGTTCGGCGACTCGGCATTCAACCACCGCGAACCCGACGAGAAACAGCACTCCGACGACGAGCAGGATCAGGACCGGGGCGCGGCCCCAGCCGTCGCGGCCCTCGGCGAGGCCCGCGACCAGGCAGGACGACCCCGCGGCGAGGGTGACCACGCCGAACGGGTCGAGCTTGCGCGGTCGGGCGGTGCCGGACTCGTCCAGGCCGTAGGCGGTGAGCAGGATGAGCACCGCGGAGAGCGCGGCCAGCACCGCGTAGACCGTGCGCCAGCCGCCGGCGTCTTCCAGGAACGCCGCGTAGATCGGGCCGGTGGCGATGCCCAGGCCGATCGAAGCGCTCCACCGGCCGAGAGCCTTCACCCGTGCGGGCCCGGCGGGGTAGACGTTCCCGATCAGGCCCAGGGTCGGTGCCAGGATCGCGGCCGCCGCGCACCCCTGCAGTATCCGGCCGGCGAGGAACACGGCGGTGTCGGGCGCGAGCGCGGAGAGCAGGGTGGAGATCAGGAGGAGGACCGCGCCGGCCCCGAACACCCGCTTGCGGCCGTAGTCGTCGGCGGCACTGCCCATCGTGAGAAGCAGGGCGGCCAAGCCGACCAGTGTTCCGGTGAGCACCCAGGTCTGCGCCGAAGGCCCCATGCGGAGGGCGGCGGCGTTGGGCGTGAGGGTCGTCAGCGGGGCGGTGTAGTCGATCAGCACCAGGAGGGTGCCGAAGCCGGTCGTCAGCAGGGTGAGGCCGGGGCGGTGGCGGGGGGAAGTGGCCGGACTCGGCGTCATGTCAGGTCCTCGGTATCGACGACGGAGATGGTGTCGGTTCGGTGAACGAACTTTGGGGACTTTACCAGTCACGGTCTGGTGAACGAACTCTCGGCTAGACTTCCGCCATGGCACTGGGCACCGATTACGCATTCCAGGACTGCTCGCTGGCGCGCACACTGGAGGTGGTCGGCGAGCGCTGGACCATGTTGATCATTCGCGACGCCTTCTACGGCGTGCACCGGTTCAACGACTTCCTCGTGCACCTGGAGATTCCTCGTGCCGTCCTGACCACGCGCCTGCAGGCACTGGTGGCGGCGGGGGTGCTGACCAAGCAGCCGTATCTGCGGTCGCCGGTGCGCTACAGCTACGTGCTGACGCAGGCCGGCCGCGAACTCTGGCAGCCGATCTACGGGCTGGCCCAATGGGGCGAGCGCAACGCCTCAAACGGCAAGGTGCGGACGATCTTCAGCCACTTCACCTGCAGCACCCGGCTGGACCGCGCGGGCAACTGCCCGGCCTGCGGTGGGCCGGTGCCCCCGGAGGACATCACGATACGGCCCGGCCCCGGCGCGGATGCGAGCCTCCGAAAGGACCCGGTCTCGCGCGCGCTCGCCCGTCCCCACCGTCTGCTGACTCCGCTTCAGCTGACTGACGGCACCGCGGGTTGACGTCGTGCTCGACGTCTCAGCGGCCCGGCCCGGCGAGTCGTGATCCCGACGGCGGGTGGTCCGGCTACGGGAGCGATCGCGGTAGCCCGAACCACGGGAGCACGCTGTCGTCGAAGCGCGTCATGGCGCAGATCCGGTCGCCGGCGAGGGTGAGGACGAACAAGCCGGTCCCGTGGCGGATGCCGGTGGAGGTGGTCAGGTAGACACCCAGCGCGGGTTTCCCCTTGGCCCGCGTCGGCACGAGGTCGAGCCTGCGGCCCGAGCCAAAGACGCCGGCACAGAAACGGCGGGGAACTCCAGGACGTCACGCAAGATGAGCACGGCGAGCTGGCGAGGCGGCAGGGCCTGCACAAGGGTCACTGATGCGGCGCTAGCCGAGATTCAGAACCTCATCGTCCGCGTGCGTGCCGAACTCGGCGACGCGCACCTCCGCGACCTGCTCGTACCGGCTGATCCGGTCGGTCCACTCCGCGTCGACACCGAACGCCACCTGCGCGAAGCCCACCCGGCCGACGGCCTCGGCCAAGCCCGGATCACCAGGGGCCAGCAGCCGCACCGGCGCGTCAAGCGCCACGGTGTGCGGCGGCACGAAGTACTCGTCCGGCAGAACGGTGCGCGCATGGACGAGCGCGCCGACAGCGACAACCGAGCCGGCCCCCAACCGTGCGCGCTGCAGAACCGTCGCCGTGGTCGCCACATAGACGCACCTGCCGACCTCGCAGCCCAGCAGCGTGGCATGCGGCCCCACGAAGACGTGGTCACCGACAAGCACCGGCTGATCGCCGGCGACCGCAGACCCGCGCAGCACCGCGTTCTCGCAGATCACCGCCGCCTCCCCGACCTCGATCCGAGACCCCTCGGCATCGAGCACCGCTCCGTACATCACCCGCGCCCTCGGTCCCACGCGGACATCACCGACCAGCGTGGCCGTCGGGGCGACGTAGGCGGTGGGATGGACCTGCGGTTCATGCCCGCGATGCCGGATGCGGGTTGCCTGCGTTTCAGCGACCATGAGCGGATTCTCGCCCGACCGACCGCGGGCATGCTCGCGGGTTTCAGACATCGCGTTCGTCGAGACCTGTGCCATCCGCGATCTGAGGCACTCCAGGGCGAACGTTGGCTGATGCGGCACTAGCCGAGCAGTTCCGGACGGCTCGAAGCGCGGCGTGAGCGCGCCGCTGCCCGATAGACAATCGGGCAGCCCAGGCATCAGGCGCGGCGGGCCGCCCAGACGGTGCGCTCGGTGCGTACGGCGAGGTCGTCGCGCCGCAGGATGCTGTGCGGGCTGTCGACGTCGAGGAGTTCGTCGAGGGCGGCGAGGTCCTCAGGGCCGAGCGCGGACGCGGCCGCACCGCGGATGCGTCGCAGGCTGCGGTGGGCGTAGCGGCCGACGGCCTCGCTGCGATCGCCCTCGATGTGGACGGTGATGGTTCGCTCGTCCTCGACGGTGAATCCGGCGGCGGCCAGCATCGGCCCCCAGTCCGCGCCGCGGTGCGGGACGTGCTCGGCGTGGAGGCTGTCGGTCTCGCTGTGGGCGCGTTCCTCGAGTCCCGGCCGGCCTTCGGGGGCGTCGGCGGGCAGGAAGCGGGGGAAGCCGTCCAGCTCGACGACGGCGAACAGTCCCCCCGGCGCGAGAAGTTCGTAGACGCCACGCAGTGCGCGGCCGGGGTGGGCCAGGTGGTGCATCGACGCCGAGGCCCACACCAGGTCCGGTGCGCCGAGGTCGGGCCAGGGGCTGGTGTCGAGGTCGGCCTGCACGGTGCGCACCCGGTCGGAGACGCCGCGGGCGCACGCCTTCTCACGCAGGAGCTGCAGGTGACCGACGGAGGCGTCGACCGCGGTGACGTGCACCTCGGGGAAGCGTTCGAGGAGCGCGAAGGTGCCCGCGCCGGTGCCGCAGCCCAGGTCCACGATCCGGCGCGGCTCGGCCTTCAGCGGCAGCCAGGCGGTGATTGACGCGATGTGCTCGGCGAGGACCTCGGCGTCCAGGTCGAGGATCTCCGCCTGCCCGCTGTCGTCGTGCTCCTGGTGGTGGCCGTGCGAGCCGCCGTGGTGAGTGATGTGCTCGTGCGCTGAGGTCATGACATCACCGTAAGCACCTCATGCGCGTGCCGCACGACTCCTTGCGAAATACGCAAACAGGTGGCGTGATGTGCTGCGCGCGGCGCAAGACCGTCCCTCATGCGGCGGCGGAACTCCGTACTCACGAGGGTGCTACTCGCGGGGACCGCGCACGCCGTCGCCCTCATCGGTCTCGCCCGCGTCGCGCTGGTGGCCGCGGCGGGCGTCGCGGTCGAAGATGCCCAGGATCTCGCACGGGCCGCCCTCGGCTCCGATCGCGTGCGGCATCATCGTGGGGAACTCGGCGGCCTGGTTGGTCTCGATGCGGAACCGGCGGTGGCCGAGCATGAGGATCGCGGTGCCGGAGAGCACGAGGAGCCATTCGCGGCCGGGGTGGGCACGCATACGGGCGGGATTGTCCGGCGGCGGGTCGGTCATGCGCCGGCGCATGACGCTCATGCCGGGGTCGCCCTTGATGGCCCAGCGCATCAGGCCGTGTGCGCCGTCGATCATCGGGCTCACGACGACGTCGTCGGCGGCGCTCTCCACGAGCTGGTCGAGGGTGGTGTCCAGGGCGCGGGCGAGGGTGACGAGCTGATCCAGGGCGAGGCGGCGCTGTCCGTTCTCGATCCGGCTCAGCGACGACTGGCTGAGGTTGGCGCGGGTGGCCAGTTCTTCCAGGGACCAGCCCTGCGCGACGCGTAGTGCGCGGATCCGTTTGCGTACGAGGCCGTCCAGCGCCCCGCCTTCTTGCGTCATAGGCAACATGCTATGCCATGGCCGCAATACGGGCTTAACTGGGACATCCCCATCCGCCCGTCGGTCTGATCCGAGCGGACCGCAGCCGGCGATCCGCGCGAAGTCCTGTCCCGGCGCTGATTCCGCATGCCCTTTCTGAGAGGAAAACATGAGTAGCAACCAGCCTCCCCAGGCGGCGTCCGCGCCGGTAAGCGGCGCGGGTACGCCGGATGCGCGTCAGCTGCGCGCCATCCTGATCACCGTGTCGATCGCGCTGATGGCCGTCATCGCGTCGGTGTCCGGCCTCAACGTCGCCCAGACCCACCTGGCCGTCGAGTGGGGCGCCTCGCAGACCACCGTCCTGTGGATCATCAATGTCCACACCCTTGCCCTGGCCGCTCTGCTGCTGCCGCTCTGCGCGATCGGTGACCGATGGGGCCGCAAGCCCATACTGCTCACCGGACTCATCGTCTTCGGCGCGGCCGGCGTCGTCGCCGGGCTCGCCCCATCGGCCGCAGTGATGATCGGCGCCCGCGTGGCCGCGGGCGTCGGCGCCGCGATGATCATGCCGATCACGCTGGCCGTCATCACCTCCACGTTCCCCGAGGAGGAACGGGGCAAGGCCGTCGGTGTATGGACCGGCGTCGCCGGAGGCGGCGGCATCCTGGGCATGTTCCTCTCCGCGTTCCTCGTGGACGTCGCGGGCTGGCGGTGGCTGTTCGTGCTGCCCGTGGCCCTGGCCGTCGTCGCGCTGGCGATGACCCTGAGGTCGGTGCCCGACTCCCGCGAACGCTCCACCCGATCCTTCGACACCGTCGGCGCAGTGGTGTCCGCCATCGCCGTGATGGGACTCATCTTCGTCCTGCAGGAAGGCCCCGAGCGCGGCTGGACCGACCCCGTCTCCCTGATCGGCCTCGCCGTCGGCGTCGTCGCCGCCGTCGTCTTCGTGGCCTGGGAGCTGCACCGCCGTGACGCAGCCCTGCTGGACGTACGCCTCTTCCGTGAGCGCGGCCTGGCGGGCGGCTCCATCACGCTGCTCGTCGTCTTCGGCGTCCAGGCCGGTATCGCCGTCGTGCTCTTCCCGTTCTTCCAGGCCGTGCTGGGCTGGTCGGGCCTGCTGTCCACCGTGGCGATGATGCCCATGGCCATCATGATGATGGCGACGTCCGGCCTGGCCCCCAAGACGGCCGCCAAGATCGGCGCGCGCTCCACCATGACCGTGGGCATCGCCCTGTCCGCCCTCGGCCTCGCGCTGATGGCGCTGTTCGTCTCCCTCGACGGCGGCTACCTGTCCATCCTCGCCGGCATGCTCGCCATGGGCCTCGGCATAGGCCTGTCGATGACGCCCTCCACCGAGGCGATCACCGGCTCCCTGCCCCGCGCCAAGCAGGGTGTTGCCTCGGCCCTCAACGACGTCACCCGCGAATTCGGCACCGCCCTGGGCGTCGCGATGCTCGGCGCGCTCCTGGCCGTCGGCTACCGCAGCGCCATCGACGACAGGCTCGGCGGCATCCCCCAGGGGACGGCGGACACCGCACGTGAAGGCATCGCCAACGCCGTCGAGGTGGCCCCGAGCACTGGTAGCCACGCCCAGGACCTGTTGCACGCCGCACGGCAGTCCTTCGTCGACGGCTGGCAGCAGGCCATGTGGGCAGGCGCCGCCGTCATGGGCGTGCTGCTCGTCTACATCGCTCTTCGCGGGCCGAAGGGCTCAGACCTCGCCATCGCGGACGAGGCGGAGACCACGGAGACCGTCGCCGTCCGGTGACCGCGGCCTCGCTGACGGGCGTGGACCGAAAGTCCCACGATCACGGGACTTCGAGCCGACCGCGGGGTGCCGTACGGCTCCTGCGGCACGGCCGGTGATCGCGGTTTCCTTGAGATGTCGAAAAGAGAGAAAGACGTTGAAAGGGGCCGGTCATGGCCACCATCGAGAGGCGCAACCCCGTGTACGACGCCGTTCCCCCCGTCCCGGCCCAGACCCCCGCGCCCATGGCGACGACGCAGACCACAACCGCCGGCCCGGTCCGGTACGTGTGGGCCGCCGCCCGCATCGCCGTCGGCTGGGTGTTCCTGTGGGCCTTCCTGGACAAGCTGTTCGGCTGGGGTT